>CAWBOI010000001.1:0-2101175 GCA_963790435.1 uncultured Chitinophagaceae bacterium
AAAAAGGCTTGTAAATCAATGATTTACAAGCCTTATGGTGTGCCCAGGACTGGATTCGAACCAGCACATCCTTTCGAACGCTGCGACCTGAACACAGTGCGTCTACCAATTTCGCCACCTGGGCAGGTGAATGTTGCAGGGCTGCAAATATAATTGTGAAGAATGGTTTGCACAAACCCTTTTTACAAGGTTAAGAGGCTGCATCCGCGCAAATCGCTGTTATCTATTCGTCCCAACACTTCAAAGCTGCCATTTTCATAAACAATACCTGCATCGTCTGTTGCAATAAAAGCGCAGCTATCTTTATTGGCAAGGTCAATAATATTTAAGATACCCTTTCCGCATGATGAAACTTGTAAAGGATCGTCTTCATTTCGTATCATTACTTTCATCCACGGAGGGCAATGATAAATGCCTTTTTCTTTTGAATAAGCCTGGCTCATACAACTCCGTCATTCCATATTCTGAATGAATGCTCTTTACTGTAAATGCTTCACACAAAATACGATGAACTTCTTCCCTCGTCATCTCTTCTTTTCTACCTTTCATGCCACCCGTTTCCATAATGGTAGTATAATGCAAAGGCATTGGATGAGCTGTCGCAAAGTGGAGCAGGGCGTACGTTACACCAATCAAAATGGTGTTTTGTTTTTGTGCATTTAATTGAAACAAGGTGTTTTGCAACCCTTCAAAATCATATAAATAAAAACCACTTTTGGGGTGCTTAGATAATCGTATCAATTCATCTACCATAAACACAAGCGAAGAGCCGGTGCGTTCCAGATAAGAAGGAAGTAAACCAATGATGCACAGCTTATCTATCTTACCATAAAACTGTTGAAAAGCTGTGATAAAGCTTTGTTCGTACAATGAAACGTCTTTAACAAAATGCCGGCTATTAATAGTTGTTGTTGTGCCGCTGCTGGTAAAAATAACTTGTGGCGAAAACGCTCCGGTTGTTACCTGATGTGTTTTAAAAAATGAAATGGGAACAAAAGGAATGCGTTCTGTCTGACTTATTCCGGACGGATCAACATTCAATAGTTTACACCACTTATTGTACACTTCGTTGTTCTCATACTGATAATGAAACAAGCTGATGGCAACGCTTTCATCAAAGCTGTATTGCTCAAAAATATTGTTAACAAAAAAAGGCTTCACACTAAACACTCCATTGGTTTTGTTTACATTTGAACCATAGATATATACTAAGATGAAAGCAAAATTATTGATAGTTGTTGTAAGCATGATGATAATGTCTGCCTGCTCAAAAGATACTTACAGTTCAACACCTAAACTCACTTTTAAAAGTGTAAATGGCACTGTATTTCCTCAGCAATCTAACATTGATTTTAAATTAGAAGTTACCGATAAAGAAGGCGATATACAAGATACAATGTGGTTTGAAAAAAATTCTTACACCTGCGGTGCAGATGGTTACATTTTATCAGGAAATATGGTTCCCAATTTCACGAGCCGCAAAGATTTAAAAGCCGAAATTGATTTGAACTTACAACTGGGCGGTACTCTTTCCAGTTGCATTGGCAGAGATGATTCCTGTTACTTCCGCTTTTGGATCAAAGACAAAGCCGGGCATGTAAGCGATACCGTGCAATCACCCACAATTAAGTTATTAAAAGATTAGTCGTGCTGTGGAAGCTTGCACGTTTTGTTTTATTTGGTAATTATTACTTAGCACTTTGCATTGTTGCTCTCTCTTTTGAAACAGCAATTAAAAATAGTTTCCGCATCAGCGATGTCTATTTTTATTTGCTCATTTTTTTATCAGTAGTGGTTTATTATACACATGCTTACATTGGCGATTATACAACGGCAACATCTTCCAATCCCCGAGCCGCATGGTACGCTAACAACAGGAGTCTCATTTTTTTTACACAACTTTTTTTTACCATTCTCATTGCTGCTGGTTGTGTGTATGAATTAGTCAGATATGGATCTGCCGTTTCTGTTTTTAGTGTGCAGAACTGGTTGCTTTTGCTCCTTTTTCCTTTCCTCGCTTTGCTGTATTACGATGTTATTTTTCCTGCGCGTTTCCGCTTCAGGCTGCGCAATATTGCGTGGCTCAAACCCTTTATTATCGGGTTTGTTTGTACAGGTCTGATTGTTATCTACCCTATGCTTTTTTATTCGTTACAAACCAAACAAACGTTTCATTTTTCTTCTGTTGAAGTCTGCTATTTTTTTACCAACTGGATGTTTACAACAGCCATTGCATTGATGTTTGATATTAAAGATTTTGCTGCCGACCATAACTATCAACTCAAAACATTTGTAGTTACCAAAGGCTTGCGGCGAACCTTGTTTTACATTTTGCTTCCACTCATAATTGTAAGTTTGGTTTCGTTCCTTTTTTTTGCCATACTGGTAAAGTTTTCCCTTCTTCAAATCATCATTAACACCATTCCTTTCTTCTTGCTGTTCATTGCTGCTGCTTCATTGCGCCGTCGTAAAAGCATTTTGTATTATCTGATTATCATTGATGGTTTATTACTTGTTAAAGCTCTCTTTGGCATTGTTGCAATGATGTTGGCAAAATAATCCATCACACCTACCTTTGACGGCTTTCAAAAAGTATTAAAATAAAAACATGGCGAAACAAAAAGAAGCAACAGCAGAAAAAAAATCAGTGCTAACCAACTCATCACTTACCTTCTTAAAAAATTATATCAACAACGCATCGCCGGTTGGCTTTGAAAGCAGCGGGCAGCGTTTGTGGCTCGATTACCTGAAGCCTTATATTCATTCTAACTTTACTGATCCTTACGGCACCGCAGTAGGTGTTATCAATCCTGATGCGCCTTTTAAAGTAGTCATTGAAGCTCATGCTGATGAGATTAGCTGGTTTGTGAATTACATCAACGACCAGGGTTTTATTTATTTAAAAAGAAATGGCGGTGTTGACCACCAGATTGCACCTTCGATGCGCGTTTGGATTTGGGGTAAAAAAGGACCTGTAAAAGCTGTATTTGGATGGCCTGCTATTCATACAAGATTAAGCAATAATGACTCAAAAGAGCCGGTACCAAAAGTTGAAAATTTATGGCTTGATTGCGGTGCACGAAGCAAAAAAGAAGTGGAAGAATTAGGCATTCATATTGGCTCTGTAGTTACTTATCAGGAAGGCTTTGACGAACTGGCTAACAACTCATTCATTGGTCGTGCTTTTGATAACCGCGTTGGAGGTTTTATGATTGCTGAAGTGGCTCGTTTGTTAAAAGAAAACAACATTAGCTTACCTTATGGTTTGTACATTGTAAATGCCGTGCAGGAAGAAATTGGCTTGCGTGGTGCAGAGATGATTGCAAGGCGTATAAAACCCAACATTGCCATTGTTACCGATGTTACGCACGACACGCAAACGCCCATGATAAACAAAGCGATGGAAGGCGATGTTGCCTGTGGAAAAGGACCTTCATTAGCTTATGGGCCTGCTGTTCACAACAAGCTGTTGAACATTGTGCTTGACGTTGCAGAAAAGAAAAATATAGCCGTGCAAAACCGCACTGTAAGCCGCAGCACAGGTACTGATACTGATAGTTTTGCTTATGCCAACGACGGCTGCCCAAGTGTGCTCATTTCTATTCCACTGCGCTACATGCACACGACGGTTGAAATGCTTCACAAAGATGATATTGAAAATACCATTCGCTTGATGTATGAAACATTGCTAACGCTCACACCCGAAACGGATTTGAGTTATTTGTAACTTTTGTTTTGTAATAAAAAGTTATCGTTGTACCGCGTTTCTTAACGCGGTATTTTTATGTATGTATTTTAAAAAGCTATACAGGCAAAGCAGGTTTTGGTTTGTTATCGTTGTTCTGTTTGCAGCAGGGCAATTATTTATCAATTATAAGCATGGCGTTGAGTTTTCGCCGTTCTATCATTACGACATGTTCTCTTTGCTTTTTACGGCAAAACCAAACTATAAAGCAACTGAAGTAAGTATAAATGGGGTGCCGTTGCAAACCAAAAACTTTACACCCAATGGATGGGATAACATTGTATTGCCCATCATTCAATATCAAAATTCACAAAACTGGAATAGCCTTATTTATAACACGGTAATCAAACGATTGCTACACTTCAACGATTCTTCCTTGTACACTAATCAACTCTCACACCAACAGTTTGATGCCTGGTACCGCCAACGCATTATTCATTTGTTGCGTTTACCACAAGATGCAAACATTCAATACCAAATCGTTTCTTATCATCAACAACACAATGCTCTCTACCGCTGATGAAACGTTCATTCAGGCATACTATCATTGTTTGGTTTTGCGCTATTTTTTATGTGCTCGCCCTTTTTAAATGGTTCAACAATATGCTGTTGTATCAACAGCAACCCGTTTTTATTTATGATACGTTTGATGTGTTTAGCTGGTTGTTCCTGCAGACAGGCATTCCAAAATGGCTGTTACAAACGAAGCAGTTTTTGTTGTTCGATGTTTTGTTTTATACCACTCCCTTATCATTATTAATTACATCTTATGCAAAACCAACATCGATTTCTTTAGCAGCCATTTATGTGTTGATTATAAACTGGATTTATCTGCAATGTTATTTTATTTTCCCAATCAGTTCATACACCATTTTTGTTGTATGGCTCATTTTTCCAATCATTTTTATTCCTAAAAAGGAAGAAACCTTTTTGCTTCTCTTTGATGGCATCCGCTATTTCTTTTTGTACTTTTTTGCTTCAGCAGGAATCTGGAAAATTATAAGAGGAAGCGTTTTTAATAAAGTTCAATTGAGCGGTATTTTATTGGAACAGCACAAAGAAATGCTTACCAGTTCGCCGCATTACTGGTTGACTGATTTGTATGTCTTTCTCATCAATCATGCAACGCTTTCGTATTTCCTTTATATCGTTGTAACAATAATGGAACTGAGCTTCCTAATTGGTTTTTTTACAAAGAAGTTTGACAAATTTCTCATCCTCGTTTACTTCGTTTTTTTAATTGCCGATTATTTCATTATGCGCATTCCTTACTTCGAAACATTGCCCCTTTTGCTTACACTTTATTTTCATTTTAAGCCAATTGTAAGGCAGGAAAAATCTTCTTTTTTTGAAATGAATTAAATTTGCAGATTAAATTGTTTTTATAATGGAATATAGAATTGCAGTGTTGGATTTAAACAATGGTTATGCAAACCAGGGAATGCGATGCATCAATGAAATCCTGAACCAGTGGAGTGAAGCGAATCAATACAACATTGAAGTAAAAGAATTTGACGTTCGTCAAAAATTAGAACTGCCCGATTTAAGTTATGATATTTACATTTCAAGTGGTGGTCCCGGCTCGCCTTTGGAAAGTGCGGGAATGGAATGGGACAATCGTTTTTTTAGTTGGATAAAATCGGTTGAAGATCATAATAAGAACGAAGATCATTTCCCCAAAAAGCACCTGTTTTTTATTTGCCATAGTTTTCAGTTGGCATGTCGTTATTTCAATTTTGCAACGGTTTGTCAGCGCAACAAAACATCCTTTGGCGTCTTCCCCGTTCACATGCTTCCGAGCGCTGTTGATGAACCGGTTTTTGAAGGTTTAACCGATCCATTCTATGCGGTTGACAGCCGCGATTTTCAAGTCATCAAGCCCGATGAAGCCAAACTTGCAACACAGGGTGGAACTGTGTTAGCAATAGAAAAAGAACGTCCGCATGCGTCTCATTACGAACGTGCGGTGATGGCAGTGCGTTTCAATCCTTATTTTATTGGTACACAGTTCCATCCTGAAGCCGATGCACAAGGCATGAGCATGTATTTGCAACGCGACGATAAAAAGCAAACTGTTATAAAAGAGCATGGCGAAGCCAAATGGAAAAGCATGATTGATCAGTTGAACGATCCCGATAAAATTATGTTCACGCACAACCATATTTTACCCAATTTTTTAAACATGGCAGTTGGACAAATGGAGATTGCATAGGTTTGTTTTTGCCCAAATTTTTATTCATCGAAAATACAAAATACAGTTTTGTTTTACAAGCGTTTGTAACTCCGATGTATCGCCTCTTGCGACACTCCGTTCAAGGTTCCGAAAACAATTGAGCTAAGTGAAACAAAATCACTAAACAAATTCATGCAAAAACAAAAGGCTATCAAAATTTGATAGCCTTTTGTTTTTGCATGAATTATATTCTAATCCCTTTTTCTGTTGCTGTTTCCGCCACCGTTCCATCCACCACTACGGGGAGCTGCAGGCTGACTAAAGCTTCTATTAGGCGTATTGTTCTGCCTTTGCTGAAACTGTTGTTGTCTTTGCTGTTGTTGCTGTTGTTGTTGAGACTGCTGCTGCCTTTGTTGCATCATTTGCTGCCGTTGCATATCCTGTTGTCTTTGCTGTTGCATTTGCTGATTGCGTTGTTGCATCATTTGTTTCGCTGCGCTTCCATTTGTTGCTGACGTTGATTTATCTGCTGTTGTTGTATTTGCTCGCTTCTGTTATTCATCATTTGCTGGCGTTGCTGTTCCATTTGCTGTTGCCGCTGCTGGTCATAATTAGGTTGTCCATTATTCGGCATTCTGTTGTTTTCATTATTATTGTTGATTCCATTTTGTTGCGGACGTTGCATCGGCAACTGATGTTGCTGTTCATTTTGCTGTGGCTGTTGAACACCATTCTGCATTGGCTGCGGTCTGTTATTAAACGGCTGCTGTCTTACATTATCCTGGGGTGCGGTGGTATTCGGCAATCTGTTAGCGCGGTTAATGTTGTTGCCAACTCCATTCCTGTTTACTGCAGGATTGTACATGTGGATGGCACCCGTTCTGTCCTGACCTAAATTGTTGTCGTTGATTGGTAACAACAATGTTTTGTGGCTGTACGCGCTGCCCTGTATATCTTTCTACTTCGTTTCTCTGAGGACCAACTACATAGCGATTATTATTGATAACATTGGTGTTATTAATGATGGTTGTGTTTCTGATGATATTAATATTCTGCGTACGGTTAACATAGTAATTGTTGATGTTTCTAAAACCCATGTAGCGGTGAGGTAAAAACACCCAGCTTTCTGCCGGAATACCAAAGCCTACATTCATACCAACGCTTAAACCCGGAGCCAAAGGTGCCCAGCCATAATAGTCGCCACCAGTGCGCCAGCTTACCCATGCCGGACCCCATGTATAACCCGGAACCCAAAACCAGCCATATGCATTGTCGAACGACCAACGACCATAATGAAACGGCGCCCAGCCCCAGGCGTAATCCGAAACCCAGGTCCAGCCGAAGTGGGTGTAAGCCCAATGTCCGCCTGTATTATAAGGTTGGAAACCGGCAACATTGCATACCCAAACATTACCATAGCCGGGATAATTCATCCAGTTGCCATAGGGAGATAAGCCACTATGAAAATCATCATAGTTTACATCCTGATCCGGTGAAATCAAAGCCTGGTCATTGTTGTCGTAATTGCTGCCATTATCATTGTTCGAATAGGCGTTATTATCATTATTCGGATAGGTATTACTATTCGGATAAGTATTGCTGTCTCGATTCGGATAATAGTTTTGCGCACAACCAATTTGCGTAAAACCAAGGAAGAGTAATACCATCACAGGTACTAATTTCTGCAATCTGAGTATTCCCTGTTTCATAGTTTTCATTTTATAATTGTAATTACTGTATGTCCATCTGTATGCCAAAAACTAACAGATGTTTCTAATCATATCAGACTTTTACTGAACGAAAAGTTTAATGTTGGATTTGTGAAAACAAAAACAATATTCTTCATAAATCATTATAAAAATAAAACAGCTTGCTCAATTGTATTGAACAAGCTGTTTTGTGAGTTTGGCTGTCATCCGGAAATGAATTTGCAACTATGACAACAGGCAATCCGTTAGTGCTTACAAAATCACACCGGATGACATAAGGTAAACCTTACCAAATTATAAGGCAATTTGTTTCTCCGTCATCATTTTGCGAAGATTGATCAAACCATAACGCATACGTCCCAACGCAGTGTTAATACTACAATTAGTAAGCCGGGCTATATCTTTAAAGCTCATGTCGCCAAAGTGCCGCAATACTATCACTTCACGTTGCTCCTGGGGCAATTTATCTAACATCGCATACATTGTATCGTGGCTTTGCCGGCGCATCATTTTTTGTTCTGCCGTTTCTTCCACTACATTAATCACTTCAAAAATATCCTGGTTATCGCCGGTTAAAATAGAAGGTGTGCGTTTTATTTTACGAAAGTGATCCACACACAAATTGTGCGCAATGCGCAATGCCCACGGCAGGAATTTTCCTTCTTCGTTGTATCGCTTATTGCGCAGCGTATCTATGATTCGGATAAAGGTTTCCTGAAACATATCTTCTGCGAGATATTTGTCTTTTACCAAAAACAAAATTGACGAATACAACTTGTCTTTGTAGCGTGCAATCAGCGATTCAAAAGCATACACATTACCATCCTGAAATGCTAACACCAACTGGGTGTCGGTCATTGAATTGTACAGCCTCATACAGGTATAAACTGAATTTTAAAAAATAAGTAACGTTAAAAAAATCTGTGTAAAAACAAATCGCGTAGAAGTTCTGTATAGGCTTTGTACTTTTCGTTTCGGTTGTGAAAATAACACCATTTTTTACGGTGAATGCACTACAATTGTAAAATTAATGCAAATAAAATGATATTTTAATCTTGTTAAATACTTTTTTAATTTTTGAGGCATGTTAAAAGAAAGGAAGGCTCCTGTTAAAAAGAAAGAAGCTAAGTTGATTGAAAGAGACATCGAGATAAAAGGCGCAAGAACTCACAACCTTAAAAACGTTGACGTTACGTTTCCCCGCAATAAATTAATTGTTGTAACCGGCGTTTCGGGCAGTGGCAAATCTTCATTAACCATAGATACGTTGTTTGCTGAAGGGCAGCGCCGCTACGCAGAAAGCTTAAGCGCCTATGCACGCCAGTTTATGGCAAGAATGAACAAACCTGATGTTGATTATATTAAAGGCTTGTGCCCTGCCATTGCCATAGAGCAAAAGGTAATTACACGCACACCACGCAGTACCGTTGGCAGCATGACGGAAATTTATGATTACCTGCGTTTGTTGTTTGCACGCATTGGCAAAACCATTTCGCCGGTTAGCGGAAGAGAAGTAAAAAAAGATGATGTAGCTGATGTAGTAAATACGATAAAAAGTTTGCCGCAAGGAAGCAAAGTTGTTATCATCGTTCGCTTTAAGCAACATCCAAAGCGAGAACCACGCGAAGAGCTGAACATTCTTGTGCAGAAAGGATTTTCAAGAATGTACATCAACAGCAAGCCGGTGCGCATCGAAGATTTGTTGGAGTTGAATGAGGAAGAGTTGATCAAACAAATTAGTGCAAAAACAAACTCTCAGTCTTCTACTTATATTTTGGTGGATCGCATCGTTACCAAAGAATTTGATGAAGATGACATTCATCGCATTTCCGATTCGGTGAACACCGCTTTTTATGAAGGCGAAGGCGAGATGTTGTTAGAAGTAGATGGCAAATTGATTCCTTTCAGCAACAAGTTTGAATTGGATGGAATTCAGTTTGAAGAGCCGGTACCCAATTTGTTTTCGTTCAATAATCCCTATGGTGCATGTCCCGAATGTGAAGGCTTTGGAATGGTGTTGGGCATTGACCCGGATTTGGTGATTCCTGATAAAAAGGCGAGCGTTTATGAAGGTGCTGTTGCTCCCTGGAAAGGAGAGAAGCTCGGACTATGGCGCGACCGGTTTATAAAAGCATCTGCTACTTACAATTTCCCGGTTCATACAGCCATTTGTGATTTAGCCGAACAACAATATAACATACTCTGGCAAGGCAATGCAACCGTGCAGGGCATTGACGATTTTTTTGCAGAAGTAGAACAGAATTTATACAAGGTTCAGTATCGTGTTTTGTTAAGCCGCTTTCGGGGTAAAACGGGTTGTTCTACCTGCAAAGGCTATCGTTTGCGGCCCGAAGCTTTGTATGTAAAAATCGGGCAAAAACAAATCGGCGAATTGTGTGTGATGCCCATAAAAGATTTGCAACATTGGTTTCAAAATTTATCTCTTTCAGAACATGATCAGCAGGTTGGCAAACGCATTCTAATTGAAATCAAACAACGCCTGCAAACCTTGGTGGACGTGGGTTTGGGCTATCTTACTCTCAATCGTTTGGCAAACACATTAAGTGGGGGTGAAAGCCAGCGAATTCAATTAACAAGAAGCTTGGGAAGCAATCTTACCAACTCTTTATACATACTGGATGAGCCTTCCATTGGCTTGCATTCGCGCGATACCGAAAGACTGATAAAAGTATTGAAAGAACTGCGCGATTTGAATAACACGGTTGTTGTGGTTGAACATGACGCACTAATTATGCGCGAAGCCGATTACATCATTGATATGGGACCGTTGGCTTCACATTTGGGTGGCGAAGTCATTGCAACCGGCAACTATGAAGAAATCATATCGAATCCTGAAAGTCTTACCGGAAAATATTTAAAAGGTGAATTGCAGATTGACCTGAATAAACAACCGCGCAAGTGGACAAAAAGCATTACTGTTGAAAGCGCAAGACAAAACAATTTGAAAGACATTACGGTTCAGTTTCCCCTAAATGTTTTGTGCGTGGTAAGCGGTGTAAGTGGCAGCGGCAAAACCACTTTGGTAAAGCAAATTTTATATCCTGCGTTGCGGAAACTAAAAGGCGAGTTTGCTGATAAAGTAGGCTCTGCACAAAGCCATCACCGGAAACATAGATGATATTGCACAAATCGAATTGATTGACCAGAATCCGATTGGCAAATCATCGCGCAGCAACCCGGTTACCTACATCAAAGCTTATGATGAAATCAGAGATTTGTATGCGCGGCAACCGCTATCAAAAATGCGTGGCTTTCAAACCAAACATTTTTCATTCAACATTGATGGGGGACGCTGCGATACCTGCAAAGGTGAAGGGGAACAAGTTGTAGAGATGCAGTTTTTGGCTGATGTGCATTTAACCTGTGAAGTATGCGGCGGCAAACGCTTTAAAGAAGAAGTGCTGGAAGTAACTTACAATGGAAAAAATATTTATGATGTTTTGAACATGAGCGTGGACGATGCCATTGCTTTCTTCGCCAGTGAAAAAACTTTGGCTAAGGCGCTGCAACCTTTGCAGGATGTGGGTTTGGGCTATATCAAACTTGGTCAAAGCAGCGATACATTAAGTGGTGGCGAAGCGCAGCGCGTTAAACTGGCTTCGTTTCTTGGCAAAGGAAAAGCAGCGGGAAAAGTGTTGTTTATTTTTGATGAACCAACAACAGGTTTGCACTTTCACGATATCAATAAATTGCTCACTTCTTTTTATGCGTTGATTGAAGGTGGTCATTCCTTAATTGTGATTGAACACAATACCGATGTAATTAAAAACGCAGACTGGTTGATTGATTTAGGACCGGAGGCGGGAGATGCAGGCGGCAATCTTGTGTACGCAGGTGTGCCATCGGCCATTAAAAACGTAGCGGAAAGTTATACAGGACAATTTTTGGATTGATATTTTTCACCGCAAAGAACAAGAGTGAATTGAGTTTACGCGTAGTTTCATTGTTTCTCTGCGAAACCTCTGATAACTCATGTTCTTTGCGGTGAAATAATCTTTTGTTTTCGTTTATTTTTATCGCATAATTATTCTCTTATGAAACGCCGTTCTTTTGTAAAAACATCTTTGCTTGCCGGTTCGTTATCTTCTCTATTACAATCTTCTGCTTCTGCAAAAAATATGGATGAAAACAAAGCTGAAAGCCGCCAATGGTATGAGTTGCGCACTTATTTGCTTAAAGACAATGTGCAGCAGGAGTTAGTAGAAAACTATTATCAGAATGCAGCTATACCTGTATTGAATAAATGGGGTAGCAAACCTGTTGGTGTTTTTACCCAAATGCAGCCGGACACTCAAACGAAATTGTTGGTTATCATTCCTTATAATTCAATTGATGATTTTACAAACAGCAATGCAAAGCTAATGAGTGATGTGGCTTATAAAAAAGCTGCCGATGCTTACTTAAACGCGCCTGCCACAGCTCCTGCGTACGAACGCATTGAAAGCTCGTTGCTGCAAGCGTTTCCCATGTATGCACAAATTAGAATACGAAATGAAAAACCACGTCTGTTTGAATTGAGAAGATATGAAAGCTCAGGAGAAGCAGCGGGCAAAAAGAAAATAGAAATGTTTAACGAAGGCGGAGAAATTAATGTGTTTTTGCACACTGGTTTTCACCCTGTTTTTTTTAGTGAATGTGTAATAGGAGAAGCCCGGCCTAATCTTACTTATATGCTTCAGTTTGCCGATATGCAGGAACATGATACTTTATGGAAGAACTTTGGCAGTAGCCCCGAATGGAACAAACTGAAAGCCATTCCTGAATACGCCGACGCAAAAATCGTTTCTAAAATTTCATCTACGTTTTGGATACCAACCGCTTATTCGCAAATTTGATTTTGCCTAAAAACACACAAAAACAAAACTGCGAAACCTTATGATTTCGCAGTTTTGTTTTTGCACTATTATTTTAGTCTTCTCTTACATCCTCCAATACAAAGTCAGTGTTTCTATGCTTTTGCAAATTGAGATTCCGTATCTGATCTTCCGTTATGGGTTCATGCGGATTTTCAATATGGTACATAATTAATTCGCGCGGCGAAAATGACTCTTTTTTATTGTCCGTTACAGAAGAATCTGATGTAACGTATTGATTGCTTTTCATAATTTTCGCAGTGGTTTACAATGTGAAATTATAACAAAGGAAGTTCAAAAAATCGTACCGCAGGAAATTTTATGTTAGGATGGGGAATAAGTAGTGGATATGCGATTGTCAACCATTGAAACGCACTATTTTCGCCGTTGTTTCAATCGCACCATCCAATGGCTACAAATTTTATTGCAAAAACAAAAGTGGCAACACTCGGCTATGGTTTTGTTGAAAACGAGTTCTTAAAAGGAGCCGATGAATACTACCTGCGCAATGCACAAAATGTAAGCGGCATTGCCTATCGAAACTTAAACGCTTACGAAATTGAAGCACTGGTTCGCAACCGCAACACAAGCGATAACTGGAATAATATTCTGGTGTCGGATGAGTTCAATCCCGAACTGGTAAAAAACTGTAAGTTTTACGGTTTGGTAAGAATCGGAAAATTAGAACAGATCGTCTTAAATTTTGGCGATTTAAAACTGCCGGTTGGCTTGTACAATTCCACCATTGTTTCTTCTGATTTTGGTGATAATGTAGCCATTGAAAATGTGCATTATCTATCGCATTACATCATCGGCAGCGAAGTAATGATAACCAATGTTGACGAACTCGTAACCACCAATCATGCAAAGTTTGGAAATGGCATTGTAAAAGATGGCGAGCCCGAAAGTGTTCGCATCTGGCTTGAGATTGCTAACGAAAATGGGGCCCGCAGCGTGATGCCTTTCAATGGTATGCAATCTGGTGATGCGTGGCTTTGGAGCCGCTACCGCGAAGATGAGTTGCTGATGAAACGCTTTGCTCAATTTACCGAACAAGAGTTTACCTCAACACGTGGTTATTATGGTAAAGTAGGAGATAGAACGGTGATTAAAAATACAGGCATTATCAAAGATGTTTGGATTGGTGAAGATGCTTACATAAAAGGTGCAAACAAGATAAAGAATGTAACCATCAATTCGGGTGAAGAAGGCAAAACTCAAATTGGTGAAGGCTGCGAAATTGTAAACGGCATTATTGGTTATGGTTGCCGTATTTTTTATGGCGTGAAGGCAGTGCGCTTCATCATGGCTTCGCATTCGCAGTTGAAATACGGTGCGCGGCTCATCAATTCATATTTGGGAAATAACGCAACCATCTCTTGTTGCGAAGTGTTGAATTCATTGATATTTCCTGCGCACGAACAACATCACAACAATTCATTTTTATGCGCTGCAGTAGTGATGGGGCAGAGCAACATTCCTGCTGGCGCAACCATCGGTTCCAATCACAATTCGCGTGGTGCGGATGGTGAGTTCCTTGCTGGGCGCGGCTTCTGGCCTGGCTTGTGCGTAAGTATTAAACACAACACCAAACTGGCTTCGTTTTCCATTCTTGCCAAAGGCGATTATGCTTACGAACTGAATGTTTCCATTCCGTTTTCATTAATCAGTAATGATGTTAAGAATGATAAATTAATTGTGATGCCAGCTTACTGGTTTTTGTACAACCTGTATGCACTTGCCCGCAATAGCTGGAAGTATGCCGACCGCGATAAGCGAACAGAGCGAATACAATTGTTGGAAACCGATTACTTAGCGCCTGATAGTGTGAACGAAATGTTTGATGCACTTGCGTTAATGGAAACGGCAACCGGCACTGCATTTTATAAACAAAAGGCTGAAGCACTCGTAACAGATGAAGAATGTAAAAACAAAGGAAGAGAACTGTTGCAACAACATGATAAAGTGATTGATGAACTGGAAGTAACTGTTCCCGGTTTTGAAAATGCAAAGCGCAAAACAGTGCTCATCAAAGTACAACAAGCGTATGATGCGTTCAATAAGATGATTTGTTTTTACGGCATTTATCAACTGATAGTGTTATGCGAAGGATATGGGCAAAACAAAACAGACATCAGGCAATATTTGGGCAAAAACAAAAGAACACAATGGCTGAATGTAGGCGGGCAATTGATACCGGAAGAAGAAGTGCATCGCTTCAAAACAGACATCAAAGAAGACAAGATAAATAGTTGGCACCACGTGCACCAGTTTTACATTTCGCAAGGCGAACAATATAATCAGCAAAAAAGAGAACATGCTATTGCTTCTTTGCTTGAAATAAAAGAAGTGAATGTTGATGATGTTACAACAACGCATTTATTGCAATGGCTTGATGAAGCAACCGAATTAAAGGAGATGATGGTTGATGCTATCTATCGCTCAAGAGAAAAAGATTATACCAATCCGTTCCGCAAAATGATGTATGAAAATGAAAGAGAAATGAACATTGTATTGGGTAAGTTAGAAGAGAATAGTTTCATCAAACAACAGGAAGAAGAGTTGAGCGATTTTATAAAAAGGATTCATACAATCAAACAAAAATTACAAAGCGCAGATGTGCTAAAATAAGTCCGAAGTTGTTTCGTAACGCTGGCAGCGTTTAAAACCATACGTGTTCGAAAGATTTGAAAATCCCCGTGGGAAAACCGTGTTTGTAGTAAAGTATCGAATCATCCATCATCCGGCTCCATCGGAGCCGCGTATTGATAAGGCAAACACACAAAACACGCGGCTCCGTGGAGCTGATCAATACCTAATTGTATAGCTTCTACAAACACGTGAACCTGATGGGTTCAATAGAGATCATTTCTTTGTGCAAAATGGAACTTCTTTCCAACAGTTGTGGTTCAAAATCCTAACAGCATTATGTGTTACAAATCAATAAAAAATGGTGCAAAACCAAACTTGTTGTTGTAACTAACGAATGATACACAACATCGCTCAAATGCTTATCCCACAAGGATTACAGAAGAATAGAAATAATTGTTTTATTCTTTTCCTGCAATCACAATCACAATCTCACCCTTCACTTCTTTTGCAGAAAAATAGTCGTGAACTTCCTGCAAGGTTCCTCTTTTGTTTTCTTCAAACAATTTACTGAGTTCGCGGCTTACACCGCATTGCCGTTCCGCACCCAAATACGCAATCAATTCTTTCAATGTTTTCACCAATCGCATTGGGCTTTCATACAACACCATCGTTCTTTCTTCATTAACTAATGATGTAAGCAAAGTATGCCTGCCTTTTTTTAGGGGCAAAAATCCTTCAAAAACAAATCGGTTAATGGGCAAGCCGCTGTTCACCAACGCTGGCACAAATGCAGTTGCCCCAGGCAAACATTCTAACTGGATATTATTTTTGATACATTCTCTAACCAACAAAAAAGCCGGATCAGAAATGCCAGGCGTTCCTGCATCGGTTATCAGCGCCATGTTTTTGCCTGCTAATAATTGCTGAATAATATGTTGCAAAATCTTATGCTCGTTGTGCTGATGATACGATGATAACGGCTTTTGAATGTTGTAATGCTGAAGCAGTTTAGATGAGGTTCGCGTGTCTTCGCACAAAATAATATCTACGCTTTGCAATACTTCCAAAGAGCGAAGTGTAATGTCTTTTAAATTACCAACAGGAGTAGGAACAAGGTGAAGCATTGGGTTAATTCACCATTTCTATTTTATAAAACTCCATCACCGGGTTTGCGAGCAGTTTTTTTGCAGCTTCTTCAGCCAGAGAACGGGCTTCATTTTCATTGGCTGCGTTGATTTGCATCGAAATGTGCTTGCCAATGCGAACGTCCTGCACGCCATGCAAATTGAGGTTTTGCAAACCACCCAAAACAGCTTTTCCCTGCGGGTCTAATAAATCTTTTAGCGGCATTACTTTGATCTGAACATTATACATGATGTTGTAAAGTTGATGGTTTAAAAATCAAAGATAAAATCACATAAGCAATAAACGCAACCGGCACTGCCAGCCAGCCTGCAATCAATGCGGTAATGATTGCAATTACTGCAATAATGATAAACGGCAACAACAATTTGGTAGAAATATTTTTAAACTTCAGTGCGAGCATAGGTAAAGAAGAAACCATTAAATAACTAACCACTACAATCACCCCATACCAAAACCATTGGTTTAAAAAAAGGGCAAAAACAAACGGGCGATTGATGAAGAAATAAATGAGTGGAAACGATGCAATTAACAACCCTGCAGCCGGAATGGGAACGCCTTTGAAACCATAACTTTGTTGAGTATCAATGTTGAATCTTGCAAGGCGGTAAGCACCCGCACAGGGAATGATAAAAGCCGGTAAAAGCCACGCGGTGCTTATATTTAAACCATCTGGCAATTGCGAAAAGCTATAACGTAAAAATGTATAGATAATAAAACCCGGAGCCACGCCGAAGCTTACAATATCGCTTAATGAATCTAACTGCGCACCCATAGAAGACGAAGCTTTGAAAAGCCTTGCTACAAAGCCATCTAAAAAATCTATCACCGCTGCACAACCAATAAAAATAGAACCCCAAACCATTTGTTGCGGAAGAACAATAAGACTGGTTCCACTTTCATCGGTGGTGGTTGTTAAGCCGGGTTGAAGAATGGAAACAATAGCAAGACAACCGAATAGAAGATTTAAAAGAGTGAGCAGGTTTGGAACGATAGACAAAAAATCTTTATCAGCCGAAGTACCCGAGTTTGAATTGACCATTCAGTATCAAGTTTGTTTTTACCGGAATTATTCTTTTTATTGTTCAATCTACTTTATCAACTCACCTTTCTCATTTACGAGAGCGCCATCCATTTTCATCAACCCCATCAGTTGCTTCATACTTTTTTGCATACCATCTGTACTGCCATCTAAGAAAATGACATTGCCTTTTCCGTATTCAGCGAAGTTCTTAATGGCTTCCGTCCACATGCTGAATAAAATTACGTTTGTGTCGAGATTTGCCTGCTTCATTTGTTCGGCAGCCTGGCTCATACCTTTTGCCACTTCCTCTCTAAACAAAGCCACGCCTTGTCCACGCAAACGGGCTGCTTCACGCTCAGCTTCTGCGGCAATTTTAATGGCGTTACCTTCGGCTTCAGCACCTTTTGTTTTTGTGATTAAGAGTGCCTGGCCTTCGTTTTCAGCAGCCGCTTTTAAGTTGTTGCTTGCCACTACTTTGCTCATGCTTTCCATCACCTGTTTGTCAAACGTAATGTCGTTGATTTGAAGGTCTTGCAAATGATAACCCCACTCTTCTAATGAATGATCAATCTGATCTTTTACATACTCTACAATTTCTCTTCGCAACAACAAAATTTCGGCTTGCCTTTTTGTGGCAACAAAGGCACGAATAGAGCCTTCTACTGTACGAATCAGGGCCTGCATCAAATCTTTTTCAGAGATGAATTTAAAGGCAACTTTTACAATGGTGTTTTCATTCTGATCAATCACCGAATACAGCAACATGCTTTTGAAATACACATTCGCTTGGTCAACTGTTACGGCTTGAAACTCCAGTTCAACCGAGCGGTTTTGAATGCTGATGCGGCGATAGATCTGCTCTAAGATGGGTATTTTAAAATTCAAACCGGGACGAAGTACGCGGCGATATTTTCCAAACATAGTAACTACTGAAACTGTGCCTTGTTGCACTGTTACCAAGCCACTGAATATGATGAATAAGAGGATGAGCAACCACCAGTAATCTCTTAAAAATTCCATAACCAAATTTTCAGGAAAGGTAGCAAAACTAAGATGAGCAAAGTGTTATAAATTAAGTGATGATTGGAAGTTTGTTTTTGTCTGAATATTTCAAATTGATATAGGCAATATGGGCTACTACTATCATTTTACACAAAACAAAAAAGTACAGAACGACGTCTGTACTTTTTGTAATTTCAATAATTAACTTTTACCTACGCCGGCTGTTTTTTCAAACCCAAAAGCATAAGTAAAAGATGCCTGAAGAACATCATTTGGTTGCCTATGTTGCGCTTGAAAATTTCGGGTCGTAAAAAAATTCTTACCAGCCAAGCCATCCTGATTTTAAAATAAAAAGGATGAATTGCTTTTTGCGTTCCGGCATACCAGTCAAACACATTTCCGATGCTGATAATTAAGCCCGCCTTTAGTTTGGTTTTGTGCTGAAACGACCACTTTTCCTGCTTTGGCGCGGTCATTCCAACAAACACAACATCGGGGTTGAAAGCATTGATGCTGTTCACCATATCCTGGTTGTCTTCATCGGAAAAATGGGCTTTGAATGGCGGCGAATAAGTGGCCACGTTGATGTTAGGATATTCTTTACTTAACCGGTCACGGATCAGTTGCAACACCTTATCGGAAGAACCCAGAAAGAATACTTTTCCTGATGTTTCGTTTGCTCTTCCTAAAAAGTGTTTATATACATCAGGACCTTGGTTCTTCTTAATATTTTTTCCTTTTAAAAAGATAGAAGCCAAGGCAAAATAAACGCCATCCAAAACCAGATATTCTGTGTTTTTCAGCACATTTTTAAACTCCGGGTCTTTGTTGGCAAGTCCATAATTATTAGGACTAATGCTGCAATTGATCGCTCTGCATTTATCTGCCCGAAGTGGTATTTTTGAAAGATCATCTGAAAACACTTTGTATCCCAAAACGGTTACAGAATTGTACGCCTCGTTCATTTTTGTTTTTATTACAATTTTGTAAATGAGGTTAATGTTTATTTACTCAGCCAAGGCAAAACTTTCTGCTGGCGCTTCCACCATTGGGCTTATCCATTTATAAGTTTTTCGCAAGCCATCAATCAATGGTGCAGAAACTTCCCAGCCCAATTTGCTTTTGAACAAGCGATTGTCAGAGCGCCGGCCTCTTACTCCTGTTGGGCATTTAAAGCCATACTTCTTAATAAATTCATCGCCATAAATATTTTTAACGGTAATGCTTTTGCCCGAAATATCAATTGCCATTTGCGCCAGTTCATTAATGGTTACCATTTCTTCAGAACCGATGTTTACGGGACCTTTAAAGTCTGATTCCATCAAAGCCAGCACTGCTTTTACGCATTCATCAATGTATAAAAAAGAGCGGGTTTGCTGTCCATCACCCCACACTTCAAACTCGCCGCCATCGGGCGTTTCAGCCGCTTTGCGAAGCATGGCAGCAGGCGCTTTCTCTTTACCGCCGCGCCATGTGCCTTGTGGCCCGAATATGTTGTGAAATCTGGCAATGCGCACATCCAATTTGTAGTTGCGGTTAAATGCCAAAAACAAACGTTCACTGAATAATTTTTCCCAGCCATATTCCGAATCGGGGTTGGCAGGATAAGCTGAACTTTCTTCGCAATTCGGATTGTTAGGATCCAACTGATTGTTTTCAGGATACATGCAGGCTGAAGAAGAATAAAATAATTTTTTGATGCCTTTGTTGGCAGCTTCTTTCGCCACATTTAGATTAATAAGAGCAGAATTGTGCATTACGTTTGCGTCGTTCTGGCCTGTAAAAATATAACCTGCGCCACCCATATCGGCAGCCAACTGATACACTTCATCATAGCCTTCGCCTATTACTACTTCTACTATTTTCGGGTCGGTTAAATCGCCCAGAATAAATTCATGGCAAATGTCCTGATGATCGAAATACTCATGGTTTTTAATGTCACAAATTCTTACATAACAACCATTTCCTTTTAGTTTTTTAGCAAGGTGTCCGCCTATGAATCCGCCTCCACCTAATACGATTACTTTTTTCATTTTTTGAATTGGTTTAATTTAATTGATGATACACTTGTATTTTTAGTTATGGAAATACATTGATTACCGGAAATTTTTTGATATACAAAATGCTAAAGCAAAAGTATTAAGTCTTTACAGATTACTTTTACCTAACTTATTACCAAAAAGTTACGAGTCCTTATACATTGGCTTTGTTGTGTTTTGATTTCAACAGAACACAATTGTCTGTTACAATGTAAGCCGACACGTTTGTTTTTACACAAATTATTTTTGGTGAGCAAAAGCTAGAGTGATGATATTTGATAACATTGGTACTATCGGATTTTGCTATTCTGCTAATTTGTTAGTTTGTTATAGCTTCTCTTTCGAGAGTAACTATGTTACTCAATTTCCGTTCCACTTCTTCAATATTCACAATTAAATTCAATTTTTCTCCCTGCTTAAAGTTGCGTGCCTTGCCATCTGATTTGCAGATTAAATAATCGTATTTAATGCCTACTTTATTAGCTAAATCATTGAAAATAGGCTGTGCAAAGTCTTCAGCCATCAATTCGAGCACATAAGTATTTTTGTTGCAAAAAACAAGATTGATCTGACCTGCTCCAATGGTAGCAATTATAATCTCTGCATTGGAAAATAAAGTAATTTTTTCCTGAAATGAGAGTTTTGATAGTTCAAAAGAGTGAAAGCCATACTTACTTAGCGACTGCATCAAAGCTTCTTCATTCAGCACTCTTCTTTTTGGAGAATCGTTTCGGCTAACATAAACATAAGGGCAATTGAATTTTTTATCAGTAGGAGGTAGTTTATATTTCAAAAATTCGGTTCTCAAGAATTGTGGACACCAGAAGGGGATATGTTCGTGATACCGAACATAAGTTGTTGCGAGCAAAGTATCTGCCTGCACATGATTGTGCAAGTCACCGGCAATAATTTTATTTTCATTGATGCCAAGCATTTTGATAACATCTTTATGAAAGCTATGCTTGTAACTTGGAATTAAAAACCAATCAATTTTATCATACCAACCTACTTTTTTAAGTAAAGCAATACGGGATATGGAATCTAAAAGATAGTGAGAAGGGTTTACAATGCCGCCTTCTCCTATTAACAAGGTTAAGACCGTTCCGTTGTATTTTTCAGGTACTGTAAAATAATTTTGTTTAAACACTGCATTCTTTTGCGGGATGCTACTGTTTAAATCATACGACAATTCACCTATTAAATGATTATCGCTACTAATGATTGAAATACTAAAAACATTATCAGTATAAACCCGCCCATTGGGTATGGCTACAACTCTTGCAGCAGGAGTTTCAACAACTGCATTCGTTTCAACATAATTAATAAAACGACTTCTGAAATCTTCAGAAACATCTAAATAGGAAGTAAAAGGAGGATAAGCTTCAGCACAAACTGCTTCTTGTACAGTTTCTGTATATTGTTTAATAGTATCATAAATGCCTTTAGGTTTATAGCATTTATTGCGAATGAGGATTCGGCTTAGTACTCTCTTGATATGCCTTTTTGCTTTACGAACAATCATTATCGGGGGGTTTGAAAAAGGATACGCTTACCATTTGTTTTTGTACGAAAAACAGTGTAAGCAATAACTATTGTTGAACAACTTCCTGATAAATTTTATCGTATTTATGAATTAAAGAAACAGTTTCTTCAATGTTGGTTTTTGATGATGCGCCAAACAGGATAGATTCAACATTTGGTAATCTACAAACATATTCAATAGCTTCCTTTGGCGGGATGGCGCCAGCAGCCAGCACTTGCATAGCAACGACACGAACATTGCGCGTGGCTAATGTTTCTTCATACAATTCTTTTCCGCCCGACATACGGAAGTTTACCTTATTAATGGAAGCACAGATGATGGGATTTTGAATTCCAACTTCTTCCAAAACATTCAACAGCTTCGGCAGGTTCATGGTAATGAAGCCAGCTTCCGCATTGTACTTTTCTTTTATATAACTGTGATAAGCTTTTAAAACTTCTTTCATTCCTAAGCCTAATAACAAATCGGTAACAACATTTTGCAGAAAGATAACCGGCGTGTTGATGCCTTTAAACATTTTCATTTCTGAATCAATCATCAGTTCCATGATTGATAAATAATCTTTTGACAAATAAGCCATGCCACCTTTGAACAATGATCCGAAAAAGTTGCCCGGAACATATTGTTTGATGGTTCCCATAACGCCCAGTTCAGTAACTGCATTGGCATACTTGTGTGCATACGGCATACAGGGATAAATACAGTAATTGGCATACTTTTCTGAGTCCTGCCTGATAATTTCGCAAATGTTTGCAATCCTGTCGTGAGTAGTACACATAAAAGTGTTCACACCGACATTCATTGCGTAATCCAAAGTTTTTATAATTGCACTATCGTTTTTGAATTTGATTGATTGCGCCTTGGATTTTTCGTCCGATATATGATTGACAGCGAAGAATTGGTTGTCGCCAAAAATGATACGTTCCATAAGAATTAATTTACGTTGTTTTTGATTAACGAAATCACTTTATCCGTATGCCATGCACTTTGAAAAGTGTTGATATTATTAGGTACTTTCTTCTGTATAGCTTTGATAAAATAATCTACTTGTGCTGAATATTCTTCTCCTCGAAGATAAAAATCTACCGACTCGGTTAAGTCGGTTATGTATTTTACATTCCAGCCTTTGCTGTAACCTTGTGGAAAATTGGTCCCTTTGAAATATACTTTTAGTTCATTGGCATCACAAATAATTTTGCCTTTACTTCCTAAAATTGTAATTGAAGTTGACATTTTTCTGTAGGTTTCATCACTCCAGTTTACCGATAACACGCCACTTACTTTTGACGACAATTCAAGTACCGAAAAAACAGAATCTTCCACATTTTTTGAATAAAACGATTTCAGAAGCGTTCCTCTCACATTCTCAATGGGACCGATAATGTAATTAATTAAATCAATTACATGCGAAGCATAATCCATCAAACAACCGCCACCTTCCTCCGGGTCGGAACGCCATGTTTCCTGCTTTTGTTTTATCACTACCGGGCCATACGATTCGCCTGTAAAATGAAAAATTTCACCAATGCATCCGCTATCTAAAATTCGTTTTACTTCCTGAAAAGTACCAATAAATTTGTTATGATAGCCTACCTGGTTCACCAATTTTTTTCTTTCTGCCAGTTCTACCAGTTCCTTACCATCTGCCGGTGTTAAGCACAATGGTTTTTCGGCAAAAACATGTCTGCCACTTTCCAAAATTCTCTTTACCATTCTTGCATGAAGTTTAGTAGGAACAGCTACAAAAACGGCATCGGCATCGGTTTCTTTCAGCATGTCTTCATAATCTGAAAACACGGGGAAAGAAGTGTATTTTTTAAATACATCCAATGTCATTTTTGCAGTGTCGCTTACGCCCACTACTTCTACATCGGGATGGGCACCCAAAATAGCAAGATGCGATACACCCATTTTTCCAACACCAATTACACCAACTTTTACCATATTAAATTTTTTCTAAAATTGATACGCGATTTGTTTTCTTATAAACGTTATTGTGTCCTGTTTTGGTTACTTATCTTATCTTTTAATTTGTTTGAAGAGTATAATTTGTATTTGTCTTTTTTGTGCAAAAACAAATCTGAACAAATAGAAGTTGATTACAAAGAAACACGCGAGTTTTAAATTTAGTTTTGATGACAATTTTGTAATAAAATCTGTGACAAATTGTTTTCAAATATTTCCAGTGTAAACAGTTCAAAAAATCTTTGTCTGCCTTTTTCACCCATTCTATAACGCAGAACCGGATCCTTTATTAGCACGGTTAACTTTTCTGCCAGCAGCGTTGCACTGTCGTGAGGTACCAAAAAACCGGTTTCGCCTTGTACCACAATATCGGGTATACCGCCTTCAGGTGTTGAAACAACGGGCAACCCATTTTGCATCGCTTCCAGGTTCACTAACCCAAATGTATCGTAATGGGTGGGAAACACAAATATGTCGGCGGTTTCGTAAAAAGCTTGTTTCTGTTCATTGTATTTTGGGCCGTGTGCAAACACAATGTTTGTTAACCGTTTCTTATCTATTTCATTTTTAAATTGCTCTTCCGTAACATCCGACCAGCCACCCACATAATGGCATTCGAAAGATAAGCCTTGGTTGTACATTTGCTCACAAGCTTCTAACAGTACAAAGATACCTTTTTGAACTATCATATTTGACAAAAAAAGCAACCGGCAGGGAGCGTTATTTTCTGCCTTTGTTAGTCTTTTATTTAAATCACTCACTTCATTGATAACAGGGATGCCCAAAAGACAATGAAACACATTTTCAGGTTTCACATAATTCTGAATATCAGGATATAAATAGCGCGATGTCAAAATGCTTTTTGTATTCTTAAACGCATAATTGTAAAGCATTCGTGCCTTTGCACTTTTGTCGTTACTAACTCCTTTATTATGAAAATGATAAATGATGTTGCTGTGCCAAATCTTTAAGATGGATACGATCACCAAATCTTTATAGAAACCTGCACCTTGCGCGGTGATCGTCATATAGCATAAGTCGTATTTTTTTTTGCGAAGTGCTGCAATTACATTTTTAGCAATACCGGCAAAAGTGGAAATCTTCTTAAAACTACCTTTACCCGATTGGTTTAAAACCCTGTTGGTAGCCAAATCAATAAAATCAACCTCAAAGCTTTCATTAATTATTTTGCTATCATATATATATTTTCCAACCATCGCTGCCCCGTGGTGAGGTGGTGGTAAGTGTAATATGAACAGAATTTTTGGTTTTGCCATAATTACGCACCTGCAGCGTTCGCTTGTTTTTCTTTCATCAATATAATAGACGAATACACCATTAACGTTCTAAATTTTTCTAACTCATTTTTATGATAATGAAAAGGCTACAGATTGCAAGATTCCTTCTGCTGATTGCTGGTGGTTGAAGGGCTTTACCAATTCTACTGCGTTATCCGAAAATGTTTTGAGCAGTTCCGAATTTTTCAAAAGATGCAAAGCATGTTTTGCCCAATGTTGGGCATTCAGCGTAAGCACATAACCGTTTTTACCGTGGATAATTAAGTCATCTGCCACACCTGCGTACTCGCAGGTGATAACGGGAGTACCTGCTGCACAAGCTTCATTGGCTACTACGCCCCAGGGATCGCTAAGGCTTGGGAACAGTAACAGTTTTGCTTTTGAGTAAAAAGAAGGCAATGTTTTCTGATCAAGAAAACCTGCAAAATAATACGCGATATTGTTCTTTTCAAGTTCTTCAAGCATTTGCTTTCGCTGGGTTCCTTCTCCAACAATCAATACCTTAAAGTTTGAAATCTCTTTATTTAAAATCTTTGCTACTTCAACAAATAACATGGGCATTTTTCGTTCAACAATCTGACCACAAAACATCAGATGATATTCTCTGGTTTCTATTGGAAGTGGTGTAAATTTAGAGTTATCAATACACAGACAGCTTTTGAACATCTTACTTTCTTTTACACCATAACTTTTATACAGATCAAAGCCACCTTTACCACAGGCAACAAACGAATCAGTTACTTTGAAAACAAAACGCCGGATGAGTTTTTGTATCCTTGAAAAATTACGTTCCGACAAGAGAGTGCCATCATTATAAACAATTAGTTTTCTTCTTTTCAGTCTACACCACAACACACCATACAACATAGTAGGCTTAAATGCAGTGATGATTAGCGCATCCGGATCTAACTCATTTAACATCTTCCAAACCTTCGGTTGATTAGGGCGAAAATGGTCAAGTTTATCGGTTAAAAAACGCATTGGATAATTGCCATAATCAATTTTCCAAAGCCTGTCGGGTTCAATGGTTGCACAATACAAAACCGAATAATTTGGATTTTGTTCTGCAATCAATTCATGCATTCGTTCCCGGTAAGGGCCTGGTACCTGCGTTAAATAAACAACCTTTGGATTTGTTTTCATCATTCAGTCTTAGGTTTGGTTTTGGGTTAATTTTTCCATTTGTCCCATACAAAGGGAAAAAACGTTTTTAACCATAATTTGGTATATGCCTCTACATAATGTGATGGAAAATGCTTTTTTATAAAATGCAGATATTCTTTATATGCCAGCCCTTTAGGGCTATACAAATAAGCAATGCGCTCTTTTAGTTTTGAGTTTTGCGGCTTCCAGCTATTGCCGTGATCGTCCTGACAATAGCCTAAAATTCCAGGTGCAACTACAACCTGAAAGCCAGCCTTTTTTGCTGTTAATGTATAATCGTAATCAGCGATGCCATGCGTATATTCATCGGATAAAATACCAATTTTCTGTACAATCTTTCGGGACACCAACATAATATTTGCATTTCCTAAATCGCACTCTTCTATTTGGGTATTGTTTTCAATTAAAATACCATGCACTTTTTTGGGCGAAACCAACTTTCTGCCACCATAGCTCACTTTGCTATTGATGCTGTCTTTTGTGCTGCCAATGCAAACAGCAGGCTTTCCATACTGTTGAAAAGCTTCTTTGTATGCGCTTATTAATTGGCTAACAGCATCAGTAGTTAAAACAGTATCATCATTAATCAGGAGAAAAAAATCAGCCTTACTTTTTACAGCTTCCGACCACGATTTTCTCATACCTCCTGCCCAGAATAAATTGCCATCACCATGAAAAATATGTATATTTTCAAACGCTTTAGCTGCGGCTTCTGCTGTGCCATCTTTTGAGGCATCATCGGTAAGATAAACAGTAAGTTTTACTTCGTGAGTAAGTGTTTGCTTTTGTAGTTGCTGCAAACAGTTTACTGTTTTTTCTTTTCGGTTAAAAGTGGTTATTAAAATTGCAATTTCCATAATTTTCAAAAGCGCAAATGATAGTTCAGACTTATTAATTGGTAGATCTGTCAGGTTTCTTTTATTGATACTGTTTTACGCAAATAGTACGTAAGAGAAATATAAAACGCCAGCATCAACATGATAATGGTAAAATAAGTAATGTCCCGAATAAATTGAATTTTTAGCTGATTTATCATTAAAAACAAAAACAACAAATTACAGCCCAGCAAAAGGTCCGTTGTATAATGATTGTGTTTTCGAATATGCCAATACGTTTTCCAGCCTTTCCAGATTGAATAAAAAAACAAATACATCATAGAAAGAAAACCGATAGCTCCCCACATTACATACGAACTCATATACAGGTTGTGGTAGTCGGCAACAAATTCATCTATATCTCCTTTCTTGAATTGTACAAGGCGATATTCATCAGGCGAAACAAAATAACCTCTGCCAAGTACACCTGTATTCTCAACTTGCTGCATTGCATATGGGAACAAGCCTCCACGGTTCATTTGATCACCATTCAAAAAGCTCATGAGTGTCATGTGCTCGAAGTCCATACTATTCTCGCTTCTTTCAGATAAAACGCTGAAATCTACAATTTTGATTGCGCTATTTAAAAAGAACAAAGCAATAATACTTACAAAGAAGTAAACAATCACTTTAGCCTTTATCCGTTTACCCAGTAAGATGAAAGCGCTAATGATAACAAAAGGCAATAATAACATGGAAGAGCGTGTGCCGGAGAATACAATGGACATGACAGCTAACACGATGGTGAACATACTGAAGTAAGAAAAGAAACGATTTTTTTTAATGAAGCTGCCGCTCAAAATACCAGGCAACAATAAGGTTATTAATGACAGGCACCATTCAGCAAAAGCTTCAAAATTATCCATTGTTGATACGCTTCGTACAATGCCTAAATCAAAATCGATAGTTTCATTTGTTTTTGGAAAAAAAGGAAATGGAGAATTTATCAATTCGTACTTCTGATTAAATGCCACCAGAAATTCATATCCGAAAAAAACACAGAGAGCAAATACTATTCTGTAAAAATCGTTTTCGGTAAGATTAATTCTTGAAAAAAAATAGAATAAATATACCATCATGCCGAATGCAAAAAAGTTAATCAGTTCAACCGTAATGGAAAAGCTGTTTCCACCTGTAACACTTAGCAAGTCGAAAATGCACCAAATAAACAATGCTGTTTTTACAGATTTATCTAAAATAGAATGGCGAAGGAAAGTAATTTTTCCATTAATGGCTGTATATAAGATGATTGCGGCAAAAGCAGCAATATTATAATTCCCACCCCATTTGTCTCCCCACGGAAAAAAGTTTCCAATTAGCAGTTGAATAAAAAATGATACAGCATCGTGCCTTTGTAAACTAAAGTAAAACAAGCCGGTAATAAGCGCCAGAGCCGCAGCATTTACAGGCGGCGGGTAAATGGAAAAAGTAAAAGAGCCGCTAAGAATAAGTGCAGTAATGGCAACAAATAATTGAAGAGAAGTGCTTTTTCCTTCCGCATTATTTGTTACACTTGTGCTTAATGTATCGCTTAGCAATTCCATTATTTGTTTTCTTCTACTTTTTATAGTGATGCTCCATCCTCTGTTATTCTGCCATTATTTTATCTTCTGGCTGAGGTTGAAAAAAGTTTTTATAAATATTCAGGAGCGATTTTACCTGCACTTCGTTGGAAAATTTACTGTGTGCTTCTGCAGCAATTTCTTGATTGTTAAACATATCTATGTTTTTAATGCACAGCAGTAATGTATTGGCTAATCCTTCGGCTGTAACTTCTTTTGATAAATACCCATTTTTACCATTTATGATGGTTTCATTTAAACCACCAACGGCAAAACCAACCATTGGTACACCACAGCAAAGGCTTTCTACCATTGAGTTGGGTAAATTATCTTCACGGCTTGGCAGCAAAAAAATATCGGCTTCGTTATAAAGCTCGCTTATTTTTTTTTCATCTTTTATTACTCCTATGTAACTAATTTCAGGTATACGGGCAGAAGTTCTCACTTCACCAACGGCGGTGAAATTGCATTTTGCAAGAAGCTCGGCATTTTGTAAAATTGCCAATACAAAGTCAAAACCTTTTCGATGGTTGTGCAGGCTTTCGGCTACGAACAAAACATTAATTTTTCTGTTTTGCAGTGGCTGTTTTTTGTTAGGAAGAAACTTAAAAATAGTAGTATCTAAGCCATTCCAAACATGCTTGTGTGGAAACTTGCCTAAAAGTTGCGATTGTTTTGACAATTGTAGCATCCACTTTGATGGTGTTACAATGGTAAGTTGGTTAGAAGAAACATTCTGCAACGCATTCTTTTTAATATTCAATTGCTCATTTTCTATCTTTTCCAAGGCTTTGCCCCATTTGTTTTTATCATCTTCGTAATGAAAACCACCCTGGAAAGGGTTCATATCATGAAGCGTCCAAACAAGAGGCTTTTTGATGTTAGCAAAAAAGCTTTTGAAATCAACAAAGTTAGAAATCCAATGTAAGTGAATTACATCAGCTTCCTTCACCAAATTGTGTTCATGTAAACGAGTGTATGGTGTGTTTGCAAACGAAAACATTTCTACTTTTCGCTTGAATTTTCTAATTGAATAATCGTTCTTTTGTTCAAGGTTCGGGGGTAAGCCAAGCTTTTTTAAAACCCGTAAGAACAACTTCCACAAGTAAATTTTGTTGCTGTATTTAAAAAAAGTTTCCGAAGGCTTACCAACTTCTAAAAACAGAAATTTACTTTCATAGCCTTGCTTCAACAAAGCATAATGCAATCGTGCTGCCGCGATGCCAGCCCCACCAGTTTGAAAGTTTGTAATATGTAAAATTTTTTGTGTTGTCATAAGCAAAGTGCATATCTGTATTTATGCAGCGTTTGTTATAAATATTACTGTGCTATAAGCAATTTTGTAAAAATGCTTTGTTTTATTCAATCTAATCTTTATTGTTTTTGTTTTAATCTTATTTTAAAAACTCAATTATTATATTGTTTAACAACAAACAAAAAACTATTTGTTTAAAAAAGGAATGACACTCGAGGCATGATCGTACAGCATTTTCAAATTGCTTCTATCCCTTAAAAAAAACCTGCGTGCATGATATGAATCAAAGCCATACTCCGGATACAAATAGGCCGGTGCTCTAAGTTGTTCGGTATCTATCTCGTATTTAGTACGGTAGTGCATATCTGTATCACTGTTGTGGGTGCTTTCTACACCAATATTAGTTATAAGATTTTTCACCGAATTAATACTTAATCCATTATGTTTAAAAATTGTGTATTGCCATTGATAATCCCAAATGTGTCTTTCTTTCATATTGTAAACGGTGTCAAACAGATATTTCCATCGTTTAACCAATGGCGGATTATCACATAGCGCAGTATTCAGTATCTTTTTTTCAAGAAATAAAGGATAATCAGTCATTTCGTAATCGTAAAATTGCCAGGCTCTCTTCCAGGTTGCCCAACCCCATATGTGCGCAAATTTGGTGTAAAAATAATCGCAATTATTTATAGGAAATTCTTCATTCCATCTTGTTCCGGCAATGTGCATTACACGCGGCTCGTTGTTGTATCTACAAAGCAATTCATTACAAAAACTAAAGAAAGAAGACGCCGGTAAGCAATCATCTTCTATAATAACTAATTTCTCTTCTTTTTCAAATGCCCAGCTGATAGCTCCTGCGCCACCCATTCCGCAGCCTTGATTTTCGCTTAAGAAGCGGGTTTGTACATCGCAATCCCAATCAATTTCATCAACCAGTTTGCGGTTTATATTTAAGTTACGCAAATCTTCATCGTACTTATCTTTTCTTGGTCCATCCGATGAAAAATACAATTTTTTTGGCTTCCACTTTTTTATTATTTCCCACACCTCTCGCGTTGTATCAAGACGGGTGAATGTAATGAATAAAATAGGTGCTTCATTCGAATTCATATACTAAGAAACTTTAGGTTGAGAGGAATGTTTGTTAAACTTTTTTATAATAAAAATTATCTGTAAACAGATGAGACAAACGTATACGAGAATAGTGGCAAAAGCAACACCAATTTGTGCAAAATATTTTGCCGATAACGTATATAAAATAAGGCACAGGCACGCCGAAATGGCATTGATTAATAAACTCTTTTTGGTTTCATGCAATGCATTGATAATGGCATCTGAAATAGAAAACACAATCATTAAACAACTGCTCACCGCAATGATGTTTGAATATTTTAAAGCGCCGTTGTACTTACCTGCAGTTAGATAGTTAATTAATAGGGGAGAAAATAGCCAGAAGCCAACCAAACTTATTATCACAATAAGCAATAAAAGAAAAGTGGTTTTTTTTAAAGATTTTATATTGTTGAGAACAGCGTTTTTATAAATATCTGGCTCAAAGGTTTGGTAAAATGGAAACAAGGCAGTGTACAAATAAGTGGCGATGCCTTTACCAATATTATACAAACCTAATTCTGCAGGCTGATGCAAACGCTCTAAAACAATATTATCATAACTAACCACAGGCAAATAAAGGAATGAAGCTGGAAAGAGGGGAAACACGATTTTAAAAGCTCTTCGAATATATTCCTTCCGGATAACAAGCTTCTGATCTTTGAAAATGTGTAAAAGTGAAATAATAAAAAATAAAACCTCCGTTATAAAGATACCAAGCATTCGTCCATACAAACCCATCCTTGCGTACATAACAAAATATAAGGAAAGGAAAGTTGCCAATACACGATAGCCGGCAACAAAAACAAAATATAAAAATGCCTGCTGACCCAGGCGATAATTTGCCTGCACAAAACCTTTGTAAGTAGCTAATACCGCCGTACCGAAAGTAATGATAGCAAACGGATAAAACGGAAGATTTGAGTGTGAGTACTTCAGGTAAAGGTAAATGCCAAAACACGATACTGGATAGAACACAAGGTTCCATAAAAGGTTGAACAACACCAATGAAGTAAGCACACTTCGCCGTTCGGTTTCATCGAATTTAAAATACACCGACATGTGATAGGTTTGAAAAAGCAAACCGTAAAAGCAAGCAAGAAATGTAGCCACTGAAGTATAATATCCAAAATATCCAAACTCTTCTGAAGTGAGATACCGTGCAAAAATGGGAGAAGTAAATACGGAGACACCAAAAGTAACAATTGGCACTAATAAATACAGTCCTGTGTTTTTAATTTTGCTGATTAAATCTTCCCTGCTTGATGAAAATTTGCGAAGTATCTTTTGGTTCAATTCTGCAATCTGCATAAAAATTTTTGGTAACGATGCGATGACATCTACAGCGTTTATGTTTGTTTATATTGATACTATTTGCAAGGGTATGTTTCCAATAAGAGCGGCTCTTTCTGAAAACGAGCTTTTGTATGAACCCAAAATTAACTTGCACTGACTTAAACAGCACATATCTGTTAATGCAGCGATAATGCCTTCTTTAGAAGCCCGGCTGCGAACCGATACGCCGGTTATGATTTTATCTTTAAAAAGATTCTTTAATTCTTTGACAACCTCTTCTGAATCGGTAGATAAATAATAACAATCATCGGGGGATTGCTGTATATTATCGTTGATTTTGTCAATGAATTTCTCAACCGGCGACTGGTGTTTGTTAGGATTGTCAGAGAGCCTAATGTGAACACCTACTAAAGATTGATAACTTCGTAAAGAAGCTGCTGTTTTTTCCCGGATATAGTTTTGAACACTTATTCTGAAACCGCAGGTATTGGGATAAAATTCATAGCAGGTTTCTAAAAACACGCTTTGGTTTGCTCCTGCCAGTTCATCAAAAAAGCGCGTTGATTTCCCATTCGCAACACTATCGGTTAAAATGCCATCAATATAAGTATCATCCACTTTTTTTTGCGCCTTGGCAGTTAGTTTTACCCATGTAAAAGCATCAAAAAACTTCCTTTTCAACTTTGAAGAAAAGGAACGCCCGGTATAATCTGTCTCAACCAGTTTTGCATCTTTGATAGGCGCAAAACAGTCAGTATAATTCGCATTTAGGATATCGCTTCTTTCCCAAAGAATAGTAAGCTTGGCATTGTATGTTTTTGCATAACAGTAAGCCGATTCCAGCGCACGCATACGGTTTGCCAGCCCACCCATCGGCTTCACAATTAAATGATTCATTCAGCAATAAGTTTTTGGTTTTGCCTGTATTTCGGTTTATGATTCCTTATCGCCAATTGCTTTTGGTTTATAGGTATTATCATCGTACTGATAACGATTTCCATAGCCATAGCCGCGTCCATAGCCCTTCTTAAAAATGCCACGGCCTTTTACAGAATTGAATACGATAACCGGATTTTTTAAGTCTTTCATTTTACCGCTTTCCTGCAGGTTTTGAATTATTGCTTTTGGTGTATAGCCATGCCTTACCACAAACAAAGTCATGTCGCAATATTCGCTTAATAAATACGCATCTGCAACAGGTTCAACAGGAGCTGTGTCCACAATGATGTAATCAAATTCTTTCTCGAGATAAAGAAATAAGTTGTTTAGCTTATCATCTAACAACAATTCTGTAGGGTCGCTTGTTCCAATACCCACCGGAACAACAGAAAGGTTTTTATAGTTTGTTTTTGTAACAATTTCTTCCGCTGTGCATTCGCCTTCTAAAAAATTAATGGTTCCAATATTTTTGCTGACACCAAACAGTTCAGACGTTTTTGGATTGCGCAAATCCAAATCAACCAGCACTACTTTTTTTCTTGAAGCTGCTAAACTAACTGCAAGATTGTTGCTTACAAAACTTTTGCCTTCACCCGCAATGCTTGATGTTACCAAAATTTTCTTTTGCAGGTTTTTATTGCTGAACAAACCAATGGACGCCCGCAAATGACGGAATTGTTCAGTAAGAAAATATGTATCAGGCTTATTAATGGCAATGGCGTCTTTGCCTTTGTTATAAATGAGTTCAGCCACAACCGGCACTTCAGAAACATCTTCAATTTCATTTCTAAACAGCACTTTGTTGCTGAACATTTCTCTGGCACTTACAAAACCGGCGCCCAAACCGAGTGCTGCCACCAAAGCAGCGAGAAATACAAATGACTTTTTAGGACTTACCGGATTTGGATCAGCTTGCGCAAAATCAACTACGCGGCTGTCTGCCACTGCTGAAGCATAAGTTAACTGCGTTTCTTCGCGTTTTTGTAAAAGAAAAGAGTATTCGTTTGTTTTAATGGCCTGTTCGCGGCTGATGCTCAATAAATCTCTTTCTTTTTGAGGAATCGTTCGCAACGTAGATGAATAATCGCCATTGGTAGAGGCAATATTGTTGCGGCTGGCTTTCAGAACATCACGCTGGCTTTTTATATTTTCATAAATGATAGGCTTCATCTTATCAATCCGGTCACGTAAGCTAATAACAATCGGGTTGTTTTCGCCTGTTATTTTCTTTTGCTTGTCATAATCAAGTTCGGCTGTGTAAAGATTTTCAACTAAGATGCTTAAAGCAGGGTTGTTAATACCAACGGTTGAAGGAATGGTGCCTGTTGTGTTTTCAGGCGACTTTGCATAATTTTCAACATTATCTAAAGCTGCCATTTGCATGCTAATGTCAGCCACTTTTTGATCGTTTTGTCCTACGTTTTGTAAAAACACCCGGCTTTGCTCGCCCAAATCAACCACCCCTTGCTGTTGTTTAAATTGTTGTATTTTACCTTCAATTGCTGTAAGTTCTTTACCTACTTCAGCTAACCTATCATCCAAAACGCTTAACGTTTTTTCGGCAAACAAGTTTTTTTGTTTAATAGAAGCTTCATTGTATGTTTTGATGAGTTCATTCAAAATGTTTTCACCTCGTTTGGGCACTTCGTCTTTAAACGTTAAATCCATAATGGTTGATGTTTTGCTGGCAGTACTCACCTGTAAGCTTTTTACAAGATCATTAGCTACTTTATCAACCCGATCGAGTGAGAAAAACAAGGGTGCTGTTGGTTCGGACGTTTGATAAGGGTTAGAAGTAAATTTTAAAATGCCATAAGGCGTATTTACCCACGCATTCATCGGGTAAACCACCTTTCCAATTTGTACGCTGCCTCCATTTTCTTTATGAAACGCAAAATTAATTTTAGGAACCGAAGGCAATGAATCCGGAGTTTGTGCTTCAACAGCAATTGGTGAAATAATATAAGCTGAAGCAAGGCGATACCGGCCCTGCTGCGATACCGGTGCATACAATTTCAGGTTTCTTACCACGTTTCGCATCAGCGTTTTAGACTGTAATACTTCAGTTTCATTTTCAACAATGGTTTTGGAATTGTAAATATTCAGCGATTCCAACAACTTGGAATCTTCCACCCCTTTTCTTTCATCCTTTACCGACATGGTAGCAGAAATATTATACACCGGTGGCGTAATGCGAACATACACGTAGGCTAATACTAAAAAAAGCAACATTAAAATCAGAAACAAAGGCCAATAGGGCAGATACCTGAACTTCAACGAACTCAAAAAACTGCTTTGATTTTTTTGCATGGAACTGATTGTTTTGGGTGTTAGCCTGATATGGTTTGTAATTCTAAAATTGGTTTCACTTATAATGCTTTACTTTATTAATCTGTGGCTTTGTTTCAGTGCTTACATATTTACTGGTAAGTTTATTTATTAAAGACCACCGGAAAGTTACTGTAATTTGTCTATTGGAATGCAATTTTAACCGGTGAGGCTTATTGGTGCGTGTCAAAATTAAAGAACAAAAACCACAAGTTGATAACGTGGCACAGTAAGCAAATCAAAGACCGTTTTTAGTAAGACAAGCCTACACACTGTTAACTCTATATTTAAAACGGTATTTTTTGAGTTATGTTGTGAATTGAAATGGGGCTTTGCCTTCCTTACGAATTTTCCGAAAAGGGAAAATTTTTTTAGCATGGGAAAAACCGAGCGAAATTTCATAATCTTTTAATCATACAATCCGCTTTAAATAATAACCATCCGGATTTTGTTTTATAATAGCGCCTGTAATGTGTGATTGATTCGTTTTATTGTTTCTGCCTTACTAATCATTTGGGCAATTTCAAAAACCCCCGGACCAAACTTTTTGCCTACGAGCATAATGCGAAAGGGAAGCATCAACTCACCGGGTTTTACACGATGTGCCGATGCTATTTCTATAAACTCTTTTTCAAGATCTGCTGCGTTCCATGCCGACGACATCAATTCCAAAGCTCTTATTACTTCTGCAAAAAACAAGGCTTTTGTTTCGGTCCATTTTGACTTGATGGAAGCCACATCAATATTGCGGGGTGATTCAAAAAAATAAGAAGCTTGTTCAATAAAGTCAGTCAGCAACGTGCAGCGGTCTTTAACTAAATTCAACACATTTATAAACTTGTTATCATCTTCAACAGGGATTTGGTTTTGCTCAAAAAGTTGCTTCACCTGATCGCTGTAATGCTTTGCAGGCAAGTGTTTGAGCCATTCATGGTTGAACCATTTGGCTTTCTCATAATCGAATTTGGCTCCGGCTTTGTGTACTCGTTCAATCGAAAACTTTTGAATCAATTCATCCAACGTAAACAGTTCCTGCCCACTGCTATCGTTCCAGCCTAACAATGCCAGCATGTTGATAAACGCTTGGGGCAAAAATCCGGTTTCTTTAAAACCAGGAGTTACTTCGCCGGTGTTAGGATCCGTCCAGTTTTTTGCATACACAGGAAAACCAAACTTAGCGCCATCGCGTTTGCTCAATTTGCCTTGTCCGTTAGGTTTTAAAATGAGTGGTAAATGTGCCCATTGCGGCATTTTGTTTTCGCCAAATAAATAACGCCACAATAGAATATGAACCGGCGCGCTGGGTAGCCATTCTTCTCCACGAAACGCATGAGTGATCTGCATTAAAAAGTCGTCCACCACAACAGCTAAATGATAGGTTGGCATACCATCGGCTTTCAGCAATACTTTATCATCGGTGACTGCTGTATTGAAGGTTACCTCGCCACGAATCATATCTATAAAACGAATGTCTTCCGGCTGCTCAGGTACTTTGATACGAATAACATAAGGCACTCCTTCACTCATCAATCTTCTCATTTCATCTTCGCCCAAGGTTAACGAGTTGCGCATGAAGTTTCGTGTAGCCACGCCATATTGTGCAGTGCCTCCCTCTGTTTTGTATTGATTGCGCATCTGCTCCAATTCTTCCGGCGTATCAAACGCATAATAGGCATGTCCGCTGCTCACCAATCGCTCTGCGTATTGCCTGTACATTTCTTTTCGTTCGCTTTGCCGGTAAGGAGCAAAATCACCGCCATGCACGACGCTTTCATCGGGCTGCAAGCCGCACCAGGCAAGCGTTTGAAAGATGTATTCTTCTGCGCCGGGCACAAAACGGTTCTGGTCGGTATCTTCTATTCGTAAAATAAAAGTTCCCTCATTTTGTTTTGCAAATAAATAATTGAACAATGCTGTTCGTACACCGCCCAAATGCAAACCGCCGGTAGGAGAGGGCGCAAACCGAACCCGCACTTTTGAAGTCGTCATGCAGCAAAAATAAAAACAGATTACTGATTATGATTTATGATTTTGGATTTATAATTCGAGTTGGCTCGCCAATCGTGTTATTGAATGTTGAAGAAGCATTCATCAATCATCAACTTATAGTCTTTTGATGTTAATAATCAGAATAGGCGGTGTAAATGTTTGGTCGTTTTCCGGGCGATTATAAATGGTGTTCACTACACTCATGCCTTTCACCACTTTACCAAAAGCAGCATACCCTTGCTTATCAGGATTGTTTTCACCACCAAAATCAAAGCCCGGCTGGTCACCAATGCAGATAAAAAATTCGCTGGTTGCCGTGCCCGGTGCAAGCCTTGCCATACTTAATGTTCCGTTCAAATGATGAATGTCCGTTTGTTGTGTGGTTTCGTGCGGAATGTGCGGGAGCGAAATGGCTTTCTGATAATTCGTTTTCCAGATACCACCTTGTATCAGCTCACTTTTGGCTGCATCGGAGGGTTGATTGTCATCGTTTAAAATGCGGTAAAAAGAACTTTGTTTGTACAACCCTTCATTAACATTGTGTAGAAAAGCAGTTGCCGTTTTAGGCGCTTTATCAGTATAAATTTCGGCTTCAATATCCCCTGCATCGGTTTGAATTACAACATGCGGATGTATGTACTGTTTTGAAGTGCAAGCAACAAAAAATAAAACGGTAAAAACAAAAATGCACAATCGTTTCATGGAGTTATTTTATGGTGAGCTTTACAAGAAAACGATCCCAATCATCTTCGCCTAAAACTTCGGTTTTCCAGCCTTCTTTGCTTCCAACTTTAGTAAGCAAATATCTGTCAATATATAGCCATGTAAACCAGTCGGTGCATTCATTTTTATATTTATATTGATACATGATTTCGCCATAATATGTTTCACGTTCTGGCAATTTGTAATCGTACAAATAAGCTACGTCTGAAGAATCGAAAAGAAGCTGCCCGCCTTTATGGATAAGCGTTTTGGCATGTTGTAAAAACAAACGCAGTTTCTCTATATTTCCCGTAAAACCAATTCCATTCATCATAAACAACAAGGTATCAAACGTTTTGTTTTGATAAGAAAATACATCGCTAATCAACGCATCTTTCACGCCGCGATGCCGCATTACGTCCACTGCTTTGGGTGATATATCAATGGCGGTTACGTCAATGCCATTTTGCTGCAAAACCAAACTATGACTTCCTGCTCCTGCGCCTACATCTAACACTTTTCCTGCGCATAATTTCAATGCTATTTGCTCCAGTTTCGGCATCCGTTTTTCATCTCTGAAATAAATTTTTACCGGCATTTCTTCCGGCTCGCCATAGTTGTTATTGATCCATAATTTTTGTGGGTTGGTATTAAAATAATAATCGTGCATTGCATTGCCTAACACATCTTTCATAATTCTCAATGGTGAATTGAATAAAAGGGAACAGGTATAAAGTTTTTATATCATCATTTTAAAATTAGCAACCTGCGAAATGGAAATCAAAACCATTTGCAAAGTAATACATTTGCACTCCTTTTAGTTTGCAAGCAAAATTCAATTTTACAGGTATTAGAGATAAATTCATTCATGAAGGAAAAGATAAAAAACTTTGTAAAAAACAAGCCAATGCTAAAGAAGTTGTACAGAATTGTACAAAGCGGTTCCTTGTTTTCTTCTACTTACAAAAAGCAAATCAAAGGCAAAAACAATCTATTGCAGTTTAGCAGTTCCTCATTATTTATTAATTGTACAATTTTTATAAAAGGCAATGACAACGAAATTGTCATAAAGGATTCAACTTTTTTTAAAAACGTTGTGTTTCATATTGAAGGGAATCATAACCGGATTGTAATAGAAAAAGGTGTTCATTTTAATAATGCAGGATCAATGTGGATGGAAGATGATCATTGCGAAATTAGCATTGGTGAAGATACTTTAATTGAAGATGCCAGTCTTGCCGTCACAGAGCCGCACTCAAAAGTTATCATTGGAAATGATTGTTTGTTTGCTTATGATATAGACATTCGTACCGGCGATTCTCATTCGGTTATTGACACTAACACCAACAAGAGAGTCAACTATGCGAAAAATATTTCCATTGGCAATCATGTTTGGATTGCTTCGCATGTTTCCATTTTAAAAGGTGGCAACATTCCTTCCAACTCAATTGTGGCAACGCGTGCTTTGGTTACTAAACCATTCAGTCAGGAAAACGTTTTGATTGGAGGTTCACCGGCATCGGTTTTAAAACAAAATGTCAATTGGAAACACGAGCGGATTTATGAAAAGAAAGAATAGTGCTTTTTTAATAATGTAAACACATGGTTACTAAAATTGTTTTTGCTGCATTTATCGGGATATTGTTTTTCTCATGTACACCCAACAATGTAAAGGTTGACGATTCTTTGAAAAAATATTTTGATGAAAACAAAGTAACCGGCACGTTCGGATTGTTTGACAATGGCGGAGGCGATTTCACCATTTACAATCTTCCACGCTACCGCGATTCCGCTTACCTGCCAGCCTCTACATTTAAGATTGTCAATTCGCTCATCGGCTTGCAAACCGGCAGAATTTACAACGAAAATATGGTGATCAAATGGGATGGTGTTGTACGACAAAATCCGGCCTGGAACAAAGACTTAACCATGGCGGAAGCGTTCAAGCTTTCTGCAGTTCCCTATTACCAGGAAGTGGCAAGAAGAATAGGTAAAGACACGATGCAGCTTTGGTTGGATAGCCTGCATTATGGCACACAAAAAATCAAAACAAAGATTGATACTTTCTGGCTCGATAATTCGCTGAAAATTAAGCCTGATGAGCAACTGGGCTTAGTGAAGAAACTGTACTTTTCGCAATTGCCGTTTGATAAACGACCACAGGCGATTGTAAAAAAAGTAATGCTGCAGGAAAGCAACGCCAATTATCAACTCAGTTATAAAACCGGACTTGGCTATAAAGAAAACGGCAATGCCATTGGCTGGATGGTTGGCTGGATTGAAGAGAACCGGCATCCTTATTTTTTTGTGTTGAATGTGGAAGCGCCGCACAATGCCGACGTGGCAACAGCCCGCATGAACATCTTAAAAAGCATTTTAAAAGGCATGGGTTTTTTTGAAGGAAAGAAGTAAAACAGAAGTGTAAAAGTTAATTGTATTGCTGCTTTGTTTTTGCCCAAATTTTTCCTTTTATCTTTAATCCATTACATCGCAATTCATGCTTTCGTTTCAAAATCATTCTTATCTGCTCGGCTTGTTGGTTCTCATTCCGCTGGCGCTGTTGTTTGTTGCAGTGCTTCGCTGGAAAGTTAAGGTGGGCAAGGCTTTGGGCGATGAAGCGCTCATTCATCATCTTACTCAAAATTACTCTCCAAAATTATACGCGATTAAGTTTATTGCTATGGCCATTGCGATTGCGCTGGGTATTGTAGCGCTATCCAATTTGCGAAAACCTGCAAAAACAAACGGTGAGCAACGCGAAGGTATTGATGTGATGATTGCGTTGGACGTGAGCAAAAGCATGTTAAGCCGGGATGTGAAACCATCACGGTTAGATGTTGCCAAACAGTTTGTGAGTGTATTGATAGATGACATAGGAGACAACCGCGTTGGCCTGGTGGTGTTTGCGGGACAAGCCGTCTTGCAAATGCCCCTAACCACCGATGCTGCGGCTGCAAAGCTATATCTCTCCAATGCCACGCCGGATGCCGTTCCTACGCAGGGAACCGATATTAGCAATGCCTTACTGCAATGCAGCGGTGCATTAAACACGAAGGAAAAAAAATACAAAGCTGTTGTTTTAATCACCGATGGCGAAGACCACAATCCGCAAACCAAAAACAGCCTGCAACAGTTATATGACGAAGGTGTAATTGTTTATACCGTTGGCATTGGCACGCCGGAAGGTTCACCCATTATTGAAGGGGGAAATGTTACTAAAACCGACATCAACGGTAAGCCGGTTATATCAAAATTGAATGAAGAGGAATTGAAACTGATTGCTGATAAAACCGGAGGTGCCTATTATCATTTGGAAAGCTCCGAAACAACTGCAACACAATTAGCTTCACAATTGAACAGCGGAGAAAAAAAACTGATCAATGGGGAAGGCAATAGCCATGAATACACTTCATTGTATCCTTACTTCGTCGCTGTAATGTTGCTCATTTTGGTGATTGAAATTTTTATTCCTGAAATTAAAAAGCGGGGTCGTTATGAAGTGTAGAAGAGAAGGTACAAGGTGCAAGGTCCAAGGTACAAGCGGCAATGGGCAAGCTTTTCAGCGTTTAAAAATGGTTGGTTTATTTTTGCCATTTATTTTTCTGAGTTGTTTTGTTTTTGCACAGGAAAAAGCCATTCAGCAAGGCAACAATGCTTATCGCAAAAACGACTTTTCTACTGCTATAAAAGATTATACGAAAGCCTTATCAGAAGACAATAAAAATGAGATTGCAAAATTTAACATGGCGAATGCCTTGCAACGTACCAATGAACACGGTAAATCGGCAAGTGTGTACGATGATGTAATTAAAAATACAACCGATGCGGGCTTGCAATCGAAAGCCTATTACAACAAAGCATTAGCGATGTTGCAACAAGATAAATTGAATGAAGCCATTGATGCGCTCAAACAATCGTTGCGCTTACAACCTATGGATAACGATGCCCGTGAGAATTTGCAAAAAGCGTTAGAACAGAAACAGCAGCAACAACCTCCGCAACAAACAAAACAAAACCAGAAAAAGCAGCAAAACCAAAAAGGACAAAAGCAGCAGCAAATGAACCGGCAGATGATGGAACGAAAGTTTAAAGAATTGGAAGACCAGGAAAAGCAGTTGCAGAAAGAATTGCAAAAACAAAAAACCAATACTGCCGATAACGAACAGGACTGGTAGTAAACTCTATTTGGCTCTTTCTTATCTTGCCCCTCACACAATTGATACTACCTAATTATTTCGATTTATGACACAAGATGCAGCCGAAAAAACAAACCGTCAATATGATGCCGTGATTGCCGTTTGTAAAGAAATATTTGATAAAAAAACATTAGATTATGGCACATCATGGCGCGTGTTGCGTACCATTTCGGTAGTAGATCAAATCTTTATCAAAGCCTTGCGCATCCGCAATTTGCAGGAAATAAAAGAGCAAATGGTAAGTGATGATATTCCCGGCGAATTCAAAGGCATTTTAAACTATGCTGTGATTGGATTGATTCAATTGCAAATGCCCTCTGCCATTGAAGATTTACAGCCCGAATCAGCTTCTCGTTTATACAACGAACAAATACAAATTGTGAAAGGAATCATGCTGGCAAAGAACCACGATTACGGTGAAGCCTGGCGCGATATGAGCAGCGAAAGTTTTGTTGATTTGATATTGGTGAAGCTGTTGCGCATTAAGCAAATTTTGTTGAACGATGGCAGAACACTCATTAGCGAAGGCATTGATGCCAATTATGTTGACATAATTAATTATGCAGCGTTTGCATTGATTTTAACGGCAGAAGAAGAACGATAAAAACAAAGCATGAAAAGAGCTTCAGTATTGCTCACTATACGTTGGGTGGTTGGTATTTTATTCATTTTTTCAGGATTGATAAAAGCCAATGATCCGCTGGGTTTGAGCTATAAAATGCAGGAATTTTTTGGCGCCTGGCACACTACTTATTTGAACGAATATGCGCTGCCTTTATCGTTAGTGATGAATGTGTTTGAAGTGATTGCAGGTGTTGCCATTATTGTTGGCTGGCGCCCAAAATTATTTAGCTGGTTATTGCTTTTGCTCATTATTTTTTTTACATTTCTTACTGGCTACGCAACACTTTCAGGCAGGTTCACAAGTTGCGGTTGCTTTGGTGATTGTGTGCCGCTAACACCGTTGCAATCATTTATTAAAGATTTGGTTTTACTGGTTTTCATTCTGATTTTATTCATCAATAAAAATCACATCCGGCCTTTGATTTTAAGAGAACGGAGGGCGGTTTTTATTTTGTTTTTGTCTGTAATTGGAGTGTCGTTGTTTGAAATTTATGTGCTTAAATATTTGCCCGTATTAGATTGTTTGCCTTACAAGAGGGGCAACGACATTATTGAGCAGATGAAAGTACCTGCCGGTGCTCTAAGCGATAGTTTTGCCATGACGTTTCAATATAAAAAGGACGGAAAGAAACTTGAGTTTGATGAAGAGCATTTCCCTCCTAATTTCGATAGCACTTATGAATTTGTAAATCGGTACGATAAACTGATACGCAAAGGCACTGCAAAGCCATCAATCAGCGATTTTGCCTTGCAAACCATCAACGGGAACGATACAACAGCCGCCATTTTATCGCAATCAAATTACGTGTTGGTTTTTGTTCAGAATTTTGATGACTGGAAAAAACAAGAGAGCAATTTTGATGAAATAAACAATGCCTATAAAGCTGCACACATTCCGTTATTTGTAGTAACGCCCAATCCGCAACAGGCTTTGCACTCTTTGCACAATGCGAATGTTCTCCGCTGCGATGCTACCGTGCTGAAAACCGCAGCCCGCGTAAATTCTACCTATTTTATAATGAAAAAAGCAGTGATAGTAGGAAAAGAAAGTTATGCTTCAAAAGATAAAATTCTAAGTGATCTGCATTCTGTTCAGTAAGCCTTTGTTTTTGCACAAATAAGAATCGTCTGTCCTTATCTTCGCCGCTATGTTGAAAGTATTATCGAACGAGCAATTGCTACGCGTTGCCGACACCATTGGTACACCAGTATATGTGTATGATGCGGAGAGAATTGAACAACAATTAGAAGAATTAAAAGAAGCTTTTGCCGATTGCAACGCAAAGTTTTTTTATGCCTGTAAAGCCTTAACCAACATTAATATTTTAAAGCTCATCAATCAATTTGGTTCGAATATAGATTGTGTAAGCATTAATGAAGTAAAGCTTGCGCTACACGCAGGTTTCGAGCCGAAGCGTATTTTATTTACACCCAATTGTGTAGATTTTTCAGAGATTGAGGAAGGCAAAAATTTTGGCGTTAATCTAAACATAGATAATATCTCCATTCTCGAACAATTTGGTAATAAATACGGTAACAGTTATCCTGTTTGTATTCGCCTGAATCCGCATATTATGGCAGGCGGCAATTATAAGATTTCAACGGGACATATTGATAGTAAATTCGGCATTTCCATTCACCAGATGCGGCACATTGAGCGCATTGTAAAATCTACAAAACTTCATGTAAACGGCTTGCACATGCACACCGGCAGTGAGATAAAAGATATTAATGTTTTTTTGCAGGGTTTGGAAGTGATGTTTGATATGGCTACTCATTTTCCACAGCTCGAATTCATTGACTTGGGAAGTGGTTTTAAAGTAGCTTATCAGGCATCGGATGTGTCAACCGATGTTCGCGAATTGGGAAGCAAAGTAGCACAGGCTTTTCGTGATTATGAAAAAGAAACCGGACGACAATTGGAAGTGTGGTTTGAGCCTGGCAAATATTTAGTGAGCGAAGCCGGTTATTTTGTGGTAAAAGCAAACGTGGTAAAGCAAACGACAGCTACTGTTTTTGTAGGCGTCAATTCAGGATTTAATCATTTGATACGACCTATGTTTTATGATGCTTTTCATCGCATCGAAAACATCAGCAATCCAGCCGGACCGGAACGGATTTACACAGTGGTTGGTAACATTTGCGAGACCGATACTTTTGCATGGGACAGAAAAATTAATGAAGTACGCGAAGGCGATATTCTTGTATTTTATAATGCCGGCGCGTATGGTTTTGAAATGAGCAGCAACTTTAATTCGCGCTTAAAACCTGCAGAAGTATTGGTAATTAATGATGAAATTAAACTGATAAGAAAGCGCAGATGTTTTTGAAGATCTGTTGAAGAAATCAGGTAGAGATAATGTAAAGAATTTAGGTAAAACCAAAAAGAAAGCCAATCGTTATTCGTCATTCCGCAAATGTCCTCGACATGATGATAGAAATTATAATCAAATTAGCGAGGGCTCTGTGCGGAATCTGATGATTGATTAATAATGATGTTTTTCAATAAAAATAAAAGTTTGCTACATAGCAACTTGTTCAAGTTACAAAGAGCAGATTCCGCACAAAGCCCTCGCGAAAACGTAAAGGTGCAAGTTCGTGTTAAAGGCAATTGCGGAATAACGTTATGCGGTTTTCAACATTCACAAATCTTCAATCATAAACCCAAACCTATCTTCTGCTATAATTCGGTGCTTCTTTAGTGATTTCAATGTCGTGCGCATGGCTCTCACGCATACCAGCATTCGTAATTTTCACGAAGTCCGCTTCCTGTAAAGCAGCCATATTTTTGGCACCGCAATACCCCATACCTGCACGCAAGCCGCCCACATATTGGGCTATCACTTCACTTAAAAATCCTTTGTAAGCCACCCTGCCTTCAATACCTTCGGGAACCAATTTTTTGATGTCATCTTCCACATCCTGAAAATAACGGTCGCTGCTGCCTTGTTGCATTGCGCCAATACTTCCCATGCCCCTGTATTCTTTAAATTTCCTGCCTTCATAAATAATGGTTTCACCAGGACTTTCTTCCACACCGGCAAACACACTTCCCATCATCACCACATCGGCTCCGGCAGCTAAAGCTTTTACCATATCGCCGGTATAACGGATGCCGCCATCAGCAATTAACGATACGCCTTTTTTCTTCAGTTCAGATGACGCCTGCATGATGGCTGTTAACTGCGGAACACCGGCCCCAGCCACTATTCGCGTAGTGCAAATAGAACCCGGACCAATGCCTACTTTTACAGCATCGGCACCAGCTTCTGCCAAAGCTTTCGCGCCGCTTGCGGTACCCACATTTCCTGCAATCACCTGTAGGTTGGTAAACGATTTCTTCAAGAGTTTCAAAGCTTCAATCACGCCGCGGCTATGACCATGCGCACTATCCAAAGCCACCACATCAACGCCTACCTGTTGCAAAGCATCAGCCCGGTCGAGCAAATCTTTTGTAATACCCAACGCTGCGCCTACCAACAATCTTCCAAAATTATCTTTTACTGCATTTGGAAAGTTCCGAAGCTGTAAAATGTCTCTGTAAGTAATCAGACCAATGAGTCGGCCGTTATTAGCAACTACAGGCAGCTTTTCAATCTTGTATTCCTGAAGTATTGATTCAGCCTGCTTCATATTTGTTCCTTCAGGTGCTGTAACCAGGTTTTCTTTCGTCATTACTTCGCTCACCAACCGTTGCTTGTCTTTCTCAAAACGTAAATCTCTGTTAGTAAGAATACCTACCAGAATATTGTTATCATCAACAATAGGAATGCCTCCTATTTTGTTTTCTTTCATCAAACGCAGGGCATCGCCAATGGTATTGTCAATATGCAAAGTAATCGGGTCTATAATTAAACCACTTTCACTGCGTTTTACTTTTCTAACCTGCTCAGCCTGTTTTTCAATGCTCATGTTTTTATGCAATATTCCCAGCCCTCCTTCACGCGCCAATGCAATAGCAAGTGCTGCTTCGGTAACAGTATCCATTGCAGCTGAAAGCATAGGAACATTTAAAACAATGGTTTTGGTAAGATGGGATTGAATGTTTACTTCACGAGGGAGCACTTCGCTGTAAGCAGGCATCAGCAGAACATCATCGTACGTTAGGCCTTCAATAAAAATGCGATTGTCGGAAGTGAAAGAAGAGAGAGTATTGTTTGTTGCCATGTGCAAAGATAAAGGAAGCAACGAATACGACACAATGGGGCAATTTGGTTTTGGGGAGATTTTGTGGAATAATGTGATTGTCTGAACCAGGATTTTATGCGATTGATCTGATGAACCTGATTGTAAGCGGTGTGAATGAGAAAACGTAAAAATGAATTGATTTAATTATATAAATTGGTCTGCCAAATTCATAAAACTTATTCATCCCAAACATTCCATCATCCCAGTTCAGATTTTCTTGCGCCAAAAAGTAAACTACCAACACGAACCATATTGCTTCCTTCTGCAATCGCAAGGTTATAATCGCTGCTCATGCCCATTGATAAAGTTGTGAGTTGACAGTTGTGAGTTGATAGTGAAGAATATGGGTCAAACAATCTTTTCAAATGCTGAAATTCGTTTCTTACTTTTTGTTCTTCGGTTGTGTTGGAAGCCATGCCCATCAAGCCTTTTACACTGATATTTGTAAAGTTGTTTTTATCAGTTTTTATCTTGTACATCAGAAGTTGCAGTTCTTCTTCATTCAACCCAAATTTCGTTTCTTCTTCCGCAATATGAACTTGTAATAAGCAATCAATTGTACGATTGTGTTTGATGGCTTGCTTATTCACTTCGCGAAGCAATTTTTCGTTATCAATGCTTTGAATGAGGTGAATGAAAGGTGCGATGTATTTTACTTTATTGCTTTGCAAATGACCGATAAAATGCCAGCGAATATCATGTGAAAGCTGAGTTTGTTTTTGTACCAATTCCTGCACATAGTTTTCACCAAAATCGCGCTGACCTAAATTGTACAACGCTTGTATGTCTTCAACAGGTTTGGTTTTGCTAACAGCAATTAATGTTGCTCTTTTTTTAGATAATTCTTCACTGAGCTGCTGATAGGCTTCTTCGTTTACCAATGTTTTGTTTTTGGGCAAAAATAAAAAGGTTTGTTTTTAGTTTGATGGCATGCGTTTCTTCAACATCAGGTATTCCAGTAACAACGCATCGTTATAAGCAGGGCAATAATGATAAAACAACAACCAGCTTTTTGCATAAAAAATGCGTTTGTAAAATGGTGAAAAATAAGAAGGAATGTTGCCAATAAAAAATGGAAATGAACTCCTTTCAATCTGATGAATAGCTTCGCTGTTGTCGGGCAAAGAAAGCAGAGGAGCAGCATATCCTAATTTCATCAAAGAAGACGAAAGAATCACTTTTTGAAGCAAATCTTTTGTGTTTGCCAGTTGCACAACAATGGTTGTTATAAGTTTTGTTTTCAACGCTTCTAACTGTGGAATGTTTAGAATAACTCATCAATCTTGCAACATGATAAATAATTAAAGAAGTATTGCCATAATACGGTGAAACAAACAATGGTTTATTAATGTAATCATTACTGACAATGGATTGAACAATCGCATTCAAACTTGCGCTATCAGCGGCTGTCCATTGCAAATGATATTGCTGAACAAAGTATAAAATATTACTCAGTACGCATACATCAAACACCGGCGGAAAATGTTTTCCATACCAGACGGAATAGGCTTTAAAAGAGCGGTATTTTTTATCAATAGTTTTGGTTTTGCCCTTTTTATTTACATACTCCTGCATGATAGCATGAGCTTCTGCAGCCCTTGTGCTGTCTGCATCCTGAGCCACCAGGCTTAGCACCGTATCGTCCATATCATCGGGCAATGAAGTGTTTTTTTTCAACAATCGAATCCACTTTGTATAAGGAAAAATAAAGGGTGTATCAGTGCGCCAAAAGTTATAGGAAGATCTTCCATTTTTGTTTTGAAAATGAGGGTATGAACGGTTGATTTTTGTTTGGATGGAGTCAATCAACAAGCTGTCTGATGCTGGTAAAGAAATGTATTTGGATAGCGTAAAGCTGATTAACGAAGCATAAAAAATGTTGTCGTCCTGTTGTATTGTGGCAAATTTTTTTTTGCTAGCTATATAAGTTGGAAAGTTATGGTTGGTTTGTTTTTGTAAGAATTCGATGCGTTGCAAGAGTTGATGAACGAGTGAGCTATCCTGCGCAAATGACGGCAGGCAAAAAAGGAGCAAAATGGAAAGAAGCAAATTGCAACGCATGAGTTTGGAAAGCACAAAATATGCCTTTCCAATAACAACACAATCTTCGTTACGACGCATTCATTTTCGTATCGGCTTCTTCAGCATCAAACCTGTCCACTTCCTGTATTCCGTTCAGCTTCTTTAAACGGTCAACCAGTTCGTCCAATTCTTCTTTGTCGTGCACGAACACTTTTACCGTTCCTTCAAACAAACCTTCGCCCGATTCAATGGTAAGTGCAGCAATGTTGATGCGCATATCGCCACTTATAATATTGGTAATTTTATTAATCACGCCAACATCATCCATCCCAACAATTTTTAATCCGGTTAAGAAAGAAATTTCTTTGTTTTTAGCCCATTTTGTTTTCACGATGCGGTGCCCGTAGTTTGCCATCATTTGCGTTGCGTTGGGGCAGTTGGTACGATGAATAATTAAACCCTTTCCGGTGCTAACAAAACCAAATACATCATCGCCGGGAATGGGATTGCAGCATCGCGCCAGCGTGTACATAATGCGGTCGCTGCTTTCACCAAAAATAATCAGTTCCGAATCTTTTTTATTGTGATGCGGCCTTGTATCAATTTCCGTTTTTGGTTCAACAGGTGGCTTTTGCGGCTTTGGCGCTTCCAGCCTGTCGCCCAGCACATGGAAGTCTTTCAGCTCTTTTAAATCAATTTGCTTTATCGCAATAGCATAAAACAAATCGAGCCCAGAATTGAACTTATAGAACGCCACCAATTCATCAATGTTACCTTGGGTAAACGCAGCGCCCATGCCTTCCAGCTTGCGTTGCGCAAAGGCTTTTCCGTCTTCTGCAATGGTTCGTTTTTCTTCTTTTAAAGCATCTTTAATCTTGCTTTTTGCTTTGGCGGTTACCACAAAGTTCAGCCAGTCCTCGGTAGGTTTTTGCTTGTTGCTGGTGATGATTTCGATCTGGTCGCCGCTATGTAATTTATGGTTGATGGAAACCAGTTTGTGATTCACTTTCGCACCAATACATTTTGAACCCACCGCCGAGTGGATAGAGAACGCAAAGTCAAGCGCAGTGCAGCCTACAGGCAACATCTTCACATCACCTTTAGGTGTATAAACATAAATTTCTTCGGCTAAAAAACTCACTTTAAAATCCTGCAAAAAATCAACACTGTCAGTATCCTGCGTGCTGATCATTTCGCGGATTTGCCCAAACCATTTATCGAAGCGGTCTTCATCGTTGCTGCCTTCTTTGTATTTGTAATGCGCCGCCAGGCCTTTCTCTGCAATTTCGTTCATGCGCTGGGTGCGTATCTGCACTTCCACCCATTTTCCCTGCGGTCCCATCACCGTAGTATGCAAAGCTTCGTAACCGTTGCTTTTGGGATTGCTCAACCAATCGCGCAAGCGTTCCGGCGATGGCGTATATTCGTCTGTAATCATCGAATACACTTTCCAGCAATCTTCCTTTTCTCTTTCAGGAGGCGAATTGAGGATGACGCGGATGGCAAACAAATCGTACACTTCTTCAAAATCAACACCTTTCTTTTTGATTTTGTTCCAAATAGAATGAATGCTTTTTGGCCGGCCATAAATTTCAAAATCGAAACCTCCTGCTACTAATTTGTCTTTGATGGGTCGGATAAATTCGTTGATGTATCGCGTGCGTTCACGCTTCGTTTCGGAAAGCTTGGTAGCAATGGATTTATATTCCTGCGGTTCCAGGTACTTCATTGACAAGTCTTCCAGTTCTGTTTTTATTTTGTACAAGCCCATGCGGTGTGCAAGCGGTGCATACACATATACCGTTTCAGAAGAGATTTTTAACTGCTTTTCGCGCTTCATATAATCGAGCGTGCGCATGTTGTGAAGCCGGTCGGCAAGTTTTATTAAAATCACACGCGGGTCGTCGGTAAGGGTAAGCAGTATCTTTTTAAAATTCTCCGCCTGCTGGCTGCTGCTGGCATCCATCACGGTTGATATTTTGGTGAGTCCGTTTACAATACGAGCTATCTCATAACCAAATTCATGTTCTACATCTTCTAACGTAACGTCGGTATCTTCTACGGTATCGTGCAATAACGAGCAAATCGTGCTGCGAACGCCCAAGCCAATTTCTTCCACACAAATCATTGCAACAGCCAAAGGATGCAAAATATAAGGCTCACCGCTTTTGCGGCGCATGGTTTTATGTGCATCGGCAGCCATTTCAAAAGCGCGGCGTACCAACTCCTTATCGCCGCGTTTGAGTTTGTGGCGAAGACTGCGCAACAAGGCGCGGTAATAGCGCAGAATTTCTTTTTTCTCCTGCTCTTCAGATAGATTATATTTAAGCAAAACCAAATCGGTTGCTACTACTTGCTCGGTGCTCATTGGATAACGAATTTACAAAAAAATTCTGTTTTTAGTAGGGACTTAACAATTGTTTACTACGCTGCTTTTACAATGATTAAACAATACAAATAACAATTGTATTCATGGAAAGCTTTTGAAACGCTGAATATTTCAATGCGAATCGTTTTTCTGAAAGAGAAGCGGCTTAAATTTTTACTATCGTGATGGAGAGGAAGCAAGCCATCTGTGGAATGAATGGTGAGTGGTGAATAGTGAGTGGTGAGTTATGAGTGAATAAAGCTAACTGGTTCACTACTAACAAACATCATCTGCTACAAAGCACAGATGGCTTCGTTCCTCACCATGACGATGCACTTTGGAATGGTCCAATAAAGTTTCAACTGTTCAAAGGCTGCGGCTTGCCTGCCGGTAGGCAGGGATGGAAGTGAAAAGCCCAGGAAGGTAATGTGCGTTGGCTTTGTGCCGGATCCGTACGCGTCGGGACAGGCATTGCAACGAACAGCGCGAACTAAAGCTCAAGTGAAAAACAACAATCGAAAACCCCAAAATATCGGCAAAAACAAACCTTCAAAAATCACGTGAAACCAAATCCTGAACATCCGTACACGAAGTCCGTGTCATCCATGTTCTATCTGCGCTTAACTGCTTTTGTTTTTGCCTTATTTTTTGGCGGCTTGCATCCGCTCGTTAATGGCATTGGATAAGTCTTCAAAAATGCTGTCAACGCTGCCTTCGCCTTTTATCATCACCACTTTTTTCTGCTCACGGTAATGATCGGCAACAGTCATCGTTTTTTTATTGTATTCGATGATGCGCTCACGAATCACAAACTCATTTATATCATCAGCACGACCGCTGGTTAAGCCACGGTTCAAAAGACGTTGAACGAGTTCTTCTTCGCCCACTTCAAGTGCGAGAACAACGCTGATTTCTGTTTTATGAAGAGCTAATAATTTATCAAGCGCATGTGCTTGTGCTTCGGTACGCGGAAAACCATCAAATAAAAAACCCGCAACTTTGGGATTGGCTTCAAGCGCAGAAGAGATCATCCCAATCACCACTTCATCGGGCACTAAAATGCCATTGTCCATAAAGCTTTTGGCTTCCATACCCAGTGGCGTTTTCGCTGCAATTTCGCTACGCAAAAGGTCGCCGGTACTTAAATGTTTCAACTCGTATTGTTGCATTAGTTTTTGGCTTTGTGTGCCTTTACCACTGCCGGGAGGACCAAACAATATGATGTTGAACATGGTTGCTAAGTAGTTTGTGAGGCGACAAATATAAGGTGCAGTTAGAGAAGTGATGCAAGAAAATAATGGGCTGAATTCTCAACTTCTTTCACAAAAAAGACCATCGGAAGTGCGATGGTCTTTTTTACGAATTGAAAAAATGGTTTTTATAAATCAGACGTTTGTAAAGGCTTTGGAAAATGCACGGTTGCAGTTTGCGAAGTGCCGCCGCGTTGATAATTGATGGTTACATTGTCGCCGTCTTTTACATCGGCCAACGCATCTCTTAGGTCGTTTACCGACTTTACGTTTTTGCCCCCGATTTGTGTGATCACATCGTCTTCTTTCAATCCGGCTTTGGCAGCAGGAGAATCGTCGTTGTTAACATTCAGCACTTTTACACCGGAGCCATTTTCAATGTCCTGAACCCGCAAGCCTAACTGTGGTTTGCCGTTGTTCCAGTCGAATGCAAAGTTTCTGAACGCATTGTTATCATTGTTCCAAACAAACGAGCCGTTTTTGTTTTTATCCAAAGTTGCCGTTACTGTATTTTCTTTTTTATCGCGCAGGTAAGTGATGATTACTTTATCGGCTGGTTTGTGTTTGCCAATGGCTTCCACCAAATCGCCCGCATCATCAATGGTATCATCGCCCACTTTTGTAATCACATCTCCTTTCTTCAAACCGGCTTTTTCGGCTGCACTGTTTTTTGTAATGGAAGAAATGGTTGCGCCATTATCGGTGCTTGTTGAAAATACACCAAGAACTGCATCGTTGCCAAAGCCATTCAAATTTTGCATAAACATTTTAGGACCGCCTTGTGGTGGCAGGGGAGCAATAGGAAGTGGCGGCATCAGAGTATTGTGATTAAAACGATTGCCATTCATAATGGTGATGTCGCTGCCTTTGTAATCTTCTGCAGGCTTGCCATTGATGGTTACTTTATCACCATCAATTACAATGGTAGTTTTTTCTTTGCTTTCCCCTTTTTTATGAATGATAATGTTTTCATCTTTCGATGAAGGTGTTGGTGGTGTGGGAGCCATTTGTGCATACGATGCTGTTGCTAACAGAAGAAGCAAAGCAGATAAAGAAATAAGTTTTGTTTTCATGATAATTTATTTATGTACGAAAATTTTAGTAGTTCAAAACTAAAGAGTTTCCTTCATTTACGAAACACTTCGGAAATGTTAAATCATTTTTGTTTTTGCCTTAATAATACGGGCAATAAAATTAAGTTGGTAAGAGTGCCAACAATTAATGTTAAAGAAGTAAGCCAACCCAAACCTCTTGTTCCGCCAAACTCGCTAAAACAAAAAATGATAAAGCCGGCAATGAGTACAAGTGAAGTATAAATGATGCTGATGCCTGTATGCTGGATAGTTTGCGAAAGCGTAGGATTTACTTGTTGATTGTGTTGCGGAAGCTCTTGTTTGTAATTGATTAAAAACCTTATGGTAACATCAATGGCAATGCCAAGCGCAACGCTGAAAACCAATACAGTTGAGGGTTTCAGCGCAACGCCGGTCCAGCCCATTATGCCTGCTGTTACCACCAGCGGTATTACATTCGGGATTAATGAACAAAACAAAATGCGAAGCGATTTAAACAAATACAACATGCAAAATGCTATCAAAATAAAAGCATACAAAATGCTTTCGCCCAAGCCGTTGATGATAAAACTTACACCTTCTAAAAACGTTACGGCAGTTCCTGTTATAGTTACTTTATAATTGGAAGAATCAAAAATTGTGGCCGCTTTTTTATGCAGGCTATCTAATAAATGGGGCAGCTTTTTACTGCCGATGTCTTTCATGTTCACGCTGATGCGGGCTACTTGTTTAGCTGTATCAATGTATGCTGAAAGAAGAGACGTAACGCCGTTTTTATTTGCAGAAGAAGCTTTATCGGCACCGGAAATATAATCCTGCATCATTGACAAATCAATCGCTGTTGGAATGTTATAACTCGTGCTATCGCCGTCATAAAAAGCCTGTTTGGCAAACTTCAATCCTTCCACAAAAGAAAGCGGTTTTGCAATGTTGGGCAGAGAAGCAATGTAGTTTGAAAACGCATCTATTTTTTGAATCGGTTTTAATGATTTGAACAAACCTTTTTTATGCTTTGTATCAACCATTATTTCCAGTGGCATTACGCCATTAAAGTTGTTTTCAAACCATTTTAAATCGGTATAAATTACATCGGTTTTTGGTAAATCATCTACAATAAAACCTTCGCTGCGCAACCGAAACATTCCCGCAATTGAAAACGCTAAAACAATAGCCGTAATGCCATACACCCAGCCACTTTTGTTGAATGTGATGTATTCAATTTTACGCAAAACGTTTTCGAGTAAAGGTGCATGCAGGTATTTGGTTTCGCGCGGTTTTGGTGGTGGCAAATAGCTTAATACTGATGGAATAAAAAGGAGTGAAATAAAAAACAGAGCCATTACATTAATGCCGCTTACCACACCAAATTCTTTTAGTAAATCGGATGAGGTAAAAGCAAACACAGCAAAGCCAATGGCAGCTGCAATGTTGCAAAAAAGGGTAACAATTCCCATCCTTCCAACCATGGTTATTAAGGCTTGTTCTTTATCTCTCTTTTCTAAATAAGACGAATGGTATTTGTTCAAAAAATAAATGCAGTTAGGAATACCAATCACAACAATTAGCGGCGGAATTAAAGCCGTCAGCAATGTAATTTTATAACCGAAAAAAACCATTGTAGCAAGACTCCAAACCACTCCCATTCCTACCACCAATAAACTCATAATCATTGCCGGAAATGACCGAAAAAAAAGAAGCAAGGTAATGGCGCTAAGGAGGAACGAGCCAATCAAAAAATAATTCAGTTCATGCGAAATTTTATTTGCCACAATGGTGCGGATATAAGGTAAGCCGCTGATGTGAACGGGAACGCCGGTTTCACTTTGAAACGCTTTTGTTTTTGCCACAATTTCATTCATCAAATGCGTTCGTGCTTTGCTGTTGGCACTGTCTTTATTTAACTGCACAGCCAGTAAGTAACTATGCGTTTGTGGGTTGTATAAAAGTTGTTGATAGAAGGGTAGATTTTCAAATTTTGCACGGCCGCTGTCGAGTGCATTTTGAGATGAATAAGGATAATGAAAAATGCGTTGCGCCTGCAAGGTTTGCAGTGAATCATTCTTGACCAGGTTTAAAGCTTCAGGAACGCTTAACACAGCTTCAACCCCAGCCACAGAGCGGATTTGCTGATGCAGGTTGCCCACCGCATTGAAGATTTTCAGTTGATAAAATTCAGGCGTTTCCAAACCCAATACCAATGTGTTGCCGCTTGTTCCAAAACGTTTGATGAATTGTTGGTTTTCGATGTATTTGATATCCGTTGTTGGGATGGCTTTTGAAAACTCATAACTCATTTGCACTTTGCTGGCATAGTAAGCCATTACACCTGTAATGGCAAACAAAAGAGCGAGCAACAGAAGCCTGTATTTGAGGATAGACTTTCCTAATTGAAACCACATAGGCGAATGAATTGAAAGAACACAGATGATCATGTACAACAACGCGCGAAAGTATTTGAGATAGGAAAAAGAAAAAAGTATTGTTTGGGATGTTTTATAAGATCTACCGCAGAAACAATGTATATTCAGATTAAACCATTCTAAAAATTAGTTTAACAATAAAAACCCTGTATTAGTTACAGGGTTGTTTATTGTTAGAGTTAAAGCTATAGTAAATCTTTATTTAATAACTTTAAGAATCTGCTTGTTTGTTTCAGATTGCACTGTTACTAAATACATTCCTTTTGGAAAGGCAGATGCATCTATTATTAACTTACTACCACCTGTAACATTCTGGTGAGACGTGTAAAGAGTCATACCACTCATATTCGTAACTTTTATTACTGCATTAGGAAGAACAGCAGGGAAATTAACAACAATTGAATTTTGAATTGGGTTTGGAGATATAGAAACTGAAAGTTTCGCAGCTAATATATCTATTTCAGTTGTTCTGATGTAAGTAATTATGCCGCTGTTATCATGTTCTGCAAGGCGATAAGAAACCTTTGACGAATTTAAAAGATTGATATTTTTATCGGTGTAGTTATAATTTTTTTGAAGAGAGCTGTTACCAGCCGCTGCTATTTTATCAATAGTAGTAAAGCTAATTCCATCTGTACTTCTCTGAATATCGAAAGAAGATGTGTTAATTTCATTAACCGTTTGCCATTGCAATAATGCATCATTATCTTTTCGCAAACCAGTAAAGTTTATGAAAGAAACAGGCAGTGCAGATTGGCAGGAACCATACTGATTCTCCACTCTCTCATAATAGCTGAAATGACCCGCAAATGATTGCAGATTGGATATATATTCAGTTATTTGTTTGCTACTGTTGTAGGTAGTTTTTACAATATTAAGATCAGTATTTGTAAAGTTGTTAAAATAAGGAGGTAACGCACTTTGAGAAAATGTACTATCTGTATATACATTGTTTAGCGAATCGTGAATATATATTACACGAGTGGCAGCGGTAATAGTATTAATGTCTTTACGATAAATATAGTCAATAGTTTGTTGAATAAGATTTGTGTTTGGGAAATAAGTATTATGCAATACGCTTGAATCTTGTGAAAATACATTGATATTGTATGATGAATCAGCAAAGCCTTTATTGTTATTATAATAGTATGAAGAACTTACTAAATACTCGTTTAATCTGGTTGTATCATTAGCTTTAATTGAGTCTCGAATTAAAAATTCGTTCGTATCATACACGTAAATATAATCCTGCACACTTATCCATTTAGTGATTGATGCTTTCCATAATTGTGTATTCATGTCAGTTGTTTTTCCACCAGCATCATACGAATGTGTTATCTGCTGTGATTTTACAAAAGAGAGTTTCACGGTGTCCCATGTTTGTAGCAAATCAACTATTTCCTTTCTCGAACTATTGTAAGTATAAGACTCCAGTTGTGAAGGCTGCCAACTACTACCATTCCAGCTTTCAGTCAATACAGTAGCTTGTTGTTTTGCTGCAGTATAAGTAAACGTTTGTCTTGTGGTATTTACAAATGAATCGGCGAGAGTCTGTTTATTTTGAGTTATTTGGTGATACAAAGTGCCATCCGGATAATAAACATTTAAATACTTAAATCCGGCCATAGTTGCATTAGGATTTGCAGTATTGTAATTAAATTGATGAATAGTATTCCGGCAATTTGCATCATACAAGTAAATTTCTTCTGAGAAGAATTGCTGGGTTGCTCCATTATCACTAGAAAGGAAAAGCGAATCTCGCAGTAATACATTTTGCGCATGAGAAATAAAACTGTAAGCTGTAAGTAAAATAAGAAGTAAAGTTTTTTTCATAAAAGACAGATTATTAAAAATAAAAGTAATTATGTATGATATAAAATACTACTCGTTAAGTAATATTATTGCTGTAATAAATAAGGGGTAAAGATTAATTGCATAAATATCTATTCTTGCATTTCTCCATTTTAATAATGTTCATTAAATTTTTCGGATTGTAAATAACTAAACAAGCACGCTTAATATATAAGAGCTACTCTTTCATATTACTTGGATGAGTGTAATTGAAAGATACTCAGCCAATGTGTTTTACTCCCTTATCCTTCCTCATGCGATTTGTGAGTTCTGTTAGCTCTTCAAAAGAAAAACTGTTAAGCAATAGTCTCATGTTCGATAATGTTTTGTGTTTCAACTTTACAAGGGCATGATTGGCAGGAAGTGTACCGCTTTTATCTGCCTGAAATAAATCAAATCGTTAAGCGTGCAGTTCAATATGCGACGTAGTTTTTCTACATGAGACAGCCGGAAAGTGGCTGCCTGATTGTTCGCAAGATTGTATGCGACCCCTTGGCTGAAACCAGTATCCAGAAAGGTTCTGTACACATTGATTATACCACGTGCATGAAACGTTTCTTCGATATTGAAATACAACATTGCTGATGATTTTACAAAAGCAGTATGCAGTTTTACACTGATGAAACAAATGTAAGGAACTGAATTACAATGATGAGCCGCATATACCTTAAAAAGAGCTTAAAAAGATGGCTTTTTTAACCTAAAATATTCTATGTAAAAACAAAAAACTTGCATGGCGAACCTTTTTGCATCAATCACTAACCTAATCAACTGAAATGTTTACTGATTGTGCTTTAGTTTCTACCTGAGTGGTTAAATCATCTACCTTTTTGACGACTAACAATTGATAAGGAGAAAAGGAATACTAAAACAATAACAAAGGAAAATCTCATAAAAAGGGAATTAGTGTCTTGATTAGGGCAACTATATAGCACAAAATAAAACCGCCAAAACTTGCCCAATTTCTTTAATCAGGTTGTTTAGCGATTGGAAATACAGTCGGCGCACTGTTGCAATCATTATTCATCAAACAGTGTTCTCGCCACACAAAATTAAACCTCGTCTATTCGGGTTGTCTAAATACACTTTATTCAACATAAAAATAAGAGTGACAGAAGAGATAGTATTATTAGTTTTACATAGGAAGTACAATAAGATTGCGCCTTGCCAGTTATTAAGAAATGAAGCTTCCTTGTAGCAGTTTTTTTGCTCATCAGCCGGTAAGCTTATTCAATCCATTCTTATAGGTAAAAACAAAACCAGTAGTATTATTTAAATGATTGCACCATGAAAACAATGTTGGTTCCTATAGATTTTTCTGCAACTTCTGATAATGCCCTTACATATGCTGTTGAATGGAGTAAAGCTTTTGGCTACGACCGGATTATTCTATTAAAAACAATTTATGATTCTTTGTTTGAAAGCGTAACCACATCAGCCGGTTATATGCACATAAACGGCGATTATAAAAGTGAAGAAAGGGAAGAAGCCAGTGAACGGTTGCAATCTATTTGCCGTGAAGTAATTCAAAAGGAAGCACCAGGCGTGAAAGTAACCATAGCCATCAGCGAAGAACCATTGTTGCGGTCTATTGTAGAAATTGTTGCGAAAGAAAAACTTCAGTTGGTTGTAATAGGCAGTGATAATTACAGTTATTCAAGCGATAGTTTTATTGCCGGACAGGTTATATCTATTGCAAGAATTAGCCCTGTGCGTGTTTTGATTGTACCCTCGCATTATCAATACCAGGAAGTAAAGCAGGCATTGGTTCCCTGCGATTTTAGTACTCTCTTCGTTAAATAGATTGAGTAGTTATCAGGCGTCAACGCCGGTATGGAAGCATAAGAAATTGTTGATATTAAATGTTGATCCGAAAGAAAAATATCTGCATCCCGATGAAGAATTTAAGAAAACAGAAAATGCCTTGCATGAGTACATAAAAAATTTTCCTCACGAAGTTTATTATTCTAATAACAAAAATATCATCAAAGGAATTTTAGAATTTACAAAAACAAACGATGTTCAACTGATCATTGCTATGCCCGGCAAATACAGTTTCTTATATTCGTTAACGCATAAAAGTATTTCGGAAGCTATTTACAGAAACGCTGAGAAACCGGTTTTAATTTTGAAATAAAAAATGGAAAGCTTACTCATCATTAGCAAGTACAAACTTGCGCCAATAAAAACAAGGAGATAAAAAATGTCAGCAAAAACAACATGGAAGCCAATGGCAGAACATGGCAAATTAACTACAAAAGAAAAGGCAGATTTGCCAGACAGTGCTTTTGCTTTCCCCAAACAGCGCAAAGAGCCGGTAACAGATGCCTCGCATTTGCGCAATGCATTGGCCCGGTTCGACCAGGTAGAAGGCGTGTCAGATGAAGACCGCGATGTAGCGTTTGCCAATCTTAAAAAAGCGGCAGAGCATTTTAGCATTGAAATAAAAGAAACGAGCTGGAAGAAACTTGGTAAAAAGCCGCATACGAAAAATACAGCGAAATAAAAGCGATATTTCTATCGATTACATCACAAAAGAAGCTGGGCTGATAATACTTGGTTTTTGCCCGCACTTGAAGGTTTGTTTGTTTTCACCTTTAAAAAATGTTAGCAATACATGTATTTATAATCATTGGTTTTACAAAATGGAATGCGCTCTTCTTTAGCATTATTATTCATTATCTGGTAAATAGCAAGTAAACAAATAACGGATCTTTTCATATTAAAAGTTATACCGTTGTAATTTTAAATGTAGAAATGTTGAAACTTCCACTGGTTGGGGTCATCATCACAAATATTGGTAAGTCTTGTTACAGCAATTAAAATAGAATTTTTAAACAACTTCTAAAATATCTAATACCTAACCTACCTTATAAATATTAAGTTATACAATCTCTCTCATTAAACTTTTATGGGAACGAAGCTTTGCTGTTTCGTGGCAATATTTTTGTTTTTGCATTATTGAAAACCAATATTCTATTAACTGGAAAACAATGTCATCTATTTATGTTGGAATGTAAGTACTATTATCCAGATTATCGAGTGAAACTCTCTATAGATAAATACACAAAAACAACCATTGTTGCTATGTTTCAAAAACGTTACTTTGGCGTTTTTTGGAAAACGGTAAAGGAAGTTAATTTTGATGTGTTCGATTATGCAGCACTCGGGAAAGAAGATGATGTAAGCTATGAAAGGATGGAAGAAATTAAGCGATCGTCTTACCAATTTGTAACCATTTCATACGATACGGAAAACGTTCGCGAACTTTGGCATCCAAAAGACTTTAATTTAGAAGAAGCTTTGGAAAGGCATAGCCGCAAATTGATTACTCAACAGCCCGATGAAATAGCTATATAATGTTGTATCAAACTTTAATTTCTTTATCAAATGAACTAAGGATTCAGTTTGCATGAATCTATAGTTTATTACAATACTGCTGTTTCACCTTTAGCCAAATACAAAGCTTTTGCTGCGTAAGAAAACGAATCAGCTTCTTTCGTAATGGTACCTGTGGCATCGTTAATCAATGTAACCGAACCATTGATGGCGTTGCTGTCAATTGAAAGCGTCACGTAACCATGTGAAATGTCGTTACCAAAAATAAGTTTTGCATTGGTTGAAGGATCAATGAAGCCATTAGAAACGGTGAGTTGGTGTAAATTCGGATAACCACCGAGCCCGGCGACTAAAAACGGTGTAATGCTATTTTTATGAATTGCTTTTTCAATTCGCTGATAATTATGAACATGCGCCGTGATAATAAGGTTGGGAATGCGCTTTGAAGCGTTGATGGCATGAGAAAGAACTTGCCCCATGTTTGGGCTTCCACTATGATGATTATCGAACGAATAAATAGGATGATGTAAAGCGACTATCAAAGCTTTATCTGCGGGCGCCGTATTCAGTTCGTTGGTAAGCCATTGCAGTTGATGCGAATCAACCGAACCGCCCTCAGGAACATTGGTGTACAAGCCAACAATGGTTGCATACGGTGCAGTAATGGTGTGGTAAACATTGGGTAAGCTTATCGTAACTCTTGGCGCATCATGCGACACAGGATCTACATGAGGTTGTGCCGTCATAAAATATTTTACCCAACCGTCTAACGAAGTTTGCGAAGCATCTATTGGGTCGCCATCGTGATTGCCCGGAATAGAAAGAATGGGAGCGTTGTAATAATGATACGGATCGTAAAACTGGGCATAATAATCCTGGTATTGACCGTTGTAATACACCACATCACCTGTAATGTAAAAAAACAAAGGCTTTTGGTTTTGCGGCAAATTATCTATGTCATTCATTAGTTGCGTAGCAACCGCATTTTGAAACTGCGACTGGTTGATGCCACCGACATCGCCAACCACATGAAAAATTAATTTTTGTGCCGATGCTGTGAGTGCATCAACATCAGGAACTACATTCTTAATGTCGAAATGATAAGGGGGCAAACCAATGGGATGGGGAAGAGGCTGAAACCTTTGAACCGTATGAATGAGCGGTGAAAGCGGTTGAATGCCTTCGTATGCCTGCGATTTTTGTATGGGAGGTCGCTGGTGCGAAGTTCCCTGTTGTAAGAGCATGATTGGTGTTTTACATTATGTGAAGAAAAGAATGGTAACAAAAGTAAAAGGAATAATCAACACCATACTTGATGGTATAGCAGATATTCAATTGGTAATTTAAATATAATACTATCTCGAAAGCCTGTCTTAGCAATTTTTTGTTCACACGGGGATGAGGAAAAGAATTATTCTGCAAAACAAAAATTGCTCCCTCTTGGTACAATAAAAAAATGATATTTGCGCAATTACAAAGGGTAAACATTTTTTATGGCAAGAATCATTGGTGTAGCCAATCAAAAAGGAGGCGTGGGCAAAACAACCTCTGCCATTAACCTGGCGGCAAGCTTTGCAGTGCTGGAATATAAAACATTGCTGATTGATGCCGACCCGCAAGCAAACAGCACTACCGGCGTTGGTTTTGATTTGCACAATATAACACACAGCTTGTACGATTGCATGGTGAACAATGTGCCTGCACAGGAAGTTGTATTGAAAACTGAAATTCCTAATCTTGACCTCATTCCATCGCATATTGATTTGGTAGGAGCGGAGATAGAAATGATCAATTATCCGAACCGTGAAAATGTGATGAAAAATATGGCGCTGGCCATTAGAAACAATTACGATTTTATTGTGATTGATTGCTCGCCTTCGCTGGGTTTAATTACCGTAAATGCATTGACCGCAGCAGATAGCGTTATTGTTCCGGTTCAGTGCGAATTTTTTGCACTGGAAGGTTTAGGCAAATTATTAAATACCATAAAAATTGTACAAAGTCGTTTAAATCCTGCGTTGCAGATTGAAGGCATTTTAATGACGATGTACGATGGCAGATTGCGATTGTGCAACCAGGTAGTGAGTGAAGTGCGACGCCATTTTGATGAAATGGTTTTCACTACTATCATTCATCGCAACACGCGGTTAAGCGAAGCGCCTTCGTTTGGCAAACCAGTCATCTTATATGATGCCGATAGCAAAGGTGCAGTCAATTATCTCAATCTTGCCAAAGAAGTATTACAAAAAAACAATCTTACCAAAATTCCTCAGGAAGAAAGAATTATGGAGTAGTGAATGGTGAGTAGTGAATGGTGAGTAGTGAATAAATGACAATTTTACTCACCAATAACCACTCATAATTTACAGAAAAATTATGGCTACAGTAAAACAACCAAAAGACGCGTTGGGAAAAGGAATTCGATCCCTTCTGCAAAATATAGATGCCGATTTAAAAACAACAGCCGGCGATTTAAAGAGCAACGTTGTAGAGCAGGCAACCTCCGTGGTGCGCATTCCGCTACATGATATTATAACCAATCCTAAAAACCCGCGTAAAGATTTTGATGAACAATCGTTAAGCGAACTGGCATCGTCCATCAAAAACTTTGATGTGGTTCAGCCCATTACGGTTTCAAAAATAGCCAATAACAAATACCAACTGGTAGCCGGTGAACGAAGGTTCAAAGCCGCTGCTATTGCGGGTTTGAAAGATATTCCTGCTTATGTTAGGCAAACCAATGATGCGGAATTGCTGGAGCTGGCCTTGCTTGAAAATTTGCAGCGTGAAGATTTAAATGCCATCGAAATTTCGCTAAGCTATAAGCGCATGATGGATGAATTGAATTACACGCAGGAACAAGTGGCAGAGCGGATGGGAAAAGAGCGCAGCACGGTTGCCAATTATATTCGCTTATTAAAACTTCCGCCTGATATACAGCTTGCCGTTCGCAATGGTAGCATCAGCATGGGTCATGCACGAGCTTTGATAAACATTGATACAGTGGATAACCAGTTGTTCGTTTTTCATGAAATTGAAAACAGGGGATTGAGTGTCCGGCAAACTGAAGAACTGGTTCGCAATCTTTACAAACACAATGCGGATGCTGTTAAAAGTAGCGTAAAACCAAACTTGCTTCCCGCCTACAAGCGAATTGAAGATACCTTAGCCTCACATTTTGGAACCAAAGTAAAGCTGGCGCACAACAAGCAGGGATTTGGAAGCATTCACATTGAATACTATTCGCTCGATGAATTGAACAAGTTGCTCCAACTGATGAATGTGCAGGCGAGTTAATAATATGCAGCGTATCGTTGTTTTTATACTGATTTTCATTTTCGCTTCCTCTTTTGTTTTTGCCCAAAAAGATAGTGCAAAAGCAAAACTGGCAACCACTTCATTGTTTAAAGACAGTAGCGCTGTTCGGTTAAAAAACGATACTGCAAAAAAGACAATTATAGACTCGTCTACAATTAAGGCAAAACCAAAACACGATCCGCGGATTGCTACATTTCGTTCGGCTGTGTTGCCAGGCTGGGGACAGATTTACAACCGCGAATATTGGAAGCTGCCGATTGTTTATGGTGCACTCGCCGTTCCTGCCACTTTGTATGTTTACAACAATAATTACTATAAGTGGATGAAGTTTGCCTACCAGGCTGTTTACGATTCCGTGTACAATAAAGACAATTCTTCATTGGCTAAAATTAACCCGAAAGTAAAGTACAGTAATGGTACTCCTTTGGATTTGCCAACGTATCAATCGTACCGCAATATTTACAAACGCAATAAAGATTACAGTTTGTTGTGGTTTTTGATTTTATGGGGTGTGCAGGTTGCAGATGCCACTGTTTTTGCGCATTTAAAAGAGTTTGATGTAAGCGATAAATTAACCCTGCAAATCAACCCGTCTTATTTGCCACAAACTAAAACGGCAGGTGTTGGTTTTGTGGTGAATTTTAAACATCCTTCTGTTAAACCACTACCTTCTTTCTAAAATATAAACAATGAAAATAGCCTTGATTGGTTATGGCAAAATGGGCAAAGCGATTGAAGAGATTGCGGTGCAAAAAGGCCATGAAGTCGTGTTGAAAATTGGCAGTCAAAATGCGGATGACATGATCACTGCCAACCTTCAAAAAGCTGATGTTGCCATTGAGTTTACAACGCCGCATAGTGCCGTTCAAAACATAAAAAAATGTTTGGATGCAGGGGTTCCTGTGGTATGCGGCTCAACAGGTTGGCTGCAACATTGGGAAGAAGTAAAAGAATATTTGCAAAACAAAAACGGAGCTTTTTTATATGGTAGCAATTTGAGTATTGGCGTGAATTTATTTTTTGAACTGAACCGATTTTTGGCTCAACTCATGGCGCCTTATAATGAATATGATGTGAAGATGGAAGAGATTCATCATACACAAAAAAAAGATGCGCCAAGCGGAACGGCTATTACTTTGGCAGAGCAAATCCTTCAATATTCAAAGCTGAAACAACAATGGACAAATAATGGTGCAAAAGCAAAAAGCGAATTAGAAATTAAAAGTGTCCGCACCGATCCTGCTCCCGGCACACACGTCATCCAATACACGAGTGAGATTGACGACATTGAAATTAAACACACGGCTCACAACCGCAAAGGCTTTGCTGCAGGTGCAGTTATGGCAGCTGAATTTCTGCAAAACAAAAAAGGAATCTTTACAATAAAAGATGTGTTGGGATTGTAAAAGCAAGCTTCATTTTACTGCCTGATTTCAATAACGATATTGATGTTTGAGCCATCATCATCGTTGATAATGTGAATGGTTTTTACACCAGCATCAGTGGTTCTTTCAACACGAAAAACCGGCACTGAAACATACGTAGGAACATAGTTATCATGATAATTCTGATCAGCCGCTAAAACGTTTACTCTGTCCGCATTGGAAAGCTTTACATCTTCGGTTCGGAGTGGTGGCGAAGGCGGCGTGGCCGGTGGCAGTATGCGTTGGAAAACATCATCGGTTCTTTTATAATTTTCTCTTGCTTTCTTCCATTCTAAGCGTTGCTTTTTTATGGCTTCCTCTCCTTTTTCTTTCATCTTTGAGAATGTCTTGTTGATTATATCTGATGAAAAATGGATGGAATCTTCAATTGCCTTGAAATTGATATTTTGAAGTGAAGCCAAAGCATTGGCACTCACTTGTTGTAAAAAAGCTTTATCGAAATAAACATTCAGATTCTGATCTTTTAATTTAGCCATTTGCAGGTTGGCAGCCGCTAAACCTTCTTTTACTTTTGCAGCAATGTCCATCTTGCTTTGCAATGCATCGGCAATGCTTGCATTGATTTGATCTGAATCAACCATCTGCGGAAGATTGGCTTGTACCTCTTTCCAATCAATATTTTCAAGGTTTTGTTTTGCCTCTTTTTGTGCATCGTCTAACAGGCTCTTCCATTTGGAAGAAGACAAAGTAGAAAGAACTACAGGTGTTACTTTCTGTAATGCTTGCTGCGCGCCGGTTACAGCTATTGTTGCAATGCTGTCAGTGAACGTTTGATTTAAATCGGCAAGCGATTGTTTTACATCTTCCTGCAAAGAAGGAGCAAACAAACTGGCAGCATTAAACAAAGGATTGTCAACCTGTGCTGTAAGCGGTGTTATAATTATTTTTTGACCCATTACTTTCACATTGGATTCACGCTTATGGTTAAGATTACTTTGAATCGGTTGGAGCCAGGCAATCGAAAACAGCAAACCGGTAATCAAAAACAAAGCAATCAGCTGGTGTTTGTAATTGAACGTTTTTTGCGGTTGCACCATTCGCTTTACACGTTGCAGCAATTCGCCTTTTTTGCCCGCAGCAGCCGTCATTTGAAAGCCAGCCGTTTTCTGCAAATAAGCCAGTCTTAGCAAGGCTTCTGCATACATGGTTGCATCGTATTTATAATGCAACACCCAATCATCGCAGCAGTTTTCTCTTTCTTTCCTGATGGTCTTGCTCAACAGTCTTGTAAACGGATTGAAAAACAAAATGATTTCAGCCAAACTCACCAAAATATTGATAAGATAATCCGCACGTTTGATATGTGCTAATTCATGCAACAACACTGCTTCCAACTGTTCAGTTGTCAACTGATTGATGCTTGCCAATGGCAACAAAATAATTGGCTTGATATAACCAATGGTAAGCGGGCTTTTGGCAAACTCTGATAAATACAAATTCACATTTTGAACAATGCCCAACTTGTCGGCCATCTCATTTACAAACCGTTCCCACACTGTGTTTGCAGGTTGTAAGCCTTCTTTACTTAACTGCTTTGTGTACCGGAAATTGCTTGCCCATTTTACGAGTAATAAAATGAGCAAAAACAAATAGGCAATCGAAAGATAAGGCATGACGCCTTCTATCTTCAGCAGGTAATTTACAATGTTGTCGTTCACTGCAAAAGAGCCTGAATACACAACATCGTGGTGTTGTATGAATTGTTCGGCTTGCAGCGTAGCTTCTTTGCATTGTTGATAATAAAACTGAAACGTACTGACAAACCAAACAAAGCCCGCAATTTGCGCACTCAACGCTGTAACATAGCGAACATGCGCCGAGCCTTTTACAATGCTGTTAATTAAAACGGCGATGAGCCATAACAGCAACAATTGCCATAAACTGTTGGCAATGGCGTATCCTAAAGCTTGCAGGATGGGCAGTTGCAAAGACGAAAACATGGTTATTGTTTTTTCAAATTATCAAGCAATTCCTGGATGGCATTCAGTTCGTCAGCCGACGGAGAGTTGTTGCCCAACGCCTGCATCACAAGTTGCGTGGCAGAGCCGCCAAACAACGAGTTTACCATTTTATCAACCAACTGGCGTTGTGTTTTTTCTTTCGAAATGATGGCTTCGTAAATATGCGTTTTGCCGCTGTCATCGCGTTTCACAATGCCTTTTTCGTGCATAATCTGCATCAACTTCAAAGTGGTGGTATAGCCGCAATCTTTGTACTGGCTTAGTTCTTCATGTACTTCCCGAACGGTGGCTTGTTTTCTATCCCACAACACTCGTAAGATCTCCAGTTCGCTTTCTGTTGGTTTGATATTTTTTTGTTCAATCATGATTACGATTTTTTTCGTAATGCAAAATAAAACATTCCTTTCGGTTGCGTGTTAAAAGAATGTTTTATCCTTAAATATTTTGATGAACGGAAATTTACAGCAGCATATTATCAATCAAACGCACACTGCTGAGGTAAGCTGCAACCAATGCCACTTTTGGTTTAGCATTATGTTTTGTTTTTATTTCCTGCAAGGTTTCGGCGTCGCAAACGGTAACATAATCAATCTTTCCAAAGCCAGCCTCTTTGATGATTTGCATAGCTTTTTCCTTTGCTTCTTCAAAGTTTGTTTTTGCCCCTTTTTCTTTGATAAAAGAAAGCGCATTGTACAAAGCAACAGCTCGTTGTTTGTCGTCATCACTCAATCTTAAATTTCTACTGCTCATCGCAAGACCTGATGGTTCGCGAACCGTTGGATGAACAATGATTTCAATGGATAAATTCAAGAGTTCAACCAGCTTTTTTATCACCATACATTGCTGATAATCTTTTTGTCCAAAATAAGCTTTGTGTGGCTGAACAATCTTGAACAAACGATGCACCACCTGGCACACACCCTGAAAATGTCCGGGCCGATATTTCCCTTCCAATATCGTTTCCAGATCGCCAAGATTATAAGTGTCTGTTGGTTTGCCTTCTGGGTAGATTTCATCAATATCGGGCAAAAACAAAACATCCGTTCCATCTTCGGTTAAAAAAAGAATGTCTTTTTCTAAAGTAACAGGATATTTATTAAAATCGTTGCTGTCGTTGAATTGCGTGGGGTTTACAAAAATGCTGCAAACTGTTATATCATTTTGTTTTCGGCTGGCTTCAATTAAAGACAAATGACCTCCATGAAGCGCGCCCATTGTTGGTACAAGGCCAATGGTTTTGCCCCATTTTTTTAGGGAATTAATTTTTGCAATTAGGTCTGTTTTCTTTTTATAAAGAATCATAAACGGCTTCAATTGAGCCGCAAAGTGAAGTAAAAGAGTTTATACAGCAAAGGGAGGGAAGCGAAAAGACATTGTGCATTAAAAAACGCAGGTTTTTGGTCTGCGCTTTTTGGTTAGTTATTGCAAAAAATAAACAAGACTTGTTCTGGTTTTTCGCCGCAAAAGGCTTTTAGCAATTGGTGTCTTCCGGTAATTTTTTTATGCTCAACAAAATCCAGGAATTCATTTGTACGCACAAAAGCCTGAAACGACTCGATATAAGGAAATAGTTTTTTCATGTTCTGCTTTTCTGTTTCAATGTCTTCACTGCTTAAGATGGCATCTTTCGATTTCAATAGTATTAATTCCCTTTCCATAATTCTCAATTTTAATAATAAATACTAAAATTGATACCAAAAATACCTACACGTTTGTTCTGTGGAAAACCTGTTCATTATTTTAATTAAATCTTAAGGTGAAGTATAAAACCCATGTCCGGTTTAAGTTTGCAAATTCATGATGGCAACAGAAGAAACCATACGAACCTTACGCAAATACTTAAGCAGCCAAAACCTCTACACCAGCCTCAGGCTTACGGCAGCAGCGCTTTTGCCATCGGTTGTATTGTATCATTTTGATTTGCTTGCAGGCGCCATTGTTGTGCCACTTGGCGCCATCTTCACCGGACTTACCGACAGTCCCGGACCTGTTCACCATCGCCGCAATGGTTTGATGTTTTCTATTGTTTTAAATTTCATTGTTATTATTTCTGCCGGTGCTATTCATCAGGTGGTGCCGCTGGTTGTTATTGCCATTGTTTGGCTCGGCATTTTGTTTTCTTTATTTTCTGTGTATGGCACTCGTGCAGGCTCAATTGGCTTAAATGCGCTGCTTATTTTCATCTTCAACATTGATGGTCATTTGTTAGCCACAGGTAATGCGTTGCGCGAAGCATTACTATTTGCGGCGGGCGGCGTATGGTATGCTTTGCTGGCTTTTGTTTTGCACAAATTGCGTCCATTCAAACTGATGCAGCAGATGCTGGGTGAGTGCATTATAGAGCTTGCAAACTATTTACAAACAAAAGGAAAGTTTTATGATGCACAACCTGATTATAAAGCTTTGAATAATGAACTGATTGGTTATCAAATCAGCATTAGACAAATGCAGGAAGATTTGCGCGAACTTCTTTTTAAAACAAGAAGCATTGTTGAAGAATCCACCACAAAAGGACGTGTGCTGATGTCGGTGTTTTTGGATAGCGTTGATTTGATGGAACGCATCATGACATCGCAATACGATTACACCGAGTTGCACCAACGGTTTGCAAATACAACTATTTTGGGTAAAATCAAACACAACATTGATGTGCTTGCTGGCGAACTGCACGAAACCGGTTTGGCTTTGCAAGGTGGTTATGCAGCACCAAAAGAGGTTCACCTTGATGCTTTGCAGGAGGAAGCGATGAATGCATTTTTTGAATTGCGCAAAACGGCTTTGAATGAAAATACAGTTGACGATTTTATAGCCTTACGGCAAATTTTATACAGCCTCCAGGATATAACAGAGCGCATTAAGCGATTGCGCATCAGCACTTGTTTTGATGTAAAAACAAACATCAACCTTACAAACGATGTTGACCTCAACCAGTTTATTTCGCGCAGTGATTTAGATCCGCGTTTGCTCCTCACCAATCTTACGTTACAATCGTCTTCTTTCCGACACGCTGTACGCCTTACAACCGGCTTATTGCTTGGCTATTTGGTTTCGCTTTTTTTCCCGGTTGGTCATAGTTACTGGATTTTATTTACCGTGGCGGTTATTATCAAACCTTCCTACAGCATTACGCGCAAAAGAAATTGGCAACGATTGGGCGGAACATTGCTGGGAGCCGCGCTGGGCTTTGGTTTGCTGTATGCGGTGCACAATGCAACCGCTTTGTTTTTTGTGATGATTGCAGCCATGGTAATTGCTTATAGTTTTTTAAAGGTCAATTATTTTATTAGCAGTGCAGCCATCACTTTGTATGTTTTGCTTTCGTTCGATTTTTTAAGTGCGGTAGTTGTTCATCATGCGCTGACAGACAGAGTAATTGATACCTCCATCGGTTCGGCAATTGCCTGGCTGGTAGCCATTGCTGTATTGCCCAAATGGGAGCATGAACAAATTGATACCGACATTCAAAAAGCAATAGAAGCTAACCGCATTTACTTTATCACAGTTGCCAAATCTTTTATTGGAAAACCGGCAGATATAACCACCTTTAAGCTGCATCGCAAAAACGCCTTTGTTGCACTGGCCAATTTATCCGACACGTTTAACCGCATGTTGAGCGAGCCTAAAAACCGGCAGATGAAGCTCTCGCATTATCATCAGTTTGTAGCGTCGAGCCATACATTAACTTCCTACATTGCTTCGCTTTCTTATTACGCGCAACGGCTGGGTAGTCAATACGTTTCAGACGAATATTCAATCGTCATCACTCAAATCAATCAACAATTTCAAACGGCTGCCGATGTACTAAAAAATGAACAAAAACAAACCGCTTCAGAAGTGCAACCCGTATCGCCGCTAAACAGCAGAGTTGCCGGCTTGCTTGCACAGCGAAGACAAGAATTATCTGAAGGAAAAAAAGAAGGAGAACTAACGATGCGGAAAATCTTATCCGATTTAAAAACCATCAATGATCAGTTTGAACTCATCAGCACAGCAATTGTTGATGAAATCAGAATTCTGGAACAAATTATGGCTTGATATTGAAAAAGTACAAAAGGCGAATTTTCTATAAAAATAAGTAAGGGTACAGATTGAAAATAATCATCGTAACCTGTGGGGTTTGCTTATGATTTTTTAGAAACAAAACGTATAACCCCACAGGCTTTTATTTGTGATTGTTTCAAACTGTACCACTACCCAAAAATATTATGTAACAAATGTGTAAAAACAGGTAAAAGCAAAACACCACATTTTTTTGTTTTTATGCCAACTGACACCGGAAAACGATACATTTGCCACACGCGTTTTGTATGATTGCTTTTGTAAGAGGAAATTTTATTTTCAGGTCGCCAACGCAGGTAATTGTTGACGTAAACGGTGTTGGCTACGAGCTGCAAATCAGTTTGCACACGTATTCTGCTATCAGCAACAGCAAGAGCGGACAACTGGCAACGTATCTGCACATTACCGAAAATGGGCAAACCTTGTTTGGGTTTCATGAAGCGGCAGAGAAAGATTTGTTTTTGCAGCTCATTAGTGTTTCTGGCGTTGGAGCTTCTACTGCAAGAATGATGTTGTCGGGCATGAAGCCGGATGAAATTGTAAAAGCCATCATTCAAAACAACACGCGCCAGTTAGAAGGCATTAAAGGCATTGGCAGAAAGACCGCAGAACGTTTGGTACTGGAGTTGAAAGACAAACTGGGAAAACAAAGTACAATTTCTGCGGAAGCTTTTACACCTCAAAACAATACTATTGAGCAGGATGCGTTAATAGCTTTAACATCTCTCGGAATTGCCCGCCCGGCTGCCGAGGCAGCGTTGAAAAAAGCGGTAAAAACAAACCCCGACAATATCAATCTGGAAGAGTTAATCCGTTTATCACTCAAAAATATGTAAGCTTATAAAGAGAACATCTACTTAACTAAGAAGGCTAACTGACATTGGCGCATCTATTTTTACGTTATCGTGTTTACTGGCTGTTTGTAGTAGCAATGGTTGGCAGTGTTTGCGCTTATTCGCAACGCACCGATTCAACCCGTGCTGCCAAAGATTCTTTACATATTGACTCTCTCCATTATCCGCTGAAAGACAGGCGTGGCGACCGTTTCAGCAATCGCAACAACAATCCTTTTGATTTAAGTGATTCCAATATTGTTAAACAAGACATTCAATACGATCCTGTTACCAAGCAATACTACATCATTGAAAAAGTTGGGAAATCTTATTACCGGAAACCAACTTATCTTACCTACGATGAATTTTGGCGTTTACAAAACCAACAAGCAGAGCAAAACTATTTTCAGGAACGGGCACAAACGCTTTCTTACCTGAACCGCAAAGCCACGCGGCCGCACATGCAGGTTTACAATTCTTTGTTCGACAGAATTTTTGGTCTTGATTCGGCAGGTTTAAAAGTATCGGTTAAGCCGCAGGGCAACGTGGATTTGCGTTTGGGCTACCAGGGACAAAATATAAAAAACCCCACGCTTTCTGAACGCGCGCGACGCAATGGCGGCTTTGATTTCGACATGGATGCCAACGTAAATGTAAATGCAAACATTGGCAACAAATTAAAGCTTCCTATTAGTTATAATACCCTCGCCAATTTTGATTTTCAAAACCAGTTAAAACTCGATTACAAAGGCAAAGACGATGAGATTTTAAAATCTCTTGAAGCCGGAAATATGTCGTTCCAAACCAAAGGCACATTAATGAGCAGCGTGCAAAGTTTGTTTGGTATAAAAACAGGATTGCAATTTGGTAAGCTGCACGTAACGGCAGCCATTGCTACCGAGCGTTCGCAGCGGCAATCCATTACTTTACAGGGCGGCGGTTTGGCGCAGCAAATCAATAAAAAACTCGACGATTATGACGAGAACCGTAACTTTTTAATGGCGCAATATTTCAGAACTCACTATAACCGAACGATGGCCAATTTGCCGGTGGTGAACAGCCAGGTTCAGATTCTGCGTTTGGAAGTTTGGATAACAAACCGTACAGGAACTACCACGCAAGCCAGAACAGTAGTAGGTTTGATGGATTTGGGTGAAAACGTCGCCTTACAATCCGAATGTTCATTCGCTCACAAACGATTCGTTGCCACAAAACGGAGCGAACGATTTGTACGCTTCCATCGCCGGTGATTCGGTTTATCGTCAGCCATCCTTGGTCAATACGTTTCTTACTTCCAAAGGCTTGCAGCCGGTACAGGATTTTGAAAAAACTTTTGCCCGGCAACTTCTGCCAACTGAATACATGTACAACCCGCAGGCAGGATTTATTTCATTGTATCAACAATTGCAGCCTGATGAAGTACTTGCGGTTGCTTATCAATATTCTTACAACGGAAGAGTGTACCAGGTGGGCGAGTTTGCACAGGACGTTGCTGTAGATTCAAGCAGAGGAATACAAAAAGTGCTGTTTTTAAAATTGCTGAAAGCTACTTCGCAACGTGTGAATCTTCCTCTCTGGGGTTTGATGATGAAAAACGTTTACTCACTGGATGTTACCGGCTTAAATCACCAGGATTTTCGATTAAACATTTATTACCAGGAGCCGAGTGGTGGCATTAAACGCTATCTCCCCGAAAGCAGCCCAACGGTTTCAGGCAAACCTTTGTTGTCAATTTTAAACGTTGACAGACTGAACAACCGCAACGACCCGCAGCCCGATGGAAACTATGATTTCGTAGATAGCTTTACGGTGTTGTCGCAACAAGGAAAGGTTATCTTTCCTGTTCTCGAACCTTTTGGCAGAGACTTGCAGCGAACGGCTTTCTTCGACCAGCCGGTTGACGTTCAGCAAAAATATCTGTATTACCAGCTTTACGATTCTATCAAAGCCATCGCACAAACCTATGCCAACCTTAACCGCTATTTGTTGCAGGGAACAGTAAAAGGTACTTCCAGCACTGATATTTATTTGGGCGGTTTTAATATTCCGCAAGGCTCGGTGGTAGTAACAGCAGGCGGGCAAACGTTATTAGAAAACACAGATTATATTGTTGATTATAATCTCGGCACTTTAAAAATCATCAACCAGGCAATCATCAATTCCGGCGTGCCGGTAAATGTGGCATTTGAAAACAATGCAACGTATGGTACGCAACAACGAAGTTTTATTGGCATTCGTGCCGATTATCTCGTAAATCAAAAGCTGTCGCTGGGCGCAACCATGGAGCGCATTAGTGAGCGACCTTATTTTACCAAAATGAACTATGGTGAAGACCCGATAAACAATGCCATGTATGGAGTTGATTTTAATTATCGTTCTGAATTACCAGGCTTAACGCGGCTTCTTGACCGGCTTCCTTTTTATACCACAACTGCCCGAAGCACTATTAACGCTTATGGCGAAGCGGCAGTATTAAAACCCGGACATGCAGCACAAATTGGTAAAGGCGGCAATGGCTTAATTTATATTGATGATTTTGAAGGAAGTACCAGCAATGTTGATTTGCGATACCCATTGGTGTCATGGGCGATGGCTTCAACGCCGGCAGGTAACCATTTGTTTCCTGAAGCTGATTCGAGCAATAGTTTAGCGTATGGAAAAAACAGAGCCAGACTTGCCTGGTATAATATTGAACCTGTGTTGCAGGACAAAAATAGTCCGAGCAATCCGTTACGCAGAGATTTAAGTGCCTTGAGCGATCCGCGAGTGCGAATGGTTTATACAAATGAGTTGTTTCCGCAACGCACCACCAACATCACCGATGTGCAAAGCACCACTTTTGATTTGGCTTATTATCCAACCGATCCGGGTCAGTACAACTACGAAACGAGCCCAACCGAAATTACGGCGGCCGGTAAATTATTGAATCCGCAAAAACGTTGGGGCGGAATCATGCGTGCCATTGACCAAACCGATTTTGTAACCGGCAACGTTCAGTTCATTGAATTTTGGATGCAGGATCCGTTTATAAAAAATCCAAATAGTACGGGCGGTAAGTTGTTTATCAACTTAGGAAATGTGAGTGAAGATGTGTTGAAAGATGGCAGACGTTTTTATGAGAATGGGTTAAATGCGCCCTCACAACCGGCTTCGGTTGACAATACATCTGTCTGGGGAAAAACACCCATTAATCCCATACAAGTTACCAATGCGTTTAGCAACGACCCGCAGGACCGTCCTTACCAGGATGTTGGTTTTGATGGTTTAACCGATGATTCAGAACGGATAGTAAGAAGCGCTTATCTCGCACAGATTGCCTCTAATTTTGGTGCGGCTTCTCTTTTTTACCAACGCGCCACGCAAGATCCTTCTTATGATAACTATGTTTGGTATCGCGATTCAAAGTATGATGCCAACAGTGTTGGTATTTTAGGCAGATATAAATTCTATAACAACCAGCAAGGCAATTCGCCTGTTGCTTCGGCAAGTTCTTTGTATTCTTCTGCCGCTACTTTGTATCCTGATAATGAGGATTTGAACAGAGACAATACTTTAAACGAAACGGAAGAATATTATGAATATGAAATAGACATGAAACCCGGTATGGACGTGGGTTTGACGAAGTATATTACCGACAAGCGAGTGATTACTCCGAAGCTGGCAAACGGTACAACCGCAGCTGAAAACTGGTTTTTGTTTCGTGTGCCTATTGACCAGTTTAGTGAAAAAATCGGCAATATCCCAGATTTCAAATCCATCCGTTTTATGCGTATGTATTTAACCGGATTTCAGGATTCAGTTGTTATGCGTTTTGCTTCTTTGGATTTGGTGCGAAACCAATGGAGAAACTTCACTTACGAATTAGACACCACAGGTTCTTATACACAATTGCCCGCTAACAACAACACAACTTTTGATGTGCTGGCTGTAAACCTCGAAGAGAACAGCGCACGCACACCTGTCCCTTATAAAATCCCACCTGGCATTGAACGCGTACAATCGTTGAGCAACAATGGAATCAACCTCTTACAGAACGAACAATCCATGAGTTTGCGCATTCGCAATTTGCCTGCAGGTGAATCGCGTGCTGTGTTTAAAACATTAAATCTCGACTTGCGGCAATATGGAAAATTGTCAATGTTTGTTCATGCTGAATCGTTAGGTATCGACAATTTGCAAAACGGTCAGGTGAATGCTGTGATTCGCATCGGGCAAGACTTTTTAAGCAATTATTACGAAATCAAAATTCCACTTCAGATTACGAAGTTTGGTATTACCGATCCTAATAAAATCTGGCCCGAACTAAACAACCTTGATTTCGAATTGAGTGAACTGACCACTTTGAAATTGCATAGAAATGCAAACGCAAGTGCTAACCTCGGAACCATTTATCGCGAACAGGTTGGCAGTCGTACCTTTTCCATTTTAGGTAATCCAAATCTGGGTGAAGTGAGCGGCTTCTTACTTGCTGTTGAAAACCCGAAAACGGCTGGTAGCACGGCAGTTGTGAGCACTGAAGTTTGGTTTGACGAACTTCGCTTGTCTGAGCTAAATGAGAAAGGCGGCGGCGCTGCATTGGCAAGAGTAGATATGCAGCTTGCTGATCTGGGTACGCTGTCTGTTTCCGGAAATACTTACACCGCAGGTTGGGGCGGACTTGAGCAGCGCGTGAACGAAAGAGCGAAAAACAGTATGGTGCAATATGATGCTGCTTTAAACATTGATGCAGGAAAGCTATTCCCAAAGAAGCTTGGATTTATGATACCTGTATATGCAAGCTTAAACAAAACCATTTTAATTCCTGAATACGATCCGTATGATTTGGATATTAAGTACAAATATAAATTAGGCATTACCAAAAACAAAGATTCGCTTCGCCAATCGGCATTAGATATTACCACCATCAAAACGCTCAACTTTACGAATGTTCGGTTTGCGCAACCTACATTAAGGCCGAGATTGTGGAGCCTGAGCAACTTCGATTTTACTTATTCGTTCACCCAAACTTTACAAACCACACCCATTATCAGCGAAAACAAAATCACAAGGCAACGCGGTGGTTTTGGATACACTTACAACAGCCAGGCGCATTACAAAGAACCTTTTAAAAGATTGATCAAAAACAAAAGCGCATGGCTTGCTTTTGCACGCGATTTCAATTTCAATCTGAATCCATCTTTACTAAGTTTCCGTGCGGATATTAACCGGCAGTTTGGCGAGTATGTGCCGCGCATTGTAAATGTGGGCGATACCAAAATTGAGCGGGTGGATACTACTTATGATAAATATTTTACGTTCGACAGATATTATAATGCCCGCTGGGATTTAACGCGCAGTATAAACTTCGATTTTAATGCTACTAATTTTGCACGTGTTGATGAGCCGAATGGAAAATTAGATACAAAAGAAAAGCGCGACAGTGTACTTCATAACTTTTTAAAGGGTGGACGCAATACTTTATATCAGCAAAGGGCAACCATAAGTTATACACTTCCATTGAACAAACTTCCTTTTGCAGATTGGATCAATGCGCGTTACAACTTTGCCACCAACTACAATTGGATAGGAGCGAGTTTGCTTGCTGTGAACCTTGGCAACACGTTGGAAAATGGTCAGCAAAACAGTTTAAACGGCGAGTTTGATTTTACAAGATTATATGCCAAATCAAAGCTTTTGAACTCATTCAATCTACCGACATCACCAAAGGCGCCAAAACGAAATGCAACCAACCAAAATGCTGCCCAAAAAACATTGGACAGTAGTCAGCGTACTCGTGCCGACGTTATCAAAGATTTAAAAGGAAAACAAAAAAGGCAGGCATTACAAACCTGGCGCAGACAGAAACGCGATGCCCGCAAAGCCGCACGGCAAGCAGCTTTGAACGAACCGACTGAAGTAGGCGGTTTGGAAAAAGCGGCTGGCAGAGTGCTGACGATGGTAAAACGTGCCTCGGTAAATTATAGTGAGACTTACAGCAGCCGTGTGCCCGGTTATACCGATACGTCGCACATTTTAGGAAACAATTTTAAAACCATGCAGCCGGGGTTGGATTATGTTTTCGGGCGACAACCCGATAGCAACTGGCTCAATAAAAAAGCGGCTCAGGGAGTGATAACCAGAGATTCGACTTTTAATTTGATGTATCGCCAGACGTTTGACCAACATCTTAGCATCACAGCACAATTAGAGCCGGTTCCGGAATTTATTATTGATGTAAATGTTGAAAAAACATTCAGTAAAGATTATACTGAGTTGTTTAAAGATACAACCGGCACGGGCAATCATTTCGGGCATTTAAGTCCGTATGCAAGTGGTGGTTTTAATGTATCGTACATTAGTTTTCAAACTTTATTCTCTAAACACAATCCGTCAGAGATTTCAAAAACATTTATTCAGTTTGAAGGCTATCGTTCTACCATTTCAAAACGGTTGGCTGGCAGTAATAAATATTACAGTGGTGGTGTAACACCCGATGGTTTTGCAACGGGTTACGGGCGCAACTCACAGGATGTGTTAATACCTGCATTTATTGCGGCTTACACCGGCAAAAGTCCAAACGATGTTGCCTTGATCAGCCAGAACAATTCTACCGTAAAAACAAATCCTTTTGGTGGTATCAAACCATTGCCTAACTGGCAGATTACTTACACGGGCTTATCTAAAATTCCGGCATTAGCAAGTATATTCACCAACATATCGGTAACGCATGGTTATAAAGGACAAGTGAGCATGAACAGCTTTAACAGCGCTCTGAATTTTTACGATCCGCTGCATTATGGAACGCCAGGATTTACGGATCCTACATCTGGCAATTTTGTACCTTTTTTCCTCGTACCCAATCTTACTATCGAAGATCACTTTAATCCTCTTATAGGCTTTGATGTTACAACCGTTAATCAAACCAGCATTAATTTCAGATACAACCGCAACCGTTTGCTAAGTTTGAGTTTGATTGATTATCAATTGAGCGAAGAGAACAGCCGCGAGTTTGTTTTTGGTGCGAGCATTCGAAAGAAAAATGTGAACCTGCCGTTTAAAATCCCGGGTTTTAAAAAGCTGAATGCACAGCAAAATGGAACCGGCAACGACTTAAATATCCGTCTTGATTTTTCGATACGTGATGATGCGCGAAGCAACAGCCGCATTGATTTTGCAACGGCTTACAGCACGGGCGGACAAAAAGTAATCAGCATACAGCCTTCAATAGATTATGTGTTGAGCAATCGCCTTAACCTGCAGTTGTATTTCGATCAGCAACGAACCATTCCTTACATCTCAACATCGGCGCCAATCACCACAACGCGAGCTGGTTTGCAGATACGCATTTCGCTGGCACAATAAATTAAATTGTATAAAATTTCATCAGAAAAAAGTTTCGCCATCACGACGAAACTTTTTTCTGATGAAATTCTATTTGTTGAAAATAACTGTCAAAAACCAATACATTTGTTTTTACGTTTATTTTGAAAGACGCTTGCTTGCCTCATAAATCGTTCAATAGCAAAATGGGTTTCCTGACAAACGTTTTTATCTTTAAATCCCTCATTCAACAACCGCTATGCAATTATGGTTTTAGAATTACTTGAAAAGCTTGTTCCTTATGGAATAGGACTTATTATCCTTTTCTTTCTTTGGCTGGCTATCAGGAATAGAAACCGTTTGCATAAAATAAAGCACACAGGTCGCATTTCCGAAATTATCGACCGCAGAAGAAACTTTATTTTTTATATCGTTCTTTGCATTGCGCTCTTCATCTATCTCATCATTTATTTATTTCAAAACCACTCTTCTTATTAAGCTTTGCGAAAAGCAGGTTTTGTTTTGCCCATTTTTTCCTTTCGATGTGTGTTCTTTTTTTCTGTCAATTCTTTATACAGATAGTTGGCAAACCTTCGTTATTGATTTAGGTTTGTGAACCACGACTATTGATTATGGCGAACCGATTAAAAAAGAAAGTTTCGGACGAACCCAAGCCGGAAGAATTGAGGGCTGATAAAGAAGCCGAGGTAACCTTGCAGGAAGTTGCAAAGGATGATCGTACCCGTAAAATGATGGGAGCCGTTAGCTTATTGACTTGTTTGTTTTTGTTCATTGCCTTTACTTCTTATCTTTTTACCTGGCAGGAAGACGGCGACAAAGTGCAGCAGTTGGGCATAAAAATTTTTAGCACTACTGATGTTCGTGTTGCCAATTTGCTGGGCGTTCTGGGTGCTTATATTGCGCATTATTGTATTGATTATGGCTTTGGTTTGGCTGCCTATTTTTTCTGTACTTTCTTCTTTATAGCTGGCGTTAATTTATTGTTTGATAAAAAAGTATTCAGCTTATTACGCAGCGTGAAATATGTGTTGGTTGGCTTACTTGTTATCAGCGTAACGCTTTCGTTTTTTACCATCGGTGCAAGCTTTTCGTACGGCGGCGCAGTAGGAGAGTTGATGGAGCAATGGCTGGTAAAATGGATTGGAAAAGTAGGTACGGGCGCCTTACTTTCATTTGCTCTTTTTGCTTATATCATCTGGCGATTCAATCCAACATTTCGATTGCCGGAACAAAAAAAGAAAATCATTGGAAATGATGATGGCTTGTCTGCTTTTGTTCCTCAAAATGAGGTAAAACCAAAAGCAGTTGAACCTGAAATTTCATTCAATGAAAAAGAACCTGATACTCCGAATGTTCTAAAGGGAAATAGTAAAAACGTAACGGTGATGATGCCCAAACAAACTGAAATAACGGATGACCTGAACCAGTTTGTTTTAACCGAAAAAGAGAGCGAAAGCAAACACGGAAAACCTATTAACAAAGAGCCTTTTATAACAGGTGATGAACCGTCTGAAATGCTTGCCAATACAGCATTTCAGAACAACGAGCCGGAGTTTGTTGTAAATGATTTATATGCGAATAATGAGGATTTTGAAGTGGATGATTTGCCTACTTTTTATCAACCTTCTGCAAAAGCAATCATCATAAAAAATGAGGCAAAACCAAACGCAGTTCCTATGCCTTCTTTAGAGATAAAAGAAGTGCTGGACAATGAAACGGCTGAAGAATCGGTAGCTGCTTTATCGGTAAAAACAAATCCAGTAATTGCAAAGTCAGATTATGATCCGATGTTGGATTTAAAAGATTATAAAATGCCAACCTTGGATTTGTTAGAAACGCATGGCAGCGAAAAAATTGTGCACGATGCAGAAGAGTTGGAAGCTAACAAAACTCAAATTATTGAGACACTCAAGAACTACGATATTGCGATACAAAAAATTGCTGCCACAGTCGGCCCAACGGTAACATTGTACGAGATTGTTCCCGCGCCGGGAGTTCGTATCAGCCGTATTAAAAATCTGGAAGACGACATTGCGCTAAGTCTTGCTGCGCTTGGCATTCGCATCATCGCGCCCATTCCGGGCAAAGGCACAATTGGTATTGAAGTTCCCAATGTTCGCAAAACGGTGGTAAGCATGAAAACCTTGCTGGCATCGGAAAAATTTCAAAACAACAACTTCTCTTTGCCCATTGCCATTGGTAAAAAAATAGACAACGAAAATTTTATCGTTGACCTTGCTTCGATGCCGCATCTGCTGATGGCAGGTGCAACGGGACAAGGCAAATCGGTTGGTATTAATACGCTGTTGGTTTCACTGTTATACAAAAAACATCCTTCGCAATTGAAGTTTGTTTTGGTTGATCCGAAGAAAGTTGAATTGAGTTTGTATCGTGTAATTGAAAAACATTTTCTTGCCAAACTGCCCGGCGAAGAAGAGTCTATCATCACTGACACAAAAAAAGTGATTTACACTTTGAATGCTTTGTGCATTGAGATGGACAACCGTTATGATTTATTGAAAGAAGCCGGTTGCCGCAACATAAAAGAGTACAACGAAAAGTTCGTAAAACGAAGATTGAACCCGCAAAAAGGTCATCAGTTTTTACCGTTCATTGTTCTGGTAGTGGATGAGTTTGCCGACCTGATTATGACCGCTGGAAAAGAAGTGGAAATGCCCATTGCGCGGCTTGCACAACTTGCCCGTGCGGTTGGCATTCATTTAATCATTGCAACGCAACGACCATCAGTAAATATCATCACCGGAACCATCAAAGCCAACTTTCCGGCACGCATTGCTTTTAAAGTTTCGAGCAAGATAGACAGTCGTACTATTTTGGATGCTGGCGGCGCTGAGCAACTGATTGGTAAAGGCGATATGCTGATTAGCTACAATGGCGAAATCACGCGCTTGCAATGCGCTTTTGTTGATACGCCGGAAGTAGAAAAAATAGCAGAGTTTATAGGCTATCAAGAGAACTTTCCCGAGCAATATTTTTTGCCAGAATTTGAAGACGAAAAAGAATTGGCAGGAAAAGATTTTGATGCGGCTGATCGTGATCCGTTGTTTGAAGATGCAGCGAAGTTGATTGTGGCAAATCAAATTGGAAGCACATCATTAATTCAACGCAAAATGAAATTAGGTTATAATCGTGCAGGGCGCTTAATGGATCAGTTGGAAGCCGCCGGAATTGTTGGTAAAAACGTTGGTAGCAAAGCGCGGGAAGTGTTGGTAAAAACTGACAGCGAGCTGGTTGAAATTTTGGAAACGATAATGTAGTTTTTTGAACCACGAAGAAACGAAGTACACAAAGGTTCATAAAGAATTGGAAAGAAATTTTTTACAATATTCTCTGCTTTTCATTTCCTAAATCTTGAATCTTGGACCTTGAATCTTCAATCTTGAATCTTACTGCTTGTTTCTTGTTTCTTGAAGCTTGTCTTTTTGCCATTAAACTTCTTCATCCAAAATCCATCTTTTATAAAATTTGTTTTTATGAAAAAAGTGGTTTTGATGTTGTTGTTGGCAGCTGCAAGCATAGCTGCCGATGCACAATTTGGAGGAAGCATTATCATTGGCAGGCCTTATGGATATGGAGGTTACGGACGTGCAAGAGTTCACTACCGTCCAAGACAACAGCAACCGCAATATCCACCCTTTCAACCAAGTGTAAATGTTAGCCTTGGTTATGGTTTTCCCAACCTCGATAAACAATATTTTGCTTCGTTTTATAATCTATACAAAGGCAACGCGACCAACCAGGGGGGACCATTTACCGGCGCAATTGATTATCAGTTCAGTCGTTTTATGAGCATTGGCGTAATGGGAACGTATGGCAAAGTAACGCTGCCTTATTACGCATACAATAACAACAGTAACATTCCTGACGTAACAGGCAGATTTGAAAACTGGAGCCTGATGCTGAATGTGGTTTCTTATTTTCCAACGTATAGCAGAGCCGTATCGCCTTACCTGCGAACAGCGATTGGATTTACCAACTGGACACAAAGTTATACAGATGCATCGGGCGGTAAAAACAATGGCATTGATGAGCCTTCGCCGCTTGCCTATCAAGTATCATTGGGAGCGAAATTCAATCTTACACCACGCGCCGGAATTTTCCTTGAAGCAGGCTATGGCAAATACATCGCTTCCGGTGGGTTGGCATTTAAATTTTAAAAGAGAATTAATTTTTACTGCAAAAACAAAGCCTCTCCAAAAGAAGGCTTTTGGTTTTATCATATCTTCTATTCCTGTTCCTGAGTTTAAAAAAACATTGAAAAGCAACGGTTTCTTTCTTTCATTCAGAAATATTGTAATTTGCAACAATAAAACATACTCTCGATGAGTAAATTCAGTTACTCTTTTCGTCCAAAATTGCGTCTTATCAGAAGTATGTTTTATTGAGAAATTGACAACCATTCACCATGACTGAAGAACTTTACAAGCGTATCTGGCAATTGTCTCCCAATGTTCAACAGCAAGATGCGTTTACTGAACTTAGCGAACTTACTAAAAAACTGATTGACGTTTACGCAGAACAAGGCAGGCTCGACCGCAACCCTTTTGAACCTTCTTTGGGACGTAAAGTAAATCTTCCGTTTCATCTTATTAATCAACAATTGCAAAACAGTGTTTGCCTCGTAACCGGCGGTTTGGGTTGTGTAGGAACTATTCTTGTAAACGAATTACTCAAATTTGATGTAAAGCAGATTGTGATTTTGGATAAAAACAACACACAGCCAAATCAGTTTTCTGATGAACGAACCGTTACTGTTGTTTGCGACATCAGGAATCAAAAAGATGTTTTGTTTTTGTTCAAAAAGTACGCACCGCAATTTGTATTTCATACGGCTGCACAGCGAAGTCCTGGTTATGCTGAACGAAATGCCTACGATGCGTTTCAAACGAATGTTATTGGTACTCTCAACATAGCAACAGCCTGCGAAGCCACTGGCAGCGTTCAACAATGCGTGTTTTCATCAACCGGTAAAGCCAGCCGATACTTTACGAACGAAGTGTATGCGCAAACCAAAAAATTTTGCGAATATATTTTTGATGTGTTTGCAAGAACCGGGCGTGTGTTGTATTCGATGGCAAGATTTACACACATCATTGATAACAGTTTGATGAATGACGAACTGGAAGCCGATAGCCGGTTGAGCAATTACATCGCTATCCATTCGCCGGGCAAATATGTAACCGCGCAAAATGCAAAAGAAGCCGCTGCTTTAATGCTGAATGGCATTGTTCATTCACAAAAAGGACATTGCAATTTCCTAATAGTAAAAAATTTAGAATGGCCTGTTGAAAGTCTCGAAGTAGCGTTGTATTACATTCAATTATCAAAGCGAAACATTCCTGTTATTTTCAAAGGAAATCCGCCAGGCTATATTGAAAAATTTTTCAGGGGACAATTAGATTGGTCGCATCCGGATGATTTGAATTTGCTCATCAATGTGTATGAATACAAACACAAATGGTACAACAAAGAAGAGGACATTTTGATTTCAAATATTTGCCCCGTTGAGAAAACAACGTTGTTGAATGCCATTGATGAATTGAAAATAATAACAGAAGAAATTGAACTCAAGAAAACGCTCACCAACCATTTAATCCAATTGGTAAGCGAATCGTTGATTGATGTTGACAAACAGGATACCGTAAACATTTTGCATTGGGGCTTGCATCCAAAATTTCTTTCTATCGAAAGAGCAACCGTGAAAGATTATGGCTTAACCGTTCCGATTTTAGCCGATAGTTTAGGAGACACAAAATGGTTTGGCCAAATCGAATACCTGATAAAGGAAAAGCAACCCGCCGGTATGAGCATTGCATAGCAAACCAAACCAAACCAAACATCAACAAATATGTTGTTACTACCCACTCAAAGTTACAATACACTCATAAAAGAAGCCATTGAAAGCTATCCTTATGAATGTTGTGGATTTTTGTTGGGAAAAGAAAACGGGGACAACAGGATCGTAACAAAAGTGATGGTTTGTAAAAATGTTTCGACTTCTTGTGAAAAAGAGTTTTTGATTTTACCGGAAGAATATAAAAAAGCAGAGAAAGAGGCAGACGAAAAAGGATTGAAATTGTTAGGTGTTTATCACTCGCATCCGAATTGGGATGCTGTGCCATCGGGCAAAGATGTGCAAAGCGCTTTCCCTTATTTTTCTTATCTCATTCTTTCCGTTTTTAAAAACAAAATTTCATCAGCCAGAAGCTGGCGGTTAGATGATACTTTTGCTTTGAAAGAAGAACCCATTATTTGTAACCAAAATAGCATACAGAAAAGCAATACCAATTATGGCAACCGTAATAATACCTACACCTTTGCGTAAATTCACAGGAAATTCAACAAAAGTAAACGTTGGCGGAAGCAATGTGCAGGAGGCTTTGAATGAATTAACCAGTAAATTTCCCGATTTAAAAAAGCATTTGTTTGATACGGAAGAACGCGTGCGTCCGTTCATCAATATTTTTATTGGTGAAGATGATATTCGTAACCTTCAACAACAACAAACGGGCATTGCTGAATCATCTGTCATCAGCATCGTTCCTGCCATTGCAGGCGGCTTATAATAATCAACAAAACCAAAGCATGAACACAAACCCTATTCAGTTTTCAAAAGAAGAACTGGCCCGTTACAACCGGCACATCATTATGCCCGACTTTGGGCTGGAAGGTCAGCAAAAATTAAAAGCCGCAAAAGTATTGATCGTTGGTTCCGGCGGCTTGGGAAGCCCTGCATTATTGTATTTGGCGGCTGCTGGCGTTGGAACCATCGGCATTGTTGATTTTGACGTGGTGGATGATAGCAACCTTCATCGACAAGTGTTATTTGGTGTTGAAAATGTGGGCAAATCCAAAGCTGAAGCTGCAAAGCAACGTTTGCTTTCTTTAAACCCATACATCAACATTAATGTTTACAATACACAATTGACTTCCTACAACGCTTTAGAGTTGATTGAAGAATACGATGTGGTGGCAGATGGCACTGATAATTTTCCCACGCGATACTTAGTAAACGATGCTTGTGTGCTGCTGAACAAACCGAATGTGTATGCTTCTATTTTTCAGTTTGAAGGCCAGGTTTCGGTGTTTAATTACACAAATAAAGAGGGTGTGAAAGGACCGAATTACCGCGATTTATATCCTGCACCGCCGCCGCCAGGATTAGTGCCAAACTGTGCAGAAGGTGGCGTGCTGGGTGTGTTGCCTGGCATCATTGGAAGCCTCCAGGCATTGGAAGTAATTAAAGTGATAACCGGCATTGGCGAACCTTTGATCGGCAGGTTTTATATTTTTGATGCGCTATCTTTTGAATCAAGGACATTCACTTTCAAACCGAATCCTGACAATCCGTTAACAGGTACAAATCCAACCATTACAAAGCTGATTGATTATGAACAATTCTGCGGTGTAAAAGCAGTTGAAAAACCGATAAAAGAAATACTACCGGGACAGTTGCACGAATGGTTAGAAAGTGGTGAAGATATACAAGTGATTGATGTTCGCGAACCTTATGAATATGAAGAAGCAAACATTGGCGCTTTGTTAATTCCGCTGGCAACGGTTGCCGACAACAAAGACAAAATTTATCGCGACAAAAAAGTAATCATTCATTGTAAAATGGGCGGCAGAAGTGCCAAAGCCATTCGCGAATTGGAAGATAAATTCAGCTTCGATAATTTGTATAATTTAAAAGGTGGCATTGATGCTTACTTGAGAGAGTTTGATTTTGTTCATTCTTAATCGAACATTTGGTTTTATCAAATTCTCTTACTTATTGACATCTAACACACATTTTCACCAATTAGAAACAACGCAACATTCACTGGCATAACATTTTCTTTTCGTTATGAAACGGATTGTAGTTGATACAGTCTGTAATAGTACGAAGAAAAGGAGTTGTGTATGTTGTATATCGTGTTGTTTTTATTAGGTTGTTATTTCTTTCATTACATCAATACAAAAGAGAAAAGTGAGATGAATGATAGTGATGTGTTGTTACTAAACGATCAAACCGCATCTTCATCCAACGCACCGGAAACAGATGTTGTTATTTGATACAATCAAGAAAATCTTACATTAAAATGCCAGCGATGGTAGCGCTTAGATAACTCGCCAAAGTGCCACACAGCAAGGCTTTCAGCCCCAGCTTAGCTAAATCACTTCTTCTTTCAGGCGCCAGTTCGCCAATGCCTCCAATTTGCATTCCTACACTGCTGAAATTGGCAAATCCGCAAATGGCAATGCTGATAATCAACAAACCTTTATCGGTAAGTACAGGAACCGATTTATTAGTTAGGTTTTTAAAGGCAATGAATTCGTTGATGGTTAGTTTTTGCCCTAATAATGTGGCCGCGCTGTTTACATCCTGTTGTGGCACGCCCATCGCCCAGGCAACCGGATAAAATAGCTTGCTGAATATGTAATTGAGTGATAAGGTAAACTGGGGATTAAAAATGTGTCCAATCTTTATTAAAACATAATCCAGACAAGAAACAACGGCGATAAAACCAATGAGCATAGCAATCACATTCATCGCAATTTTAAAACCATCACCTGCGCCGTGCGAAATGGCATCAATCACATTAGTATAAGTGCTTTTTACTTCCAATTTTACTTTACCCAGCGTTTGGCTTTCTTCTGTTTCTGGAAATACAATTTTAGAAATCACTAATGCGCCGGGTGCAGCCATCAAGCTTGCTGTGATAAGCTTTGGAGCCAAGTTCAAACCAGCTTGTGCACCCATGTTGGCATACACTACCAAAATGCCACCTGCAATGCAGGCAAGACTTCCGCTCATACTGGCAAGCAGTTCGCTTCGCGTCATTCCTTTTAAGTAAGGCCGAATCATTACCTGCGCTTCCACTTGTCCAACAAACGCGCTGGCAACATTACTTAAAGCCTCAGCGCCGCTTACGTGCATAATAAAATTCATGGCTTTAGCAATGATGGCAACCACGCGCTGCATAATGCCATAATGATAAAATATCGCCACCAGCGCACAAACCAAAATAATAGTTGCTGTAACATTAAAGGCAAAAACAAACCCGTTGACAGCATAATCAATGGCAGCGTTGTTTGCGCCTGGCACTGCAATGCCACCATACACAAACGCAGCCCCTTTAAAAGCAAAGCCTTCAATCAATTGCATACCATGACCGAGCCATTGAAAAAATCGCGCAACCGGCTGTACTTTAAATACAAGAACTGCAATGAATATTTGCAACAGGATGCCACTGGCAACCAGCCGGTAATTGATTTTTTTTTTATTATTAGAAAACAAAAAGGCAATGCCCAGAATTAATACAATACCAAACAGTCCGTGAAAGCGTTCCATGCAGTTACAAAGATGTAAGTTGGTGGTAAAAAAATGAAGATAGGAAACTATTCCCTTTTTAATCGCAGCAATGTCGTTCTATACAGGCTTGTAATATCGGGCGATACATTGAGCAACAAAATAAAAAGGGCAAAAACAAAAGCAAAGAGGATCGAACGAATAATAACATCAATGTAAATATTACCAATCGTCGGCACAAAACTAACGGCAGCCACACATACAACAGCCAGCAACAAAGCGTACAAAGTAGTTCGTGTAAAAGGCTGCATCCGAAACAGCTTCCAGATGTATAAAAACCGAACGGTGTTAAATGCTGTCATTGCAATTAAATTCGCCCATGCCGGACCATAAATGTGATATTTTTTAACCAGGAAAAAATTAAGCGGCAACGATAGCATCACGTAAGCCGAATTGGTAAAAAAATCGAGTCGCCAATGTTTGCTTAATAACAAAATCTGCGAGTTGGCGCCGGTTCCTAAATCAATCAATTTCGCAATTCCCATAATCACAAACACGGTTTTCATCGGTGCATATTCTGGTCCCAAATAAGCAATCGCGCTGTTCATGTTTAAATAAATTAAACCCCAGATTGCCAAACCCACAATTAATAAATTGAGCGAAGTCTTGTGATATAAATCTTCAATTTTTTTGCGGTCTTTGTCGCGCCATGCCTGCGCAATAATCGGCGTTGCGATGGCAGTAATGCTTCGCTGCGGCACTTCCATAATGCTGATCATATACGAACCGTATGAAAACACATTGGCATCGCTTAAACCGCCGGTACTTTGACTTGCCAAAAAGATAACATCAATGGCCCGTGAAAGAACATTGAGTAACGAACTTGAAAAAATAAGCGAACCAAATGCTATGATGCGTTTGTGAATGCGCTTCGTAACATTGCTGATAGAAAAGTTGATAGGAAAATTGCCACTGCGAATTAAATAGAAAATAAGAAGGACAGCCGAAGGCACATAAATGAACGAATACAGTGTAAAAAACGTTTCGAGCGAAACGACTTTATAGATGTAGCAAAGCAGCAACACCAAAACAAAAATGCGAAACGCCACTTCGCGCAGAAAATTAGAGACAACCGTTTTTTGGATACTCCACGCATATGATTCAAACAAACTAAATAATGCCGTTGAAATAATAAGCGGATACAGCAAATTATAATGGCTTACAAACAACGGCGATTGCGCACCAAACTTGCGCGAGATAAAGTTTTGAAAGAGAAACACTGCACTTATTACCACAATGCAACCACTCAGGCAAAGCAATAGCGTGAACGCCGGCAGATCGTTTTTTTTCTTAGGTAAATATTCTTTATAGAACGGAAAAAATTTATAAGTGATAGAGTTGCTTCCCAATGTTGCTACTGCCGAAAACACAAGGCCGATATCAACCAGCAAAGTAGTTAAGCCAATTTGCTTACTTGAAAAAAAAGCTGGGAAAATGAGAAGTTTATTTAATGCACCAATGGCAAATCCGGCATACGAAAAAACAGATGAGAAAATGCTTTGCTTGCGGATGATGCCCATCGTGCTGTGGTTGTTAAAGGGTTAAAAGTAAACATCTAAGGAACGCCTTGTAAAGCCACTCCTAATTTTAAGGCTTTTATAAATTCGGCTTTTATTTTTTAGTGCAAAAACAAATGTCTTTGTTTCGTTTATTTTTACCGCAAAACAAAAGCTATGAATTTTGCAAAGCGATTGCTTATTGTTACGTTTTGTTTTGCCACTTTTTTTGCCATCGGGCAACCGCCGCAAGGTGTGCATTGGAGCAAAGATGGAACGGGTTATTATGAAGCAAAAGCAAATGAAATTGTTTTCAACGATCTTGCTTCTGCAAAAACAAAAGTGCTTCTTACCAAAGAACAACTAACACCAAACGGAGCGTCTCAACCTTTATCGGTGCGCAATTTTTTTCTGTCTGATGATGGCAATCAAGTGCTCGTTTATACCAACACCAAAAGAGTTTGGCGCTATGATACGCGCGGAGATTATTGGCTGATTAATGTTACCAATCATTCGGTGCAGAAATTAGGAGCGAACCTGCCAACATCATCTTTAATGTTTGCTAAGTTTTCGCCCGATGGCAGCAAAGTAGCGTATGTAAGCGGATACAATTTGTATGTAGAAGATGCATCCAATGGAAGCGTACAACAATTAACAACCGATGGCTCGCGTGAGTTGATTAATGGCACATTCGACTGGGCTTACGAAGAAGAATTTTTTTGCAGAGATGGCTTTCGCTGGAGCCCTGATAGCAAGAAAATTGCTTACTGGCAGATGAATGCCAAAGGCACAAAAGATTATTTGATGATTGATAATACAGATTCCATTTATCCTTTTGTGAAGCCGGTTGTGTATCCGGTGGCAGGCGAAGCACCATCGCCTTTTAAGATTGGTGTAGTGGATATAAATACGACAAAAACAAATTGGATGAACATTCCAACCGATCCGGTTTTGCAATCGTATGTGCCGCGCATGGAATGGGCAGATAACAACGGTGAATTGATCATTCAGCATTTAAATCGAAAGCAAAATGAAAGCGACATCCTGCTTTGCAATGTTGCTACCGGCGATTCAAAAACCATTTATAAAGAAACTGACTCGGCATGGATTGAAGTGTTGCAAAACTGGGATGAAGATTACTCGTATGGCGGTTGGGATTGGATAAATGGCGGTAAAGAATTTTTGTGGGCGAGTGAAAAAGATGGCTGGCGACATTTGTATAGAATTGGGCATGATGGCAGGAAAGAAACGCTCATTACAAAAGGCGCTTACGATGTAATGAAAATAAATGCCATTGATGAAAAGAACAACTACATTTATTTTCAGGCATCGCCACAAAACGCAACGCAATCGTATTTGTACAGAACCAAATTAGATGGCAAAGGCATGGCCGAGCGCCTGAGTCCATCAAATCAAAATGGTACGCATGATTATGATGTTTCGCCCAATGCAAAGTTTGCGATGCATTCTTTCTCCAATCATTACACGCTACCCACAGAAGAATGGGTTTCGTTGCCCGATCATTCGGCGCTCGATGGTCATAAAGTGTATCATGCAGTAACGAGTGCCGATTCAACGAAATCAAACATTCAGTTTTTTACTGTAAAAACAAACGATGGCGTTGCAATGGATGCCTGGATGGTGAAGCCAAAGCATTTTGATTCTACCCAAAAATATCCGCTTGTGTTTTATGTTTATAGCGAACCGGCTGCGCAAACCGTGAAAGACGAATTTGGTGTAGGCCGTAATTTTTTGTACCGGGGCAACATGACAGATGAAGGCTATATTTATGTTTCAATTGATGGTCGCGGAACGCCTGCGCCAAAAGGAAGAGAATGGCGAAAAAGCATCTACCGCAAAATTGGAATTGTAAACATTCACGACCAGGCGATGGCTGCCCGTGAAATTCTTAAACGGCCTTTTATTGATACTTCAAGAGTTGCAGTTTGGGGATGGAGTGGCGGTGGTTCTGCTACGCTGAATTTAATGTTCCAGTTTCCCGACATTTACAAAACCGGAATTGCCATTGCAGCTGTGGGGAACCAATTGACGTATGATAATATTTACCAGGAACGATACATGGGTTTGCCGCAGGAAAACAAACAGGATTTTGTCAATGGATCACCAATTACTTATGCAAAAAATTTAAAGGGAAATTTGTTGTACATCCACGGTACAGGCGATGACAACGTGCATTATTCCAATGCCGAAATGCTAATCAATCAATTGATTAAATACAATAAGCTATTTCAATTTATGGCTTTCCCAAATCGCTCGCACGGTATTTTTGAAGGCGAAGGAACAAGAGAATTTTTATCTACTTTATACACGCATTACTTACAGGAATACTGTCCACCGGGTGGGAGATGATTGCAATGACTTAAAAATCGTGGCAAAAACAAAAGCCTCTCTGATTTTAATCAGAGAGGCTTTTTTAAAAGCTGTAGGGGTAGGACTCGAACCTACACGAGGCAGTTGGCTAAACACAAAAGCTTGGTGGTCAACCCCGGTCGGCCTAACACGAGTTTGGTCGGCTCTATGCTTAGTTTATCCTGTTGGTCCTCACCCTCGAGACGAGAGGGTATGTCTGCCAAGATTTCATCACCCCACAGTATATAAGAACCTGTTTGCAGGTGCAATATTAGGACATTTGTTTTTGTATGCAACATTTTATCAACATAGCTCTAAGAATTTTAGAATCCGTTCAACGTAGTTATCTTACCTTTGGAAAATATCTAACTGGAAAACAATTATGGCTGCAAAACTTAACCTCGACAAACTGGATTTGCAAATTATGCAGGAGATGATGAACGATGCCGGAGTATCATATGCCGATCTTGGCAAAAAGCTGTTCGTTTCAGGCGGCACCATTCATGTACGCATTAAAAAACTACAGGAAGCCGGTGTTGTAAAAGGCACAAAACTAAATGTTGATATGAAGCAGTTGGGCTACGATGTAATTGCTTTTATCGGTATTTATCTTGAAAAAAGTTCGTTGTATGATAGCGTTGCCAAAGAGTTAAAAAAGCTACCCCAAATTGTACGACTCAATTATACAACCGGCAACTACAGCATGTTTGCAGAAATTGTTTGTAAGAACATTCAACAACTTCGGTTTGTATTACACGATGAACTGCAAAAAATACGAGGCATCGAACGCACGGAAACCTTTATTTCTTTAGAAGAAAGCTTTACGCGCGATGTACAGGTGAATGAAAAAGAATAAGGGTTTAAGAAGCAAGAAATCAAGATACAAGAATCAAGAAACAAGATACAAGAATTAAGAAATCAAGAATCAAGATGTAAGGTACCTGGTTTAAAATGTGATTTATTCATTTAAATCTTGTTTGCTTGTATCTGCAATCTTAAGCCTTGATTCTTGAACCTTGTATCTTGTATCTTTGCTATCTTACCATGAGTGAAGAAGCGAAAAAAAAGGGTTTTAATTACGGAGCGCTGCGGCGCATTTTTTCATTTGTTCGTCCTTATCGTTTTCAATTTTACGGCAGCATCATCATGGCAATTGTGCTGGCTGTGTTTGCTCCTGTTCGCCCGTATCTTATTCAGCTAACCATTGATAATGCCACTGGTAAAGCCGCTCATCTTCCCGAATGGCTGCGTTTGTTTTTGTTCAATACAAACTATAACAATGTTGAACAATTAATAGTAGCCATTACCGTTTTTCAGTTGGTTTTTATTTTTATTGAAACCGCAGTTCGGTTTTGGTTTTCTTTCATTACATCGTGGCTGGGGCAGAGCGTAGTAAAAGACATGCGTATTGCGGTGTATAAAAAAATTGTAAACTTAAATTTACGCCAGTTTGATACAACTCCAATCGGCACGCTCACCACAAGAACCATCAACGATATCGAAAGCATCAACGATATTTTTTCTGATGGATTGATACCCATCATTTCTGATTTGCTTTCTATCTTAATTACACTTGCAGCCATGCTTTGGCTCAATTGGAAATTAACATTGGTAAGCCTCATTCCTTTTCCCATTTTAATTGTAGCCACTTATTATTTTAAAGAAAGCGTAAACAAAAGTTTCATCAAAGTACGCAATGCGGTGGCTGCGCTGAATGCGTTTGTGCAGGAGCATTTAACCGGCATGGCAATCGTGCAGGCATTTGCTGCGGAAAATCGTGAGTATCGTAAATTCAATGCCATCAACAAAGATCATCGCAACGCTAACATCAAAGCCATCTTTGCGTATTCTGTTTTTTTTCCTGTGGTTGAAATTGTATTGGCGGTAAGCACCGGTATTTTAGTTTGGTGGATCGCAGATAAAAAACTGGATTCCGGTCTTTTGGTTTCGTTCATTTTATACATCAACCAAATCTTTCGTCCGCTGCGCGTGATTGCCGATAAATTTAATGTCATTCAAATGGGTGTGATTGCTTCGCAGCGTGTGTTTGCTGTGTTAGACAATAACGATTACATTCATCAGCAAGGCACATTTGCGCCTGCCGAAGTGCGCGGCAAATTGCAGTTCAATCATGTTTGGTTTGCTTATGTAAATGATCATTATGTTTTGAAAAATATTGATTTCACCATTCAGCCCGGCGAAACGGTAGCTTTGGTGGGACATACCGGCAGTGGCAAAACTTCTATCATCAGTTTACTCAATCGTTTGTATCCCATTCAAAAAGGCAGCATAACGCTGGATGATGTAAACGTAAATGATTATGATATAGAAGCCTTGCGAAGCCGTATTGGCGTTGTGTTGCAGGATGTGTTTTTGTTTTCGGGAAGTATCATGGATAACGTTACGCTTCGCAATCCGGCCATTCAAAAAGAAAACGTGATAGAAGCTGCAAAGCTCATTGGCGTGCACGATTTTATTATGCAATTGCCCGGCGATTACGATTACAACGTGATGGAACGCGGTAGCACACTGAGTTTGGGACAACGACAATTGTTATCTTTTGTTCGGGCTTTGTTGTACAATCCTGCTGTTTTAATTTTAGATGAAGCCACTTCATCAATTGATACCGAAAGCGAGATGCTTATTCAAAATGCAATTGATAAATTGGTATCGGGGCGTACCTCTATTGTCATTGCGCATCGTTTGTCAACCATTCGCAAAGCCGATAAAATTATGGTGCTGGATAAAGGTGAAATTAAAGAAAGCGGTACGCATGAAGAGTTGCTCCAGTTGGGTGGCTGGTACAGCAAATTGCACAGTATGCAATTTCAAAAAAAGGCAAAAGTTTTAACTGCTTCATAAACTGATTTTTGACTGATGATATTAAGGCAAAAACAAACTTAGCTTTATTCATCTATCAAAAAATAATCAATCAAAAACTGTATTGTGGCTAACTCATTCAAACAATTAAATTCCTCTTTTAAAAGCAACAACGACACGGGCTTCGGCACTAACCCGAATAATTACGGAGGTCGTTTTGTGAACAAAGACGGCAGCTTCAATTTGCGGAAAGATGGTCTTAACCTGTTTGACAGGTTCAGCTTGTATCGCACCATGCTCAACATGCCAATCTGGAAATTCCTGCTTTCCATTGTTGTATTTTTTGTTTGCATCAACCTTTGTTTTACCCTTATTTATGTGTTGCTTGGAACCAAATGCTACCAGGGCTTTGTGGCAACAACAGAATGGGGCAAAATGAAAGAGCTCTATTTCTTTAGTACCGAAACATTTACAACGGTGGGGTATGGCAGATTGAACCCAATAACCGATCTGTCAAACCTCGTTGCTTCGTTTGAAGCCATGTTTGGTTTTCTATCTTTTGCCCTTGCAACCGGTTTGATTTATGGAAGGTTTTCGCGCCCGCGATCCAATATTCTGTTTAGCAAGCACGCCATTATTTCTCCTTATAAAGATATAAAGGGGCTTATGTTTCGCATGGTGCCGTATAAAGACGGGCACACACTAACCGACGTAACCATTCAGGTTACAAGTAGCTTTCAGATAGAAGAAAACGGTGAGATCCAATACAAATTTTATAGTTTGAATCTGGAAAGAAGCCGCGTGGATAGTTTGATGATGAACTGGACGGTAGTTCATCCCATTGATGAAAACAGCCCCTTAGTAAACTTCACTTCCGAAGATATGAAAGTGGCCGATTTGGAATTGTATGTATTGATGCGTGGTTTTGATGATGTGTATTCCAACACTGTTTTACAACGTACATCTTACACCTATGATGAAATTATTTTTGAAGCTAAGTTTGTTCCCATGTATCATGAAAGCGAGGACGGCAAAACCACCATTTTGGAGATTGATAAAATTCATGAGTATCAGATATTGAAATAAATTTTTGTTTGAACCACGAAGAAGGGAAGGAAAGAAGTCTGCCTACCGGCAGGTAGGTTACACTAAGTTTTCTTTTATTTGGTCTTTGTGAATCTGTGTGTTCTTTCTGTCTTTGTGGTTCAATTATTCCGATAAAAACAAACCTATGAATGTTCAAACGCTTTACCAGCAAGCGTTAGCGTTTGCTGCTCTTAAACACGAAGCTTCCGGCGAAAAAGTGAAAGGCACTGATTTGCCTTATATTGTGCATGTGGTTGATGTGGCGATGGAAATTTTGGTAGCCGCTCCGCATTCAGATGAATTTGATTTGGGCTTTGCAATACAAGTGGCTTTGCTGCACGATACGGTTGAAGATACAGACACAACATTGAAAGAAATAGAAGAACATTTTGGAAAAGAAATAGCAGTTGCCGTTGATGCGCTCACCAAAAATGAAAAGCTGTCAAAAAAGGATCAAATCAAAGACAGCGTACAACGAATCAGGCAATTGCAAAAAGAAGTGTGGGCAGTAAAGCTGGCAGACAGAATTACCAATTTAATGCCTCCACCGAAGGATTGGAGCAAAGAAAAAATTCAGCATTATCTGGATGATTCAAAGATGATTTGGGAAGAATTAAAGGACGGAAACTTATCTCTTGCTCAACGATTAGAGCAAGAGATAAAAGACTATCATCAATATTTGTAAAGGAGGCTCAACACCAAAGATTTTCGCTAACTGCAATAGATTAATCCTTACTTTTCCATCATCAACTACAATAACAATAAAACCAATTTATGAGTGTATTTGTAAAGAAGCCTCTCAGCCAGTTACTTGCTTCTGCCGATGAAGGCGAAAAAGGTTTAAAGCGAACCCTAACGGCAGGCAACCTGATTGCTTTAGGAATAGGTGCTATTATCGGTGCTGGTTTGTTTGTGCGTACAGCATTAGCGGCTGGTGAACATGCCGGACCTGCAGTAACCGTTTCTTTCATCATTGCAGCTGTTGGTTGCGCATTTGCGGGTTTGTGTTACGCAGAATTTGCTTCTATCATCCCTATTGCAGGCAGTGCTTATACGTATGCATATGCTACAATGGGCGAGTTGGTTGCCTGGGTAATTGGCTGGGCTTTGATATTGGAATATGCCTTAGGTGCAGCCACGGTTTCTATTTCGTGGAGTGAATATTTGAATACGTTAATTGGTAAACGCATTCCTTATGAGTGGTGCCATTCACCTTTTGAAAAAGCTTTGGATGCCAGCAACATCATGCATCACGGCATCATCAATGCACCTGCGTTGCTTATCTTATTAATTTTATCTCTGCTGTTAATCAGAGGCACACAGGAATCGGCAACCGTAAACACAGTGATCGTTATTGTAAAAGTAGCTATTGTTTTGGTGTTCATTGCCATTGGCTGGGGTTATATCAATCCGGCAAATCATACACCGTACATTATTCCTGCTGATGCGCCACCTGCTAAGCAGCCCGATGGTTCCCTGTATTCGTACTCTGATTTTTTCAGGCACGGCTGGGGAGGTGTGCTAACAGGTGCGGGCATTGTTTTTTTTGCATTCATTGGTTTTGATGCCGTTTCAACGGCTGCGCAGGAAGCCAAAAATCCAAAGCGCGATATGCCGCGGGGCATTTTAGGCTCGCTTGTTATCTGTACCATTTTATACATTTTGTTTTCGTATGTTCTTACCGGCGTTGCACCTTATACCGATTTTATAAAAGCCGGTAAAGAAGCTTCGGTGGCGTATGCCATTCAAACCTACATGCCCGGATATGGCTGGCTGGCAACCTTGGTAACCATTGCCATTCTTGCCGGATTTTCTTCGGTGATTTTAGTTATGCTCATGGGTCAGTCAAGAGTGTTTTATACCATGGCAACCGATGGCTTATTACCCAAAATTTTTTCCGATTTGCATCCCCGCTATCGCACACCTTACAAAAGCAATATCGTATTGTTTGTTTTTGTAGGATTATTTGCTGCCTTTGTTCCCGGCACCGTTGCGGGCGATTTGACTTCTATCGGAACCTTGTTTGCTTTTGTGCTGGTTTGTCTGGGTATTATGATTTTGCGTAAAAGAGACCCTGGCCTTCATCGTCCGTTTAAAACGCCTTTGGTTCCTTTGGTTCCGATATTGGGTATGCTGGTTTGCGCTGCCATGATCATCAGCTTGCCCAACGAAACGTTGTTAAGTGCGTTCTTTTGGATGATTATTGGTTTAATTGTTTATTTTACTTATGGGAAAAGAAACAGCAAGCTGGGGTTGAATAACAACATTTTACCAACTGCTTCCGACTTTGAAAAGAGAAAATAGAACTCCAAATTTATTCATCATAACAACGAAAGCCGCATTTGTTTTTGCGGCTTTTTATTTATAGAGCATCTCGTACATTTGCGCTCGTTCTTTTGAAAAGAAAATCATTGTTTGCTCGATGCTCGAAGCTAATAGCTCACAGCTTTTACAATAAACATTTCAACAATTATGGGACGCATATTTGAAGTAAGAAAAGCCACCATGTTTGCCCGCTGGGACAAGATGGCAAAGCAATTTACACGCATAGGAAAAGAAATTGCCATCGCAGTAAAGGCTGGCGGACCCGACCCGAGCACCAACTCTGCATTGCGCCGATGTATGCAAAATGCCAAAGGCGTGAATATGCCGAAAGACAGGGTAGAGGCGGCCATCAAACGCGCACAGGGTAAGGAAATGGACAACTTTGAAGAAATTGTGTATGAAGGTTATGCGCCGCATGGCGTAGCAGTAATGGTAGAATCGGCAACAGACAACCCAACGAGAACAGTGGCGAACCTGCGAAACATTTTTAAAAAAGGGGATGGTGTGTTGGGCAACAGTGGTTCGGTTGGTTTTTTGTTTCACCGCATGGGCGAATTTAAAGTAAAACGCGAGGGGGTAGATTTGGATGAATTAGAACTCGATTTGATTGATTATGGTCTGGAAGAAATTGGTGAAGATGCCGAAGGTAATATCATCATTCGTACACCCTATGAAGACTTCGGGCACATGAGCAAAGCCCTGGAAGACAAAGGCATTACACCCATCAGCGCAGAGCTTACAAGAGTGCCAACAACCACAACACATCTTGACGAAGAACAAGCAAAAGATGTATTGGAATTGGTTGATAAACTTGAACAGGACGAAGATGTGCAGAAGGTCTACTATAATTTGAGTTAGCCGTCAATTGTATTTTCTTATAAAACCAAAAGCCCCGATTTCCGAAATCGAGGCTTTTGGTTTTATCCATATTGTGTATTAGTCTTCCTTATTCACTTTTGGCGTTATCTGCGGACGTGGGCGATTGGGCTGATTCGGCTGTTGCCCTTGCTGCGGACGACTGTTGCTGTTGTTATTATTGCTCATGCCTTCAGGCTTTGGCATCAACGCTTTCCGGCTCAAACGGTACTTGCCGGTTTTGGGGTCAACATCAACCAATTTTACTTTTACTTTATCACCTTCGTTCAGTACACCTTCCATGGTATCCAATCGCTTCCAGCTAATTTCACTGATGTGCAGCAAGCCTTCTTTTTTCGGCAAAAATTCTACAAATGCACCAAAGTCTTTAATGCTTTTTACTGTGCCTTCATACTCACTGCCAACTTCAGGTACAGCAACAATTCCGGAAATCCAGGCTTTTGCTTTTTCAACACCTTCTTTTTGCGTACCAAAGATGCTTACTTCGCCGGTTTCACCTACTTCTTCAATGTTAATGGTGGTGCCGGTTTCTTTTTGTATTTCCTGGATAATTTTACCGCCAGGTCCAATTACCGCCCCTATAAATTCTTTATCAATAATAATTTTTTCCATGCGTGGTGCGTGTTCCTTAATATCAGGACGATGCTCCGGAATGCACTCGTACATCGCATCTAAAATGTGCAGGCGACCTTTGCGCGCTTGTTCCAATGCTTCGCGCATTACATCCATGCTTAAGCCATCCACTTTAATGTCCATCTGTACGCCACAAATGCCATCGCGTGTGCCGGTAACTTTAAAGTCCATGTCGCCAAGATGATCTTCATCACCCAGAATATCAGTAAGAATGGCATATTTACTGTCGGCACTTGTAATTAAGCCCATTGCAACACCGCTTACATGCTTTGGAATGGGAACGCCGGCATCCATCAATGCCAGCGAACCGGCACAAACAGTAGCCATAGAAGATGAACCGTTCGATTCTAAAATATCGCTCACTACTCTTATTGTATAAGCGTAGTCGCTGCCCGGCATCATTTGCTTTAAACTGCGCATGGCAAGGTTTCCATGACCAATTTCACGGCGGCTTTGTCCGCGTAACATTTTTACTTCGCCGGTACTGAAAGGAGGAAAATTATAGTGCAAATAAAACTTCGAATCCTGAGATTTAGCTGCGCTTTCAACCAACAAATCATCCAACGGAGTACCGAGGGTAACCGTGGTTATTGATTGTGTTTCGCCGCGGGTAAAAAGTGATGAGCCATGTGGTGTTGGAAGCGGGTCAACTTCCATAGCAAGCGGTCTCACTTCATCTAACTTGCGACCATCCAAACGAACACGATCATTCAAAATCATGTCGCGAACCACTTCCCATTCTAAGTCTGAAAAATATTTTTTAGCTAATTTTTTATGCTCATCAGTCGCTTCTTCGCCAAGGCTCGCAATCAATTCGTCTTTAATTACTTTAAAGCCTGCCGAACGTTCATGTTTGCTCAAACCACTTTTGGCAATTTCATAAATTTTATCTTTTGCATAAGCCGTTACCGTTTCTTTCAAAGCCTCATTTTGTTCAGGCTTTTTATATTCTCTTTTGCCTGTAACGCCTACCAAATCGCGCAATTGTTCCTGTGCTTTTATTTGCACGCGAATGGCTTCGTGCGCCAGTTCCAACGCTTTCACCAAATCTTCTTCACTGCATTCTTTCGCTTCGCCTTCCACCATCATTAAATTCTTTTCGGTGGCAGCAATGATAAATTCAAGGTCAGCTTTTTCTAATTCGCTTCGCGATGGATTTACAATAAACTGACCATCAACACGACCAATGCGAACCTCTGATATCATTTCTTTAATAGGAATATCCGAAACCGCCAAAGCAGCCGAAGCTGCCAAGCCAGCCAAAGCATCGGGCATTACTTGTTCATCGCTTGAAATGAGGTTAATAATAACCTGCACTTCGCAAAAATAATCTTCAGGGAAAAGCGGGCGCAAGGCGCGATCCACCAGGCGGCTGGTTAACACTTCATAATCGTTCAGGCGGGCTTCGCGTTTAAAAAACGAACCCGGAATGCGTCCGGCAGAAGCAAATTTTTCCTGGTAATCAACACTCAGCGGAAAAAAATCCTGCCCTTCCCTTGGTTCTTTATTGGCAACCACGGTTGCGAGGATAATGCACTTGCCCTGTTTTACGGTAACAGCACCATCAGCTTGCCTGGCAAGTTTACCGGTCTCAACCGTTACTTCACGGTTGTTACCTAAATCAAATGTTACACTCTTCGGTTGAGTCAGCATATTTTATATTTCTTTTTGAAAACAACCGACAGCAAATGAAGGCGAATGCGTTGCCGGTTTATAAATGAATGAAATTGTGGCAGGGGCGCGCAATAATTATCTTAAAAAAGTATTCCCAAGCCGAAGATGCGGATTGGGAATAAATTATATTGATAGCATAATGGCTTATTTTCTGAGTCCTAACTTTTCAATCAAAGCGCGGTAACCTCCTAAGTTGTGCTTTTGCAGGTAAGACAGTAAACGTTTGCGTTTGCCTACCAGTTGCAGCAAACCACGATTAGTAGAAAAATCTTTTTTGTTGCTCTGCAGATGTTTTGAAATGCCGGAAATGCGCTCAGTGAGCACTGCAATTTGCCCTTCAATAGAGCCTGTGTTTTTGGCATCGCCGCCAAATGTTGAAATGATTTCTGACTTTCTTTCTGATGTTAAATAAGACATTGTAAACTTGTTTGTTGCGTGCCTTCAGTAAGGCAATTTTAAAGTGGCGGCAAATGTAGAGCAAAATAAAAGATTTGCGAAACTAAATTTGATAATAAATTGCTATTTATTCGTCATGCAACGTATTGGTAAAAAGCTCTATCATCATGAAACCGCAGGTATAAGGTTTTCAAATGTTTTTACTGTCAATATAAGGTGTTCCAAACAATAGATAATTTAGCAAGAAAATACTCTACAAATGAAAAACATAATTTTTTCGATTTGCTTTTTATTAGTCATTGCTTTTGTTACTTCTTGCCATAAAACAAATGTTCAAACAAATCTGTTGATAGGTAAATGGAGTATTGTAAATGATTCTATTTCACTAACAGACATTCCAAACGGTTCGGATAGAGGGTCGAACTTTATTGGTACACCCACAGATTATTATGATTTTTTTCCAAATGGAAATCTGTATATCAAAGAAGGAAACTCATTTGACTCGGCCGCATATTCAATGGTAGGGGACAGTGCGGTTAGGATTACTGTTTTTAATTATCAGGGAATAAGCTTCCGTCCAAACGGTGGTATACTCGGCACTTTTTCAATTACGAATCTGACAAGAAACATGGCTACCCTCACTTCATCGGGCTGGACGCCTGGAGGTTATGAATTACTAATGGTTAACTTAAAAAAGTAATTTTTACAAAATAAAAAGGCCTCAACCAAAATGAATTATTCTTAAAGTAACAAAAGCGGCTGTAAGTAAAATATAGGCAAAACAAACAATTATACCCATCCCTCCTCATAATTCGAATACTTACTTAACGCATACTGGACATTACAAAAACCTTTTTGCTGCACCTCGAAAAAGTGATCTTACTTTTTAAAATAATTTTTGCTTCAGCCCTTTCTTTACTTTTCAATTCCGTTACTTTACAAAACAATCACAATACTTTGCCATGAAGCCAGTTATCTTTTTGCTGTCCTTTTGTTTTTGCCTCATTTTTTTATTTTCTTCTGCGCAAAAAAAAACATCCGGTTATTCCTCTTTATTTGATGGCAAAACGCTCAACGGCTGGAAAAGAGGAGCCGGCACTGCCGATTACAAAGTAGAAGACGGGATGATTGTAGGCAGCACAGTGGTGAATTCGCCCAACTCGTTTTTAATTACCGAACAGGAATATGGCGATTTTGTTTTGGAACTTGATGCGAAAATTGATGATACCACATCCAATTCCGGCGTTCAGTTTCGCTCTCATTTTGATGCTGCTGGAAACGGAGGCAAAGGAAAAGTGTATGGCTATCAATATGAGTTAGATCCTTCTTCACGCCGCTGGACGGCTGGTATTTATGATGAAGGCAGGCGAGATTGGTTGTATCCATTATCGTTTCATTCATCGGCACAAAATGCTTTCAAGTTAAGCGGTTGGAATCATATAAAAATTGAGTGCATTGGTAACGAAACCAAAACCTGGATTAATGATATGCCTGCAGCTTATATGGTTGATACATTCGATACAAAAGGTTTTATTGGCTTGCAGGTTCATAGCATTGGTAATAACGCAAAGCTTGCAGGCGAGAAAATTTATTTTAAAAATATTCGGATAAAAACAAACGATGTGCAGCCATCTCCGTTTCCAAACGATGTATATGTATTGAACAATATTCCAAATTACTTATGCAATTACGAAAAAAGCAGCGGCTGGAAATTGTTGTTTGATGGAACAACAAGCAAAGGCTGGCGCGGCGCTTATAAAGAAAGCTTTCCCACGAGTGAATGGGTAATCAGAGACGGAACGATTACCGTATTGTCATCCGAAGGAAAAGAAGGCGGCACCGCCGGTGATGTGGTAACATTCGACCAATATGCAGCGTTCGATTTATCATTTCAGTTTAAATTAACGCCCGGTGCAAACAGCGGCGTAAAATATTTTGTAACGCTTTCAGAAAATAACACCGGCTCCGCCATCGGTTTGGAATACCAGGTATTAGACGATTCGTTGCATCCTGATGCAAAGCTGGGCAGAAATGGCGACAGAACCCTGGCTTCGTTGTATGATTTGATTCCGGCAAAAAAAGAATCCCGTTTTATTCATCAGCCAGGCGAATGGAACTGGGGACGCATTGTGGTGTATCCTAATAATCATGTAGAGCACTATCTAAACGGAATTAAAGTGCTGCAATACGAACGTGGCTCTAAAGAATTCAGAGATCTGGTTGCCATTAGCAAATACAAAGTCTGGAAAGATTTTGGAGAAGCTAAAGAAGGACACATCCTGTTGCAGGATCATGGCAATGAAGTAAGCTTTAGAAGCATTAAAATAAAAGTGCTGAAATAGTGAGTGGTGAGAGGTGAGTGGTGAGTTTTGTCTAATGGACTTTTCACCACTAATTACTCACTACTCACTATTGACAATTAACCATTAACAATTATCAATAATTATGCTTCGCCGAGAATTTATAAAAAACACATCGCTTGCAGCCACTGGCATCACTATTCTCAACTTTCCCATCTTCGGCAAAAATGCGCCAAGCAATAAAGTTGTGCTTGCCGTTTCGGGCGTTAACAGTCGCGGTTCCTACCTGGCTAAATGTTATTCTCAGTTACCTAATGTAGAGATTGCTTATATCTGCGATGTAGAAGAAAAAGCCATTGCCAATGGCATGAACGCTTTAAAAGATGCGCCGCGCAAACCAACGCTGGTGAAAGACATCCGCAAACTGGTAGAACAGAAAGATTTTGATGCACTTGTTATTGCCATGCCCGACCATTGGCACACGCCCGCCGCCATTCTTGGCGCAGCACATGACAAACATGTGTATGTTGAAAAGCCTTGCGGACAAAATCCTTATGAAGGCGAACTCGATTGTTCAGGCAATGAACAAATACAACAAGCTGATTCAAATGGGCAATCAGCGCCGCTCGATGCCAACACTCATACAAGGTGCGAAAGAAGTGCATGAAGGCATCATTGGCAATGCATATTTAGGCAAAGCCTGGTATGCCAACAACCGCAAAAGCATTGGTTTTGGCAAAAAAATTCCGGTGCCGCCAACACTTGATTTTGAACTGTGGCAAGGTCCGGCACCACGTAAAGATTATGTTGATAATTTAGTGCATTACAACTGGCACTGGCGCTGGCATTGGGGCACCGGTGAAGCCTGCAATAACGGCACACACGAGATAGATTGTTGCCGTTGGTTTTTGGGTGTTGATTATCCTACAAAAGTTACCTCAGCTGGTGGCAGATATGCATTTAAAGATGATTGGCAAACGCCCGATACACAGATTGCTTCGTTTGAATTCGGTGATAACAAAGCCATTACCTGGGAAAGCCGTAGCTGCAATTTGTATCCAGTTGAAGGGGAGGGCAGAGGCTTTATTATTTATGGCGATAAAGGCACACTGGTAAACGATGGCGGCGGTGGCTATAAAATATTTGACGCGGATAACAAATTGGTAAAAGAGGTAAAAACAAACACGCAGGCCGACGCTTCCAACACGGTGAGCAGCACAGGCAATTTAGATCTGTATCACTTTCATAATTTTATTGACTCCATTCGTGGCGAATCGAAATTAAATTCTCCGGTGAGTGAAGCCAGCAAAAGTGTTTTGCTTTGTCATTTGGCAAACATTGCGCAACGCACCGGCACTACTTTGTATTGCGATACAAGCAATGGTCATATTCTACATAACAATGACGCAATGAATTTATGGAAGCGGGAATATGAAAAGGGCTGGGAACCGAGAGTTTGATTTGATGCACGATGTACGAAATATTAATCGGGAAAGATAGGGTTTGTTTTTGCTTATTTTTTACATTGTAAATTTGGTAGGAAACACATAATACATCTCATACGTACATCGAATCATTTCCACTTCAATGTATTAATCAGATGCTTCATATCATCAACCAAAAAGCGATTGACGGGTTGTAATGAATCTTCATTGGGCGTTGCATCAAAATACAATGCACCGCGAAGAAAACGTTGGGTTGAATCGGTCAAAAAAAACTGGTTGGCAGTGGCTACATCGCCTTCTACCGAAAAGAAAATACCATGCACGCCATTGGGTGTTGCAACCAGCGAATCATTGATCCCTGAGGCGCGGGAAGTGTGCTTATTCGTCATATTATAAGCATCGTTTACCAACTTCTCAAGTTTGTATTTGCCTATATTTTTATAACTGATGTAAATGCGTCCGTTGAATTGCGGAAAGTCAATATTTATCCAATACGGATTTTCGGTAGTGCTATCGAAAAAAGAAGAATCTTTTACAACGTTTCCATACACCGGATATTCAAAACTATAAGGATAGCCAGGCTGATTGAATAACTGATATTCCTTTTTAGGCAACGGAATGTTGAAGTAGCCCGTTGGCTTTGGCACATAAGGACTGTTGCAGGAAAGGAGAAAAAAGCAGACGACAGTTGTAAGATGACGGATGACAGAAGTAAAAGAACTTTGTCGTTGATCACAAACATCTAACATCCAGCACCTAACATCACGCATTTTATTTCGCTTCCTGCGGTTTAATGGTTACCTTAATCTTTTTCAACCTGTTTTTCACTGCTTGCAAAATAGTAAAATCGAAATCACCGGCAGAGACAACGGTGTGTTCCGGCGGAATAATACCCGCGATTTCCAATACTAAACCCGCCAATGAATCACTCTCACCTTTTACTTTATTAAAAGTATCTTCGGGCAAGTGCATCACTTTGGCAACATCGTTTATCATTACATTGCCGTCAAAAATAAAATTGTTATCGTCTTCCTGTTGATAAGGTGCTTCATCTTCATCAAATTCATCGTGAATATCGCCAATGATTTCTTCCATAATGTCTTCCAGCGTAACAATGCCACTTGTGCCGCCAAATTCATCAACAACAATGGCAAAGTGAATGTGCTTTTGCCGGAATTCCTGCAACAAATCTTCAATCAACTTATGTTCGTGAACGTAATAAGGCGGTCGCATGAGTGAATGCCAATCAAAGGTTTTGGATTCATCAATATAAGGCAATAAATCTTTGGTGTTAATCATGCCTTCTATCTTATCAAGATTGTCGTTGTAAACCGGCAAGCGGCTGTAATGCAGGGCTTCCACTTGTTGTATCAAAGCTGTAAAAGGAGTGTGGTATTCAATTCCACTTACATCCAACCGGGTTTGCATGACTTGTTTAACGGTAATGCTTCCAAACTTTAAAATACCCAATAAAATATCTTTCTCTTCTACTTTTCCTTCGGGATAAGTAATGTCTATCGCATGAGAAAATTCTTCACTTACATAATTATTTTTTTTGCCGGCAAACGTTTTTTCCAAGGCTTCTGAGCTTTGCAATACGCGGCTTGCTATTCGGTTAAAAACAAGGTATAAACCTTCCACCACCCAACCGAAATCTTTCGCAAAACGAATGCTGTTATAATCGGCATACAGCTTTGGCAATACTTCACAAAACAAAATTAAAATAGCAGCTATAAGCAGAAAAGGAATCAGGAAATCGCTCGCATTGGAAAAGTGCAAAAACGAATTGATAATGTAATTACCAATTATAATGATAAATATGTTGAACGTGAGCTTAGCCAACTGAAGGGAAGCCAGCAGCACTTTTGGATTTTCAAGTAAATCAATCACACGCTTGTAAGCTTGCTGCTGTTTTGTTTTTAGCAGGTTTACGTCTTTATAAGTGAGTGAAAAAAAAGCCACTTCAGAACCAGATGCAGAGAAGGAAAGAAAAATGAGCAAAAACAAAATGATAACCAGCACGGTAGTACCCTGGTTGTTGAAGGCAGCCGCTCCTAACACAGTTTCAAGGTGATGTAAACATAGCGGAGGTTTCAATGGGCAGCGATATTTAATTACAATATTAAGGGTTTACACAAAATAAATTGCTTGCCTGCACCTTGAAAGAGGCAGCAATTGTACTCATTTTGTTCACAATTTTAAAAAGGTAAGTCTTCTGATAAAGGGGGTATTGCGGGCGGTTCTTCTCCGGTAAAATTTTCGTGCTCGCCGGTTGACTGATTTTTAGGATGGTTATTAAAATCACTGCGTTTTTCAAGCATAATCAGGTTGTCGCAAACCACTTCAGTAGCAAATTTTTTGTTGCCCTCTTTGTCTTCCCAACTTCGGGTGCGCAATCTCCCTTCTACATAAATTAAGCTGCCTTTGTGTAAGTATTTTTGTGCCAGTTCGGCAAGTCCGCGCCACAGCACAACGGTATGCCATTCAGTTTGCGAAACTAACTTTCCGCCTTTGTCTTTGTAAGTTTCTGTAGTAGCCAGCGGAAATTTAGCTACGCCAATATTACCTTCCAGATATTGAATGTCGGGGTCTTTCCCAAGATTTCCAATTAATACTACTTTATTTACGCCTCTCATAACTATCAGGTTTAACCAGCGGAAGTGAATGTTTATGTAAAGCTAAAATTTGTTATTCAAATGAACGCTAATAAATTCATTTGCAAATAAAGATAATACTGATAGGTAAACAGGCTGTTTTTTAAGCAAAAACAAATCATCCGATTGTATAGGTAGTGGTGCCGTTTTTTTCATCTTTCATTTGAATGCCCAATGAAGCCAGCCTTTTGCGGATGTTATCACTTGTTACATAGTTTTTTTCCTCTTTTGCCCTTTTGCGCAAATCAATCAGCAAATCCATAATGCCATCTACCTGGTAAGAATTAGCAGGTTTGATGTCTTTCAAACCTAAAATGTCCTCAACATAAACTTTGATTTTTTCTTTCATCATTTGCAACGTAGCAGCACTAATGGCATCGTAAGAAAGATGTTTGTCCTTTAAGCCATTGATGACAGGAACCAGTTCAAACAAATTGGCTAATACTTTTGCTGTATTGAAATCGTCTTCTATAAACTCATCCATTTCATTCAGTAGCCGCAAGCATTTTGCATCGAGTTCTTCTTGTTCAGATGACAGTTGATGGTTGATGGTTGGCAGAATTGAGTTCTCGTCTGTCATCTTACTTCTATCATCTGTCAACTTCTTCAGATTTTCATACGCTTCCCATAAACGCTTCAAGCCTTTTTCCGCGGCCTGTAAAGCTTCATTGCTAAAATCGAGCGGACTGCGATACTGCGTTTGCAAAATAAAAAACCGGATGGTCATCGGGTGATAAGCTTTTTCCAGCACCGGATGATTGCCGCTGAACAGTTCACTCAGCTTAATAACGTTGTTGTAGCTTTTGCCCATCTTGCGCCCGTTGATGGTGATCATGTTGTTATGAATCCAGTATCTCGCCATCATTTCACCATTGCAAACGGCGCTTTGCGCAATCTCGCATTCGTGATGCGGAAACTGCAAATCCATGCCGCCACCATGAATGTCAAACTGTTCACCCAGATACTTTCCGCTCATGGCTGAACATTCGATGTGCCATCCCGGAAAGCCTTCGCCCCACGGACTTTGCCAGCGCATAATGTGTTCGGGCGGCGCTTTTTTCCAAAGGGCAAAATCGGTTTTATTATGCTTCTCTTCCTGGTTGTCGAGTTCGCGCGTGGTTTCTATCATCTCCTCCAAAATACGTCCGCTTAAGATGCCATAAGGCAAACCCTTTGGTGTAAAATCTTCGTCGTATTTTTTTACATCAAAATAAACTGAGCCATTTACTTCATAAGCATAGCCATCCCTAATGATTTTTTTAATCATTTCTATCTGCTCAACAATATGCCCGGTGGCTGTGGGTTCAATGTTGGGCGGTAGCGTGTTGAATTGTTCCATGCCCCAATGAAACAGGCTGGTATATTTTTGCACCAGCTCCATGGGTTCCAGCTTTTCTATTACCGCTTTTTTGCTGATTTTATCTTCCGCTTCTCTGCCTTCTTCTTCAAAATGACCGGCATCAGTTATATTACGAACATACCGAACTTTATAGCCTTTGTGTTGGAAATACCGGTTAATAACATCAAACGTAATGTAAGGCCTTGCATGACCCAAATGGCTTTCGCCGCTTACGGTTGGTCCACATACATACATACCTACATAACCGTTGACGATCGGTTTGAATTCTTCTTTTTTTCGGGTTAATGAATTATACACTGTCAGCATGGCGCGAAGATAATCAACCAGGATTTTATACGATTATTCTGATTGGGAAGATGAATACAGATTTTTAAAATAATCTCGTTAAAATTATTTGAATTATGGCTCATCAGTTGAATCAGAACAATCGCATAAAATCCTGGTTCAGGCCTACTTTCGTAAACTCACATCGCTTACCAGCATCGTATGATCGCTCAGGCCTTCGTCCACCATATCAAATTGCCTGACGCTGAACGTGCTGTCAGGTAAAATATAATCAATGCGAAGCGTTGGTGCCAATGCGTTGTAGCTTTTACCAATGCCAAAATCTTTTTGTAAAAATGCATCCTGCCGCAAACCGCGAATGGTAAAGTAAGTGTAGGAATTGGGTACGTCGTTAAAATCCCCGCACATAATGGATGCACGTTGGCTGTTATTGATCTCTTTGTTTACCACATCCGCCTGAAGGCTCCGTTTTTTGAAAGCGATTTTCATTTTTGAAACGATGTTTTTCGATGCTTGCAAGGCCACATCATTTTGCTCAGCAACTTTATCCATATCAGCATAATCTTCCCCTGAAAATTTGAATGATTGCAAATGCGAGGTGTAAATGCGAAACGTATCATCGCCCCGTTTTATATCGGTGAAAATCAAACTCTCATAACTGTAATGCGGATACTTGATTTTTCCGGTATCTACAATTTTAAATTTTGAAAAAATGATGGAGCCGTACTGATAAAATCCATTTTTTCTATCTACATCTTTTGAAAAATAGTAATACGGAAATTGTGATGAAAACAAACTTATATTATCCGCTTCTGCACCTTGTGTAAGCGAATGATTAAACTCCTGCAAACAAATAATATCGGGTTGTAACTGAAGAATAGCACCAGCAATTTCAGTGCGGTTGTGTTTGCGCGTTAAGCTGTTGTTGCTTAAGCCGTACATGTTGCCGACATTCCAGTCAACAATACGAATTGCATTCGCTTCTTTTTTAGTATTGAAATGATTGGTAAAATGAATGGCAAATAACACATTCATTTGCTTGTAACCCAACAACAGCACAACCAGCGGAAGCAAGGCGTAGCGCGGCTTTACTATCAACCAAAAAATAAGAATAAAAAAGAGCAGAACGGCTAAATAAGGAAACGTCAAACTAAAAAAACCAATGGGCCACCACTGATTGGGTGAAACAAATGGCGACAGGCAGGCAACTGCATACAAAGCACAGCAAAGGAGTGTTAGAAAAAAAATAATGCGCCTTGTTAAGTTTCGAAGCGTGCCTGCCATGTTGTAAAAATAAAGCAAGCTTTGTATTGTTTACTGTTCTTTCCATATCAAATCTGCTACAACAGGATAATGGTCGCCCAGCTTGCGGTGAACCACCGTGCATTGCTGCACAATAAAATGTTGGTCGGGAAAACACATATCAATGCGCAGAGTAGGAGCGATGTTGTAAAACGTTGCGCCAATGCCGTTTCCTTTCTTTAAAAACGCGTCCTGGCTATTGCCTTTTAAGAGCTTATAACTGTACATGCAGGAAGTTGCATTCATATCGCCGCAATAAATGTTTGGATGCGAACTGGTGTCTAACACACGGCGTATTTTGGCGGCTTGCACATCATGTAAAACTTCTACTTCGCGAAGCCGCTCCTGCACATGATTTTTATAAATGAAGATTTTTTTAGCTACCCTTCTTTTGCCAACGTAGCCTTGCGCTGAATCGGGAAATAAAAAATAAGAAGCAAGATGCGCACTGTTGATGCGAACAATTTTGTTGTGCAGTTTTACATCGCCACAAATGAAAAATTCGTTATGAACATCTTGCCGGACTTGCATTCGGCCGCTATCTAAAAAAGGTGTTTTGCTGGCGATAGCAGTGCCTCTTTCAATCTCACCGTAAAAGGTTTTTAGCTGATCGTCTCTTGAAAAAAGAAGATAGGGATAACCAATCGAATCCAGTTCATGTTTTTCAGAAGGCAAATCGCGGCTATTGAATGCATTGTAATATTCCTGAATGCAAATAACATCAGGATTGTATTCTGAAATCGTCTCCAGCATTTGCTTTCGTTCAATAGCATCGGGAAACCGGAGCGGCGCAGGGTTTACAAAACTCGATACGTTCCATGTCATGATTCGGATAGCACCAGTATCTTTTTGCATTTGCCATTTTGCAAAAGGATGGATGGCAACGACATGGAAAAAATTATACAAACCCGGTGTCAAAATCAAAAAGAAAACCAGCGACCATTTTTTGTTGAAAAACAAATTGATGACGGCAAGAAAAAAAACGAGCAAAAACAAATAGGGAAACAACAACGCAAAAAAAACGGCGTAGCTGAAAACAGAGGACGGTATAAATTGTGTACAACAGGAAATGAGAAAAACAACAGCCAACAGAGCATTGGCCAACCAAACAATGGTTCGTAACATCGCTTTTATTTAGATTGAGATTATCATAAGTCTTCCTTGCTGGCTTTTCTCAGATAATCTTTCTCCTCATTGCTTAGCGAGCCATAACCATCTTCATTTATTTTATCTAAAATTTCGTCTAACTTTTGTTGCGAAAAACGGGAGGAAACTTTTTGATAAGGCTTCTTGGTTGATTTATAAAACATCTGGTTTTTGTTTGGTTTTGTATATTTTTTTTCAGGATTGAATAAGTTATTTACCCAATCAAAAAAGTTGTTCATCCAAAGGCTCCAATCGCTGCCTTGTTGCATTTGTTTGATAAAAACAAACCCGGTGGCAGCACCAGCAAGATGTGCAATGGCGGTTCCCGCATTTGCCGAAGCAATGGTAGCATAATCGAACGCAATAAAAATGAGGGTAAGCACCCACAAAGGAATGCCACCGTTAAGCATCGGCAGCAAGCGATAAGTAGGAGCCAAAGTGGTAGTGGCAACCGCAATCGCCATCACCGCAGAACCTGCGCCGATTAGGGGAAAAACCGTATCTACATTAGCTCGTAGCACAGGAAATGTATATTGTGTGGCAATGAAAAACAAAGCCCCTGCAAAGCCGCCATACAAATAAATCGGAATGATTTTTTTGTTGCCTGTCAAGTCTTGCAAAATATAACCAAAACCCCACAACCAAAGCACCGTTCCAATCAAGCTCCAGATGCTTTCGTGCGTAAACATGTAACTGATAATCGTCCAGGGTCTTGTAGCTAATGTATGAACATTCGCAGGCAATACAAACCATCCCAGCACATCTTTATAAAAGCCAGCAATATCGCTTTCGGACAAGTAAAAAATAATCTTGATAAAATTAACCAGCACAAAAACCACCGCATTAATGATGATGAGCCACACCAGCGCATTGCGGTCGGAGCCAAGCAAGATAGAGTTGTGTTTATTCTGTCGCATCACTGCCATAAATATCGGTTTTCAAAAGTGAATACAAATGTCTGCAAAAGCTGTTAAGCATTAATAAATTTTGCGGCGGTTATTTTTATTCCAAAACCAAACCAACAGGATACCCACCAACGCACCGCCCAAATGCGCTACGTGTGCCACATTATCGCCGGCACTGTTTTGTATCGCTTGCATAAGCTCTAATCCTGCGTAAATTAATACAAACCACTTCGCTTTTAAAGGTAGAAAGAAATACAGGTAAATGTAAGTATTCGGAAATAAAAATCCAAAAGCGGCAAGGCAGCCAAATACGGCGCCGGATGCGCCGAGCGTAGGTTCATCAATGCGTGATGTAACAGCACTGCTGGCAGCACTTTGTTCCGGCAAACTCAACGAATGGAACAAGGCAAGCAGATGCTGGTTTTCTACATACAGCACAATCATGTGGCACAACGCAGCGCCCAAACCGCAGGCGAGATAAAAAATAATAAATCTGCGCGGCCCCCATAAGTTTTCGAGGACAGAACCAAACATCCACAAGGCAAACATATTACTGAGAATATGACCCCAACTGCCGTGCATAAACAGGTGCGTAACAAACTGCCAGGGTTCAAACAATTTGCTTTGCCAGCTATGCAGTGCAAATAAATCATCAAAAGAAAAAGGAAGGTTGGGTGCAACAAAGCTTTGCGCCAGAAACACAAGCACATTAATGATGATAAGATTTTTAATTGCAGTTGGTAAAATCTGAAAACTACCGGGTCTAAATTCTGTCATGCTTTAAAAAAGGCTTTCGTAAATAACGATAAAAACAAAGGTTTCATTTTTTTGCCGGATCACTTGTTAAGTAATCAGCAATTTATTTTTTCAATTTCAATTGCACCACATTTTCAATATGATGTGTGTGCGGAAACATATCAACCGGCTGAATTTGCGTAACATCGTACTTGGTACTGAGTAGCAACAAATCTCTTGCCTGTGTTGCCGGGTTGCAGCTTACATAAACAATTAATGGTGCTTCTACCTGTAGCAGTTTGTTCACCAATTTCTCATTCATGCCTGCACGCGGCGGATCGGTAACAATCACATCAGGCTTGCCATGCGTCCTAAAAAAATCATCGTTGCAAATGTTGATAACATCTCCACAGAAGAATTCTGCGTGGTGAATGTTGTTGATGGCAGCGTTTTCTTTTGCATCGTTTATCGCATCGGCAATCATTTCAACACCGATGATTTTCTTAACAAAACGACTCATAAAAATACCAATACTGCCTGTTCCGCAATACAAATCATATAACGTTTGCGTGCCATTCAGTTCTGCAAAATTGCGGGCAACAGCGTACAATATTTCGGCTCCTTTGGTATTGGTTTGAAAGAATGATTTCGGGCTGATTTTAAAAGTAAAATCTTCTAATTTTTCATAAATAAATCCTTTGCCCGAAACGGTTTCCGGAGATAAATCGAAGATGCTGTCGTTCCATTTTGGATTGATGGTAAACAGCAAAGTGGTAACCGACGGAAAGCGTTGCAACAACAGGCTTTGCAAATGATGCTGAAGTTTTTTATCTTCATAACCTACAATCACATTTGCCATCCATTCACCCGTAGTAGTGCTCCGGATTTGCACGTTGCGAAGCCAGCCGCTATGCTCTCTGATGTCGTAAAAAGAAACCTCATTTTCGGCTCCCCATTCCGCAATCGTTGTTCTGATTTGATTGGTTGGCTCGTGTTGCAAATGACAGGTTCTGATGGGAAGTACTTTGTCCCAAACGCCCCGTACATGATAGCCGGCTACGTTTTGGTTTTGCACTAATTTTTTATCTTCTGAATTCAGATTCGCAAACTCTTTACCCGGCACAAAACACTTATTGCTGAATGTGTATTCCAACTTGTTCCGATACCTCACTATCTCGCTACAACCCTTGATAGAACTGATTTGTAGCGATGGCAACTTTGCAATGCGTTCAAACGCATCCAGCACTTGCTGTTGTTTAAACTCCAACTGCTTTTCGTAAGGAAGATGCTGCCACTGGCAACCACCGCACACACCAAAGTGCTTGCAAAACGGTGTAACGCGCTCAGAAGAAAACTGATGAAACAAAACCGGAAAACCTTCCGCCCAGTCCCGCTTATTTTTTGAAAGCTGAACATCCACAACATCACCCGGAACTACGTTTTCAATGAATACCGCTTTGCCGTTCACACGACTTACGCATTTGCCTTCCGCAGCATATTTTTCAACCAAAATATTCGGTAAAATAGTGGAGTGTTTGCCCCTAACCCTTAAAGGGGAATTATGAGCCTGTTTATTATTGATAACTTCTTTCATTTTATGTAATAATCAAAGTAAATTTTGTTTACGTTTATTCAGGTTCCCCTTTAGGGGCGGAGGGGTATTAGCTTTTCCAATACAAACACTACAATCGGGCAAAAAGTGGAATTTTTTAAAGTGATGTTGGGTCGCTTGAAAAAAACATCTTCATCTGTATATGGAAAACGTTGACAATCGGAGGGGCGAACTTCATAAACCGAACAGGAATTGTCGCCATTTAAAAACGGGCAAGGTTTTGATTTTACAACATAATCGCCGTCTTCATCGAGGTTTAAATAGGTTTCAATAAAAGTACCTTCTTTCATTTTTAAATGCTTGCTGATGCGCTTGATATCCGGCGTTTTAAAACGTGGAGAATAGTTTTTACAACATCTTGCGCATTGCAAACAATTGATGTTTTCAAATGCTTCTTCATGCAAATGGGGCAGTTGTTTCAGCAGTTTGTTTTTGTCGCTTTTTTGCAACAAACGCTTGTATTCTTTCTGATGACCGGAAGAAAGCTTTTGCCAGTTGCCGTTGATGAAATCTGCCATAATCCGGCAAAGGTGTATCAAAAACGGATAAACAGATTTTACAATTCCATAAAGTTATTTTCGCTGTTACTTTGCACTACCAAAAAAGGGTGGATGAATTCGGTAAGAGAATATTGGTTGTTGCTGCTTTCAACTCCGTTTTACATTGTTATCATCGGGCTTGAGTTGCTCCTTACGCATATTCAGGAACGACAGGTTTATACGGTGAAAGGAACGGTAGCCAACGTTTACCTCATGGTGCTCAACACTTTGATAGACGTGGCTTTCCGCGTGGCTTATGTTGCTATCTACCAATATTGTTATGGGTTTGCTTTTGTGCATATTTCTAACCCATTCTTATATTGGATAGCATTACTAATCGCCGAAGATTTTTTGTATTACTGGCTGCACCGTTTCGATCATGAAATACGATTATTCTGGGCAGTGCATGTTACGCACCACAGCGCGCAACAACTCAATTTTACAGTCGGCTTTCGCTCCTCTGTGTTTGAACCGCTATATCGGTTTGTTTATTTCATTCCCCTGGCTTTTATAGGTTTTAAACCACTGGATATTGTGTTTATGTATTCCGCAACGCAAATCTGGGGAACGCTCGTTCATACTGATCTCGTTGACAAATTAGGCTGGTTCGAGTACATTTTTGTAACGCCATCGCATCACCGCGTTCATCATGCTTCCAACGCGAAATATTTAGACAAAAACATGGGTATGTTTTTAATCATCTGGGACAAGTTATTTGGAACGTTTCAAAAAGAACTGCCAGTTCAGGAGTACGAACCGATTGTGTATGGCTTAGTAAGCAACATTCAAAAACCAAATGCCGTAAATCTTGTGTTTCACGAATGGAAGAATATAAAAAATGATGTCAAAAGAAAAGACATTGGCTGGCGCGAAAAGCTGTCTTATATTTTCAAAGCGCCTGGCTGGAGCCACGATGGAAGCCGGTTGACAAGCAAGCAACTGCAGAAGCATGGAACACGGATGACACGGACTTCGTGCAAGGATAACGAGGATTGAATATTATGGCAAAAACAAACTTCTTCTTTCACCAATATCTCAACAATCCCAGTTCAGACAATCCCAACAAATCCGTGCACGCAGTCCGTGGCATCCGTGTTCTATTCAAACACAATCACTCAAACTTCAAATGCCTTACCGTTGTTGTTCTTTCAATCAATTGTTTTAAAGAATCAATCCCGATTTTTAAGTGTCGTTCTACATATTTATTGGTAATCAGCTTATCGCTTTCGGCAGTTTTCACGCCTTCAGGAGTCATGGGTTGGTCGCTTACCAACAGCAATGCGCCCGTTGGAATTTTGTTGTAAAAACCAACGGTAAAAATGGTTGCCGTTTCCATATCAATGGCATACGCGCGAATGTTGCGCAGATACTCTTTGAACTTATCATCGTGTTCCCAGATGCGGCGGTTGGTGGTGTAAACGGTTCCTGTCCAGTAATCTACTTTGTTTTCACGTATTGTGGTTGAAACCGCACGTTGCAAAGCAAATGCAGGCAGCGCGGGTACTTCCGGCGGAAAGTAATCGTTGGAGGTTCCTTCGCCACGAATGGCAGCGATTGGCAAAATCAAATCCCCCAGCTTATTTCGCTTTTTTAAGCCGCCACATTTGCCCAAAAACAAAGCGGCTTTTGGATTGATGGCACTCAGCAAATCCATAATGGTAGCGGCTCCTGCACTGCCCATACCAAAGTTGATGATGGTAATTCCGTTTGCTGTGGCACACTGATACGGACGATCTTCGCCTACCACTTTTGTGTTGTTCCATTCAGCAAATAAGTGTACATAATTACTGAAATTGGTTAGCAAAATATAATTGCCAAAATTGTCCAGCTTTTCGCCGGTGTAGCGAGGCAGCCAGTTGTTCACAATCTCTTGTCGGGTTTTCATTGGCGATAAATTTCACAAAGATATTGATTGCGGTAAGAGTAGTTTTGTACGATGTTAAAAATTGAATTTCCACAGCCAGAATTTCAAATCAAAACAGAAGATGAAAAAGAATACATCAAAGACAGCATCCGAAAAAAATGGGTACGCTTAACACCGGAAGAATGGGTACGGCAAAACTGGATTCAATATTTAATCAAAACCAAAAACTATCCGCCTTCATTATTATCCATTGAAAAAGAAATTCGCCTTGGTGAACTCAAAAAAAGATGTGATGTGGTAGTGTATAAGAACGATGTTCCGTGGATGATTGTAGAATGTAAACAACCGGATGTAGCTTTATCTGATTCAACATTAATGCAGGTATTGCAATATAACATTGTAAGCAATTGCACGTATCTCATTATCACCAACGGCAACAGCAGCAAAGGCTGGCAAATTCAAAATAGCAAAACCGAAGAAATACACCAAATACCGAACTGGAAATAAATAAAGTGCATTAAACTTACAGGATACAGCAGTATCAAACAGCCTTAAAATAATGTTAGCAAAGTGAAATGCAATACAGCTTTCGCTTTTTACGTTTCAGATTTCACTTAAATTGCACAACAAAAACAAAATCAGTTATGAAAAAAATGATGGTAGCGTTCAGCGCATTGTTCATTCTTTCTGCGGCTCACGCACAAACATCAACTTCAACCCCAACTACTAACCAACCTGCTGCGCAGGATGTTGCCAAGTATTTGCAAATCAATGAAGTTGACCACGATATGGGTAAAATTCCATTTGGTAAACCGATTGAATATGAAGTAGCTGTAAAAAATATTAGCTCCGATTCCATCAAGCTGCAAAACGTGCAGGCTGGTTGCGGTTGCACCACGCCGCAATGGAAACCCGGACCTTATGCACCTGGTGAAACTTTCAAAATCAAAGTGGGTTTTAATGGAAGCACTAAAGGTGTTTTCAATAAAAATGTAACCATCTTTTTAACCAATGGTTTGAGCAAGCAGATTAAGTTTCATGGCGAAACTTTTGAAGCACCCGATAACACTGCACCAGCAGGAGCCGCCCAAAGCATGAAACCTTCTTCTAAATAAACTCAATATGAAATACCTGTTATCATTTGTTTTTATCGCTTTTGTAAGTGTTGCCATTGCTCAAAATGAGCCGGTAAAATTCATCGAAACCAAACATTCGTTTGGCAAGATAAAACAAGGTGTTCCCGTAACAACAGAGTTTGCTTTTACCAATACTTCGGGTAAGCCCGTTATCATTGAAGTGGCTACTGCAGAATGTGGATGCACTACGCCGGATTATCCGAAAACGCCGATTATGAAAGATAAAACGTCTTCCATAAAAGTTACTTACAACGCCGAAGCCGAAGGTCATTTTGAAAAGAAAGTAACTGTAAAATTTGCTAAAATTGCACAGCCTGTTTTTCTTACCATTGAAGGCGATGTAGAAAAGAAAGCGAAGTAAAATTTCTGTATCATATTTGCATAACAAAAGGTCTTTTAAAAAGACCTTTTTTATTTGAAAAACATGCAAGCCAATCAGCCAATTAAAATATGTGTGCGCATGCCCAACTGGTTGGGCGATGCGGTAATGAGCCTTGGCTTTTTGCGCTTGTTAAGAGAAGCGTACCCGGAGGCATTTATTTCGGTTGTTATCAAAAAAGGTTTGGAGTCGCTTGTAAATGAACTGCCGGAAATAGATGAAGTGTTTGTTTTTGATAAAAAAGTGTACAGTGGCTTGCGCGGGGTTTGGAAATACGGAAAACGTTTGAAGGAAAGACACATATACAACTTGTTTTTTGTTTTACCTGATTCGTTTTCGTCTGCAATGATGGCATTTGCCAGCCATGCCAAACAACGCATTGGCTTTAAAAAAGAAGGCAGAAGCTTTTTATTGACGAAGACCTATAAAAAGCTTGTAGGAAAACATCGCGTGGAAGATTATGCTTCGCTGCTGCAACAGTTCAATCCATCGGTTAAGGATAAAGTTCCGGTCGTAAAATTGCCCGTTTTGTAAAAAGGAAAAGAGTGAGTCTTATCTGATTGTGAACATCAATTCAGAATCCATCACAAGCCGTTTGCCGGTTGAAAAAGCGGTTGAGCTGATTACGCTTGTTCAACAACAATTTTTCCTGCCAATCAAACTGATAGGCGCGCTAAAAGAAAGAGCTTTTGTTGATGAAGTGATTGCGCTTCTGCCTCAAAAAAACAACCTTGAAAATATAGCGGGTGAAACCTCTTTGCATCAATTGCAAACGTTGATTCAAAATGCAACATTAATGATCACCAGCGATAGCGGGCCGGCGCATATTGGGAGCGCATCTAACATTCCGCTGGTTGTAATAACCGGTGCAGGCGATGAGCGAAACACCGGGCCTTACAACAATCCAAAAGCAATTGCTGTGCGCAATGGTAAACTACCCTGTGAGCCTTGTGTGAAAAATTATTGTAAGCTGGCACCACTGCCGCAATGCCTTGTTCAAATGCAGATGCAGAAAGCCATTGATGCTGCCCATTTGGTAATGAAAACAAACGATGACAATACCATTTGAAAATGATATAGAACAATGCCTTACCGTATTGCAAAACGGAGGCATCATTTTGTACCAGACTGATACCATCTGGGGCATTGGCTGCGATGCCACGAATGAGGCTGCGGCTGAAAAGATCATGCAGTTAAAACAACGCTCGGAGAATAAAAGCTTTGTTGTGCTGGTAGCCGATGAAAGGGATATTGTAAAATATGTGGCAGCACCTGATTTAGGCTTGTTCGATTATTTGCAAAAGGCACAAAAACCAACCACAGTTGTTTATCCCAATGCAATTGGATTTGCACACAATGTAATGGCAAACGATGGCTCGGTGGCGATACGCATTTGTAAGGAACCTTTTTGCAAACATCTCATCAAGCGATTTCGCAAACCGATTGTGAGCACGTCAGCCAACCTTTCGGGCGAGGCTTCGCCACAGTTTTTTTCAATGATTAATAAAGCTGTTGTTGATGGTGTTGATTATGTTGTGAAATACAGACAAGACGACAACCAACCTTCATTGCCATCATCTATTATCAAATGGGAAAAAGGGAAGGTGGTTGTAATAAGGGATTAAGATTTTTAAACCATCTGTTTCTATATAAGTGAAATATTTAGCCGTCTCTGCAAGGCACGAAGCAGTCTGTGTTATATGACAAACGTTCTTTATAAGTAATAAACGAGTTCATTACTTTTCATTATCTTAATTAATCAATTCACAGACTGCTTCGTGCCTCGCAGTGACGTGATATAATTTGCTCAATTTATTTCAGAACGTTGAAGTGAGTGACACAACAGGCGATCAACAAGAATTACTACAGCCTGGTACATAAAACTGTATTTTGTATAGGCTGTTTACTCGCTCAGCTTTGCCGTGTCTTTCACGCCTGTAAATATTACCGACATATTTTTGGAATCGTAGATATTTCGATTGAATTTATTACCCAAAACAATAATAGTTGCTGTGTCCTGTACCAGCCTTGTAAACACCGTATTGCTGCCATGCCACTTGCCATTGTGATAGATAATAGAATCAATTCCGTTGTTGAACAAACGCCAGCCTAGGCCATAGTTGTGCATGGATTTCCGTTCGTGGCTTTGCGGCGTGAAAGCACTGTCCAGCGCGGTTTTGGAAACAAAGGTGTGCTGGTATAAAGCCTTATCCCATTGCAACAAATCGCGGCAGGTTGAGTACACATTTTTATCGCCGTAAGTACAATCCAAATGATCCATTTCGTAAGGACGATTGCCCATCATGGTAGGCACATAATTCAGTGTATCGGAAATTGAAAAAATATAAGTGCTGTTCATGCCAAGCGGCGCAAACACACTGTCTTTCATAAACTGTGGAAACGGCTGATGCGTTATCTTTTCAACCACCAAAGCCAGCAGCATAAAATTAGTGTTGCAATAATGAAACACACGGTTGGGCGACGCTTCTATTGGCGGTTGATGAGCAATCATGAAGTTCAGCACATCTTCATTGGTGGCTTTTTTTCTCCTATCCCAATCTTTGTCCATAAAGTTTAAATAATTGGGCAAACCGCTGCGGTGAGAAAGCAGCATTCGTATGGTAATGCCATGATACGGCAACTCCGGAAAATATTGTTGCAATGTATCGTTTAGTGAAAGCCTGCCTTGCTGCCAAAGCCGCAACACTTCAGTGCCGGTAAAGGTTTTAGAAACCGATGCCAGATGAAAAGGCGTATTGGGATTGATGGAATCTTTTGTTTTGAAATTGGCATAACCGGTATAATCTTCAAACACAATTTCGCCATTTTTTGCAACTAAAATGGCGCCATTAAAGCCACTTCTTTTTAAATGCGTTTCGTAATAAAACTTTGCTTCGTTACCATACCGGTCAAGCTCTTCCGGTGTGAGCTTGCGAAAGCTAAAATCCGCAACAGGAGTGGGCTTGGGAGATTTTCCCCATTTTTTTTCTGCCTTGGAACTGCAACAAATAATGCCAAAAACAAAAGCACAAACAATAATAAACAACAACGCTGGTTTCATAAGTGAAAAACAAAAATAAGGGGATTGAAAGTTTCTTTGCTTGCCTACTCGGTGAGTGAGCAATAACTTTACGTTTTTGTATTGAGAGTAAGCAGATGACTCTTTTATTTTTAATTCATTTTTAAGTTTTGTATGGCTGTTGTTTTGTTCGATACCGAAAAGAGAAGCCGCTTATATCCGTTTACTTATACAAAAGCGGTTGCCCATTTGCATTTTGGAATGCTTACCATCAAACAGCGATGGCAGCTTCTTTTAAATGAAACGATGTATGTAGAAACGGCTTCTTATTTGCAAACATTGTATAATGCCGTACCACACGCGATTCACACATTTATAAATGCCTGCGTTTTGCCTTCTGATGAGTTAATTGAAAAGATAAAAACGATGCAGCAAGGCGACGTGCTGGAAGACCAAAACGGCATTATTGCCTGCAAAGGTTTCGGCAATAATTTGAATGATGTGTTAGAAAATTTAGCAACCAATTATGCTACTATCAGCGATGTAAAATGGCTCCGTTATCCTCATCAATTTCTGCAATGGAATAAGGAGTTTATCTCTTTTGATTTTGCTTTATTAACACAAAACAAAAGGTCTCAAATTATATCAAAAACAAATCAAACCATTTGTCCTGAAAATATTTTTATCGAAGAAGGAGCAAGCGTAGAATGCAGTGTTATCAATGCTTGCGAAGGGTTTGTTTTTATCGGAAAAGGCGCCGTTGTAATGGAAGGCAGTTTGCTGCGCGGTCCTTTGTTTTTGGGTGAAGGCTCGGTTGTAAAGATGGGAAGCAAAATATACGGTGCAACCTCTATTGCGCATCATTGTACGGTTGGCGGCGAAATTAAGAATGTGGTGATGCAAGCGTTCAGCAACAAAGCGCATGACGGTTATTTGGGCGATTCGGTGATAGGAGAGTGTTGCAACATCGGAGCCGGCACAAGCAACAGCAATGTAAAAAATACAGGCGGCGATATTTTTATGCCGGATTATTTCAACAAAAACAAAATCAACGCTGGTAACAAATGCGGCGTGATGATAGGCGATTACACGCGTGTTGCCATCAATTCATCCATCAATACGGGCAGCATTTACGGTGTATGTTGCAATGTGTTTGGTGAAGGCTTGTTGCCAAAGCGTTTGCGAAATTTTTCATGGGGCGTTGGAGGCGAAGGTTATGCAATTGAGAAAGCCATTGAACACATCAGGCAATGGAAACGTTTCAAACAGCAAATACTATCTGCCGAAGAAGAAGCCGTTTTGAAGTATATCTTTGACAAGTTTACTATTGCATGAAAATATCCGAATACAACACAATCATTTTATGAGAAAACAAATTGCGGCTGCCAATTGGAAAATGAATTTAACCTGGCAACAAGGCGAACAATTATTAACTGATATTCACAATAGCAAATATGAGTTGGCCAGCTATCAGTATGCAGTGTTTGCAGTGCCGTTTCCTTATTTGCAGTTAGCGCAGAATCATTTGCAGGATAAGACAAATGTGTATGTGGCTGCACAAAATTGCAGCAATAAAAAATCGGGTGCTTACACCGGCGAAGTATCGGTTGAAATGCTGGAAAGCTTAGGTGTGAAATATGTTATCATCGGTCACTCCGAGCGGCGTGAATATTTCAATGAAACCAATGCAATGCTTTCTGAAAAAATTGATCTAGCGTTGGCTCACAACATCACGCCGATCTTTTGTTGTGGCGAGCCTCTATTGGTTCGTGAAGCGAATACGCAGGACGAATATGTAGCGAAGCAATTGAAAGAATCCTTGTTTCATTTATCGGCTGAAGATGTACAAAAAGTTGTGATTGCTTACGAGCCAATATGGGCAATTGGTACAGGTAAAACAGCAACCAAAGAACAGGCACAGCAGATGCACGCTTTTATTCGTAGTGAACTTGCTAAACAATACGGTCAAGAGGTTGCGGACTCCATTTCTATTTTGTATGGTGGCAGCGTAAAAGCTGCCAACGCAAAAGAAATTTTTAGTGAAAAAGATGTGGATGGTGGCTTGGTTGGCGGCGCATCTTTGAATGCAGATGAATTTGTAACGATTATAAAAAGTTTGAAATAATTGTTTGCCACGAAGACAAAAAAAATCAATAAAAGCAAACCTTCGTGTCTTTGCCACTTCGTGGCAAATCAAAATCATTTCCCTTTAAAAACGGCTTTTCTTTTTTCAACAAAAGCAGTTGTTCCTTCAATCATGTCTTCGGTTGAAAAGCATTTGGCAAACTGTTTAATCTCATGGTCGTAGCCTTCCTGTGTATGGTTAAAATGATTGACGCAATCAATGATTTTAGCTGCGGCAAGTGGTGCTTTCCGATGAATGAGTTGCAGCGTTTTTTTGGTTTCGCCTAATAAATTTTCCGGTTCAAAAATCTGGTTGACAATATTGTAATTTCTGGCTTCTTCCGCAGTAATCATTTTTCCTGTGAGCATTAGTTCATTAGCAATGTTTTTACCCACCAATCCAGTTAACCGCTGCGTTCCGCCATAGCCGGGAATGATACCCAGATTAATTTCAGGCTGCCCGAATTTTGCATTAGTAGAAGCATAAATAAAATGACAAGCTAATGCAAGTTCGCATCCACCACCCAATGCAAAACCATTCACGGCAGCAACAATTAGTTTGGGTGAGGTTTCAATTTTACGCATTAAGTCGTGCCCGTATTTTGCGAGTGCTTCTCCGGCGCTGGTATCCATTTTTCCAAATTCCGAAATATCGGCACCTGCAACAAACGCTTTGTTGCCACTGCCGGTAATGATAGCTGATTTGATTTCTGTATTGTCATATACCTCATCAATGGCTTTGTCTAATTCGTGCAAAACCAATTGGTTCAAAGCATTCAGCTTGTCGGGGCGATTGATGGTAATGATATAAATATTGTCTTCAAGGTTAGTTAGTAAGGTAGTGTACATATCAATTGTGCTTTTGTTTTTGCATAAAAAATGAATTATCAAAACTCAGATTCTTCATTAGCTATTTTCTTTGAATAATGCCGCCGCCCACAACATCGTCATCTTCATAAAACACGGCACTTTGCCCGGGTGCAATGCCTTTCACAGGTTTGATAAAATGCACATCAACGTGGTTGCCTTCCTTGTACAAAACACTTTCTGCGCCTGGGTCTTTGTATCTTATTTTGGTATGAGTAGTCGTGCCATTTTCAACAGTGTTATATTTTATCCAGTTCAGTTTGCCAACTGTCATTGTTTGGCCTGATAAATCTTCTTCATCACCCAGTGTTACTGTATTAGTTTCTGGATTGATACTCGTAACATAAGCCGGCTTGCCCAATGCAATATCAAGGCCTTTGCGCTGTCCCACCGTATAAAACGGATAGCCTTTGTGAGTGCCCAATTGATTACCGTTTTTATCAACAAATGAACCGCCGGCCACTCTTTCTTCCAATCCTTCCACATTGCGTTTTAAAAAGCCTCGATAATCGTTATCAGGAACAAAACAAATTTCATAGCTCTCGCTCTTTTTGGCCAATTCGGGATAGCCAAAATCATACGCCATCTGCCTGATTTCGGTTTTGCGGTATTTGCCCAACGGAAGAATTGTTCGGCTCAATAAATCCTGCTGCAAACCCCACAGCACATAGCTTTGGTCTTTGGTTTCATCCAAACCTTTGCTGATAACAAAACGTCCGTTGCTGTGTTGGCGAACGTTGGCGTAATGGCCTGTTGCTATCCATTCGCAACCCAATGCGTCCGCGCGTTTTAGCAGTGCGCGCCATTTAATATGCGTGTTGCACATCACGCAAGGGTTGGGCGTGCGGCCTGCTATATATTCTTCTATAAAATTATCAACTACAAATCCGCCAAATTCTTCACGTATATCCAGAATAAAGTGCGGAAAACCATGTTGCACGGCTGCCTGCCGGGCGTCGTTAAAACTATCAATGTTACAGCAGCCTGTTTCTTTGCCGTTGCCGCCGCTGGTAGCATAATCCCATGTCTTCATAGTAATGCCAACCACTTCGTAGCCTTCGTTGTGCAGCATCAAAGCTGCCACGGTGCTATCAATACCACCGCTCATTGCTACCAGCACTTTTCCCCGCTTGCTCATACATGTGTTTGTGCAAAGATACTTGGCTAATAAGGTTTTGTAAAACAGGAATGTGTTGATGAGATGTTAAGGCGAAATACATAAATGGAAAAGGCAGATAAGAATTGGATAAACAAAATGATTTGTTTTCGCTTATGCTTTCACTTTGAAGCGCACTTGGTTGTAATGCTATTGATAGGTAAGTTTGTTTAGAGACGCAAACATGAACCAATCATCGTGTATTGATCTTTTGTTTTGCGTTATTTTCTTTGAATGAATATTCGTTCGATTTGGGATTGTACTTATAGTCTTTCATCCACTCTTTACAATGGTACACAGTAATTTGAATCGCATCCATAATAAAGTGAATTTCCGCATTGGTCATTGTGGGATGTATGGAAAGCCTTATCCAGCCTGGTTTGCCCGATAAATCTCCCGACCGGATCTTATCCAGTAAGTGAAAAGAAATTGTTTCATCAATATTCAGCAGTTTATGCCCATACGTTCCTGCACAAGAGCAGCCACCTCGGGTTTGAACGCCAAACCTGTCATTCAGCATTTTAACTATCAGATTGTAGTGCGCTCCTAATACGATAAATGAAACGACACCCAATCTGTGTTTTTCAGCTCCTTCTAAAATTTTTACATTTTTAATTGCTGCGAATCTTTTAAAAACTATTTTCAGGATTTCTTCTTCTCTCTTCAACATACAATCAACGCCCATAGCTTCCTTTAACCGGATGCACATCGCTGCTTTTATCGCTCCTAAAAAGGGCGGTGTGCCGCCATCTTCTCTTTGTTCTATATCTGTAATGTATTCGTGATACTTCCAGGGATTGCTGTATAATATAGTTCCGCCGCCAGGCTGGTCAGGAGTTTTGTTTGCATACAACTTTTTATTAAAAATTAAAACGCCTGGCGTGCCTGCGCCACCCAAAAATTTATGTGGTGAAAAATAGATGGCGTCTAAATGCGCACCCATTTCCTGCGGGTGCATGTTGATGTGAACATAGGGTGCTGAACAGGCAAAATCAACAAAGCACAACCCGTTGTAGGTATGGATAAGCTTTGCAATTTGATGGTAAGGCGTTTGAATGCCTGTTACATTAGAGCAAGCCGTAACAGCAGCAATTTTGTTTTTGTTATTCTTGTATTGTTCCAGCAATTTTTTGAAGTGTTCCAGGTCAACATTCCCTTTTTCATCAGGTTGAATGATTTCAACCGTTGCAACCGTTTCAAGCCACGTAATATGATTGCTGTGGTGCTCCATGTGAGTGATAAAAACAACCGGCTTTGAGGCTTTATCCCAATGCAGGCCTGGTGTGTTTTCACAACCCATTATTCGTTCGGGCATCTTCAAGCCAAGCATCCTTTGCAGTTTGTTCACGGCACCCGTCATGCCGCTTCCGCAAAAAACCAGCACATCATCGCTGTTGGCACCCACATGTTTCTTAACAATGCTCTTTGCTTCTTCATAGGCTTCCGACATTCTTGTGCCAGTAATCGTTGTGCTCGTATGCGTATTTCCAATAAAAGGCAATATTTGTTTTTGAATCAATTCTTCAATGGGCTGGTAAGCTCTGCCTGTTGCCGTCCAGTCTGCATATACAATTTGTTTTTCCCCAAAAGGAGACGCAAAACTTTGTTGAATGCCAATGATGTTTTTTCGGAACTGGGAGAAATAAGTTTCCAAAGAACTTTCCTGGGTCATAAACTTAACTGCTTATCAAGTGTGAAATCAAAAGAAGGCTACTTTATTTCTTTGTTGTTGCAGAACCAGAAATTCCAAACAAGTCGTAAGGAGGCTTACTATAATAACCATTAAATAAAAATATGGTCAGCAATAAATAACCGACGAAAGCAAACACAATGAGTAGCTGTATCACAGATGTTTTTTGAATTTGCTGTTTTGATTTCACATCACATATTTCGCCAGGACAGTATTGCGCTTTTTGTTTATAAACCAAGGAATAAAACTTACAGCCTAAACAAATACCAAAAGCCGCTTCAAAGAATAAAAAGAAGAGACAGATTAAGCAGCCAATGCCGGTTATAGGGCTATAGGCATTTACAATTACTAAGAAAACAAACATGATGGCGGATAGAAAAATGCCAATGATCCACGCGAATCTTTTTTGTGCCGCACCAACGTATTCCGGAACCTGATTCCGTACAATCAAACGCCCGATGATTAAGAAAGGAGAGAACTTGGGACTAATAAAAACCCTGATGAGCAAGTCAGTAAGAAATAAAGTAACCGCATACTTTGCGGGCAAAAAATTACCTTTAAAAAGAATGAGTAAAAAAGAATAGAAGATGACAACAAATAAAATTCCGGCTGCTGCCCTGATTTCTCTTTCATTTAAAACAGGAATGTTGTATCCGTCAACGTTTTCTCCGAATTGTATTACTTTATTCATAGTTTCAGTATTTGGTTTGTGATGAGATTTTGAAGAGGGTTGATTGATTGTTCAAACATACTTTCAGATATTCTTATGCAAGATTATCTGATTAACAGAAGCGGAAGAACCACCGTCAACAAACAACAGGTTGTAGTAAACAAACAGCGTTGGAAAGTCAATGGCTAAACAATAGAAATAAAGACATTTGCGCTTTGTTGTACGAATGAAAAAACGAATTGATAGAAAGCGGTTTCTGTTTTATGTAAGAGTTGGGATTGCTTTTGCACTATTATTATTTTTCCATGAATATAGCCACAATTCAAATGCCTTTTTCCAGAGAGCTTTGAATGGTATCTGGTCAGTTAGTTATGTTACGGTGCTCAATTATTTTTTGTTTGAACATACACTGCCTTTACTCAGCCGGAAACGAATCCTAAAGTCTTTATTGCGTGTTGTTGTTTACTTTTTTTTATACTCATTGGGTGCTTATTTATGGAAGCGCATCGGCATCAGTTTACATATTTATACTGCATTGGCAACTTTCGATTCAACACAAGATGCTATTTCTGACCGGATGTCGTACAGCGTTGGGTCGGTTTTCTTTTTCGGTATCATCCGGCACATTTATAACTATATAAAATTAAAGCAAGCGGCACAGCAACTGCGTATTGAAAAGCAAGCCGCCGAATTGAATTATTTAAAATCGCAAACCAATCCGCATTTTTTATTCAACACATTAAACAACATTTATTCATTGGCAAGAGACAAGTCTGATCTCGCTCCTGAATCTATTTTGCGCTTATCGAAAATCCTGCGATTTATGCTGTATGAAACCGGAGGAAATTATATTGCTGTAGAGCAGGAACTTAAAATTATTACTGATTATATATCTCTTGAAAAACTCCGCTACGATGAATCTTTACGTGTGGCTTTTAATTATGACATTGAAGATATGAAGCAAGCGTTACCGCCTTTGTTATTGATACCGTTAGTTGAAAATGCATTCAAGCATGGCGTTTCCGAAACAAGAAACCAGCCTTTTGTTGATATACATCTGTCAATTAATAAACGGCAGCTCGCTTTTCTTATAAAAAATTCAACAGAAGAATCTACGGAAGAAAGAAGCGTAAAAGAAAACATTGGACTTACCAACCTGAGGCGTCAGTTGGAGTTACTGTACACCGATTACAGTTTATCCGCACAACAAACTGAGTTTGTTTTTACCACAATTTTAAAAATCAATCTGGCAAGCCATGTCTAACATACAATGTATTGTGATAGAAGATGAGCCGTTGGCTGTAAAAGTGCTTGCCGATTATATTTCGCAGGTGCCATTTTTAGCGTTACAGGGAACGTTTAAAGATGCCATTCTTGCAACTGAATACTTGCAGGAAAACGATACCAATCTTATCTTTTTAGACATTCATTTGCCTAAGCTAAAAGGTCTTGCTTTTTTGAAAACGCTTACCCATCCGCCGGCTATCATTATTACCACTGCGTATCATCAATATGCAGTGGAAGGGTTCAATTTAAACGTAACCGATTACCTGCTAAAGCCGTTTGATTTTGAACGATTCCTGGTCGCCGTTACCAAAGTAAAAAAGGCACAAAAACAAACAGACGAACCGAATAAAATCGCAATAACAAAAGACTTTATTTTTCTGACAGTACAAAAGAAAAAAGTAAAAATTTTATTCTCTGATATTGTGTATGTAGAAAGCCAGCGGGAGTATATAAAAATCGTTACATCAAAAACAGAATACCTTTCAAAAATGAGTACACATGAGATAGAAACCTTGTTACCGGCTCATCTTTTTAAACGGGTACACCGATCATTTATTATTGCAATAAGTAAAATTGAATCTTACACAGCCGAAATGATTGAAGTGAGCGGAGTACCCATTCCTATTGGAAGAGGTTATAAAGATGTGATAGAAAATTTATAATCTTTTGCCGCGTCTTATCGTATTTATAAAGCCGTACTTACAACTGGTTCAACACTTCCCTCATTTGCACTTGTATTTTCTGTTTCAGGTTTTACCTCGCAGGGAAAACCAAACAGGCAGCGATCTTTAATCATGGTGGCAACTTCAGCAGGCACATATTCTTCCCAGCCACTTTCGTTTGCTTTTATCATCTGCAACACACGATCGGTTTGTATGTTCAGGTTGTTTTTGTTGTAATCAAGAATGTCTTCTATTTTATCGTTGGTAATGAGATAACGATACAAATCAATGAGGTGAGGAGGCAGTTGCAAACGCTGGCAATTTTGTATAACACCATCGCGCCAGGTTGGGTAAATGTAAAGCTTCACTTTGCGGCTGAACAAGGTTGCAAACGACTCCAAAATACCACCGGGTAAGCCTTGATAATGTTCTTCTGAAAAAATGTATTCCAGGTTTGGATAACCCAATACCACACCTATTTTCAGACGGGTAATGGTAGATAAATAAGCGACCAGTTTGTAATACTCATGGAAGTTAGAAATCATTACTGTTTGCCCGAGCGAACATAGAATATCCACACGGTCAAGAAAATCTTTTTCATCAATGTCAGCAGTTAAATCGGCATCACGTTCTTTTAATCCTTGCAATGTAAGTTCGGTAAGCACTACAACATTGTCTTTGTCAACATCCGGCTCTTCCAAAAAGCGCGTTAAGCCGGTACTTATCATGTCTAAGTGAACATTGATAATTGGGCGAAACCTACCACGCACGACAACGATATGTTTTTTGTATAACACTTCGGAAGGTTGCTGGTTTTTGCCATCTGCACCGAACACTGCCGCATCGGAAAAACCATATTTTACCAGGTGCAGACTGATTAAGCGGTTATCCACTTTTTTAAAATCGGGTCCTTCAAACCGAAGCATGTCAATTTGAATGCGGTCTTTCGATAAATCGTCCATCAGCGAAAGCAAAAAAGCCAGCGGCGTTTCGACATAATTAAAACAGGCATAAATTAAATTCACACCTAAAATCCCAGCCGCCTGTTGTTGCAGGTTGTTATCATTGTCAAGCAATTTTACATGCAATACCACATCGTTGTATTCACCCATAGGCTTGAGTTGAAAACGCACGCCCATCCAGCCTTGTCCCTGGTTGGTTTTGTGATAATTTAAAGCGGCTACGGTATCCGAAAAGGCAAAGAAAGTAGTGGTTTCGCCCCGTTGTTCAGCAAGGCGTTCAATCAACAAACCATATTCGTGTTCCAGCATGGCTTTCAGCCTGCTTTCGCTTACATATCGCTTCTTTTTTTCGGCACCATAAATGGCATCAGAAAACAGCATATCGTAAGCCGACATTGTTTTTGCAATGGTACCGGAAGAGCCACCGGCTTTAAAGAAATTGGCGGCCACATCCTGTCCGGCTCCTATCTCGGCAAAAGAGCCGTAAATCTGGGGATCTAAATTGATAGCCAGCGCTTTTTGTTTTGTACCGAGATATGTATTTTGAAATGCTTTCATACACACAATCTTTATAAATTTTCAACACTCTGTTTAACATGAAGAAACTATATAAAAGTACAACAATTTTGCCGTGTTGAACCGTACTAACAAATGCTGGGTATTGACTCGTTTTAGAAATAAGTTGCGTGATACCGTCATTCCGCAAATGCCCTCAACACGATGTAGCACTTTTACGTTTTTGCGAGGGCTTTGTGCGGAATCTGACGATTACATAGTGAAGATGTTTGAATAATGTGAGAGTATCACAACATTGCAACTTGCTAAAATGAGTAAGGGCAGATTCCGTACAAAGCCGCCTGCAAGAATGATTACAATAAAGTTGTCGTATTGGCGGCAATTACGGAATGACGAAAGGCTAATTTTTCAAACAGAGTCATTACTAAATGCTGCCTTTAACACGAGTTAAAGCTTGTAATCGGCGCAAAAATCTATGTCAAGGTTTTTGAGATAGACTTGATGATAAAAAACGGCAAAAACAAACGCCTCTTTAACTCACAGCACAATGCGTTTGCCGCTGGCTGCAGAACGTTTAGCAGCATCTAAAATTTCCATTACAATCATATTCACTGGCAAAGAAGAAAGGTCGTTGGTAGCTGTAAACTGATGATGTAGCACTGCCGTTAAGTAAGCAATCGGATCGTTGATGGGGGCGGGTAGGGCTGAGGCTTCTTCCTTGCCCAATATCTTTTCCCTTTTGCGGCTGGTAATGTTTGTGTTATCCAGCGCGTGCAAATACCCTGTTTCGCAAAACACTTCCATATCTTTAATACTGAAAGGCCAGTTCCACGAGCCTTCAACCAAACCGGTTGCCGTTGGATATTCAACTATAATGGTTGCATCATCATCTACTTTGGGATAGATGTTCGGTTTATAATGTCTCGTAACAGCGGTAACCGCTACCGGGCGTTGGCCCTGCATCAGCCATGTCATCAGGTCGGCACCATAACAGCCAAAATCGTTTAACGCGCCGGCGCCATTGAGTACAGGATCGGTAAGCCAGCTTAAAAATTCAGGACTGCAACCAATCTCTTTTGGTCCCTGGTGACCATCATGGAAAACCATCTTTTTAATTGCACCAATGCTATCAGTTTCAATTGTGTTGTACACACTATGATACGATGGATACCATGTCGTTTCATAATTGGTTAGCACCGGGCAATTGTATTGCTTAGAGAGGGCTTCTATTTGTTTCGCTTGTTGCAAGGTGGCAGCCAGCGGCTTTTCTACCATTACCGGAATGTGCAGCGGCGCACAAATTTGCACAATACTTAGATGACCCGCTACTTCGTTATAGCCCAGCACAGCATCGGGCTTTTTGGTTTTGAGCAAATTCTGAAGATTATCTGAAAACAAAGAATCGGGCAAATGATACAAGGCGCCATATTTTTTCCAAAGGGCTTTGTTCGGTTCGGCAATGCCAATAATGTTTACTTTATTTTTTGTATAAGCTCCTAAAATGTTGTGAACATGGTCGTGGTTTAATCCAGCTACCACAACATTTAGATTTGATTGCGCCAATGCGTGAGTATAAATGGTTAAGAACAAGAGAACATACATCCATTTTTTAGCAAAAACAAAGGATGAATGAAAGATATAAAAACTGAGCTTCATAGGTTTCGATTTACGTGTTAAAGTTCCTATCTTTTCACCATTTATCTTATATCTGTTCATAGAAAAAACAAATCATTTATTTGGGTAAAAACAAAGCAATCGCTGGTTTTGTAAATGCCAAAGCATCCCACACAAAGCGGTTGCTATCGTAATTGCGCTCGCCAATATCAATGATTTCTGCATGGAGGATAACAAAACGGGTAGCTCTTTGAACAACGGGAAAGTAAATTCTTTGTTTGACCCAAACGGCAAACTGATCGGCATATACATGACCCCAAATTTCAACCACCATTGAGCCGTTGGAGACTTTAAAAGAAGTAGAATACCTTTTTTGATATTCTGCTTTAATAGCAATCACCAGATCTTCAGTGGCAGCTTTGGCGTTGTGATGCAGTAAGCCGGTAAGTTCATCATCAGTTGTTATTCTTACAACGTGTTTAACCAATTGAATACTGATACATTTACCTCGAATGGCAAGTTTTGTAACCATACAGTAAGCGCAAACATAAACCGTTTTGTTTTACCGATATTTCGGAGTGCATGATTTTAAAAATGCAGCCTCTCACACTCCAACAACTACACACAACAACAGGTTGCACCTTTACATTTTTACAAGGGCATTTTCAGAATGATGGAATTACAGAGCATCTTTTTTAATCATCACACAAGTTCAATTTTTCATCTGAATTTAATCCTGCGAAAATTTGCCTGAACTAATTTTGACGCTCATTAACCCGCTTATGAGAAGAGTGTTCATTTCGTTTGTATTTGTGTTTATTTGTATCGCATTGAAGTTATCCGCCCAAACCTTACCATCTACCTTGTTATGGAAAATAAGTGGCAATGGTTTACAAAAACCCTCTTATTTGTATGGCACAATGCACCTCACTGATGAAAGAGTTTTTAACATCGGCAATTCTATGTATAAAGCCATTGAAAACAGTGAAGGCTTTGCCATTGAAATCAACCCCGACGACTTTACTCCTTTCCTCATTGATGAAACCAAAAGAAGCATTTTCAGCCAGCAAAGGCTGAAAGACATGATGAGTAAAACCGATTTTAATAAATATGGTAAAGTACTGGCTAAAAAACTCAATAAAAAAGAAGACGACATTACCACGGCAGATGTGTTGAAAGAAAAAAATAAGTGGATTGAAGACAGCTACAAAACCGGCAAAATGCAAACCTTCTTAGATGTTTATCTGTTTGATGTAGCAAGGCGACAGGGCAAGTGGACTAGTGGAGTAGAGGACATGCAAGACCAGGAGAATATAATCAACTACCTGGTAGATGAATCGGATATTGAAGAGCTGGCAAATAACAACTCCAAAGAAAAAGCCGGTGCCGGTTCACCCATGGAGTTGATGATTAAAACATACATCCAAAACGATTTGAATGGTATTGAACGATTTTCCGAAGCAAGCGATAGTCTTTATCATGATAAGGTGCTCACAAGGCGCAATAAAAAAATGGCAATGCGCATGGATAGCATGAGCCGCCTGCGAAGCATGGTGTATGCAGTTGGCGCGGCGCACTTGCCCGGCAGCGATGGATTGATTGCGTTGCTTTCTGCAAAAGGCTTTACCGTAACGCCGGTGTTCTCGTCAAAAAAGGTAAAACCGGCCGATTATAAAGTAGCTCAAATCGCAGTTCCCTGGTATGACGTGAAAGATGAATCAGGCTACTATTCTGCTTCCATGCCCGGAAAGGCAGGCAACATGGCCTTGTACGGAATCATGAACATGCAGATGTATTTTGATGTGTTCAGCAGTACTGTTTACATGACATCAGCCGTGAAAACGCCTTATTCTGAAGAACAAGCCGATAGCGTGATGGGAGTAATGGCAGCCTATTATTTTGAAGTGAATGATTACAAAAAGGGCAAGCCAATCACTATTAATGATGTATCGGGACGTGAATTTTTATTTGATAAAGACAAGTATAGCCGTGGCTATTTGATGTACAAAGACGGTATGATCTATTTAGCGCTTGCCGTAACGGCGCGGAAAAAAGATACAAGCGCAGAAAACAATACCAATCGCTTTTTGCATTCGTATGTCATTCATCATCCTGATGCGCAAACTGCCGAAACAAAGTACATTACTTATACCAATCCGCTAAAAGCATTTCGCATTGAATTGCCTGCACAGCCACAGCCGATTAATGAATTGCCAAACAAGGGTAAAGACAGTACGATTATTACCAACCTGCAAACGGTGGTTGACCCTAAAAGCGGCGCCTATCTTTTTTTTGGTACCAACGAAGCAACACCTGGTTATTTTTTAGAGAATGATAGCGTAATGCTTGCCGGGCTAAAAGAATCGCAGCGAAGCAAACTTTCAAACTTCAGTATTGATACCATGTACCTATTAAATGGTCACCGCGTGATGGAACTCGGAGGCATGATGAAGGCGGCTGCTATGATGTTGAAAACACATTATGAGTTCAGGGGTAACAGATGGTATGCACTGGGGGCTTTGTACAACCCTAAAAAGGAGGCTCCGGCAGTTGGGCGTTTCTTTCAATCCTTTCAGTTGTTAGATTTTCCTTCTTCCGAATGGAAGACATCTTCTGCTGGTGATAATTTGTTTTCTACCTGGACGCCAGGCCAAATAAAAGAGGCGCCTTTAAAAAGTTCTGACTCTGATATTTCGATGCGCAAGTACGACAGTTACGATAGTGCGCAAGCCAACGGTTATACAATTCTCAGCGAAACATTTGGCAAATACTACTGGCAAAGCAGCGATTCTGTTTTGCTGGAAAAACTGGCTCGTAACAAGGTTGAGCACAACGATTCGGTGCTTTTAAAAAGATGGGTAAACAACGGCGGCGTTACCGGCATTGAAATGCAAATAAAACAAAAGGGTTCGATGAATGCAAAAAGAAAAAGGCTTTTTATAAACGACAATAAGCTCTTTACACTCGTTACCATCCTGCCTGCATCGGACATTAACAGCAGCAACAACAACCGTTTTTTTGAAGATTTTACATTCACCAAAAAGCTTTCCAGCACACAGCTTTTTACGTCCAAATCAACCTTGCTGTTAAGCGATATATCAAACCCTGATTCTTCTGTACGTGCCGCAGCGAAAGATGCAATAAGCACAGCTCCTTTTACAAAAGAAGATCTGCCTGCACTTCAAAAAGCAATGCTGAAGGAGTATGATGATGACAAAGAAGAATATGGCAATACCAAAAGTGTTTTACAAAAAGCCATCGAAAAGCTTCACGATAGTTCTTCTTACCATTTCGCAAAAGAACAATACTTGCAAACGACCGGCAACGACAAAAACAGAATGCTCGACATCATGCTTTTTTATCCTACGCAGGAACATTTCAACGAGATAAAATCATTGTTACTGCAGCAGCCGCCAACGCAAAAGTTAGGATATACTTTTACAAGTCGTTTTAAAGATTCATTGCCGCTTACAGCCTCTGTTTTTCCCGATTTATTATCCTTGCTTAGCGATACAGTTCTGTCGCCTGCACTTGTCGAAATTGCAAAAACCTTGCTCGACAGCGGATACATTCGCCCATCGCTTTTGCAAGAATACAAACAACCGATTGTAGCGTTGGCGCAGCAATACTACAATCGCTTAAAAATGAATCCTGATGATTATAACTACTATAATTATTCTTTATTAGATGTATTGGGTTATATAAACAATCCATCCGCCGATGCGGCATTGCAAAGTTTTGCGTCGTTGAAAGGGAGTCCGTATCTGCAACTTCAGGCAGCCGCTTATTTGCTTAAAAACAAACAAGTCATCAAGCCATCGGTATGGCAAAATTTGGCAGCCGAAAGGGGCACACGCACGCGGTTGTACGATACATTAAAGGCTTACAACAAAGCAGCGTTCTATCCTAAAGAATACCTTACACAACAATATTTTGCCGAAAGCACTGTATATGTTGCGGCTTCTGATGACGACGAGCCTTCTGCACTTACTTATCTTACCCAGAAAGTAGTTTCTTTTCACAGCAAGCCTGCACGCTTTTACTTTTATAAAGTAACCTATGGTGATGAAGATAACACCAGTTATTCTCTTGCCTGTGCCGGTCCTTTTGATGTTACTGTGAGCCATGTGCCCGCAATCAAACTGTCCGGGGAGATATACAGGAAAGAAAACTTCGATCCCCAAAATTTACTAGCGCAAATGGATGCTCTTATGCAACAAACGGAAGAAGATGATGAATAAGAAAGACATCCCTTTTTACTCTCAACACATTTATAGTCCATCATTTTGAAAATGCAGCTTTTCGTCATTCGCCCCCACGATTTCGTGGGGGCGGAATAACGAAAACATTCAGCCTGTTTTCACATTGAGTCATTACTGCTTCTTTCGATACAACCAAAACAATTTCCTCCATTCACGAAGGTGTTTTCCAGAAAGTAACAATCAGCCCGCCAATAATAATCAATGTGCCGCCAATGAGTATGGGCAGCGTTGGCAAACTTTTAAAAGCAATATAATTTCCAACCTGCCATACCACAAAAAGAGTAGCGATATACAGCCCCACCACTTCTTTAAATTCAACGGGCGCGCTGTTCAACGAGAATCCATATAAAAACAAACAGAAAGCACCGACGAGGAAAAACAGAATCCTTGTAGTACCGGTGTATTCATAAATACATTTTCTGATGATTGCATCGCCCGTTACTTCAAAAATGGTAGCGATTAAAACAAAGATGGCGGGATGTAAATGTTGAAGGTATTTCATCATAATGGCGTAAAAATAAAACAGCCTTTTCATTCATCCTCTTTCCCATCTTTTTAAAAGCGCTGCTTTTTGCCAGCAGGTTTGTAATTGTCAACCAAAGCATTATAAACAGTTTAGATTATTTTTCATAATTACACAAAAAATGCAAACCATTTACTTACTTTTATCGCGCTAAACAAAGAGAATCTGTAAAACATCATGCTTAAATTTTTAAACTAAAAAAGCACTATATATCGGCATCCTGCAAACAGTTTTTTTGCCTCATTGGTAAATGAAAAGTACAAACACAACGTAAGAATAAAAGCATCAAAATCCGCAAACCTGTCGACCTGGTAGTATGCTTCCTTTACCATCATCCCTTGTAAAACAGCGTTTCTGTTCGCTGTACAAAAACGCTGTAAACCTTGTTGCCTACAACAGGTGCTTCTATTGGAGTTCATTTCACCAAACAGCAAGTTCTCGTAATAAAAAAACAAAATCGGACGGACTGGCTTAGTATTAGTATTAGTATTAGTATTAGTATTAGTATTAGTATTAGTATTAGTATTAGTATTAGATACGATCAGATCAATGGAGAAAGGTAAACATTTATAACGATCATGGAAAAACGAAACATCATTGTAATAGGTGCATCAGCGGGTGGCTTTGAAGCGTGCAGAACCTTAGTTAAGCATTTGCCCGCTACCCTCGATGCTTCTATCTTTATTGTTTGGCACATGTCGCCCGATGTACAGGGCGTATTGCCGCATATATTAAATCGCGTGAATGACATTTGGGCAAGCCATGCGAGCGACAACGAGGAAATACAGCCCAACCGTATTTATGTAGCGCCTCCCGATCATCATTTGCTTCTTGAAGATGGTTACATGCGCGTTACCCGCGGCCCAAAGGAAAACAGGTTTCGCCCCGCGGTAGATCCTTTGTTCCGGTCGGCGGCTTTTCATTATGGCAAACGGGTTATCGGTGTTATATTATCGGGTGCGCTGGACGATGGTACTTCTGGTTTGTGGACGGTAAAACACTACGGCGGCCTCGCCATTGTGCAAAGCCCAACGGATGCGCCCGTTCCTTCCATGCCCGAAAATGCAATTCGCGAAGTTGCCGTTGATTACATTGCTTCGGTTGAGGAAATAGCTGGACTGCTGGTTGAATTATCTGCCGAAGAAGTAGATAAAAACAAAGATGAAATGAAGCAGGATGAAAGAACAGCAATCGAAATTAAAATTGCCGAAGAAAGCAACGCGCTCAAAAGCGGCATTATGAACTTTGGTGAGCATTCGCAATTTACTTGTCCTGAATGCCACGGCGTACTTTCTACTTTTCCCGAAGGCAACCGCACCCGGTACCGATGTCATACCGGTCATGCCTTTAGTGCCGATAGCTTGCTGGCAACCATAACCGAAAAAATAGAAGGAGGCTTGTACAGCGCATTGCGGGCAATAGAAGAAAGTATTATGCTGCTGAACAATACGGGCGACCATTTTGCCGCCGGCAATCATCCCAAGCTTGCCGCCCTGTATTTTAAAAAAGCAAAGGAAGCCGAGGAGCGTGCCCGCTTAGTGCGTGAAGCAATCCTGAGCAACGAACGGCTTAGCAACGATAGCCTTTTGCACATGTCGGAAGAAATGGCAAACGGCGATGAGAACAAAGAAAACGGAACGGAAATGCAAACGCTAACAAAACAGAACAGAACAAATTAATGCCGGAAGAAAACGAACAAAGTGAAAATGGGATAAACATCCCGCCAAAAGATAGTTTACTGGTGGTAGGCATTGGTGCGTCGGCAGGTGGTATTGAAGCCTTGCAGGAATTCTTTACCAATACGCCTCCCGATAGCAATATTGCTTACGTGGTGATTCTTCATCTTTCGCCTGACCATGATAGTCATCTTTCCGATATTTTAAGAAGAACCACAACCTTACCTGTAGCGCAGGTTAATGGAAAAAGTAAAGGTAGAGAGAGACCATATTTATGTAATTCCGCCAAACAAGCATTTAACCATACGTCGTGGCGAAATAGAAGTATCGGTTAACCAGCAAATTGAAGACCGTCGTGCGCCGGTTGACATTTTCTTCCGCACATTAGCCGAAGCGTATCAGTCCCGCGCCGTAGGTGTTATCCTTTCCGGCACAGGTGCCAATGGCTCTATGGGTATTAAACGCATAAAGGAGCGGGGCGGCGCAGCGTTTGTGCAAAACCCGCGCGAAGCCCACTTTAACGAAATGCCCCGCAACTCTATTGCTACCGATTTAATTGATGATATATTGCCGGTGGCAGAAATACCTGCCAAAATTATTGCCTACCAACAAAGCTTAGGCACAATACAAATAGCGGTTGAAAACGTTGAACGTACCGATGACCAGCAACAGGCGCTCCGCGAAATATTTAACCAGCTTCGCCTGCGCACCACGCACGATTTTTCCAATTACAAACGCGCCACTTTGCTGCGTCGCATCGAGCGCCGCATCAATGTTCATGCCCTTCCTTCTCTTACCGCTTACGCTACTTTCTTAACCCAGAATTTAGAGGAGCCGAAAGCCTTGCTGAAGGACTTATTAATTTCCGTAACCAACTTCTTTCGCGATGCCGATGCGTTTGATGCGATTGAAAAGGAAGTGTTACCGCGCATTTTCGAAAACAAAGGACCCGGTAGTTCGATAAGACTATGGACAATTGGTTGCGCCACAGGCGAGGAAGCTTATTCGCTTGCCATGTTCTGCGTTGAGCGAACTTAACCGGCTTGCTGGATGCACCCAAAGTGCAGATTTTTGCAACTGATATTGACGAAACCGCGCTCTCCATTGCGCGAGATGGCGTTTACACGTTAAATGATGCCGCCGATGTTTCTCCCGACAGGTTGCGCCGTTTTTTTGTTAAGGATGGAGACGATTATCGTGTGCGCCGCGAGATAAGAGAAATGGTATTATTCGCTAACCACAATGTATTGAAGGATCCTCCTTTCTCTCATCTCGATCTTGTTATCTGCCGCAACATGATGATTTATTTAAACAACACGGCACAGGAGCGGGTATTGGAAACGGTTCATTTCGCGCTCGAACCTGGCGGCTTTCTTTTCCTGGGTAGTTCCGAATCGGTGGAAGGTGCCGGCGATTTGTTTGCTACTGTAAGCCGGGATTATCACATTTACCAAAGCCGCGCGGTGGCTTCCCGCCATTTTCCGGTTCCTGAAAAACTTCCCACTTTTCAGTTTATTAAAAAAGAAGAAAACAACACGCCGATAGAGAGTGATAACCATACCAACGGCAGAATCAGTTTTGCTGATCTGCATCAGCAATTGCTGGAACTGTATGCACCACCCTCGGTAATTGTAAATGAAGAGTATGATATACTGCATCTTACCGAGCGGGCAGGGCGTTATTTGCAAATGGGCGGTGGCGAACCATCAAAGAACTTATTAAAATTGGTTCGTCCCGAGCTTCGTTTGGAATTGCGGACGGCTTTGTACAGCGCAACGCAGGGCAACGCCAATGTAGAAGCGCGTGGGCTAAAAGTAAACATTGATGATGCAATTGAAACAATAAACATTCATGTGCGCCCCGTGTTGCGGCAGCAAGATACCGCACGTGGTTTTATGCTGGTGCTGTTTGAACAAGGCACCGCTGCCGAAAAAGAAGAACCGAAAGTAATTACTTCAGAAGGTTCGGTAGCTCACCAGTTAGAACAAGAGCTGATACAGGTAAAAGCGCAGCTTCGCAATACGTCCGAGCAGCACGACATGCAGGCTGAAGAACTTCGTGCCTCCAACGAAGAGTTGCAGGCAATGAATGAAGAACTGCGTTCCGCCGCCGAAGAATTGGAAACAAGCAAAGAAGAATTGCAATCCATCAACGAAGAACTGATCACCGTAAACCAGGAATTGAAAATAAAGGTTGAAGAAACAAGCATTTCCAACAGCAACTTTCAAAACCTTATCAATTCCACTTACATCGCTACTATCTTCCTTGATCGCAATTTTAGGATCAGTATGTTTACCCCGGCGGCACGCGACATCTTTAACGTGATACCTGCCGATACCGGGCGGCCTCTTTCCGACATCACCAACAAATTAGAATACGACGGCTTGCAGGGAGATGTCGCAAGCCGTGCTGGAAAAATTAAAAATGATTGAGCGTGAAGTGCGCACAGCCGAAGGTATTATTTATTTAATGCGTGCGCAACCTTACCGCACCGAAGAAGACCGCATTAACGGCGTGGTATTTCTTTTATTGACATTACTGAACGCAAAAGCAGCCGATGAAGCCCTGCGCAAAAGCGATGAACGGTTTCGTGCCTTTGTAACTGCCTCCAGCGATGTTATCTATCGCATGAGTGCAGACTGGCTTGAAATGTATTACTTAAAAGGTAGTTCCTTTCTTGCCAATACAGAAGATACTACGCGTACCTGGTTTACACGGTATATTCCGGAAAGCGAACACCCGCGCGTAATACCGCTATTTCCGAAGCTATCAGGAACAAAACGGTGTTTGAATTAGAGCACCAGGTGTATCGTGCAGATGGCACCATTGGCTGGGCATTTTCCCGCGCCGTACCTCTTTTCAACGAAGCCGGAGTAATTGCCGAATGGTTTGGAGCTGCTACTGACGTTACCGCACGTAAAGAGGGGGAAGTCCGCATTCGCGAATCCGAAGAACTGCTTCGCGTTACCATGGAGAGTGCTAGTAGATTATGTAATCATCACTTTCGATGACGGCTGGCATTATTAAAACCTGGAATACCGGTGCTGAACGCATATTTGGTTTTACGCTAAAAGAAGCCATCGGTCAGAACGGAGACATTATTTTTACTGAAGAAGATAAAAAGAGCGGGCAGACCAGAAGAAGAGAGAGCGAATCAGCAAGAACAGACGGACGTGCCATTGATGAACGCTGGCATCAGCGTAAAGATGGCTCGAAGGTTTTTATCAGCGGCGTAATGGCTCGCATCCGCGACAGTAAAATTACCGGGTTTGTAAAAGTAGCCCGCGATATAACGGAAGAGAAAAAAGCGCAGGAAGCTTTGCAGCAAAGCGAACAGCGTTTCCGCGCCCTTATTGATAAAGGAACGGATGTTATTACCATCAGCAATAAAGACGGCGTTATTACCTACGCCAGCCCTTCCATTGAACCCATAACCGGTTATAAGTTGATGAATTTGTGGGTCACAACCCGCAAACAGAGAATAGAATTCATCCGGATGACCTGCCTCTTTGTAAAGAAGTGTTCGAAAAATTACTCAAAAGCCCGGGAGAAAGCATTTTTATCCAGCATCGTTATTTGCACAAAGAAGGCGAATGGCGTTGGCTTGGAAGGTACATTCACCAGTCTCTTTCACGATCCAAGCATCAACGGTCTTGTTGCCAATTACAGAGACATAACCGAACGCAAGAAAGCAGAAGAAACACTGCGCGATTCGGAAGAACGGTACCGCATTGCCATTGAAGCAGGCGAATTGGCAACCTGGGACTGGAATATGAACACAGATGAAATTGTCTGGAACGAACAGCACTTTCAAATCTTTGGAAAACCCTTTGAGGACAGTTTGCAAACACCGGAAGATTTTTTAATCGCAGATTCATGAAGAAGACCTTGCTTACGTAAAAAAGCAATTGTTTGAGGCGGCAGAAACAACCAGTGTGTACTTTGCTGAATTTCGCATTGTACGCAAAGACAATGGCCGTATTCGTTGGGTGACGGGTTACGGGCGGGTAACGGATCGGAAGAAGGCAAAGCAACCCGCATGACGGGCGTAATGTTCGATAGTACGAAAGCAAAAGGAAGCGGAAGAGGAATTGTTATCGGTACAACACAGCCTGAACACGGCGCTTGGATGCTGCACAAATGGGTGTTTGGGATTTGGATTTGATTACCGGAGACACGAACCGCAGCCCTCGTCATGATCAATTGTTGGGATATCAGTTCCTGGCAGGAGGAATGGAGCCCTGTGAAAGCAAAGCAAAATATAATTGAAGAAGACAAACCCAAATTTGACGAAGCGCTTTTACAACCTTGAGGTAAACGGAATCTTTCAACTCGAAGCCCGCGTGAAACATGCCGATGGTTCCATCTGCTGGATTTATTATTTTGGGCGTGCTTTCAAAAACGAGGAAGGAAAATACGAAACGCGGCAGGCGTTATTTTCGATATTACCGACCGTAAAACAGTGGAAAAACAAAAAGATGAGTTTCTTGGCATCGCCAGCCATGAGTTGAAAACACCTGTTACCAGCATTAAAGCTTATGCTGAAATATTGCAGGAAACGTTTAGTGAAGCCAAGGATGTTAATTCAGCCAGACCTCATGGCAAAATTAGACAACCAGGTAGATAGATTAACCAAACTCATTAAAGATTTGCTGGATGTAACCAAAGTATCGGAAGGACAGTTGCACCTAACGATAGAGAAGTTTAGCGTTGAAGAGTTAATTGACAATATGGTTGAGGAAATGCAGAGAACGGCAAGGCAGCATACCATTCGTCTTACCGTTTCCAAACTTCCCGCCATCAGCGGCGATAAAGAACGCATTGGACAGGTACTTACCAATCTTCTTTCCAATGCTATCAAGTACTCACCCAGGGCTAACGAAATTTTGGTGGACGCCAAACACGAAGAAGGCAAGATTATTATTTCCGTTACCGATTTTGGTATCGGCATGTCTCAGGGTACAGTGGCGCGTTTGTTTGAAAGATTCTTCCGTTCCGACAATCCAATGGCACGCTCTTATCCCGGTCTTGGCTTAGGCTTGTATATTTCAATGGAAATCATGAAACGACATAAGGGAACGATAACAGTAAAAAGCGAGAAAGACAAAGGCTCAACATTTACTATGATGTTACCCACGGAATAAAGAATCGTTCGTACTGTTAATCCAAACGTGTTGCATGAGAAAAGCTGCAAACATATGAAAGAGAAAAAAATTGTAATTGTTGATGACGATTACGGTGTGCAGGATGTTGTTCAATTAATTTTTGAGAGCGCTGGTTACAACACCATTGTCTTAGTAAATCCAGAACCGCTTTATGAGCATAAGCACGATGACGCCAACATTATTCTTCTTGACAGGCATTTGGGAAACTGGGATGGTTTAGAAGTGTGCAAACAACTAAGAACGTGCGGGCAGTTTGCCAACACACCTATTTTGGTAATGTCGGCATCAAAATGTGAAGGCGATGATTGGTTCAATGCCAATGCAAACGGCTTCATAGAAAAGCCCTTTCATAAAAACGATTTATTAAAGCAAATCCATGACCTGTTAGAAGAGAAAACGGGCGTTTGTAGTTGTTGACTCAGTATGAAAAGTCAGCCTCTCGTCATTCCGCAAATCTGCCCGATTCAGGATGCACGCAGTTTTCATAAATCACTTTCACGAGGGCTTTGTGCGGAATCTGATCTTAGAATTTGAACAAGTTAGTATGTGGTAAGCACGCTTACTTCATTTAAACATCTTCATTAAATGAGATCATCAGATTCCGCACAAAGCCGCCTGCAATCACCAAATATGTGCAAAACCAAACGGCGGCAATTGCGGAATGACGGTGAGATTGCACTTATACTCAAACTGAAACATTGCCCAGTTTGCGGAATGACGAAAGGCTGAATTTTCAAAATGATTCACTGCTAATAGCTTTTGTAGCCACTCACTTCTTTACAACTTCTTATCCCTTGAAAGAAAAAGCCAGCCATTTAGATTTAACCATGAAATGCTTTCCACGAATGCCAGAACTCCTGGTAAGCTTGTACCGTTTGCAAACGCTCGCCTTTCATTGAACCATCAATACAGGTTCCGTTAATGCTCCAGGTTGAGCCGGTTTTATCATCCAATAAGATGTGTTTGGCACTGTCGTAAGTAAAATGTAAAACACCGTTGGGTGTATTTCGGTTCAACACATAAAAACTTCGTTCATTCGCATTCATGGTTAACAACAGGGGCGTTGTGGCAAAAGAATCTTCCATCATTTTTTTCTTTGCCAGTTCATTCCAATCGTACGCCTTGTATTGATTGTTTGTTTTTACACCAATTACCCAGGATTTGAATTTCCATGATGCACTATCGCGCTTTTCTAAGCTGCTTTTCAACGTGTCTTCATCGTAGCCTTTTAAATCGGCATATTCTTTTCTAAAGTTTGAATCGGGTTGCAAAACAAAGAGGCCGGATGCAATTGAAGCCAGTCTTCCAGCGACATTTGTTGTGATGGAACTTCGTTCAAAATGGTTCCTTTTAATTCACCTGCAATGGCTTCACCACTTTCCTGTCGCCACCAGCTTTTGGTTCTTTCATCTTCAAACATGGCATTGAAATGATCCATACCAACGAGGCGGAAATTTTCAGGCTTTCCTTTTACATAAGGACTATACACTCTGCCTGTTCGGCAAACGGTGCAATAGGTTATCATCACCGGCTCGCCGCCAACGGTATCTCTTACCTGGTGGTGATAACCGATCACCTCGATAGGATAGGCTTTTGCTTCATTGTTAATGGCAACGCCGATAATCAAATGGTTTCGGTCAGTCGTGTCGGATGATGCGCTTACCAGCAATTTGTTTTTGGGTTGATAAAACATTTTATCTGCGAGAAACTTAAAATTGAATGCATAAGCAATGATGCCATAGAATATCAGCACTGCAACAACAACTACTTTTTTCCAAACTTTGCTCTGTTGTAAAATATAAAGTATCGGAATGATAATTATGGCAAAACCAAACAAGCGAAGCGACATAATATTTCTGTCAATAAAATAAGCAATCTCAATTGTGTTTGCGTGCTGACTGCCGGGAAACGGCATGATGAAATACACACGCAATATTTCAAGTGGATTAAATAAATGAAACCAACCGTAATGAGCCAACCTTTCATATAAGAAGTTGATGTTTTTGTAGTTTGAAAAGCTGTGAGCTATGAGCTTTGAGCTGCGAGGGGAAAACAATTCAGCAAGTTTGTTTTTACACCAAAACTCGTAGCTCAAAGCTCATTGCTCACAGCTCAATGCTATTGTTCCGTTACCGGCAAAGGAAATTCAGTCCATACATTATCATCCGCGTCTGTCTAAAGGCAATTGGTTTAAGCGATTGTAGCGGCGCATATCAATCCAGCGATGACCTTCAAAATACAATGAATACCGGCGTTCGTACAGCATTTCATCAATCAATGCAGATTGTGTTTGTGCACCGCTATAAGCAGCAAGACCATGTTTTGTACGAATCACATTCAATGCTTTGATGGCTTCGCCAAAATTGGCAAGTTGAATATTAGCTTCAGCATAAATTAAGATCAACTCTTCATTTCGTATGATAGGAATGGGCGCTGTGCTTGATGTATAAACCCAAACATCACGATTGCTGCTTAAGCCTGCAGGTATGGATGCGGTTGAAGTGCGCAAGGTGGCTTTGCCTATTCTATCATCATTCGGTAAAATTTGTGCGGCAAAAGAAGGATGCGCAACACGCACTTCGCCGTTTTGGTTTTGCGGAATAAATACAGGGTTCAACTGGTCGCCTGAACCGGTTCCAAATACATGATAAACACCGGTTGAAAAATCACCATTCAAATCGAAAAACGACTGGCTTAGCGCCGTTAATGCATCGCTCCATTTTTGATTGTACACATCTACTCTGGCTGCCAGTGCACGGTTGAATTTGATTAAACCAGTTGCATCGCTAAACTGACCAAAGCCAGCCAGGGAAAAGGCAATATCAGCACCATTTAAATCATTCATTCCATCATTTAATAATGCTGAAATAGCCGTGAGCGCGGCATTGTAATCTACAATAGGTCCCAATTTATCGGGATTGGAAACATCAATGCGAATGCCGTTAGAATCGGTCAAATTTAAATTCATTAAAAGTTGATACGCTTCGATTGTTTTTGCAAAACCTGTGTATCCTTTTTTCTGTGCAGCAGTTGCAAGCGTTGTGTTGTTGGCAGCACTAATTAAGATGTTGCAATTCTTCACAACACGATAGCGTGATGCCCAGGGTGTTGAAATGTAAAAATTACTACCGCTTAATGTTGCATTGCTTGCGCCTAACAAGTCGGTAACATAGCGTGGCTCTGAAGTAGAGAAATGATATACTTCTCTGCCAATGATTCCAATATCATCTAAATAAAAAGCAATGGAATTGCGCATACCCGATTCGGTACCGCTTACTAAGTTGTTCAGTTCCGCAACTGTTGCATTGTTCTGATAAGCTTCAACAGTTGGTCCGTTTAAATTGCCATAATCTTTTTTACAGGAAGCGAAAAATGCGGCAAAAACAAACAATAACAATGTTTGTATATAAAATGTCTTTTTCAACATAAAATGATTGTTGTTTAAAAGCTGAATGAAATATGAAGTTCTGCGCGTTTGCTGGCAGGATAAGGGTCAACATCAACGCCGGTGGAAAGGCCTGTGCTTAACCCTTGTTGTGTGGAACTAAAGCCGAAGTTCGACACTTCCGGGTCGTACGATTTGTAATGCGTAATGGTAATGTAGTTGTTGAGCGAAACGCCAACGCGGATATTTTTTACCACATTGCCACCAATCTTATCGAACGAATAATACAAACCGATTTCGCGCAAACGCAGATAGCTTGCATCCTGCACAAATACCTGCGCATTGGTTCCGATTTGTGAAATGCGATAGATGGCATCAGGCAAACCTTGCTTGTTGGTTACTTTATCGTAATCAGCACTTGTTCCGCCAAAATCATTTTCTAAGGAAGTAAGATTGATGTTGTCGCCGCCTTGTTTCCAATGAATTAAAAAGCGTAAACTCAATTTCCTAAAGAACGTGATTTCGTTGTACGAGTTCATTTGAAATTTCGGTTCTGCATCACCCAACACACCAACGCCATGGCCATTCAAACCTACAATTTGCGTAGCCGATTTTCCTTGTTCAATTTGAAATGAACCGAGCACATAACCAAACGAACCTTGTGGAATGGGCGGTATGGTTAAGCGGGTAACTTTGGAGCGATTCAGCCAAAAATTAACCGATGTATTCCAGGTTATGTTTTTTGTTTGCACCGGCACTGCATTCATGCCCAATTCAACACCACGGTTGCGAAGGTCGCCCGCGTTCACCCATTTGCTTGTAAAGCCGGACGAAGATGGCAAACTTTGCAACATCAAAAAGTCGGAAATGCTTTTGTTGTAGTAAGTGAACTCAAAACCAAGGCGGCTGTTCAACACACTGAAATCAATACCCGCTTCTAATTCTTTTTGCCGTTCAGGTTTGATATTTGGATCGCCTTCCTGTGTACTAACAAGAACGCCCGGGTTGCCGTTAATGTTTGAGATAACCATGCCGGTAAACTTGCTTCCATATACAGGCACATTGTTCGCCTCACCATAAGCGGCACGCAACTTCAGGTTGTTGAAAAAGCCTTCTTTTACAATGCCTGATTTGGTAAGATTCCACGACAAGCCGCCTTTTGGATAGGTATAAAATTTAGCTGCATCACCGTTGTTGCTGCTGCGGTCGAAACGCACGCCAGCCGTTAGTGTAACCGCATCGCTGATATTGGCTTCTTCCTGAACAAAAATGCCTGTGTTTAAGTATTGATTGCGAAACTGCGTGGCGTTTAAAGCACCCGCCTGGTTGACGTTGCTTTGCCCTGCTATGATTTGTGTGGCAACATTCAACAGGTTGTTGTAATCGCCTGTTTCCTGTGTTACACCGGCTGAAGTATTGAGCGTAACATTTTTAGTAGTGATTGTGTTTACTAAGGAAGCGATGTAATTGGTGTTTAAGTTTTTTGTAAAGCCTTGTATGGATGTGCCTTTATTAATTGCCTGCCATTGCAATGTGCCGGGAAACAAAACACTGGTTTGAAGATTGTAAAAGTCGAAACCGCCGCGGGCAACGAATCTTGTTGTGCTGGTGCTGCTGCTTTGTAAAACAGCATCGAAATTTAAACCTGCTATAAAACGATTGACTGATTCGTTGTTTTTCATCAAGGCAATGGTTTGTAATGGGTTAGCAGCCGCGAACGGATTTACCGGATAATTGCCTTCAGCACCATGCAACTGCGCAAAAGATGGTGTGGATGATAGGGCGATGCCTGTTGTTACACCAGCATTGTCGTTACCAAACAAACCTCTGTCCGCAGAAGAATTAATATAGTTGGTACTCACACCAATTTTGATTTTGTCGGTAATGTGATGGTCAATGTTCAATCTGAATCCTGTGTTTCGATAACCTGTGTTTTTTACGATACCACCTTCATCTTTTTGATTGGCAGAAAAGTAAAATGAGGTTTGCTCGTTGCCTCCTGTTAAGCTTACTTCGGTGTTTCTTGCAAAGCCGGTATTGCCATAAATCTCTTTTTCATAATCGTAAATATGGCCCTCCTTCTGTGCATCCAAAAACTCTTGCCGCAAGGCTGCGCTGGTTGCACTATCGCTTGATAAACTTGCCGCACGATCAGCAGTAAATTGCCTTACACCCAATAGTTTTCTGGCTGTTATCAAACCCAAATCCTGCGAAACGGAAATAGATGTTTTGCCTCCTCTTCCTCTTTTTGTAGTGATGATAATAACACCGGCGGCTGCTCTTGAACCATAGATGGCGGCTGCGGATGCTCCTTTTAAAATTTCAATGTTTTCAATGTCTTCAGGGTTGATGTCGGCAATTCGGCTAGAAGGGTTGTCCTGCGTTGAAGTGGGCGAGCCGCCGGCAGCGGCATGAAGTAACTGCGTTGATACCGGCAGAGGTAACGCTGTTATCAACAAATACACCATCTACCACATACAAAGGTTGTGTGTTGCCATACACCGATGTAACGCCGCGCAGCTTTACCGAAGTGCCACCGCCCGGTGCGCCTGAATTTGAGTTAATGTAAGCGCCGGGAATTTTGCCTTCCAGGGCTGCGTCCAGGGTTTGTGCAGGAGCTGTACCGCTTAACTCTTTGGAAGATATGGTGGCAACTGCGTTGGCAAGATTTCTTCTTTTTACTGTGGTTGATAAGCCGGTTACAACTACCTCATCTAAATTGGCAACATCTTGCTGAAGTACAATTGCAGTTTGTGTTACTGTATCTGCTTTTATTGTTCTCGTTTTAAAGCCCGTTGCACTAATTGTAATGATAGAACTGGCAGCATTTGGAATTAGAATTGAACCTTGCGCATCGGCTATCAATGTTCTTTTTTTATCAACTAAAATGCTGGCATTGGGTATTGGCTGCCCGTTGGATTCTTTCACTTTTAAAGTAACTGTGCCATTTTGCGCGACGGAAAAAAGGGGCAAAACCAAAAGTGAAGAGATTATAATCTGAATAAGCAATTGTTTCATTTGCGTTTTGATGTTTGCGTTTTGAAATGCGATATTTTTTTGAAATAATTAAGCTGGCTGTGGCGATGAGAAAATGTAATTTCCATAGCCATGTTCTGCAATTTGTTTGGCTCTTAAAGGATAAGAAGAAAGGTCAGTCGGTGTGTTGGAGGCAAGTCCATCCACATAACGGTTGAACATGCAAAACAAAGCAGCAATGAGCACCGTATCATGAATATCTTTGTCGGTTGCGCCCTCTTCTTTTGCTTTTTTAATTTGCTCTTCAGTTACATGCCTGCCGCCTTTTTGTACGCTTCCTGCAATGGTTAATAAGGCTTTTAGCTTGTCTGAAATATCGGCGATTGTAAAATCCTTTTTCACCTGTTCAATCAGTTTGTTGTTATCATCCAAATAACAGGTAACAATAGCGCCGTGCGATTGCTGGCAATAAAAGCAATCGTTCAGGTAAGAAACATAAGTGGCAATCATTTCTCTTTCAGCCATACTTAAACCTTCGTTGGTGCGTAGCATTAAGTTGGCGAGTGTTCCCATTGGCTCTGCGGTTTCGGGGCTAAAAGCCATCAGTTGCCTGATTCCAGGTAAATTTTTATCTACATCAATGTGTGGCATAATTTGATTTTTGTTTTTGCTGTTATTTATTCAGATTCATGTTTGAATAGCCATCTTTTGCGCGCATCTCTGCACGATCAACATACGCTTGCCTGTCTTGCGGCGCCCATGTATTCAATCCATCCACATAGCGATTGAACATACAGAAGGCAGCCGCTATTAAAACGGTATCGTGTATTTCTTTATCTGTTGCACCTTCTTCTTTTGCTTTTTTAATTTGTTCTGTTGTTACGTACTTGCCGCCTTTTTGTACACCGCCTGCAATACTTAGCAAGGCTTTTAGTTTTGGCGATATTTCGGCTGATTGGTAATCTTTTTTGATGTCATCAATCATCTGCATATCGCAACCCAAATAATATTGTGCTAACGAACCGTGCACATTCTGACAATAGAAACAATCGTTTTGCGATGACACATAAGCACCAATCATTTCACGCTCACCACGCGATAAAGTGTTGTTATCATCATGCAATAAAATTTCTGCCAATTCATTTAATGCTTTGCCGGTTTCAGGGCTGTATTGCATAGGTCCGCGGATGCCGGGCAAGTCATTTTCTAAGTTGATAAAAGCCATAAAAACAAGTTTAAGTTTTACATTATAAGTTTTGAATTTGATTCTCCTTTTGCGGCTGGGGCGGCACATACCCTTTCTCAGCCATGTGCTTGCCCATTTGTTCATATTCTTTTTCATCGGTTGGCGTGAAAGGGGCAAGTCCATCTACATATCTGTTGAACATGCTAAAAGCAGCAGCAATCAAAACTGTATCATGGATTTCTTTATCGGTGGCGCCTTCATTTCTTGCTGCGTCAACATCTTGTTGCATTACTTCTTTGCCGAGGATTTGTACTTTGCCTGCAATGTGTAAAAGCGCTTTCATTTTATTGCTGATGTTTGCTTTTGCCGCATTTTTTAAAACATCATCAACAATGTTTTTATCATCGCCATACAATGCACGAGATGCAGCCGCATGGCTCATCATACAAAATAGAGTATCGTTTCTTTTCGATACATAAGCGGCAATCAGTTCTCTTTCTGCTTCGCTTAATGTTGAATCGCCTCTTAATAAAACTTGCGCTAATTCGTATAAAGGTTTACCTGTTTCGGGACGGAATTGTACAAGGCTGCGTATGCCGGGTACGCCTTGCGGTACATTGATGTGCGCCATAAATAATGTGTGATTTGAAATGTTTGATGTAAGATGTCGTTCTGTTCAGTTACAAACGGTCTGCTTTTGGTTTTGCCTCTTTTTTTGACAGAACCGTTGTAACAAAACCGATTAAAAAAATGAATGAAAAAATGAAAACAGCGTTGCCATAACCGCCAAGAATGGTTACGAGTGCACCTATGAAGAAAACAACCGTTGCTGTAAACAGCCTTCCGATGTTAAAGCAAAATCCGGTGGCTGAAGCCCTTACTCCGGTAGGAAACAATGATGGAATATAAACGGATAAAGCGCCCTGGCTGATTCCAAAAAATATAGCCAGCACACTCATTTCAATCAGTGTTGTGTTGGTGATAGATGTGTTCAGTTTGAAAACAATAGCTGTCATGATAAAACAAAAAGCAAAACACAACATCATTGTTTTGCGCATACCGAATGCATTCACAATCCAACCTGAAACAAGACTTCCAACCAAACCCGATATTGCTAAAATCATCATCGTGGTTCCACGTAATTCATTCGCTCTATTGCTATCGGGCGTTACGCTTTGCACCCATGTTGGTGTCCATGAAAACACAGCCCATAAACCAATTAGCATCGTGCCGAAAACAATAGAACCATGTACAAGATTTGTTTTATAATCAGTTGAGAAAATAGATGGTTGCGATTGCTTGTTTGTTGAATAATTGCTTTGCTTCCAGCTTTCAGATTCCGATAAAATAAAAAGCGCAATGATAGAAGTAGTGAATGGCACAATGCCGGAGAGAAATGCGGTTCGCCAATGCGGTACCAGGTTGTTTACTGCACCTGCAATGATAAAGCCAACCGGCATAGCTGCGGATACAATGCCTAATGCAACGGCTTTGTTTTTTTTAGGCCATATTTCTGCAATCAGAATATTGGTTGTAACCAATACGCCACCAATGCCAAAGCCAGTGAGAAAGCGATAAACGCCAACCAGCAACCAGGAAGATGATGATGCAGTGAGAACAGTAAATAAGGCATACAAACCGGTTGAAAAAATTACAGCTTTTGAGCGACCGATTTTATCGCAGATAAACCCCCACGCAAAACCGCCAAACATGCTTCCAAAAATGAAAATAGAATTGAGATAAGCGCTGATATAATTCATTTTTTCATCAGATACATTGCCCAATAAATCTTTCACGGCAACGGGCAGATACACCGACATCAGCATTGATGAAATACCGCTAAACATGATGCTGATGTAACAAATGATAAATGCAACGGTAAGATTTCTTTTTCCGGTTGATGTTGGTGGATGCACTGCTTCTGCAGCGATTGCATTGCGTTCAATATTGATTATGGCTGGCTTCATTTGGTAACAGGTTTATGGTTCTTTAAATGATCATAACCCTGCGGCAAACGATTGTAACCATGCTTTTGTAAACGCTCTCCCAAACCTTCATAAAATTGGGGATTGGTGGGCGTTACGGTTGCCAATCCATCCACATAACGATTGTACAAACAAAACAAAGCGGCTATCAAAACCGTATCGTGAATTTCAATGTCGGTGGCACCTTCCGCTTTGGCTTTATCAATGGCTTCTTTAGTAACCGCTTTACCACTTTCGCGAACCATAGATGCAATAGTTAGCAACGCTTTCATTTTATCACTTACCGGCGCTGTTGCAAGGTTTGTTTTTACCGCTTTTGTAGTGTTGTTTTCATCCAACAAAATGTCAGCCGCCGCCGTATGTGCAGCCGTACAGAATTTACACTGATTGCCGTTTGAAACAACAGTTGCAATCAACTCCCGCTCGCCTTCTGTTAAGGTACTTTCGCCACGCAATAAAATTTGTGTCAATTCACGAATAGGCGCAGCCGCCGCTTTATCATATTCGAGCAAACCGGTAATACCCGGCAAATGCTCTTCTAATGGAATATAAGGCATTGTAATGTTTATTTAAGTAATACACAAAGGCACGTGTAATGTTACACGGCAACTACATGAAAGCAAAGAAAATAGAACTTAAATAAACAAATCGGGTGGCTGCAAATGCTTTGTGGTAAAGCCTTTCAGAACGGGAAGATAATTAATGGAAATTGGATGAAGAGACGAAGAATGATAAGTGCTAAAGCAAAAATTCAAAGCACCAATATTGTAATCATTGAAGAAATCAACCTTCTTGATAACAGGCTGTTCAGACTTGCCGGATGGATTGTCTGAGTTTTGTTTTGCGTATAAATTTTTGGTGTCGCTGATCTTTGTTTTTTGTTGATTGGGGATGCAATACAAGTACATCGTATCATTGTTCACCTTACGCTTTACATAGTTGTATTGAATGCCATTCAGTTCAACCTGCCCGTTACAACGTTCATAATTTTTGTTGCTAATAAGATAAGGCATGTTCAATGCAACCTTTATCTGTATCAGTTCGTTTTCGCCATAATTGTTGTTATCAAGAGAAGCAATCATTTGCTGGTTGGCTTCCTTTTCAGCCAACGAAAAAAACAGCCTGTATCCGCAAGTGGTAAACAGATGAATGAAAAGTAGTAATATAGCTATGGCTCCTTTCAAGCAGATTAGTTGGCAGCAAAATAAAGATATAATTAGAACAAAAAAAATTTCTCTTGTTTAGTCAATTAAAAATCAGCAAATGCAAATGGTTTTTAAATTTATTTGCCCATCAAATCATGCATTTTCAACCAATCACCAAATCTTTCAATCCAGGTATCAACGGGAAGATTTTGTTTCTTCATTCCAAAACCATGTTTGCCCTTTTCATACATGTGTAATTCTGCAGATTGATTAGCTTCCAGCCATTTTAAATAAATATGTACACTATGCGTTGCCAAACCTAAATCATCATCACTTGCTGCTGCAATAAATATAGGTGTTTTAGCTGATGGAATTGTTGATCCGATAATAGCGCCTTCATAAGCATAAATGGGTGCAACAAAATTGGGACGATTTTCGTCGGTTGCATTGTACACAACCGACATGGTTACGGTGCCTCCGGCTGAAAAGCCCATAAAGCCAATTTTGTTTTTATCTATTTTATAATCTGCAGCATGGTCACGCACATATTTTACCGCAGTCAAACCATCCTGCATAGCAAGTGGCACAACCGGTGCATTGAGCGAATCCAATTTTTTAAAATTTTTTGTTGCCATCAAACTACCAATGCTGTTTTCAGGATGCGCAGGATTATTGTGAACGATTCGGTACTTTAATACAAAAGCCGTAATCCCCTTTACATTTAACCACTTGGCAACTTCGGTTCCTTCGAGATCGAAGGCCAACGCATGAAAAGCACCGCCGGGCGCAATAATCACCGCTGTACCATTGGGGTTAGACGGAACAAAAGCTGTGAGTGATGGATGCGAAACATCCATTACGATAGTGCCAATATCCGTTTTGATTTGTGTCTCATTCCAATTCCAGTTTTCAGAACCTGGTGCTGCACCTTTGTATAAGGGAATTACTGTTTGCGCATTTGAATGAAATGCAATGAGTATGAGTAAGCTGAAAAGTAATTTTTCCATACAGCCGGTTTGAAACATGCGTAAAGATGAGTTCTTTTCTTTTAACTGAATATATCTTCATTAAACCTAACAAGCCTGAAGGCAATAGTTTGAAGCTTGGCTGAGAAATATTGGTAAAAACAAAAAAGCCCGTGCAGTGATTGCAAGAGCTAAAGTCGGGATGACTGGATTCGAACCAGCGGCCTCTTCGTCCCGAACGAAGCGCGCTACCGGGCTGCGCTACATCCCGCGCTGAAATGAGTTTGTTTCTGTTTCAGGTTAACTGGATTCGAACCAGCGGCCTTTCCAAATCAATCGGGACTCTCTACAAGGCTGCACTATATCCCTCTAGAAAATGGGCAAAAACAAATTATTTAATGTCGTTGCTTTCTTTCGGTACGGTTACCATTGCCCTCTCATTCGGTGGCAACTTGCAGGGAGGTGCGCCTTTTTTTTGTCCGCCACCTTCTGCTGCACGCTTGCAAACGGGCGGCAACTTGGCATAACTGTCGGGCGTAGCTTTGGCGCTATCAACATCAAAACCTGCATTGTTAATAGCGGTTTTAATCGTTTCTAAATTCATCCTATCCGGAGCATATTGAATGCGAAGCGTACCACTTGTCATGTTCGCACTCCATTTAATAATTCCGGCGTCACCCGTAGGTCCTTTTTCACGTTCTAAATATTTATCCAGCCGGTCTTTACATTCCCAGCATTTCAGTTGCGGAACCGATAAAGTTGCCCACTGCGTTTTTGCCTGCATCACCTGTGCCTGTGTTGTGCTTATGCTTCCCAGCAACAAGGCAGCTATCAATATTTTTTTCATAGTTATGTTTATAAACGAATCAATCTCTACAATCTGTTTTCTGCTTTTCTTCTTTTACAAAATATTTATTTTCTTATGAAGATAAAGAGCCGTTCCATTCTGCCGGATTCTCTCTCCATTGCAATAAAATAGTTTCCATTTCTTCTTGCACAATTCCTTTCTCCAACGCAAGTTGAATGAGGGCCGGATAATGGGTAAGCGAAATTAATTTTACGCCTGCCTCATCAAATGCTTTTGCAGCAACTGTGAAGCCATAAGTAAAAATTGACACCATTCCCACAACTTCCAAACCAGCTTTTTTTACCACATCTGCAACTGCCAGACTGCTCTTGCCGGTTGATATTAAATCTTCAATAATTACCGTTTTTTGTTTTGCCTCAAAGTAACCTTCAATCTGTTTGCCGGTACCATGTTCTTTGGGTTTGGGACGAACATACACATAAGGCAATTTCAATTGGTCGGCAACCATCGCGCCCCATGCAATACCGGCAGTGGCAACACCTGCGATCAATTCAACATCGGGAAATTGTTCAAAAACAAGATTGCACATTTCACTCTTAATAAAATCACGCAAATAAGGAAATGAAAGCACAATGCGATTGTCGCAATAAATAGGACTTTTCCAGCCGCTTGCCCATGTAAACGGTTGTTGCGGGCTTAACTTTACAGCACCTGCCTGCAATAATTTTTCGGCAACTGTTTTTTCGTTGGATGATGTCATTGTATTCAACGCAAATTTTGTTTTACCAATGCGAATATAAGTGCGATAAGTGGGCTGGCTTCTATATTGTTTTATTTTTGGCGCATGGCAAAGAAAACAGTTGTCGCTGCAGGCGGCTTGGTGCAAAACGATTTTGGCGAGATGCTCATTATGTTCAGGCGCGGCGTTTGGGATATGCCCAAAGGCAAGCTGGATGAGGGCGAAAGCATTGAGCAATGCGCTGTGCGCGAAGTAGAGGAGGAGACCGGTTTGCGAAATATTGAACTGGGTAAATTTATACATATTACCTTTCACCAGTATTGGGATAAATGGACAAAAAAAGAATTGGGAAAAGAAACCCATTGGTATGCCATGCGTGTAAAAGGCAACCAAACATTAGTGCCGCAGGCAGAAGAAGACATCACCGAAATACTTTGGGTAAAACCGGAAGACATTGTGAATTATGAGAACAATATGCATAAAAATATTGTTGAGGTCATTCGTATATTTTTGTCTGTAAACAAAGCGCAATAAGCTATTTACTGGAACCATATTTGTTATAACTCTGCACCTTTAAACAGAGATATTGTTGCAAAAGAAAATGGCATGGGTAAAACAATTATTATTTCAAACCGACTGCCGGTAAAAGCAGTAATTAAAGATAACCAGTATCACATTACTACAACAGAAGGCGGATTAGCAACAGGATTGAATTCAATCTTTTCGAATGATGAAAACTGCGTTTGGATTGGCTGGCCCGGTATTGACGTACCTAAAGAAAAAGAAGATCAAATAAAAGAAGAGCTCAAAACAAAAAAGCTGCTGCCGGTGTTTTTATCAGCCGAAGAAATCAGGCAATTTTATGAAGGCTTTTCCAACGAAGTTTTATGGCCTGTTTTTCATTATATGGCTACGTACGCCAATTACCAAACATTGTATTGGGAATATTATCGCAAGGTAAATGATAAGTTTTGCGCTGCCGTTATGCAGGTAGCTGAACCTGGGGATGTAATTTGGGTTCACGATTATCAATTGCTGTTGCTGCCAGCACTTTTGCGCAAGCAATCGCCGGATTTTACCATTGGCTTTTTTCTTCATATTCCCTTTCCTTCCTACGAATTGTTCAGGCTTATACCATGGCGCAGTGAATTGCTGAATGGTATGCTGGGAGCGGATTTGGTAGGTTTTCACACTTACGATGATGTGCAACATTTTTTGCTTTCAGTATCGCGCATTTTGCTGGTGCCTTATTCGGCAAATGTGCTTACCTGTAACAACCGCACCATTGTGGCAGATGCGTTCCCAATGGGAATTGATGATGCTAAGTTTGACCAACTGATTGATGAAAACGGGATAAAACAAAAACTGCAGCAATTACAACATGACTTTTCAGGACAACGCATCATTCTTTCTATTGACAGGCTTGATTACAGCAAAGGCATTCTGCAACGATTGCAGGCTTTTGATTTGTTTTTAGGGGAAAATCCTGAATATTCGCAAAGCGTTTCGCTGTATATGATTGTGGTTCCTTCACGAGACAAAGTACAGCAGTACAAAGACCTTCGGGATGAAATTGATAAGCTGGTGGGCAATATCAACGCGAGATACCGAACCAACAACTGGACGCCCATCCATTATTTTTATCGTGCCTTTGCGATAGAAGAATTATCGGCACTGTACCAGTTTGCAGAAGTGTGCCTGGTAACACCGATGCGCGATGGCATGAACCTCGTTTGTAAAGAATATATTGCCAGCAGAAGAAGTGAAGATGGGGTTTTAATTATGAGCGAAATGGCCGGCGCTGCCAAAGAACTGATTGATGCAATTGTGGTAAATCCGAATAACATTTATCAGATGAGTCAAAGTATAGTAGATGCTTTGACAATGCCGCCTGAGGAACAAAAAAGGCGGATGCACATCATGCGCGATTTGGTGCACCGTTATAATGTGAGCAACTGGGTTGCCACTTTTATGATGAACTTACACAATGCCAAAAACAGGCAACGTTCTTTACAAACAAAATACATCACGCCACGCACTGAAGAATACATCAAACACAAATATGCAAGAGCAACCAAACGCTTGCTGCTGTTGGATTATGACGGAACATTAACTGGTTTTGCTGATACTCCTTCACACGCCAATCCTGATAAAGAACTGTACAGTTTGCTGGACGACTTAGTAAAGGATGAAAAGAATGATGTGGTTGTTATCAGCGGCAGGGCACACACAAAATTGGATGAATGGTTTGGTAGCATGCCCGTGCATCTGGTTGGTGAGCATGGCGTTTGGTACAAAGTGAAAGGTGGAGAGTGGGACCAGATGAAGGGCTTAACATCAGGTTGGAAAGCAGACATTCAACCGGTTTTAGATACGTTTAACGAACGCACGGCAGGTGCTTTCACGGAAGAGAAAACTTCATCGCTTGTATGGCATTTTAGAAAAGTTGAAAATAATTTAGGCGAAGCCCGTGCTGCGGAATTGATCAACACGCTTCGCTATACCGTTGCCGATTTAGGTTTGCAAATGTTGCGAGGCAATAAAGTGGTTGAAATCAAAAGTATTGAAGCCAATAAAGGCAAATCAGCAACGCATTACATTAACCAAAACCAATACGATTTTGCCTTGGCAATAGGCGATGATACAACTGATGAAGATATGTTTATTGCGCTTGCCGATAAAGCATTTACAATAAAAGTAGGAAGTGATATGTCGGCAGCGAAATATTATTTGAAAGATGTGCACGATGTAAGACGATTCCTAAAAGCAATATCAACCTCACATTCATCTGTAATTAAGGTAATCAGCCGTATCAAACAACGGTTTCCCAAAACATTTCAGCGTTTCAACAGAAGCTTTGAATGAAGATGATTTGAACCACGAAGACAAAAAGGGACAAAGTAAAAAATATCAACAAAAACAAACTTTGTGTAACTTCCTTTCTTCTTGTCTTAGTGGTTCAAAAAGCAGTTTTACAACAACGTTCTTTTTTCATCCCAGTTCTCCATTTCTTTTGCTACAAGAGCTAAGAATGACGAACCGATACTGCCATCAATAATGCGATGGTCGTAGCTTAGGGAAAGATACATCATATGACGGATGCCAAGCGTATCGCCCTGTTCGGTTTCAATAACAACCGGCCGTTTTTTGATGATACCAACTGATAAAATGGCCACCTGTGGCTGATTAATAATTGGCGTTCCCATCAGGCTGCCAAACGTGCCCACATTGGTAAAAGTAAACGTACCGTCTTTGGTGTCATCGGGTTTTAATTTACCGTTGCGCGCATTGTTAGCCAACGTGTTTACCGATTTGGTTAAACCGATTAAATTCATGTAATCGGCGTTGCGAATCACAGGCACAATCAGGTTGCCATTGGGCAACGCCGTAGCCATTCCAATGTTGATGTCTTTTTTTACAATGATAGTATCGCCATCTACCGAACTGTTGATGATAGGATATTGTTTTATTGCTTTAATGATGCAATCAATAAACAGTGGCGTGAACGTAATTTTTGTGCCTTCTTTTTTTTCAAAATCGTTTTTTATTTTGCTGCGCCACAACACCATGTTGGTAACATCGGCTTCCGAAAACGAAGTAACATGCGCGCTGGTTTGCTTGCTGTCAACCATATGTTTTGCAATCAGCTTGCGCATTCTGTCCATCTCAATAATCTCAACGTTGCTGCCATAACTTTTTGCACCTTCAGGCCCAGGTTCTTTTTGTTTTTGGATTGATGAAACGGGCGGTTGAACGGGCGATTGCTCCGCTTGGTTTTGCGTTAATTTTGGCTCTGTTTGAACTGTCTCTTTATCAAACAAAGCATTTCTTTTTTTGTTTTCGAGATACGCCAGGATATCGTTCTTCGTTACACGGTTGTCGGCTCCGGTTCCGGGTACGGTTTCCAGTTCCGTTAAAGCAATGCCTTCACTGTTAGCAATGGTTAATACAAGTGGCGAATAAAAACGGTTGATGTTGCCGGAAGCCACTGGCAGCACGGGTTTGGGCTGTGGCGCATACGGCACTTGTATTTCTTCTTCGGGCTCATCTGCAACTGCTGTTGAAGTAGTTGCCTCCACCTTATTGCTGTTCAGCTTTGCCATCCGTTTCAATACGAACAATGGTTTTGCCAATGGGCACTACGTCGTTTTCTTTGTACAGCAATTCGGTAACAATGCCGCTGGTTGTTGATGGCACTTCGCTATCCACTTTATCAGTGGCAATGTCCAAAAGGGTTTCGTCGCTGGCAACCGCATCGCCTGGCTTTTTATGCCATTTCAAAATGGTAGCTTCCATAATGCTTTCGCCCAGCTTTGGCATTACAACATCAACAATTGCCATAAAAAAGATTTAGTAAAGAAAGATAATTGCAGCTTGTTCTGATATTTATTATACTCTTTGCTTCATAAAAACAAGCTTTTATAAAATCAAAAATAAAGGTTTGACGGATAACAATTGTTTACTCCTTTGTTGGCGCACTTTCAAGAATAAACACGCGAAGCATATTCATTGCATTCATAGCAGTCAGTTCGATGTTTCGCTTTCTGTCAAACCTGAAATGAAATTCTTTCGCAACGGTTTTGTTTTTATCGCCAACAGCAATCCATGTAGTGCCAATAGGTTTGTTTTCGCCACCTTTTCCGGGTCCCATCAAGCCGGTAACGGCAATGGCATAATCGCTTTTAATGGCTTGCAATGTACCTCTTATCATTTGCTCTGCTACTTCTTTATCAACGGTTCCTTTTTCGTCCAGTAATATTTTATCAACGCTCAACACCTGTTCTTTCACTTTTTTATCGTAGCAAACAATGCTGCCGGTAAAGTATGATGATGAGTTTTCGTTGGCTGTGAACAAGTGCGAAATGTAACCACCGGTACAACTTTCAGCGGCTCCAACCGTTTGCTTTCGTTCATTCAGCAACTCGCCGATCACCTTTTCCATGCTGATGTCTTTCTTCGCTACAAGCACATCTTCAATCAAAGGCAAGAGTTGTTGTTCAATGGCATCCAAATCGCTATCCAATTTTGTTTTATCGTTGCCTTTGGCTGTAAAGCGAAGCCGCACCATGCCTAAGTTAGGAAGATATGCAAGCTTTATGTTCGGTGGAAGCTTGGTTTCAACCGGTTGTATTCTTTCCGATAAAAAAGATTCTCCCAAACCGAATGTAACAAAGGTTCTGTGCGTGATGAAGGGCAATTGAAAATATTGCTGCAAATGAGGCAGCACATAACCCGTCATCATCTCTTTCATTTCAAACGGCACGCCGGGCATACTTACAAAAATTTTTCCTTCCTGTTCAAACCACATTCCCGGCGCGGTGCCGCGTGTATTTACTATTGGCGTACACACATCTGGCACTTCGGCTTGTTTTATATTTACCTCAAGAAGCGGGCGGTTTAATTTTTGAAAGATGGTTTTTACGTTGTTGAGCGAGGCTTCATCTACTTTCATCGTACCTCCGAAATACGCATTCAGCAAGGGCTTCGTGATGTCATCAGCCGTTGGTCCCAAGCCGCCTGTGACTAAAATAATATCAGCGTTTTCCTTTTCTTCGTCTAAAGCTTTCCATATTTCATCTCTCACATCGCCAACGGCAACTCTTCGCTTTAGCCACACGCCAATTTTGTTCAGTTCCTGTGCTATCCATGCGCTGTTGGTGTCTATCACTTGTCCAATCAAAAGCTCATCGCCAATGGTAATTATCGAGGCAGTAATTTCATTCATAGTTGTGAAAATCGTTTGAGAAAAATCAACAAGGCAGCAATGTGCAAAGCTATTTCGTTTACACAAAAATTGAGCAATAAAATGATTATTTCAAAGCCTTGCTTACTTTCGGGCGATGAGCTACAAAGTTTGGTTTTGCACTCTTTTTTTTGGATTACTCATTTATAAAAGTCAATCGCAACCATTGGAAAGACGATTGGCTGCTGCAATGAAAACCTTTGTTGATGGCAATCAGTTGAAACATGCCATTGCGAGTCTTTGCGTTGCTGATGAATCGGGCAAAATCATTTATCATTTCAACGATCAATATGGTTTGGCGCCTGCCAGCAACATGAAAGTGTTTACGAGTATTGCTGCGTTCGATTTGCTGGGGAAAGGCTATCAATATAAAACCGAATTGGGTTTTACAGGATTCATAAAAGACAGCGTTTTGAATGGCAATTTGTTTGTTGTTGGAAGCGGCGACCCGAGCACAGGAAGCTGGCGTTACGCCCAGACAACACCAGATAGTTTGATGAAAACAATTACAGCGCTTCTTCGTCAAAAAGGCATGAATACGATCAAGGGACAAATTATTTTAGATGCTTCCAAATTCAGTCCCAATGCGGCTCCCGGCGGTTGGAGCTGGGAAGATATGGGCAACTATTATGGCGCAGGAAGCTGGGGTTTAAACTGGCACGAAAACCAGTATGACCTGAAACTATTACCTGGAAAAAGAAGAGGTGATAAAACTGAGATTCAAACAATAGAGCCGCAAAGTGATAACGTTGTACTTATCAATGAACTTACCACCGCTGAAAAAGGAAGCGGTGACAACAGCGAAATTTTCCTCACTCCAAATAGTGAAGTTGGTATGATTGAAGGCACCATTCCGCAAGGCGGGCCATTTATCATTTCCGGCTCGTTGCCTGAGCCATTTACGCCTTTGATTGCAGCCCTGAAAAAAGGGTTTACCGATAATCGAATCGCCTGCCAGTGCGGGTTTCAAACTTCAATGGAGTTTTTAGTGCAAAAACAAAAGCTGCCTCGGTATGATAGTTTGATCGGTTATATTTATTCGCCATCAATGGACAGCCTGATTTATTTTTTCTTGAAGAAAAGCATCAATTTGTATGGCGAAGATTTTATAAAAACGATTGCTTTGCAACAAGATGGTTACGGCTCAACCGATGAAGGCGTAAAAATTCTCAAACAATTTTGGACTGCAAAAGGCATTGAAAGGAGCGCGATAAAAATAACTGATGGCAGTGGCTTATCAGCAGCAACGCGCGTAACCACAGACGCTTTGGTAAAGGCATTGAATTATGCCAAAACCAAACCCTGGTTTGCTTCATTTTACGATGCTTTGCCTATAGTCAATAACATGCACATGAAAACCGGAACCATCTCCGGCGTGAAAGCATTTTCAGGTTATCAAAAAGCATCCAATGGCGAGGAATATACATTTTCAATCATTGTAAACAATTACGATGGCTCAACTGAAAGCGTGATTGATAAAATGTTTAAAGTGCTGAATGAATTAAAAAAATAACCGCATCAAATAATGGCTTGCAGTCCGCGCCGCTTGCCCCATTTGCCCCAGTCTTTCATTAGCGTTTGTAACGTTTTGGTGAAGTCGGATTCGGTTTGTTTTTTACCTTTTGTTGGCACGTTCATGTTCGCGTCGGTTACCGGAGACAATTCTAATTTCGTAGCAAACCAGGTTGTGTTTAAGCGCGGAATGGCAACGCCCAAAATCATTCCCGGCAAACCCTGAAACGATTCGGGTCCGCCACCGGGTAAAATTTGGTCGGTATAAAAGGCAACTACATAAATGCTGTCGAGCATTTTTCCAACAGCTTTGCGGCAGGAGAAGCCAGCAATATCGCGGGTTTCAGCCGTGATGCGCCATTCCACTTTACGGGCCGAATCCTGTATCAAAAAGTAAGTGCCATAAATATTCTTTTGCGATACATGAGTTCCGTTGGTGAGATTGGTAAAAATGATGTTTTCACTTGCCGGACTTTGCAGCCATTGCATAGCCATTTTTTGATTATCGTTTTCCCTACCTGGTTTATAAAGGCTCCTTTTTTCATCAAACAACAAATCGAAATAAGTTACCGAAAATTGTGGTGTATTTTTCTTTATAGATTGCAACCACGAATCATCGCCTTCGCTTTCTTCTTCCTGCAACATTTCAAGCGTTTTGTAAATGTTTTCTTTTTTCTCATATTCAATTTTCCCTTTGCTGATAAACGTTTGCTGTGCTAATGAGCAAATGCCTGAAAGACTTGCCAGCACTGCAATACAGAGATATTTCATACAAAATATTTATTGGTTTGATGATGTTGAGCCACCCGGCGTTTTAGAAAAATTCCATGTAAATGCCAGCATAAAATAGCGGCGAAGCGTTGTATAACTTTGTTGTGTTAATGTGTTGCTGTTGATGTTTCGCGTAAAGCCTTTGTTTTCATTCAAAATATCGTTCGCGGTTATTTTTATAATGGCTTTGTCGTTCTTCAACAATCGTCTTCCAAAATAAGCGTTCCATAAAAACACATTGTTGTTGGTAGTAAATACATTTGTTTTTTGGCGGATGTTATAATCAAAATCAGTATTAATAACAAGATGCCAGGGCAATGAAACATTCAGGTTTAGCTGATGCTCCATCGTCCAGTAATTGGTGGTATAATTTTGCTGAATGGTTGATTTCGAAAAGTTATAATTGAACTGTGAATTGAACCAGATATCAAATTTCTTTTCTTTGTTTTTCGACAAGCCGACACCAAACGATGGCGCATTGTTATTGGTTGTGTTTTTTACACCATTTACAATATTGCTGTACTGCGAGCCATTCATCCCAAAGCTTGCGTTTGCATACATATTTAATTTCTTCAGTTTACCATTAAAATAAAGGTTTGCATTGTAATTGTAGTTGCCACTTGCGTTGATGTACTGCAATGTGGTTTTGCCGGTTGACGTATCCGTAAACTGACTCGTAACAATATCGTGCGAAGTGGTGTTAAACGAACTCCACAATCCAATGCCACGCTCTTTAAAAACATTGTATTTATTAAAGCTTACATTGAATTGATGAGAGAAGGATTGTTTTAAATCGCTGTTTCCTAAGTACACAAACAGAGGATTGGTATTGTCTTTCAAAGGTTGAATTTGCGTGATAGAAGGTTGACGTGTATTGCCGTTGTAACTGAGATAAATGCGTGTGTTTCCTTCTAATTTTAAAGTGAGATTGGCACGCGGATAAAAGTTTACATAGCGTCTTGTGTAACTCGTATCAGCCAGCAAATCCTTTTGGTAAAAATGCGTGAAGCCTGCATCGCTGCCTGCCGATGCTGTTACTTTTTTACTGTTGTAACGAAACGCCAGACCACCCGTGTTGGTAAGCACATCAAAACGATATTGATTGCTGTAAATAGGGTTGAGCGATTCATATTTGCCGTTATTTGTGCTATCAAAAGAAAGCCTTTCCGATGTGCTGGTATTGCTTCTGATGGCATAGTTCATTTCAAGATACAATTTCTTCGTCAGCGGCTCGGTATAAACTGCTTTTGCACTAAGTGTATTGACTTTGCTCACATTCTCTTTCATTTGATTCGTAATGCTGTCGCGAAGAAACTCGCCGGTTTTAGGATCGTAATAATTGATATTAGCTTTTAAAAATCCGGTTGATGAATTGTTGTTGATAATTTCATTCACATTAAAAGAAAACGAGCGTCCTATCTTTTTAAACTTCTTACGGAAAATGGCATTCGCATTTACGTTCTGATTATCGCCGTTGGATGTGGTAAAACGGTTGCTGTTGTTCACTTGTATGCCGCTGCCATTGGTATTGCTGCTATTGTAACCGTTGTAACTTTTTGAAGTTCCGGTATAGCCGGTGGCTGTAATTTTTGTTGAAGTTGAACTGTCAATTTGAAATTCATACACGCCATTCAAAGAATGCCTGTCGCGCGAGCTAAAAAACGATGAGTTTTCGCGATTAATAAATGAAGCATCGCCAGGCAAAAGGGACTGTGAAATGGTTTCGCTATTCCCTTCTACATCAAGCTTTGTGTATTTGTAACTTCCGTTGGCATGTTGTTTTTCATCGTCCCATTTTTGCGATCCGTTAATGCCGCCACTCCAGCTTTTGGGTACGCCCTGTCCATTAAAATTTCCGTTTGTAAAATCATCATTTTCGCTCCACATCATAAAGCCACCAAAGTCATCATTGTATTCCATGTTGTTTCCGCTGCCATACTTATCCTGCTCATTCCAATCCAAACCCGTTTTACCAGTGTTGCTTACAATGCCATACGCCGATACTTTGGTTTTGCCCTTAAAATTATTAATCATCGCGCTGTTATTCCATCGGTCTTTAAAGTTGGAAGCGAGATCAATTTTACCAAAGTACCCTTTCTTTTTGTCTTCTTTTAATCTTAAATCAATGGTTTTTACTTTTTGCCCGTCATCAATTCCGGTAAACGTTGCCTGGTCGCTTTTCTTATCATACACTTTTACTTTATCAATGGCATCAGCTTGTATATTCCGCGTTGCCAGCGTTGGGTCATCACCAAAAAATTCTTCACCATCTACCAGCACTTTTTGCACTTTTTCGCCTTGTGCTGTTATCTTTCCGTCTTTATCAACCTGAACGCCGGGCAGCTTTTTCAGCATGTCTTCCACCGATGCGCCGGGCGCTACTTTAAAACTATCAGCCACATATTCAGTGGTATCACCTTTTTGGCGCATAGCAGCAATCTGTTGCCTTACTACCACCTCTTTTAAAATGTTTGCTTTAAGTGTAAGTGAAATGTTACCAAGGTTGATATAGGATGAATCTTTTACTGTAAGTGTATCTACATAATCGGCATACGTGTTTTGCGAAATGAGCAGAATGTATTTGCCTGTATCTGCTTTATTAAAAACAAAGTTTCCTTCTCCGCTGCTTCTTGTAAACTGATACAACACCGAATCTTTTTTGTGCAAAAGCAAAACCGAAGCATGTTCCATCTTTTGTTTGTTGATGGTATCGGTAATAGTTCCCTTAATTTGTGCGTGCTGCGCAAACAACGAAGTAGCGAACAACAACACAATGGTCAGTAGCAGCGCGGTTTTCATGTGGGGGTAGTTGATAGTTGGTAAATGAACACCAATGTCTTATTATCTTTTCAGAAATAACGATGCCGCCACATAAAAAAAAGTTAATGAGGATGAACGGCTTTATATTTGAAACAAAAACAAAACTTTGGTATTTCGTATTTGTTGATGCAAGAAGCGTTCACATTCCATAAAGTGCATTGAAGTTTTTTATAACGACTGTTTTTCCTTCACAAAACTTATCTGTCTGCGCCATGAAAAAATATGAAGACATCCATTTTGTTGATACCACCAAACCGGTTTGGAATTATTCTCTTTTTTCGGAAGAAGATGTTACCAATTTTCAAAACGGAACGCATTATAGTTTGTACAAACTGTTTGGCAACAAGCAATTGAAAGTAAATGGAACTGTCGGAACTTACTTTGCCGTTTGGGCGCCCAATGCAACTAACATATTTGTAAAAGGAAACTTCAATGATTGGCAAACCGATACGCATCCTTTGTTTGTAAGGCTCGATCACAGCGGCATTTGGGAAGGATTTATACCGAATGTTATAAAAGGCGAAGTGTATAAATATCACATTCATGGCTTTGCAGGGATGGTGCAGGATAAAGGCGATCCGTTTGCTAATTTTTGGGAGCAACGCCCGCTTACTGCTTCTATCACCTGGAATTTAGATTATGATTGGCAGGATGAAGAATGGATGAACATACGTAGTGAAAAGAATGCGTTGAACGCGCCATTCTCAGTGTATGAAGTGCATCTCGCAAGCTGGATGCGACCTGATAAAAACGATGAAGAGCAATACAATACTTACGGACAAATTGCCGAACGTTTGGTGCCTTATATAAAAGAGCTGGGCTTTACACATGTTGAGTTTATGCCAGTGATGGAACATCCATTTGATGGTAGCTGGGGCTACCAGGGAACCGGCTTTTTTGCACCCACAAGCCGCTTTGGAAACCCGCAGGATTTTATGTGGTTGATTGATCAACTTCACGAGGCAGGCATTGGCGTTTTGCTCGATTGGGTGCCCTCACACTTCCCTTACGATTCACACGGCTTGTTCATGTTCGATGGAACGCATACTTACGAATATGCCGACATGCGCAAAGGATATCATCCCGATTGGAACTCTTATATTTTTAATTATGCAAGAAATGAAGTAAAGAGTTTTTTAATCAGCAGCGGTCGGTTTTGGTGCGATGTGTTTCATGCGGATGGCTTGCGTGTAGATGCTGTATCTTCTATGCTGCGATTGGATTACAGTCGCACCGAAGGTCAATGGGAACCGAATGAGTTTGGCGGCAACGGTAACCTCGAAGCCATTCGTTTTATCACTGATTTAAACGAAACTTTGTTCCGTGATTTTAAGGACATACAAACCATTGCTGAAGAAGCAACCGACTGGCCCGGCGTAAGCCGGCCAACCTTTGCCGGTGGTTTGGGTTTTGGTATGAAATGGATGATGGGTTGGATGCACGATACACTTGATTTCTTCAAGTTCGATCCGTTGTATCGGGGAACCATGCAGAACAAGTTCACGTTTAGCATGATGTATTTTTATGATGAAAACTTCATGTTGCCCTTAAGCCACGATGAAGTGGTGCATGGCAAAAGCCCCATGATTTATAAAATGCCCGGCGATGACTGGCAAAAGTTTGCCAATCTGCGCTTACTATATACTTACATGTTTACCCACCCGGGCAGTAAGTTGTTGTTTATGGGCAATGAATTTGCACAAACAAAAGAATGGAATTACAAAAGTGAATTACAATGGGATTTATTGCAACACCTAAGTCATGGTGGTATGAAATATTGTGTGCAAAAACTAAACGAACTCTATAGAAATGAACCTGCGTTGTACCAATTGCAATTTAAACCCGAAGGATTTGAATGGGTTGATGTAAACCATCGGGCAGAAGCCGTTGTTGTTTATAAACGCAAAGGCTTACAACCAAAAGATGATGTACTGGTCGTTCTAAATTTCACTCCTGTTGTGCGTCGCGACTGGCATATAACAGCTTATGGAAAAAGGGGCTGGACAGAAATCTTCAACAGCGACAGCAAGGAATTTTGGGGCACCGGCGATGTTTTCAATCCCGATATTCAATGCACATTGGAAGATAAAGAAACGGGCAGGTATTCGCTGCGTTTGCATTTGCCCGCATTGGGTGGAATTGTGATAAAATAAAAAGCATGAGCTATCTCGTTTTAATACGTCACGGACAATCGCAATGGAATTTAGAAAACCGTTTTACCGGCGATGTTGACGTTGACTTAACCGAGCAGGGCAGGGCAGAAGCAAAGCTCTCCGGCGATAAATTGAAAAACAAAAACATCCTCTTCGATTCTGCGTTTACTTCGGTTTTAAAACGCGCCGAAGAAACCTTGCAGATTGTTTTGCAGGAGATACATCAACCAAACATAAAAATCTATCGCGATGCAGCTTTGAACGAACGCAATTATGGTAAACTGCAGGGCTTGAACAAAGCTGAAATTGCTGAACAATACGGCGCAGATCAGGTTCATATCTGGAGAAGAAGTTTTGATGTTGCTCCGCCTGGCGGTGAGAGTTTGCTCGACACGCAAAACCGTGTTGTGCCTTATTACACAAGCCACATCGAACCCTTATTAAAACAAGGCTTGAACTGCATGATAGTAGCGCATGGCAACAGTCTGCGTGCGTTAATGATGGTAATTGAAAACATAAGTGAAGAAGCTATAACGCAAATTGATATTCCTACCGGCGTGCCGAAATTGTACCAATTTGATGATAAGTTTAACCTCGTAGATGCAGCTTATATTACGGAATAAAAATTAGTGCAAAAACAAATTAAAACAGGGACAGGGTTTCAAACCCTGTCCCTGTTTTATTGTAAGAAAAACTTATCTATGGTTTTGCCTCTTTTTCTTTCCTGTCATAAAATTCTTTGAGTACAAAAAACGCTTTCTTCTTTTGACCACTTTCCGAAATCAAACCTTTGCGGTTCCAGTACATTTGATACGTTGGATTCAACCGTTTTGGTGAACGGAAATCGCACAATATCCACGGCGTCATTCCTACTAATCCGTTTATTTTTTGTATCATTTTTAATTGGTTTTGAAAGAAAGAAGTTTGCATTTCTTCCGAAAACCGAACGGTGCTATCAGCATGAAAACCACCGAGCGCACCGGCACCAACTTCGCTGATAAAAACCGGTTTGTTGTATTCAATTTTAAACTGAAATTTACCAATCTCCCACGGCTTTTCCTTGGTGTACCAACCATAGTACTCATTGAATGAAGCGATGTCTAACTTTTTACCCAGCGCATCATTTAAAACAATCGTATCGCCGTTATTATGTACCAGCAATGCAGCCGCAATTAATCGCGTGCTATCGTGCTGGTGCGCAAAGTCGGCAAGCTTCTCCATAAATATTTCGCGTTCCGGTATGGCTGGCGTTTCGTTGCCAATGCTCCAAATGATAACAGAAGCTCGGTTCTTATCACGGTTGATTAAATCATTCAATTGGTTTTGCGCATTGTTGTAAGTTGATGGATTTGTCCAATCAATTGTCCAGTAAACTGGTATTTCTTCCCACAACAAAATGCCTAAGCTATCTGCCATGCGGCTCATCATTTCATTGTGCGGATAATGCGCCAGCCGCGCAAAATTGCAGTTCAGTTCTTTCGCCCAATTTAAGAGCATAAACAAATCGCTTTTGCCGCGGGGTCTGCCGGGAATCAAAGGATTTTCTTCGTGAATACAAATGCCGCGCAAAAAGATGGGTTTGCCGTTTAATAAGATTTGTTTGCCCCGCGTTTCGATAGTGCGAAAACCAATTTTATCTTCTACAGAATCTGTTTCTGTTGTGATGTTTATGGTGTACAATTTAGGATGTGCGGTTTCCCATAATACAATGTTTTTTATAGGAAAACGAATAGACGCTTTGCCATTGGCATCGGTTGTAATGGTTGTTTGTATATAAGCTTCGGGAATGCTCACGACTATTTTTTGTGAAGCTACAGAATCGCTGAGTTGCACGTATCCATTTAGTGTTTTTGCATCGGCTTTAGCAAGTTGTAATTTATAATCTTTGATGAATGTTTGCGGCAACTCGGCAAGCACTACATCTCTTGTAATGCCGCCATAATTCCACCAGTCAAAATTATCAGTAGGCACAGCTTCTTTTTTGCGATCATTAGCTACTTTTATTACAATTGAATTGTTACCTTCTTTCATTAAACGGGTTACATCAAAATCAAATGGAGTGAAGCCACCTGTGTGCATTCCGGCTTTCTTTCCATTCACCGAAACATAAGCCTCATAATTAATCGCGCCAAAATGAAGAAAATATTTTTTGTTTTTGTTCAGATGAACAGCAAAATTGCGTTGATACCAAATCGTGCCTTCGTAAAACACAAGCTCGGAGCTTTGCGAATTCCAGTCGGCAGGCACAAGTAGTGTTGGCGATTTTTCAAAATCATATTCCACCAACTCGCCGGGTGAGCCCTGTTGTTGGTTTTGAAAGAAACCAGACAGTTGGTCCTTCTCATCGGCTTTAGCACCCTGAAAGCCACGATAACCGGTTTCGTAACGATCAATAATATAATGCCAGCGACCATTAAGACTGATACTTTTTCGCGCATTGATATTTTGCAACAAATCAATTTGCGAAAAAGCAAAAAACGATGAGAAAATAAGTGCAAAAACAAACATGAGCTTCATGGTGATATATGTTGATTCAAATGTAAGAAAGTAAGGGGGTTGTAATAAAAAGTTACGAGCATAAAAAGCTTGTAAAGTGAACACATTTGGTTTTGCACATATTTTTCAATGAATTTTTGTTTGTTCACTTGTATAGCATTCAAGTAAAAGCTTACTCGTTTGCACCCGCCAACTTATATACCTTTCCATCCGGCTTGGTTAAGAGGTACATTTCTCCGGCTGCGTCTTTGCCAAAATGCAGATCCACTCTGTTGTTACCGCAAAGTTGCCGCAATGTTGAGATGCTTCCATTCAACATCACTTTCCATTCTTTTATCGGCGCTTCTTTGCCCAATTGAATGTCTTTTGTATTGATGTAAAACAATCTTCCGGTAGGAATATCGCCAAACAAATATTTGCCCTTCAATGCAGCAATTGTACCTGTGTATTCAAAGCCGCCCGAGATGGCTTTGCCTTCATCATGATCGTATTCAGCCACCGGATAAGTAATGTGATAAACAGAATCGTTCGGAGGCAAAGGATACACTTTGTTGAGGTTGCCATGCGGGTTCACCACAAAGCTGCCTTCGCGAATGGGCCAGCCACAATCAGCGCCTTTTGTTACCCAGTATAGCGATTCAATATTACCATGACCGACGTTGCCTACCAATAATTTGCCGTCTTTCGTCCAGGTTAAACGATGCGGATTGCGAAAGCCATAAGCATAGATTTCTTTAAGGATGTTTGTGTCTTTACTGTTAACAAACGGGTTGCTTAGCGGAATGCCATATTTTCCATTTCTGCTGTTGTTGCCTTTAGGATTGATGCGCAACAGAGTGCCCCAAACTTTTTGGGTGCTATGCTCCAAAAACGGATAGCCATTTTCTGCCCCGCCGCCTTCGCCAACACAGATGTATAACAACCGGTAATCTTCATCGCCGGGCTTTGCTTCATGAAAGCGAATGTCCTGCACACCATGAATGCCAGAGACCATATTAATTCGTAACAATTCTCGTCCTGTTCCCCAAAAAACGGGTGCATTTGGATTGTCCATTTTCCATTCAGTCAACACCCATTGCAGTGTTACTTTAATAGAATCGGCATAACCAAAATCGGCTTTTGCAGTGACTGCTTGTTCAGTATGTGCTGTATAGAAAAGTCCGTTTTTAGCAAACTCCGGATCGAATGCAAAAGAACCAAAACCTGTAGCCAAACCCGGCTGATTGATAAAGTGGGGGCGAAGCTTTGCCATGTTCATAAAAACTTGTGGCTTGCCGTTTTGCAGCTTGTATAACTTGCCGCGCAAATCCAAAACAAACAAGTCATTTGTGCCGGGTTGATAATCGAGTTTCGTAATGCGCGTTAAGAGTTGCTTATTTGTATCGCTTGGCGGTACTTGTGTTATCTCTTTTAATTGCACTATCAGTGAAGAAGTAACAATCGTGTCTTTGATGGGATTCGATAAATTATTGCTTTCATCTGAACTTTGCTTTTGCGCATTTTTATAAGTGTTTAGAAACGCAATTATCTCGCTTAATTCATTATCCGTAAGTGTGGCAAAGGACGGCATTACTACTTTGTAATTTTTATACAAGACAACAGCTCTTTCATCTTTTGAATTGATAAGCTGTTGCGGATTTTTTATAAATGAAGAAAGCCAATGCAGCCGTTCTTTCTTTGTAACACCAGCCAGTTGTGGACCAATTGCATCTTGCTGAAAATTGTGGCATCCGCTGCATTGTTGATTGAAAAGAATTTCGCCTTTGGTTATCACAGCAGAATCATCAGAGATGGATTCATTACTACTCTTTTCTTTACATGATAAAAGAAGGGAAAACAATAAGATTGGACTTACAATAAAGGAGATTGTTTTTCGCATAAAAGCAAAGCAATGAAGATAAAAGTCAAATCTACAGGAATCGGGTTTTATGATATTGAATTTTTTAACCGTATCTGTTCTCTTATGATTTGTGCAAAAACAAAAAGACACATTCGATTACATATCGAATATTGTATCTTTCCTCTTCTTCTATTTGCCTCATCATGAAAAATATCACCCGAAGAAATTTTGTAAAAAACACCAGCAGCGTGCTTTTGTTTTCATTGGCAAAAAGCAATTTTCATTTTAAAACGGATCAACCATTGCTTTCCTTTTCTACACTGGGTTGCCCCAATTGGAGCTTTGAAACGATTGTAAACTTTGCTGTGGACAATGGCTACAATGGCATTGAAATAAGAGGCATTCAGCGCGAAATGTTTTTGCCTAAGTGCCCTGTATTCAGTACTGATAAAATGAGTGAAACGTTGCAGTTGGTAAAAGATAAAGGTCTTCATTTTGTAAACCTTGGTTCTTCTGCAGCTATGCATTTGAGTGATGCTACCGAACGAAAGAAAAACCTCGATGAAGCAAAAGCATTTATTGATTTGGCGCAACAATTACACTGCCCTTACATCCGCGTTTTTCCTAATGATTTTCCGCCGAATGAAGACAGGAACGCTACGATGGAACTGATTGCAAAAGGCTTGCAGGAGTTGGGCGATTATGCAAAAAATACGGATGTAACGGTGCTGATGGAAACGCATGGCGAAGTCGTAAAAACTGATGATGTTGTACACATCATGCAACTGGCGGCACATCCAAAAGTGGGCTTGGTTTGGGATATTGTAAATATGTGGTCGGTAACGAAAGAGCCGCCCTTGCAAGTGTATCAAAAACTAAAGCCGTATATTCATCATACACACATTAAAGACCTTCGCATTACAAACGGTAAAGAAACATACACGTTGCTTGGCGAAGGCATTGCGCCTGTGTTTGAAGGGATAGATGTGTTGTATAAAAATGGATACAGCGGCTATTACAGTTTTGAATGGGAAAAGCTTTGGCATCCTGAAATTGCAGCGCCAGAGATCGCATTGGCAGATTACCCGGTAAAAATGCGGCAACATTTTAAGAGCATAAAAGAAGGATGAGCATTCAATCAAAGCAAATAAATCTGCTTACTAAATAAACGAAAATTATTGTAACAAAACGTTCTGTTTTGCTTTCTCATTCAGACACGAAAGACGCTGCCAAGTTTGGTTTTACGCAAATTTTTATATCTGTGAAAATTGTAAAAGAACAGAAAACGTACTTATCCTTTCTTCTGTTCTTTTGCCCAGGTATCTTTTAAAGTAACCGTCCGGTTGAACACTAATTTTTCCTCGCTTGTGCTTTCATCCAAAGTAAAATATCCGGTGCGGATAAATTGATAACGTTCATCAAATTTTGCCCTCTTCAATGCGGGTTCTGCATAAGCGTTGGCAACAACTTGTAAAGAAGCCGGATTGATATAATCTTTAAAATCACCCCGCGCTTCATCAACATTTTCTTCCGTAAACAAACGGTCGTACAACCGCACTTCGGTATTGATGGCATGAGCTACGCTTACCCAATGCAATGTGCCTTTTACTTTGATGTTGGCGCCTTCTGCACCGCTTTTGCTTTCGGGCAAATACGTGCAATGTAAAGCCGTTATCCTGCCTTCTTCATCTTTGATTACTTCGTTGCATTGAATCACATAAGCACTTTTTAAACGAACCATTGAACCCGGTGCTAAACGGAAGAATTTTTTTGGTGGATTTTCCATAAAATCTTCCTTCTCAATGTACAATTCTCTGCTGAAGGGAACGTCGCGGTACGTGATGCTTTCTTCTTCAGGATTGTTTTCGCTTTGCATCATTTCCACTTCGCCTTCAGGATAGTTGGTAATGATGATTTTTAGCGGATCGAACACCACCATTCTTCGTTGTGCTATCTTGTTTAAATGATCGCGAACACAAAACTCAAGCAGGCTGTAATCAATTAAATTTTCGCGTTTGGCAACGCCGATTTTATCACAAAAATCGCGGATGCTTTCGGAGGTAAAACCTCTGCGACGCATACCGCTGATAGTAGGCATCCTGGGGTCGTTCCAGCCTTCTACAATGTTCTCATTTACCAGTTGCAAAAGTTTCCTTTTGCTCATAATTGTATAAGTAACATTCAGCCTTGCAAACTCATACTGATGCGATGGAAAGATGGCCAGCTTCTCGATAAACCAATCGTACAAAGGACGATGCGGAATGAACTCTAATGTGCAAATTGAATGTGTAATGTTCTCGATGCTGTCGCTTTGCCCATGCGCAAAATCGTACATCGGATAAATGCACCAGTTATTGCCGGTACGGTGGTGATGCGCATGTTTAATGCGGTACATAATCGGGTCGCGCATGTGCATATTAGGCGAAGCCAAATCTATCTTTGCACGCAACACTTTTTCGCCATCTGCATATTTGCCCGCCCGCATGTCAGCAAACAGGCGCAGGTTTTCTTCAATGCTTCTTTCCCGATATTGGGTTGGTGTTCCGGCTTGTGTAGGCGTGCCTTTGGCTCCTGCAATTTCATCGCTTGTACTATCATCCACATAAGCCAAATCTTTTTTTATTAAATCAACCGCAAACTGATACAATTGTTCAAAATAATCAGAGGCATACAACTCTTTCGTCCATTCAAAACCCAGCCATTTTACATCAGCTTTTATGCTTTCAACATACTCGGTTTCTTCGGTGCTTGGGTTGGTATCATCAAAACGAAGATTGGTAGCGCCGCCATATTTTTTTGCCAAACCAAAATTCAGACAAATGCTTTTTGCATGACCGATGTGCAGATAACCATTCGGCTCTGGCGGAAATCGCGTCAGGATGGTTTTGTACTTGCCGCTTCGTAAATCTTCTTCAACTATTTCTTCAATAAAATTCAATACTTTTTCTTCACTCATGCAAATCGAATTGTGGGCAACAAATATAAGCATAATGCAATGCGCCCCCCTTTCAAAGGTTTTAAAAAGGAGTACAGTACTTGTTTAAAAAAACTGATTTTTGCGATTTACCTTCAAATTGAAACACCTAACGAATGAGCCACGACAATAATGATCCTGTATCATCGCTTCACCTGCGTCAGATTTCTTTTTTTATCCTTCTTATTGCTTTGGCTTATTTACTCATCAGCCAGCTAACTATGTTTTTGCCTGCCTTTTTGGGCGCTGTTACCTTTTATGTTATTTTAAGAAGATGGAACATAGCCCTGACTACAAAGCATAAGATGAAACGTGGCTTAGCGGCTACATTGCTTATTATATTATCCGCTCTCATTGTTTTGGTTCCCGTATATTTTTTTGGCAATATGGTTGGGGGAAAAATCATCTCCATTGTTCATCGCTCCAACGAAGTGCTGGCGGCTGTAAACAAATTTGCCGATAACATACAAGCGAAGTACGATATTGAAATTTTATCGAAAGACAACATCAACAAAGCCGGCGGTATGATTGCCTCTGCCATCCCGAATGTTTTAGGCGCAACATTCAACACGCTTACGGTTTTATTGATGCTTTATTTTATGCTTTACTTTATGCTGGCGCAAAGCAAAGAAATGGAAGCCTGGTTGATTAAAATTATTCCGTTGCGCGATGAAAATGTTATCTGGCTTGGCACCGAATTGCATGGGCTTGTTTTGAACAATGCCATTGGTGTTCCGCTTATTGCTTTTGTGCAGGGAATTACTGCACTGATTGGCTACCTCATTTTTGGTGCGCCTGACCCGTTTTTCTGGTTTGCCATTACTGCATTTGGTTCAATGCTGCCAATAGTCGGCTCGGCAATAGGCTACGTTCCGTTAAGCATACTATTGTTTGCGCAAGGCCCTACCTGGAAAGGCTTTGCCGTGCTGGCATGGGGGCTTCTTATTGTTGGGATGTCGGACAATATTGCCCGTTTTAAATTGCAGAGAAAATTGGGTGATGTGCATCCGCTGATAACCGTTTTGGGGGTGATATTGGGCATCAACTTGTTTGGTTTTATCGGTATTGTTTTCGGCCCTATTTTAATCTCTTTGTTTTTATTATTAGCGCAGATTTATAACAATGAGTTTAACAACAAGCAAAGCAAACGTTAATCCTTTTTCAAGGCGGCTTCAGCTTAATTTAATCGTTGTAAATTCGCAAACTCAACAATAAATCAACCAGTCGAAGCATTTATTACGCACAGAGAATTTAATAACAAAAATTATTTATTGATGCGAAGAATAGCCTTGGTAAGCTGTCTTTTTTTGTGCGCTTTTACTACAAAAACCGATATCAGTACGGATCCTAAAAAACTTCCCGTTTTACTGTCCAACAATTTGGCATCACCAGCTGCAGTGCATCTGGTTGATTCACTGTACAGCACCATCCATCTTGAAGAAGCCGGCTTAAGCAAGCAGGCCTTTTTCAATGCCTACAAAGGATACCAGTATTTATTGGGCAAAAACAAACTTGCTAACAAAGATTTTCTTACCATTTGCGATTACTCGCAACCGAGCACTAACAAACGATTGTATGTGATTGATTTGAAAAATAACGCAATCATTTACAACACGTATGTAGCGCACGGACGCAACTCCGGTGCTGATTTGCCAAAAAGCTTTTCCAATGCCAATAGCTGCAACAAAAGCTCATTAGGCTTTTTAGTAACGGCTGAAACCTACACAGGGCACAATGGTTACAGTATGCGTTTTGATGGACAGGAACGTGGCATTAATGATAATGTAAGAATGCGCGATGTGGTAATGCATGGAAGCCTGTATGTAAACGCCGAACGCGCCAAAAACGGAACGATGATGGGTCGCAGCTTCGGATGCCCTGCAGTTCCCGCTGAAGAATGTGCTAAAATCATCAATACTATTAAAGGTGGCAGTTGCTTTTATATTTATAGTGCTGATGCCTATTATACGCATCATTCGTCTATTCTCAGTGCACAATTCGACTGGCAAATGGTGCCAACGTTACCTATGTTGGCCATTGCGCCGCCTTCTGCTGAGCGGTCTGCAACCAACTGATTTTGCAATCCTAATTCTATTTTGAACTGCCTGATGTTGAAAGCATCAGGCAGTTTGTTTTTTATGTAAAAACAAACCAACATAGCTATTAAGCAAATTATGAATCAGGAGTTTATTTTTGCTTATTTTTCAGTGTAATTTTAAAATGAGCAAAGCAATTCTTTTAGTTGGCATCGGTGGATTGGCAGGAAGCGTTTGTCGCTATCTGATGTCTCTTCTTTTTGCAAAACAATTTCCTTTGGCTTTTCCTTACGGAACTTTTGCAGTGAATGTATTTGGTTGTTTTTTAATTGGTGTTTTTTACGGGTTGTCGGATAAATACAATTGGTTTACGCCCGAACTGCGTCTCTTTCTCACAACTGGTTTTTGCGGAGGCTTTACTACATTTTCTTCTTTTGCCTTTGAAAATATCAAGCTTCTGCAAGAGGCTGAGTATTTCAATTTTGCTTTGTATTCTATAGGCAGTTTTGCCTTAGGTCTGTTGGCTGTTTTCGGAGGATTACTAATTACAAAATTGTGATATTCGCTCGCCATTTTTATCGTTTGCTCATATTTATGGCAAAACCAAACCCTCACAATTGTGAGGGTTTGGTTTTGCCATATTTTTTTCTACTTAATGGCTGAAATCTACATTGCTTCGTGCAAAGCCTTTGCAGATGTAGCTTTCAGCCATCATAAATCCAAAATCGTATTACGCCAATTCTGCCGGTTCTAACTCGGGTTTGATACTTTCTGCCAGCCAGAGGTATTCTTTCACAAATAAGTCAACGGTTGCTTTAAATTGTTCATCAGTCAGATTGCCTTCTGCATCAAACTTGTTTTGCACCATCGGTACAATCAGCATATAAGGCGATGCAATACCAAACAACGCATTAATCAACAACTGCATTTGCTGGCTCGCTCTGATGCCGCCCATCGCACCGGGCGATGCCGTTACAATGCCAAACGGCTTGCGTGTTTGCTTTGGAAAATGATCTAACAAATTTTTCATGGCAGCTGCGTAACTGCCGTTGTATTCAGGACTCACCAGGATAAAAGCATCGGCTGCAAACATGCGCTCTGCCAATGGTTGTAAGGCTTTCGGCGCTTTATCCGGCGCTTGCCAGGCACTTTGTAAAAAGGCAGGCACTTCCCAATCACGCACGTCAATAATGCCTGTGTTGTGTTGCGTGTGTTCGCTAAAATATTTCTGTAAAAACAAAGCCACCCGAAACGTTACACTATCTTTACGCGGACTTCCCGCTATAATTTCTATGTTCATAATTGTCTCTTTCTTTACAGGCATCAATTGTTAAGCCTGTTTTATCAACTGGATACTCAACATCAGCTTTACTTCATCGCCCAATACTACCCCGCCGGTTTCCAATGGCGCGTTAAATTCCATACCAAAATCTTTGCGGTGAATGCTTCCGGTGATTTCAAAAGCTACTCTTGAATTTCCATACAAATCCTTTGCAGCGCCGCCCAGCTCTGCAGACAGCGTGATGGGTTTGGTTACACCATGCATGGATATATTTCCATTCAATTTGTAAATATCGCCGCCGCCTTTTTCAAAAGAGGTTGATTTGAAAATAAGTTTTGGGTATTGTGAAGCATCGAAGAAATCGCCTGCTTTCAAATGTCCATCACGTTGTTCGTTGTTGGTATCAATACTGTCAATGTCGGCTTCAAAATCAATTTCAGCATCTGTAAAATCATCTTTACTACTTTCCATTTTACCTGAAAATTTTGTGAAATGTCCGGTAACATTGGAGATCATGAGATGCCTGACTTTAAATGTAATCTCAGAGTGTGCGGGATCAATAACGTAAGTTGCCATGTTGTTTGTTTTTAATTGTTAGTAAAATTCATTGGAACGTCTATAATCAAAAGTTTTGCGTCTTCTATTGCTTTTATATCAATGCTGTCTGCTTCCGAAATGCCAGCTGCATCGCGCTTTGAAAGCACATTGCCAGCCACTTCTACTTTGCCTTCAATCACAAAAAAATAAGCGCCGTTGCCTTTGGTTTTGATGGAATAAGTATTAGTAAAACCCTGTGTTAAATCGCCTAACAAAAACCACGCATCCTGATTGATGCGAACCGCTGTTTCATCGTTAGGTGCCACTATGGTTTGAAGGCCATTTTTGCGGCTTTCCGGGCTGAATGTTTTTTGCTCATAACGCGGAGTAACATTGTACAATTTGGGCAGTACCCAAACCTGCAACAACTGCACAGCATCATTTTTATTCCCATTCACTTCACTGTGTTGAATGCCACTGCCTGCACTCATGATCTGCACATCATTCTGGCTAATAATTCCCTGTGTGCCGGTGCTGTCGCGGTGTTGCAAAGCACCGGAAAGTGGTATGGTTACAATCTCCATATTGCTGTGCGGATGCGTGCCGAAGCCCATGCCACCGCCAAATGTATCGTCGTTCAGCACACGTAATGCGCCGAAGTTCGTCATTTCAGGATTGTAATAATTACCGAAAGAAAAAGAGTGATAGGTATTCAGCCATCCATGTTGTACATGACCTCTTTCGTTCGCTTTATATATAATTGTTTTCATACTAAATTGTTGTTCATTTTCTCCAGTAATTGATTCAGTTGTGCAGCTTCATTTTCACTGATTTGAATGTCGAAATGATGAGGCTCACTTAATTTTTTGGTACTTTTTTCCAGCACCTTCAATGCCTTATCGGTAAGCTGCAATGAAGTATGCCGCTTATCCTCTTTCGATTGATAGCGCTTTATCAGTTTTTTAGCTTCCAGTCTGTCTGCAATCCGCGGCACATTAGAACTACGTTCAATCATTCTTCCGGCAATGTCTTTTACACACATGCACTGCGGATGCTTGCCTTTTAAAATGCGCAATACGTTGTACTGTTCCATTGTTAAGTCAAACTCCTTTAACAATGCCGCAACGCGTGTTTTTAAAACATAAGTTGTGTACATTAAATTCAAAACCGCTTTTTGTTTTTCGCTGCTAAAATTCTGAGTTTGTATCGCTTCTTCCAATTTCACAATGCAAATATATGTACATACATCTAATTTTATAGTCAGCGAATTGTAAAAGTTTTTCCTAACAAACTAAAAGTTTAGTTGGTAAACTAAAATATTCGTTTATCTTCGACTAAATTTTTAGTTGAATGAAACAGTTAACCAAAGCCGAAGAAGGCGTGATGCAAGCCTTATGGAAAATAGAAAAGGGGTTTTTAAAAGACATTGTTGAGGCGATGCCCGACCCAAAACCACATTCCAATACCGTTGCCACCTTGCTGAAAATCCTGATTGAAAAAGAATTTGTGGCAACTGAAGTGTATGGACGGATGAACGAATACAAACCCTGCATTTCCAAACAAGCTTATTTTAAGAACACCATGAATGGACTGGTGAAAGGCTATTTTAATGGTTCGTTTGCGCAGGCGGTTTCTTTTTTGGTAGATGAAAAAAAGTTAAGCGTTGCCGATTTGGAAATGCTGTTACAACAAATTAAGAAAAAATAAACCCGATTGCTATGCAAACACTTCTTTTTTATGCGTTGAAAGTAATGATTTATTCCGCCATCTTTTTTGGGTATTACTGTATTGCGCTTCGCAACAAACGCTTTCATCATTACAACCGTTTTTATCTGTTGCTTACGGTTGTATTAAGTTTGTTTTTGCCATTAATTCATCTTCAGTTGTGGCAATGGAACAGCAGCAATACCGGAGTGATAAAATTGCTAAGTGTAACAACTGCGAACGATTATGAAGCTGTTGTTTCCTCCCATTCTTCGGCTTTGGATTGGGCCAATATCGCAAGCCTGTGTTATTGCATCATTGCGCTGGGATTGTTGCTGGCAGCCGCTTTGAGCGTGCTTTCCATTTTCCGGTTAAAAACAAAATACAAGGTTGATAAGATTGAAAGCATCAACTTTATCAACACCGATTTAGAGCAGTCGCCCTTTTCATTTTTCAATAATTTGTTCTGGAAAAACACACTCCTTTTAACTGATGAAGGTGGCAAACAAATTTTTAAACACGAACTAACGCACATTGAGCAAAAGCACAGTTGGGATAAGTTGTTCATGCGTATTGTTACGGCTTTGTTTTGGTTCAATCCACTGTACTGGCTGGCGCAAAAAGAGCTATCCATGATACACGAATTTATTGCCGATGAAAAAGCGGTTGAAAACAAAAGCGCTGAAGCTTTTGCAATGATGATATTACAATCGCAATATTCGAAAAGTGTTTTTTCTCCTGCACAATCATTTCATTATTCACCAATCAAAAGACGATTACTTATGCTTACCACATCAAAGAAACCCAGCTTTAGTTATGCAAGAAGAATTATGCTGTTACCGCTACTTGCCATTAGTTTGTTTTTGTTTGCATTTAAGTTGAAGAAAAACGAAACAAAAACAAATGTTACTCATACAAACACGCCATTTGTTTTGGTGGTTGATGCAGGGCATGGCGGAACGGATAATGGTGCAATTGGATTGAACGACGTAAACGAAAAGGACATTAACTTATCAATTGCCAAGAAGATTGAAGAGTTGGCACCGGAATATGGTGTCAAAGTCTTGATGACAAGAGAAGACGACAAAACTGTTTCTTTACAAGACAGAATGGATTTTATTAGAGTTACTCAACCGAATGCCTGTGTTTCTATTCACATCAATTCAAGTGCAGGACAAGAGACCGTCAGAAACGGCGCCTCGATTTATATACCGAGAAATGAAACGAAAGATAATTATAAACAAAGCTATTTGTTGGGATCCACTGTATTACAAAATGTCGAAAAAAATTTTACCGTTGACTCAACTTTACTGCAACGCAAAAGCAAAGGAATTTATATTATCGATTCAAATCCTTATCCGGCAATCATTTTGGAATGTGGATACATAAACAACGATAATGACCTTAAGCAATTAGCTGATAATACTAAAATGGAACAATTAGCAAGAGACATTTTGAAAGGCGTAGTCGCTTATGCAAATGCAGACAAGAATGCGTCTTTGCTCAACCATGACAACGGTAGCAATGATGCTCTGCAATCATCTACTGATACCACAAAAAAGCCCACTCCTTTGTACATTGTTGATGGTAAAGAAACATCAGCAGAAGCGGTTGATAATATGGATAAAAACAAAATCGAATCAATAAATGTTTTGAAAGGAACGGAAGCCACAAAACAATATGGCGATAAAGGAAAGAACGGTGTTGTAATAATCCAGCTAAAAAAGGGTATAGCTTTTAACTCAAACAAACAGAACAAAAAAGGTAAAACCGATAATAACGGTCTTGAAATAAAAATGGATAAAGCTGACTCTGCTTTGATTGTTTTAGATGGAACAACAATTAATACCAAACAATTATACGTAATGAAGCCTGATGCAATTTCGTCTATAAATATACTTAAGGGGGAATCTGCAATATCGAAATACGGCGAAAAAGGAAGTAATGGCGTGATTGAAATAACATCAAAAAATGTAAATAACGAAAAGCAAGAAACCTCTTATTTCTCCGCGCCGGTAATAGTGAAAGATGATAAGCAAGCACAGGATACCAGTGGAAAAAATGGTAAGGAAGAAAATTATGAGAGAACATTTGTACAAACACAGGTACCGGCTTCTTTTCCCGGCAGCAAAGAAGGGTGGTTGAAATACCTGCAAAGAAATTTAAAAGCTGAAGTGCCTACAAACCATGGTGCGGTTCCCGGAACTTATAAAGTTGTTGTTTCATTTTTAGTTGATACTGAAGGAAAACTGAGTGATGTTAAAGCTCAAAATGATCCTGGTTATGGCACAGCAGCAGAAGCGGTGCGTGTGATTAAAGAAGGACCCAACTGGATTCCGGCAAAACAAAACGGAAAAACTGTTACCGCGGAAACAAAACAAGCCATCGCTTTTCAGGTTAGTGAAGGCCGTTAATTCGATAAAAACAAAAGCAGCAGCGTATAAAACACTGCTGCTTTTGTTTTTGCCCAAAAAATCAACTCCTTTTAATTCACATACTCAATCACTTCATCACCTCGTCTCAGTTCCAATTTCAAGCTATCAGAAGTTTCTGTATGCCCGATAATTTTTGCTTCGATGTTCAACTCTTTCGCCATTGCAATCATCGCTTCTGCAACTTTTTCGTTGGTAAAAATTTCCAGCCGGTGGCCCATGTTAAATACCTGGTACATTTCCCTGTTGTCGGCACCGGAATTTTGTTGAATCAATTTAAAAATCGGTGGTGTTTCAAACAAATTATCCTTCACTACTTTCATTGGAGTTGGCAGGTATTTCATGCACTTCGTTTGTCCGCCTCCACTGCAATGTATAACACCATGTATGTCGCCGAAATGCTCATCCAGTAAGCGTTTCATTAAAGGAGCGTACGTGCGTGTTGGACTTAACAACAGCTTACCAATGGTGAGTGATGAGTTGTGAATGGTGAGTGAATCGGTTAATTTGTTTTTGCCGATATAAACCACGTTTTCATTTAACGTTGGCTCATACGTTTCAGGATATTTTTCGGCATACCATTTACTCAACACATCATGCCTTGCGCTGGTTAAACCATTGCTGCCAAGTCCGCTGTTGTATTCGTTTTCATAACTCGCTTGTCCAAACGAAGCAAAACCAACAATCACATCACCGGCTCCAATTTTTTCGTTAGTGATCAAGCCGCTTTTGTGTTGCCGCGCCATCATCGTTCCGTTCACGGCAATGGTGCGAACCACATCACCCACATCTGCTGTTTCCCCACCGAGATATTGGATGTTTACTCCAAATGTTTTCAGCAATTCAAAAAATTCCTGCGTGCCATCAATAATCGCTTTCAGCACTTCGCCAGGAATCAATTTTTTGTTTCTATCAATGGTTGATGAAAACAAAAGATTGTTGCAAACGCCTACACAAAGCAAATCATCCAAATTCATTGCCACCGCATCCTGTGCAATGCCTTTCCAAACGCTTGTTTCGCCGGTTTCTTTCCAATACAAATAAGCGAGAATACTTTTTGTGCCCGCACCATCGGCGTGCATAATATTTACAAAGTTGTTATCACCACCGATAAAATCAGGATACATCTTGCAAAACGCATGAGGATACAAGCCGGCATCTAAATTTTGTATCGCGGCATGAACGTCTTCTTTTTGTGCCGATACGCCGCGTTGTGAATAGAGATCGCCTCCGTCCGCCTTTGGCAGAGAGCCCGTAACCCGTTCATTATTTTTTATCATCATCAATGAAATATTGGCAAATGTAAAGGCTATCATTTTGTTTTGTTGCTTCCAAACTCTTCGCCGCGGCGGACTCGGGGCTTTGCTTCCTTCTCTTATCTTTGTTTCGATTATGCAGGTGCACAGAGATTTATCATTCTTACCCACATTTCGCAACGCTGTTATTACCATCGGAACTTTTGATGGTGTTCATGCCGGGCATCGGAAAATTATTGAACAATTAAAAAACGAAGCGGAACGGGTTGCCGGCGAAACGGTAATTATTACGTTTCATCCGCATCCCCGCAAAGTGGTTGCCGGCCAATCGCCCGTTGACATTCTAACAACGTTATCAGAAAAAATTGAACTGCTTGGGCAGCTTTCTGTTGACCATTTGATTGTCATTCCTTTTGATGAAGCCTTTGCGGCACAAACGGCGGAAGAATACATTCAGAGTTTTCTGGTTGCTACTTTTCATCCACATACGATCATCATTGGTTACGATCATAAATTTGGAAGGGGCAGAATCGGTAACTATCAATTGCTTGAAAAATGGGGTAGTAACTTAGGTTTTCGCGTAAAAGAAATACCGGAGCAATTGCTGAACGAAGTGATTGTTTCTTCTACTAAAATAAGAACTGCCTTACTAAACAACGACGTGAAAACAGCCAACCAATTTTTAAGCTATGATTATTTTTTTGAAGGTATTGTTGTGAAGGGCAAGCAATTGGGCAGAACGTTGGGCTATCCTACGGCAAACATTGAAGTTAATGACAATGAGAAACTCATTCCGGGCAATGGCATTTATGCCGTTGAGGTTCGATTGATGGATGCTGAACTGTCAAAAACTCATGTAAAAACAAACTCACCACTCACTACTTCTCACTCACTCAAAGGCATGATGAGCATTGGTTTGAATCCTACGGTGAATGGTACCAAGCGCACCATTGAAGTGAATCTTTTTGATTTTAGTGAAGATATTTATGGAAATACATTACGCGTTTCTCTCAAAGCCTATTTGCGTCCGGAAGAAAAGTTTGAAAACCTTGAAGCGTTGAAAGAGCAACTCGCAAAAGACAAAGAGAATTCAATGTCAATTTTTTAAAATTAATTGGCGAGTGGTGAATGGGGAGTCTGCTTTTCACTCATAGTTCACCACTCACAATAATAACATCAGCACATCATCTTCACCGCCAACTCTTTCAACAAATCGGCATCATCAGTTCCGGTATCGCCAATGCCAATGCTTCGTAAATTGTACTGATGCAAAAGTAACAGCACTTTTTCAATGCCTGCAGAACCATACAAAGCTGAAGTTTGCAACGCTAGTTTAGCAGCATAAAAATTGTTGTAAAACAAAGAAGCGACTTTCTTTTCGCTTTTGTCCTCCAACGCATAAATCGCATACACTTTACTGAAATAATTGTACAGTGTTGGCAACACCAATTGTATGGGTCCGGCTTTTGGATTGTGAGCAAAATATTGAATGATGCGAAGCGTTTTCGACATGTCTTTTTTTGCCAAAGCATCCTGCAATTCAAAGGCATTAAATTCTTTGCTGATGCCAATGTATTGTTCAATGTCTTCTTCGGTAATGTTCTTCCGACCTTTCAAGTTGATAACGAGCTTATCAATTTCATTAGCTATGCGCGAAAGGTCGGAACCAATGTTATCAACCAGCATCTGCAAGCCTTTGTGAGAGATGGTTAAGTCCTTATTTTGAATGTAACCGCTTGTCCATTGAGGCAGTTCGTAATCTTTTAATTTATTGCTATTAAGTATATCGCCATTTTTTTTTATCAGCTTCGAAAATTTGGTACGTGCATCTAATTTCTTGTCTTTATAACCAATCACTAAAACTGTTGATGGCAATGGTTTTTCAACATAGCTTTCAAGCTTGTCAATATCGCGCATGTGCTGTGCTTCTTTCAGCAAAACCACTTGCCGTTCAGCAAACATCGGATAGCGCCGGCAAGCATTTACTACGGTAGCCCATTCAGCATCTTTACCATAAAAAATAGTCAGATTAAAACCCGCTTCGCTTTCATTCAAAATGCTGTGCTCGGCATAGTTTATCACTTTATCAATGAAGTACGATTCATCACCTTCCAGCCAATAAATCGGTTTAAAAACATTCTTTTTCCAATCGTTGATAACGCTTTCAGCAGACATAAAGCAAAGATAGCTGTGAGCCTTGAGCTATGAGCTACGAGATTTGAGCTTTCGATTGATTGTTTCAAATATAAAATACAATCTTTATGTCACCAGCGTTAGCAACTCCGGTTGAACATCGTTGTGTCACTCACTTGTGCGCATTGTCCGCTATGCGGGCTAAGTGTAAAATCTTTATCTATAGGTAACATAAAAAAGCTTTGGCTACGTGAACTAAAGCCTCAGTACTTTAAAAACTCATAGCTCATGGCTCGAAGCTCATAGCTACTTTTCCATTTGCTCAATTACTTCAGCAGAAACTCCTGTAAAAGAAAACCCGCCATCGTGATACAAATTTTGCATCGTTACCATACGTGTTAAATCTGAAAATAAGGTAACGCAATAGTTCGCACAATCTTCCGCAGTTGCATTGCCCAGCGGACTCATTTTTTCGGCATAAGAAATAAACCCGTCAAAACCTTTAACGCCACTACCGGCCGTAGTGCGGGTTGGTGATTGCGAAACGGTATTGATGCGCACTTTATTCTTTTTGGCATATTGATAACCAAAGCTGCGGGCAATGCTTTCAAGGAATGATTTGGCATCTGCCATTTCATTGTAATCGGGAAATACACGCTGCCCAGCAATATAAGTTAATGCTACTACGCTGCCCCATTCCTTAATGGCATCCATGTTATAACACAGTTGCAGTAAGCGGTGCAGGCTCATAGCAGAAATGTCCATTGTTTTGTGCGTGAAATCGTAGTTTAAGTTTGTATAAGAATTGTTTTTGCGCATATTCATGCTCATGCCCACGCTATGAAGAATAAAATCAATTTGTCCGCCAAAATGCTCCATGCTTTTAGTGATGAGGTTTTTCATATCATCATTGCTGGTAACATCGGCAGCGATTACAGGTGCATCGCCACATTCTTTGGCAAGGTTGTTTATCTCGCCCATGCGCATGGCAATGGGAGCGTTGGTAAGTACAAGCTGTGCGCCTTCTTCGTAACATTTTTGGGCAACTTTCCAGGCAATGGATTGATCGTTTAATGCACCAAATATGATTCCTTTTTTTCCTCCTAACAAATTATACGACATGACAATGTTGATTTAATAATTGAAAACAAAGAAAAGGAATTTTAAAAAGGAAGGCGCGATTTTAATTTAATCCATTTGCCCTGTTCATGGTTTCCGTTTCAGGAGAGGAAGTAGTAAGTGGCTGCAAAGCCAGAGGTAATGTGAACCAAAAGCAGGAGCCTTTGTTTTCTTCACTTTCAACACCCATTACACCACCATGTTGTTTTATAATTTCCGATGAAATATATAAGCCAAGCCCCAACCCTGAAAAGGTTTGATCTTCTTTAACCCGAAAAAATCGCTCAAAAACAAAAGGCAGTTTTTCGGCTGGTATGCCGATACCAAAATCGGTAACAGATACTTTTATAATGTCGTTTTGTTTTGCACATTTTATAATAACCTTATCTGCATCAGGAGAATATTTCACTGCATTCGATAATAAGTTTACAAACACTTGCTCCAACCGGTTTTTATCACCTTCAATCCAACATTCTTCATCAGTTTCAATTACTATTCGATGAGAGTCAGCATGAAAGTTCGAACCTTCAACCCATTCATGCAATGCCGTTGAAACAGCAAACAGGTTTTTATCTATCTGCAACTTGCCGGCTTGTATTTTGGTCATATCAAGCAGGTCTTCTATCAGCGAGGTAAGTCTGTTGATTTGCTTGTTGGCTTTGCCAGCTAACGTAAATATGGAAAGATTGCTCTTGTTATTTTCAAGTACAGTTTCCAGCATTTGCACGGTTATTTTTATGCTTGTTAGTGGTGTTTTTAATTCGTGGCTGGCGATGTTTAAAAATTCATCTTTCTGGCGCATCAGCATTTCGGCTTTTTTGTTTGATTCCGATAAGCGTTCGTTCAGCAACAGCAATTCTTCATTCTTTTTCTCAAGGTCTTCTGTTCGCTGCGCAATGATGGCTTCCAACTGTGCGGGCGACTTAAACTTTAATGCCACCGGAATCACTTTAAACAAACCAAATACAGCGGTCCACGAAACAATTGCTGTAATCAAAAGAACAATTGCCGAAAAGCGATACGCAGGGTACCAGAACATCGTAGCATCGGCAAAGTGAGTGATGCCGCAAGAGAAAATAAAAAGAATGAAAAGCCAGAAAATACCGTCGAAAGGAAGAATGTCTTTTCGCTTTCTAATGAAGCGAAACAAAATAAAAGGGATGGCAAAATAAGCAGCACCAATTAAAAGACTTGAGATGATGTATGTCCAGCCCAATTGCGGCGTCCATCTACCGCAAACCCATCTTGCTACCCATCCCTGTGTATCGAAAAGATGGCTGAAAAATTCAAAAATATCTTTTATCAAAACGAAAGTTTTAATTGCGTAAACAAATAGGTTTGCTTTTTCTTTGTAAATGGTGCAAAATAAGTTACAACCTCACAAGCTGTATTCAATGAGTTAACTAACCAGTGAAATTTAAGTTCAATTTAATTTAGCTATTTCAGTAGTGTATATGAGATTGCAAACTGCCATCCGCAACTATGGCTGCTTAATTCAGCACCATTTCTCTTGCATTCTCTAAAGCAGCAGCAGTGGGCTTTTCACCGCTTAGCATTTGTGCAATATTGGTAATTCTTTCTTCCTGAGAAAGCAGTCGGATATTGGTTTTAATTGTATTGTTTTTGATTTGTTTATACACAAAAAAGTGAGCGTCGGCTCTGCCTGCAATCTGCGGTTGATGCGTAATGGCAATCACTTGTCGCTGCCCCGCAAGGCTTTTCATAATTATGCCAACCTGCTTGGCTGCTTCGCCTGAAATGCCGGTATCTATTTCATCAAAAATCATAGTGGGCAAATCAATGCTTTGCGCTACCAACGATTTAATGCAAAGCATCAAACGACTCAATTCGCCGCCACTTGCTACTTTCCGCAGGGGCTCAAACCGGTTGCTGTTGTTGGCATCAAACAAAAATTCAATGTTGTTATTGCCATAAATGTGCAATGGCGTTTCGGTGATTTGCACTTTCAATCGTGCGTTCGGCATACCCACTTGCGTAAGCAAACGGGTAACTTCTTTCGATAAGGGTTCGGTTTGTTTTTGCCGCTTTTCCGATAAGCCTTTTGCACCCTGCATAGCTTTTGTAAACAAGGCGCTTACTTGTTTTTCTTTTGCAGCAATGGTTTCATCTATGTTTAAAACGGCTTGTAATTTTTGTTCGAGTTCGCTTTGCAATTGCAACAGTTCTGCTGTAACAGATAAGCCATGTTTCTTTAATAGCTTATAACCCAAAGCGGCTCGTTCATTGATCCAGTCAATGCGCTTGGCATCAAAGTGTACAGCATCGTTAATGCTTTCTACTTCATCGGCAATGTCCCCCAATTCAATTTGTGCGCTTTGCAAACGTTGAATGAGAGAAGGCAATTGTGCATGAAACGATTGATAATGTTGCAATGAGTTAGCCAATTGTTTTATCGTTGCAACAACAGGTTCTTCACCTTCGCGAAGCGTGTAATAAGTTTTGGAAAGCGATGTTTTGATTTCTTCTGCATTGCTCAACAGTTGCAATTCGGCATCCAACTCTTCCAATTCGTTCTCCTTGAAAGAGGCATCATCCAATTCTTTGAACAAAAAATTATTAAAATCAAATTCCTTAGTAAACGAAGCTTTTTGCTGCAGCAATTCTTCCAATTGACGCTGCCCTTTTTGCCATTCGCGAAATACATTTTGATACAAAACCAAAGCTTCTTCATTCTTCGCCAAAGCATCTATCACTTCGCGTTGAAAATCGGAATCGCCCAGTTCCAAAGTATCAAACTGGCGATGCAAATCAACTAGCAAGGAAGCCAGTTCTTTCAACTGAAAAAGCGTAGCAGGTGTATCGTTTATAAATCCTCTCGATTTGCCGCTGGGCAATATTTCCCGCCGTATCACCAACTCACCTTCATTCTCTAATTCGTGTGTTTGTAAAAAAGCTTTTACCTCTTGCTTATTGTCTATTGCAAACGTTCCTTCAACAAAGCATTTTTTATCGGTAAACATTAAAGCTGCGGTATCGGCTCGCTCGCCAAGAATCAAACTTAGCGCACCCATTAAAATACTTTTGCCCGCGCCGGTTTCACCGGTGATAATATTAAGATTGTGCGAGAAATTGATTTCAATTTCGTCAATGATGGCATAGTTCTGAATGTGTAAGCGTTGCAGCATAATTGAACCCGCAAATTACTTCAAAACAGAAAAAAGAAAGAAAGAAGAATTTGGATTAACAGGAATTTTGAAAGGATGAAACTATAATATTTTTTAGAAATGATTGTTAGAAAAAGCATCATTTATAAACCTTGCATCTTGATTCTTGTTCCTTGAATCTTCTACCTCTTATCTTTGCCAAACTAACAATTGTAAGCATGAATGATACAGCCGAAAAAAGTTCCGTTTGGATGAAAGAATGGGTGGAAGAAACCAATGGAAAGAAAGAAAAAATAAAGCTTGGCGGGGGACAAAAATCAATAGATAAACAACACGAAAGGGCCAAACTCACAGCCCGTGAGCGCATTCATTATTTATGCGATAAAAACAAACCTTTCATTGAAATCGGAACGTTTGCCGGTTATGAAATGTATGAAGAATATGGCGGCTGTCCGGCTGGTGGAACAGTTGCAGGAATTGGCTATGTAAGCGGTAGGCAATGCGTGGTGGTTGCTAACGATCAAACAGTAAAAGCAGGCGCGTGGTTTCCTATTACCGCGAAAAAAAATTTGCGGATGCAGGAGATTGCCATCGAAAACAATTTGCCCGTTATTTACCTGGTTGACAGCGCGGGTGTGTTTCTGCCGATGCAGGATGAAATTTTTCCTGACAAAGAACATTTTGGCAGAATGTTTCGCAACAATGCAAAGATGAGCGCGATGGGCATTACGCAAATTGCAGCTGTTATGGGCGCTTGCGTTGCGGGTGGTGCGTACCTGCCCATTATGAGCGATGAAACCCTGATGGTAGAAGGCAACGGAAGCATTTTTTTAGCAGGTCCATACTTGGTAAAAGCCGCGATAGGAGAGAATGTGGATGCAGAAACGCTCGGTGGTGCTGCAACGCACAACAGCATTAGCGGCATTGCAGATTATAAGTTTGAAACCGAAGAAGAATGTTTGGATTATATTAAAAAATTGATGAGTAAAATTGGTGCGCAACCAACGGCTGGTTTTAACCGAATAGAAGCCGTTGCACCATCGAGAAATGACGAAGCGATTTATGAAATTCTTCAACCTAACAATGCAAAGCCGTACAATGTTGTTGATGTAATGCAATGTATTGTTGATGCCGATAGCTTTGATGAATTCAAAGAAGAGTACGGTAAAACCATCGTTTGTGGTTATGCACGAATAGATGGTTGGGCGGTGGGCATTGTTGCCAATCAACGCCTCGTTGTAAAAAGCGGCAAAGGCGAAATGCAATTGGGCGGCGTGATTTACAATGACAGTGCCGACAAAGCCGCGCGTTTTATTATGAATTGCAATCAAAAGAAAATTCCCCTGGTGTTTTTGCAGGATGTTACCGGCTTTATGGTAGGCAGTCGCAGCGAGCACAGCGGCATCATAAAAGATGGCGCGAAACTCGTGAATGCGGTGGCTAATTCGGTAGTTCCAAAAATTACGATCATCACTGGAAATTCTTATGGTGCGGGCAACTATGCGATGTGCGGAAAAGCGTATGACCCGCGTTTTATTTTTGCCTGGCCTTCGGCAAAAATTGCAGTAATGGGTGGCGACCAGGCAGCGAAAACTTTGCTGCAAATTCAGGTAGCATCCATGAAAGCAAAAGGCAAAGAAGTGAGCGCAGAAGAAGAACAAACTTTATTGAACGAAATCAAAAACCGCTACGATAAACAAACCACGCCTTACTATGCGGCAGCCCGTTTGTGGGTGGATGAAATTATTGATCCTGCACAAACACGTATGCTGATTTCAGAAGGCATTGCTGCGGCGAATCACAATCCAAAAATAGACGATTTTAAAATGGGCGTTTTTCAGGTGTAACAATTTAAGGAAAAGCAGATCTTAATTTCTTTTCAAAACATTTATGTATTCCAAGCAAGAAGCTTCGCAATTGAAACAAGAGTTTTGGACGGCTTTTGGAAAATACATGTCGCCGGTACTGTCTGCCGAAGGCGAAAGGCTCAACTGGTTGAATTATAAAACCGGCGAAAAGAACATTTATTTTAGAATGAATGCTGATAACAAGGAAGCATACATCAGCATTGAATTAACACATAAAGATGCAGATGTTCAAGCTTTATATTTTGAGCAATTCCAAACGTTGAAAGCCTTATTACATGAAGCTTTGCAGGAAAATTGGACATGGAAACTTTATACAAAAGATGAACCGGGTAAAACGATTAGTTGCATTTATACCGAAATAGAAAATATAAGCATTTTTAAAAGAGAAGACTGGCCGCAACTCATTTCATTTTTTAAGCCGCGCATAATTGCATTGGACCTTTTTTGGAGTACCGCGAAATACAGCTTTGAAGCCATGCGATAAAATTATTCTACACCTATTTTGCCTTTCTCAAATTGTACGCATCTTTCAATGCAGATTGCACCAAACTCTTTGTTGCTTTCGGCAGATAAATAGTGGTCGCGCCCTTTTCGCCCCATTTGTTCGGCACCGGATAAATGACTTCGCTTTTTGGCGGGCAATAAATGAATTGTAATTCGGGCGAAAACATCAGGTTCAATGTCTTGTCATCAAAAGAAAGCGTAGCAAAAATTTTTTTCTTTACCGTAAAAGCAATGCGATTGAAGTGCGGTTTTTCATCCGTTGCTTCTAAAGCCAATGCCATTTCTCTTGCCTGTTCGGGTGTTATCATTTCGTTTTGATTTTACTCATAAACCAACTGATGCGTTTGCTTAATAATGCCCATAACAAATGTGCTCTGCACATGACCAATGTTTTCGGCTGCGCTCAATTTGTTCACATGGAAGTTGTAATACGCATTCATGTCTTCACACATCACTTTTAGCATAAAATCAAACTCGCCTGAAATGCTGTAACACTCCACCACTTCAGTCAATTCATTAATGATTTTGATAAATTTTGTTCCCGCATTTTTGCTGTGTTCTTTCAACGATACATAACAAATTACCATCAGGCTTTTGTTCACTTTCACGTGATCAACCAGCGTTGCATATTGCTTGATTACGCCTGCGGCTTCCATCTTTTTAATCCGTTCATAAACCGGCGTAGTGCTTAAGTTTGTTTTTGCCGCAATTTCTTTTACCGTCATTCTTGCATTTTGCTGAAGCCAGTGAAGGATAGCAAAATCTTTTTTATCGAGTGAGATTTTCTCAGCAGATGTTTCTTCTTTTTGGGCAATTGATTTCATCAAAAAGCATCATTTTATTCTTTTATAAAGGTAAAAGAAGATATTTATTCTTAATTTTATTTTAATAACATCAACTTATTCTACTTTAATAATTTTGTGCAAAACAAAAAGATGTCAACACTTACAAAGTCAATTGATTTGAATCTGCCTTACAAGGTGAAAGATATTTCACTGGCAGAATGGGGCAGAAAAGAAATTCGCCTTGCTGAAGCTGAAATGCCCGGTTTGATGGCAATCCGTAAAGAATATGGTGCATCACAACCATTAAAAGGTGCCCGCATTGCAGGTTGCCTGCACATGACCATTCAAACCGCCGTTTTAATTGAAACACTGGTTGCTTTGGGCGCGGAAGTAAGATGGAGTTCGTGCAATATATTTTCCACGCAAGACCACGCAGCAGCTGCTATCGCAGCAGCAGGTATTGGTGTGTTTGCCTGGAAAGGTCAAACGCAGGAAGAAGCCGATTGGTGCATTGAACAAACTCTATTTTTTGGCAACACCGATACACCACTGAACATGATTTTGGACGACGGCGGTGATTTAACCAACATGGTGTTGGATAAATACACTGAACTCGCGCATCATGTAAAAGGCATTTCGGAAGAAACCACTACCGGTGTGCATCGCTTGTACGAAAGAGTTGCCAAAGGTACGTTGCCAATGCCGGCTATCAACGTGAACGATTCGGTTACGAAAAGCAAATTCGATAACAAATATGGTTGCAAAGAAAGTTTGGTGGATTCTATTCGCCGCGCAACTGATATTATGCTTGCCGGTAAAGTTGCCGTGGTTGGCGGTTATGGCGATGTGGGTAAAGGTTCTGCCGCTTCGTTGCATGGTGCAGGTTGCCGCGTTATCGTTACCGAAATTGATCCTATCTGTGCATTGCAGGCCGCTATGGATGGTTATGAAGTAAAGAAAATGATTGATGCTGTAAAAGAAGCTGATATTATTGTTACAGCAAGTGGTTGCCGAGACTTGATTACGGAAAAACATTTCCGCAGCATGAAAGACAAAGCCATTGTTTGTAATATTGGTCATTTTGATATTGAAATTGATATGGCATGGCTGAACGAAAATTACGGCAATACCAAAGATACCATCAAGCCGCAGGTTGATTTGTACAACATTGATGGCAAGGAAGTAATTGTATTGGCCGAAGGCCGTTTGGTGAACTTAGGTTGTGCAACAGGTCATCCTTCTTTTGTGATGAGTAACTCGTTCAGTAACCAGGTGCTGGCACAAATTGAGTTGTGGACAAACAGTGATGCTTACGAAAACAAAGTATATGTATTGCCAAAGCATTTGGATGAAAAAGTAGCTCGTTTGCACCTCGCAAAAATTGGTGTTGAGTTGGATGAACTGACTGATGTGCAGGCCGGTTATTTGGGTATTTCAAAAGAAGGTCCATTTAAGTCTGATTTGTATCGTTATTAATCATTATTAATATTTGTTTCTATTACATAAAAGCATGGCAATTGCCATGCTTTTATATTTCATTATTTTTGATGAAAATGATTGTATGGATACATTAATTAGAATGAGAGCCGAAGAAATAAATGAAAGCCTTATTGATTTTCTTCGCGCCTCATTCAAAGGGAAAAAGATCGCCGTGCATATTTATGAGGAAGAAGAAATTGACGAAACTGAATTCATTTTAAAAGATCCGGTTGCAAGAAAAGAAATTTTAGAAAGTATTGAAGATGTAAAAAAAGGCATTGGATTAAAGACTTATACGGTTGAAGAATTGAAGCAGGAATTTTTAAACGAACCAAAACCGTGAGAGATATTGTACTAACCAAAAAAGCAAGAGAGCACATTCAATACTTCATAAGAACCGACCGGAAATTAGCTCTAAAAATATTTGATTTATAGATGCTGTTGTCAAAGATGCCTTTTCAGGAATTGGCAAACCAGAAGCATTAAAGAATGAATTAAAAGGATATTGGAGTCGTCGCATCAATGATGAACACCGATTAGTTTACGAAATAACAAACGATTCTATTATTGTTATTTCGTGTCGTACACATTACCAATAATCAATTAATTCATAACACTTATTTTTTCTGCATCAAACTTTCAATTTCCTCCACCGTTATCGGAATGTTTTTCATTAAATCAATGTTGCCGTCTTCTGTAATCCAAACATTGTTTTCAATGCGAACACCCATGGCTTCTTCTTCAATATAAATTCCAGGCTCAACAGTTACCAACATACCTGCTTCGAGTAGAACAGCTTTGCTTCCCAAATCGTGCACATCAATCCCCAAATGATGCGAAATGCCATGGTACAAATACCTGCGATAAGCCCGATTGTTTTTGTCTTCCTGTTCTACATCATCCTGGCTCAGCAAACCGATCTTTATAAAAATTTGCGTTGCTTCTTCACCTACTTTTTGTTCATACTCATTTAATGTAATACCAGGCTTTAATAAGGTTTTGCAATAATTGTGAAGATGCAAACAGGCATTGTACACTTCTTTTTGTCGCTCCGTAAATTTGCCATTTACCGGAATGGTTCGGGTTAGATCGGCTGCATAACCGCCATACAAAGCACCAAAGTCCATCAGTATCAATTCGCCGTCTTTACATTCTTCACTGTTGGAAATATAATGCAGGGTTCTTGCCCGGTCTCCGCTGGCAATGATGCTGCTGTAAGCCTCTCGTGTAGCACGGCTACGCAAAAATTCGTGAAGGATTTCAGCTTCAATTTCGTATTCCGCTACGCCGGGTTTTACAAACTTGAGCAAACGGCGAAAGGCTTTTTCTGTGATGTCAATTGCCTGTTGCGTAACAGCAACTTCATCCCCGGTTTTGATTTGCCGTAATTTTTTTAAGATACGTGCGCTACGCTCGTACTGATGCAACGGGTAGCGTTCTTTCATTTCATCAATAAAGCGATAATCGCGTGTTTTATAGAACGCGCCTTTTCTATCATTTTCATTCGTATTCAAATACACCGTTTCAGCCGTGTGCATCCATATTTGCAACAACGGTTGCAGATTGTCCAACCATACTACCGTTTCAAAACCTGAGAGCCGTTTGGCTTCGTCTGCCCGCAAGCGTTTGCCATCCCATTTTTCTTTTAATTCGTTCGGGCGAACCAATACCAATACTTCACGGTGTTTTTCATCAGGATTATCCGGATATAAAACCACCATTGTATCTTCCTGTTCAATGCCTGAAAGCCAATACAGATCGCTGTTTTGCGTAAATTTATATGTAGCATCACCGTTCATCGGCATTTCATCATTGCTGTTAAAAATGGCAATGCTGTTGGACTTCATTTCCTGTATAAAACGCTTGCGGTTTTGCGTGAACAAAGTATTTGGAATCGGCAAATTTTTCATGCCGCAAAGATGGAAAGAAAATGATTTGGGTGATGAAGAAATCTATGATGAAAGCAAATGCAATAGGAATGAAAAAAATTTGAGCAATTAGAAAGGCATTTGTTTTGTTACTTTGTAACCATTGATGAATGTATCAGCTTTACTTCGCAAGTGCATCAGCGTGTTTGTTTTTGCAGTGTTTGCATTCAGCATAACACCAGTGAGTTTATTGCACGATGTTGTTGCGAATCACAACGACGTTTGCTATCACAATTTCAACAGCGACGGGAAGCAAGTTTCAAAAGCCGATATCAATTGTCATTGCCTTTCTTTTGTTGCCGAAGCGCAATTTCTCAATACCAATGAGTCTTTTGTTTTTGGCGAAATAACTCTACTCAAAATTTCACCTCTTCCTTTTTTCACACACAACTTTTACTCCCAACATCACTTTTACTCCGAACTTCGGGGCCCGCCTTTTGCAGTTTGAACCATTCCTTTTTTATTCAATCCACCGGCTTTTGTTTTTGTATCAATTTATAGCCGTCAATCTGCATTTATAACAATCAACTACAATCATTATGTTTTATAAACTTATTCTTTTAGTCTCTTTTGTTTTGTTTATGTCTCAATCTTATGCGCAACGAACGCTTTCAGGAAAAGTGGTTTCTGCAAAAGATGGTGCTCCTTTAGAAGCCGCTTCTGTTTATATCAATGATTTGCGTTTGGGTACCATTACCGATTCGCTGGGCAATTATTCATTTAAAAATTTGCCCAATGGAAACTTCGTGGTGGAAGCTCGTTCCATCGGTTACAAATCGGTTACGCATAATCTCAGTTTTACAACTACATCAACCCAAAATTTTAGCTTGCCGGAAAATGTGGTAGAAGAAAGCGAAGTGGTAGTAACTGGCTTGTCCAAAGCGGCACAAATCAGGCGCAGCGCGGTTCCTATTGTTTCTATCAGCCATGCGTACCTCGCTTCCAATCTCAATAACAATATCATTGATGCCATTACCAAAATACCTGGCATTACGGCCGTTACAACGGGTCCCAACATTTCAAAACCATATATACGCGGTTTAGGTTTCAACCGTATTTTGACATTGTATGATGGTGTGCGGCAGGAAGGCCAACAATGGGGTGATGAACATGGAATTGAAGTTGATCAATACAGCATTGATAGGGTAGAAGTGGTGAAAGGCCCGGCCAGCTTGAGTTATGGCTCTGATGCCTTAGCTGGTGTTGTGAATTTAATTCCTACGCAACCTGCACCGGAAGGCAAAATTATCGGCGATGTAATTGGCGAGTATCATACCAACAATGGTCAGTTTGGCGGCACAGCAATGTTAAGCGGAACAAAACGGGGCTGGGAATGGTTGGGAAGAGTTTCGGATAAAGAAGCCACCAACTATCAAAACAAAGTTGATGGCAGAGTGTATGGGACTGCATTTAAGGAACGTGATGCAACAGCTTATCTTGGCAAGCATGGAAGTTGGGGTTATTCGCACTTAAGCTTTTCTTTGTTTGATGACAGGCAAAAAATCCCCGATGGCAGCCGCGATTCTATCACCGGACAATTTACCAAACAAATCACTGAGGCTGATACAATCCGACCCATTGTTTCGCCGGAAGAATTGAAATCTTATGATATAACAGGCACTTATCAGCGGGTTCGCAATTACCGCTTGTACAGCAACAACAGCTTCACGTTAGGAACAAGTCGTTTAGCAATTAATCTGGCGTTTCAAAACAATCACCGGCAAGAGTTTGCACACCCTCAACAATTAAATATTGCAGGGCTGGATTTGCGATTGAATACATACAATTACGATGTAAAATGGTTCTTTCCTGAAAGCAATGGGTGGAATGTATCGGCAGGTATTAACGGCATGTATCAAACCAACGATGTTACAAAAGGAACAGATTTTATTATTCCTTCGTATCATCAGTTTGATATAGGTCCATTTGTGTATGCAAAAAAGACCATTGATAAATGGGATTTTGCAGGCGGCGTTCGTTACGATACGCGCTCATTCCAAAACTTTGCCTTATACACAACTACCGACCCGATAACAGGTTTTCCTAAGGCTTTATCATTACCTGCATCGGCAGGAGATACGGCAGTTTTCAACAATTACAAGCATGTTTTTTCGGGTGCATCCGGCAGCTTAGGCTTTACTTATAATGCCAACGATAAAATATCTTTCAAAGCCAATATAGCACGCGGCTTCAGAGCACCGAACATCTCCGAAATTTCTGCTAACGGCGTTCATCCCGGAACCAACCTTTACCAGATAGGAAGTGATAAGTTTAAACCAGAATTTTCCTTGCAGGAAGATGTTGGTTTTACCTACTCATCCCAATACGTAGTGATTAATGTTAGCGTGTTCAACAACAACATCAATAATTATATATTTAATCAAAAGTTGGTAACTGCAACCGGTGCCGATTCAGTGATTGTGGCAGGCAATCAAACCTACAAATTTCAGCAAGGCAAAGCACAGTTGTATGGCGGCGAAATGAATATTGATTTTCATATTATCAAACCGCTGCATTTTGAAAACAGCTTATCAACTGTTTGGGGCGAAAACAAAGCTACTGGCAATATAAAAATCAATGATAGTTCGCGCTATCTTCCGCTCATTCCGCCGTTTCACGGCGTGTCGGAACTGCGTTACGATTTTGCATCAAAACAAAACCATATTGTCAATGGTTTTATCAAAGCACAGGTTGTTTATTATGCCCGTCAAAACCGTGTTTATTTAACCGACAATACCGAAACACCAACGGCTGGTTATACATTGTTCAATGCAGGTGTGGGCTGCGGCTTTACCAATAAGCAAGGGAAAGTTTTATTCAATCTTTATGTGATGGGTGATAATTTGTTTGATGTTGCTTACTATGATCATTTAAGCCGGTTGAAATATTTCACTTCGCCTTATAATCCAATGCTGGGTATTCATAACATGGGAAGAAACATCAGCTTTAAGATTGACGTTCCACTGGCTTTTAATATGAAGTAAAATACAACACGGAATTATAGAACACGGATAACACTGACTGCGTGCATGGATTTACAGGATTATCTGAACCGGAATAAATGAGATGAAAAGGATGTTTGAGATGTTGCTGAAGTTTGTTTTTACCATAATATTCAATATTACTTATTCAATATTAAATCCTGAACATCCATGCACGAAGTGCATGTCATCCGTGTTCCATCTTCTCTTGGTAAGAAAATTGCTTTTTTATTTTGGATGAAGAAGCCTTATGACATTCCCACGATGTTACAACTGATTGAAAAAGCAGTTGCACCTTATCCGAAAGCAGCCATGTTTCAATTGTATGAAGAAGGCTTCAATTCTGTATTTGAGCAATTGGTTTCGTGCATTATTTCTATTCGTACATTGGATGAAGCAACCATCCCAATATCACATCGTTTGTTTGCGAAAGCAAGAACAGCAGAAGCCATTGCTGCATTGTCAAAAGAAGAATTGGCCGAATTGATTCATGGTACCACATTCTCATACAACAAAGTGAATACGATACTAAAAATCGCGAAAGAATCCGTTGAAAAATGGGGCGGAAATTTGCCAGCAGATTATGAAGTACTCACTTCTTTTTCGGGTGTCGGTCCCAAATGCGCCAATCTTGCACTGGGCGTTGCTACAAAAAGTGCAGCCATCTCGGTTGACATTCATGTGCATCGTGTAGTAAATCGCTGGGGCTTTGTTCAAACAACAACACCTGAACAAACGATGATGGCATTGGAAGAGAAGGTGCAAAAACAAAACTGGATTGACATTAACCGTTTGCTGATGCCGTTTGGCAAGCACATTTGCACGGGCAGAGCGCCGCATTGTTCGACGTGTATGGTGCTGGATTATTGCAGACAGGTTGGCGTTACATCGCACCGATAAATCATTTACCAAACAATTCTTCACGGCTCTTTGGTCGTTTGTCGTTTTGCCATGTGAAGCCACGCAATTTCAACTCTTCATGGTTCACTTGCTGCATCGGGTAAAACACGCCTTTTAAATTATAAAGCCGCGATATTTTATCCGGCTTTCTGCCTTTAAAATAAGTATTAATGGCATCGCAGCTTGATTTGTCAACACCGATAAATTTCTTGTTGTCATCCTGCGCATAATACACCGATTCGGCATTGCCTTGCGTATGAATAAAATTGATTTCACCATCTTTAAAAAGCCCATTGATGATGCGACCTTTGATTTGATTGAAAAATTGCGTGCTGTCAACATTGCTGATGGCAAGCGCATTCTCAAAAACATTCACTTTTTGCGGCTTTTTGTTTTGCGTAAATAAATAAATCGTATCACCGGTTATCTGGCTGTTGTTCGACCAGACGATTGGATTTTTAAAGAAACGAAACACTGAATCGGCTGCCGAATAAAACAAGCTATCACCCATGGCCTGCAACGAATCGGAGAAGATGCGAACATGGTAATACGCTTCCACATATCTGTCTTTCGAACTGTCTTTTGGAGACTTCAATAAACTATCTAATGAGATTGCGGAATCCAATGCAGCCGGCACTTTGCGCGTTTGCAACAGTTGTGAAAGTTTTGCCGTAAACAATGTATCAGCCGAAAGAAAAAGCGAGTCGCCATTTTGTTTGAACATCATTACAGGGTGTTGAGTTGCCAATGCGACACCTTGTTTTCGATTGCCTTTTATATCATTAGCAAAAAGAGCGTACCCTTGTGCAGTATCGCGGTAAATGGCATTTCCACGTCCTTGAAAATTGCCTGTTGAATCTTCGCTTGCCAATTCGTCTGCAATCAAAAAAGAGGTACTGTCCTGTACAGCAGAACGCGAACCAAAATAAGATTGCTTAGTGGTTAAATTGTAATAACCGTTAGATGTGTGGATCACTTTTTTTCCACTTACAATTTTGGTTGGAACGGTGAACGTTGCAATGTTGGTGTATGTGTTGTATAGCAATGTATCGGTGGTAACGCGATAATCAGGATTGATTAGCACCACATGCTTTTTGAAATTAGCATCGCGCGTTTGCCCGTAATAATATCCTTCATCTGAAGTGAGCGTTGTTTGTCCGTTTACCAACGTTCCGCCATTTCTGTAAATACCGATTTTCGTTTGTGTGTTGTAATCTAGTTCAGGCGTAGTAAGCGTTCCTTTGCCATCGGTTAAGCGAACATTTTTTCTTAAAAATGCGGTTTTATCGTTGCCGACATAACGCAGGTAATCAGCATAGGTATTCACGCTGTCGGCGTTGTTGATGTGTACATGACCAAACGCCTCCATTGTATTGTTGCGCTCGTTCAAAATGGCGCTATCGCAATAAAATTTTGTGTTCTGCTGCTGTACGGCAACATTGTTTTTTAAAATCTTAAGATTCGTGGTGTCGTTGAGTTTTTTGAATGTCAACGTATCTGCATGAATGATGTTGATTTGCTTGCTGTTCGGGTCAACAGAACTTTGTGCAAAAACAAACTTGCTTTCGCACATTAAAAAAAGAAGAAAAATAGTGGCATTTACAAACTTCGCACGAGTCATACATTATCTCCGTTGAATCAAAATGGTATCCTTCGAGGCGATCAATGTATCGGGTTTGGTTTGTTCGTTCAATGGCTTTGTTATGTAATTGCCTTTGTCTTTTTTACCAAAAATCGAAATGTTCACATACCGCCGCGGATGTACGCGAAGGTCATCCGTTAATGTATGCAAACTCACAACCGTGCTGTTTAAGTTGTTGTAAATTTCGCGGTCGTAAAGCAACGCGCCAACCGAACCTTTGGTTGAATTGATGGCAGACATTGCGCTGTCAAGCTTTGTAGTAGCGGCTTTTATCTGCATCATAATACTATCCAAACGCAAGCGTGCAAGATTGCCGGTTAAGGTATCAACATTGTTTAGCGAATGCGTAAGCGTTGCATTGTTATCGGCTAAGTTTTGCGTAAACCGATTTACGTTATTCAATGTAGCAGCCAGTGAGCCACTTTCAACATTTAGCAATTTGTTTAGGGAAGCGGTTGAGATAACCAATGCTGCCGAAGCACTGCTTAAGTTGCCGATTACAGATTGCAAATTGCCTTTTGTTTTTGTATCTAAAATGGCATTGAAGTTTCTGAACAAAGAATCGAGCGAGTGCATGGTTGAGGTAACGGCATCAGCAACAGGACCTAATTTATTTGTAAGCGTTCCCAGCAAACCCGGATTGTTGTTCGTGGCAATGGTATCGTTGTTTTTATAAAATACGCCGCTATTGCCCAAATCAATTTCAATACTTGGCGAACCCAGCGGATTAGTATTGATGTTTGCAACAGAGTTGTTAGGTATGTTAAATTGCTCTTTTAATTTAATGGTAACAATGATGTCGGTAACGGTTTTGTTTGCCGATTCAATTTCCGATACACTGCCAATTTGAAAGCCGTTTACATACACTGCGTTGGAAGGGGCAAGACCTTTGATATCGGCATATTTTGCATAAAAATAATTACCGCTTTTGAATAAGCTTTTTCCTTTCAAAAAATTAAAACCTAAAATCAAAAGCGCAACTGCAATGATTGTGAATGCGCCAATTTTGGTTTCGTTCGATATTTTCATCAAAGTGGTTTTATGTCAGAGGCTGCAACGCAAATGTAAGGGGATTGCTTATGCCAACGGTTTGCATGCATCAAAGGGAAATGATAATTTTATGAATGGCAAATCTAAGCGTTATCAGATTATATGTAACTACATCTGTTTAAAATATGACAGAAGTATGTTGTGTATGAATGAAGTAATTATTTGTTTGATGAATCAGATGAGCCGTTTGCAGTTTGTTGCGATGTTTGGGGAACATTGCCATTTTCCAAACTTTCTTTGTAGCGCAAAACGCCGCGCATAATGGCATACGCCACTTCGCTCTGGTCTTTATCATCGTTCAAATAATTCTCTTCCTCGCGATTGCAGATGAAACCTGTTTCCACTAAGATGGAGGGCATTGCGGTTGCCTGAAGCACTAATATTCCTTTGTTGTTACGTTGTAACACGCCACGGTTTACCCGGCCTTGTTTTTCAAATTCTTCCTGCACCAGTTCGGCAACCATGAGGCTATTGTTGAAATATTTTTTAGTAAGAATAGAAGCTCTGATTTTTGCTTCAGGCGAATCAAACATAAATGCAGAGGAATCGGTACCAGCGCTATCTTCCATTTCACCTTCCGAATTGCCAACAGATTTTTGTTTATCTGTCGCTTTGCTCACCGCCCAAACATACACTTCGGTGCCTTTGGCATCGCAGCCTAAATTGGTGTATTTATAAACGGGAACCGTGCGTGTATGCGCTACTTTTCTTTTTTTCTTTCCTTTGCCCGAGTAAGAATAATACGTTTCTTTTTTATGCCCTATAAGGTCTTTCCTGAATTTGTCGCTGGTAGAGTTTAAATGTATGCTGATAAACAAATCACCATGATTTTCATTGGCAAATTGTGCACGCCTTCTGAGGGCAGCATCTTTATTATTTAAATGATCGGGAAGGTATTCATCTGTTCTGGTAAAAAGAATTTTTGTATTGGGCAGGTTCTGTTTTAGCATATCGCCCAGCTTCAAGGCAATTTCCAAAGCCTTGCTCGATTCGTTGCTGTAAGCGCCCGGAGCGCCTGGATCGGGCAATCCATGACCCGGATCAATGATGATGGTTTTTAAAACATTCTTTTGCGCTGCATCGTTTCCAAAATCCGGCTTGTCAAAAGAAGAAAGAACAAAAAGGAAACAAAGAATTAAGCCTGCTTTACCGGACAATTTATACATAATTCACGTATCGTTAAGTTATCTGTTTACGGTTTCGGTTACTTTTGTTTTTAACTGTATGAGCAAACGTAGTAAAATTAGCCATAAAAAAATCCTTGCCTTCTCAGGTTTGCTCATTTTGCTTTTTTTTATCACTCAAATTCATGCTTCAAATTATCATTCCTTTTATCCGGATTCTTTTATTGATAACAATGTAAGCGATACCATTATAACGGATTCAACCTTACAAAAATTACGTAACGATACCGGTGCTTTGCCGCACGATACGGCCCGAAGCAACAACGTAATGAATGCGCCGGATAGTTTGTTTTATAAAGATACTGCAGCTGAAAAAAACGGGCGAAAACAAAAGATAGATTCGATGCTCATTTCGAAGGATTCACTCACTTCGCCCATTGAATATTCGGCTGAAGATTCAGGTGTGTTGTTTGTTGATTCGCGCAATTTTTATTTGTATGGAAAAGCCAACGCCAAAAACAAAGATGTTGATTTAACAGCTAATAACATTCAGTACGATCAGTTATCACAAGTAGTAAAAGCTTTTGGCGGAATTGACACCGCCAACAATCCATTGAGCAAGCCAACATTAAAGCAAGGTGATCAGACTTCAATCTCCGATACCATTTTATTTGATTTAAAAACGCAACGTGGATTATCTAAAAATTCATACTACAACGAGGGAGAAATTTATGTAAATGCCGAACGCGTGAAAAAGGTGTCGAAAGATGTTGCCTTTGCCTATCGCAGCCGGTTTACCACCTGCAATTTGGATACGCCGCATTTTGCTTTCATTGCAAAAAAAATGAAGCTTATCAACAACAAGATCGGCGTGTCGGGTCCGGCGCATCCCGAGTTTGAAGGTGTGCCCATTCCTATTTACGTTCCGTTTGCTATTTATCCTTTGCAGCGTGGCAGGCATTCGGGTTTGTTGCCTGCGCAGTTTACCACCAACAGCAGCTATGGCCTGGGCATAGAAGGTTTGGGGTATTATAAAGTGATGAATGACAACTGGGACGTTACAACCCGCGCCAATATTTACTCTTACGGTGGATGGACGCTTACCGTTACGCCGGAATATTATAAGCGATACAAGTACCGGGGCACGCTCAATTTAGAAATACAGCACAGTAAAATATTGAATTCATCGTATGGTTATTCATTTTCAAAAGATGAATATACAACCTCACAAAACTTTGCCATTCGATGGAGTCATTCGCAGGATACAAAAGCGCATCCGGGCACATCATTTACCGCAAACGTAAATGCAGGAACTACAAGTTTTAATAAATATGTTCCCGACAATCCGATTCGCAACTATCAAAATTTACTGACTTCTTCTATCACCTATTCCAAAACCTGGGACCAGGGAAAGTACAACATGTCGGTTGGCTTAAATCATAACCAAAATAATTTACTGCATTTACAAAACATCAATTTTCCAACATTAAGTTTTACTGCAACAACCTTATATCCATTTGAAAAGAAAGAGTTTGTGGGAACGCCCAAATGGTATGAGAAGCTGGGTATTTCTTACAACGGGCAATTGCTCAACCAGTTTTCGTTTTATGACACAGCTTTTAATTTTAAGCATATTTTAGATACGGCACAATGGGGCGTTCAACACAACCTTCCCATCACGTTATCACTTCCGGCATTAGGACCTTTTATTGTTTCCCCTTCGGTAAGTTATAGTGAAAGATGGTTTGGACAGAAGAACGAAATTTTTTATGATACTGGCAGAGCAAGGGTTGATACGATTGAACACAAAGGCTTTTATACTGCCCGCGAAGTAACGTTTGGAGCTGGCATAAACACACGCATTTTTGGAACTTATAATTTTCCTCATTCTAAAAGTATTGTTGCCATCCGGCATCAAATCACACCTACTGTCAGCTTTAATTTTAAGCCCGACATGGTAAGCCAGTTTTGGAAAAACATTGTTGTTCCGGTTCATGACACCGATTCAAAAACAGGTAAAGTAACCGACACATCTTTGGTTCAAAGAGTTTCTTTGCTGGGTGGCAATTTAATTTCTCCTTACTCGCCCGGAAGGTTCGGTGGCATTGCCTTTAGCTTAGATAATTTGCTGGAGATGAAGGTGAAAAACAAAAAAGATACAACGGGCGAAAATCCAACCCGGAAAGTAAAACTGATTGATGGTTTGAACTTTACAACGAGCTATAATTTTCTGGCTTCGAGATTGCGTTGGTCGTATATTAATTTACAATACCGAAGCACATTTTTTCAAAAAGTAAATGTTACCGGCAATGCTATTTTAGACCCTTATGAAACGGATAAGTTTGGAAGAGATATGGACACATTGTTATGGAAGCGCGGTGTTATTGGGAGACTTACTTCTGCCTCTTTTGCAGTATCAACACAAATACAAAGCAAAAGTAAAGATGGCAAAAGCGATAAGCAGCGCGTGAATGAATTAGACCAAACCTTAACGCCCGATGAGCAAGCCGCGGCGCTGGCTTACTTAAGAGCCAACCCTGCCGATTATGTTGACTTTGATATTCCCTGGTCGTTAAACTTGTCTTTCACCACGAGTTTTCAACGTGCATTAAAGCCCGATTACAGCGGTTACTATACATTGATTACATCAAGCTTAAACCTCAACGGTGATTTCAGTTTAACGCCCAAATGGAAGATTGGTGGCAGCACTTATTTTAACGTGCGCGATATGAACATTGGTTTGCTTACTATGTACATAACGCGCGAAATGCACTGCTGGCAACTGGCTATCAATCTTACGCCGGTAGGACGAACGCGTTCATTCAGCATTACCATCAATCCAAAATCAAGTTTGCTGCGCGATTTGCGCATCAACCGCACCCGAAGCTTTACCACTTATTAAAAGAGTTTGAACCATGGAGAGGCAAAGAACGCAAAGGCGCACGAAGAAAATATAATGAATTTTCTTTTTGAAACTTCTTTACTCCGTGTCTTCGTGGTTTGTTTTTGCACAATAAACTAATATTGAAAGAAAATTTGCGTAGCGCCATAACCAAAACGCGGATCGTATTGGTTGATGAATGTTTTTACTTCTTTACGGCTTTTTAAAATATCGTGAATTTCATCCTTTAATTTTCCGGTGCCGATGCCGTGTATCACTATCAGTTCAGGCTGATGATGCGCTATTGCCAATTCATACCATTTTTCAAACTCGTGCAACTGAAGGACAAGCATTTCAAAGGCACTCATGTTCTTCCAGTTGTCGGTTAGTTTTTCAATGTGCAAATCAACCATACTGCGGGGCGGCGGCAAATGCTGCCGAGCTTTGGCAGCATCGTATATTTTGAAACCTTTGGCTGCCAAAGAACTCAATTCAAGCTTGTCTTCTTCGGCTTTATCCGGATAGTCGGTAAACACCAAATAAGAAATTGAAGGCTCATTTTTTTCCTTGATTTCTTCAATCTTTTTAAACATTTGTTTCGCCCTTATTTTCACGCCGGCTTCAAAATATTCGGCTTTGTTTTTTTGAGGCGAAAGGAGCGAAAACTCAAACAGGAAATTTGGGTTATCATTCAAATTTTCAAATGGAATATCATGCAAATAAAAATCTTTACCAGCCCGAACTTCATTCGTTAAATCAAATTCTATTCTACCGTTGGAAAGCTGTTGTTTGTATTCAAAACGGTACCCGTTGTTGGTTTGATTGATGAGATATAATTTGAATGATTCTACCACTTCATCATTGAACTCATCCAATCCAAATTTGGGTAAAAACGAAAGCCAAACACCGGGTTCAGCTTTTACGTTTGTTTTTGCTCCTTTTTCTTTAGGCAATTGGTCAATGTATTGCTTTTGTTTTTTAGGTTGAGGTACTACCGTTTTTTTGGTAAACCGATGAAAATAGGGGAAGTCAATTTGGTCCATGTACGCCGGAAACTTCACGCCGCGCACTTCTATCATCACCATTTTGTCGTTCATTATTTCTACTACTTTTCCTTCTTCGTTGCTATGCAGTACTAAAATATCATCACCCACTTGGTATTTCATTTTGCAAAGGTAGCAGGTATGATGAGATAGGGAATAGGAGAGGGAGAGTTGTTTTTGAAAAAACGAGCTTATGAAATACAGCTTGTATAAAAAAGTGATATGGATTTGTTGCGGTCAGTTTATAAATAACGTTAACGGCTGTTTTGCTTTCTGTCCTTTGATAGTAGATTTCTTTCCTCAAAAATATAAGCCGTATTTTTGTTAGCCATCCAGTCAATAAGTTTCACTATTCCAACTACATTCAAAATTATTCCAAGCGGAATACCAATTAAATAGTCAGTTGTTGTAATGAGATGTTCGTTATAAACGATTGGGAAAAAGAAGTAAGCACAAGGTGCAAAAAATAACCAACTTGTAGCCAACCCGGCATTATAAATCGTCTTTCCTTTAATATTGAATAGAGTAGTATGACCTATGATATTCCCAATTGAAATGAGTATGGTCGCCAGTCCAAGCCAGATTGCTTTTTCAGCAAAGAGTGCGGCAAGCAAATAAGATGACCATCCAATCACAACATTTACATAAAATGCCGTGTTGGTGTTTAAAGGATAGCGATCTGGTATTTCACTTTTGTACAGGACTGTGTTCAGCATTCCCGGAAATGTTCCAACGACTCTGTATTCTTCCAACTGGTGAAAAAACAGTGATATCAAACTTAACCACATTAAAAGTTCATAGTTTGATAGTGTTTTAAAGTTTAAAAAAACAAACGCTAAAACCAAAATAGATAGGATTGCTCCGATGTCAAACCAATGTTTTCTCAAAATATTCATGTTGTTTGGTTTTGTTGATATAACAACACGAAATTCTAAAAAACAGAAGCAATAAAAATTGATTGAACTCAAGATTTTAGTAACCTGCTTAATGTTTCCGGCGCCAGGCCTAAATAATAAGCAATATAACGTTTTGGGATTTGCTGAAAGATGTTGGGCTTTTGTTCCAGTAAAATATCAACACGTTGCTGAGGACTTTGAGTAAAATGGATAATTTGTTTATTTAAAATTTCAACAATTTTATTTTCTAAAGCCTTTCTGTAAGTAATGGCAAAGGCATTGTCGTTATCTAACAAACAGTTGAATTTCGATTTCGGCATCCCAATCAATTCTGTTTTTTTTATTGCTTGTAAATAAATTTCAGAAGGTTTGTTTGTTATGAATGAGATAAGATTACACACTAAGTCTCCTTCGGTAGCAAAATTCAAAATTGTTTCTCTGTCATTATTAAAGACGCAGATTTTAACGGCGCCCATTTTTACCAAATACATATTGTCGTTAGCTGTATGGGGAGTATCAACAAATTCATTCCGAAGAACAGTTTTGCTTACACTCCAAATATGGTTTTCTGTATGTGATGGTAGAATATGTCTATCGAGTTTTATCATTTACCAGTTTCTGCTTTATAATAACGAACTAACGTTTCTCACTTTGTGGCGGCGCAGCAGGTTCTTCATTGCCAGGCTTTCTGTGCAGCAGCCTGAGACCCTGCGTTTTGTTTTTGTACTTATTTTTTAACGCAGAAATGATTTCAGTATAGAGGCTTTTTTATTTACCTCAGGTTCTCGTTCTATCGCTCAGGCTTTGCTATGAAAACCCAACTACGTTGTAAAAAGTTAACGCCGCGCGCTTCTATCATCTTCATTTTGTCGTTCAGAATTTCAATTACTTTTCCTTCCTCATTGCTATGCAGCACAATAATATCGTCACCCACCTGGTATTTTATTTTACAAATTTATGCTTACGGACGTTTACTGTTATTGTATAGTTCGTTAATGGCAAACCACAAAATCTTATTTGCCAGGTTGCTATTAAAAATTAGTTTTACAACTTTATATTTTAACTACATTCGTGCGACCATCTAAACAGTTTAATTTTACCCGACTACTCAACTAATTGTACTCAAAATAATAAAAAAAACAGTCAAACCAAAACCAGATGAAAGTAAAGCAAGCTTATTATTTACCTGCGCTGGACGGAATGAGAGCGATTTCAATTATGCTCGTTTTTATTTCTCACATGATTTATTACAGTGGAATTTATTTAGGCAATATTCTTCCAGGTGGGTTTGGAGTAACCATCTTCTTTTACATCAGTGGTTTTCTGATTACAAGGTTATTAATTGAAGAAGCTTCTCATCATAAAACGATAAGCTTGAAAATGTTTTACATCAGACGCGTTTTAAGGCTTTATCCGCCTTTGTTGGTAATGCTTTTGTGCATTACTTTATATCTTTTAATTGCAAAGCATTTTATACCGTTTAAAGAACTATCTGCTGCTTTATTTTATTACGAAAACTATTACCTCATACATTTTTATGCGCAACCTGATCATTATGGAATTCTTTGGTCGCTTGCTGTTGAAGAGCATTTTTATTTATTTTATCCTTTGTTGTTTTTGCTGTTTGTAAAAAAGCCAAAACAGTTTATGATTGCAATTGTAATACTCCTGATTGTTCCATTGCTATTAAGATTTTTGATTGTAAACAAATATGGGGCAAATGGCTTTTCCTACGATTCAACATATGATTTAAGTCATTACAGGTTCGATTCAATTTTATATGGTTGCCTTTCAGCGTTATTCATCAATTCCCGGTTAGCGGATAAATACAAGGCAATCACATCAAATAAAATCTTTTTTGCATTGGCTGTTTTGGGTATATTATTTTCGTTGTCGTATCGTAACGATTACTTTAGACAAACATGGCGTTATACTTTACAAGGGTTGTCGTTATCCATTATTATTCCAGCTATTCTTTACAGCTCAACGTATGGTTTTTTAAATAGAATTTTATCTTCCCGCTTTATGGTATATCTTGGAAAATGGAGTTACTCAATTTACTTATTCCATTTCGTTGTCATCACTTTTTTACGTGATCTTCCTACCAAAAACAAATTGGTTTATGTAGTTCTTTATCTGATAGGGTCGCTTACGCTTTCCATCCTTAGTTATTATTACGTTGAACAGCCATTCTTTAAATTGAGAAAGAAATTCGGTTCCAAAATTCAGGAAGAAAAGCTTCCGCCGGTTGCGTATGAAAATGCAGGCGTTAAGTTGGTGTAGGTTTTATAAACAATACAATCAAACGTTCAACAAAGTTTCAGTTTGTTTCCGTTCAGAATAATGCCTTTATTACGTAGCCATCTTCACAGCATTATAAAGCCTTGTACAATTTAAGTTGTGAGCGATAAAGTGCCATATTGGAACTTGAAAACTTTAAATAGATTAGCCCAATTGAGGAATGACAAAATATAGATAAAAACAAACTTGGTTAAGTCGTAGGTAAGCGCTTAAAATTTATGGTTCATCTCATACATTTTTACCTAAAAAACCTTCTCTCAAAAACCCCGTTAAAAAATCGCTTTTCTTCTCCAAATTCATTGATAAATAATTACTTTTACCCCTTACAAAATTTACACATTTGCCTGCCGCAAACGATTAAAAAATTTCATGGAAGAAAATCAGATAACACCCCTCGAAACAAGCGATAACGACCGCATCATCCAGATTAATATTGAAGAGCAAATGAAAACGGCTTACATTGATTATTCAATGTCTGTCATTGTAGGTCGTGCTTTGCCTGATGCGCGCGATGGTTTTAAACCTGTGCACCGCCGCGTGTTGTATGCAATGAGCGAATTGGGCAACAACAGCAACAAAGCCTATAAAAAATCAGCGCGTATTGTGGGCGAGGTAATGGGCAAATATCATCCACACGGTGATGCTTCTATTTACGATACGCTGGTGCGCATGGCTCAGGACTGGACAATGCGCTATACGATGGTAGATGGCCAGGGAAACTTTGGCAACCAGGATGGAGACCCTCCGGCTGCCATGCGTTACACCGAAGTTCGTTTACAACGTGTTGCCGAAAGTATGCTGGAAGATATTGACAAAGAAACGGTTGACTTTGGTCTCAACTTCGACGATTCGCTGAACGAACCTACTGTGTTACCAACACGGGTTCCGCAATTGCTGGTAAACGGCAGCAGTGGCATTGCTGTGGGAATGGCAACCAACATGATGCCACACAACCTAAGCGAAGTGGTTGATGGCTGCGTGGCTTACATTAACAACAAAGAAGTTTCCATTGAAGAATTGATGGGTTTTGTAAAAGCACCCGATTTCCCAACGGGCGGTGTTATTTATGGCATGGAAGGAGTGAAGCAAGGTTTTCTGACGGGTCGTGGAAGGGTAGTGGTTCGGGGTAAATATACCATCGAAACCAAAGCCAGCGGCAGAGAACAAATTATCATTACTGAAGTTCCTTACCAGGTAAACCGCGATTCATTAACTGATAGAATTGGTCAGTTGGTAAATGAAAAAATCATTGAAGGCATTGCGCATGTAAACAACGAAAGTAATAAACGCGAAGGCACCCGGATTGTGATTGATTTAAAACGCGATGCTGTTGCCAGCGTAGTTGCTAATCACCTTTACAAACACACGGAACTGCAAACCAGCTACGGCATTAATAATGTAGCTATCAGCAAAGGTCGTCCACGCATTATGAATCTCAAAGACCTAATTGCTGAGTTTATTGACTTCCGCATGGAAGTAATCATTCGCCGTACGCAATTCGAGCTTCGCAAAGCAAAAGAACGGGCACACATTTTAGAAGGTTATCTGAAAGCATTGGATCATCTGGATGAAGTGATTCGTCTCATTCGCGAAAGCCGTACGCCCGATGATGCCATGAAGAGCTTAATCGGCAAAAGCAAAGAAGAAAACTGGTATTTGAGCCAGGCTTTGTTTACTGACATTGATCAAAATATCTATAACCAGGAAGCGGGATTGACCGATGTACAGGCGAAAGCCATTTTGGAATTGCGCCTGCAACGGTTAACAGGTTTGGAGAGAGATAAAATTCAGGCTGAGTTTGGTGATTTAATGCAAACCGTTGCTCATCTCACCGCTTTACTTGGCGATGAAGCATTGCGTTTTGAAGTTATTAAGAAGGAATTAGGAGAAATAAAAGAAAAGTTTGGTGATGTGCGCAAAAGCGAAATTCAATACCTCGCTGATGAAATGCGCATTGAAGATTTGATTGAAGACGAAAACGTTATTATTACCATTTCGCATTTGGGTTATATAAAGCGTACATCCGCAACAGAATATCGCCAGCAGCGGCGTGGTGGAAGAGGGGCTATCGGCAGCAAAACAAGAGAAGAAGATTATGTTGAACATCTCTTTGTAGCTTCCACTCATCACAGCATGATGTTCTTTACCGAAAAAGGAAGAGCCTTCTGGTTGAAGGTGTATGAAATTCCGGAAGGTGATAAGCAGAGCAAAGGAAGGGCAATTCAAAATTTAATTCAAATTCCACCCGACGATAAAGTGCGTGCCATTCTGGATGTTAAGAAATTAGACAACAAGGAATTTGTGCAAAACCATAACATCGTTCTTTGTACAAAAAAAGGCATTATTAAAAAAACGCCACTGGAGGATTTCAGTCGCCCCCGTACCAGTGGTGTAAATGCCATTACTATTGTTGAAGGCGATGAATTACTGGCAGCTAAACTAACAACCGGCAGTAACGAAATTATGATGGCGGTGCGCAGCGGTAGAGCCATTCGTTTTCCTGAGCACAAAGTGCGCCCGACTGGTCGTGGTGCAATTGGGGTTGGAGGTATTGATACAGAAGATGGAAAAGATGAAGTGATAGGCATGATATGTGTTAATAGGGAAGATTCTGAAAAGACGATTTTGGTGGTGAGCGAAAAAGGGTTTGGCAAACGTACGCCGTTGGTTTCCGAAGACGAAGATGTGTATCGTATTACAAACCGTGGTGGTAAAGGAGTCAGAACCATTAATGTTACAGAGAAAACCGGGGAGTTGGTTGCCATTTTAAACGTAAGCGAAAAAGAAGATTTAATCATAACCTGTAAATCGGGCATCACATTACGAACGCCGGTAAAAAATATTAAAGAAGCCGGACGAAATACACAAGGTGTGATTTTGATACGAGTAGATAATGGCGATGAAATTGCTGCTGTTTCACAGGTAGAAGAAGAGGAAGCGATCGCTGAAGAAATTGAGGCAAAAGAAAATGAAACTTCAGAAACAGATCATCCCATAATAAACGAAACAAATTCAGATACGTCTGATACTATTAAAGACAATCAACAATAAAAATAAACGCTATGAAAAAAATAACGTTATCACTTTTGTTTGCCTCGGCTGTTTGTGTTGCCATGGCGCAGGATTACACCAAAGTATCTACCATGTACACCCTGAAAAAATATGATGATGCAAAAAAGGAACTTGACAAAATTGCTGCATCGGACAAGGGTAAAGATAAAGCTGACACTTATTTATGGGAAGCCGCTTTGAACAGCGAATTTTACAAAGACAGCGCCAATGCCTCCAAATATCCCAATGCTGCAGAAGACGCGTACAAAGCTTTGACGATGTATGAAGCCAAGGATACTTCTTTAAAAGAATTAAGATCAAACGGTACTTTAAACAGTATTGCGCAACTGTACACAACATCGTTTAACGATGGAAAAAAATACTTCACACAGAGCAACTGGCCTCTTGCGTTCGACAACTTCAAACGCGCAGAAGCCATGAGTGAATTTATCAACAAACATGGTTTTAACAGTAACAAATCTTCCGTTGATACCTTCACTATTCTATATACAGGTTACGCTGCTCAAAATGCCGCTAAATTAGATGATGCTGTTACGTATTATCAAAAGCTTGCCGACATAAAGGCTGGTGGAAAGGATTTACAACCCATGTATCAATATATGCTGGATGATTTTCAGCGATTGAAGCAAACCGATAAATTTACAAAATATGTTGCTCTTGCAAAACAATTATATCCCGACCAATCTTCTGTGTGGACGCAAATGGAAATGAGCAATATGACCAGCGGCTCTTCATTGCAGCAAATTATTGACAAATACAAAGCTGAATCTGCCGGCACTTTAACCGAAGATCAATTGGTAGGCTATGCAGAAGCTTTTAACGATCCTGAGAAAACAAAAACACTGGATAGTACTCAACAGGTTGAATTGAAAAAAACATCGGCAGGCATCTATGAAAAACTGTTTGCCATGAATCCAAACAAAGGGCTGTATGCTTTTAATGCGGGCGTTTTGAACTACAATATTTTTAATGTTCTTGATGATAGGTATTATGCACTGAGAGGTGAAGGCGCAGCTTTAAAAACAAAGCGTACTGCAATTCAGAAAGAGCAAGGACCCTATGCCGATTCAGCTATTTATTGGTTGGAAAAAGGTTATGATGTGATGAAAGCAAAAACCGACAGAGACAAAAACGAATCCAATTCATTAAACCGTTCAGTTGATTTTCTTGCTAATTTGTATCAATGGAAAAGAGAACGGACCAAAGGCGTAGCTCCGAAAGATTATGACAAGTACGACGCAAAGTTTAATCTGTTTTCAAACGAACATGATAAGTACAAGAGCATGTAAGTTTGTTAGGAAAAATAATGAAACAAAAAGCAGCCAACTAAACTGGCTGCTTTTTTTATGTGACGGATAGGAAAAGCACATACTTAACATAATATAAATTATAAGAAAGTCATTATTCTTCTTCAAACTGTTCAATTGGCAAAGTCAGTATGTAATCGTTCATAAAATAGCCATTGCCAATATCAATATCCGCTTCTTCTTTGATTGTAAATCCATTCTTCTCATAAAAGAAACGCGCTTTGTTGTGGCGGTTTACATTTAACAATAATTCAAAACCGCCCAACGAGCGAACCTTATTGATAATGAATTGAAGCAATTCCTCGCCACAACCTTTACCTTGTTGTTGTGGTACAACATAAATTTTGTGAAGCTTCCAAACACCATCGTTTGTATTTTCTATAGAAGCGAAACCACTCAAATCCCAATCGTTGTAAACAAAATAAAACAAATGACCGTTTTGAATCTGCCCTAAAAGTTCTTCATGCGAGTACATCCAATCGTACATATAATCAATCTGCTCTTTACTTAAGATTGACTGGTAAGTTTGCTTCCAGATGGCGTCTGCAATGGCTTGAATCGCACCAATTTCACTTTCCTCTGCTCGTTTAAAACGGAACATTATCTGAAGATTTTTTTTGTGAGCCAATGGCTTAGAAAGGCACTGCCGGTTCCAATGGCTGCACCTGCCAATACATCGGTTGTATAATGTTCGCCTAAGTACAATCGTGAGTACGCGCAACCCACAGCCCACGCATAAGCAGGTACAACAACATACCATTTTTTGTACTGCAAAGAAAGTGTTGTGGCGGTAGCAAATGCAATGGTTGTATGACCGGATGGAAACGATTCGCCCGTTTCGTATTGGTAAGGATAAATCCCTGAATATTTTTGAAACGGTCGTTCTCTGTTGATGCCTTTTTTCAAAGCTTCCGCAATAATGGTACTGATGGCAAGCGAACCAATTTGCTCATAAGCTTCTACTTTTGTTTTTGCATCTTTATTTACGGCTCCAATAATAAAAGTTGTAACCGGAACTGCAATGCCAATTGGATACACTGATGCGCTCAAGCCCTTTGCAACAAAGGAATTGGGATGCATTGGATTGAGCGCTTTAACAACATCAACATCCCAGTTTTGTGCGTTTGTTTTTGCTGTAAAAACAAAACAATTCAACAGCAAAAAAACAGCAAAAACAAAATTAACCTTCAGCTTGTGATTCATAAATTGGCAAGGCTTTGTTCTAACGATTGAATACGGGCTTCAACATCGCTTTGCTTTTTACGTTCCAAAGCAACCACTTCAGGTTTTGCATTTTGAACAAAGCGTTCGTTTGATAATTTTTTTATTACGCTGTTCAAAAAGTTGCGCTGGTATTCGAGGTCTTTTTCAATATCTGTTTTGATGCTTTTTTTATCAATGGAAACATTTGTTTTCAAATAAATGTTATCCGTCTCAACAGTAATTACAATCGAACCAACAACAGCTTTATCAACATAAGTAATTTCATTTGACGAAGTTTGTTTTTGCAGGATATTTTTAAACCGTTCGTAAACAGATTTATTGTTCGCTTGAACAAACAAACCAACAGCTTCACGAGGCTTTAATCCATTTTTGTTTTTAGCATCACGAACGCTGGTAATGAGTTGCTGCAACAAAATGCCTTGTTGCAAAATGGCGTCATCAGCTTCTATAAAACCTTTCCATTGCTTTACGCACAAATCATCGGTTCTTTCTGCCAGTAAGTGATAAATCTCTTCCGTTATGAACGGCATAAACGGATGAAGAAGTTGTAAGATGGTATCAAAGAAATGCAACGTTTTTTGATAAACCGCGTTGCTCATTTTTTCTTCTGAAGTTGGTTTTATCCATTCGAGATACCAGCTACAGAAATCGTCCCATACCAGGGAGTAAATGGTTTTCAGCGCTTCGCTCAGTTTGAAGTTTGATAATAAGTAATCAACCTCTCCCCTTACTTTATTCATCCTGTTTCCAAACCATTGCACCGCAAAATTGTTTTCAATCTCTCTTACTAACTCTCTGTCTTCCTCACCTTCCAAATTTTCCTCCCACATTTTTACCAGCTTCATTGCATTCCAAAGCTTGTTGTTGAAGTTTCTGCCTTGTTCCAATGAGGCTTCATCGAACAACAAATCGTTTCCGGCGGGCGAAGAAATCATGATACCAAAACGCACAGCATCGGCTCCATATTTATGGATCAATTCCAACAAATCGGGCGAGTTGCCCAATTGCTTACTCATCTTTCTTCCCTGCTTATCGCGCACCATGCCTGTGAAGTACACATCGCTGAAAGGCTTGCTGTGCCTGAATTCCATGCCAGCCATAATCATTCGCGCCACCCAAAAGAAAATGATGTCTTGTCCTGTAACCAGCACAGAGGTTGGATAGTAATAATTAATGTCTTTGTTATCAGGTTCGGTTATTCCTTTGAACACTTCAATCGGCCAGAGCCATGATGAAAACCAGGTGTCGAGAACATCAGCGTCCTGAGTGAGTTTTACATCGAATCTTGAATCTTGCATCCTGAATCTTTCTCTTGCTTCTTCTTCATTTTCAGCAACAACCACGTTTCCATTTTCATCATACCACCCCGGAATTTGCTGCCCCCACCAAAGCTGGCGGCTGATGCACCAGTCTTTTACATTTTCCAACCAATATTTATAAGTCGCCAAAAATTTATCACCGGGATGAATGTTGATGTCGCCACTCAACACCGCGTCCAGTGCGGGTTTGGCGAGTTCTTTCATTTTTACAAACCACTGCGTTGATATTCTGGGTTCAACTACTGCATTGGTTCGTTGAGAATAACCCAGCCTTGTAGTATAGGTTTCTTCCTTTACCAAGAGCCCTTCTTTTCTCAATTGCTCAACCGCAAGCCGGCGCGCTTCAAAGCGGTCCTTTCCAACAAACACTTGTCCTGCTTCGCTTATTTTTCCATCTTCCGTCAATGTATCAATGATGGGAAGATTGTGCTTGATGCCGATGTTATAATCATTGATGTCGTGCGCCGGTGTAATTTTTAAAATGCCGGTTCCGAATGATGGATCAACATAGTCATCAAAAATTATGGGAACGGCTTTGTTGATCAAAGGCACAATCACTTTCTTTCCTTTGAATGCCTGATAGCGTTCATCGGCCGGATTTGCACAAACGGCAACATCACCCATGATGGTTTCAGGACGTTGCGTAGCAATGAGAATGCCCCCGTCCCCTAAAGGGGAGTTGTCAACAGCCAACTTATACTTTACGTAGTACAGCTTACCTTCAACATCTTTATACTCTACTTCTTCATCGCTCAACGCTGTTTTGGCAACCACATCCCAATGAATCATTCGTGCGCCACGATAAATCAAACCTTTTTTGTACAAATCAACAAACACTTTAATCACGGCTTTGTAATAGTGATCATCCATCGTAAAGGTTACACGATTCCAATCCACGCTACAACCTAACTTTGCAATCTGGCTATAAATAATATTGCCGTATTTCTCTTTCCATTCAAAAGCATATTTCAAGAACTCTTCGCGTGTAAGATTGTTTTTATCAATACCTTTCTCTTTCAGCATCGCTACTACTTTGGCTTCAGTGGCAATAGAAGCATGATCGCTACCCGGCACCCAGCAAGCGTTGTAGCCGCTCATTCGCGCCCGGCGTACCAAAATATCCTGCACTGTTTCATTTAAAGTATGACCCATGTGGAGAACGCCGGTAACGTTAGGCGGAGGAATCACAACCGTAAAGGGTTTGCGGTCATCGGGCTGGCTGTTGAAATAGCCTTTTTTCAGCCAATGCTGATACCATTTGTCTTCGGTTGCAGAGGGCGTATAGTGTTTGCTTAATTCCATAAAAAACATTCATAAAGAATGTGTGCAAATGTAAACGAAAACCAAAGCCGGAGCATGGATGTTTAATAGTAGTGATGAACAAAAATGAAACAAAAGTAAATGTAGAATTGTCAATATGAAAGCTTCAGAAATGCTTTTGTTGAAGGGAGATAAAGTTTACACTATGCAAGTGCTATACATTCAACTGAAATAAGAATTCCTGCAGGAAAAGGCAATACTTGCGGCACACTCCTCGCGGGTGAATTTTCTGGAAAAAATTCAGAATACACTTTATTGATTACACCGAAATTATTGCCTGCAACCATAAAAATTGTCGTCTTAATTACCTTCGAAAGACTGCTTCCGGCTTCTTCTAAAATTGTTTTGATGTTGACAAAGCATTGTCTTGTTTGTTCTTCAAAATCGTCACTTATTATTTTGCCAGTTTCGATATGCAAACCAGGTGTTCCGGAAAGAAAAATATAGTCACCTGCAATCACTGACTGCGGAAAAAATTCGCTCATCTTAGGTGCTTTCGGCGTATTAAAATTGTTTCGCTCAATCATTGTGTGAAATTTTAGAAGTTACATTAAGATGGCATAAATCTATTCAAAAATGAAGTGCGTTATTTTGTTTCGTATTCAAGCCTTACAGTTACGGTTGCCGTTTTTCTTTTGGATGAAGTGTTGAAAGAACCGCCAGGTGCATATTCTTCCGATGAGTTTTGCGCTACAATTTGAAACACACCCAAATCTGCTTTTTTCAAATTACCCAATTCACTGCCTGCATTGTCGGCAATACGTTGCGCCCTCAGTTTGGCATCTTTCGTTGCATCGGCAATCATTTCTATCTTTAATTCTGCCAATTTGGTATAGTAGTACTGTGGTGCATCGGAAGAAAACTCAATTCCTGAATTGATGAGTTCACTCACTTCTCTTGAAATGCTTTCAACTTTATTCACGTCATTGGATTCGATATGAACGCTTTGCTTTAACTCATAGCCTGTGAATACCGACTTTGTAATGGCTCCGTTCGTTCCGTTTTCTGTATCGAATTGCCTTTCAATATTGACTGCTGAAAAAACAAGATTGCCATTGCTAAGTCCTTTCAATAAAAGATATTTTCTAATGGTCTCGCGGTCTTTGTCCAATTGTAAAGAAGCTGCTTTTAAATCCATGCTCTTTTGCGCGAACGAGCCTTCCCAGACAATCAAATCGGACACAAAATTTTTGCTTCCCAAACCCGTTACTGAAATGGTGTTGTTAGAACGATTGCGATTGGTGATGGCGTTTGCGAAAATGATTGATGCGATAACAACGGCTAAAGCAATGAGTAGGGTGTTGAGGTATGTTCTCATTTACAAATTTTGAAAATGAATGGTACGTTACAAGCTAAAAAAGCAGCTTATTATTTGCACAAAACCAAAAACTCAGTATAAAAATGTGCTTTACTTTTCTGTGAATGCGATACAATCCAACAAAAATCTTTTTTATTCAACATTCATTTTTGCAAGCCACAAACTATACTTTATATCTGTTACCGGAAAAACAATGATAGATGGTGAAACTTGTATTCCATTTTGTAACTGCAATGTATGCCTTGCATTTGACACAACAGGTTTTAATTGCATTTTCCCATCATGCTCACAAACCAAATCAAAGAGTAATTGTTTACTTCCTTTAATCGTTCTTGAATAAAAATAATGCGCATGTTGGTCTGTTATAAAAACACGATCAGATTCCGGTAGTGAGCCTGACTCATTATTCTTAAAGTCATGAATGGCAACCACGCCTTTAGGGTTAATTACAAGCCAGATAAAGAAATTGTTGCCCCAGGTTTTAGGCTTGTATGATTCGCCGGTATTTGGCGAAAAATAATTTCCGGTGTTTGGATAAGACGTACCGTAAGCTGTGTTATAGCTACCTAAGTTAGGAGTTACTGTGTTGTTATATACATTAGGAACATTACTGGCAGCCAGATTTCCCAAGTCATTAGGCGTAGCTCTTCCATCATAAAATGAATGCATGGTGCTGGTGATAGCACTTAAATCGGGTTGAGAATAAACAGGCGAAAAATGTAAGCCATTTTTTTTGCTTTTTATATTTGTAACACCCGATAAATACAAATTATAATTTGAATCAACACCCACTTTGCCATTTACCGAGCTAACAAAGAATTTGTTTGAACAAAGAGAGTCCGTAATTTTTTTGATTGAAAACAAAGCCATCCCTCCTTCCTGTAAAAGATTTTTATTGAACTGTACCAAGAAGAAATATTTGTTCTGCAGTTCATTTCTCTGATCATTCGACCACAAGCCACTTACTGCCAGACCGCTATTTGTGTTATTTTGTTGGATACTGATGTTAGAAAATTCTCCATTTCTAAAGAAGTTGCTTGTTAGCAGACTGTCTGTTTGTAAATTCACTTCATAAATTGTAACGTTCGATTTATTAGAGCTTCGATTAACATCTTGTGCAGCGAAGAAGAGATTACCTGAGTTGTCTATCAAAGAACTACCTAAGTTAATAGTTGGATTTATCTGCGGAAGAAGAAAAGTAAAGGTATTGATATGTTCATACTGATCATTATAAACTGAGTAAAAGATTAAAGTTGAATCGTCCACCGTTTGATACTGCTTTAGCAATCCGATATACTTTCCATTGTCAGAATTTTTTACAGTAAGCTCTCCACCTTTTGCATCTGCCTTTTCTAAAACCGGCAATGCAGCAATGGCGTCTTTTGCAGAATTGAATGCAAACAACTGCGTTATATTATTTTTTCCTGATGAATATTCCATTAATACATTGTAACAATCGTTTCTTTTAAAGAAATTTATCTTATAAAACTCATTCATTTTTTCTATTTTAAATGACGCTTCTTTGGTAAGACGCATGTTGTCATCAAAAATATTCAGGTGCAATGTTTTATCGCTGTTATCATAAAACCAAAAGAACACTTTGTTATCCTGATAACCTATGGTATAAGAGATGTTATAGTATTTATCGGTAACCGGCACAGAAGTATAAGAAAGATGCTGTGCCATTGTATAAAAGGTAACGGTGGAAAACACACATACCATAAATATTTTCAACAATAAAATAGGAGCACATTTATTGGTCATGGTGGTTACTTTTAAAGTTTTACCGTTAGTGGTTATCCTACATAAAAATAGTAACGATTTCATCCACATCACGCCTCTACCCTTTCCTCTATCTTCCCGGTTTTCTTATGTTTCAAAATCACTTTCTTCGCGCCGTAATGCGTCATTTCTTCTTTAATTAAATAATAATTTGCATCGTAATCAGTGTAATTGCTGGGTTTGCTCAAGCCTTCTTGTCCTCGCCAGATGTCTAATTGCACCGGCTCCCAAAGTTTGGTTTTGGCACTTTTATAAGCGGCGTCCAGTATTGCATTTACCACATAGCCATCATAAAATGTTTCCTTGGGTTGTGTACCATTTTCCATGCTTCTAAACATATCGGCAAACATGTGGTTGTAACCCAACTCATTGATTTCATCGCCCACGGGGAAGAGCCAGCCGCTGTTGCTTTCGGCTTTTTCAGCAATATAATCGGCGCCTTTGCCGGTAGTAAACATTTCAAAACCGGTGCGCAAAAAGCTGTTTATCCAAATGGTGCCTTCGGTTCCCATGACTTCATCACGCAAATCCAGCCCACCACGAAATGTCCAGCTTACTTCAAATTGTGCAATGGAACCGTTTTCATATTTTATCAAGCCAATCGCATGGTCTTCAGCATCAATGGGTTTTACCTGTGTGTCAGCCCAGCACATCACTTCCACTGGTTTAATGTCTTTACCAATATAGCTACGTGTGATTTCTACACAGTGGCAACCCAAATCTAAAATGCAACCACCACCAGCTTGTTCAATGTTCCAAAACCATTCGCTGTGCGGGCCCGGATGTGTTTCTCTTGATTTTGCCCACAAAATCCTTCCCAGAGCACCATTCTTTACACTTTCCATCGCTTTTATAAACTTGGGTGTGTAAACTAAATCTTCCAGATAGCCATTAAAAATACCGGCTTGCTCAACAGCTTCCAACATGCGTTTGGCTTCGGCAGCATTGCGTCCCAAAGGCTTTGTAGTAATCACAGCTTTTTTGTGTTTGCAACAAAGCATAACAGCATCTTCATGAAGATTGTTGGGCAACGCAATACACACCACTTCAGTTTCAGGGTGCGCAATACTTTCTTCCATCGAAGTGGTAACGTGCAGTACGTTATAATCGGCGGCAAACTTCTGCCCCGTTTCCTCACGGCGCGAATAAATGCTAACGATTGAATCTTTACTACGGTTGCTCACCAAGGCATCAGCGTAAAAACGACCAATGAAACCGGAGCCAAGCATCGCTATTTTCATAATAGAATTTTTATGTTGGTTTTGAAAAAAATATGGGCAAAAACAAAAGCGCTTATACCATCTCAACCGGCTCGCCAATGGCACTTTGCCGATGACTGGCGCTTCGCTGATTGTCTTTAAAAAAGAGCAAAAACAAAACAAAAACAAAGGCTGCAATTCCGGCAGGCACCATCCAGATGCTTCGCCAGTGAACAATGTTATTAACCGTGTACCAATCCTTCACATAACCCGAAAGCAAGGTTCCTATCCACATGCCAATGCCATACGTTGCCATGGTTATCATTCCCTGTGCCTGACTTTGTATTTGAACTGAGGCTTTGCTATCAGTATAAATTTGTCCGGTTACAAAAAAGAAATCAAAACAAACGCCATGCAAGATGATGCCGGCGAACAAGAGCCACAGCAAGTCATCAGCATTGCCATAGCCAAAGCAAAGAAAACGAAGCGTCCATGCAATCATGCCCAGCATTATCATCCATTTTACTCCCAGTCTGCGGAAAAAGAAAGGAATCAGCAGAATAAAAAAAGCTTCCGAAAATTGCCCGAACGTCATGTTGCTGGTTACGTTTTTCATACCGGCATCCACCAAATATAAATTGGTGAAACTATAATAAAAAGAAAGCGGAATACAGATTAAAACCGAAGCGATGAAGAAGATAACAAACGAGCGATCTTTAAACAGCACAAACGCATCGGCGCCTAATATTTGTGCGAAGGTTGCTTTTGTACCTTTAGCCTTTGGCGGCGTAGAGGGTAAAAAGAAACTCAGCAAACCCAGCACCAATGATGCCACCGCAGCCATTTTAAAAGTGGCTACCAATTGATCTGTACCGATATGAAATACTTTATCAATCAACCAGCCGGTTGCAATCCAGCCAATGGTTCCTAAAACACGGATGGAAGCAAACTCTTTACTGGTGTCTTTCATCTGCCGGAAGGCAACACTGTTTGCCAATGCCAATGTTGGCGCATAAGCAAGAGAATATAATAACAATATCCAGTAAAAAGCATCGGGCGATGTAATGGTGGTTAGGTAAAACAACAAAGCTGCTCCTATCAGATGCAATACACCTAATACGCGTTGCGCGGCAAAAAAACGGTCGGCAATCATGCCTACAAAAAATGGTGAAATGATGGTAGCAATTGCCATTGCACTGTAAGCTGCGCCCACTTGCAGGCCGGTAGCGTGAAGCACTTTATCTAAGTATGTTCCCATCGTTACATACCAGGCGCCCCAGATAAAAAACTCCAAAAACATGAGTATAGAAAGCTGCACGCGCGTTGTTGTTTTCATGCGAATTTTATTCAATGGTTGGCATTGCAATGGTGCAACAGCAAAGTAACTCTTTTGTTGTAAACTGCCGTTAAAGCAACGTTGAAAAAAGCGGAAACAAAAATTTATTTTTACAAAACGCACTGCCTTATTTTGCGCCTTACATGAAGAAGGGAGAAGACACATACATGCACAAAGGAATGAGACGCCAACTCATTCAACTGCTTCGCCAGAAAGGGATTAAAGATGAGAATGTACTCGAAGCCATGAATGCTATTCCGCGACATTGGTTTTTGGATTCGGCTTTTGATAAAATTGCTTATGAAGACCGTGCCTTTCCCATCGGTGAAGGACAAACCATTTCGCAACCTTATACGGTAGCTTATCAAACTGAATTGTTGAACGTTCATCGTAATGATAAAGTGCTGGAAATAGGAACCGGAAGTGCTTACCAGGCAACGGTTTTAGCTGAAATGGGTACACGTGTTTTCACCATCGAGCGACAAAAAACACTGTACAATATTCAGGCAAACAATTATGTTTTCAAAAACACGTATCCCAACATTAAATTTTTTTATGGCGATGGGTTTGAAGGTTTGCCCTCCTTTGCTCCTTTCGATAAGATTATCATCACCGCTGCCGCTCCATTCGTTCCGCCGAAATTGGTTGAGCAACTCCGTGTTGGCGGTGTAATGGTAGTGCCCGTGGATGACGATGGCAAGCATCACCAACGCATGTTACGTATCACCAAATGGGAAGAGGGCGTTGACACTGAAACCTTTGATAAGTTTTCTTTTGTTCCGATGTTGAAGGGGAAAAATTATTAGCTAAACTCGTTGGCGGGTTTGTCTTCATTGAAGAACAAGTGAGAAGAAACTGTTTTGTAAAGTACGTGCGGATCAGTACTTTCAATCCTTATTTTTAAAAATTTGTCCATCTTTTATAACAAGGTAAACCGATTCTATGTTGTCAATATTCTCTAAAGGATTTTTATGGAGAAGCAACAAATCAGCGGTTTCGCCAATTGACACTGCGCCCCTTGTATTATCAATATGTAAGGCCTTCGCACTGTTTAGTGTAGCTGCTATAACAGCATCTAAGGGTGCAAAGCCTGCTTCCTTTACCAAAAGTTCCATTTCTTTTTGCACAAATTCTTTCTGGTCATCATCGGTGCCTGCATCTATTGTTACACCTGCTTTGTATGCCTGCGTTGTAATGCGTTTTCCAATTTCATAATCATAGCGCATGTTTGAGTCTTCTTCTCCCCATTGCTTATACGTTAACAAGGTTGCATCCAGAATAGTATGATGAGTTTTCATTAAAGTAAAGAAGGAGGAAAAATCAGGTGTTACACCATCCCAAAACGTAGCATCATGCCGTTCATTCTTCCACAACGGAGGAATGGTATCTAACTTTTGATGAATGATTAATGGTGAATGGGAAATTACGTTTACACCCGCTTTCACTATATCAGAAGGCTTGGCATTCTGAAGCCACGCATGTGCCCAAACAAGCATGTTTTGGCGAGTCGCTTCGCTAACAATTTTATTTACGAGCGGCGCAGATAAATTAGCATATAACTTGATGCCGGTTGCTCCTGTACCTTTTGCTTCCGCTATAGCCAATACCATATTTGTACTGTCTGTAACAGCAAGCATGTAAGGCATTGTTCCGGCAACAGCGCCTTTGGAAGAAAGGGCAGTTCTTGAGTCATTGAAAAAAACAGGACCTGCCATCAACGCTGAATAATAAATATTGGGCGAAACCAAATCGCCGGTTGCTGCATCGCGCGATAGGCTTGCCAATGTACGTGCGTCACCTGCCATGTCTCTCACTGAAGTTACACCGCTGTACAACATTCTTCGCAGCGCATCCAATGTGTGCTCACGGTTATCAACACCGGAAGGGTCAGTAGCCAAATGCACATGTGCGTCTATCAAACCTGGCAACATGTATTTCCCTTCCATTCTAAGGATATTGAACGAGTCAGGAATGGATTGACTACCGTCTGTAAAAATATTATTGATCATACCCTGCTCAATCAAAATCGTTTGATGCGCAGCTGGAATTTGATGATTGGCATCAATGACGGTAACACCTGTTATCGCATACTTCTCAAACGATACCTGAGCATGCACATTATTCCATAACAAAGACAAAAAAAGCAGAGTTATGGTTTTACAAATTGTCATCGGTAGCTTGTGTTGAATAAAGATTGAAGATATAAAAAGAGTACAGTAACAAACAGGACTTCTATTTGTAGAAGAATAGAATATAGTTCTTACATCATTTACAAGGTTAGCAGATTTTTAGGCAAAAACAAACCTTTCTTTTTTCGCTGCCATTCTCTGCTTTATTTTGCATCATTCACACAATCGGTCTTCATGCAGTCATTTCAGGAGTTAAGTATTGAATTTAAAAAACGGTTTGAAACGGAACATTTTCCGCAGCAACCTGCTACGCTATACGAGCCGGGACGTTATTTTTTAAACATCGGCGGCAAGCGTATTCGTCCTGCGTTATGCTTGCTGGGCAACGAATTGTTCGATGCCATAAAAGAAGATGCCTGGCACGTAGCCACTGCCATTGAACTGTTCCACAATTTTACCCTGATACATGATGATATCATGGACAAAGCACCGCTGCGCCGTGGTATGCAAACCGTGCATCACAAATACGGCGAAAGTACAGCCTTGCTGAGTGGCGATGTAATGTTGATTGTGGCGTATGAGTATTTAAATAAAATCAGTACCTCGTATTCGCAACGCATTTATAAGTTGTTCAACCAAACAGCAAAACAGGTGTGTGAAGGTCAGCAGTTAGACATGGACTTTGAAAAAGCGGCAAAAGTAAACCTTGCCGATTACCTCTTGATGATTGAATTAAAAACCTCTGTGTTACTGGCGGCTTCTTTACAAATGGGCGCTATCATTGGCGGAGCCAGCGCGCATAACTGCAATCATTTGTATCAATTTGGAAAAAACCTTGGTATTGCCTTTCAAATTCAGGACGATTATTTAGACGCTTTTGGCGATCCGGAAAAATTTGGAAAAGACGTGGGCGGCGATATCCGGCAAAACAAAAAAACATTTTTATTGTTACATGCTTTAGAAGTTGCTAACCCCTCGCAGCGCAGCGAAATTGAAGAGCTGCTGAATCGAACTTATGATGATAAAGTGGAACGCATGATAGCTCTTTACAAAGCTTGTAATGTGGATGATTGGGCGAAAGAGGCAAAAGCCGAATACATGAATACCGCGATGCAACATTTGGAAGATATTGCTGTGGTGTCGTCGCGCAAAAAACCGTTGCAGGAATTGGCTGATTATCTTGTGAGCCGTGATTCGTGAAGCAGGTTACAGCAATAAGCAAGTGATGAAATAGTTATATCTTTCACCACCAAAACCACTTCATGTCTTCATCTCTGTTCAGGAAAAAAAACATTGCCAAAATACTTGCTGATGCGGCCAACAAAGAAGAAGCCGCCCATGGTGGAAGCACAGGTTTGAAACGTGTATTAACACTCCGCGACCTTACCTTTTTTGGAATTGCCGCAATTATTGGTGCAGGCAGTTTTAGCAGTTTGGGTGAAGCTTGTTTTAAAGGCGGCCCCGGTGTTGTATTTTTATTCATTATTTGTGCAGTGGCTTGTGGTTTCACGGCGCTTTGTTATGCCGAATTTGCCAGCCGCATTCCGGTGGCAGGCAGTGCTTATACGTATGCCTACGCTTCATTTGGCGAGTTGTTCGCATGGATTATTGGCTGGGCTTTAATTATGGAATATTCCATCGGTAACATTTACGTTGCTTTTTCGTGGAGCGATTATTTTGTTTCTTTTCTTCATAAGATTAATGTTCACATTCCCGATTATCTTTCGTGCAGTTATATGGAAGCGCATAACGCTTTCCTCTCCCATTCTCCCAATACTGCATTAATCAATGCCTGGAACAGTGCGCCGTTGATCGGGTCGCTCAAAATCATTTTCGATTTGCCTGCGCTCATTATTAATATTTTGATTACGATGCTAGTATATGTTGGCGTAAAAGAATCGCGCAACTTTAGCAATGTGATGGTAGTTTTAAAATTGTGCGCTGTAGTGTTGGTAATTGCTGTTGGCGCTTATTATGTGGTTCCGGCAAACTGGTTTCCAACAAACGATGCAGGCGAACAAGCGTTTATGCCAAACGGCTTTGGCGGTGTAATGAGCGCTGTGAGCGGTGTGTTCTTTGCCTATATTGGTTTTGATGCCGTAAGTGTTATGGCTGAAGAAGCCAAAGATCCACAACGCGATTTGCCACGAAGCATGATACTTTCTCTGGTGATTTGTACCGTTGTTTATATTTTATTGACGCTTGTGTTAACCGGCGTTATGAATTACAAAGGCTTTGAAGGTGTAGGCGATCCGCTGGCAAAAATTTTTGAAGTAACCCATGTGGGCTGGATGCAGTTTTTGATTTCAATCATTGCTGTTGTCGCGATGACGAGTGTGTTGCTGGTGTTTCAAATGGGGCAGCCTCGCATTTGGATGAGCATGAGCCGCGATGGTTTGCTTCCGCCCCTGTTTCAAACCATTCATCCCCGTTTTCAAACGCCTTCTTTTTCAACTATCATCACCGGCTTGCTGGTAGCCATTCCACTTTTGTTTACAGATAAAACGTTCGTGCTCGATTTTACCAGCATTGCTACTTTGTTTGCTTTTGTGCTGGTTTGCGGTGGCGTATTATTAATACCCCGAAAAGAAAAGGTTGCAGGCAAGTTCAACATGCCTTACATCAATGGCAAATATGCTTTTGGTTTTGTTATTTTAATAGCGATTCTATCAATAGGATTTTATGATAAAGGCTATTTTGAAGGCTTATTCAACATTAATGAAGACAATGCTTCTCTCAATATTTCTAGCATTATCTTTTGGATTGCTATGATATTGATTGCGGTTGTTGCTTTTGTAAAAAACTATTCTTTAATACCCTTACTCGGCCTTTCTACCTGTTTGTATTTATTAACCGGCATGACTGGCACCAACTGGGCATGGTTTGCATCTTGGCTGGTGTTGGGCTTGATTGTTTATTTTCTATATGGATATAGAAAAAGTAAACTGAAGAATGAACTGAATTAAAGAAGGATTAGAATGATGATTTCTTCCGTTATTATTTGTCAACAAGTTAGTTACACCAGATCGTCTGCCTTCCAATTATCTTTTAGTAACAAGTTTTACCTGCTTTGCAATACAAGATTTTTGTTCTTTGATGAGAGTGCCGGTAATAAGCAAATGTTCTTATTTAAATGTAAGAATCTAAAGGTTCATACCTTTAATAAAACAAAGACCACTCGTTATGAAGACAATTATCCTCTCCTTTCTTTTTACTATGATTGCTGGTTTTTCTTTTACCGCATATAGCCAGGTGAAAATTGGCGACAATATTCAAAGCATTAATACCAATTCGTTGCTGGAGTTGGAAAGCACTACTAAAGGCTTGCTACTGCCCCGCTTAACGGGTGACCAAATCAGAGCGATGAGTAATGTGCCTGTTGGTATGTTTGTTTTTAATAGTACAGATAGTGCCTTGTATCTTCGGCGCGATACTGGCTGGACAGTACTTGCTTTGCGTACTGATATAACTCCGCATAACGAATGGTCTACTTTAGATGGTAACATTTACAGCGCCGGCAATCGTAGCGTAGGCATTGGTACACCCGCCCCTTTAGCAAAACTTGATGTGAATGGCACGGTTCGGGCTACGGGCATTACCATTCCTGGTTTTGCTTCCATCAACAATTTTGTTATAAGCAGCCTTACCGGCAGCCTTACTACCCGCAAAGGTTTCGGTGGTTTAGGATTGAATTATATTATTTGTGTGAGCGGTTTGTTCCCATCTCGGGGTGGTCTCGGAAGCGAAATTTCTGCCATGATTGGTGAAGTGAAATTGTTTGCCGGAAATTTTGCTCCCGACGGCTGGGCAATATGCGATGGCAGTCTGCTATCAATTTCATCCAACACTGCTCTGTTTAGCATTTTAGGAACTACGTATGGCGGTGATGGAAGAACCAATTTCGCGCTGCCGGATTTGCGCGATAATACTGCGGTTGGTGCTGGTTCATTCTGGCAATTGGGTGAAAAAAATTAATACAAAAACAACTGTATTTGTTTTCGTGGAAATAGTAAGAAGTGTCTCGGATAGCGGAAACAGAAAATCAGTGCTCCCAACAAAAAACATCATGCCATGAAAATAATTATCAATAGCTTTCTTGTGGTTTGTATTCTTATTACAGCTATGGCAAAGCTTACTGCGCAAACTATAATGCACATTGGGGATGGTGGCAATATGTATATTCATAAAGATGCTGCCATTTCGTTGGATAGCCTTGTGCTTCAACCCTCCGCTAACTTTTTACTCACTGCCAACAGCATTAATAAAAGCAGAACCGTTACCCATGTTGCCACTGGAAATTATATTAGCCGCGTGTACAGTTTCAGCACACCGGTAACGAACTATAACGGTAATATTGCCATTTTTTATAAGGAAGATGAACTGAACGGACTGGATAAGAATACCCTTGTATTGGAGGCTTATAACAATAGCAACTGGCAAACGTTTACCAATCCTGTTACCCGCAGTTCGATGCTCAATTTTGTAAATACCATCGGCATAACCAATATTGGTTTAGATGAACTGACGCTTGCCAGCAGTAACAGCGTGTTGCCGTTGAAGTGGATTTCAGTAGAAGTTACGCGAGAGAACAATGTTACTTTAATAAAATGGATAACAGCCAACGAAGTAAGCAGCCGGTATTACCAGGTGCAAAAGAGCGATGATGCTACAATATGGACTAACGTTGGTAATCTCATTGCTGCAACTAATCATACAGCGTTAAATGATTATCTCCTTACTGATGCTTCGTTTTTAAATGGAACTGCTTATTACCGAATTGTGCAAATGGATGCCAATGGCAAATTGAACTACTCTTCTATTGTTTCTGTAAAAAATATTTTGAACGATGACATTAGCGTGTATCCAATTCCAGCCATAAGCGTTGTTAATGTAAAAGCAAATAACAATACTACTATCAAACGCATCAAATTGTTTGATGCTGCGGGCAAATTACTGATGGTGAAAGAAGGCACCAACAACGTTTTGTATAGCTTTTCTATCAGCAATTTAGCAAGTGGCTTTTATCTCATATCAATTGAAACCAGTAATGGCAAAACAACAAAAGGTTTTATGAAGAAATAATTTTTTGCACAATTAAAAATATGTGCAAAAACAAAAGCGGTTGACGTTACGCAACCGCTTTTGTTTTATCATTATTTACTGACTATTACACATTACCCATTCATCAGCTCAACATTAATATCAACATCTGGATTGTCCAATAAAAATTCAGCCATTTCTTCGTTCATGGTAAAGCCTCTGTCCATCGTGTGCATCGTGACTTTTAAATTGTGCAGAGGCTCATAAATATTAAACCGGATTGACGATTTGCCAGGATTTGTTTTTACATTATTTTCTACAAAGTTTACAAAGTTGGTCGTAAGGCTTGCCGGCTGAATATTAATATCAATGCCTTTTGTCAGAGTTTGTTTTGCCGTTTCCAATAAGCAAACGTTGCTTACTTTAAACTCATATTGGTCGCTGTTATAGCGTGATTTAAAGTAGCCTGTTACCATTACATTTTTTCCGCTTTCCACATAATGTTTAAAACGCATGTAATCGTCGCTCCACAACATGATTTCGGTTTTGCCGGTAAAATCTTCAATGGTAAGCGAACCGAAATTTTTGCCTGTTTTGGTAATCCGATGGTTAGCAGCCGTAACCAAACCGGCAATGCGAAACATTTTGTTCAGATTCGCAGCTACTGCGCCGGGCGATTCATTCACTTCATTAAAATCGCTTAGTGGCATGATGCCATAATATTTTAGTTCGAACCGAAAATGATTTAACGGATGCCCGCTCATAAACATGCCCGTTACTTCTTTTTCGTGATCAAGCAATTCGGTCAGCGTCCACTCCGGTGCAGGCAATATTTTAGGCGGTGCAATTTCAGGCATTGTATTTTCGCCAAACAAGCTGTTGCCGCTTCCTACTTTATTGGTTTGGTAAATATTTCCATAACGAATAATGCGTTCTAACATACTCGATGTCTCGCCTTGCGGCAGGAAGAAATATTGAGCACGATGCAACTCTTTAAAAGAATCAAAAGCACCGGAATACACTAAGCTTTCCATGCTTTTTTTATTGACGGTTCGCTGGTTGATGCGCCTGATGAAATCCCATACATCTTTGTATTTGCCGCTTTTTTCTCTTTCTTCAATAATGCTTTCAACGGCGGCTTCGCCTACACCTTTTAAACCTCCCAAACCAAAACGGATTTCGCCCCTTTCATTCACCGCAAAGCCTTTCAGCGATTCATTTATATCGGGTCCCAACACGCGATGGTTCATGCGTTTGCATTCTTCCATAAAGAAGGTGATTTTTTCAATGCTGCCCGCATGATTAAGAACCGCAGACATGTACTCGCCCGGATAATGCGCTTTTAAATACGCCGTTTGATAAGCTACAAAAGCATAACAGGTAGAGTGCGATTTATTAAACGCATATTGCGCAAAAGCTTCCCAATCGGTCCATATTTTTTCAAGAGTATCTTTTTTATGACCGCGCTCGGTGGCGCCTTTTATAAACTGCGTTTTCATTTTATCCAACACAGATTTTTGCTTTTTTCCCATTGCTTTGCGCAATACATCTGCATCGCCTTTGCTAAAACCCCCAAGTTTTTGTGACAGCAACATTACCTGTTCCTGGTACACGGTAATGCCATAAGTTTCTTCTAAATATTCACGCATTTCGGGCAAGTCGTACACCACTTCTTCCCGCCCATGTTTTCGGGCGACATATTGCGGAATATAAGCCATTGGTCCCGGACGATACAAGGCATTCATTGCAATTAAATCGGCAAAGGCATCGGGTTTTAATTCGCGCAAATATTTCTGCATACCCGTACTTTCAAATTGAAACGTACCGTTGGTTTCGCCGTTCTGATATAGCTTGTACGTTTTTTCATCATCCAGCGGAAGATTGTCCAAATCAACATCAACACCGTGGTTTTGCTTGATTAATTCTAGCGCCGTTTTTAAAATAGACAGAGTTTTCAAGCCCAGGAAATCCATTTTGAGTACACCCGCTTCTTCAATGGACGAACCGCCAATTTGCGTAACCCATAAATCAGAATCTTTGGCAGTGGCAACGGGCAACAAATCGGTTAAGTCTTTAGGCGCGATAATGATGCCCGCTGCATGAATACCTGTGTTGCGAACTGAACCTTCTAACCGCTCAGCTTCTTTTAAAACCTGCGCTTTGATGTCAGTTCCCGCATAAATTTCACGAAGCCGTTTTATATTTTCAATGTCTTCGCTGCCATATTGTTCTTTTTCTTCGAGAGATTTCTCGCCATCTTTTACTGTAAGCGGAGCAGTTAAACATCTGCCTAAAGTAGTCCCAACTTTTTCAGGTACCAACTTCACTAAATTGTTGGCTTCAAAAAGTGGCAAATCCATAACGCGGGCAACGTCTTTAATGCTGCTTCGCGCTGCCATTGTACCGTACGTAATGATTTGTGCAACTTGATTTTTGCCATATTTTTCAACTACATAATCAATTACTTTTTGCCTGCCTTCATCGTCAAAATCGGTATCAATATCAGGCATTGATTTTCTGTCGGGATTGAGAAACCGTTCAAACAGCAAATCGTATTTGATCGGGTCAATATTAGTGATGCCAATGCAATACGCCACTACGCTTCCGGCAGCCGAGCCACGACCCGGACCGATGAACACGCCGCGCTCGCGACCAGCTTTGATAAAATCGCTTACAATTAAAAAGTAACCGGCAAAGCCCATCGTTTTTATGGTAAACAATTCAAAATCCAGACCGTTCCCTGATTTGTTCTGTGATTTCGCTATACCGATCTTTCGCTCCTTCGTAAGTGAGATGTTGCAGATAATTCCATTGGTTCAGATTGCTGTCCGATGACGTTTGAAATTCTTTTGGAATAGGGAACGCTGGAAGCAGGATGTCTTTCTTTAAATTCAACACTTCAATTTTATCAACAATTTCATTGGTGTTGTCAATGCTTTGAGGAACATCCTGAAACAGCTGAATCATTTCATCACTTCCCTTAAAATAAAATTCATTGTTGGGAAATTTAAAACGACGGTTTTTTACCAGCGTATCATCGTTTACAAAATCGTCTAAGCCAGGTGTAGATTGCTTTTCACCGGTATTGATGCAAAGCAAAATATCGTGCGCATTGTAATCTTCCTGGTCGGTATAATGACTGTCATTAGTAGCAATCATTTTTACGCCGTGCTTCTTCGCCCATTTAATGAGCATTGCGTTTACTTTTTCCTGCTCCGGAATTTTATGGCGTTGCAATTCAATGTAGTAATCTTCACTAAACATATCGAGCCACCATAAAAATTCTTTCTCTGCTTCGGCTTCGCTTTTATACAAAATGGTTTGCGGTACATAAGCGCCAATACAACAAGTGGTGGCAATTAATCCTTCCTTGTATTTTTCAATTAGTTTTTTATCAACGCGTGGATATTTGCTGTACAGGCCTTCGCTAAAACCATACGATGTTAGCTTCACCAAATTGTGGTAACCTGTTTTGTTTTTGGCCAATAATACCTGGTGAAAACGTTCGTCTTTTTGCTCTTTGGTAAAGGTTCGTTTTGTTCTGTCTTCCACTACATAAAACTCACAGCCAACAATGGGTTTGATAACGGGTTCAAGAATGTCTTTTCCGTTCTCATCCTTACCCACCACTTTTGTTTTTTTCCATGCCTGGTTTACAAAATCAAACACGCCGAACATATTGCCGTGGTCGGTAATGGCAAGTGCAGGCATATTGTGCTTTTCGGCTTTTTTATAAAGACTGCTGATGTTGGCTGCGCCATCAAGCAATGAATATTGTGTGTGAACATGAAGATGTGAGAACTGCATAACGGAACAATCTTTTTCAATCTTAAAAACAAAGCACAAAGTACCTCATAAAAGGCTAAAAAGTTCCCTATTTTTTCAACATCCTTTTTGCAAATGCTGTATAAAATTTATGGAGTAATCGTTTGGATTGACTGATGATTTTCCCTAACTTTTATCATGCTTACTGTGGCGGCGATAACTGAATAAGCTGGCGCGAATATCCAGCCGATGATGGGCACAAGGTGTAAAGTGTAAAAAATAAAACCATTACCAATGGCAAGACCCCGATGCGAACCAATAAAATGAAAAGTTTGTTGCGAAGAAAGATTGCGCCGCTCGCAGCTATAATACAACATAGCGAAGCCATAATAGTAGGCTTCGATGATGAGCGCGATAACAGGCGTTATCCAACCTGCAACCGGCACGAAAGAAAGAACCAATAACGAAAGAATATACACGGTTTGCCACAGCATATTGCGAAATGAAACGGCTATGCTTCGTAAAATATCTGTACCCAGTTTTGAAAAAGAAAACTGGAAGTTTCGGTTTTCAATAATGGCTTCCGTTTTTTCACTCAGATACGCAAACACCGGCGAGCCTACAATTAACCAGATATATTTGAAAAGGGAAAAATACAGCAAAACCAAAATAAGCCAGAATATAAAAGTGGCGAAAGCAAAAACGAAATTCAATAATCCGTCTTGATGGTGCTGCTTCCAGTTATTGATGTGTGTAACCGTAAAAATCCATTGTATCAACCGGCTGGCGCTTTCACCAAAAACAATCATGCTGAGGGCGAACAAAACAGCGTAAATCAAACCCGGCAGAAGAATCCATTTCCAAAGCTTATTCTTTTGAATGAAGCGATGGGCATCGAAGTACGACTGGAATGCAATGACGATTTCCTTAAACAAGCCGTTGAAATTTAGCAGCTAAGGTAGATGAATAACGATGCGGCTTGTAACCACTGGTAAAATGATTGTGAAGATTTTTGAAATTGTACCTTCGTCCCACTACAAACCCGCGCTATCGTGGCGCCGCTGGCGCCAAGGAAAGTCCGGACAGCGAAGAGCAACCTACCGGCTAACAGCCGGCTGTTATTGCAAAATGACAAGAGAAAGTGCCACAGAAAATAACTGTCCGCCTAAGGTGGATGAGGGTGAAAACGTAAGGTAAGAGCTTACGGCTTTGTGCAGCAATGTGCAATGCGGGTAAACCTTAGGTGCTGTAATGCCACATAAGAATTCGTTTGAGAGCGGCTCGTTCAATGAATTTGGGTAGGCAGCTACATCTCAACAGTAATGTTGGGAGCAGATAAATGATAGTGTAGAAACAGAATCCGGCTTACGAGGTTTGTAGTTTTTCAAGTTTGTTTTTGTGCAAAAACTTCACATTTCAGATTTGAACTAAAAATCCATCTTTTTAAATAATACAGTTCAACCAACTGGTTTTCTACCAAATGCCGAGCTTGTACTTAACAAGTTCGTTAATTTGTTTTTGCCGGATTTTTCACTCACTATATTTGCTTTTACTAACAATTGTTCGTTAAATGAAAAAAGTTGTGATTGCTTCTGCTGTTCGCACTCCTATAGGAAGTTTTGGTGGAGAATTGAAAGATATAACAGCTCCGCAATTGGGAGCCATCGCTATCAAAGCTGCTGTTGAAAAAGCGGGCATTTCTCCACAACAAATTGATGAAGTGATTATGGGATGCGTGCTGCAGGCGAATTTAGGACAAGCTCCTGCTCGTCAGGCGAGTATGATGGCCGGACTACCAGAAACCGTAATTGCAACTACCATTAATAAAGTTTGTGCAAGTGGAATGAAAGCCGTTGCTACTGCAGCACAAAGCATAATGCTCGGCGATGCAGATATTATTGTAGCTGGTGGAATGGAAAGTATGTCGAATGTTCCCTTTTATGCAACCAAACAACGCTGGGGCAATAAGTATGGCGACGTGACTTTGGTTGATGGTTTATCGAAAGATGGTTTAACCGACGTTTACAAAGATTACCCGATGGGCAATGCAGCAGAATTATGTGCCCAAACCTGCAACATCAGCCGAAAAGAGCAGGACGATTACGCGATTAAAAGTTATAGAAGAAGTCAACGGGCAATTGAGCAAGGTTTGTTTTTGCCTGAAATTGTCCCGATTTCCATTCCTCAGAAAAAAGGGGAAGCCATCGTGGTAGATAAAGATGAAGAACCTTACAACGTTAAGTTTGATAAAATTACCGAACTCAAACCGGCTTTTATAAAAGAAGGCACTGTTACAGCAGCCAATGCCAGTACCATTAATGATGGTGCGGCAGCGTTGGTTTTGATGAGTGAAGACAAAGCCAAAGAATTGGGGATACAACCACTGGTAACAATTTTAAGTTTTGCCGATGCAGAACAGGCTCCTGAGTGGTTCACCACCACTCCTTCACTTGCTTTGCCAAAAGCTTTACAAAAAGCCGGCTTAACTTTACATAATGTTGATTATTTTGAAATCAATGAAGCTTTCTCGGTAGTAAGTATCGCTAATATTCAAAAGTTGGGAATTGATGCAGAGAAAGTAAATGTGCGTGGCGGTGCAGTTTCGTTGGGACATCCGTTGGGTTGCAGCGGAGCGCGTATTTTGGTAACGCTGATCAATGTATTACAACAGGATGGTGGCAAAATTGGTGCGGCAGCTATTTGCAATGGCGGCGGCGGTGCCAGCGCAATGATTATTGAAAAATGGGCAAAAACAAATTGATTTTACCTTTTACAACAGTTTAAGAAAAGTTTTTACTTCTGTATTTTGTGTGCCGATGTGGAATGGTACTTTTGTTTTTCTCTAAAAATAAAATATGGGTTGGGCTATCTTCATCATTGGCACTCTCGGCTGGCACATTGGAATGTATGGAATGTTTAAAAAAGCAGGCATCGAGCCGTGGAAAGCATTCATTCCTTTTTACAATACCTGGTGTATCGTTGAAAAATGTGGTATCAAAAAAATATGGTTCTGGCTACAATTCATACCCATTGCAGGACAATTTATTACCATTTGGATCACCATTATCTGGGTAATGCACTTTGGTAAATTTAATGTGTTTCAACACGCAGCTACTGTTTTTCTGCCTTTTATCTATTTCCCTTACCTCGGCTTTTCGAAAAACGAACGCTACAAAGGCAAGGAAGTAATGAAGCTGTACAAAAAACCAGCTTCCCGCGAATGGATTGATGCAGCGGTGTTTGCCGTCGTAGCAGCAACTCTTATCAGGAGTTTTATTTTTGAAGCTTACACCATCCCTACTCCAAGCATGGAAAAAACCTTGCTGGTAAACGATTTTTTATTTGTAAGTAAAATGAGCTATGGTGCGCGCATTCCACAAACCCCCATCAGTTTTCCGTTTGTACATAATACGATGCCTTTTTCTCAAACTACGCCATCCTATACAACTGCATTGCAAATTCCCTACAAACGATTACCGGGTTATACAACCATACAAAGAAACGATGTTGTCGTATTTAATTTTCCTGCAGGTGATACCATTATTAATGAGCCGGACTATTTAAGTGCCAATACTTACTACGACGTTTTAAGGAGGGATTATAATGGAAATCGTGATGCGTTACGAGCCGAACACGCCGTAATTGTACATCCGATGGACAAAACTGATAACTACATTAAGCGTTGTGTTGGTGTTCCGGGCGATGTTTTGCAGGTAAAGAACGGGATTTTATACATAAATGATCAAAAAGCATATATGGCTCCCGGCCAACAAAATGAATACGTTGTAGAAACCAACGGAACGCCATTTTCAGAAGATTTTCTATCCAATCAATTGAATTTTCACTTTGATACCGGAACGGATCCACAAAGCGGCAAAGATGTTACTTACGAGAAAGATGGAAAGTACATGCCTTTGTTGGGATTTAAGTACAGAATGACATTATCAAATTCCGATGTAGAACTTATACAAAAACAGTCCAATTTCAAATCCATCACTTTATACAGCGATAATTCGGTTGATCAAAGAACTTTTCCGTTTGATATTGCTGATTATCCCTGGAGCGCCGATAATTATGGACCTATTTCTATCCCTACAAAGGGTAAAACCGTAACTTTAGACGCAAAAAACATTGTTCTTTACCGCCGTATCATTGCCACTTATGAACATCATCAATTAGCAGAAAACGGGGCGCAATTTGTGATTGACGGAAAGCCAACCAGCCAATATACATTCCAATACAATTATTATTGGATGATGGGTGACAACCGTCACAACAGCCAGGATAGCCGTTTTTGGGGGTTTGTGCCTGAAACCAATATTGTAGGAAAAGCCTCTTTGATTTGGTTTAGCTGGGATAAAGGCCCCCGCTGGAACCGCTTTTTTAAATCCATCCATTAAATTTCGTTGAAAGAAGCACAATTCGCGTTTACTTATCAGGTATTTGACTCTGAAAATGAGTTAAATCGATCTGATTATGAGTTGGTTCTTTCAGCTCGAAACGCGGCAACAATTGCTTATGCGCCTTATTCCGGCTTTTTTGTTGGCGCTGCTGCTTTACTTTCTAACCAGGAAATTGTAACCGGCAGCAATCAGGAAAACGCCAGCTTTCCTTCCGGCATTTGTGCCGAACGTTCGTTATTGGCTACTGCGGCCCAACTTTATCCCAATATTCCAATTCTCTCCATGGCGGTTACTTATATAAACTCCAAAGGAAAAAGTGATACTCCAGCTTCACCCTGTGGATTTTGCCGACAGGTTCTTATTGAATTTGAAAACCGCGTTCAGCATCCCATCCGGTTAATTTTTTGTGGCAGAAGTGGACAAGTGTTAAGCGTTCCAAATTCATCACTCTTATTGCCTTTAGGCTTTTCTACAGATAATCTAAAGTAGTTTCAGCTATCTAACCGTTTTATTTTTTAATTTAATTTTATTTAAGATTAATAGCCATTTTTACAGTATATAATACTGTAATTCAATGAATTAGTGCTTATATATATTCTGTGTTAAATAAGAAGCAAAATAAAATTAAATTTAATGCCTTCATAGCTCTAATTTATTCAAATATAAATATTAAGTAATGGTTTATTTAAATTGATAATGTTTTGATTATTATTTTATAATCCTAATATTTTCTTTAGTAAAAAAAATGTAAATATTAACTAATTTTATTAGTATTTTAACTATAAAATTTAGTTGTAAAGTCAATTTCTCAATTGAACTTTAAGCTTGCGTATTTTAAAAAGAAGTAGTAGTGTTGTTGAGGAACTTATGCGGTCTAGAAAAGGCGTTCCCTATTCTGGTCTGAAGTAGATACAAAGGATTTTAAATGTCTACAGGAACTTAAATACAATAATGAAAAAAGGAGAAGGCTCGCTAACTCTCGTTATTAAGATATCGGATTAATCAAATAATGAACTCCCAGAGTAAAATATCGAATTGATACAACCTCCTTATCTTTTGAAACCAATCTCTCTAAACTCCACTTTCTTTGCGAGAATAAACTAAACTTAACATAAAAAAAATTCTTGTGCATTGAAATCGCATTGTTTCATCGCACAAGAATTCGCCAGAAAGGTAAGTAAGGCTTCTAAATAAGGAAAAGCCTGCTTAATTCAAATATTTAGGTATAAGCTTACCCAGAGAATTTGCATCTTCGTCAACGGCAACAATTTTCCCGCTTTTGTCTAATAAATAAGTGGTCGGAATAACAGAAATTACCCATTGATTTGCCACAGTACCGGATTTGTCATTCACATGAATCCAGGAAGATTGGTCATTTAATACGGCTTGAAGCCAGGCATTTGGGTTATCGTCAAGCGAAATTCCGTAAATTTCAAACCCTTTGTCGTGGTATAGAGAATACAGCTTTTTTAAACCAGGAACGGTTTGTCGGCAAGGGCGGCACCAGCTTGCCCAAAAATCAATCAACACTACTTTTCCTTTTAAAGACGACAAAGCAATGATTTGGTTTTTCGCATCGGGCAACTTTATTTCTTTTGCCATATTTCCGGGTTGGGGCTGCGCAAAACAAGAAAGAGACAGAAAAAGGGCAAAACCAAAAACAGTTATTCGCTTCATACTTTCAACTTTGTTTATTGTTTTTTATCATCACAAACCTTTTCCGCGCTGTTCGCTCCGCTTCTATCATATTTGCAGCATGAAGGTAACTTGTTGTACGACTGATCTGCTGCTTTTATATCGCGGGTATCGTAACCAACGGCGGCAATTTTCTTTTCAATTGCCAATACCGATGTGGTAGAATCGTTGTAAGAAACGCTCAACAATTTGCTCTTCTCGTTCCAGTCGGCTGTGGTCGCGCCAGCTTGCTTGGCTGCTTTTTCAATTTGTCCTTTGCAACTTTCGCAAACGCCGGCAACTGTTACAGTATCCGTTTTATCGTTCGCTTTTGCATTTATTGATAAAACCAAACCCATTGCGATTACAGAAATCAGCGTAAAAAACTTCCTGTTCATATTCATACATTATCAAACAAAAATAAAAAATAAATAATGCTAATGACGAGCCGACACGCTAATTAACAAAGCTCCACCAAACACCAAACCGTATCCAAAGTGCATTTTGCGGATAATGTGGCGCTGAAAAATTGTGATTCAAAAAACCGAAACTGCCATTGTATTTATCCAAAGTATTCAGGTTTTCCAACCGGATAAACGCTTTAAAGCTTTTGATTCTGAAATTGAAATACACATTTACATCGGGGCGATTGCTTATGGTCGAATCGGATTGATAATAAAACTGGCCATTCAATGGCGTGTACCCATCGGCTTTGTAAGGTGTAAAATATCTTACCTCAATACCGGTTGAGAGGTATAGATTTTTATAAAAATTACCCTCAAAAGCAAGCCGGTTTCTTGTATAAACCTGGGGCAAGTGCACCGGCGCATTGCCAGCCGATTGCTGAAAAGCCGCTTCGGTGTACCAAAACAAATGTTTCGATAATCTGAATTTCTTATCAAGTCCAACAGTTAGGTAGTTAAAAAGAGAAGATTGCTGTTGTAGTGTAAAGTAATCGGTGAAATAAGTGTAATTGGTAACGGCATAATAATTTGCATACAAATGCAATTGGGCTTCAGGAATAAAAAGATTTCCAAAGAGTTTGGCAACATTGGTATTGTGAATGGAGCCAATAGGAATAACCGGAAAGGAAGTAATATTCTGACTTAATTCTGTCGGGCTTTTGTTGGTGTTTTGAAACCCAATTTGCAACGCTCCCAACTTTTTAGAAAGCAGCCTTTGCAAACTGATATAACCTGTGTAATTGCCAATAAAGCTGCCCGCGAGGTACAAACGACCAAACGCTTCCACATCCCATTTCTGGTTTCGCGTTCTGTTCCTGTATTCGGCCGAAGCGTAGATGTTAGTGTAGTTTTTGGTTCCGGCGTTATACAAGGTTCCATTTATTAACTCCAAATCGGCGCTCAACCGTAAAAATTGCGCAACATTTTTTTTATCAGGAAAAGTAACAATGCAGAATTCATTATTTAAGTTCTTCCATTTATCCTGAAACAAAAGCGTATCTACATTATTCGCTCCGTAAAAATGATAAAAGTTGATATAATTGGCTGAATCCAATGCATTATCGTGGTACTCATAACGATTTGTACTGTAAGAAATAGAATGCTGCAAGCGCAGGCGCGGGTAAAACAAACGCGTAACCGTTGAATCATGAACAATCGAATCTTTTTGTCCGAAATCATAATACTGCCGTAAGTAAAAAATGCTTTCGGTATAAGAATTTCCAATGTCCAGATAGGTATTAAAAACATTTCCGTTTGACCCGTACGTTCTTTGGGAATTGTATAAACGGACATTAGCTGCGATTGGATTATTTATTGAGCCGTTAAGCCCGGAATTCTGCAATTCTGAGTCGGCTATTAAACCGCCGTTTTCCGATGCTTTTATTTTATTATAGAGGTAAATAAAATACAATCCATAGCGTTTGTTTTTGCTTTGATAAAATGAACTAATGCGAATATTGTTATGGCTGCTGTTTTGATTTTTGAACGCTCCCGGCGAACCGATGAACCGGTATTCAAACGTAAAATTCAAATTGTTTTTTCGGTTTTGCGTGTGCAGAAGGTTTACCATTTGTTCCGCATTGCTGGCAAGCGCGTACGAAAGATCGGTGTAAGGTCGGGTAGTTTGAAAAAAGCGCGTTCCGGTAAGTGTGTATTTATAAATATCGAACGAATGAAAACCGGCATCAAAGCCAGGCTCCATGTTAAGATTGAACAACAAGGAATGCGCTGCACTTCCAAAGTTGCTCAGATAGTTGTAGGTTGGCGGAACAGGAAAACGAGTGTACCAATCGTTGATAGAAGAATCTAATTTTCTAACCCGTGAAGAATCGAAATAACGATAAGAAATGGTAATGGAATCTTCATTGGGATTACGGTGCACCAGCGAATCTTTGTTGCCTTTTCCCGACTGGCCAAAACCACTCATCCGGTTTCGCAGTTGGTTTAAATCCTGCGAAATGGATTGAGATGAGAGTAATAAAATCAATGCAAAAACAAACGAGATTTTTTTATACATGCTGCCGGCAACTACAAGTAAACGCGCAAAGTAAACGCAAAGCTGTAAACGAAACGATAATTTAGAAAATGGGCTCTTTATCTATTCAGGAATAAATAGAATTTGCTTTCATTTTTTCAAACCATCTTTAAAATTACGGCAAAACCAAAAACGCTTTCAACAACAATTTATTTCAATTTTGCAGCAAACCATCTTTCATGTGCAACACGCGATCGCTGCCAGCCGCAAGCTCTTCATTGTGCGTAACAATTAAAAACGTTTGGCTAAATTCATTTCTCAATTGAATAAACAATTGATGAAGTTCTTTTGCGTTGTTACTATCCAAATTACCTGTTGGCTCATCGGCAAATACAATAGCGGGATTGTTGATGAGCGCGCGCGCCACAGCAACGCGTTGTTGCTCACCGCCGCTTAACTGTTGCGGTTTGTTATTAATCCGGTTTTCAATTCCCAGCACGCTTAACAAACGCATGGCATGGTTTTCAACCTCTTTTCTTTTGCCACCCTTTATCCAACCCGGAATGCAAACATTTTCGATCGCTGTAAACTCAGGCAACAAATGATGAAACTGAAATACAAACCCGAGTTGTCGGTTGCGAAATTGCGCAAGCTGTTTGTTTTTTAAATGAGCTAACTGAACACCATTGATGATTACTTCGCCGCTATCCGGTGCGTCCAGCGTTCCTAATATATGAAGCAACGTGCTTTTGCCTGCACCCGATGAGCCGGTGATAGAAACAATTTCCCCTTTCTCAACCTCTAAACTCACGCCTTTCACCACCTGAATATGACCATACGATTTGAAAATATTCGTTGCCCTAAGCATATCTGCAAACGTAAACTAATAATTAAAAGTCCGAACAAGATTTTAAGCATCAAAAGAAGTTCTGAATTTGGATTTTCATTCTCAACTCCTACATTTGCAGCAAATTTCAAAAGCGGTTATGTTCTGGAACCTTGAACTGGCAAGCCATCTTGAAGATGCGCCCTGGCCTGCTACAAAAGACGAATTGATAGATTATGCTATTCGCTCCGGTGCGCCCATCGAAGTGGTTGAAAACTTACAGGAGTTGGAAGACGAAGGCGAAGTGTATGAAAGCATTGATGACATCTGGCCTGATTATCCGAGCCAGGAAGATTTTATGTTTAACGAAGACGAATATTAGTTTTGGTTTTGCCCCTTTTTTTATAAAAGCTGTTTTTGGTAAACAGCTTTTTGTTTTTGTAAGAAAAATTAAATCTGGCCCACAATTAACCATTAACAATTTCAAATTAGCAATAACATGCCCACCTTGCACAACCACATTTTGTCCGTTGACATCAACACCAAAGGAGCCGAACTGCAAAGCCTTATCAACCAACAAACAGGCTTACATTATTTGTGGGGCGCCGATCCTGCCGTTTGGGCAAAGCATAGCCCGGTTTTGTTTCCCATTGTTGGCGAATTAAAAGGAGGCAGCTACACTTATAATGGCAAAACATTTCATTTAAGCAGGCATGGCTTTGCCCGTGATACCGAATTTGCCATAACTGATCAATCACAAACATCAATCACTTTTACCATTGCAGATACGCCGCAAACTTTGTTTTTGTACCCGTTTCCATTTTCCTTTTCCATTCAATATACCCTTGTTGAAAACCGTTTGTACGTTGTGTATTCTGTAACCAATACCGGCAGTGAAACCATGTATTTCTCTGTTGGAGGACATCCGGCGTTTAAAGTTCCGTTGGTTGATAATACTGATTTTGAAGATTATTATCTTTCTTTCAGCCAGGTTGAAAATGCAGAACGATTCCCTTTATCGTCTGACGGCTTGATTGAAACCGCACCTGTACCTTTCTTTCACAATGCAGAACAACTAAAGCTCAAACGCTTTTTCTTTTATGAAGATGCACTGGTATTTAAACATATCCAAAGCAATAGCATCAGCGTAAAAAGCGATGTTACGCCACACGGCTTCACCATTTATTTTGAAGGTTTTCCCTACCTCGGTATCTGGACAAAAAAAGATGCGGACTTTTTGTGTATTGAACCCTGGTGCGGTATTGCCGACAATACAACTGCAAAAGGTGATATTACGCAAAAGGAAGGCATCAATGCGTTACCACCGGCCGAAGTTTTTGAGCGGCAATGGAGTGTTGAACTGTTTTAATTTTTAGGCAAAACAAAACCTATCTGAAAGGGATTATCAATGCCTGAAACAAAAGTTTGTTTTTGCACAAAAACAAACACAACCAATTACTCGCTGATGCGCATCCAATTTGTAAAAGCAACCAAATCATCAACATCATTTATGAAAGCAACCTTTGTATTGTTCGCTCTGCTTATCTCTTCGTTTGTTTTTGCGCAAAAAGATACCATAGTTCCGCCCCGAAATAAAACGCCCGATTCATCGTGGTCGGCACATTTTCAGTTCACCGCCGTTTCGCAAACGCATAGTGCGTTCATGGCTTTGTACTCAGGATATAATAGTTTGAGTAATGGAGTGGACAGAGGAGCGCTTACCATCACTACAACAGCTTTTATCGGCAAAAAATTATTTCGCTATACCAATGCGTATGCAAACGCTGAAGTATCTGGCGGCAATGGCTTCGACGGAACCACAGGCATCGCCGGTTTTACCAATGGCGAAGCGTTTCGCGTAGGCGATCCATTGCCTGTATTGTCTATGGCGAGATATTATTTGCAACAGCACATACCACTTTCCAACAGCAAAATGGATACCCTGGAAGATGATGCGAACCAGGTAAAAGAAATTGTGCCGGCATCCCGCCTTACCATTAGTGCCGGCAAATTTTCGGTGAGCGATTTTTTCGATAAAAATGCGTACAGCCACGATGCACGTACAACTTTTTTAAACTGGGCGCTCATGGATAACGGCAGTTATGATTATCCGGCCAACACACGCGGTTATACATTGGGTTTTGTAGTAGAATGGATTAACCCTTCATGGGCGGCCCGTTTAAGTGGAACTCAGGTTCCTGTAAATGCAAATGGCCCTTACCTGAATAAAAATATTAGTGCTGTAAATGGATTTAGCCTGGAACTGGAAAAGAATTTTTTACTTAATAAAAGAAAAGGAATCATAAGAGTTTTAGGTTTCAGAAATCGCACCAATGCGCCAAGTTATCAGCAAGCCATTGTAGAGATGAAAAGCGGCGATAGCACTGCGGTACACGTAATAGAAGGTGTGGGATATAACGCAAATTATCACAGCTCAAAATACGGGTTAGGTGTAAACGGAGAATTAGAATTATCGGATGTTGTGGGTTGCTTTTTTCGTGCGGGTTACAACGATGGCAAAACGGCAACCTGGGCGTTTACTGAAATAGACCAGAGTGCAAGTGCCGGTTTGCAAATAAAAGGAAATTGGTGGAAGCGGAACGATGATATTGTGGGCATTGCCGGTGTAGTAAGCGGTATTTCCAAAGATCACCAGGCTTATATAAAGGAGGGCGGTTATGGCTTTTTAATTGGTGATGGTGCTTTAAATTACCGCACCGAAAACATTGTTGAAGTCTATTACAATGCAAAGCTGTTCAATCATTTCTTTTTCACTGCTGACTATCAGTTTGTTGATCATCCTGCTTACAACAAAGACAGAGGTCCGGTGCATGTGTTTTCGTTGCGTGGCCACATTAATTTTTAGCAAGATTGATAAACGTCTTTCAGTGTTATGTTGATGTTCAAATGAGACAATACAATTACATCATCATCATTGGTAAAGGTTTCCGTCATCCATTCGCCTTCAGCTGTTTTGAAATAAAAAATTACCACTTTTCTTTCAGGCTCTATACACAAATAATATTGCAAGGTTTCTGCTTTTTGGTATTGAATGAATTTATCAACCAAATTGTATTTGCGTGTTGAAGGTGAAAGTACTTCAATAATTAATAAAGGCTTATCAGAATAATATCTCGCAGCATCTGTTTCACAAATCATAATATCGGGATAGAGAAAATCTTTATCGGGAGATTTGAATTTAAAACTTTCAAAAGCAACCAGATATTTATCTTCATTAAGCAATCTTGAAAACAATACGATTAATCTGCGAACTATGTTGTTATGATATTTACTAACGCCACTCATTTCATATAAATTTCCATTGATTAATTCATGTCTTGTTTCACTCTTTTCTTCAAACAAAAAATACTCTTCTTCAGAAGTAAAATTCGCTCTAATTGCTGTACGTTCCATTTCTTTCAGTTTATTCAAATATAATTTTTTAACCGTTTGGCGCCGATTCTTTCTTTAAAAATTCTTTCCATGCTAACGCGATTTTAATTTCGGCATAACTTACCTTATCGCCCAGTTTTGTTTTTACAGAAGTTAGCGTTTTGCCGTCATATTCCTGCAACGCAGGCTCAATCAAAACCAATTTTTCGCGCGTTACCAGTTCATCAACTGATAGCATCCCTTCCTGAACGAAATAAGCCAGGTGCCCTTCGATGGTTTGCGGCGACAGCTTGCGCTCATCTGCAATTTCTTTTACTGTTTTTCCTTCTTTATACAATACAAACGTTTCCTTTTTAGTGTCAGGTTTGGCAACGGCTTCAGGTTTGTTTTCGCCTAATTTTTCCTTTTCTTTTCGCGGCTTTTTTGCTTTTTTTTCGCCAATGGTGGATGATAAATTATGGTCATCAGCATATCGGTTGATAATACGCAAAAACCGCTCGCCAAACTGATGCGCTTTCACCTTTCCAAAGCCTGTAATCTGAATCAATTGTGCTATTGTTAACGGTAAAAACCGGCTCATTTCATCTAACGCCGAGCTGCCACAAACCATGTAAATCGGTACTTCTAATTCGGTACAAATGGTATCGCGCAATTGCCGCAATTGGCGATACAAATCGGGATGCGGACTTTCGGTTTTTGTTTCACTCGTACCAGCATACGCATTGAGAGAAACATTTGAAGTTGAAAAATTTTTCTTTGCCTTGTTGTAAGCTTCTGTGTTAAAGCCATGAGTGCAGCTTTTCAGCAAAACCAAACGCAACGAAATGGCATGATACAAGGCGCGCAACTCATTGTTATAAGCCAGCGCCACCATCTTGCTATCTGTGATAGCTGGCGATTGCGGAATGGTTTGATATACCGTTTCCCATTCTTTTATAAAATGTGCAACGGCGCTTCGGATGCGGCTTTGCGCAGCTTCGTTATTTTCCGGCAGATCTTCCCTTTCCAGCAATGTCATTAGTTGCAATTCAAATTTGCTGGCAACGGTTTGCTGCTGTTCTATTTTACTTTGCAGAGATTCCAGCCATTCTTTTGTGCCTTCGTTAAACGATGTTGGATGATCATAAAAAACTTTCATCACTCGGTTAGATTGATGAAGAACAGACTGAAAATCGAACAGTTTTAAAATGGTTTCTTTTTGATAATCGGCTTTGCTCTTTTCCAGCTGCTGCGTTAGCGCATCAACGTTTTGTTTTTGTACAGAGAACTCAACAATGCGTCCATCCGTTCTTAAATTATAAGGCGTGAGTTTGCTTTTTAGAACGATGCCATTCAAAGTTGTGCAACGGCTCAAAGCCACATACACTTGGCCTGATGCAAATGAAGAACCCGCATCAATTATAGCTTTTTCAAAGGTTAATCCCTGGCTTTTGTGAATGGTGATTGCCCATGCATATCGCAATGGCAACTGCTTAAACCATCCAATCACATCTTCATCAACAGAGTCGTTATTGAGTGTGTATCGTATGTTGTTCCACTTCTCCGGTTTTACTTCAATTTCGGGTTCATCTTCACCACATTTTACAATCACTGCACTGTCTTCCATACGGATTACTTCACCAATTTTTCCATTGAAGAACCGCTTTTCAGGATCGTTTTTGATGAACATCACCTGCGCTCCTATTTTCAATTGCAAAGCAGCTTCTGCAGGATACGTTTTATCGGAAAAATCGCCGCCAATTTCAGCTTCATACACTTTGTTTTCGCCTTTTATTTTTGATAGCTCAGCGGCATTGATGGCATCGGCTTTATGGTTGTGCGTGGTAAGCACTACATACCGCTCGTGTTTGGGAATGCTAAACTCCGGTTCGTATCGTTCGTGCAGTTTTTCAAACGCCTCGAAATCCATTTCGTTATTGCGAACTTTATTCAGAATATCAATGAACGATTTTTCGTTTTGCCGGTAAATTTTGTTCAACTCAATGTACACCGGCGGATTTTCTGTTACCACTTTACTGTCAAAAAAATATGGGCTTTTATAAAAGCGGGAAAGGATGTTCCACTCGCCTTCACCTGCAACCGGCGGCAATTGAAACATGTCGCCAATGTACAATACCTGCACGCCGCCAAACGGTTCATTGTGACGGTTGCGAAACGAGCGCAGCACTACATCAATGGCATCAATCACATCACAGCGCACCATACTAATTTCATCAATAATAAGAAGCTCTAATTTTTGAAACACTTCTCTCCTGTCGCGGTTGATTTTTATCCTGCCCAGCAGATGATGTTTATCAAGCATTTCGTCATTCGATGCGAAGCCCTGCGTTTGTGGAATGTAGGGCGCAAATGGCAATTGAAAAAAAGAATGAATGGTAACGCCGCCTGCGTTGATTGCTGCAACGCCAGTGGGCGCAACAACAGCCGTTTGCTTGTTGGTGTGCTGCTTTATGTATTTTAAAAATGTGGTTTTTCCGGTGCCGGCTTTTCCAGTTAAAAACACGGGCTGGCTGCTGTAATTGATAAAATCAGCAGCCATCGAAAACATAGTATTTTGAGTATCGTGAAGCATGAGTTTACAAACCTTTTAAAAATAAACCATCTTTGTTTTTACTGTTGTTAAGAGGGTTGATAAAAGTAATGAAATCCACCTTTATTTTGCACTCTTATTTGTACAATATGCGTTTACCCATTTACATCGTTCATGCGTTCACCAACAAATTATTTGAAGGCAATCCGGCTGCCGTTTGTCCGCTTACCGATTGGTTGCCCGATGATGTGATGCAAAAACTGGCAAAAGAAAACAACCTGAGCGAAACCGCTTTTTTTGTTCCTGAAGAGGATGGTTTTCGCATTCGTTGGTTTACGCCAACTACAGAAGTAAAGCTGTGCGGACATGCTACCCTTGCATCGGCACATATTCTTTTTACAGAGCTGGGTTATGAGAAAGATGAGATTCTTTTTTATTCATTGAGCGGTGTTTTAAAAATAAACCGAGCGGCTGAAAAAAGCATCCAGCTTGATTTTCCGGCTAATCAACCAATTCCCTTGACCGATGTTCCTGAAGCATTGTTCAGTAGTCTGCATGTGCAGCCAGCACCGGTTTTTACCACTTCATTTGATATGATGGTCGTGTTGCCCTCACAAAAAGATATAGAGGAATTAAAACCCGATTTTGCAACACTTGCCACAGTAAAAGCACGTGGTGTGATTTGCACGGCAAAAGGTGATGACAGCGATATTGTAGCGCGTTGCTTTTATCCGCAAAGCGGCATTAATGAAGATCCGGTAACGGGTTCGGCGCATACCATTTTGGTTCCTTATTGGGCAGAAAAGTTGGGCAAAAACAAATTGCAAAGCATACAATTATCGGCCCGCAAAGGCTATTTGGATTGTGAGTTGAAAGGCGACCGCGTGCTGATGCGCGGCAACGCAAAAACTTATTTGAAAGGCACTTTTTTTACTGAGTAATTTTATGAAACAAAGAATTAATAGTTTCTTATTTTATTCAACGATAAAAAAGCTAAATGTTCATGGTAAAGTTTTTAGATGTTACTCCGTTTGGATATTCGCAATTTGTTGAAGTTGATTTGGGTAATGTAAAAATGATATTGATTTCAGGGCAGCTTTCAATAGATGAAAAGGGCAATTCAATTCATCCTGATGATTTCCAAAAGCAGGTAGAACAAATTTATCTAAACATTGAAAAGATTTTGCAAAAGGCAGGTGGCACATTCCATAACGTTGTTAAACTAAATCACTATTTGATTCACATATCCCAATTAAGTGAAATCAAAAAAATAAGAGACAAATTTATTAATACAAATCAACCGCCTGCATCTACTTCTATAGAAGTGAGCAAGCTTTTTAGAGAAGATTTACTGATTGAAGTTGAAGTAACTGCCATCATTCCAAAAGATAATCTTGCACAGTAGTAAAGAGTTGTTTTTAAAATTGACTAATTGAATAACGAACTGATTATTTATACCGATGGCGCGGCGCGGGGCAATCCCGGAAGAGGTGGTTATGGTGTGGTGATGATGTTTGGTGAAAAGAAAAAAGAACTATCTGCGGGCTATCGCCTAACCACCAACAACCGCATGGAACTGATGGCGGTGATTGTTGCGTTACAAAATTTGAAAAGAAAAAATTTATCGCTTACCATTTACACCGATAGCCAATACATTGTAAATGCCATCACTAAACGATGGTTAGAAAAGTGGGTAAAAACAAACTTTGCCGGAGGTAAAAAAAACAAGGATTTGTGGTTGCAATTTTATGAGCTTTCAAAAGATTACAACATCACTTTTACATGGGTGAAAGGCCACGCTGCCAATGTGTATAACAATCGTTGCGATCAGTTGGCAACGGCGGCTGCTGATGGAAAGAATTTGTTGGTTGATGAAGAATATGAAAGAACTTCTGCTAACGGAACTTCTGATAGGATGAATGAAACTGAAGACAGGTGATAAAGAACTTCTGAAAAGATGAGGAATCTGAGAAGATAGCAAAAGATGCGTTTGTTTTTATCACTTTTTCATCATCTGTTTTCAGTTCTTATTCTCTTCTCAGAAGTTCTTTTGTATTTATCAGCATTAATGATAAACACACTTGACAAGATAATGGCTAAAGCAAATAACTGCACTTTACTGATGGCTTCGTTGCCCACAAATGCTCCTAATATAACGGCAACAACCGGGTTTACATACGCGTTTGTGCTTACCTGCGTGGCTGGTCGTACACTTAGCAACCAGATGTATGCACTGTAACCTGCGAGCGAACCCATTGTTACTAAATACAATACCGAAAGCCATGCAGTAAGCGGCACTTGCTGAATATGAAAACGGGCTACTTCTCCTGTGCAAAAAGTGAGGATGATAAAGGAACAAGCCGCCCCAATCATTTGCCACGCAGCCGTCACCATTACGTTGCCTTCACTATGATATTTTGAATACAAAGAACCCGCTGCCCAGCTAATATTTCCGCCAATTACAATGAGCATATTGATGATTAATAAAGCACTGTTGGCTGCCGCCATATTAGAAAATAATTTTTGGGCAAACAACAGTACAACACCTGCAAAACCGATGATTATACCAATTATAATTTTGGAGTTGCTGAAATTAGCTTTCCGGTTACGCCGGTCAAGTAAAACCAACCAAACCGGTACGGCTGAAACCAGCACAGCCACAAAGGAACTTGGCAGCCATTGTTCAGCCCAAATGATAGAGCCGGTGGCAATAAACAACAATAAATTTCCAGCAATAAAAGCAGAAACAATTTGCTTTCGCAACCATAGCTTTTGCTTTTTAATGGCGCACCAGGCCATCAACAAAATACCCGATGCCGAAAAGCGAACAGCACCCAACATGAAAGGTGGAAACCCCTTTTCGGAGGTTTGCATAAAAAAATAAGTAGAACCCCAAACAATGTAAACGATTGCAAATGCTACTATGATTAACCAAATGGGTGCGACTGGCTTTGGTGATGGTTCCATGTGGTTGCAAAGATGAATCAGCGAAACGAATCCACTGAAAAAAATGGGTGGAAAGCGTTACAATCCTGCCGTCAATATAGCAACCGGAAATTTTTGTAATGAAGAAAGCAAACTTATTTCATCTGCAAAATCTATTGTTTCGTTGGTCAAAAGGTTTATCCATTGCTGCGGCGCATCTGAAGGCAGCTCAATAGAAATCGCTTCTTTGTTTTGCAACAATTCTTCACAAAAAGGAATTACAACTACAACCCACTTCTCTTCTTTTGTTCTTGCATAGGCCATTACCTTTTCGTTGTTCGTTTCCAGCGGAACGTATTTTCCATGCAAAAACAAATCGTTGTGCGCAGTGCGAAGGTTGAGTGTTTTGTAAGTGGCATACAACTTTTCTCTGCCTTCTTTTTTATGCTGATGAAGGAACGATAATAATGACTTCAACGCTTCCTGTTTTCCAATGCAATAATTTCATCTAAATTGGCAATGCGACAATTGTAATCAATCGGTCGGCGGTTATCAGGGTCAACGTAACTTACGTCCCACAACTCGCAGCCCTGGTAAATATCAGGTATGCCAGGCGCGGTAATCTTAATGACTGTTTGTGCCAATGAATACAATGTAGCCACCTCAATTACTTCATTCAAAAAAGCAGTAAAGCTTTTTAAAAAAGAATGCTTTTCATCCAAAAGCGAAGTGATAAAACTTTTACAGGCTTCTTCATATTCAACATTCGGTTCGTCATAAGTGGTTTCTACTTTGGCTTCGCGCAATGCTTTTTCTATGAACGATAAGGTACGATGGATGAATGATTCTGTTACATTCAAATCTTCCGGAAACGCGCCGATGAGCGATTGGTAAATAAAGTATTCATCGTTGGTGGAAGGTGCAGGTTTGTTTTTGACCATTTTTACAAATGGCGTGTTCATTTGCCGCCAGTTGTTTACGTTTTGTATCCATTTATCGGGCATGGCAGCCAATGCATTGATGCGCATTCTGCCATCTTCACCACGCTTGGTATCGTGTGTTGAAGTTGCATTTAATGAATACGGATTGTTCTCTTGCCGGCTCTTCATTTTTTGATGAAATTCGTCAACCGTAATGCCTAATTGCGAGGGCGAATCGCCCACTTCGTTGTGCGAAATCAAAGGATTGTAAACATAAAATGTTGTGTCCTCAACGCCTTTGGCTGCCAACGGTCCGGTAAACTGCATTAATCGCATTAAGAACAGCAACTTGTTTTCATCGCCGGTTTGCTTCCCATCTGCGTCAAATACGGTTTGTAAAAGCTGCAATTCTTGTTGCTCATCTTCAACCTTTTGTGCGGCTTTTTCAAAAGCTTTTTTTACAATTGGCTTTGCTTCTTCATGCAAAGGATAAGCATCCGGATAAATACGATACACCGGAAATGAAGCCATTAAAATGCCTAATGCTTTTTTTAAGTTATCCTGGCTGAAAGTCGCGCCGGCAAAGACTTCCAGCTCCTGAATAAGATGTATCAGATTATCCAATTCACCTTGCATTTGAGAGTATAAAAACGTATGTTTTTTCTCGAACACGATGTCTTCATACGAACGTGTTTGCGGAACGAGTTCTTTATAAAAATCCAATAATTTTTGGGCTCCTTTTTTATCAGTTAGCAATTGACTGGTGAACGATAAAAATTCATATCCGCTTGTTCCTTGCAACTTCCAGTCGCGGGCAATGTCTTCGTTATATTCGAGTATTTTTTCAGCAATGATGTAACAATCTTCATCTAACGTTTTTCGCAATCTTTCTACATATTCTTGTGGATGATATAAACCATCAATATGATCAATCCGAACACCTCTAATCAAACCTTTATTGTACAATGAAAAGATGAACTGATGATAATCGGTAAAAACAAATTCATCTTCCATTCGCAAGCAAATCAATTGGTTTACGGTGAAGAATCTTCTGAAATTGATTTCACTTTCAGTTACTTTAAACCAGGTCAACAAATAGTGCTGTTGATTGATCAATTCGTGCAGCAAATCTTTGCTTTGATTGAATTTTTTTATCGCTTCATTGATGGCTTCCGCTTCGCCTTTTATTGTATTCTGCCATTCTCTCTTTGCATGGTTCCATTCCTCTTTGCCAAGGTTTGTTTTTGCCAATAAATTGCGTGTTGCGCTTTGTGCCATTTCATTGTTTATAAATGATAGAATGAAAGACAATGAACTTGCTGCAACCGGATATTTTTTATCGAAATACGACAAATAAAAATCTTCATCAAACACCAGTTTGATTTCGTTATCACTGATGGCTTCATTTAAATCTTTACCAATAAAGGGAACCATCAGTTTGCCTTTGTAAGTCGCATCAAAAAGATTCCAGTTGATGTCGAAATAATGATAATAAGGCGATTGTTTTCCACGTTCAAAAACGTCCATTAATCGTTCATTATCAGTGATAAATGCCATGTGGTTGGGTACAATATCCTGCAACCAACTCATGCCTTTTTCCTTCAATTGTTGGCTGATGTTTTCAAACTTTTCCATCGTGCCAATTTCAGGATTCAACTGATCGGGATTGCAAACATCATAGCCATGCGTGCTGCCTTTCATGGATGTTGTAACGGGCGCCGCATAAATGGTTGAAATGCCGAGTTTGTGTAGATATGGAATGATGGTTTGTAACTGCGAAAAAGGATAAGAGCTATTGAGTTGAATACGATACGTTGCAGAGGGAAAATGCATGAATACTTTGTTTTAAAATAATGTGCGAAAACAAAGCAAAGATTGTGCAGAAGCAAATGCAACAAGTTATGCATAGAGTAAGCAAACACTTTGAATGCAACTTATTTCAACAACTCACAAGGTTTTAAACCGGTGTGTTTTTTAAACGCAGAAGAAAAATGCGAGATAGAAGAATATCCAAGCAAATGCGAAACATCGGTTACACTAAGGCTTTTTTCATACAACAAGTATTTGGCATGTTCCATCCGCTGCTGCTGATAAAAATCGAATATGGTAGTACCAAACACTTCTTTAAAACCTTTTTTCAAATAGCATTCATTAATGGCAACTTTGCGGCTTAGTTCTTTGATCGTTATGGGTTCGCCAATGCGTTGCAGTAAAATATCTCTTGCCTGGTAAATTCGTTCACGCCCGCCTTCATCCGCTAAAAACCGGCAGGAAAAAACGTCTTCTTTTTCATCAATCAAACATTCAATACTGTACAACAAAAGCTCATGCACTTTTGCGTTGATAAATACATTTTGTATGGCTCCTTTGTAATCGTTCGTTAATAAAGCTTCCAACACGCTTAATCTGTGGTTGCACAAAGGAAACAATTTGGTGAAGGAGTAAGGATAATGAAAAGCAAGCACTTCATCTTTTTTGTTGACAAGCTTTATATTTTGAACAAATTGATTGAGAAAAGTGGGTGTAAAATGAAACTGAAAAATGTCGGTTGTTTCACTAACTGTCGTTTTGTTTTTTTCTGTTGAAAATCTATTGCGGGTAGTGCTAAACTGAAGTTCCAAACAATTGTTGGCAGGCTCTTCTTTATCAATAAAATAAGACAATATGCCGGTATCTTCCCCAAAAAAAGTTTCGTTGGAATAAAAGCGCGTGATGGTATAATTTACGGAATGTGGAAGCTGGTGGTTTCGTTCAAAAACAATATCACCTGAAAGCGGAATACTATTTTTAAAAACGTTTTTTTGTAATTGCGCAATCTGACTCATCTATGCAAAAATACAGTAAGTACAAACGGATAAAAAGAACGTAAAACCAAATGATGCTTTAATGACAATTCAAATTCAACTTATAAATTTCCATTTTATCACGCTTTTGTTTTTGCTCATTTTTTCAAAATAAAAATGCCGTTTCTGTTTATTTAAGAAACGGCATTTTGATATAAAATGAAATGATATTTACAAGGTACGTTTCACTTCTTCTTCCTCAAATGCAATAACCGTATCACCTACATTGATGTCGGCAAAATTCTTAATGGTTAAACCGCATTCGTAGCCGGTTGCTACTTCTTTTACATCATCTTTAAAACGCTTCAGGCTACCCAATTCTGCAAAACCTCCCTCTGTTCTCGGATAGATCAAAATGCCATCGCGGAACAAACGGATTTTGCTGTCGCGGCGTATTTTACCATCGGTAACATAACAACCTGCAACTGTTGCTTTATCAAATTTATATACTTCACGAATTTCAACTGTCGCCACTTCTTTTTCCTGGATCTTCGGTTCCAGTAAGCCTTCCATCGCACTCTTCACTTCTTCGATAGCGTTGTAAATGATGGAGTACATTTTAATTTGCACGCCTTCGTTCTCTGCTAACCGGTTGGCCTGCGTGCTTGGACGAACGTTAAAACCAATCAAAATAGCATCCGATGCCGTAGCTAACAATACATCACTTTCTGAAATCTGACCCACAGCTTTGTGAACCACGTTTATTGCAATTTCTTCAGTTGATAATTTTTGCAATGAATCGCTCAACGCTTCTACCGAGCCATCCACATCACCTTTGATAATAACATTGAGTTCTTTAAAATTGCCCAATGCCAAACGACGGCCAATTTCATCCAAAGTGATGTGTTTTTTCGCACGCAAACCTTGCTCGCGCGAAATTTGAGCGCGTTTGGTAGCTACTTCTTTCGCTTCGGCTTCATCGGCATACACCTTGAATTTTTCGCCGGCTTGCGGTGCACCGTTCAAACCTAAAATTTGTACCGGCGTTGAAGGCGGCGCTTCATTTACGCGTTGGTTACGCTCGTTGAACATGGCTTTGATGCGGCCATAATTCTGGCCTGACACCAAAATATCTCCAATCTTTAATGTTCCATTCTGCACCAACACCGTTGCTACATAACCACGACCTTTATCAAGAGAAGCTTCAATAACGCTACCAGAAGCTTCTTTATCAGGACTGGCTTTGAGGTCTAATATTTCCGCTTCGAGCAATATTTTTTCAAGTAAAGCATCTACGTTCAAACCTTTCTTCGCACTCAGTTCCTGGCTTTGGTATTTACCGCCCCATTCTTCCACCAAAATATTCATTTGCGAAAGCTGTTCATAAATTTTTTGTGGATTGGCACCGTCTTTATCTATTTTGTTGACAGCAAAAATCATAGGCACACCGGCTGCCTGCGCATGGCTGATGGCTTCTTTTGTTTGCGGCATCACAGCGTCGTCAGCAGCTACCACAATCACAGCAATATCGGTAACTTTTGCACCGCGCGCACGCATGGCTGTAAAGGCTTCGTGGCCCGGTGTATCTAAAAATGTGATGTGTTCTTCGGTAGGTAAAGTAACTTCATAAGCACCAATGTGCTGGGTGATGCCACCCGCTTCACCTGCCACCACATTGGCATTACGAATGTAATCGAGCAGCGATGTTTTGCCGTGGTCAACATGGCCCATGATGGTAACAATCGGTGCACGTTTTTGTAAATCTTCATCTTCTTCAAACTCATCATCGTCATCCTCTTCATCTATATCATCCAATCCTAAAAATTCAACTTCATAACCAAATTCGCCGGCAACCAACTCAATTACTTCTGCATCCAAACGCTGATTGATGGAAACCATAATACCAAGGCTCATACACTTGCTAATAACATCGGTAAAGTTCACATCCATCAGGTTAGCCAGTTCGCTAACGGTTACAAACTCAGTTACCTGCAGCTTATTATCCTCACTTATATTACCCATGGCTTCGGCAGCTTCATGCCGTTTTTCGCGACGATGACGTGCCTTTAAGCTCTTGCCACGGCCCCCTTGTCCGGCCAGTTTTGCCTGCGTTTCGCGAATTTTATCCTGGATTTGTTTTTGGTCAATTTCTTTATCGTCCTGACGTTGAAACCTATCGTTCCGTCCATGACCGGAGCCGGATTGACCACTTCTATTGTTGCCGGCATTGCGGTTGATTTGTATGCGAGGGCCGGTACTACCAGCAGCCTGTCCGGCTTTGTTTTGAAAAGCAGGACGATTAGCTCCTTGCTGGGCTGCATTGCCTTGCCCATTGGCATTAGCCCTTTGTGGCGTGATGTTGCGTTCGCGGTTAAAGGGTTGCTGACTTCCGTTTGCACCACCGCGCGCCTGCGGGTTAAAAGAAGTTTGTCCCTGCAGAGGGGCTTCGCCTTTTTTGTCAACCGGTATGCGTTTGCGTTTGCGTTTTTCATCCCGGGTAGAATGTTTGGGACGTGTATCACTATCAACCGGAAGATTGATTTTGCCTAATATTTTCGGACCTTCTATTTTCTCTGCTTTTATATTTTCAACAACCGGAGCCAGTTCTTGTGACTCAGGCTGTTCTTCTTGCTCCGGTTCTTCCTCCTCTACTGGTTGCATTTCTTCCTCTTCTACTTCAGGAGCCACTACTACAGGTTCTTCCACAACTTCCGGTTCAGTTGGTTCTTCTTGTTTTGGCGCTACGTTTTTACGTGGACGTGTTGAAGAATCAATCGCAGATAAATCAATTTTATCTACCACTTTAGGAGCTTCAATTTCCGGAGCTTCAATGCGAAGCATTTCCGGCTCAGTTGGTTCGATTTGTGAAACAACAGGCGCTTCTTCTACTTCCATTTCTGGCTCAACAGGCACTACCAATTCGGGTTCTGGTTGTTTAGGCTCAGGTACAACAACGAGCTGCTGGGGTTGAGGTTCTTCCTTAGCAACAGCAACAGGTTCGGCAATTTCCTCTTTGTGATGAGTTGTTTTTTTCTCGTCTCTTTTGATGCTGAGGTCCACATCTTCCCTGCGCGGTTTGCGCTCCGTTTGCGATTTAGGAATATCAACAAGGTCAGCTTTGTTTTTAGCTGTTTTATCGTTATGAAATTCCTGCTGCAAAGCACGATACATAGCTTCGTTCAGTTTTGCAGTAGGCTTTAGTTCATCACGATTGAATCCTTTGCCAACAAGAAAGTTCAACAAGGTATCCTGACCCACGTTAAACTCTTTTGCGGCGGCTAATAATCTCGGTAACTTCAGTTCTGACATTCAGTGTTTTTATTTGTCGTCGCTGTTACATTCGTTTAATAACAGCGTTTTTATTTTTTGTAAAGTTTATACTTAAAAAACTTTCGAGCAAATTATGTTTTGCTTTGTGTTTTCGTCTTCTTTTTAGTTTATCATTCCTTTTCTTTTCTGATTTATTATATTTACAATTGTTATAAAATAAGGTGCAAAATTAACTCTTTACAAAGGTTAAACCGAATGATTAAGCCTATTTTCTCAAATCAATAAGAAACACCGAAACGGTTGCTGTTAAAGAAAAACTTTTTAAATGGCGAACCATTAAAAAAGCGGTAAAAACAAACCTGGTTTTTCAATCTCATTTTTATCGTGAAAAACGAAGATTAACCCCGATCAAATTCAGTTTGCAATACCTGGATCACATCGGCAATGGTTTCTTTTTCTAAATCAGTTCTGCGTTCCAGTTCTTCTGCACTTAAATTGAGCACGCTTCGTCCGGTATCGCATCCTACCCTCTTCAATTCATCAATAATCCAGGGCTCAATTTCATCGGCAAATTCATCCAAATCAATATCGTATTCTTCTTCCTGTCCTTCGTTTTCTCTAAACACATCAATATCAAAGCCCGTTAATTCCTGCGCCAGTTTGATGTTCACACCGCGTCTGCCAATAGCAAGCGAAACTTGGTCAGCTTTCAGATACACGTCAGCTTGTTTTTGCTCTGTGTCTAAATTCATGTAGCTGATTTTTGCCGGCGTTAACGAACGTTGAATGAGCAATTGTACGTTCGATGTAAAGTTGATAACATCAATGTTTTCATTCTTAAGTTCACGCACAATGCCATGGATACGGCTGCCTTTCATACCTACGCAAGCACCTACCGGATCAATGCGGTCATCGAAACTTTCCACCGCTATTTTTGCCCGCTCGCCAGGTTCACGAACAATTTTGCGGATACTAATCAATCCGTCAAAGATTTCCGGCACTTCTATCTCCAATAGTTTTGCCAGAAATTCAGGTGCAGTGCGGCTTACAATGATAACAGGCGAACTGTTTTTTAAATCAACACGGCGAACAATGGCACGTATGTTTTCTCCTTTTTTAAAAAAGTCCTGCGGTATTTGCTCCGACTTTGGAAGAATCAATTCGTTGCCTTCTTCATCTAACAATAGCACTTCTTTTTTCCAAACCTGGTACACTTCCGCTGTGATGATTTCATTAATACGGTCGGCATATTTTTTTACCAGCACATTCTTTTTTAAATCAGAAATGCGGCTTGCCAAAGTTTGCTTTGCCGCAAGAATGGCGCGTCTGCCAAAGTCTAAAATATCCATCTCCTGAAACAGTTCTTCGCCCACTTCAAAGTCGGGCTCAATTTTCACGGCTTCAGTGTATTCCACTTCAGCCAAAGGGTCCATCACTTCTCCATCTTCCACAATCATGCGGCGGCGGAAAATTTCAAGGTCACCTTTTTCGGCGTTTACAATCACATCGAAGTTTTCATCGCTGCCAAATTTTTTGCGAAGCAATGTTTTAAATACATCTTCCACCACTTTCATCATGGTAGGACGGTCAATGTTTTCAGCATCTTTAAATTCCTGAAAAGCATCTATCAAGTTAATACTTGCCATTTTCTGGTCTGTTTATGTTGTAGTTGAATAAGCTGCAAGCTATTGGCTATGCGCTACAAGTGAGTACAAAAAAATTTGCTTGTAGCTTGTAGCTAACGGCTTGAGACTATTTTAAAATTGTAGTTGAACGGTTGTTGTTTTTACTTTTTCAAACGGAATAACGGTTTGTTGCATCGTCATTTTTTTGCCTTTCCCAATCGTTTCTTCCAGAATAAAATCGGCATCTGCCACGTGCAATAGCTTCCCGGTTCTTTGGGTTTCATCCAAAAAAACCACTTCAATCATTCTACCAATGTTCTTTGTATATTGACGGTGCGATTTCAACGGTTCATCAACTCCTGGTGATGATACTTCCAGCGAAAATTCACCTTCGGGAAACAAATGCGCTTCTTCTATCAGCTTATAAATTTTTCTATTGAAAGAAACACATTTTTCAATGGGTAAACCGGCATCTCCATCCAAATAAAGTTTTACATTATTGGTAGGCTTGATGCGCAACGACACCAAAAAAAATTGTGGTTCTTCTTTTAAAACCTCATTCACCAGCGACTCGATTGTTTGTAATTGTTCGGCTAACGTCATGTTATGATAACAGAGAAGGGAACGGCTTCCGTTCCCTTCTTCTCATTTTTCCTGTGCAAATATAAAAAATTAGTGGCAAGCATCCAAATATGCAACCTGTTAACCGTTTGTAAAAAACGAACTTGCTTTTGATTATGGCATAATATGCAGGGTTATCTTTGTAACATCATGCAGTTAGGAGAACTTGTTTTTGCTATTTTTATCATTTACCTCATTTATAAATTGGTGTTCAATATTATTGTGCCGGTTGCAAAAGTATCCAACACCGTTCGTAACCGCGTGCAACAAATGCAGCAAAACCAAACAACAAGCTCAACGTCCGCATCCAATACAGCAAACCCAACTTCGGCATCAAACAAAAAAGCCGGCAATAAGGATAACGAGTATATAGATTTTGAAGAAATTAAATAGCCATTTTATTTTTGGAAGAATGGCAAAGGCTTCTATTTTTGCGTTCCTTTCAAAGAAAGCTTAACTCAGTCTGGCAGAGAAGTCCCAACACGTCGGGAAGGTGAGCGGTTCGAAATAAATAATGGGGAATTAGCTCAGTTGGTAGAGCGCTTGCATGGCATGCAAGAGGTCAGCGGTTCGAACCCGCTATTCTCCACAGATAAAAAAATCTTAGCAATGGGCTAAGATTTTTTTGTTTACACAAGCCAAGGTTTTCATTTTCTTTTTTTATATGAATTGAAGTTTGTTTTTGTCTCTTTTTCTGGCGTTATTTTTTGTGATAAAATGAAAACAAAACACCATGAAAAAAGGGAACAAAAAAGCTTCGCTCAAAAAAGTAAAAACAGCCAAATCCAAATCTTCACAACAAAAGAAAGATGATACAACCCTTCCTACTACCAACCCGTTTACCGGCGAAAAAACCGACATAACACAAGAAGATTTGGAGAACATGGAAAAATGGAACGAAGCACAAACCGAACGGGATTGAATGAATAATAAACGTTTGTTTTTATTCATTTTTCTTAATCGCTTTAAACGTGCCATTGGGTTGAATGAACAACAGTTCTGTTACCTTACCGGCCGCATTGGCATTGAATTGCACCGTGTAGCCGCTTAAAATTTTGATGTTGAATTTGTCTTTGTCAACAGGCACCAATTCATACTCCGGTTGCCCTTGTATAAACACATATAAAACGCTGTCTGTTTTGATATACACTTTAGCCACAGCACCGGGTGCTAGTTCGTAATCACCTACATATTTTTTTAAGCTGTCTTTTGGTACTAGTTTCATTTCGGGTATTCTCTCAAAAACAATAGGTTTTATGCCACCTTCCAGTTCCATAATCAGGCTTTGAATGTTGCCAGTATTGTTCATGTCAAAACGTACAGGCGTTACCTCCGATGTATCAAAACCATGCTTGTTTTGTGCCATTAAATTGTAAATGTCAAACGTCTTATGTTTTAAATAAATAGGACGTAACGAATTAACTGCAAGCAAAGAATCGTGCACAACCTGCACATTCAGTTTGCCATATCCTTTGTTTTCAAAAACGCCGGTGTAATCCGTCAATTGATGTGTTGCAGCGTAAAGCGCAGCCGTGTCTTTCACCTTTGTTTTTTCAGCTTCTTTTGCCGCTTGTCTGGCTTTATGTTTTTCCTGGTCTAATTTGGTAGTCCAATCAACATACTTTAAGCCCAACAGCTTATCTGCAATCACGTTTCTTACGATGGAAGGAACCGAAGAACCATCCTGGTTGCACAGCACCACAATGCCAATGCTATCGGTTGGAAAGAAAGAAGTGCTCGCGCTAAAGCCATCAATGTTACCACCATGCTCCACGCGATAATGCCCGCGATAAGAAGACAAAAACCAGCCAAAACCATACGTAGCAAAATAAACATCAGGCTGTTCCGACGTAGGCAGTGCGCCGTTAATTACCATCTGGCTGCTGATGGCTTCTGCCGTGTAACCGGCAGGTAAAATTTCAACGCCATTGTATTTGCCTCCATTGATCCAGGTCGTTACCCATTTCGCCATGTCAATCACGCTGCTGGCAATGCTGCCCGCTGGTGCCATGCCATCAATTTTGTAGTAATTCAATTTGTCAATCAAACTATCTTTCCAAACTGAATAGCCAACGGCAATGTCGGCCGTTTTCATCCAATCATCATAAGAAACAGTAGAACGCGACATGCCCAGTGGCTTGAAAATTTTTTCTTTGATATTTTCTTCCCAGCTTTTGCCCGTAAGCTTTTCGGTTACTACTCCCTGCAGCATAAACATAAAATTATTGTACTGCCAACGCTGGCGCAGGGGCGCCGAAGGTTCTAAATATTTAATGCGCTGCACTAAGCTATCACGGTTAGAAGTTGTAAAAAAGTACCACGACAAATCGTGCCGCGGCAAACCGGTGCGATGACACATCATATCGCGCAGCGTTACGTTGTTGTTTAAATCATTATTATAGAAATTTACTTCAGGCAGGTAAGTGCGAACCGTTTTGTCAAAATCAACCTTACCATCTTTGTTCAATAAACCCAACAAACTTGCCGTGAACGCTTTGGTGCAACTGCCTATGGCAAATAGTGTGTTAGGCGTAACCGGCGTTTTGTTTTCATAGTCGCTGTAGCCAAAACCTTTGCTATAGATTACATTGTTTTTATCAACAACAGCCACTGCAAAACCAGCAGCTTTATTCGTTTTTAAAACACGCGCAAAGGCAGTATCCAAGCCAGTTAAGCGGGATGCAAGATTGGTTTGTTTTTGTGCAAATAATGTAGCGGAAAGAAAGATTGTGATGAAGAGAAAGATCGGTTTCATAGAAATAAAAGTTAGTTATTGAAAACGAAAATAAAGCATTGTAAAAATGTGCAGTTATGGTTTACATTATAAAATAAGAAACAATTGCAACTGCTTTCGAAAAATGCCTGAAACCTTCTAATCAGATGGAGGCAATTCCTTTGCAGCCCAGGCCCGATTTGGTTTTGCGCCAATTTGATATACTAATGTTCCGCCTTTCACAATATCGCTGTGATAGATCCAGGCTTTGTTCAAAGGCTTGCCATTCAGTGTTGCCGATTGGATGTATTCGTTTTGTTTTGCATTGTTTTTTGAAACAATTGTAAATGTCTTGCCACCATAATATTGTTTGTCCAAATGAATAACAATACTATCAAATACCGGCGTTGATAAAGTATAAAACGGCTTCGTTGCGCATCCGCCATCGGCTTCAAACAAACCTATACTTAACAGCACATAATAGGCACTCATTTGTCCTTCATCTTCTTCACCAACCCAACCGCCGTAAGGCGAAGTGGTGAATAGGGTTGATGCAATATTGCGTGTATAATGTTGTGTGAGATAAGGTTTACCTGCATACACAAAATAAAACGGTGTTGCCAGCGATGGCTGGTTGCCCAAATCAAATCGCTTCTCTTCAAACCCTTGCTGCAAGCGGCTTACAAAGGTATCGGTTCCCATTTGTTTCATTAGCCAGGGCACATCTTGAGGCGCAAAAAAGGTATATTGATAAGGTGTACCTTCCATAAAACCACTGCCATTCCAGCCACCAACTGTTCCAAAATGATAAGGATTGAAAGGCGCAACCCAACTGCCGTCGCGTTTGCGTTGGCGTACAAAATGTATAGTAGAATCAAAAATGTTACGACTGTTTCTGCTTCGTTGTAAAAAAGTTTGATACGTGTCGTTGTGCCCCAACACTTTTGCGAATTGAGCAAAGCACCAATCATCATACGCATACTCCAACGTGTTACTTGCCGGTCCGTCTTCATCAGCCACATAGCCATACTTCATGTACGATTGCAAATGCCTGTCGCCCGCAAACCCGCCACAGGTATAGTTTTCACCCGCTGTTGTGTAATCGTGCAGCATGACTTTGTAAGCTTCTTCCGCATCAAAGTTTTGAATTCCTTTTTGATACGAAGAAATAATCAAACTGTTTTGATGCTGACCGCCCATGATTGGTGAATAACCCAGCCCAACCGGCGCATACGGAATCCATCCGCCTCTCTCAGCAAGCTCCAGCAAACTGTTGCACCAGCTATTGGCAATTTGCGGACTTATCAACGTCCAAACCGGCGTTAAATCCCATTGCGTGCCCCACAAACCATCACTGCTGTACACGGCATCCCGATTGGGTTTCAGTTGCTGAACGCGCTTGCATACATCGGTATATCTTCCGTCTGCATCATTCATTACACACTTGCCGGTGTAACAGCGATACAGGTTGGTGTAAAATTTAATTTTATCTTCTTTATTCTTTCCAAAAACTTCAACGGCGCTTAGTAATTTGTTCCATGTTTGTTTGCCTTGCTGAACAATTTTATCAAAACCAAATTCACTATTACCGGTTTCGTTTAACAGGTTGTTAGCAGCGCCATCCATGCTCACATAAGAGATTCCGGTTTTGATAATAACCGGCTGTTTATCTTTTGCAGAAAAATTCAGCACTATGCCAGAGCCCGCGCCAGCCTTGAATTGTGTGATGTTGGGTGTAACCTTGCTTTGTTGCCGCCAGGCCGTTCCGTAAGTGGTTTCGTTGCCTTTGTACGGTTCATTTACAAAGCCATCAACCGTTGCAACAGGCGTGTTGATTTTTATGTAAAAACAAACCGTGTAATCGGCCACATACTGGTTGCGTTGTCTGGTGTAACCTCTGAATTCTGTAGGTGAAATTTTTTCAAAGAAAGTTTCGTACACATCATTTTTTTCTTCGGCAGGCGCATCAAAGTTGATGAGTATGTGCGCTTCATTGGTTGCAGGATAAGTAAGCTTCATCATACCGCAACGCATTGTACTGGTAAGCTCCGCTTTGATGTCATAATCCATCAAATCAACACTGTAATAAGACGGGCTTCCAACTTCCGTTTTTTTATCAAAGCGCGAACGATAACCTGCCGTCCACATATTTCCAAATGGTCCATCGCTTGAACCCGGAAAAGACTTGAGCCAACCTTCAGCCGCATACATGCTTCCGGTAGTAGGCATCATGCTCAATCCACTCAGTCCCATCGCATGAATGAAACCAAAACCACTGATGCTCGCATTCGCATATTCGTAGCCGCCATTCCAAACATTGCCTTGGTTATCAGGACTTAATTTTACCATACCAAACGGCAGCGTCGCACCAGGAAACATCATCCAGCGCGAATTGGAAGTACCTGTAAAAACATTTACAAAATCAGCCGGTTTTGTTTGGGCAAAAGAGTGTTGGATCAATATTGAAAAAGAAAAAAGCAAAGCAGTACGGCAGGAGATCATTAAACTGTTTTTTATTGCTGTGAAAGATAACGGATTCAATCCTATTGGAATCTATACTGAAGAATTCAAATGAGTAGTAAAAAAAGAATGATAAAATAATACAAGCTTTTTTATTTGATCATAAAAATTAATTTTTTGTTTTTGCATTACTAACAATTGTTAGCTTACTTCGCGCCATATTTTTATATGAACTTTCATCTTACCGAAGAACAGAAATGGATACAAACCGCAGCCCGCGATTTTGCAGTACAAGAATGCCTGCCCGGTGCAATAGAACGCGATGAAAAAGCTCAATTTCCAAAAGAGCAAATTCTGAAACTGGCAGAGCTTGGATTTATGGGAATGATGGTTTTACCGGAATGGGGCGGTGCTGGTTTAGATACAGTCAGCTATGTGCTGGCAATGCAGGAAATATGCAGTGTTGATGCCAGCGTTGGCGTAATTATGAGCGTAAACAATAGCCTGGTTTGTTATGGACTGCAAGCCTTTGGCACCGATGAACAAAAACAAAACTATTTGATTCCATTGGCGCAGGGAAAGAAGAACGATGACTTGTACATCGGCGCTTTTTTGTTAAGCGAGCCCGAAGCCGGAAGCGATGCTACGCAGCAACAAACCACTGCTGAAGATAAAGGCGATTGTTACCTGCTGAACGGCACCAAAAACTGGATAACCAATGGCTCAACGGCAAGTGTTTTTTTGGTGATGGCACAAACCGATAGAAGCAAAGGCTCGCATGGCATTGTTACTTTGATTGTGGAGCGAAAATGGGAAGGCGTAACGGTTGCCGCGAAAGAAAACAAGATGGGCATTCGCGCAAGCGATACAGCAACCGTTCTCTTTAATGATGTAAAAGTGCCAAAAGCAAACCGCATTGGCGATGAAGGTTTTGGTTTTAGTTTCGCTATGAGAACATTGGCCGGAGGCCGCATTGGCATTGCATCTCAGGCATTGGGTATTGCAAAAGGCGCATTTGAACGATCTCTCGAATATTCAAAAAATAGAAAAAGTTTTGGAGCAGAATTAAGCAAACACCAAGCAATACAATTTAAGCTCGCTGATATGGCAACACGTATTGATGCCGCACGTTTGTTTTGTTTGAAAGCCGCGTGGTTAAAAGACCATTCTCTGGATTATAGTTGCGCTTCTTCAATGGCAAAAGTATATGCCAGCGAAACGGCAATGTGGGTAACAACTGAAGCTGTGCAAATTCATGGTGGCTATGGTTATGTAAAAGAATATCATGTAGAAAGAATGATGCGCGATGCAAAAATTACGCAGATTTATGAAGGCACAAGCGAAGTGCAGCGCATTGTAATCAGCAGAAATGTTTTGAAATGAATTTTATGGGCGAAACTAAACGGGCATTAAACAATGTTTTGTTTTTGCAAACATTCTGTATATAAATCATCAATGGCGGAAACTTCTTTTTCTTTTGAAAATTGTTCCTGTACAAAGGCTTTGCCGTTCTTTCCCATTTCAATTCGCAATGCTTTGTTGTGAATGAGTTGCTTCAATTTTTCAACCGCATCTTTGAGCGAAAAGCGTTCAATCAAAAAGCCGGTTTTATTATCAATTAAGCTGTCTCTTACACCACCAACATCCGTTGCAATAACCGGCTTGCCAAACATCTGCGCTTCCAGCAACGATACCGGCGTTCCTTCATTTAATGAAGTCAGCATAACAATGTCAACATCATTTAAAGCAGCAGCCATGTCGGTAATCCACGAAGTAAAATAAACGCTCGCTTTTCCATTCTGCCCGGTTTTTTCCTGCCATGAAATTTGTTGTTGCGAAAATCCTTTTTGTATTGTTCTTTTTTGATGTCCATCACCAATAATAAAGAAGCAAACTTTGCTTTCGTCTTTTAAAATTTGTTGTGCAATCTTTATAAAGAAAGAATGATTTTTTATCGGCACCAAACGCCCGATAATAGCAACGATTACAACGTCATCAGCAATATTGTATTGCTTTCGCAAATCCTTGCCAGAGAGTGAATAATCGTTTTTATCTATGCCCAAATAAATGGTGCTGATTTTATTTTTTTGAGCAATGCGATAGGCTTCTGATAACTCATGCGCCTGCTGCGGGCTAATGGCAATAATGCGCGTTGTGAACGAGGCAAGCCATCTTTCAATTTTACAAATAACAGACGAAACAAAACGGTTGTAATAAGAATGAAACAAATGCCCGTGATATGTGTGAATGATAACAGGGACGCGGGTTTTACGCGCTGCCCATCTTCCCAGTAAACCACTTTTGAAACCATGCGTATGAACAATTTGCGGACGATGCTTTTTCAGTAAAAACAAAAGTTGCCGGTACGCTTTAGCATCGTACAAAGGATGAGGGGCGCGATGCAAGGAAGGAATTTTTATAAATCCAATTTGGGGGTAATTCTGAATGAAAGACGACACTTCAATTTCATCCGTTTCTTTTTCGCCATATACAATCGTAATATTGTATTTAGTGCTCAACCGACGCGCCAGCGACACAGCATCTGCCGTGTTTCCGCCGAGCACAAGCCGGTTGATGATAAGAAATAATTTGATTTTATCAGCCAATGTTTATTCGTTGTAAAGCAGTTAAAGTTTTTTGTTGTAGCCACTAAGGCACAAAGACACAAAGTTTATTTTTATTCTTCTTTGTAAAGCTTTATGTCTTAGTGGCTCAACTAATTTTTTCTTTGCCGAAATAGGTATGTAAAATTTGGGGTAAGAAAATACCATCTGCCGTTTGATTGTTTTCCAGCAAAGCCGCTACAATCCTCGGTAATGCCAGCGAACTTCCGTTTAAGCTATGGGTCAATACTGTCTTGCCTTCCGCATTTTTAAAGCGGCATTTCATCCGGTTGGTTTGATAGCTTTCAAAATTGCTTACGCTGCTTACTTCTAACCAGCGTTCCTGCGCGGCACTCCAAACTTCAAAATCGTAAGTGAGTGCGCTGGTAAAGCCCATGTCGCCGCCGCACAATTGTAAGATGCGATACGGCAGTTGCAAGCTTTGCAGCAAGCCTTCTACATGCGCCACCATTCCCTCTAAAACTTCATAGCTTTTTTGGGGATAAACAATTTGAATAATCTCTACTTTTTCAAACTGATGCACACGGTTTAAACCCCGAACATCTTTTCCAAAACTTCCGGCTTCACGGCGAAAGCAAGGTGAATAAGCCGTCATCTTGATTGGTAAATCGCTTTCTTTCAAAATGGTATCGCGATAGATGTTGGTAACCGGCACTTCAGCCGTAGGAATTAAAAACAAATTGTCTTCGGTTACATGGTACATCTGACCCTCCTTATCGGGCAGTTGTCCCGTGCCGTAAGCCGATGCTTCGTTCACCATAAAAGGCGGTAAATATTCAGTGTAACCGCGTTCGGTGTTGTAATCTAAAAAGTATTGCACCAGTGCACGTTGCAGCTTTGCACCATTGCCTTTGTACAGGGGAAAACCAGAGCCCGTAATTTTTGCGCCGGTTTCAAAATCAATCAGGTTGTATTGTTTTATCAAATCCCAGTGCGGCTTTGCGCCTGCATAGAGGTTTGGTTTTGCACCATTTTCTTTCATCACAACATTTTCTTCGGGAGAAGCGCCGCGTGGCACTTTTTCGGAAGGAAGATTGGGTAATTGAACCAGTTTATTTTGAAGTTCTTTTTCTGTGCCTGTTAATTGTTCGTTGATGCCTGCAACAATTTTTTTATTGTCGGCAACTTCATTTTTCAATGCTTCTGCTGCTTCTTTTTTTCCGGAAGACATGAGCTTTCCAATTTCTTTGGAAGCACTGTTTATTTTGGCTTGTGTGGTATCAAAAGAAACTTGTAATGCGCGGCGTTGTTCATCCAGTCTGATAATTTCATCCACCAGTTCCGGCTGCTTAAAATTTCTTACTGCCAATCGTTCTTTCACCCAATCCGGCTTTTCTTTCAACAGGTGCATTTGAAGCATACATTCTGAATTTGGCGGCAAATATAACCTTTGGCATCAAACCTTATCTTTGCCTCCATGAATGTGAGTGATGATTTGCAGCAACGCTGGTGGACGCTGGAAGCGAAGCTGGTGGAGCGCTTTGGCAAGAAGCCCGATATGGAAGCTGTGTTGTTTTTGATTGGAATGCAGGAAACAGGTTTTATCAGGGAAAAAATAAACAAAGAGCAAAAGCAGGATTTAATGCACGTTGCCATTTGTACTGTGTTAAGCCGAAGTGGTTATTATGAATTACAGGGCGTTGACGATGAAGGTTGGCCACATTTTACGCAACTGAAAGATTTGCCTCCCTTATCTTTACACGACCAGGAAAATTTTATAAAAGACCATATTATATTTTACTTCGATCAGCACGGATTTTAATATCAAATCATGAAACAATTCTCTTTTGTTTTTGCCTTATTTTTTCTAACCCTATTTTGCTTTGCACAAACCAAAACGCCGCCATCAAAAAAGCCATTGACTGTTCCTGCCAAAAAGATGTTGGACAAAGAAAGACTGGTCGGCATTACCACGCCGTATGGTGTGATTGTGGTGAAGTTGTATGACAGTACGCCCTTACATCGCGATAATTTTGTAAAGCTTATACAGCAAGGCTTTTACGATAGTTTGTTGTTTCATCGCGTGATTGATGGTTTTATGATTCAGGGCGGCGATCCAACCAGTAAGAATGCACCCGATTCGGTACAATTGGGAGGCGGTGAAGCCCCTGGAAACCGCATTCCGGCAGAGTTCAACACCAACTATTTTCATAAGCGTGGCGCATTGGCCGCCGCGCGTGATAACAACCCCGAAAAAGCAAGCAGCAATTGCCAGTTTTACATCGTTCAGGGCAAGCCTGTTAGCGATACCGATCTGAACATGGTGGAATGCCAGATTCGCAACGAAAAGCCTTTGTTTCATTATACCGATGCGCAACGCAAAGTTTACAACTCTATTGGTGGTACGCCATTTTTGGACGAGAATTATACAGTGTTTGGAGAAGTAATCAAAGGCATGGAAGTGATTGATAAAATTGCAAAGCTGCAACGCGACAGCAACGACCGTCCTTTACAAAATGTGATGATGAAAATGAAGATGCTGAATTAAAAATTGTGAGTGGCGAGTGGTCAGTACTGAGTATCGAAAAATTCTCCTTATTCACCATTCTTAGCTCACCACTCATTCACATAATCAACTATTAACAATAATCAATTAAAAATAAATTATGACTATTATTGACGACATTAAGTACACAAAAGACCACGAATGGCTGAAGATGATTGACGATGAACATGCCTACATTGGCATTACCGATTTTGCGCAGGGAGAACTGGGCGATATTGTGTATGTTGACATCACTACCGTTGGTCAAACACTCGAAGCCGATACCGTATTCGGCACTGTAGAAGCGGTGAAAACAGTGAGCGATTTGTATTTGCCCCTTGCAGGAACCATTGAAGAAGTGAATCCGGCTTTGCAAAACGAGCCGGAATTGGTGAACAGCGATCCGTACGGAAAAGGCTGGATGGTAAAAGTGAAATTGGCTGATACAGCGGATGCTGCTAACCTGTTAAGCGCTGAAGCTTATCACAAATTAGTTGATTAAGACAGTTTTAATTTACTGTAAAACAAAGCCTGCTATTATTTGTTAGCAGGCTTTACCAAGTTTGTTTTTGCCCATTTATTCCTCTGTATCTTCTGCACTTTCTTTGTAATGTTCTAATGCTTTATCGGGAACATTAATTTCTTCTTTTTTCTTTTCATCATTACCGGCACTGTTCTGTTTAGTTACATCGTTTGGCGGATCTTCGGAAGCGCCTTTTGCAGCAGCTTTTGCATCTTTATCATCCGGGGAAAAGTATTTTTTCATAGGTATTTATTTCAAAAGAAAAAGCAAATGGCAAGCCAGTAAAGTTTGCTCTGTTCTTCATCAACATTAAAAAATAGAATTGCTGACTGCTTACTTTTTACCCCAATTATTCTTAAGATCTTCATAGTTCTCCTTCGACACTGTGCTTTTCTTTTTCGGTTTGGATTTGCCCCTTTTTTTCTTCGCGTTAATATTGTTGACCAGTGAATTTTTGTACTCCTAATTTATTCTTTTTTGTACGGGCTTTTGTAGCCGCTTTCTTTGTTGTCGTTTTTTTGATTCTCACTTTTTTAGTCGCTGCTTTCTTGGTGGCTGCTTTTTTTGTCGCCACTTTTTTAGTTGTTCCTTTTTTCCTGACTGCTTTCTTTATAGTTGCCATAAATTTTAATTGATTTATAATTTGTTTTTGACCATTTTATACATCGTAGCCGTAACTACGGATGCAAGGCTTCCAATATTCCTGCTGGTTTTTTATCCAACCGTGAATGCCGAACGGCAAACCGCTCCAATCGCTGTTTGAAAAAGGCAAATCTTCTTCATTAAATTTTACAAAATCAGCACCAAATTGTTGGGCAATGGTTTTGGGTGCAATGGTAAATTTTGAAAGCAGTTTTGGATAATGAAGCGAATGAAACAAATCATCATAAAAGCCCTTCTTGCGCAGCTTTCTTTGCCAGTGATAAAAATCAATATACAGCTTAAAACGCGATGTGATTTTGTAAAAGCTACTTACTTTTTTTAAAGAAAAACCGCCATTTCCAAAGTAATCGGGATTGGTATAAGTGGTGATGATTTTAAACAAGGTGTCCTTCATGACAAAGTTGGTATTGTAAATTACGGAACCGATATAATCGTAATTAAGCGAACACCATTTGTTTAATTCATCACGAAAAACAAAAGCATCCAAATGACAGGTAAGCATGTAATCGTATTGCAAAAAACGCTCGTAAAAATGAGGCTGCGTTTGCAATATGCCGTATCCCTCATAACCTTCCCAATCAAAACATTCAACGGTTGCTTCTTTGTTGTGTTGTTTGCAAAAATCAATATACCAGTTTGCATTCAGGTGTTTAGGAGCCATAAACACTATCGGATAATTGAACAAAACAGTAAGCGTTTGCGTAAGCGAAATTTGCTCAAGTTTCGAGGCTTTAGGTGTTTGAAGTGGAATTACAATAATCACTTGGCGGTTTTTCATGTATCCGGGTTTAAACAATCATCTGCATTGATAAAAAATATACCATCAGTTTGTTTTTGTTGATTTTTTAACCAATCAAATGCAGGTGAGTATCATAATGGTTTGAGTACAAAATTCACTCTCAAATAATACGCAATTATGAACTGTAAAGAAACGGTTTTTACTCATTAAATTTTGCAAAAACAATAAAGATCACGAATCTGCATTGCGGTTGCACAGGTTAACTTTCAATTTCAATTTGAATGATTCATAACGACTGCAATTCCGCTATTTTTGCCCCTAATTTATGAGTACATTCAGCACACTTGCCGAGAGCATGAGCGGTTCAGAAATTGTGAAGCTGGGCAACCAAATCAGCGAACGCATCCGCAACGGAGAAACCATTTACAACTATACCATTGGCGATTTTGATTCGTCTGTTTTTCCCATTCCACAACGCTTGCAGGAGTTGATTGTTGAAGCATACCAACAAAAGCATACCACTTACCCGCCAGCCGAAGGTTTGTTTTTGTTAAGAAAAGCTGTATCTCAATTTGTTGAACAAAGAGAAGACTTGCATTTTGAAATGGATGAAATTCAAATTTCGTGCGGCGGACGACCTTTGATCTACTCGCTTTTTCAAACCTTAGTTGATGCAAACGACAAAGTAATTTATGCAGTGCCATCGTGGAACAACAATCATTACACTAACCTCAACCGTGGCAGTCATGTGGCAGTAACTACAACACCCGAAAACAATTTTATGCCAACAGCAGATGACATTGCGCCGCACTTGAAAGGAGCTGCGTTGCTGTGTCTTTGCACTCCGCAAAACCCTACCGGCACTACGTTAGACAAAGACGAACTGAATAAGATTTGTGGGTTGGTTTTAGCTGAAAACAGGAGCCGTAAAGAAGGCGAAAAAAAGTTGTACGTTATGTTCGATCAAATGTATTGGACGTTGACTTATGGCGAAACGGAGCATTACAACCCGGTTTCATTGCAACCCGAAATGAAAGCATATACCGTTTTTATTGATGGCATTTCAAAAGCGTTTGCAGCAACAGGTGTACGGGTTGGCTGGGCTTTGGGACCGAAGAATATCATTACAAAAATGAAAGCGTTTTTAAGCCATATCGGTGCCTGGGCGCCGATGGCTGAACAATACGCCACGGCTCAATTTCTGGATGATAAAAAAGCGGTTGATGAGTATTTGGTTTCATTCAAAAAAGCCATCGAAATGCGGCTGCACAAAGTGTATAACGGCTTTCAGCAACTGAAACAAAAAGGGTATGTAGTAGATGCAGTTGCACCACAAGCGGCGATGTATTTAACTGTGTTACTCAACTTAAAAAACAAAACAAAATCCAACGGGAAGAAGTTAGAAACACAGGAAGATGTTACCGATTATATATTAAGTGAAGCCAAACTTGCGTTGGTTCCGTTTTATGCGTTTGGCGCTGAAAGAACTTCGCCCTGGTACCGGTTGAGCGTTGGCACTTGTAAGTATGAAGAGTTGGATGCGATGTTTGAAAAGCTGGAAGGCGCGTTACATCAATTGCAATAAGCAACTCTTTTGTAAAGAGGCGAAAATGGTTTAATAAAAGTAACGGCAGCAGATAGGAAAGCTCTTAATTTTTATTGTTGATAAACACAAATGGCGGCAAAGTTTCGCTGCTGATGAATTGCTGAATCAAATGCTGCTTTGTGATGATTTTACATCGGTTCACATCTAAAATTTCATTGGCTAAGCAAAACACATTCAGTTGCTCTACCTGCACAAGTAAACCATTCAAGAAACGAACCTGTTTTTCAAGCTCATCCTTGTTCAACTTTCTATTGCCTGTTAATACTAATAAGTCGTGATAAGGAGTCCTCATAACTTACCTGTGTGTTACGTTTATAAAATTCATACGCAAAAGATCAACCAACAATTCCGCGATGTGTGGGACAGCCGCAGTTTTTACTTTTTTTGCCATTGTAAGTGTAGGTGCGGGCACCGCAGGAGGCGAGCAATGAAGCAATGACAAACAAAAAAGCAAACAAGCGAAGAACTGTTTTTTCCATAAAAGATAAATGTAAGCGTAAAAAGTATTTCACATCAAAAAAGGATAAATTATTTTGAAAAAAAAGTTTTCACCCAATGTTATTATTGCGCCGCTCGATTGGGGTTTAGGTCATGCCACGCGATGTATTCCGCTTATCAAATCCTTGCTGGATGCGGGTTGCAGCGTTACCATTGCCTGTAATGAAACCGCGCGAAGTTTGTTTTTGCAGGAATTTTCAAACCTCCGGTTTTTGCCATTACGAGGCTATAATATTCGCTATGCTTCTTCAAAACGCTTCTTCGCTTTTAAAATTTTACAACAAATTCCCAAAATTTTATTTTCGATATGGTATGAACACCAATGGTTACAAAAAGCAGTAAAACAATTTGATTTTGACTTTGTAATTTCCGATAACCGATACGGATTTTACTGCAAAAACAAACCTTCTTTTTTCATCACTCATCAGCTCCAGATTCAAACGCCATTTGCGTGGCTGTCTAAGAGAGTTCAACAAATCAACTATCGTTTTGTCAATTGCTTTCGGGAATGTTGGGTGCCCGATTTTTTTGTAACACCTAATTTGGCTGGCATCTTATCTCATCCCAAACAATTGCCTTCTATTCCTGTTCATTATGTGGGTTTGTTATCGCGGTTTTTGCCACAAATTGTGGCAAAAACAAAATACAAATGGCTGTTTATGGTTTCCGGACCTGAACCACAGCGAACCCTTTTTGAAACACTTTGTTGTAAAGTAATTGAACAATTAAAGGAAGAAGTTTTGCTCATTCGCGGCTTGCCAAAAAGTGAGACAACATTAAACGTTCCCAAACATTGTACTGTGTTCAATCATCTGCCTACAACTGGCTTGCAGACAGCGTTTGCGCAAAGCGAATATGTTGTGAGTCGTGCCGGTTATACAACCGTAATGGAAATTGTTTCGGTGCAAAAAAAATCAATTCTTATTCCAACGCCCGGGCAAACCGAACAGCAATATCTGGCAAAGCATTTACTACAACAACAATGGTGCTTTACCTGCGAACAAGGAGATAATTTATTTGAGCAAATTAAAAAAGCAGAAACATTTGTTTACCAGCTTCCCTTATTTTCTACATCAACCTTGCAGCAGGTTGTAGATAAAGCCGTTTCAAAAGTGAAACAGAGTTGAATAATCGTCGCTGCGGGGCGCAAAACCATCTGTGTACACAAGGAATGGTGTTTAAAAATAATAATCGTCTCTTCAATCAGCACCATCACAAATCAGAAATTAGAAATTTAATCCATAGACTGCTTCGTAGCCCGCAGTAACGATGCCTTTTCTCAATGATTGTGTACATAGATAGTCATTTTCATTTTATCTGTATCAAGCTGCTTCCTCTGCGAGTTATTTATACAAACTCATACACTACCAAATCGTTTTGCTTTCATTCACTTCGCTTTTCTTCTTTACCTTTAGGCTTTCCTTTTATCCACTTTATTCTTCAATTTGCATCTAACAAAACACTTGTCATGGGTATAATAAAAGATCGTTTCAAAGCCAAGTCTGATGCCGACAATGCTGACATAAAATCACTTTTAAAAGAGCACGGAACAAAGAAAATTGGTGAGGTAATGCTCTCGCAAATTTACCAGGGAATGCGTGGCATTACGGGCCTGGTATCAGAAACCAGCTTGCTGGATGCACAGGAAGGAATCAGGTTTCGGGGCTATACCATTCCTGAACTGCAGGAAAAACTTCCCAAAGCGCACGACGGTAATGAACCGCTGCCCGAAGGTTTGTTTTACTTAATGCTGGTTGGAGATTTGCCTTCGGAAGATGATGTGCACCATGTATCGGCGGTGTTGCAACGGCGCAGCAATGTTCCTACGCACGTGTTTTCTGCTGTGGATGCATTGCCAATTAGCGCACACCCTATGACGATGTTTGTTACCGGAATCATGGCGCTGCAAACAGAAAGTATGTTTGCAAAACAATATGCCAAAGGCATTAATAAAAAAGATTATTGGGAACCCACCGTTGAAGATACTTTAAACTTACTGGCAAGGCTTCCCCGCTTGGCAGCCTACATTTACCGGCGCAAATACAAAGAAGGCAAGCACATTGAACCCAATGGTGAACTGGATTGGGCTGGAAATTTAGCGCACATGCTTGGCTATGATGAGCCAAGCTTTATGGAACTGATGCGCTTGTATATGACTATTCATGCCGACCATGAAGGTGGCAACGTAAGTGCGCACACTACACATTTGGTTGGTTCTGCTTTGAGCGATCCGTATTTAAGTTTTGCTGCTGGAATGAATGGTTTGGCAGGACCGCTTCACGGACTTGCCAACCAGGAAGTGATTAAATGGATTTTTGAAATGCAGCAAGAGCTAAACACAGAACTGCCTTCCAAAGAACAGATTGAAGACTATGTAAAGAAAACTTTAGGCGCAGGAAAAGTAGTGCCGGGTTATGGCCATGCAGTATTGCGCAAAACCGACCCGCGCTTTACGGCGCAAATGGAATTTGGCAAAAAACACATGCCTGACGATAACCTGGTGCAAACCGTGTGGAATGTTTATGAAGCCGTTCCGCCTATTTTGCAATCTTTAGGCAAAATCAAAAATCCATGGCCTAACGTTGATGCGCACAGTGGTGCTTTGCTGGTGCATTATGGCTTGGTTGAGTATGAATTTTATACCGTATTGTTTGGTGTAAGTAGAGCAATGGGTGTGTTGGCAAGTTTGTGTTGGGACAGAGCTTTGGGCTTCCCGTTAGAACGCCCAAAATCGGTTACGACTGCGGCTGTAAAGCAGTGGCTTAAAGGGAAAGAAGAAATCTGGGAATGAGTGCAGTGATTAAAGATTGAATAAGTAAGATTGTATATTAGTTAGAAGCGAGTGGTTAGTCTTAAATATTAAATTTTACCTATTCAATAAATAAATGAAGCAAAAACAAACCATTACATTTTCATCCATCGCTAACAAGACCTTGCAGTACTTTTTGCAAGGTCTTGTTGTAATTGCTCCGGTTGCTATTACCGTGTATGTGCTGGTGTGGCTGTTTATGACGGTTGACAATATATTGCCTAACATCGTTCACCAGATTTTTCCTCATAACCCCAATATTGAAAAAGGAATTATCACCATCCCTGGTATTAATTTTTTGATTATTGTTCTTTTATTCATTCTCATTGGCTGGTTGTCGTCTCTTTTTTTTGTCAGTCGCATTGTAAGTTTGTTCGATTATTTGTTTGAACACATTCCCGGCATCAAGTTCATTTACACACCTGTCAAAGACTTTTTTCAGGCATTTACCGGAAACAAAAAGAAGTTTGACAAACCTGTGTTGGTGAATGTAGATGCTGCAGACGTTTGGCGTGTTGGTTTTATTACTGAAGAAAGCGCTGTCAACTTTAATTTACCGCAACATGCGGTGGTGTATGTGCCTCATTCTTATGCTGTGTCGGGCATCACTTATATTGTTCCAAAAGAAAGAATCAAATTGCTTCCCAACATCGCGTCAGCCAATGCTATGAAGTTTGCCATTTCCGGCGGCATTGCCGAAGTAGATTAAAAAGAAATCAGGGTTACTAATTCTTGCAGATATTTTTTATCGGTTTCGTCGAAACCATTCAGAAATTCACTGTCAACGTCAAGCACAGCCATCACTTCATCATTTATAATAACAGGCACAACAATCTCGGAACGTGATGCACTGCTGCAAGCAATGTGTCCGGGAAATTGTTCAACATCCGGCACTATCAAAGTTTGTTTTTGCTGCCATGATGCACCACAAACGCCTCTTCCTTTTTTGATGCGTGTACATGCCACCGGACCTTGAAACGGCCCCACCACCAATTCCTCTTCCTTTACTAAATAAAAACCAACCCACCACCAGTTAAACTGTTCTTTCAACGCCGCACAAACGTTCGCTAAGTTCGCAATCAAGTCTGGCTCGCCTTCTATCAATGCTATGATTTGCGGCAATAAGGTTTGGTATTGCTCTTCTTTCATGCCGTTGGCTATCTGTAAGTCTTCTGCCATAAAGTTTAATTTCCTGAAAAATGTTTTTCCTTTTCAACCAGGTATTCCAGCCACAAAATTTTGTAATAAGCCGGACAGTAAAAAAAATAATAAACATAGCTCCAGTGAAGAAAAATCTGTTTCAGCAAAACCGGGTATGAAAAAGCTGCACGCGCCTGGAAAAATACAAACCTATTTTGATTGCTCTCTTCAAAATCAGCAATTGAAAACTGGGGAACTTCCGGCGCATCAGTACCCAAACGAAATAAAGAAGTCCGCAACATGAATTGCTCTATCACGTTGTTACAGGTTGCGAGTTGTTGTCGGATATCATGTATCAATTGTGGTTTGTAAGGCTCTAATTCTTTGATAGAAAATTGGCCCATCAATCTTGCAATGTGATACAACAACACTGATGTTTTTACATAATAAGGCGAAACAAAAACCGGCAATTTAATATAATCGCGATTCGCAATCATCTGTCTCAACAATTCAATGGTAGCGCTGTCCTGCTTTGCAAACGGCAGTTTGTTTTCGAGCATAAAATACATCACATTGCAATGCACGCCAAAGTCGAAATCAACCGGCATTCGCTGCCCCGTCCACGTTGAATAAGCCGGAATATTTCTGTATTTTTTTAAAGTCGAAATGATTCTTTTATTGGAAAGATTGCTTGTTTCGATTAATCTTTTTTTCAAAGCCATGTTATCACTATCATTGTTAGATAAACCCATCAAAGCCATTACACTATCATCTGCATCTTCACTTTGACCAAACACAGTTTTTAAGTATTGAAACACAAACGTATGCGGCATAATTACATCGTTTTGCGCCCAAAAATTATAAAATGGCAAGTTTTTTTTATTGCGATACAAATGATAGGATCCTATTGCTTTTTGAATAACATTGTTTATTTTTTTCTGATTATGTAAGGTTACATAAGGCAACATGTTTTTTAATGCAAAAACAGAAATGGCAGTGTAAAAAATAGTATTGTCGGGTTGATAATTGTGAGGACTTCCACCACATTCTCTGTACGATGGAAACTGACCGGCGTAAAAATCTTTCGTGTTTTTCTGCACTTGCTGAAGCGCTATTTTATCAATCAATTGCGAGATGAGAAATGTATCGCTTGTTTGTGAAAACGAAGGGATAGAGAATACAAAAAAAGCGGCAAAAACAAACATGAGTTTGCGCATTAATCCTACTTTTTATTTGCTTTGTTTACGAAATGAATGGTGAAACAAACGCGGCAATTTGTAAATGTAATACAACCACTCAATAAAATTTAGCGGCTGCTCCATGTCAACAATCATGGCTTTACGTGGCAGTTTCCACCAGTTCACCTGCTGCACAGTTTTCTTTTGTGTTCTGATGAATTGATTGATGGCCACCATGCTGCGCGCATTGATGGTGTTCATCACAATGCAAAACTCTTTTTTGCACTCTTCATCATACGGCAGTTGCATGATCTTTTCGTTCTGTGTTTTTACACGTTCCAAAAATTGTTGTTTGAATAATTTATAGTTACTGCACGTGTTCACTACCGTAAAAATATTATCGCGAACATCTTTATACAAATCAAATAAATCGTTACCCAACTGATACAAACTTCCTACATAAAACAAAACATCAAGCATGGCATCCGAAGCTACCTCATCTAAACATTGATGATAGATAACCACCGACACCGCGCCTTTGGTATAAGTAATGCGCCTAAGTTCGGAACTGTCAATATTTTTATCCCTCTGTTTTACTGTTTCTGTCTGAATGTTTAGCACATCAGCGGAAGCTTGCATATAATCATCTAAATGAGGAACCGTATCTAATAAATAGGTTTGAATTTCTTTGGTAACCTTCGCAGCAAATGTAGTGGCAGCAACGGTTTCAGGTTGAAAAGTAAGGGCGCAAATGGTTTGCGCATCCTGTTTATCAATATCAAACAAATCATCTCCAACCGGTGTCAGGATGCCGAATAAAGTGGCGCGTTTTCGTTCTTCTTCTGTCAATGTTTTTCCATACAAACGCTTGTAGCTGCTGCACAAAAAAGAAGTAATAAACAAACCATAATAGTCAACAATTTTCTTTCGTTGTTCTGGAGTGAAAGTGCCATTGTATTTCGTTTCTAATTCGTTTAAATAAGGAAGTAAAAACGTTTTATTAAACTGTTTTTGTAATTTGATTTCTTTCCAAACAGCGATGAATGCGCTTACGTATCCCATCAGGGCAAATGTACGATGTTAGATATATGATTTGAGATGTACAATGTTTGATGTGAATGTAAACACTTATATGCTTAATTGTTTTCAGAACCTACCTGCCGGCAGGCGTTGAAGTGAGTTCCCATACTACTATGGGGACAAGAGAAGATTCATCAGAGTTACAGACGCTTGTTACATAAAACTGTTTTTGTATTCATGACTCACCACTCACAATTCACTAAAAAACATTGTATGATGTATAGTGAACGATAACACAGAAGCACTACCGCAGAAACAGTTTTAAAATAATAGCTGCGATGGCATAAATACAGGTAATTATAAAAATACCACGGGCTGTTCGGTCACGGCGCGTGTTGATGTACAAGGTGAAAATAACGGCATTGGCAAATAAAGAAAAAGAGATGAGTGCTGTAATTAATGTTTTTTGCATGCCGAGAACACGAAAAAAATCGGCAAAAGAAAAGGTCGGATAAAACTTCCAAAGATAGTAGGTAAGCATACCAAACAGAGGCGCTATGATGCCTAAAATCAAGCCCAAACGGAGGTTATCTTTTTGCAGTATCAAGGTACGATATTTTTTTGGAGTTCGTTTTTCAGTTCATAATTCGTGAGGTCGAACTGAACCGGAACGACGCTGATAAAATTATTTTCTAAAGCCCAAACATCAGTATCAGTGCCGGTATCAAAGTTCACAAATTCGCCGGTAAGCCAATAATAATTTTTGCCGCTCGGGTCTTTCCGCTCGGCAAACTCTTCTTCATATTTTGCATAAGCTTGCCGGCACACTTTTAAACCTTTTAATAACTCCAGCGGCGCTGCCGGAATGTTTACATTCAAACACAAATGCTTATCAATTTTCTTCCCGATAATTTGTTCAACCAAATGTTTTGCATACCATTTGGCTGCGGTAAAATCGGCTTCCAAACTATAATCGAGTAAGCTGAAACCAATGCTGGGAATGCCTTCGATTGATGCTTCGAGCGCAGCCGACATTGTACCCGAATAAATAATATTAATGGAATGATTGGCGCCGTGGTTAATGCCGCTCAAACACATATCCGGCTTGCGATGCAGCACTTTGTCAACCGCAAGTTTTACACAATCAACGGGCGTTCCGCTACAACTCCAGGCTTCAATGTGCTCAAACAATTTTACTTTCACCATGCGAAGCGGAAAGCCAATGGTTATGGCATGTCCCATTCCGCTTTGTGGCTTATCGGGCGCAACTACCACTACTCTTCCCAAACCTTTTACTGCTTCTACCAACGCAGCAATGCCCGGCGATGTAATGCCATCATCATTTGTAATTAAAATAATTTTTTCGTCTTCTTTCCCTTTTGGTTTTGCCCTTTTTTTTGCCTTTTTTACCATGAGTGCAAGATAGCAAGGAACAAGAAACAAGGAACAAGAAACAAGAGTCAAAGTCCAGAACATAAGAAATAAGGAGCAAGAAATAAGTGCGTAACTATTCATCTTGAATCTTGAACCTTGGCTCTTGGTTCTTGCCTCTTAAAATGTATATCTCACGCCGATTCCGCCATAGCCTAATGCTGTGCCCGTTGAGCCAATAATGTCAACAGAAGGCTGCCAATCTAAGCTAAGGTTGATGGGCAAATCAGAAAATTTATAATCCAAACCAATCACACCATCAATGCCAATTCCTGCATTGCTGTTGTTACTTTTTCTGCTGAAATTATTGTTCCAGAAACCTATGTGCGCGCCCGGTCCGGCATACCATCGCAAGCCATCAATACCTTGTATATCCCAGTTCCATTCGTACAAACCAACGGCTCGGAAACCGTTGCTGATAAACATCGCTTCGGCTTCTATATTTTGGTTGTTCTTTATAAATTGTTTGTAAGAAACAGAAAAGCCACCGGGAAATTTGATACCAATAGCACGGTTGTAAGTAGAGCTTTGATTATTGGTTTGCGAAAAAGTAGCGCAAAAACAAAACAGCATACTAAAGGTAACAACAATGGTTTTCATAAATCAGATGGTTTGAAGATGAAAAAGAAACGCAGGATTGCGGCTTTGTGTTACCAAAAAGATGTTAAACTAATGATGAGCAACCGTAGCGTTATCGCGAAGAAACGCGGCGAAACAAAACAGGAAAGTTGCACCGGGAGTAAACGAGCCAATGGGTAATGTTTGTTTTTACACGAATTCTTCCAACAAAACCTACTTTCATCGCCATAAAATTTCGTAATTCTGCACCTCAAAAGTTTGATATGGCTGACATTCGAACCACATTGCGGGGAACCGGCGTTGCTGTGGTTACACCTTTTACGGCTGATGAAAAAATAGATTTTGATTCGCTCGAAAAAGTAATCAATTCGATAATTGACAATGGTGTTGAATATGTAGTAACGATGGGCACTACAGGCGAAACGCCAACGCTTTCCAAGGAAGAAAAGAAGGAGATCATCAATTTTACTTTTGAAAAAGTAAATAGGCGTGTACCCGTTGTGGTAGGCATCGGGGGCAACAATACACGCGATTTAATCAACGATTTACAAACTTTTCCATTAGATAAAGCAACGGCTGTTTTAAGTGCCTCGCCTTACTACAACAAGCCTTCACAGGAAGGCATTTATCAGCATTACAAAGCGTTGGCAGCCGCATCGCCAAAGCCAATCATTTTATACAATGTTCCCGGTAGAACCGGCAGAAATATGGAAGCCGAAACCACGCTTCGGCTGGCAAATGAAGTGGAGAACATTTGTGGTATTAAAGAAGCTGCTAACCACATGGTTCAAATCATGAAAATATTACACAAACGTCCTGCTCATTTTTTGGTGTTAAGCGGTGATGACGATTTGGTTTTGCCTCAATTGGCATGTGGCATTGATGGCGTAATTAGTGTGGCTGCCAACTGTTTTCCCAAGCCGTTTTCTGATATGGTGCGGGCAGGTTTGGCGTTTGACTTTAAAACGGCTACCAACCTGAATAATACTTTACTCGAAGTTTATACCTTGTTGTTTACTGAAAACAATCCTGCCGGTGTAAAAGCTTTTTTAAGTGAACAGGGTTTGATACAAAATTATCTTCGTTTGCCGTTGGTTCCTTTAAGCGAAACCTTACATAAAAGAGTGAAAGAATACCTGAAGAGGATGTAAAAGGTAAGATTGAATATTACTATTAGACTATGAAGAATATTCAATCTTACTTCTTCAATAGGAGCTTCGCAAGTAAGATATGAAACCACGGAGTGAATGGAGGATGGCACGGAGTTTCACAGAGAAAATAGCCTGAATCAATTAGTGTTACTCCGTGTTTCACTCCTTTAACTCCGTGGTAAAACAATTCTTTCACTATAGCTTAATTCCTATCCAATCTTAAATCCCATACGTGGCACCTTCAAGTGCCAGTTGCACATTGGAGAAGGTTTCTTTAGCTTCTTCTTCAAACAAAAACAATTTATCGTTATCGTATTGGCTGCTGAAATGCCCGATTAATAATTTTTGAACACCGGCTTCTTTCGCTATCAACGCAGCTTGTTGCGCGGTAGAATGGTTGCGGCTGGCTGCACGATCTTCCTGGTCTCTCAAATAGGTAGATTCATGGTAAACCATAGTGGCATCTTTGAAGTATTTTATCATGTTGGGCGAATAAGAAGTATCTGCGCAGTACACATAACTTTTGGGCGGCGTGTTGGCAATGGTGACTTCTTCGTTTTTTATAATTGACTTATCGGGCAAAACAAAGTCTTCGCCTTTTTGCAATTGCTCATAAAACGATGTAGGAATGATGGAATAGTCTTTTATTTTTTCGCCATTGATTTTTCTCGGCTTTCGTTTTTCCTGCAAAACAAAACCCCAGGTTTCAATGCCATGAACCACAGGAAAACAACGGATTTCAAACTGTGGCTCATCAACCAAAACACCTTCTTTCTCCAATGGATGAAAATAAAAGGGAAAGGGCAGTTCGCTATCGGATGCCATCACCTGTAGTTTAATTATCGTTTCCAAATCGGGCGGTGCAAACAAGTGAAGCGGTGCTCTTCTGTCGCTCAAACTATAAGTAGTAAGCAAGCCTGCTAAACCAAAATAATGATCGCCATGCAGATGTGAAATAAAGATGTGTTGAATGCGGCTTTTGCGAACCTTGTACCGGTTCAATTGCATCTGCGTACCTTCTCCGCAATCCAGTAAAAACAATCGGTCGTTCAAGGTAACAACCTGCGACGTTGGATGCCGGTTGTATGCCGGCAACGCCGAGTTGTTGCCCAAAATGGTTACGCCAAACATAGTAGGCATGTATAGCAACAATGTTACCAAAGAAGATGGCTGAACAAAGATGTAAAATCAAATACTGCAATTCAAAAAGCCATTTTTTCGTATTATTTTTTGCTTACACTTTGTAGCTTAGGTCTTGCATCTTCTATCTTGTTCCTTTTCTCTTAAATCCTGGTTCTTAAAAATTTATCTTTTTTTCATGTTTTTTTAAACGAGGTTTAATCCCCTAATTTTTCCCATATTGAAAATTTAGTCCGACATTTATGCTTCGAATCACGGTACCAATATCTTATGAAGGACAAAAATTTTTTAATACACATTCTCGAGGATGATAAGCTTTACAATTCGGTGTTGTCTCATTTTTTGAGTTTGAACCCTGAACATGAAGTAAAATCATTTTCCACTGCGGCTTCGTTTTTAAAATCGTTGTACGAAAAGCCAGATTTGGTAACGTTGGATTATTCGCTTCCCGATGGCACTGCCGATGGAATGCTGAAGCAAATCAAAGACACGCTACCGGATGTGCGCGTTATTATTGTATCGGCGCAACAAGATATTAAAACAGCCATTGATTTGCTGAAAAAAGGTGCTGACGATTACATTGTAAAAGACGCCGACACGCAGGACAGGCTTTGGATTGCGGTTAAAAACTGCAAAGAAAAAGCCTCGCTAAAAAAGGAAATAGCCACTCTTCAAAAAGAGGTTACCCGAAAATACGATTTTCAAAAAGCCATCATTGGTAACAGCTCACCTATGAAGCAGGTGTTTGCCATGATTGAGAAAGCAGCGCAAACCAACATCACTGTTTCTGTTACCGGCGAAACCGGCACAGGTAAAGATTTGGTGGCAAAAGCCATCCATTACAATTCACCACGAAAAGGCAAACCATTTATTCCCGTAAATATAGCAGCGATTCCTTCTGAGTTGATGGAAAGTGAATTGTTTGGTCACGAAAAAGGCGCGTTTACCGGTGCCGTTACACAACGCATCGGCAAGTTTGAAGAAGCCAACAAAGGCACTTTGTTTTTGGATGAAATTGGAGAAATGGATGTTAACCTGCAAGCCAAATTGTTGCGCGTGCTACAGGAAAAAGAAATCACCAAAGTGGGCAGCAATAAAATTGTTCCGGTTGATGTGCGCATCGTTGTTGCCACACATCGCAACCTGATGGCAGAAGTAAAAAAAGGAACGTTTCGAGAAGATTTGTATTACCGTTTACTCGGCTTGCCTATTCAGCTTCCGCCGCTGCGAAATAGGGACAACGACATTTTGCTAATCGCTAAATATTTCATTGACCAATTTTGCGAAGAAAACAATTTATCCCGGAAATATCTTTCGCTCGATGCCAAAAAGCAGTTACTCAACTATCAGTTCCCGGGCAATATCCGCGAGTTAAAATCCATTATAGATTTAAGCTGCGTAATGAGTGATGGCGAAGAGATTGAACTCACACACATGCAGCGCATGAGTGCAGCAACGCCCTCTACAATGTCAGCTCTGGGCGAGCCGTTAACGCTTCGGAAATACACCCTGCAACTATTGCAGGATTATCTTGAAAAATATGAGTTTGATGTGCTGAAAGTGGCGCAGGTATTGAATGTAGGTAAATCAACCATTTACCGTCTCATCAAAAACAAAGAACTGAATGTACCCGAAAAAGTATATTAATCACTATTCGAATAAATCCAATACTATGTACAGTTTTGACAAACTTTACGACTTATCCGGCTTGCAGGACATTCATCAGGACGACGAGGCTTTTATCCGCGTTATTAAAGATGCGTTCATCAACCACACACCTTCCGATGCCAACAAAATGTTGAACGCTTGTCATTCCGGCGATTGGCAACAGGTAAGTTTTCTGGCGCACAAACTCAAATCCAGCATTGACATTTTGAAGATCATGTCTATCAAAGACGACATTCGTACCATTGAAGCCAATGCCAAAATGAAAAAAGGGCTGACTATTCTGCCCGAACTGGTGCAAAAAGTAAACATCGTAATTGCCATGACGGCAAAGCAAATGAACGAGTAACGTGCAGGTTTGGTTTTGCCTAAATTTTTGATGGTTGCAATCGGTTCTGTATTTTGCGGTGCTATGAGAAGGTTTATCTATTGCTTTTTGCTGCTCGCAACCATAACTATCAGTTGCCATAAAAGTCATCCCGATGCAAACTTCTTTCAATTAAAAATAAACGCTACGACCTATACTTTTGATAGCTTATCGGCTATAGTTGATACTTCAGTCGGAGTTTGGGCTACATCTGTTTTTGCATATAACACGAAAACTGGGTCAATTACTCGATTTCACACACAATCCGACTTGAAGAAATTTAACGGAACATACTCGCGCAATTCTCCAACTCCTGCTAATTTTCTTTTGCTAGATTTTGGAGCGAATATATTGCCAAATACTCCCATGGGGGCCGACGCTTATACATTAGAAGGAACAACGTTTACATTAACCATAAATAGTTCTGATAACAATTACATAACTGGTTCATTTTCTGGCAGTGTAACAGACTTGAATCATTTTAGCCTGCTGATTTGCTTCAGTTAGCGGCAATTTCTAAATTCATTACAATCTTTAATGGAGAATACAAAATTTTGTTTTGAGCTCTCATGTCAAATTCGCATTCTTACACATACTATGAATTTATCGCTATTTTTAGTGCGCGTATCTTTGCACCATGCATTATGTATCGGCAGAGAATCTTACCAAGAGTTTTGGTATAACACCACTTTTCAACAACATTTCTTTTCACATTAACGAAGGCGATAAAATTGCTTTGGTTGCCCGCAATGGCGTTGGCAAAAGCACTTTGCTACGCATTCTCGCCGGCAGCGAAACGCCCGATGAAGGCAAGCTTTGGATTCACAAAGATGTTACCGTTGCTCTTTTTGAGCAAGACCCGAAACTGGATGAAAACAAAACGGTAATTGAAAATATTTTTCATGTTTCACACCCGGTAATGAAAGCCATCCGCGCTTATGAAGAAGCCGAAGAAAACGAGGATGCAACAGCCATTACCGATGCCATTACTATGATGGATGAATTGAATGCCTGGGAGTTTGAAGCCAAAGTAAAACAAATTATGGGCAAGCTCAACATTCATCATCTTCATCAAAACGTAAATGAGTTAAGCGGTGGTCAGCGCAAGCGTGTGGCATTGGCTGCAACCCTTATTGATATTGGCTTTGAGCACCAGCATACTTTGCTGATGATGGACGAACCTACCAACCATCTGGATGTGGAAATGATTGAATGGCTGGAGCATTATTTAAGCGGCGAAAACATAACCTTGCTGCTCGTTACGCACGACCGTTATTTTTTAGACGCCGTTACGGCTGAAATCTGGGAACTCGAGCGTAGCAATATGTACGTTTACAAAGGCGATTATCAAAATTATCTCGAACGAAAAGCAGCACGTATTGAAAGCGAAGCAGCAAGCATTGACAAAGCTAAAAATGAATATCGCAAAGAACTGGAATGGATGCGCAAGCAGCCCAAAGCCCGCACCACAAAAAGCAAGTCGCGGCAAGACAATTTTTACGAAGTAGAAAATAGGGCAAAACAAAAGATTGAAGATACACAACTGCAACTGCAGGTAAAAATGAGCCGGTTGGGTGGCAAGATTGTGGAGATGAAAAAAGTATATAAAAGCTTTGGCGATAATCCCATTTTAAAAGGCTTCGATTATACATTCAGTAAAGGTGAGCGCATTGGTGTCATTGGAAAAAACGGCGTAGGAAAATCAACATTTTTAAATATCCTGCAAGGCATTGAGCCTGCCGATAGCGGCAAAATAAACATTGGCGATACGGTTATTTTTGGCAATTTTTCGCAGCAGGGTTTGGTGATAAAAGACAACCTGCGTGTGATTGAATATGTAAAAACATTTGCCGAAAACTTTCCGCTGGCAAAAGGCGGAAGCCTAAGCGCAGCGCAGTTTTTAGAGTTGTTTTTGTTTCCGCCAGAAAAGCAATACACTTATTTAAACTCATTAAGTGGTGGCGAGAAAAAACGGTTGCAATTGCTTACCATTTTGTTTCGCAATCCCAATTTTTTAATTTTGGATGAACCAACCAACGATTTGGATTTGCCAACATTGGGTGTGCTGGAAAACTTTTTAAGCGACTACCAGGGTTGCATTTTAATTGTATCGCACGACCGGTATTTTATGGATCGTTTGGTAGATCATTTATTTGTGTTTGAAGGCGAAGGCCGGGTGATTGATTTTCCAGGAAACTACACGCAATATCGGCTGGATGAAAGAGGAAAAGAAGGGCAAAAACAAACCTCTGACTCAACGGATTACAAGGAGCAACCCGCTGTAATTCATCAACCAAAAGCTTCTTTAGATAACAAGCGGAAAGTAGGTTACAAAGAAAAACGCGAGTTTGAATTGTTAGAAAAAGAAATTGCTGATTTAGAAACTGAAAAGCAACAGTTGGAATCGAAGTTGAGCGATAGCAATGCTTCTTATGAACAAATCACAACATGGAGCAATCGAATCGGCAACATCACAAACGAAATTTCAACCAAAGAAATGCGATGGCTGGAGTTGAGCGAGATGATGTAAACGTTATAAAATAGAGTTGGATTCTTTGTTTGTAAACACCTCTTTTAGTTGTAACATCTGCTTCCTTATCTCATTTACTTTAAACCAGTAAATAAAGAGTAGTAACATAGAAGGTATAAAAAGTGCCTTCCAAAATAAGCTGGATAGCAAACAAATTGCCCATGCTAAACCTAATCCAAATGTTGTTTTTTGCAGACTAAATACACCATACTTTTCCAATTGCAATTTGCAACTGTTTGCAATTGCAATTACAACAAGAAAAGCATATAAAGAACCAACCAGCGGTATAAGTATTAACCAAACGTGTTCTGGCTTCATTCTTCTGTTCTCAGGTTCAATAACTTTCATTGTGTTCTGCAATGTGATAAGAAAAAAGACAAGCGGAACGATGAATACACCGATTACTATAATTATAAATAACAATTCTTGAAAACCAAGGTTTCCCATAGTCTGAAAGTTTTATAACTGAAGAAAGAAATGCGAATGAAAAAGAAAATATAATTCTTTTTCAGTTCTTTGCAGAATTATTTTTTCAAACAAATCCATGCGCAAATTCACACGCAGCCTTTACTTCTATGTGCTTCTTGCAATTGCAGCCGGCATTCTGCTCGGTCATTTTTATCCCGACTTTGCCAAAAGCCTGAAACCACTTGGCGATGCTTTTATCAGGTTGATTAAAATGATGATTGCGCCCCTCATTTTTTGCACCATCACTACCGGCATTGCAGGAACGCAGGATACCAAAAAAGTAGGTCGTGTTGGCTTAAAAGCTATCCTGTATTTTGAGGTGATGACAACGCTTGCACTTATCATCGGTTTGGGCCTAATCAATTTGTTTCATCCCGGTTCCCACATGCACATCAACCCTGCAACGCTGGATGCTTCAGCCATTACAGCAAAGGGAACAGAACATACTTCTGCTGTTGATTTTCTTTTGCACATTATTCCTGAAACCATTGTTGGTGCTTTTACACAAAGCGATTTATTGCCAGTCTTACTCATTTCTGTTTTGTTTGGTTTTGGCTTATCTAAAACAGGTGCAAAAGCAAAGCCCCTTTTGTCAGGCATTCAGTCGCTATCACAAGCTTTGTTTGCCGTTATCAACATCATCATGAAAGCCGCGCCCATTGGGGCGTTCGGTGCGATGAGCTATACCATCGGTGCGTATGGAATTGCACAATTGAAGCCGTTGGCTGGCTTAATGGGTACGTTTTATTTTACTTGTATTTTATTCATCGTTGTTGTGTTAGGAGCTGTATTAAAAACCTTTGGTTTCAGCATTTTTAAATTGCTTTCTTACATTAAGAATGAAATCCTTATCGTGCTTGGCACTTCATCATCCGAGTCGGCACTGCCGCTATTGATAGAAAAATTAGAAAACGCCGGCTGTTCAAAATCAGTAGTAGGTTTGGTAGTTCCCGCAGGATATTCTTTCAATTTGGATGGCACTTCTATTTACTTAACCATGGCAGCGGTGTTCATTGCACAAGCTACCGATACGCCGCTTACCTTATCGCACCAAATTGCTTTGTTAGCCGTTTTATTGTTAACTTCAAAAGGCGCGGCGGGCGTTACAGGCAGCGGCTTTATTACCTTGGCTGCAACACTTCCAACCGTAGGGCATGTGCCCGTTGCTGGGTTGACTTTAATTTTAGGAATTGATCGTTTTATGAGCGAAGCGCGGGCCATTACCAACATCATTGGCAATGCGGCTGCTACATTGATTATTTCGAAATGGGAGAATGAATTGGACGAAGAAAAGGCAGTTGTGGTAAAGTAGCTTTCAGTTTCCGGTTACCGGTATCTGGTAACAGGCATTCTTCAATCAAACAAAGTGGCTTGCGGGCGAATGGAATGAATGGCAGGAAAGTGCACCAGACTATTTGCATTAATTTCTTCTATCAAATATTTATTAAGTTGCGGTGCATTCAGGCTGTTGTTTTGGTGCATAAAAAAATAGACGTTTTTAATGCCTTCTTTCATCCACAATTGCAAGCGCGCCACCCATTGCTGAATGCGTGCATAATCGGTGGTATGTAAACCATTGCCCACAAACCTTATAAATGTTTCCGGCTTGCTTAAGTGCATGTGTACATTATCGCGTTTGCCGGCTGCATCGGTTATTACCAAACCAATGTTGTACTCTTTTACAAAATCGTAGAGTTGTTTATTCAATCCTTCTTCAAACCAGCTGCTGTGGCGAAGCTCAATAAACACATCTAAAGAAGACGGCAATCGTTCAATAAATCGTTTGATGATGGGCAGTTCGCTCACTCCCATTTGCGGGTTGGGCATTAAAAACACAGGCCCTAATGTTTCTTCAAATGCAGAGATTGCAGTTACAAACTCGCTCACTTCTTTATCGCAATGTTGCAGCCGCATCACATGCGTAATGTATTGCGGAAATTTCGGGCAAAACCGAAAGTTGCTGCTCACTTGGTTTTTCCAATGTCTTACTTGTTCAACAGAAGGAACATGATAATAAGTGGTGTTCAGTTCAACACAATTAAACAGCTTTGAATAGTAATAGAGGTAATCTTTTTCTTTTACGTTATCGGGATAAAAATGTCCTAACCATTCTTTCGTTCCCCAGCGTGCACATCCGATATAGAGTTGAGTGTTGGGTTTTATTTTTTTATTGAGAATCGACAAATTTCCGGCAGGCTCCGGCGGTAGCACGAAGTTGATGTTGTTCAATTGCTGTATATCAATTTTGCCCCATTCCATCTTGAAAAATTAATCAAAAAAATGTTCTATACTTTTTAGATTCGAGTTATAAAAGGTTATAAAATAAATAGTATGATCGCGTCATTCCGCAAATGCCCTCGACACGATGATAAAAATTATAATCAATCTTACGAGGGCATTTGCGGAATCTGACGATTGTATAATGAAAAGGTTGAAATGAAATAAAGACGTTTACAACACAATAACATGCTTAAATTCATTAAGAGCAGATTCCGCACAAAGCCCTCATAAAAGCGTAAAAGTGCAAGTTCGTGTCGAGGGCATTTGCGGAATGACGGGCAGTATTCAATACTCTTTTTATTACTTTTTATGGCGCGAATGTATCAAGCAGAGAACATTTTTTCGTCAGCTAAAATTAACCAAGACTTCTTAACCATTTGATTAAATCGTCTTTTGCCCGTCCGGTTTTTTGCTGCAATCTTCCCAAAAATTCATCGTCTTTGCCTTCTTCATATTTTAAGTCGTCGTCGGTAAGGTCGGCATGTTCTTGTTTTACTTTGCCTTTAATTTCATTCCACTTACCTTTTAGTTCTAATTTGTCCATGAGCTGCAATCGTTTATTGGTGAATAATAGTTTACAAACGCACGATTTTTATGCCAATAAAGTTAGTGAACTTTTACAAATTTATTAAAAATTGTAAAGTGTCTGTTCCGTCTGCAAAGTCGGTGAAGCAAGGTTTTTGGGCATTTCCAAAAGGTATGTGATGATGGCCGACAATGCACTGAACATCGCTGTTGTTTTGCAGAGTAGAAACGGTTTCTTTCATTGAATTGTAATAACTAAAATTGAGTTGGGCAACCGGTGCAAAAGCAGATGCATTTTCCGCTAATAAAATAGAACCGTTATTCATGTAAAACTTGTTGCTCATAATCAAAAGTGCAAACTGGTAATCGTAATTGTTTTTGTACTTGTGAAATTCCAAAAAGTAATCATACTTTTTTAAAACTTCGAGCAGCGGAATAAAATCGTAACCTTCGGGTACAAACAACTTCGTTACATTGCGGCAACCCAAACCAAAGTACAACGAAACATCATCGGCCAATAAATTCAATTCCTCACTCGTTTCATTGCCTTCGATAACTGCAACCGAGGTTTTGTTTTTGCGGATAATATGAGGATACTTTGCAAAATAATATTCAAAGTAACGGCTTGAATTGTTGCTTCCGGTAGCAATATAAGCATCGCAGTTTTTCAATGTTTCGGCAACGGTTACATAAGTTACAAACTCATCATTCCAGCTCTTCATTTTACTTAATAAGAATGGAAGCAGCACATCATCTTTTGAAGAGAGTTTTATGGCAGCCTGATGACCACTCAAAAACACGCACAAAAAATCGTGAAAGCCAACCAGGGGAACGTTTCCAGCCATTACAATGCCTACGGTTTTTGGTTGAATGGGTTCGCCAATTTTATATTGCTGAACTACACTTTGCAACACTTCTTGTTGCAGATATTCATTGCAGATATTAGTTACAGCCAATTGAATAAACTGAGGAATAAACCATTGATTTTTTAAATAAGCCCTGTGCTTTGCAGCGTTCCAATCTTCGCTATCGCTTTGCATGTACTTGCCCAACTGCACTAATAAATTCAACCGTTCTTGCACATTCATTTTTCAGCACTATTTTTGGGCTGCAAAAGTAGTTTGTAAACCTCGATAAAAAGAACACAATATGGCAATAAAGATAACCGATGAATGTATTAACTGCGGCGCCTGTGAGCCGGAATGCCCGAACAATGCCATTTATGAAGGTGGTGTTGAATGGGCGATAAAAGATGGCACCAGCGTAACCGGCAGTTTTACATTAATGGATGGACAATTAGTAAATGCCGATGACCGCTTCACTCCTGTTTCTGTTGACACTTATTATATCACACCCAACAAATGCACTGAGTGCCAGGGATTTCACGAAGAGCCGCAATGCGCCGCTGTGTGCCCCGTAGATTGTTGTGTGCCCGATGAAATGTATCGGGAAACGGTAGATGAATTATTGGGGAAAAAGGAAAAGTTGCACATGTAGAAAACAGCTTCGAGCGATGAGCTTTGAGCTACGAGACAAACAAAAAGTGAAGAATCAAATTCTTCACTTTTTGTTTTTGCAGCAATATTCTGCATACAAAAAAGAGTCGATGTAGCATCAACTCTTTTTCTTTTGTGAACACAAAACAATTCGTTTAATTTCTGCTGCTTGCGAGGCGGCTCAACAATTTCAGCACTTCAATGTACAGCCAAACCATCGTAACTAATAAACCCCAGGCACTGTACCATTCCATATATTTAGGCGCACCGGTTTGCGCACCCACTTCAATATTTTCAAAATCTAATATTAAACTCATAGAAGCAATGGCAACTACAAATAAACTAATGCCAATGCCAAGCGGGCTGCTGTCAGTAATGCTCATAAACTGCATGTGAACGCCAAAAGCAGAAAGCAAAATGGTAATCAAATAAAACAACATAATGCCCAGCACCGAGCCCATAATGATAGCTCTAAACTTTTGCGTTGGACGAATAATTCGGAAATTGTATAAAAGAAACATTGCAATGGCAACGCCGAATGTTAAGCCAACTGCCGTTAATACAAGGTTCGGAAATTTGGTGGCAAACATGCCATTCACAATGGCTGATAAAGCACCAATTACAAAGCCTTCGAGCAAGCCATAAGCAGGAGCCAAATACTTAGCCAGCGTGGGTTTGAAAGAAACCACAAGACCTGTTACCAAGCCGCCAATCAAACCAACCCACAACATTGTGGTCATTGTTTGTGGTCTTACTTCATACATATTCCAGGTGTAGGCTGCACCGGCAATTACCATCAGCATTAAAAAACCAAACTTGGTGATGGAACCTCTCACGGTCATCACGCCGCTGTCGGTACTGTCAATAGAACGTTCAAAAATTTTTTGGGATAACGTAGGATTTCCCGATTGAAATAAAGCCATAGTTTTCTGAATTTTTATTTTTCAGTATTATAAAATTACACCACAAAGTAAAACCTTTCCATTAAAGAATTGGTAATAATGATGGGATGAAAAATGGGCAAAAACAAAAAGAAATCGTCTGCGGTAATCGGTTCAATCTTCAGATGCATTTTTACTCAAAAAAACAGGCAAAACCAAAACTAAGATTATTAGCGTTGCACCACCATTTCTGAAATATATTTGCACCTACCTATGGCAAAAAGGAAAGAATTGCAACCGGCAATAGATGACGAACAAATAGAGGTAATCGGTGCACGTGAGCACAACCTGAAAAACATTGATATTAGTATTCCAAAAAACAAACTGGTAGTGTTTACCGGCGTGAGCGGCAGCGGCAAATCGTCGCTTGCTTTTGATACCATTTACAACGAAGGTCAGCGCCGTTATATGGAAAGCTTCAGTGCCTATGCACGGCAGTTTATCGGCGATATGGAGCGGCCTGATGTAGATAAAATCATTGGCTTAAGCCCGGTGATTTCTATTGAACAAAAAACAACCGGGAAGAACCCGCGCTCAACCGTTGGTACTATCACCGAAATCTATGATTTTTTGCGACTGTTGTTTGCCCGCATCGGCGAAGCTTATAGTTACAACACGGGCAAAAAAATGGTAAAGTGGAGCGAAGAAGAAATTGTTCAAAATATAACCGAACGGTTTAAAGATCAAAAGATAACACTTCTCGCACCACTTGTGCGGGGACGCAAAGGTCATTACCGGGAATTGTTTGAAGACATACGCAAACGTGGTTTTGTAAAAGTGCGAGTGGATGGTGAAGTAAAAGACATAACGCCAAAAATGCAGGTTGACCGTTATAAGATTCACGACATTGAAGTGGTAGTTGATCGCCTGCCTGTAACCGATGCGATGAAAGTGAGAGTAAGCCAGAGCGTTCAGCAAACGTTGAAGACGGGCAAAGATTTGATGTTTTTATTGGTAAATGATAACGATAAAGCAATTCAATATTCAAAGCAACTGATGTGCGAAGACACAGGCATTTCTTATGAAGAACCATCGCCCAACGCTTTCTCTTTCAATTCGCCGTATGGCGCCTGCCCAACCTGCAAAGGCTTAGGTTCCGTTTACACTGTAAGCATAGATGAAATCATTCCTGATAAAAACAAAAGCATTCAAGAAGGCGGCATTGCGCCATTGGGCGAAGAGCGCGAAGCCTTTGTTTATAAAAACGTAGCGAGCCTTGCCAAAAAAAGAAAGATTGCTTTAGATAAACCCATTAAAGAGTTACCGCAAACCGCCCTTAATTTTTTATTGTGGGGAAACGAAGAAGGCGCAGATGAAGAACGCGATTACAGCCAGCCTTACGACATATATTCCGGCGAGTTTGAAGGCATCATTCCGATGCTCAACCGCTGGTTCAATTCGAGTACCAGCACCGACCACATGCGAGAATGGGTAGAGAAATTCATGGAATTAAAAACCTGTCCAACCTGTTTGGGAACAAGGCTCAAACGGGAAAGCGTTTGGTTTCGCGTAGATAATCAAAACATATCGCAGTTGAGCGATAAAGATTTGGACAAACTATTCCTTTGGTTTAAAGGCGTTGAAACGCGTTTGTCAAACAAACAAAACATCATTGCCAAAGACATCATTAAAGAAATACGTGAACGGCTGCAATTCTTGCTGGATGTGGGTTTGACCTATCTTACTCTCAATCGCGCTTCCCGAACATTAAGCGGTGGTGAAGCGCAGCGCATACGGCTGGCAACACAGATTGGCTCACAACTGCAAGGCATTACTTATATCCTTGATGAACCTTCCATTGGCTTACACCAAAGAGACAATCAAAGACTGATAAAGGCATTACAAAATCTTCGCAATATTGGCAACAGCATTTTGGTGGTTGAACACGATAAAGATATTATGATGGCGGCCGACCATCTCGGTTGATATTGGTCCAGGCGCGGGTAAACATGGCGGTGTTATTGTCGCAGCAGGAACGCCAAAAATGGTGTTGAAATCAGGCTCGGAAACGGCGCAATATTTAAGCGGTAAAAAAAGCATTGCCATACCAACCGAACGCAGAAAAGGCAATGGAAAAGTGTTGGAGTTGATTGGCGCAGATGGCAACAATTTAAAAAATGTAACCGTACAATTCCCGTTGGGAAAATTCATTGTGGTATCAGGTGTAAGCGGCAGCGGCAAATCAACCTTAATTAATGAAACCTTATATCCTTTGTTATCGCAACATTGCTATGGTTCACGCACAGCAGCGTTGAATTATAAAGAGCATCAAAGGGTTGGAACACATTGATAAAGTGATTGAGATAGATCAATCGCCAATCGGCAGAACGCCACGCAGCAACCCGGCTACTTACTGCGGTTTCTTTACCGATATCCGAACCTTATTTGCAGCAATTCCCGAAGCAAAAATTAGAGGCTACAATGCCGGCCGTTTTTCATTTAATGTAAAAGGCGGACGTTGCGATGTATGCGAAGGCGGTGGTATGCGCGTGATAGAAATGAACTTTTTGCCCGATGTGTATGTGCATTGCGAAAAGTGCAATGGCAGGCGTTACAACCGCGAAACTTTGGAAATTCGGTACAAAGGAAAATCCATTTCCGATGTGCTCGACATGACGGTAGATGAAGCTGTTGAATTCTTTCATGCAGTGCCTTATTTATACCGCAAAATCAAAGTGCTGCAGGATGTTGGTTTGGGTTATATCACACTTGGGTCAATCGGCTGTAACGCTGAGTGGTGGCGAGGCGCAGCGTGTAAAGCTGGCAACCGAACTGGCAAAAAAAGATACCGGCAAAACTTTTTATATTTTGGATGAACCGACAACAGGTTTGCATTTTCAGGACATTCAACACTTGTTGGATGTGCTGAATAAATTGGTTGACAGAGGCAATACCGTGCTTGGTTATTGAACACAATTTAGATGTTATCAAAGTGGCTGATTACATCATTGATTTGGGACCAGAAGGCGGCGAAGGTGGTGGCAGGGTTTTGTTTACCGGCACACCGGAAGAAATGGTGAATAACAAAGAAAGCAGAACAGCGCCGTTTATTAAAGCAGAGTTGGGGATGTGAGGAGTGTTTGTTTTCGTTGATAAATCTTAACAATGTACAAATGAGAATGGAAGTGTGTGATGGGTAAGATTCCCAATTTGTTTAAAGAAGTGAATGGTTTAAATAAAATTTCTGTTGGTTGTAATTAATAAATAATAAAATCATGGAATTAAATTTTAATATTTTTATTAGTCATGACAGCCGAGATGAGGCTGTTGCTATCGGCCTTAAAAACTTTCTTGAAAGTATTTTTTTAAATTCAAGTGTCTATGTATCAGGTAGGGATTTACAAGGAGGTCAAACGTGGATTGAGAATATAAAAATTAGCTTAAAAACATCACAGGTGATTGTTTCATTAATCACAAAAGAATCAATAAATAATTATTGGATGTATTTTGAAACTGGAGCCGGATTTATAGATGATAAATCTATCCCCCTTTTAGCCGACAATCTAAAATTTACTGAACTTATGCCGCCATTAAGTTTGTTACAAGCAAGAACACTTACTAAAACAGGAATAGAATCATTACTTTCTGATATTTCTATAAAGCTAAATTTGCGAAAGCCCAAAATGTTGACAGGACTTGATACACTTCTTGAAGAATCCGAAAAATTCTTTTCATTAAGGAAGTCTGAAAGTATTGTAAACTCATCAATTAAAAAAGAAAATATTACGATCATAGAAAGTCAAAAAAATCCAATCATATCAGACTCAGAAGATGACCCTGATTTACTTAGTAATTATCACAAGGCTGTAGCAAGAACCGAACAGCTTCTTAGGAAGAAAATTTCGTCTTATAAATCTAAATTAACTATTCCTATTGAAGAAGAACTTGATGGATTAGATATGTCGAAATTACAAGAGGTGGCGAGGGCATACAATATACCTGTACCTTCTTTGGTCGTAATGAATTTGCTAGTCGCTACTTTAAAATTTCCTACAAAGGATGCAAAACAGTGGGAAAAAATGAATACGTTAAAGACAATTAGTGATGCAAATTTGGAACTGGATAAGTACGAAAAGACAATTTAACTATGTCCAAAAATTTTTCTTCCTTGCTGTTGTCCTTCACAAGCAAACAGAGATAAGCTTACAAAGTGATTTTGTCAATAAATTTATCAGCTACCTAAAATAAAACTCGACAGTTGTTTCTCCGTTTTAAAATAATAAGTCATTCCATATACACAAGCATCATCTTGCATTCCTAAATTCACAGAAATCCAATGACACCTTCGGCACTTGCATTCATCTATTGTGCATGAATTTTCTATTGAACTCCTCACATTAAATTCGGTATATACACTGCCTCCAATAGCAACTGTACCGTTTGCATTTACATTTTCATATGTCCACTTTTCTATTTCCATCTATCACTCTTTATAAATCTTTTTATATCTATCGTTCTCCTTAATAGTTGTTCCACTTCGTGTTTTGAAATTTGAAGCATTCCAAATAAAATATACACTCAATTATCCATTTGCCACATCCACAGTTTGCAACGCCTTCCTCACCGCCGGTGCAACCACATCTCCAAACAATTCAATCGAGCGCATCATGGCTTTATGTGGAATAGCGCCCATGCTCATTTGCGCAAGAAAACGGGTATGACCGAACAACTCGTGCTCGTATAAAATTTTATCAATTACTTGTTGGGGGCTGCCTACCAGCAAATAACCTTCCGGGCTGCGCATATAGTCAAACTGCTGTCGCGTGGTGGGCGGCCAGCCACGCTCCTTTCCAAGTTGTGTCATTATTTTGGCATACGGTGGAAAATAAATATCGGCGGCTTCCTGCGAAGTATCAGCAATAAACGCCTGCGAATTAATACCCAGTTGAAAGCTTGCCATGTCATGCCCTGCTTTTGTGTAACCGTCTTTATAAAACTTTACATGCGGCACAAAACGGTCGGGCGTTCCGCCAATAATGGCAAGAGCCAAGAGGCAAGCCCAGCTTGCCTGCGCGGGCAATGGATTCGGGTGTTCCACCTACCGCAATCCAGATTAGCATTTTGTGATAAGGCTGCGGATAAATGCCGCAGATTTTGAAACGAAGGGCGATGTTTTCCCTGCCAGCTTACCACTTCGCTTTCGTTCAATTTTAGCAAGAGTTCGAGCTTCTCGGTAAACAGAACATTGTAATCATTTAAATCATAACCAAAGAGAGGAAACGACTCGATAAAAGAACCTCTGCCGGCCATAATTTCTGCCCTGCCTTTTGATAATAAATCAATCGTGGCAAATTGTTGAAACACGCGCACCGGATCGTCAGAACTCAACACCGTAACAGTGCTCGTTAATTTGATCTGGTTCGTTTTTACCGCAGCCGCAGCCAGCAATATGGCAGGAGAAGAAGCTAAAAATTCGTGGCGATGATGTTCGCCAATGCCAAACACATCCAAACCCAATTGATCAGCCAGCTCTATTTCTTCCATCAGGTTGGCAATGCGCTGATGGTCGCTTATTTTTTCGCCTGTTACTGCATCGGACATTGACTCTACAAACGTGTAAATTCCTAACTCCATAGCTTACAAATTGTGGTAAAAACAAAAGCAAAGGTAGGTTTGTCCATTCCCTTTATTTGTCAGAGGGATTTCATTTTTGTTTTTGTCCTATTATTTCGTCTCTGCGAGGAACGAAGCAGTTGTGGTTTACAAAGCAGAAGTGCTTGTAAACAATAAACTTTTCACTCACAATTGACTATTCACTGTTCGTAAACTTACTTCTTTGCTATTCACAGACTGCTTCGTGCCTCGCAGTGACGGCATCACCAACCAATTCCATAATCTTCACCATTATTACTGCTGCCGCCCCACAAAGTGCCATGCTTTGTATCAAAGTAAATGGCATTAATAGGACCGCTGGTGCGCCTGCCGAATGAAAGTTTATACCCCATTTTTTGCAAAGCTGCTTTGGTAGAATCCGCGGTATTAATGTCAACTAAGATAGAGCCCGGATGCGGGATTCTGTCGCTCATTTGCATACCACCCAACGATAGCCACAACTGATTGGTGTTGATATTGGGCGCTTCTGTAGCTTCCTGCACTGTCATGTTAAACTCAACTAAATTTAAAAAGAACTGCAAAAGGTTTTGGTCTTGCGTATCGCCTCCCTGAACGGCAAAAGCCGCATAAGGTTTTCCATTCTTCATTGCCAGCGATGGCGTAAGCGTCACGCGCGGACGCTTGCCTGGCTGCACCACATTAAAAGGATCAACGATAGAATCGAGCACAAAACTTTGCATACGCTGGCTCATGCCAACGCCCGTGTGGCCTGCAATGCAGGCAGGCGGCCATCCACCGCTCGGTGTAACCGAAACTACCCAACCACTACTGTCTGCTGCTTCGATACTGGTAGTACCACGCCACAAACGATCCATGTATAAGCTGTCCAGCATTGAAGTATTGATCGCGTATAAATTATTTTCTTCCTTATTATTCATTGAAGTCTTCTGATCGTGCTTTGGCAAAAACTGATTGTCGCTTTTGTTTTTGCCCATATTTGTCAGATCTTTTCTTTTTTTTAAAAGAGAAAGAAAGGGGTTCTGTTTTCCTTCATATTTGTAAGGGTCGCCGGGTGCGATGGTAGTATCATTATAATCCGGATTGATCAACTTCGCTCTTTCTTTTGCGTATTCCTTGCTCAACAAGCCTTCGATAGGAGGTTGCGTAAAGTAGGGATCGCCGTAATAAAAGTCCCTGTCGGCAAACGCAAGGCTCATTGTTTGATAAATAGTGTTGATGTACTGCGGCGAGTTATAACCCATCTTTTTCAAATCAAAATTTTCAAGAATGTTCAGGCTCTGCAGCATTGCCGGTCCTTGTGTCCATTCCTGCAATTTGTAAACATCAATGCCTTTGTAGTTTACTTGTAGAGGCTCTTCTTCAATTGGTTTCCATTTCGCCAGATCTTCCATGGTTATTAAACCACCTTGTTCTTTGCATCCACGTACAAATTCCTCAGCAATATCACCTTTGTAAAAACGGTCGTAAGCCGCCATGATAGCTTCTTTGCGGCTCTTGCCTTGCTTCAATGCTTGCTGTTCTGCTTCTACCATTTTGGTCAATGTGTTCAGCAAATCTTTTTGTACAAATATTTCTCCGGCTTCAGGTGCTTCACGTTCTTCACCCAAATGTGGTAAGAACACCGCTTTGCTGTACGGCCATTCTTTAATCATCTTTTTGCCTCGTTCAAAGCTGTTGGCAGTTTCCGCTTCAATCGGGTAGCCGGCAGCCATTTCCATTGCGGGTTCTAATACTTCTTTCAAACTCATAGTTCCATATTTTGCCAGCATCAAACACAAACCGCCTGGCGTGCCTGGTGTTACCGCTGCCAGCGGTCCATATTCGGGTGGAAACGAATAGCCTTTGCCTTTGAAAAAGTCAACTGTTGCGCCGGTTGGTGCAACACCCAACGCATTGATGGCAATTACTTTTTTTGTTTTTGGGTTATAAATTAAGGCCTGTGTTTCGCCGCCCCAGCTCAACACATCCCACATGGTACAAACCGCAGCCAACATGCCACAGGCTGCATCTACCGCATTGCCGCCACGCTCAAAAATTTTAGCACCGGCTTCAGCAGCCAAAGGCTTGCCGGTAACGGCCATCCAATGCCTGCCATGCAATGGTGGCTTTTGTGTTTTTTGTGCCTTAATTTGTGCAAAACCAAAAATGAGCAGCATTATAAATAAGGATGTTTTTTTCATAGAGATTGATTTGAAAAAAGATGAGATTGGTGTTGTAAATGTAAGATGCGGTGTTGGCTTTTTTAAAGTGATTTTATAGAAAGAGAGCAGCCGATTTTATTAGGTATATCTGCAATTCGATTTACTTTAATTGCCAAAACATTAAAACCAAAACAGAGCAAGCACCTAATAAATCTGTGTGAAACATACATTTGATGTGTCTATCTTCCTGAGGCGGACAAGTTGTATTGCGATGATACATTTGAGAACACAACCCAATTACCTACTTTACATTAAATCTTTTTGGTTGGTAAGGCGATAATACTATTTCATCCTGACCACTTAATATTTCTATAGCAGCAAGTCTTCCTGCCACAGCAGCGAGTGTTACACCGGCATGCATAACTAACAAATATAAACCTTCGATATGCGGCACTCGCCCAATTATGGGTAAATCATCTTGAGGTATTGGTCGTCTTCCCACCATAACATTCACAAGTTCAATTTGTTCAGCACCTTGCCAATGTTTCTTAATTTCTTTTAGGGTGCGTTGCGCTATTGCCCTTGGATTATTTTCTGTCGATTCATCAATATAATCTTCTGCAGCGAATATCAGTTTATCAGAGGCTGCACGTACTTCCATGAATGGATTAGAAACGATTCGGTTTATGAATCGCCGGTTATTATAAAAACTGATTAAAATTGCTGGTGATAGATTTATTGGCAGCGTTAAATTTAACGGTTGACACAATGTAGTTGTATTGGCTCCCGCTGCTAAAACGACAAGATCAGCAGTTAAATTACCATTTGCAGTAACTACTCCTGTAATACGTGATCCGTTTGTTATGAAAGACAACACCTCGTTGTCAAGTTGCACACAGGCACCCTTTTCACGAGCAGCCTTAACAAACAACTCTGTGGTTACAATAGCATCAATCGCACCCTCCTCCTTGGCAAATACTGCTTGAGCAGGTATATTTCTCAAATTAGGCTCCAAAAAAACTATTTCTTGCTCATCAATAAGACGTACAGGATAACCACAATTAATGAGTTTGTGTGCAATGCGCTCTGTCTCTGCTATATTTCCATACCAGGTTAAAGCACCTGACCAATCAACTTTAAGCTGACCATTAAATTCATCTTCTACCCTATGCCAATCAGCAATCGCTTGTTGTCGCAAATTCAAATAGGCCTTGGGCGTCTCGTGCATGGCGTTGATCCAGGCAAATGATTTTTTGGTTGCATCGTTAGCTGGTTTATGTGCTTTATCAATCAACGTAACACGCACATTTTGACACACTAAGTGATATGTGAGGCTGGCGCCCACAATACCGGCTCCTACAACAATAATATGAGGATGTGTTGCGATCATATACTTATAAGTATAAAAATTAAAAAAGGATAGCGTTCTTGACTCTATGATGGCAACAAAACTTAATTACATCATAAGAATAAGCACAATAGATACATAAGTTTTCTATGTGTTTGCTTCCTTTTGTTTCCCTGATTTTTGTTGTTTTTTCCTTGATCATACATATTAAGAGTACAACCTAAAAAGAAGTACAATCTAAGCCGTCAGCGGGTATTTGGCAAAACAATAATATGCCCTGTAAGGCTACCTGTTTGTAGGAAATAAATGCAAAAACAAATGGGCTACGTAGGGGCATTTACTTTCGGGGTATATGCTTCTTCCTACAAACAGGTAGTGCCGATGGTACTATTATCAACGACATCGAATGCAACTGCGCCAACGGGTTACAATATAGTCTTTTATCAGACTTTAAATTAACAGCGTATAAAGTTACAATTTCAGTTCTGTAAAGTGTTAGCTCAATGCACCCTCAGTACAAAATAAATATAAGTTTAAAACCCGTTTTTTGCAGATGTTTACCTTCTTAATTTGTGTTTATACTTTCGAAAATCATACAAACCACCTACCAGTTCAAATAATGCTGTTTCATTTGTGTGAAGAGTGATTTTTGTTTTTGCACAAAGTCTCCTCTGCATTCTATCTTTGAAAATTCCAGCAACATGATTGTTGCTGGCAATTGGTTTATGAAAAAGAAAGAAAACAAAGGCCCGGGCATCTTTTCTTTACTCAAACATTATCGTGGTTTGGTAGCGTTGCTATTGTTGTTTACATTAACTGGAAATGGGTTTAACCTATGGCTGCCAAAGCTCATTTCCAAAAGCATTGATGCTTTTAATACCGGGCATTATGCACCGCAAAATGTGTTGATTGAATTTATGGTTGCTGTTGCAAGCATTTTTGTATTTAGCTATTTGCAAAGCATCATACAAACTTATGTTTCGGAACGTGTGGCACGTGAGTTAAGAACCCGTTTGTCAGAACAAATTTCAAAGCAAAGCTATCTGTTCATCGAAAAGGTAAATCCATCCAAACTTCTCACTAACCTCACAGCCGATGTTGATTCTATTAAGCTATTTATTTCGCAGGCAATTGTCTCTATCGTTTCTTCTCTTTTTATCATCATTGGTGCAAGTGTTTTGCTCATTACCATCAACTGGAAATTAGCTCTTTGCGTTATTGCTATTATTCCAATCATTGGTGTTACGTTCTTTATTGTGCTGCGCAAAGTAAGAGCCTTGTTCAAGCAAAGCCGCGAAGTAATTGACTGGCTGAACAAAGTGATTACGGAAAGTATTTTAGGAGCCGCTTTGATACGTGTTGTGAACGCGCAACAATGGGAATACGATAAGTTTTTAAGTGCCAATACAAAAGCCAAAACGATTGGCTTGTCTGTGTTGCGGCTCTTTGCGATGCTCATTCCGGTGATCACGTTTGCGGCAAACCTTGCTGTGTTGAGTATACTCGCTTTGGGCGGACATTTTGTAATCAACGGCAGCATGAGTTTAGGCAATTTTGCTGCTTTCAACAGTTATCTCGCGATGCTCATTTTTCCTATCATCCTCATTGGTTTTATGAGTAATGTAATTGCACAGGCAACCGCTTCTTTTGAACGCATCAGCGGTGTGCTGGCAACGCCCGAGCCGCCGCCAACAGGAACAATCGTTTCCTCTTTGCAAGGCAGCATTCAACTACAAAGTATTAATCTTTTGTATGGACAAAAGCCAGTGTTGAAAGACGTAACTTTTACGGTAAAACCAAACTCACGAACTGCGATTATCGGACCCACAGCAGCAGGTAAAACACAGTTGTTGTATTTGCTTACAGGTCTTACCAAACCCACATCAGGAACCATTTTGTTTGATGGTCATACGATTGAAGACTACAACAGCGAAAACTTTTACAGCAATGTTGGCTTTGTGTTTCAGGACAGCGTTTTGTTTAACATGAGCATTCGTGAGAACATTGCCTTCAGCGACGTGGCAACTGATGAGTCGTTAGCAAAAGCGATTGACACAGCCGAACTTCACAATTTCATTCAAAGTTTACCACAAGGTATGGATACGATTGTATCGGAAAGAGGTGCTTCTTTATCGGGTGGGCAAAAGCAACGCATCATGCTGGCGCGCGCACTGGCAGTGAATCCTACAGTTTTATTGTTGGACGATTTTACGGCAAGGGTTGACAACAATACCGAGGAAAGAATACTCTCCAATCTGCAACGCAACTATCCACAATTGACGCTGGTTTCGGTTACACAAAAGATAGCATCGGTTGAAAACTATGATGAAATTATTGTTTTAACCCAAGGCGAAATTGCAGCCCGCGGAACGCATAACGAACTGATGCATACCAGCCCTGAATATGTGCAATTGTACCAATCACAACAAAGCACCAGCCACTATGAATTACAATCTTAATGCACTATCGGCAGGGCAAAAAAAAGCGTCCACTTTGGTTTCGCTCAAAAAGTTGTTGCAATTAATTTCTGATGAAAGAAAAACCTTGCTCCTGGCATTGGGTGCAATACTATTAAACAGTGCGCTCAACTTAACCGGACCTTTCCTAATTGGCTATACCATTGACCATTATGTTCAACACAAAAACTATCATGGATTGTTTGTAATGTCGGGTATTTTGTTAAGCATGTATGTCGTTGCCCTGTTCACTTCTTATTCGCAAACCATATTGATGGGTGGTGTTGGCCAGCGCATGTTGTTCAAGCTTCGCAACACCATTTTTAGCAAGCTGCAAGCCTTGCCAGTGGCGTTTTTTAACGCCAACAAAGCGGGTGATGTAATCTCGCGTGTAAACAATGATACTGATAAGCTCAACTCATTTTTCTCACAATCGCTTATGCAGTTTATCGGCAGTATTGCTACCATGTTAGGTGCAGGTATTTTTTTGCTGGCAATCAATATTGAACTGGGCGCAGCCACATTGATTCCTGCAGTTTGTATTGTGGTGTTTACCTGGCTTACTTCTGCCTGGATAAAAAAGCGCAATGCAGCGGGCTTAAAAAGCACCGGCGGTTTAAGTGCCGAGATACAGGAAAGCCTGAATAATTTTAAAGTAACTATCGCCTTTAACCGCCGTGATTATTTTAGAAAGCGGTTTGATGAAGTGAACCGAAGCAATTATAAAATTTCTGTAGCTGCCGGACTGGCGAACAACCTGTTGTTACCGGTTTACAATTTCTTTTCCGGTGGTGCGCAATTGATTGTGCTGCTGTTTGGCATTTACCTAATTTCAAAAGGTCATTTTTCGGTAGGCTTGCTGGTGAGTTATTTATCGTATGCCACTAACTTTTACAACCCGTTACGGCAACTCGCAGCCTTGTGGACGGGCTTTCAAACGGCGTTGGCAGGCTGGGACAGAATCTCTAATATTTTATCGCTGGAAAGTGATGTTGCCGTGATAAAAAAAGAGGCAAAAACAAACTCCTCTCCGCACCTCATGGAGTTTGAAAACGTAAGTTTTTCTTATGTGGAAGGTGAAGAGATTTTGCACAACATCAGTCTGCAATTGGAAGAAGGAAAAACATACGCAATGGTAGGTCCTACCGGCGGCGGCAAAACCACAACGGCGTCCCTCATTGCTCGTTTGTATGATCCATCAAAAGGCACGTTGTTTTTGCAGGGCAAAGATTTGCGCAGCTATGAAGATAGTGAGCGAACAAAAAGAATTGGCTTCATTTTACAAGAACCTTTTTTATTCACCGGAACGGTGAAAGAAAATTTGATTTATGGCAATGAAGACTATCGGTATCACAGCGATGAGGAATTGGAAGAAGTGCTTCGCAAAGCCGCGCTGGATAAGCTTTTGGGCTTGTTTGAGCAAGGCTTATCTACAACCATTTTATCCAATGGTGATGGCATTAGTTTAGGACAAAAACAAATCATTGCTTTTATGCGCGCTGTGCTTCGCAATCCCGATTTATTAATACTGGATGAAGCCACTGCCAACATTGATACCGTAACCGAACAATGGCTCGAAGAAATCTTGAATCAACTGCCTTCCCGCACTACGCGCATCATCATTGCACATCGCTTAAACACCATTCGCAATGCCGATGAAATCTTTTTTGTTAATGGCGGAAAAGTAGAACGCGCGGGCTCGTTTGACAACGCCGTTGATATGCTGATGAAAGGGCAAAGGGTGAGTTGAGGAACAAAGCGGTTTCCGGACGGCTTTTAATATTATGAATGTGTGATTCAGAAAGTTAGCGCAACACATCGAAAGAGGTGAAGAGATGTTCTTTTACAGTCGCATAGCTTCTTCCATTGTATCTTTTAATGCGCCGGAAGCTTCGTCAAACAGGGTGTCTTTTGTTTTCTTCGAGGCTTTGTTATCGTTCGATTTTTTAACCGTTGCCCTTATCGGGTCGAGGGCTTCAAATAGATGAGCTGCTTTTTTCTCATAAAGAGGGGAAGCCTCCATTTCCCGAAGAAGTTCCTCGTATTCATCCAGTATGCTGTATATTTCTTTTACGTTGTCTGCCGTATGCCTGCGGGGAATGCGGTTAAACAGCTCCCTTAACTTTTCTTGCACTTCCTTCATGTTGTTGTATTCAGCGAATACAAATGTACTTTATGTTAGGAACTTATAAAATCACTCTTAGACCTGATCATTGCCCGATTTTATTCCTTCTATAAACATGTGAACCCGACAGGTTCGATACAGAATACTTTTGGCGCAAAACCAAAAGTCTGCCGAACACTTGTGATTATTCATAGGCCGAAATTTGAGAATACGCTCATATCAAAATTTTCATTTTTTACAAAAAATAGTATAACTTTTTATAATCTCGATTTTACTTTTTAGTATTGTTGTCATCTAAAACCAAAATACCTATAACATGAAACAAATGTTTGTTATTCTCGCGGGTTCTTTGTTAGTGGCTACAGCCTCTTTTGCGCAAACCGATACGACAGCATCGCACAAAACTGTAGTTCACAAACACACGGAAACGCACCACACTACAACCGCTTCCACCACGCAGCCTGCGGCTACAACCGTTACGCATCATCATGCAACAAAAGCGCACAACGCGCAATCTTCGGGTGGCACAGAAGTAACGACTGATTCTACATCGGTGCATAAGCACGTGAAGAAGCCTGCCTAAATGGTTACTGGCAAATGCCACTAAAGGTTTTCTTTGTTATTGAATTTGTACAGCCGCAGCTCCGTCTGCGGCTTTTGTTTTTGCCTATAAAACAAAAAGAAAATTCCTTTTTTTAACCTCTTCAAATTGTATATCTTTTGATAGAGATATTTAGGTATGGATGATGAATTCTTCTGCCAGATGAGTACATCCGTTATCGTAAATAAAGAAGGAAAAAATCTTTGTATTTTTCCTCTTTCAAAAGCCAAAGCGGTTTTGTTTTTGCATGAAAAACTGCGTTGTTTGTTTTGCCAAAAAGAACTTGTAAGTAATGTATTGTAGCATGAGCTATAAGTAACAGAATTGCTATATTTCTATCTCCTGTATTTGCATAAAAACAAAAGGCTGCCGGCAAGCAAAAGCACGCAATCAGACTGGAAAATAAAATGTAAAGAACATGACAAATAAGGTACTGAAGCCAATTCAAAAAGTTGACAAACACATCAAGAAAAATTATGTAAAACAAAACCCTAACGGCTCAACCCGTTGGGATACCGGCTTAAAATGGGCACCTTTGGTTGCCTTTATTGCTTCTGATTTGTTCCGCAATGAAGTAAAGAAAGAGTTAACAAAGGATATTGTAAAAGCGGCTGTTGGAGAACTCATTCTTAAAGCGACTGTACAGCCGTTAAAAACGATTTACAAACGCAGAAGACCGGACGGCGATATAAAATCTTTTCCTTCCTCGCATACTGCCACAAGTTTTTTAGGTTCCGAACTACTGCGACAAAAGTGCAAAGACGAGCACTTCGCCATTGCCTGTACAAGCTTTACAGCTTCTGCCGGTGCGGCAGCGCTTCGTTTGTATCACAACCGGCATTGGTTTTCCGATGTTATAGGCGGTGCAGTTGTAGGCGTATTTGCAGCAAGGCTGTCTACTAAGCTGGTTGATAAAGTGCTGCCATCAGTTTCTTCCTAATTATTAATTGTAAAAATAAGGATACGGAATCATGCAGCTTTGTACAGCAAAATAGATGGTTTGCAAAACGAATGATGATAGAAGCCGCAAGTTGCAAGTTATGAGCGTTGAGTAAGGACAGATAAGCGCAATTGCAACTTAAAATCGCTTTGGAATGAAGATTTGTTTTTGCCCATTTTTTTCTTTAACAAGCAGTAAAGAACAGATGCCTTTCAAATAAAAAGAGTCTGTCTCAAAAATTCGGGACAGACTCTTTTTTCTTTTATATAAACAGGGTTACAAAATGATTTGATTGATACCTCCTTCAAGCCATTTTATTTCGGTTTGAAACAAGCGAAAAATCCGGCAAGTTTGTTCTATTGCTCCTTGTAATAATTCGCGCCCCACAACTCGTAACGTTTGTAAAGTTCGGGAAGTTCACTCCTAAATCTGTTTGCATCGCGGCTCTTTTCAGGCAACCAAAGCACTTCGCTTAACGCACTCATCCTCGGAAAAATCATATACTCCACCTTTTTGGTATTGCCCATATATTCCGTCCACACATTTGCCTGTGCGCCCAAAACATAATGTGCTTCTAACTCATTCAGTTCTTTTGGAATCGGCTCATAATTATACACTTTCTCAAGTGGAAGATAACCGCCAATGGTAAGGCTATCGGTATTTTTGGTTTGCGCATAGTCGAAATAAACGTATGTGGTGGGCGTCATAATCACATCGTGTTTTTGTTGCGCTGCTGCTATTCCACCTGCCTCGCCCCGCCAACTCATTACGGTTGCATTCGGTGTTAATCCACCTTCTAATATTTCATCCCAGCCAATTATTTTTCTGCCCTTGCTATTTATGTATTTTTCTATTCTTTGAATAAAATAGCTCTGTAATCCATGTTCGTCTTTTAAATTTTTATCCTTGATTAGTTTTTGACAGAAAGGGGATTCTTTCCAATATGTTTTAGGGCATTCATCGCCACCAATATGAATGTATTGGGAAGGAAACAATTGCATTACTTCATCTAACACATTTTCTAAAAAAGTAAACGTGTATTCCGAAGGGCAAAACACATCTTTGAAAACGCCCCATGTTTGCTGAACCTGTTTGCCATTGCGGCTTCCGGCCCAGGGCGTGTTAGCAGAAATAGAAGTAGCACTGTCAGGAAAACAACTTAGTTGCGGATAAGCAGCAATGGCTGCAGAAGCATGTCCGGGCATTTCAATTTCAGGAATAATGGTAATGAAACGGTCCTGCGCATATTTCACCACTTCTTTTATTTGTTCCTGCGTATAAAAACCGCCATAGTGAATGCTGTCGTTGCCAGTGCCGGGATAATGACCAATGATGGTTCCATTTCTGTAGCCGCCTACCGAAGTTAAGCGTGGATATTTTTTGATTTCGATTCGCCAGCCCTGGTCTTCAGTAAGATGCCAGTGAAAGGTATTGTATTTATGGTAAGCTAAGTAATCAATGAATTGTTTTACAAAATCAACATCGAAAAAGTGACGACCGACATCTAAGTGCATACCCCGGTATTGAAAACGCGGATAGTCTTTTATTGCAATCTGAGGAATGGACACGCCCTGAGCGAAAGATTGTTTTTCTGTGCCCAAAAGCTGAAGCAAGGTTTGCATTCCATAAAACAAACCTTCAGTACTGGCACTGCTGATGATGATATTGTTAGAAGCTACAGTTAAATTGTACGCATCTTTTCTATCATTTCCGGGAATCAGTTTGAAAGTAATAGAATTGCCATTGCCCATTTGATTTTTTACAGAAAACTGGATTCCATACAACTTTTTTAAATAGACATTTAGCATGTCGGCTTCATGCTGCGTGCCTTTTTCTGCAACAATACTTGTAGCAGTAGTAAAAGTAAAATTGCCGGAATGCATTTCCATTGAAACCGGCTGTGGTATAATCACCACATTTGTTTGTGCACTTGCCATAACTACTAAAAAAAGAAACGGAAAAAAGAACAGTTTTTTCATGTGTAAATTTTAGAATAATTCGAAATTATTTTATTCTCTCTTCGAGGTGCATTTCGGTAATACCTCAAAGAACTAAAGTGTGATTGCAAAAATACGGACAGAAAAATAGGCGCGCTATCCAATGCAACCTTAACCGATACAAAAATTGTAAAGTATAGATTGATGATAGCGTTCATGAAAGTTGAATCCTCAGCCAAACTCACATTTCAAATATGAAGAATGACTCTAAAACTTTTACTATAGAATAGTATCAATTGGGTGTTTATTGAAGGATAAGAATAGCAATCAGAAGTATATAAGGCGGCATAAACACTTGTTAGCAAAGCAATCCTTGGTTGAAATACATAACACAGGAAAAGTATTGCAATAAAAAAGTATTACTTAACGCAATACTTTTTTATTGTCTTAGCATAAGATTGAATCATTTTATCCTCTCTTCGAGGTGCGCTGTGCTAAGACCTCGAAGAACATAGAACCAAAAATCGGCTTGCTTTCTTTATAACTTCGAAGGTATTCTTGCTACATTTGATGCCATAACTTTTGTATTTTATTCATCGTTTTAAAACTTGATCAATTGCCGTATGACAATAAAGCAATTTCTCTTTACAAGCCTGTTTTTTCTTTTTGTAGTAACTGTTGTTGCTCAATCCGCGCAGCAAAACCCGGTTAAGGTAGAAATCAAAAAAGAAAGCGGCAGCTTTCAATTGGTGAGAGGTGGCGAACCTTATTTTGTAAAGGGTGCAGGTGGGAGCATTTATGCCGACCGCATAGCCGCATACGGCGGCAACTCTATACGCATGTGGGACAGCAGGAAAGGGCAACAGGTATTAGACACAGCACAGAAATACGGAATAACTGTGTTATTGGGGCTCGATGTAGCCCGTGAGCGACATGGCTTTAATTATGATGACACGGTTGCCGTAAAAAAGCAATTGGAAACATTGCGGGAAGAAGTTCTAAAATACAGGAACCATCCGGCTTTGTTAGCCTGGGGTATTGGCAATGAACTTAATCTTCAGTATAAAAATGCAAAAGTTTGGGATGCTGTGAATGATATTTCTAAAATGATTCACCAATTAGACCCTAATCATCCCACCTGCACGGTATTGGCAGGTGTTAGCAAAGAGTTGGTTGATAATATCAGGGAAAGATGTCCTGATATTGACTTTCTTTCTATTAATACTTATGCAGGTTTAGCCACCCTGCCAAAGGCGGTAGAAGCAGCAGGTTGGGAAGGTGCCTATATGGTAACAGAATGGGGCCCAACCGGCCACTGGGAAGGACTTTCAACAGAATGGAAATCGCCAATTGAAGAAACGAGCAGCGAAAAAGCAGCCGTTTATAAAAGTCGGTACGAAGCTTCTATAGAAAGAAATAAGGACAAATGTTTGGGTTCCTACGTTTTCCTGTGGGGACAGAAACAGGAACGGACGCCCACATGGTACGGACTCTTCACAGAAAAGGGTGAAGAATCAGAAGTGGTAGATGTGATGCAATTCCTATGGAGTGGTAGCTGGCCACAAAACAAAGCGCCGCATATCTATTCCCTGCAATTGGATGGCAAAAAAGCGGTGGACAATGTTTATGTAAAACCGGGAAGTAACTATCCTGTATTAGCAGTTGCGGCTGACCCGGATAATGACAAATTGAACTATCGCTGGGAATTATTACCAGAACCTACGCAGGTGGGAGAAGGCGGTGATTATGAAGCAAAACCAAAACCTGTAGAAAACTCTTTGTCAGGCAAAGGTGATAACGGACAAGCCATGTTGAAGGCTCCCAATAAAGAAGGTGCTTACCGCCTTTTTGTTTATATAACAGATGGGCACAACAATATAGCCACTGCCAACCTTCCCTTTTATGTAAAGAATTAGTGCGGATCAGATTCGTTAATTGCACACGGTTAAACTTTTATTGATAAGGCAAATACTCATCTGTTATAATCATGAATGCCAACCATCTCTATCTCTTCTTTATCTTACTCTTCAGCTCATTCATATCTTTAGCTCAGGAACAATATGGCGCGCATATTTCCTGGAAAACGTACGAGGCGGAAGCTATGAAAACCACAGGGACGGTTATGGGGCCAACGTACACGCCGTTTCAGGCAGAAACAGAATCGTCGGGACAAAAATGCGTAAAACTCAATACGACAGGACAATATGTTGAATTTACCGCTTCCGTTCCTGCGAATAGCATTGTGATAAGATACAGCCTGCCCGACAAGAAAGACGGTGGTGGAAAGAAATCAACATTGGCGATATATAAAAACGAAAAGTTGATTCATCATCTTACTATTTCATCACAATATTCCTGGCTATATGGGTCGTATCCCTTCACAAACGATCCGGCTGCAGGCAAGCCCCGTAATTTTTTTGATGAAATAAGAATCAAAGATGTTCCCATCGCCAAAGGAGATATCATACGGATTCAACGTGACGATACACAGGAAGACGATGCGGAATACTGTATTATTGATTTGGTGGATATTGAAAACATTGCGCCGCCGTTACAAGCGCCTGCCAATTCATTATCTGTTACTGACAGAAGATTCATTGGAAACGATATTCCCGGAGATTATACAGAAGCATTTAGAAAATGTATAGCCATGGCTGTACAGACAGGAAAGACGGTTTGGATTCCCGCGGGTACGTTTAAGATTACGGGAGATATTGTGCTACCTTCCAATATAACGATACAAGGCGCCGGTATGTGGTACGTTACATTGGTTGGAGATGAAACCGTTTACAGCGATGCCAGCAAACGTGTGAGGCTGAAAGGGAATGGTAATGATATCCACCTTTCAGATTTTGCAATTATTGGTAAATTAAATTATCGTAACGACAACGAACCAAACGACGGCATAGTAGGTTCTTATGGCACCCATTCAACCATTACAAGACTTTGGATAGAACACACCAAAGTGGGCATGTGGATTGAAAACTCCAACCACCTGGTGATAGAAGGTTGTCGCATGCGCAACACAATTGCCGATGGTATCAATTTTTGTGTGGGAATGGCGGGTTCTACCATCCAAAACTGCACAACACGCGGTACCGGGGATGATTGTTTTGCCATCTGGCCTACTACTTTTCTGAAGCAGGAATTTTCACCAGGACACAACCTGATAACCCATTGCACCGGTCAACTGCCTTTTCTTGCCAATGGAGGAGCCATATACGGAGGCGAAAGCAATGAAATAAAAAACTGTTCTTTTAGTGATATCTCCCAAGGCTCTGCTATTCTTCTCAGCACTACTTTTCCGACAGAGGACAAAAGTAAAAACATCAATAACAATTTTAGCGGCACTACGGTTGTAGAAAACTGCGTCATTACAAGAAGCGGGGGCTTTGATCATGAGTGGGCTTGGCGGGCAGCCGTACAAATATGTATTGATAAACGCAGCATTTCAGGAATCCGGATGAATGGTATCACCATTGATAGCAGTCTCTCAGATGGGTTGAGTGTAATTGCAAAAAATACAGACGACAAAATTGGCGTGCTATCGAATACAACATTAACCAATATAAAAATTCTGAAGTATGGAATTGGTGTAAAGGGTAAGCACGGATTGTGGATTGATGATAGCACTCATGGGAGTTTAACTCTTACCCAGTCTCATATTTCAGATATGAAGAATGACTCTAAAACTTTTACGATACAATAGTATCAATTGGATGTTTATTAAAGGAGCAGAGCAGCAATCAGAATTATATCATGCGGTACAAACTCGTATTTGTAAAGCAACTTTTGGTTGAAGTACGTAGCACATGGCAAGGTGTTGCAATAAAGAAGTATTTCGTTAAGTAATACTTCTTTATTGTCTTTGCATAAGAGTGAATTATTTTATTCTCTCTTCGAGGTGCACTGTGCCAAGACCTCGAAGAATATACATGGAAGGAAATATAAGGATAATTGTGAAGCTGATGTTTGCGTTGCGCCGCAACGTCCCTTGGCCAAGACACATAGCCATTAAAGGAGACATTGCGGAGAAGAAAAAAGATTGATGCATAAGGCAATTGAACATTAATGAATTAACAACGCAACTATTGGATTCTCAACTTCTCGACTTTTATAATACTATCATCAATTTTGAAAGTAAATAATTCTTCTGTTTGGTCTATCAGTTCTAAGTTTCCATAATGAAACTGCCGATGGTGATTAGGACAAACTGTTATCAAATTATGTAAGGCCAATGATCCTTTTTTCTGTAAAGAAACATTTTCTATATGGTGGGTTTCTATATAACGTTCATTGCTATTGCGCTTTAAAAATGAATAGTTAGCTGTTCCTAAAGCTTCACAGATAAGACATTTATAGTCCGTAAGTTGTTTTACATACCTTGCAATTGCTCCCCTTTCAATTTTACTTGATAAGCTCTTCCTTTTCTCTGGGATTGCGTCAATCATTTCTTCTTCCGCCTTTTTAATATTGCTTAATGTATTGGCTATTGTTTCATTTTTTGTTTTATATCCTTCTTCCTCTTTATTGTTTAAGTTTGTGCTAACTTCAAATCCAAGCCATTTTGCCTGTGTGCCGTATATCCTTTTTTTGTTCTTAAGCAAATCAATTGCTTTTTGTTTCCATGATTCATAAAATTCGTCTGGATATTTGTAAGTATATAAGCTAATATTTTCTCCTTCAGGTGTAAAGCATACATCTACTAATAATCTCTTGGTATGACAATCCATAACAATACCTAAACCTTCTGTATTGAAAACCGTAAATGTATCATCTGCTTTCATAAGCATGATGTAATACTTTTTTTCATCTTCTTTTGCATTATGAGTTTTCCCAATCTGCAAGGGTTTCAGATCATGTAATTGAATCGGTTGATTATTCATAATAATTAAGAATTAAATAAAAATAAAAGAAGATTTTGTTCTTTAGATACCCTGGTATCAAAATTTATAGAACAAAAGAACAAAGTGGTCAATTTATAAAAGTGTGCAAAACAAAAGCAGACTTTCGCCTGCTTTGTCAATCAAAATAAATCGGTATGATGTAACTTCTTTTCACACTTTCCCACCCTTTATTTCTTCCACCACATTCGGATCAAGCAAGGTGGTGGTATCGCCTAGATTTTGGGTTTCGCCTTCGGCAATTTTGCGAAGAATGCGGCGCATAATTTTTCCGCTTCTGGTTTTGGGCAAGCCTTTTACAAATTGTATTTTATCGGGCTTTGCAATCGGTCCAATCACCCGGCTAACGGTGGCAACAATGTCTTTCTTCATCAACTCATAATCGGTTGACTTTCCATCCCAAATTACATAGGCATAAATGCCTTGTCCTTTGATTTCGTGCGGATAACCCACCACTGCACTTTCTACCACACCTGCATGCATGTTAATGGCGTTTTCAACTTCCGCCGTTCCAATGCGATGACCACTTACATTCAGCACATCATCTACCCTGCCCGTAATGCGATAATTGCCCCCTTCATCGCGTAACGCACCATCGCCTGTAAAATATAAATTCGGGATAGGTGCTGAAATAATTCTTGCGGCAGCGGTCATGGTCGCCATAGGTGGTGCGCAGGATGGAAGGCCAGGGGGCTTTCATACAAAGGTTTCCGCTCGCGCCATTGCCTTTTACTTCTTGTCCATTTTCATCTACCAACATGGGTTGCACACCTGGTAGTGGAAGCGTAGCAAACGAAGGCTTGGCAGGCGTTACACCCGCAAGGTTAGAAATTAAAATGCCGCCGGTTTCTGTCTGCCACCAGGTATCTACAATAGGGCATTTGCTTTTGCCGATATTTTCATCATACCAATGCCAGGCTTCTTCATTGATGGGCTCTCCAACGGTACCCAAGAGTTTCTAATGATGATAAATCTTTTCCTTCCAACGGCTTCAATCCAAAGCCCATCAGGCTGCGAATAGCTGTAGGCGCAGTGTATAGAATGTTCACTTTGAATTTGTCTACAATGTCCCAAAACCTGCCGGCATCGGGATAGGTAGGAATGCCTTCAAACATAAGTGACGTAGCCCCTGCGCCAAGAGGTCCGTACAGGATGTAGCTATGCCCTGTTATCCAGCCAATATCTGCCGTACAAAAATGTACATCGCCGGGCTTGTATTGAAAAACATTGACAAACGAATACGCCGTGTAAACCATGTAGCCACCGCAAGTATGCACAACGCCTTTTGGCTTGCCCGTGCTGCCTGATGTATATAAAATAAAAAGGGGATCTTCTGCATCCATTTCTTCCGCAGGGAACGAAACCACGCCATTTTTTTCAACCTGCGCTTCAGCGTGTTCCATTTCATCTTCCCACCACACATCGCGTCCTTTTATCATTGAAACCGCAGTGCGCGTGCGGGTATAAACAATTACCTTTTTTACCTTTTTATTTCCTATCAAAGCATCATCAATCACACTCTTTAACGGTATCACTTTTTCACCCCGAAAAGCACCATCAGCCGTAACAATAAACTCTGCTCCGGCATCTTCCAAACGGTCGGCAATGCTTTGCGCCGAAAAGCCGCCAAACACCACGCTGTGAATGGCTCCGATACGCGCGCAACCCAACACAGCATAAGCCAGTTCAGGAACCATGCCCATGTAAATGCAAACACGGTCGCCCTTTTTTACGCCATTGTTTTTAAGCACTTGTGCAAACTGGCAAACCCGCTTGTGCAGCCGGTTGTAGGTAACAATGCGCACACGATCATTCGGATCGTTAGGCTCCCAAATGAGGGCTGGCTTTTCGCCCATTAATTTCAGATGACGGTCAATACAGTTTTCGGTGATGTTTAGTTTTGCACCAATAAACCATTCTATTTTAGGTTCGGTGAAATTCCATTCCAATACTTTATCCCATTTCTTTTTCCAGTGGAAATGCTGCGCCACATTTGCCCAAAAGGCTTCGGGATTGTCAACGCTTTCTTTATAGTCCTGATGGTATTGTTCTAACGATGTTATCTGATAAGGATATGGCATAACAAAGCGATTTATGCTTTAAAAGTAAAGCGGAATTTGATATAAGCAACAGGAGGTAAAAATGATGTGCTGTTTGGTAAAGAAATTACCATTGTTTTGAACCACGAAGGCAGAAAGAAAGGAAGATACACGAAGCTTTCTTTCGCAATACTTTGTGAACCTTTGCGTTCTTCGTGCCTTCGTGGTTCAAGTTTTTACGAATAGCAAAATCAAAGCGAAAAGTCCTTTGCCACTTGTTTAGATGAACCCAAGCCATCAATGCCGAGTTCAATTACATCACCGGCTTTGATATAAACCGGGTTTGGTTTCATGCCTAAACCCACACCCGCAGGCGTTCCGGTAGTAATGATGTCTCCGGGCAGCAAGGTCATAAACTGACTGATGTATGAGATCAAAAACGGCACTTTAAAAATCATGTTCTTTGTGTTGCCTTCCTGCATCGTCTTGCCATTCAAGGTTAGCCATAAGCGCAAGTTGTTTACATCGCCCAACTCATCGGGCGTTGCCATCCACGGACCCAATGGCGCAAACGTATCGCAGCTTTTGCCTTTCACCCATTGCCCCGAACGCTCCAGCTGAAACTCGCGTTCGCTGTAATCGTTATGCAACACATAGCCTGCAATGTATTCAGCAGCATCTTTTTCATTAACATAAGAAGTCTTCTTTCCTATCACCACAGCCAGTTCCACTTCCCAATCGGTTTTGGTGCTGTTTTTTGGAATGATCAAATCGTCATTCGGTCCTACAATGGCCGTAGTTGATTTAAAAAAAAGAATGGGTTCGGTGGGCAATTTCATATTGCTTTCTTCTGCATGATCGGTGTAGTTTAAACCAACGCAAATGATTTTTGACGGCTTTGCAACGGTTGCCGCCCATCTTTGGTTTTGCCCGATTTCCTGCAGTTCGTTTTGAGGTTCGTTCAGCCATTGCTGCAAACGGCTGATGCCAGCATTGGCAAAAAAATCTTCATTGTAATCTTCACCAAATGCAGATGTATCAAGCCTTTTGTCATTTACAACAATGCCTGGCTTTTCGGCTTCTTTGTTTCCCCAGCGGATGAGTTTCATAATAAAATTTGAATGTTTTATAAAGATGTTTTTCTACCGCAGAGAATGAGAGGAAATTGAGACTGCGTAGGGTGAGTAAAAAGTTTCGAACCTTTTATTGAGTTATATAGAAGAAAAGTATTCTCCGCGAAAACTTCAATTCCCCCTTTCTCTGCGGTAAAATAAAATTTAGGCAAAAACAAACTTGGCAATGCTATAAAGAAACGCCACGAAACCAGGGAATAAAATCATCCTGATTGAGTTGCACTGCTTTCGGTGTTACTTCACCGCTTGCCGCTTTGATGCAATATTCCAGTATCTCCTCTCCCATTTGTTCAACGGTTTTGGTTCCTTCTATAATGTCGCCGGTATTGATGTCAATGATGTCGTTCATGCGCTGTGCTAACGATGTATTGGTAGCCACTTTAATTACGGGACAAACCGGATTGCCGGTGGGCGTTCCTAAGCCAGTTGTAAATAAAATCAGAGTTGCGCCTGATGCGGCTTTGCCAGTTGTAGCTTCAACATCGTTGCCCGGTGTGCACACTAAATTCAATCCTTGCTTGGTTGCTTTTTCAGTGTAATTTAAAACATCAACCACCGGCGAAGTGCCGCCTTTTTTTGCCGCGCCTGCACTTTTCATTGCATCCGTTATCAAACCATCTTTAATGTTTCCGGGCGAAGGATTGGCAAAAAAACCTGAACCGGCCGCCACTGCTTTTGCATCGTAGTCTTTCATTAAACGAATGAACTTTTGGGCAACCGTTTCGTCCACACAGCGGTCAACTAAATTTTGTTCAACGCCACACAATTCCGGAAATTCGGCAAGCAAAACCTTACCTCCTAAAGCCACTAATAAATCGGCACAATAACCCACGGCAGGATTTGCCGAAATACCGCTGAAACCATCGCTGCCACCGCATTTCACACCCAATGTAAGTGCACTTAAAGGGGCAGGTTCGCGGTGTTGTTTGTTCAGTTCAACCAAGCCTAAAAACGTTTGATAAATGGCTTGCTGTATCAATGCTTCTTCGCTTCCTATTGCCTGTTGCTCGAAGATGAGTAATGGTTTGCTGAACGAAGGATTTCTTTTATAAATATCATCTTTTAATTGTTGCACTTGCAGGTGCTGGCAACCTAAGCTCAACACAGTAATGCCGCCCACATTCGGATGGTTGGCATAAGCAGCGAGCAGGTTAGAAAGCACGGCTGCATCCTGCCTTGTGCTGCCGCAGCCACCCTGGTGATTTAAAAACTTGATGCCATCAACGTTTGGAAACAACCGTTTTTTTTCGGGAACGGATGATAACATTTCTGGTGAAGTCACATGACCTTCTTCATACGATGAAACCAAATGCTTTGCAAACGATTTGTATTTGGAGGTAACCGCATAACCCAACTCGTTTTGCAGGGCTTCGCGGATAACATCGAGGTTGCGGTTTTCGCAAAAAACTGTAGGCAGAAATATCCAGTAGTTCGCAGTGCCAACACTGCCATCTGAGCGATGATAGCCTTTGAAGGTTTTGTTTTGAAAATTGGATACATCGGGCGGCTGCCATTGGTAATGAAAGTTTCTGAACGCATAACCACCCGCCGCATGTTTCGTATTTTCTGTTGTCATGCGCATACCTCGTTCCACATCCTGTTGCGCTGTGCCCACCAACACGCCGTACATCGTTATCGCATCGCCCCTTTTTTGATTTTGCACAAAAAATTTATGCTTCGCAGGCACATCTTCCAACAAAAAATATTCTCCGTTTTCGAACACAACCATCTCATGCTTTTTCAAATTATCGAGCGCCACCAAAACATTGTCGTCAGGATGAATATGAAGAACGCGTTGTTTCATTTCCTTTAGAATTGAATGGCAAAATTGCGTAGAAATTATAGCTTGATGATGAATAAGATAAAATATCGGCAAAAACAAACTTTGCAAACCTCTTCAAATCAAAAAACGACGAAAATACAATAACGATAGCTAATTGTTCAGCTTAATGAAACCACCGTCTATCGGGTAATCATTGCCTGTTATGAAAGAAGCTTCGTCGCTGCACAAATACAAAATAAGATGTGCTATTTCTTCAGGTTTTGCCATTCGCCCGATGGGTTGGGTTTTAGATAATTTTTCAAACATTTCGGCTTCTTTACCCGGATAATTTTTTTGTAAGAAATTATCAACAAACGGTGTATGAACACGTGCAGGAGAAATACAATTGCAGCGGATGTTGTGCTTCAAATAATCTTTAGCGATGGATAACGTCATGCCCAGCACCGCGCCTTTCGTCATGCTATAAGCAAAGCGGTCGGGCAAGCCAATGTTATTGGCAATCGAAGCTAAATTTAAAATGGCGCCACCCCTTTCTTTCATCAACGGAATGGCTTCATGCAGGCAATTGTAAACGCCTTTTACATTCACACTGTACAATCTGTCGAAGTCTTCTTCAGGCGTAGTTTCAACGGTTCCGATGTGCGAGACACCGGCACTGTTTACCAAAATATCAATGCGATTCAATTTTGCAAATGCAGCTTTTACTTCCTGTTGATTTACAACATTACAAATGATGGTTTGCGCTTTGCCACTATCGGCTGTAATGCTTGCGGCGCCTGCATTTGCGGCTTCCACATTTAAATCAGCAATATAAACATCCGCGTTTTGTTTTGCAAATAAAATGGCAACGGCTTTTCCTATGCCACTGCCTCCGCCGGTAATCACAGCAATTTTGTTTTGCAAATTGAACATGAGCGATTGATTTAAAACGATTTTACTAACGCTGACATGTTTTAAACTCTGTCAGCGTTGTACGATTAATGCAGAAAGTATTGTCCTGCAGGAATTTTATACACGACACTGCGCATGTACGTTTGCCATTCTTTCATTTCTGTTGGGTGAGTGTTCATCCAAATCTGGTACGCGCTGGTACTGGCTGAAGGTCCAAACAACCATTGATTGTAGGCATCAAACATGCCTTGCTGCAACAACATTTGCTGGTGCTCGAACAAACGATAATTATACGGGGGCGTATTGTTTTTATACCAATCTAAAATAAACCGTGTGCGAATGGCAGTCAACTGTTCAGGGGATAAGTTATCGTTAAACATACCGGCGTAATTGCTGTAAACAGAAGCAATGGCTTTTTCAAAACCATTGTTGCTTGCCGACAAAGCATTCAACACATCGGTGTGTAATAGTTTAAAATAATTGCTTAACAAGATGTCTTTAATTTCAACTGTTCGCTGGGTTAAGCTTTCAATGTTTACGAAGGTTTCGCTGTACAGCACTGCCCAAAGGGGTTTGTTTTTCTGCGAATAATAACGGGCGGCATAATAATAATTGCTGCTGTTGTTCGGATCAACCTGAATGCCTTTTTCCCAGAATTTAATGGCTTCACTCAACTTATTTTGTTGCACCATCAAATCGCCATAATCGGCATACAAAGCACCGTTATTCGGAAACTCCTTTACCGCTTTCTTATACATTTTTTCGCAACTTGTGTAATCGGCGGTAGCCTTATAAGCAAGACCTAATACCTGGTAGCTTTGTGCGTCGGCACCTGAATGGCTTGTAATGTTCTTGCCAATTTCAATGGCTTTTGCATAATTTCTTTCTAAATAATAAACGTAGGCTTCGTCCTTTAAAACATCAAGGTTATCAGCATCCATTTCAGAGGCATGGTTCAGAACAAGCAAAGCATTGTCATAGTCGCCTTGAATGATAAACTTTTGCGCCCGCATCCGTAGGGTATCAATGTTTACCTGTGCATGTAAACATGCAGAAAAAAGAACAAAAACAAACGTAGCTAAAAATAATTTCCTCATAGTTCGTAAATCAAATGTGTAAACAAGCCGTCTCTCAGTTTCGGCTCAAACCATGTGCTTTTGGGTGGCATCACGTTACCGCTGTCGGCAACTGAAAACAACTGTTCAATGCTTACCGGAAACAGGCTAAAAGCTACTTTCATTTCGCCACTGTTAACCCGGTGTTCGAGTTCTTCCAATCCCCGAATGCCACCAACAAAATCAATCCGGCTATCCGTACGCGCATCTTTTATGCCAAGCCATTTTTGGAGAAGATTGTTTTGCAAAATGCTCACATCTAACACGCTGATTGCGTCCCTTGCAAACGTGGCTTCTTTTGCAATGAGAAGATACCAGCAGCCATTGAGATACATTCCAAATTGATGCGCTTTCTCGGGTTTCACTTTCTCAGCCTCTTTCTTCTCAACTTCAAAATCTTCCCTTATTTTTTGTAGAAATTCTTCTGTTGATAAACCGTTTAAGTCTTTCACCAAACGGTTGTAATCCATGATGTGCAATTCAGAAGCAGGAAACAAAGTAGTTAAAAAATAATCAGCCGCTTCGTTGCTGCTATCGTTCAATGCCTGTCGCACTTTGGCGGCTGAGGCTGCACGATGATGACCATCGGCAATATAAGTAGCAGGAACTTGTTCGGCAAACGTCTTTGTGATAGTGGCAATGGTTGCATCTTCATTTAAGATCCAAACGGTATGCTCAATGCCATCATTAGCTAAAAAACTATACACCGGGTTTTTGGTTTTGCACGAATTTATCAGTTCATCAATCTCCGCCACATTGCGATATGCCATAAACACATTACCAGTTTGTGCGCCCGTTGTTTTGATGTGATTGATTCTGTCCTGTTCTTTTTGCGGACGCGTGTACTCGTGTTTTTTGATTACATCGTTTTCATAATCGTCAACCGAACTTACACACACCAAACCTGTTTGGCTTTTGCCGTTCATAGTAAGGCGATACAAATAATAACACTCTTTGTTTTCGCTAAACAAGACATCGCGTTTGATAAAAGCAGTTAAATTTTCCTTTGCTTTTTGATACACTTCATCCGAATACAAATCGGTGCTCTCTGGCAAATCAATTTCGCTTTTGGTTACATGCAAAAACGAATGGTGATTGCCCTGTGCTTCTACTTTGGCTTCTTTACTCGATAGCACATCGTATGGACGGCTTGCAACGCCTTTTGCTAACTGTGCCTGCGGACGTAAGGCTTTGAATGGTTTGATAATGGCCATTATTTTATTGCTTCTAGTTTATCTTTATAAATGTTTACTAAGTTATGATTTGTGATGAGTAATTCTACGTCATTCCAGCAAGAAGATAAAATTTGGAAAAACGTTTTCATGTTTACATTTCCAAACTTTATATGAATCACTTTTGGCGGTGCTCCGTTTATGAGTTGCTTTAGTGAAAAATCTTTGTCTTTCGTTATAATAACCAAATTGTTTTCCTTAGCATAGTTCCATATTGTGTCATCGCTCCATTCATCGTCAATGTCCTTTTGATGAATATAATCAGGTGTATTCCACAACGAAAAGTAATAAGGAAGATTTACGTCAATCATATACTTAGGCATCTTCACCAATTTGCTGAATGGAATAATGTAAGCCCGAAACCTTTGCTGCATACTGCAGGCAGGCATCTATATCTTCTTCTTCAAGCGAAGGATATTGGTGCAAAATTTCATCCCGCTCTGTACCTGCACTTAAAAATTCAAGTACGGTTTGTACAGAGATTCTTTTTCCGCGAATACAAGGCTTGCCATCCAGAACGTTATTGTCAATTGTAATCCGGTTGAATATGGTTTCCATAATTGTTTTATAAAGATAATCATTGCTGATTTTGAAAAGAAGACATGAGATCCACAATCGCTTCTACACTGCTCAACGGCATTGCGTTGTACATTGAAACACGCAAGCCGCCAACGCTGCGATGTCCCTTCACGCCAATCATTCCGTTTTGCTTACACAAGTCTAAAAACTGCTTTTCTTTTCCTTCATTTTTTATAGCGAAAGTTGCGTTCATCAAACTGCGATCTTCCTTCGCAACAATCGGCGTGAAAAGGGGTAGCGAATCCAAAGCGTTATAAAACAAATGAGCCCGCTCTTTTGCACGGCGTTCCATTTCGGGCAAGCCGCCTTCTTTCTTTATCCATCGCAAGGTTAACATTGAAACATACACCGCAAACACCGGCGGCGTGTTTAACAACGAACCTGCTTCAATATGCTGGCGATAATCCATGATGGTTGGAATAGGACGTTTGGTTTTGCCCAATATTTCTTTCTTAATGACTACCATATTTACACCGGCTGCGCCTGCATTTTTTTGTGCACCGGCATAAATCAAACTGAACTTCTTCCAGTCCATTGGCTTGCTAAAAATATCACTGCTCATGTCGGCAATTAAGGGAACTGTCGTGTTAGGGATTTCATGCCACTGCGTGCCTTCAACAGTGTTATTAGTTGTGTAATGAAGATATATAGCATCATGGGGAACGGCAAAGTTCTTAGCGATGTACGAATGATTTTTATCTTTTGTAGAAGATACTTCTGCTACGTTTCCAAACAGCTTCGCTTCTTTAATGGCTTTGCTTCCCCAGATGCCGTTGTTGATGTAAGCAGCCGTTTTGTTTTCGTCCAATAAATTCATCGGCACCTGCATAAACTGTGTGGAAGCACCGCCATGTAAAAACAAAACTGCATAGTCATCGTTCAGGCCCATCAGTTCTTTTACCAAAGCCTGCGCTTCGTCCATCACTTCCCCAAACCAGGATGTACGATGACCAATTTCTAAAATTGACAAGCCAATGCCGTTGAAATTGTGTATCGCTTCAGCGGCTTGCTCCAACACTTCTTTGGGCAAGATGGAAGGACCCGAATTGAAATTGTGCATCTTCATCATACTTTCATTGAGGCTGCAAAATAAACGGTTTTGAAGGAAAGCCCCATTGCAACGACCATTTGTAAGGCGTTTCATAACTCACAGTTTATACACATTCCTTCCGTCACTAATTTTTGGATAAGAAATACAAACTACTTTTACTAAAATATTTAGCATTTCATTTGCTAATCTTTTTGCCTTACTATACTTACAACTAAAAACAAACCAATGATTGCGATTGTAGATTGCAACAGTTTTTATTGCTCATGCGAGCGTGTGTTTCGTCCTGATTTATACAACAAACCTGTGGTCGTATTAAGCAATAATGATGGCTGCGTGGTATCGCGCACCGATGAAGCAGTAAGCATCGGGGTAACGATGGCTGTGCCTTATTTCGAGGTAAAAAATTTGGTGGAACAAAATGGAATGGAAGTGTTCTCTTCCAATTACAATTTGTATGGTGATATGAGCCGCCGTGTGATGGAAACCTTGCGGTTGCTGGCAGGCGATAACAATGTGGAAGTGTACTCGGTTGATGAAGCCTTTGTAAACTTAGGCGATGTAAAGGATGTACATTCTATCTGCGAATCATTCAAACAAACAATTGAGCAATGGACGGGCGTGAAAGTGAGTGTAGGCGCGGCTTCTACAAAAGTACTGGCGAAAATGGCAAACCGCATTGCAAAGAAAAATAAGGCAAAAACGGCTTGTATTGCGGTGCTTGATACGCCCGAAAAACTTGCTTATACTTTACAAAAAACATCAGTGCATGACGTGTGGGGCATTGGCAGACGCTACGCGGTAAAACTGGAAAGTCATGGCATTTATACGGCTTACGATTTACAATTGCAAAGAGAAGATTGGGCAAGCAAACATTTAGGCGGAGTTGTTGGCGTGCGCTTGCTGAAAGAGTTAAAAGGTGAACCTGCCATTACAATGCGCGAACCATTGAACAATAAAAAAAACATTGCCACTACGCGCATGTTTGGAACGCCGGTGAACAGTTTGCAAAGCATCAAAGAAGCAATTGCTACTTATGTTTCGTTAGCAGCAGAAAAACTGCGCAGGCAAAACAGCGCAGCCAGTTTCATCAGCGTTTTTGTAGTTAAAAAAATGCCTCGCGAAGGAGACAAATTTCATCGTGGAGAAACGGTGAGCAATGGCTGCATGTTGCCTCATGCAACCTCTTGCACCAATGAGTTAATTAAAGTTGCGCTGCATTTGGCAGAAGCCATTTACCTTCCTGAATATCTGTATAAAAAAGCGGGTGTGATGCTCAGTGGCTTGGTGCCTGATGCTTCGGTACAAGCGAACTTGTTTGTGCCTTCTTCGCACAACAACAACCGTATGCTGATGGATGTAATGGACAATATCAACTGTGCGATGCGCGACGACAAAATTAAATTTGCAGCCGCTGGCACAACCAAAAACTGGAAGATGCGGCAAGAGATGCGAAGCCCGCGTTACACCATGCGCTGGGAAGAATTGTGTAAAGTGAAGTGATGATTTTTTATTTCATTTCAATAATCATTTTACAAACGGAATTTATCTTTTGGTTTTGCCGTATTTTCACCCACTCATCTTTTTCATTTATCATTTACAAAACCGATTTGCTATGCTTCACCGTCGTAAATTTCTTCAACAATCTTCAGCCTTTATCGGCACCGGACTTGTGGCTTCTGCTTTGGGCAACAGTGCGTTTGGCGCCTTCAAAAAATTCTCTCCCGGAGACCAGGTTAATGTTGCTGGCATTGGCATCAATGGCATGGGCTGGACCGATGTAACCGCCGCTTCCAAAGTGCCAGGTGTGAACGTAGTGGCGCTTTGCGATGTGGATAAGAATGTGCTGGACAAACGAATGAAGGATTTAAAAGATTTGAATGTTGATGCTTCGAAAGTAAAAACATACGGCGATTATAGAAAGCTACTGGAACAAAAAGACATTGATGCAGTGATCATCGGTACGCCCGACCATTGGCACGCTTTAATTATGACGGATGCCGCTGCTGCAGGCAAAGATGTGTATTGCGAAAAGCCGGTTGGTAATTCTATTGAAGAATGCCGCGCCATGCAAAAAGCGCAACAAAAGTACAATCGTGTTGTTCAGGTAGGTCAGTGGCAACGAAGCGAGCAGCATTTTAAAAATGCGGTTGACTTTGTACAGAGCGGGCAATTGGGCAACATACGAACTGTAAAAGTGTGGTGCTACCAGGATTGGATGCAGCCCGGACCTATAGTTCCCGACAGCACGCCGCCAGCCGGTGTAGATTACAAAATGTGGCTGGGACCCGCGCCTACAAGGCCTTTCAACAGCAGCCGCTTTCATTTTAATTTCCGTTGGTTTTGGGATTATGCCGGTGGTTTGATGACCGACTGGGGCGTACATTTACTTGACTATGGTTTGCTGGGCATGAATGTAAGCACACCTAAATCGGTATCGGCTTTGGGTGGACGCTTTGCCTATCCTGATTTGTATGAAGAAACGCCCGACACGCTTACCACCTTGTACGAATTTGAAAAATTCAATATGGTGTGGGATTCGGCAATGGGTATCGGCAACGGCTCGTATGGAAGAGACCACGGCATTGCTTACATTGGCAACAACGGCACGCTTGTGTTAAGCCGTGGTGGCTGGGAAGTGCTGGAAGAAAAAGCGGGCAAAAACAAAGTAAGCAAACCATTTGAAAAAGTAATGGACAATGGCGTGCAAAAGCACATGCAGAACTTTATTGATGTTGTACGCAACCGCAAAATGAATGAACTGCATTGTCCTATCAGTGAAGCCGTACATATAGCTACGGTGGCGCAGATGGGCAACATTGCGTATCGCAGTGGTAAGAAATTGGAATGGGATGCCACCAAAGAGAAGTTTACCGATGATGCCATCAATCAACAATACTTTGCGAAAGAATATCACAATGGATATAAAATGCCGAAGGTGTGAAGCAAATACTGATGATACATGAGATACCAAAACATACGCGAAGAAGAACTTAAAAACAAAATTGCGCACGACTACTTTTGGATTTACGATTGCACCAGAATCATTGGCAACGTTGACTTTTGCGTATGCATGCATCAAAGCAATACGGCTTTGTTTGAACAGGAATCGCTGTTGTGGGCGGAAGCAAAAAAAGGCTCGTCCGACATTTATAAATCGCTCGTGCAGCTCATCTTAACCATTGGCAAAGCGCGAACGTTCGATACCTATTTGCCGCCTGCCATGCTCGGCGCTCTCGATGGAGAAAAAATGGCTTTCATTCCTTACAATGAAATTCACAGCGTTTTTTATCTGAACGATTTTAACTGGAATGTTGCTCCTTCCAACCACGAAACAAGAGAGTTCAAACTCATTTACGAAAGAGTAAAAGCAATTATTGATGGCAAAGCACTTTTGTTCCACTACGAAAAAGATGAGAAAGACTTAAAAAAATTCATCAAAAATAATTTTGTTGTTGGCAAGTTTGGACTCACAAAAACCAGAATTGACAAAAACAATTTTATGGTCATTTACAACAAATGGCTGCAAACGGTAAAGCCAACCATTTCGGTGAATTGGGACATTGCCAAGAAGAGCGGAATTATTGATGGCGACTTTTACCTGGCTGATTTATTATCGAACGAAAACAACACGCTAAAAGAAAAGCTTTATGTATTGCTGCGGCACGACCATTACGAACTTGCCCGCGAGTTGGACGAAGCCGGCATGTTTAGCAGCAAGCGCACCGACTTTAAAGACAAGCAAGTAGCGCACACACAATTTTGGAACAAATACGAACGACCGCCGAAAGAAGAATATTGGGATTATATTGTTGAACGAAGAGACTTGCTGGTGCCGCAGGATGTGCGCGAAAGAAAAGGCAGTTATTTTACGCCGCAAATTTGGGTAGAGCTTTCTCAAAAATATTTGACCGATGTGTTGGGTGAAGACTGGCAGGATGAATATTATGTTTGGGATTGTGCGGCAGGCACCGGAAACCTGCTGCACGGGCTTACCAATAAATACAACATTTGGGCTTCTACTTTAGACCGGCAGGATGTGGAAGTAATGCACGACCGTATAAAAAACGGAGCCAACCTGTTAGACGACCATGTGTTTCAGTTTGATTTTTTGAATGATGATTTTACCAAACTGCCCAGGCCATTGCAAGACATTATCAACAACGAAGAGAAGCGAAAGAAGCTGGTGATTTATATTAATCCGCCGTATGCGGAAGCAGGCAAGTTACGGTAACAAATATGAAAAGACAAACAAGGGGTTAGCTCAAGTAGCAAGATCTACGGAAAATACAAAGACTCAATTGGTAGTGCTATAAATGAATTGTTTGTTCAATTTTTCATTAGAGTCTTTAAAGAAATTTCTGATTGCCATATAGCCTCATTTGGAAAAATCAAATATATTAATCACAAAATTTCGAGAAATTTCGATAATATTTTAAAGCAATTTAAAAACATGGCGGTTTTATATGTCCAGCAAGTACATTTGATAATGTGAAAGGCGAATTTCCAATTTGTTTTATTATATGGGATTTAAACATAAAAGATGAAATTTCTAATTGCAAACTGGATGTAATGCATTTAGATAACAATCTAACAAACTATTGGAATGATGGTTCAAAAACTTTTTATGTCAATAAAGAGAGTCATGTAATTATTGATTGGTTACGACATATATTTTGATAAAAAGAGCGAGAGACTTGGATATCTCAGGATTCAAGGAACAGATGTACAAAAGAATAGAACAATTATTTGATTACAAGTCAAACCATTCAGACAGTGATTTTCGAGAATCAAAAGTGCACAGAAATAACAAAAAAAAATCTGATTCGAGATTGCAATATATTTTACTTTAAGAAACATTATTGAAGCCACTTGGCTAAACGATCGCGATCAATTTTTATATCCAAAAGATGGCTGGCAAAACGATACTGAGTTTCAGAATGATTGTTTGGCATTTACTTTATTTAGCAACGGCATTCAATCAAAACATGGCATCAATCATTGGATTCCATTTACAGAACAGGAAGTGGATGCAAGAGAAAAGTTTGAGAGCAATTTTATGAGCCAGTTCATCAAAGGAAAAGTAAAGCAGCCAGCCAATGCTGATTTATTTTCCGAACAAAAACAAACCAACTCGCCACTGCTTTTTTCGCAAACGGCAACCGAAGTTTTTGATGCTGGTCGCGCCCTTTGGAAATATTATCACAGCCAGCCCAACCCAAATGTGAATGCTTCTTTTTACGACATCAGAGAACATTTTCAAGGCAGAAACGACAAAGGAAAAATGAACAACAAAGGCAACGATGAAACGTATGGGCAATTGATTGGAAGGTTAAGAGAAAAACTAAAACTGCTTGCCGAAAAAATAGAACCGAAAGTGTATGCGTATGCGTTTTTAAAACAATAAAGTTTTATGCTGTTTCAAGCATTTCGTTTCTGAATAAAAACAAATCAAAAACAATAATAAAAATGGATTCTATCTCACCCAACATTTTTGTAAAAGACATTCATCAAACCATTGCATTTTACGAACAGTTAGGCTTTGCCGTTATCATGACTGTTCCCGAAGAAGGCGAGCCGGTTTGGGCAATGATGACCTGCGGCAGCGTAACCTTCATGTTTCAAACCTTTGAGAATTTAGGCGATGAATTGCCAGCTATTTCCCGGCAAAACGGAGGTTCGCTTTTGCTGTACATTCAAACCAAAAACATCAGAAAATTGTACGATGAGATACACGACAAAGTGAAAGTGTTGAAAGGACTCCAAAAAGCGTTTTATGGCGCTACAGAATTTTCAATTGAAGATGTCAACGGCTATGTACTTACGTTTGCTGAAGATGAATAAAAAAAGCGGCAAAAACAAACTTCATCAATTTTATATCCCCAACAGGATGTGCCGCCTTTTTTATAAAAATCTTATTGGTTCGCAAACTTTTTCGGAAGACCAATGGTTTTAACGATGCCGGTTAAAATAGCTTTCCATAAAAAATTGAAGAAGCTGCCGCTATCTCCGCGCTGCGCCGTTACTTCCGGGTTTCGGGGTGCATTCTTACCAACCGGATTGGCGTCTTTTATCACAAACGTGTTGGCAAAAAATCCTATCAAAGCTTTCTTTTTTACACGTGTGCTATCAGATTGTTTTTTCAATGGAAAAATTTTTAAATCATCATACAACATCAACATCTTTACTCTTGCCTCCTTGTTGTCGCCGGTTACCTGTACAGTGGCTTCTTTTATATTGCCCTTTTGCAATGTAAACATACCCAGCGATTCAGCTATGGGATTAATAAGGGTATTCGCCACCGCACCAATATGCAACTGTGAAGAGAAAGCACCGCTGTGCATTTTAGAAAGATTGTACTTTATACTTGCAGTAACGGGCACCTGGTTCATAAACAAACCTTTGGCTGAACAAACCGTAAGCGGATGCGTTTTGATTGTGGTGTTTTCATTGGTTACATTCGCAACCGTGCCGGTAATATTGGTAAATGCAAGGGAACCCGTTTGCTTGTTTTCGGGATTGTACTCTTCGTAAGCCACTTTTAAATTTTGTATATTAAGCTTTTGAATATTGATTTTAGAAGACATCCGCATGATGAGTTGTTGCGGAAAATTATCTTTTCTGCCGGAAGGACCTGATGGCAATGCACGGTTAAAATAATCGTTTACCAAACCATTTTGCATGGTTACTTCATCAGCATAAAAACGACTGTTGTTTGCCAAGGCCCACCAATCTACGTTCTCACAAATAATATTGGGAAAATGAACCGTAAACATATCGTTGCGCGTTCTTAGTTTCCTTTCAAACTCTTCCTTGTTTCCGCGCGGGTCGAGCGATACATCTTTCGCCGTTAACAAGTGCTTATCGGCTTGTACAACCAACGAACCTATCTTAAAAAGATACAAACTGTCGGGCGTGCGGGCTACATAATTGCGGCAGGTAAAAGAAGCTTTTTTACTGAACAAGAAACGGTTAGCATCGTACTGTGTTGAAGAATCAACTTTTACATCGTTGATTGCAATGTTTACGTTATTAAGTTCTGTTGTTTTCTTTTGTTGAGAAAAATGAGTAAAAACAAACCTGCCTTCTTTTACAACAATGGCGGCGATGACAATGCTGTTGAACTGCTGTTTTATTTTTTGATATAAAGTAAGCGAACTGTCTTTCCTGCGTTGTGCAGCATTGTAAGGCCGGTCTGCATGAGCTACCTGTATAAAAGGTTTATTTATAAAAATAGTGTCTAAACTGATGTCTTTTTTATGAATGAAATTATCAAGACTTGCTCCCGTAATGCGAAGGGAATCGAAGGAAATAGTAAATACATCATCAGGCGCTTTTTGTAGGGCATCCAACCTGCGTAATGCCGCAGTGTCAGGAATTAATTTTGCGTTTATAATGGTTACTTTTGATGCTACAACATCCGGTTCTAACTGCCCGACAGACAGTTGATACAAACCATCCGAACCGTCTTTTACCAATTGTTGCAATTTACTAACAAGTAAGGGAGTAATATCAATGGGAGAAGTTGATTTAGAAACAGGTTGAGGAGATTTTGTTTTTTGCATCCGAACGTAAATAAAACCAGCAGTTGCAATAAGTAAAATGATGAGTAGAACGATGCTGTATGTTTTTGATTTATTTCCCTGCATGTAGCTCATGTAGTAAATGGTATGCCGAATATTAACATCACAAAAAGTGCTACGGTCATTTTGAGAATAAATTGATAAATCGGGCGGATAAAATTTACAGTTACTGTCGAATAAATCAACGGTGTGTTATCAACCAAAATCTTTCTTATTTTCAACTATGGAAAAGAGATTGTTGTTGATGGTTGCGTGGCTACTATTTTTGGTTTCATGCAAAAAAAACAATGTTTCGCCGCAGCCTGTTAACAAACAGTTGTTCCCACTCACCAAAGGCAATCAATGGGTGTATATTGATAGCTTTTTTGATGCAGATGGAGCCTACAATGGTTTCGATACTTTTCAGTTGAAAACAGCGGCTGATGTGGTTCATAACAATCAATCCTATACTCCTATCAGCGACCAATATGAACAGGCTGTATTCACTGTACGAAGCAATGATTCAAGCGTGTTTTTATGGAAGCCTGCAGGCGAAGTGCTGCTGTTTAATTTGTCATTACCGGCAACTGTTCCTTATATCAACAATTCTTATTTTGGAGATACACTCGCTTCAAAAATTTATACCCGCAAGATGAGTACAATGGGTTATCCTTCTTACCAAATTATTGTAACGCAGGATGATGGCTTGTGGTATCATTATGTGCAGGACATATATTTTTTTAGCGTTGGTATTGGAATTATCAAAGGAATTACCAGATGGAAAAATTACTACAACGAAGTTTATACTTCCGATTCGTACAGGCTCATTTACTATTATGTGCAATAGTCATTTCTAATAAAGACATTTTACCGCAGAGAAAGAAGAAACAAAAGTTCGCGCAAAAAGAAATAAACTCTGCGAAAGCTCATTCACTCTCGTTCTCCGCGGTAAAATCGACACCATAAAAAAGCGACAAAAACAAATTATGCACGCTTTGTGGTTAACAAATTATGACTTGTTCTGTTTAAAAATAAAAATGGTGGCTATCTTTATTGTTGTGCTGTTTGCCAGGATTGCGATTTGTTTTCAAAGCAATATTTTTGACACATGGAAACGATGTTACCTACCACTGCTGAAAATGAAGCTATGCTTTCTTATGAAGCATTTCGAAGTGCTGTGTTGAGCGATTATGAAAAATGCATAATCAGCCGCGAAGCCAGTCTCATGGGCAGGCGCGAAGTGCTAACCGGCAAAGCCAAATTCGGTGTATTTAGCGATGGCAAAGAAGTGGCGCAAACGGCAATGGCGAAATTCTTTCAGCCGGGCGATTTCAGGGCTGGTTATTACCGCGATCAAACATTTATGCTATCGTCTGGATTGGCAACGCTGGAACAGTTCTTTGCACAACTCTACGCCGATTCCAACCCGCAACATGAACCCTTTAGTTCGGGCAGGCAAATGGTGGGACATTTTTCAACACCCAATGTAGATAAAGATGGCAATTGGCTGCCGCTGGCACAATTGAAAAACGTATCGGCAGATTTGTCGCCCACAGCCGGGCAAATGCCGCGTGCGTTAGGGTTTGCTTTTGCCTCAAAAATGTTTCGCAAAAATGAATCGTTGCATCATTTAAAAGAGTTATCCAATGAAGGTAACGAAGTTTGCTTTTGCACCATTGGCGATTCTTCTACATCGGAAGGTGTGTTTTGGGAAACCATCAATGCTGCGGGTGTGTTGCAGGTACCTCTGGCAGTGTTTGTTTGGGATGATGGGTATGGCATCTCGGTTCCGGTAAAATATCAAACTACAAAAGGCTCCATTTCGGCTGCTTTAAAAGGTTTTCAAAAAAGGGACAATACCAATGGCATTGACATATATCGTGTGAAAGGCTGGGACTATGCCGGCTTATGCGAAGTGTTTGAAGAAGCGTTGCGAAAAGTTCGTGAAACGCACGTCCCAGCTGTGTTTCATGTTGAAGAGCTAACGCAGCCGCAAGGTCATTCTACATCCGGAAGTCATGAACGTTATAAGAGCGCTGAACGCCTGCATTGGGAGCGCGAGTGGGATGATGTTAAGAAATTTAAAGAATGGATTATTGAAAACGGTATTGCCGGTGAAACTGAGTTGGATGCGATACGAACGGCTGCACGGAAAGAAGTGCGGGAAGCGCGCGACAAAGCCTGGAACCGATACACAACACCCATAAAAGAAGAAGTTGCCAAAGCGGTGGGTTTAATAAAAAATATAACTGCGAGTAATGAAGTAACCGCAAAATTGTTACAGCAATTGGCTCATAATTTAGAGCGCAGCCGCGACCTTTCGCGCCGCGATATTTTGCATTCGCTTGCCCAAACAACTGAACTCATTTCCAACGAAGCGGCAAAAGCTGATGTAGTAGCTTATTATCAACAATTAAGTGATGAAAACAAACTTCGTTATCATTCCTATTTATACAATGAAGGGCCTAAAAGTGCGCTACAGGTAAAAGAAGTAAAAGCCATTATTCCTGCGGATGCAAAAACGGTAAATGGTTATGAACTGCTGAATGCTTACTTCGATGCATTATTTGCGCAAAACCAAACCTTGTTTGCATTTGGTGAGGATGTTGGCAAAATCGGCGACGTAAACCAAGGCTTTGCCGGCTTGCAGGAAAAGTATGGCGAGTACCGCATTTTTGATACCGGCATCCGCGAAAATACCATCATCGGGCAAGGTTATGGACTTGCCTTTCGTGGCTTGCGAGCCATTGCAGAAATTCAATATTTAGACTATCTCGTCTACACCTTAAACACTTTAACCGATGATGTTGCTTCCTTGCATTACCGCACTGCGGGTACGCAAAGTTGCCCGCTCATTGTGCGTACCCGCGGGCACCGTTTGGAAGGCATCTGGCACAGCGGTTCGCCCCTGGGAATGATTATTAACGCGCTTCGTGGTATGTATGTTTGTGTACCACGCAACATGACGCAGGCTGCGGGCATGTACAACACTTTGCTTCGCAGCAACGATCCGGGGTTGGTGATTGAAACTTTAAACGGGTATCGGTTAAAAGAAAAAATACCTTCCAATTTATACGACTTTACTGTTCCTCTGGGTGTGCCTGAAGTCATCCGCGAAGGCAGCGATGTAACCATTGTGTCGTATGGTTCTGTTCTACGCATAATTATGGAAGCGGCGGAACGGTTGCAAACATTAGGTATTAGCTGTGAAGTGATAGATGTGCAAACTCTTTTGCCGTTTGATATTCATCATCGCATTGTGCAATCGTTGCAGAAAACCAGCCGGATTGTTTTTGTAGATGAAGATGTACCCGGCGGTGCTTCTGCTTTCATGTATAACCAGGTGATGGAAGAACAAAACGGTTATAAGTATCTCGATATAGCTCCGCGAACGCTTACTGCCAAGCCGCACCGCCCTGCTTATGGCAGCGATGGCGACTACTTTAGCAAACCCAATGCGGAAGATGTGATTGAGGTGGTGAAGAAGATGATGCGGGAGTAATGGCAGTTTTGTGTTTTTTACGACAACAATGAAAAAGCGCGAAAGTTGTATTGGCGAAAGTTTTTTAGACCTTTGCTATTTTTATTATAGTTGATTCTGAAGGCATTATGCAATAAAAGCGAATGTCTGTTGCGTAAAAACTTTCGTATATTTTTGAGTTGACTGTAATTTTTTTGACACCACTTTTTAAAAACATAAACGAATGGCTTTGACGAAACTAACTTTCCTATCTCTTGCAATCTTTTACTTGTGCAATGTTGTAAATGCCCAAGTCTCTTTTAAAAAAATTGAGTATGCTTCTTTCGATGTTAATTCACCAAGAACAAAACAGAAAGACAGCGTAGCAATATTCTTATACACTTCGATTGACATGAATGGTTTAAGTCACGTTTCTAATCGTGACGAAGAATCTGACAGTATACTTTTTTTTAAATTTCAGTTAGACCCTACACAACTAAAAAAAACCAAGGCTTTCTTCACTGACAAAACTGCCTTACAGGATTACATGGTTACTAAAAGTTTAAAAGATGGCGAACATTATGGAGGCAGCTATGATTTTTTGTTGGTAACTTATGCAAATGACAAAAAAGATAGTATTTGTTTTATAGATGATTACATGTCCAGCGACTTTGAAAATGTTTTTACAACTTTAAAAAGTAATTTTTACAGACAGAAAACAACAAATACAACAGACAGTTTTGTTATCCCTCAAGACTTCAAGAAATCTGTTCAGATAAGTTTCAATCACAGTAATTATTTACCGCCAATTGAGTTTCCTCCACCACCAATGTAAAAAGACATAAGTGCGGAAACTGAAACTACAGCCAACAAGAGGCTTTCTGCTATGCTGGCTGACACTCCTCATTCGGCATTTGTATTTCTATTTATCTTTAAAAAGTAATTCGGCTGACGGAATGCTAATGCCAGCACAGCAGAAAGCCGGCGGACGTTGGTGGCAATATTAGAGACATCACACATGTAGTATAATTTAATGATAAATAATGTACCTCCGATTTCTCTTCGCCGAGCCGCTCTTATTGCAGGACTTACTATCCTAATGATGGCATTAATTGCTCCATATTCTGAACTTTTTGTTTATCCAAAACTCATTAATCCAACAAATGCGGCAGAAACAGTGAGGAATATTACCAATAATAAAACACTTTTCGTTTCTGCTATCTTCGGATACCTGCTTACTGCTTCCGGTGACATTGTAGTGTCTTGGGCATTATACATTTTGCTAAAACCAGTCAATGGATTTCTTTCGCTGCTGACAGCATGGTTCCGGTTGGTGTTTTCTGTAATATCGTTAGTTACCATACTTAACCTTGTTGCTGTTTTTCGATTGTTGACTAATCATGATTATGTAACCATGTTTGGACAAACCCAGTTATATGCGCAGGTAATGCTTTATCTTACAACGTTCCGAAGCGGTTACCACTTTGCAATTATATTTTTTAGCATTCATCTTATTCTTCTTGGCTGCCTGATTTTTAAATCCCGCTTTATACCGAATGTAATGGGACTATTACTCATCATTTCAGGCTTAGGCTACCTGACAGATGCTTTAAAACCTTTTTTGTTTGCCGACTTTAATTCAGTATTCATAACCATTACTTTTTTTGGAGAGCTGATATTTATGTTATGGTTATTAATCAAAGGGTCGAGGATTAAGGAAGAACGGGACAAATAAATAACGAACGCACAACAAGAGGCTTTCTGCTATGCTGGCTGACATATCGCACTTCAACATTTGTAAATTTATTTATCTTTAGTAAGGTATTCGGCTGACGAATAAAGAATGCCAGCACAACAGAAAGCCCTGGAACGTAAGCCCGAAATTTGTTTCCATTCTTTATAACTTCTTCCCTTTTTGTTACTTGGCTCTTTCACTTTTACCTTCGCAGCCAAATGACCGAAAAAATTATCATCCTCGATTTTGGCAGTCAGTACACACAACTCATTGCACGTGCTGTGCGTGAAGCCAACGTATATTGCGAAATCATTCCTTACCTCAAACCGTTTACCATTGATCCTTCTTTAAAAGGCATCATTTTAAGCGGCTCGCCGTTTAGCGTAAACGACAACAATGCGCCCGTGGTAGATGTGGCTGGCATCAGCAAAGACCTGCCCGTTTTGGGTTTGTGTTATGGTGCGCAATTAACAGCGAAATTGTTGGGTGGCGAAGTCAACAAATCGAATAAGCGCGAGTATGGAAGGGCAAAGCTTAATATTCAAAAAGAAGATCCTTTGCTTCACAATGTTACAGATATGAGCCAGGTGTGGATGAGCCACAGCGATTCCATTCATCAATTGCCCGAAGGATTTGAAATTACAGCCACTACCGATAGCATTCCGGTGGCTGCGTTCCGCTATCAAACGCATGATACGCGCCCGGTGTTTGGCTTGCAGTTTCATCCCGAAGTATATCATTCTACCGAAGGAAAAAAAATCATCCGCAATTTTTTGGTAAATGTTTGTCATTGCCAGCAGGACTGGACGCCCGCTTCTTTCATCCATGAAACCATTGCCCAATTGCAGGAACAAATTGGCGATGCGCATGTGATCATGGCATTGAGCGGCGGCGTAGATAGCACCGTAGCTGCCACCCTTATCAGCCGTGCCATTGGCGACAGGCTGCATGGTATTTTTGTTGACAACGGCGTACTCCGCAAAGATGAATTTGAACAGGTTTTGGAAACATACAAAAACATTGGTTTGAACGTTACCGGCATTGATGCAAAAGGATGGTTTTACGAAGCATTGAAAGACAAAGTTGATCCTGAATTAAAACGGAAAGCCATTGGCAAAACGTTCATTGATGTATTTCAGGAAGAAGCTGCAAAAGTGCCCGAAGCGCGGTTTTTGGGACAAGGAACTATCTATCCCGATGTTATAGAAAGTGTAAGCGTTCACGGTCCTTCCGTTACCATAAAATCGCATCACAATGTGGGTGGTTTGCCCGAAAAAATGCACCTCCGTTTGGTAGAGCCGTTGCGTTCTCTTTTTAAAGATGAAGTCAGAAAAGTGGGGTTGGAATTAGGCATTCCAAAAGAGATGATTCAGCGCCATCCCTTCCCTGGTCCGGGTTTGGCAATCCGCATTTTAGGCGAGATAACGGAAGAAAAAGTGGCGCTGTTGCAGGAAGCAGATCACATTTACATTCAGGCTTTAAAATCGCACCATTTATACGATACCATCTGGCAGGCAGGCGCCATTTTGTTGCCTGTAAAAAGCGTTGGGGTGATGGGCGATGAACGCACTTACGAACACACCGTTGCATTGCGCGCTGTAACTTCGGTGGATGGCATGACGGCTGATTGGGCGCATCTGCCTTACGAGTTCCTGGCGCATGTTTCTAACGAAATCATCAACAATGTGCGTGGCATTAACCGCGTTGTGTACGACATCAGCAGCAAGCCGCCTGCAACCATTGAATGGGAATAAACAGGATTATTTTTTGTGCAAAAACAAACTTCCAAATGAAGCGTTGCCAACCTTTGAAATACTGCCTTTTGGTTTTGCCTCTTTTTTTTGCGACTGCTTTGTTTTCGCAAACTCTGCCATCAACAAAAAAGGTAAAAATAGCGGTGCTTTGCCCGTTGTATCTCGATTCGGCTTTCAACGGTTATACTTACAAGCTGGGCAACAAGAATATGCCGCAATATATATTGAGCGGACTTGATTTTTACAACGGTGTGATGCTTGCTGTTGATTCGCTCAACAAAGAGCACATCAACGCCGAAGTATGGATTTATGATACTAAAAAGGCGAACACCAACATCACCACCATTTTGCAGAGCATGAAGTGGCTCAGCTTCTCGCTCATCATTGCGTCGCTTAACAACAGTACCGAACAAAAAGCCGTTTCTGATTTTTCGTTTGCCAATAACATTCCTGTTGTTTCTGTAACGTATCCTAACAACACTGGTATTTCTGCCAATCCGTTTTTTGTTTTGCTCAATTCTACTTTGCAAACGCATGTGGCTGCCATCTATCGTTTTGTTGAAGAAAATTATTCTTATAACAAGCCTTTGTTCATTACCGGAAGCGGCGCATCAGAAAGAAAAATATTGAGCGATTTTAAAGCGAACGACAGCCTCATTAAAAACCATTTTGCATACAAGGTTTTGGAATTGAATAACAATGTTTCGTTTGATAACATCAAGCCTTATCTTGACAGTACCAAACAAAATGTAATTGTTTGCGGTTCACTCAATACCGGCTTTGCTTCATCGCTCGTAACTGCGCTGGGAGACAATCCTAAATACAAAACCACCCTTATTGGAATGCCCAATTGGGATGGTGTTAAAAAACTGCTCAACAACAATTATAATAACATTGATATTGTTTATTCAACACCGTTTTACTATGCTCCCAATGATAGCCTGGTAAAAACTATAACCCTTGATTACAGGACGAAATTTGTGGGCCGGCCCAGCGATATGGTGTTCAAAGGCTTTGAAGCGATGTATCATTATACACACTTGTTAAGCACCGATTCTATCGCTTTCATCAGTCATATTTCTGATACCAGCAATTTAGCAACCAATCGGTTTTTAGTTCAACCCGTTATGCAAAATGTGCAATCGCTTATACCTGATTATTTAGAAAATAAACACCTGTATTTTATAAGAAACAACAGCGGCTCGGTGGTAGCCGTTCAGCAATTGAAGAAGTAAGTGATTGTTTGTTTTTGCCGATATTTTTGAAGTGAAAAAATACAGGTTCTGAGTGCTACGCTTTGGTACTCCGATTGATTGTCTCTTGCGTATAATCGTTCTACCAATCAATAAACGAAATGCCTAAGCCAATGGTATTTTGAAAATGGTTGTAGTCAATGAGCGTTTCGCCGTAGCCGGTAGAAACCTGCAGATTGCCATTTAAATGACCATGAATTTTAAACACCCAATTGAGTTGTGCGCTGCCTTTGTTAATGTCCCGAAACGTGAACGGATGCGTGGCAACCAAATAAACCTGATTGTTGGGACGACCATATGCCACTGTAATTTCTCCGTTGCCTATGTAACGGGTAATAGCAGGGTTTTCATCGTCTTCATCATGCAAGCGAATCCAGGGTCGTAGCGTAATTTGCCAGTTTTTTCTTTCTAAAGAGGTGTGAAACAGAATGCGGTTCCAACTTCGCGAACGCGGCAAATCCTGACCGTTGGATTGATGGTTGAAAGCTGCGCCAAATGTGCGTCCTGTAAAGCCAAACAGCTTGTAACGAACCGGAAAGTTTAGAATGATTTCTGGCTCATAATTCAATTCCCGAAACTCTCTCGACAATTTGCTGTTGTAAATTTGCCAATGCGCTTTTTGCGTGTAAGCAACCCACAAATCGCCTTTTCCCCAAAATATCCGTTGCAGCACTTTTGTTTTAAAGCTCAATTGAAAGCGAGCCTCATATTTATTATAATTGATAGGCGACGGAACACTGTAAGCAGGGTTCTCGCTGTACGGTTGTTTGTTGGGGCTGCTCGACCATCTGCCAGCCGTTACATAAAACGGTTTGTAAGAGGTAAGCAGGAAAGTGCCACGGCGTGTGGAATCGTCCAACTCCCATCTTTCAGAAATGCTTTTGATGTGCGCCGATTGATCGGTTACGATTTGCGCTTTTCCATTCATAAAGCAAAAAAACAAGCAAAAGAATGAGTACATTTTATACTTCATGGATAAGACATTTTCAGTTTCATAATGTTATAAATCTTCAATAAAGATAGGCACCGTTTTAACATGAAAAAGTGGCAAAAACAAACCTGCGGAATGGCATTTGCACAAGAAGCAGTATGCTGATTGAAACACCTGTTGAACATCATTCTTCGTTACCTATTACACAAACCGAAAAGTCTCAAAAGGCATGGATGCCAAAGCGGGTTTTGTTCACGCGCGAAGCACTTGACGAACCGTTTGGTCAACAAATTTTTGAGCGTGTTTCTAAGTTAGATTTACCAACAGAAATTTTAAAAAACAACCGCCTCACCAACCTCCGCGGGGAAGATGAAAAAGAAACCTACCGGCTTTCTAAAACCACGATGGCAGTAGTAACAGCGCCGCCAAGTGCAATGAAGCTGCAACCCATTCCGCCAAGTGCCGACTGGCAGTTTCACTTAGCGCAAGGCTGCCCGGCGCATTGCCAGTATTGCTATCTCGCAGGTAGCCTGGCAGGTCCGCCGGTGGTGCGCGTGTATGCCAATTTACCTTCTATTTTAGAGAACAATTTACGCTACATCAACAACAATAAATCTACATCGTTTGAAGCCAGTTGTTATACCGATCCGTTGAGCATTGAACACCTTACCGGAAGCCTTGCCGAATGCATTCGTTTTTTTGGTGAACAGGAAAATGGCAGACTTCGTTTTGTAAGCAAATTTTCTCATGTTGAACCGTTGCTTTCTCTACCGCACAATGGTCATACCCGCTGGCGATTCAGTTTGAATGCAGAAGCTATTACTAAACGTTTAGAGGGCGGCACTGCATCTTTGCAACAACGCCTGAAAGCCATACGCAGCGCGGCTTTGCCAAAGGAAGGCGGTGGCGGTGGGTATCCTGTGGGGGCGGTGATTGCTCCTATTATGCCAATACCCAACTGGCAGGAAGCTTATGCAAAACTGCTTTCTGATTTAGAGCAGGAATTAGACTTTACTACCGATCTTACTTTTGAATTGATCAGCCATCGTTTTACGCCCGGCTCGAAGGATGTTTTGTTGAATTGGTATCCAAAAACAAGCTTAGATATGAGTGAAGAAAACCGCAGCATCAAACGCAACAAATTTGGTGGTGTAAAGTATGTTTACACAAAAGATACCATGCTGGAACTGCGTTCATTCTTTGAAAAAGAAATTGCCAAACGTTTTCCGCAAGCAAAGATTTTATATTGGACATAAGAAGAAAGCCCCCAACCTCTAAAGGAGAGTTTATAACTGCGTGAGCAGATTTGTTTTTGCTTCATCTTTGAATGAAGCAAGACAATGAATAATGGTTGTGCTTATAAGTTCCCCTTTAGGAGCGGAGGGGCATCCTTATTCAGCACTTCCCACAACACATCTTTCAATTGAACAATGCCTTGCTGCGTAACGGATGAAATAAAAAGGTGCGGTATATTTTGCGGTAATTCTTTTTCAATTTCTGCCTTCAATTCATCATCCAGCATATCGCTTTTGCTGATCGCAATTACAAAATCTTTTTGCAATAATTCGGGATTGTATTCTTTCAGTTCATTCAACAAAATATCAAACTCTTTGCGATGATTGTCGCTATCAGCAGGTATCAAAAACAGAAGCGCAGCGTTGCGCTCAATGTGCCGCAAAAAACGATGCCCCAGTCCCTTACCTTCGGCTGCGCCCTCGATAATGCCGGGCAAATCTGCCATCACAAAGCTTCTTCCATCACGGTAATCAACAAAGCCTAACTGTGGTGATAAGGTTGTAAAAGCATAGTTCGCAATTTTTGGTTTTGCAGCACTTACTACCGATAACAAAGTAGATTTACCGGCATTGGGAAAACCCACTAAACCCACGTCTGCCAATACTTTCAACTCTAACGCTTTCCATCCTTCGCTGCCCTCTTCGCCAGGTTGAGCATGGTCAGGAGCCTGGTTGGTAGGTGTTGCAAAATTGCTGTTGCCAAGTCCTCCTCTGCCCCCGTGCAGCCAAACGAACTCTTGTCCATCTTCCAGTATTTCAATTTCTTTTTTGCCGCTGTCTTCATCAATGGCTATCGTTCCCAATGGCACTTCAATAATAATGTCGTTTCCATCGCGCCCTGTACGGTTGTTTTTGCTGCCACCTTCACCGTTTTCGGCAATTACATTTTTATAATAACGGAGGTGCAGCAATGTCCACAACTGTTTGTTGCCACGCAAAATAATATGACCGCCTCTGCCGCCATCGCCGCCATCAGGTCCGCCTTTCGAGGTTAATTTATTGCGCATGAAGTGGCGGCTACCGGCGCCACCATGACCGCTTTTACACCACACACGGATGTAATCTATAAAGTTGCTTTTTTCCATCACCGACAAAGATAATGGAACACAGATGACACGGATTTCATCTACGGATATTCAGAATTTTAGATTGAATAAATAATATTGAATATTATGGCAAAAACAAACTTCATTACTATCTCATCTATCTCAAAAATCCCATTTCTCCTATTTCGGATAATCCTGCCAATCCGCGCATGAAATCAGTGTCATCTGTGTTCTATAAATCTCATCTGTATTCCATTTCATTTCATCCATTTCCTATCTTCGCCGACTTATGAAAGAAGTGGTTTTAAGTGGTATTCGTCCAACCGGTTTTTTGCATCTGGGCAACCTGTTCGGCGCCGTTGCCAACTGGGTAAAAATGCAGGATGAATACAACTGTTTGATTTGTGTAGTAGATTGGCATAGCCTCACTACGCATCCCGATACGAAAGAGCTGAAACGCAATGTGCATAGGCTTTTGTCGGAGTTGATTGCCTGTGGCATTGACCCGCAAAGAACCATTTTGTATGTGCAAAGCGATGTGCCGCAGATTGCCGAATTGTACCTGTATTTAAACATGCTGGCTTACAAAGGCGAACTGGAAAAAACAGCAACCTTTAAAGACAAGGTACGGCAACATCCCGACAATATAAATGCGGGGTTGCTAACCTATCCGGTGTTGATGGCAGCTGATGTTTTGATTCATCGTGCCGTAAATGTTCCCGTTGGGAAAGACCAGGAGCAACATTTGGAAATGACAAGAAATTTTGCGGAACGTTTCAATCATCGTTATGGTGAAGTGTTTCCTATGCCTTACCCGTTTAATTATGGCAGCAATTTGATCAAGATTATGAGTTTAGATGGTTCGGGAAAAATGAGCAAAAGCGATAACGAAATGGCAACGTTGTACATTTCAGACGAAGATGATGTCATCCGCAAAAAAATAATGAAAGCAAAAACAGACAGTGGACCAACAGAAAACAATAGTGAAAAGCCCGACTATATTGCTAATTTATTTACACTGATGAATGTAGTAAGTAAGCCCGAAACGGTTACTCATTTTGAAGGAGTGTATAATAGTTGCAACATTCGTTATGGTGATATGAAAAAGCAACTGTCGGAAGATATGATCCATTTTATCAAACCTATACGCGAGAAAGCGAAAGCCATTCAAAATGATGAAGCTTATCTCTCTGAAGTTATTCAGATGGGTAAAGAAAAAGCGCAGCGAAGTGCCACAAAAACATTAGAGCTGGTGCGGACTGCAGTGGGTGTGAATTATGTGTGAGAAAAAGCTGCAAGCTATGAGCTTCGAGCTATGAGTTTTAAGAAATAAAATAGTAAGATAAAAAACAAACGATTGCTGTTGCTTATAGCTTGCCGCTAAAAGCTCGCAGCTTAAAAACAACACAATGTCGAAACTTCACAAACCAAAGCACGTTGCCATTGCAGGAAATATTGGCGCAGGTAAAACAACGCTCACTGAAATGTTGAGCAAACATTACAAGTGGATTCCGCAGTTTGAAGACGTTGATAAAAACCCATACCTGATGGATTTTTATGACGACATGCCGCGCTGGAGTTTTAACCTGCAAATCTTTTTTTTAAACAGCCGCCTGAACCAGTTGCTCGAAATAAAAGAGGGAACTGAAACAGTCATTCAGGATAGAACGATTTATGAAGACGCAAATATTTTCGCACCCAACCTGCATGATATGGGCTTGATGAGTCAGCGCGATTTTGACAATTACTATAACTTTTTTCAAACGCTGAAAAACATGATTGAGCCGCCTGATTTATTGATTTATTTAAAAGCTTCTGTGCCAACATTGGTTGGTCAGATTCAAAAGCGCGGAAGAGAATATGAAGAAAATATCAGACTTGATTATTTAAAAAAGCTGAATCTTTTATACGAAAAATGGATTGACAGTTACAAAGAAGGAAAGCTGTTGGTGATTGATGTTGACAAAAACAAATTTGCTGAAAACAGCGAAGACTTAGGCAGCATCATCAACAATGTTGATGCAATGTTGTTTGGTTTGTTTTAAAAATGTTTTGAACCACGAACCTGCCTGCCGGAAGGCAGGGGCAAGAAGAAATAAAGGTTCACGAAGAATGTAAAAAAGAAATTTCGTGTAACTCCTCCTCTTACACTTACAAGCTATTCCAATAAAAACAAACATCCGTTGTACTTGCAACGGATGTTTGTTTTTATCAATATTTTTTGCCTACCAAAATCTCACATACAACAGAGAGATAATCAAGAGTGTAACTACTATCATTGCCAGCGTTCCAGGCTTCAGTTTAAACATGTCTTTATCAATAACAAACGCTTTGGGATTGATTTTCGGACCTGCCAAACTAATGATTACCATCAAAATAACGGTAAAAGCAAATGCAAGCCCCATGCAGATGTGAAAAGGTATTTCGTACACTCCGGCGCTGTTGCGGTAGGCAGTATATAAAATAGTATCCGAACCAAACCATGTAGGTGCATACACGTTGAATAATATCGATAAAAGAAAACCTGTTATCACACCTGCCACAGCCGCGGCTCCTGTGGTTCGCTTCCAGAAAAAGCCCAAAATAAAGATGGCAAACACACCGGGCGAAATAAAGCCGGTATATTTCTGAATAAAAGTAAAACCACCTTCACCGCCAATGCCCAACGTATCATTCCAGGTAAGTAAAATGGAAACTACCAATGCAGCCAGAATAGTAATGCGGCCTGTCCAAACCAGCTTCTTTTCTTCAGCTTTTGTATTGATGTATTTTTTATAAACATCAAGCGTGAAAATGGTAGAAATACTGTTGGCTTTACCCGCCAGCGAAGCCACAATGGCAGCCGTTAACGCAGCCAGAGATAAACCAATCAAACCGTTGGGTAAATACCCTAAAATAGCTGAATACGCATTATCTGAAACCACTTGTCCGTTCTTGCTGTTAGCCATCATTTCTGCCTGCAACAATCCTTTTTGATGCAATACATACGCAGCAATGCCGGGCAGCATTACAATTACAGGCATCAACAATTTAATAAAACCAGCAAACAAAATACCTTTGCGTGCCGTTTGCAAATCCGCGCCCAGCGCGCGTTGTGTGATGTACTGGTTACAACCCCAATAATTTAAATTCACAATCCAGATGCCTGCCGCATACGAAAGCAAACCCGGAATGGTAAGATAGTTATTGATGTCTTGCTGCGATGCGTTCGGTCCGGGCTTTTCAAATATCATGTGAAAATGATCCGGTGCGCTGGTAACCATCGCTTTAAAACCCGCAATTGCACTTTCACCCAAACCAAATTGTTTACTCACCACCAGGAGCGCAACGTAAGTGGTAGCCAAGCCGCCAATAATCAAAACACTTACCTGTATTACATCGGTAAACCCAATTACTTTCATACCGCCGAGCGTGATAAAAACAGCAAAAATCGAAAGCGCAATCACTATCAGGTGAAACTGAGTCACATTGCCGCCGGTTAAGTTGTTAATAGCAACAGCGCCCAAAAAAAGAATAGAAGTAAGGTTGACAAATACATACAAAAACAACCAAAAAATGGCCATTATCAAACTCACCGATTTGTTATACCGCTTTTCTAAAAATTGCGGCATTGTAAAAATTTTATTCTTCAGATACACAGGTATAAACCAAACTGCAACAATAATCAATGCAATGGCAGCAATCCATTCGTAGGCAGCTACTGCAACGCCAATAGAGAAGCCGTTTCCGCTCATCCCAATGAACTGTTCAGCCGAAATATTAGAGGCGATTAACGAAGCGCCGATTGCCCACCAGGTAAGTGAGCCTTCCGCCAAAAAAAAGTCGTGCGTATCCATCACCGCTTTCTTTTTTTTGCGGTAGATGTAATAGCCGTAGCTCGAAACAATGAGGAAGTAAATAACAAAAATCAGCTTGTCTTGGAAAAGGAGTTTGTTCATAACAATTCAATCGTTAGTTATACAAATTTAGGTTAAGCAACCTTTTTATCGAGCCTCAAAGTAAACGATTCAAAAACAAAAAACAACATAGAATTAAATGATTGTAAAGAAAACGTTTATAGAAGAAAACCTTTGTATAGTTGCCTTTTGTTTTTACACGGTTTTTAAGTTCCGGCTGATCATTGCAGAAAGTAAATTGGTGAGCTGACCGGATACGACGTACAAAAAATTGCAAAAAACACGCAGACCTTAGAAGCCCACTTTCAAACGGTTTATGTTTGCAGCTATTCATCAACTTACATGAGGCATTCCTTTTTGCTTTTACTCCTTTTTATTTCTTTTCTCATCATTCTAACAACGGGTTTGTTTTCGTGCGCTAACATCATTCCGCCAACCGGAGGACCGAGAGATTCTTTGCCGCCAGTGTTGATTAAAGCTACGCCCAATGATTCTTCTACTCATTTTAATACGAATAAAATCACACTCAACTTTGATGAATATGTAACCATAGACAATCCTCAGGATAACATTATTGTTTGGCCCAATCCGGTGAAGCCTCCAACCATAGAAGGCAAGCTGCGAACCGTTACCATCAAGTTAAGAGATTCGTTAGAAAAAAATACTACTTACACTATTTTGTTCAACAAAGGTTTGAAAGATGTGAATGAAGGTAATGCGGATACAAGCTTTACTTATGTTTTTTCAACCGGAAATAAACTGGATAAAAACGTGATTCGGGGCAAAGTGGTTTTAGCGGAAACAGGAAAGATTGATAGCACATTGATAGTGGTTTTGCAAACGAATTTATCTGACACTACAATTAAAAAAACGCCGCCACGCTATTATGCAAAACTCAACAGAAACGGTAACTTCAGATTCTTTAATCTGCCAACTGATACGTTCAATATTTTTGTTGTGCCTAACGATTATACAAAGCGTTATGACGATAGCACAAAAATGTTTGCGTTTGCAAACAAACCGTTGTTTGTAAAAGACAGCACTACTGCTCCTGTTACGTTGTATGCGTATGAAGAGTACAAACCAAAAGATAAAAGCATAGCTGCTAACACAAGCAAAAATGTTCCAAATACAAATAGCAAATCCTCTACAAAAAGAAAACGGAATAAAGATTCGACATTAAAGGTTTCGCCTGATTTTGAAAATGGAAAGCAGGATTTTTTGAAGCCGCTAACGCTTACTTTCAGCGATACTTTAGAAAGCTATGATACGTCGAAATTTTACTTAACTGATACACTTTACAAACGGTTAAATGGCTTGCAGTTTTCTCAGGATTCAACCAACACAAAATTGATCATCAATTACAAATGGAAAGAAAACACTCTCTATAAACTGATTCTTGAAAAAGGCGCTGCAAGTGATTCGATAGGAAATACCATCACCAAAAACGATACACTTTCTTTTTCCAGTTTGCGCGAGAGTGATTATGGCAGCGTCCGTATTAATTTTCAAAACGTTGATACGTCGAAACATCCGGTTTTACAATTGATACAAAATGAAAAAATTGTAGAAGCTGTACCCATTACTTCTTATCAATGGTACCAAAGATTCATTCATCCCGGCGAATATGAACTGCGCGTTTTGTTTGATACCAACCGCAATGGAAAATGGGATGCCGGCAGTTATGAAAAGAAAACACAACCCGAAGTAGTACAAAGTGTAAAAACACGTTCGGGCACCAGTAAAATTAATATTCGCAGCAATTGGGACAATGAAGAAAATGTAAGCCTTTGATATGGATAATTGAAGTGAATTGTGAGTGGTAAGATTGTTTGATAAACTCACCGCTCACAATGCTCAATTTACAATACATTCAGCCGGCTGCGAACACTTGCTTTTGCTAATATTACAGCCTTGCTGTAATTGGGAATACGAATGCGTTGTCTTAGTATCATTTGAGGTTGCAGCTTTTTTATTTTTTTAAACAGAGACAAATAATATTTGTAAGCAACATACACTCCAAAACGGGCTTTCAGTGGCAGTTGCACAATACCTTCAAAAGCAGTATCAAAATCCTGTTGTATATCGCGTTCAATGTTTCGTTTTACCGAAAAAGTAAAGTTGCCAAAATCACAATCGGGAAAATAAGTGCGGTTCAATCCATTGTAATCGGCTTTTACATCGCGCAAAAAATTTACTTTTTGAAAAGCTGCACCGAGGCTTTGCGCATAGCGTTTTAAATGATTGTACAAAGCCTGATTGCCATCACAAAACACATGCAGACACATCAAACCAACTACTTCAGCACTGCCATAAATATAATCGTTGTAACTATTCTGGTTGTAAGAAGAGTTCATCAAATCCATTTCCATACTGGTGAAAAAAGCTTCGATTAAATTGTATGTTATATGGTACTGATGCACCGTTTGCTGAAAGCTATTCAAGATGGGATTTAAACTAATTCCACGTTCAATAGCACATTTGGTTTCGCGCTTAAATTCAGCTAACAAAACGGCTTTATCAAAGTCGTGAAATGTATCTACAATTTCATCAGCAAAACGCACGAATCCATAAATGTTATAAATGGGTGTTTGCAAATCGGGGTGCAACAGCCTTATGGCCGATGAAAACGAAGTGCTGTACTTTTCCGTGGTTACTTTACTGCACAGCCGGCTTACGTTATAAAACAATTGCGTTGTGTTGCTTTTGCGTTCCTTCATCTCTTTACTTTAAAAACGATCAATTATTTGTTTTGCAACAATTTCGCCACTTATCAGCGATGGCGGTACACCCGGACCTGGAACCGTAAGTTGTCCGGCATACCACAAATTGTTTACGTGTTTGTTTTTACAGGAAGGTTTTAAAACAGCCGTTTGCTTCAACGTGTTCGCAAGTCCGTAAGCGTTACCTTTAAACGCATTGTAGTCCTCAATAAAATTACGGTGCGAAAACGACTGTTTAAAAAGAATATGTTGCTTTACAGGCTGCCCGATGCGCTTTTCAAAACGATCTATAATTTTGGAAAAATAAAACTCGCGCAGTTCATCATCATCATTCGTTAAACCGGCAGCTTCAGGAATTAAAAAAAACAAATTTTCACAGCCTTCCGGTGCCACCGAATTATCTGTAACCGATGTTGCACTTACATAAAAAAGAGGGTCGGTGGCCCATTCTTTCGTTTCATAAATTTGTTTGCCATGTTGTTCGAACGATGTATCGAAAAACAGGGAATGATGCGTTATGTTTTTTAATTGGGTATTCAAACCAACATAGTATAACAAGCTGCCTGGCGCCATAGTGCGCGAGTTCCAATAGCTTTCATCATAATTTCGATATTGTTTTTGCAACAATTTAGTTTCTGTAAAATGATAATCGGCAGCACTAATTACTGCATCTGCTTCATAAATGTTTTCAGCCGTTGTAACGCTTGTGGCGCTTTTGTTTTTTACATTGATGGATGTTACATTTTGATTGAATGCAAACGAAACTCCTAATTCTTTTGCCAATGAAAACAAACCCTCAACAATCTTATACATGCCGCCTTGCGGATACCAGGTACCACCTTTTATGTCGGCATAATTCATCAGGCTATACAAAGCAGGGATATGCTTTGGCAACGCGCCTAAAAACAAAACCGGAAACTCCATCAGTTCGCGCAGCTTTTTATTCTTGAAATGCTTGCCAACATGGGCCTTCATCGAATTAAAAATATCTAACTTAAAAACGCCTTTTATTACCTCAGTATCTAAAAATTCTGCAAGAGATAAACCGGGTTTATAAGCCAGTTTATTCATTCCCACTTCATACTTGTAAGCCGCTTCTTTCATGAAACAATCCAGTTGTTTTCCACTGCCTTTTTCTATCGTTTCAAAAAGTTTCTGTAGTTGATCATACTCTGACGGAACATCCATTTCGTCGTTTCCTTCAAAATAAATCCGGTACGAAGGATTCAATCTTTTCAATGGGTAGTAATCGCTTACCTTTTTTCCAAATAATGCAAAAAATCGTTCAAATATACCTGGCATCCAATACCAGCTTGGCCCCATATCAAAAGTAAATCCGTCTCTTTTCAATTGCCTTGCTCTGCCACCCGGTTGCTCTAATTTTTCAAGTACGGTTACTGCACAATCGTGCTTTGCTAAACAACAGGCGGCTGATAATCCGGCAAAACCACTACCAATAATGACGATTCTTTTTTTCACCAGCAGAAAGATAATAATGAACTTTTAATCTATCAAAAAAGTTTTATTTTACACTATTTTCATACAAGAAACAAACAGATTTATTGCTTATTGAGAAATTAAATTTTAAAAACTTATTACAAGTGTTTTGTATTGATTTTTAAAGAATTATGAAATCGAAATCACTTTTGTGCATTTATAGAAATGATTAACATTAATCTACTAAAAATATTAGTGTAAAAAAGATTTTCGCTGTACATTTACATGCTGATTAATTTTACAATTCAAAAGAAAACTACCCTCACATGAGTAACACAGATAAGCTGAAAGCTCTCAAACTGACTATTGACAAAATTGACAAAGACTTTGGTAAAGGCAGCGTTATGATGATGAACGAAAGACCCGATAAACAAATGGAAGTGATTTCAACAGGTTCCATCGGTCTTGACGTTGCATTGGGTATTGGCGGTTTGCCAAAAGGTCGCGTGGTTGAAATTTACGGGCCTGAATCAAGCGGTAAAACTACCATTGCCACGCATGTAATTGCGGAAGCACAAAAGAAAGGCGGCATTTGCGCCATCATTGATGCCGAGCACGCTTTTGATAGCAACTATGCACAAAAGCTGGGCGTTGACATTGACAACTTATTAATCTCGCAGCCTGATTATGGCGAGCAGGCGCTTGAAATTGCCGACCGTTTGATTCTTTCAGGTGCATTGGATGTTGTTGTGATTGACTCAGTTGCAGCTCTTGTTCCTAAAGGCGAATTGGAAGGTGAAATGGGCGACAGCAAAATGGGTTTGCAAGCCCGCTTAATGAGCCAGGCTTTGCGTAAGCTGACGGCTACCATTAGCAAAACAAACACGATCTGTATTTTCATTAACCAGCTTCGCGAAAAGATTGGCGTAATGTTCGGCAATCCAGAAACCACAACCGGCGGTAATGCGTTGAAATTTTATGCGTCTGTTCGTTTGGATATTCGTCGTGCTGCGCAGATTAAAGATGGCGATGAAGCCATTGGAAATCACGTAAAAGTAAAAGTGGTTAAAAACAAAGTAGCACCTCCTTTCCGCTCTGCGGAATTTGACATCATTTTCGGTGAAGGCATAAGCAAGGTTGGTGAAATTATTGATATGGGTGTTGAGTTAGGGATTGTGCAACAAGAGCGGTAGCTGGTTTAGTTATAGTGGTAATAAATTAGGACAGGGCAGAGAAGCAGTAAAAAGCTTGCTACAGGATAACGAAGGATTGGCAAGCGAAATCGAAGGTAAAATACGTGCTAAGATTGCTGAAGCACAAACCTCTGGCGTACCCGCCACAAACGGTGTTGCTGTTGGTGCCGACGCAGAATAAATAATACTCCCGGTATGTCGGGATTCAAGATAGTTTTTAGTTGGTTTAGTAAGTAAGTCTTCTTGTTTCTACAAGAAGACTTTTTGTTTTTGTATAGATTTTTTGTTCCCGATTTCTTATTGCCCCACACTGTTATATTTGTAAAAATCAATAGCAAATAAGATGGTAAACATTCTGATGGAGCAACTTGCAGAAACGGTTCAATTCATTCAATTGCAATACAAAAAAACCCCACAGGTTGGTATCGTTTTAGGCAGCGGTTTAGGAAATCTCACATCAGAAATACAAATCGAAAAAGAAATTGATTATACCACGATTCCGCATTTTCCGGTAAGTACGGTGTTGGGACATAGCAGCAAGATAATATTCGGAACCTTATCCGGAAAAAATGTAGTTGTGTTGTCAGGTCGCTTTCATTTTTACGAAGGTTATACGCCGCAGCAAATAACGTATCCCATTCGCGTTTTAAAAATGTTAGGCTTGCAAACTTTATTATTGTCTAATGCTGCTGGTGCGGTAAATAAAACATTTAAGGTTGGCGATTTGATGTTGATAACCGACCACATCAGTTTCTTTACAGTCAATCCGTTGCTGGGTAAAAATGAAGATGAATTGGGTACGCGCTTTCCCGATATGAGCGAGCCTTACAACCGGAATATTCTGGCAAAAGCAAAAGTGATTGCCAAACGTTTAGGTTATGAAATAAAAGAAGGTGTTTATGTGGGCGTAACGGGTCCTACGTTTGAAACACATGCTGAATATCGTTTGATTGCAGCGGTTGGCGGAGATGCGGTGGGAATGAGTACTGTGCAGGAAGCCATTGTTGCGCGACATGCAGGCATGGATGTATTTGCAGTCAGTGTAATTACTGATCTAGGCATTCGGGATGATGATAACATTATTACACATGAAGAGGTTTTGGCGGCTGCAAAAGAAGCAGAACCCAAGCTCACAAATCTTTTTAAAAACTTAATTGCAGAATTGCAAGCAAAACAAAGATGAAACAGTACGCTTTAAAATATTGCAGTTTGTTTTTGTGCATATTTTTGTTATGTGCAGTAAAGAACAAATCTCAATTCGCATCAAAATTAATTGCGGAATGTACCATCACTTATGCCGTTTCGTTGGAAGGGGCTGACGGTAATCCAACCACAAAAACATTATTTATAAAAGGAAAAAAAACGCGCACTGATATTAGTTATTCGCCTTTTCATCAATCCACCATTTTAGACAATAGAACCGGCGATGCGGTTGTGTTAAAGAATATCGGTTCAGATAAATACATTTCTTCGTTCACCGTGCAGCAATGGAAAGAAAAAAACAATAAATGGGATGATGTAAAAGTTTCATTTACTAATGAAACCAAAAAAATTCTTACTTACACCTGTCGCAAAGCCATCCTGACAACGAAAGAAAATAATCATTTCATTGTTTATTATACAACTGACTTTGTTACTTCTGCAACAGAAAATCCATATCAGTTTAAAAATATTCCGGGATTGATATTAGAATATGAATCGCAAACGGGTGAAAGAAAACTGATTACTTTTAAAGCAACAAACGTAGACTTTAGTCCAGTGCCTGTAGCAAAGTTCGAAATACCAACAACTGGTTATAGAGTGTTATAACGTTTATTACTGAGGACGGGTTGGCGTTTTAAATTTGGGGACTTTTGGAGTAAATTTATAAGGATAAATAAACGTAGTAGTAGATGATTTTTGCGAAAAAAGATTTGCACTCACCGGGCCGCTCATGCTTAAGCCATTCGCGTCACGAGTGTAAAAATAATTACCCGTCAGTTGGGATGTTCTATAGCGAAGCTGAAAAGACAGATAGTTATTGGAAAGCTTGCTTAAATGCTTTAGGCTATATTTGTTTTTGTTATCGTCGTTACTGTTGGTAGTAGTGGTTGCCATAGCGGTATAAGCTACGAGAATAGTAGCTACTATGACAAGAAGTGGTTTAAAAAATTTCATATCTGTAATAATGCTGCAAATATATGAATTATTGTTTAATTAACAATTTATTCAACTGATGTTATTAAATAAAGCTTGATAAAAATGCGATGGAGTAAGATTTGATATTAATTTTTCGAAAATTCTCTGGAATGAAAGAGCAACCATTTAGCGAAGACAAAGAGGAAATGCAGGAACTGCTCAGGCAATACAACAACCTGCGTTCGGGACGTAGTTTTTCTTTTTTAGAAGAAGAAGCTTTTGAGCGGATTATTGATTATTACGATGAAAATGATGATTTCAACAAAGCCCTTGAAGTGGCTGAAACAGGCTTGGAATATTTTCCGTTTTCTTCTCACCTGCTTATTAAGTACGCCGATTTATTGATCGTTTCCCGAAAATATCATGAAGCATTAACCACATTAGAAAAAGCTGAATTGTTTGATGCTTCCGACATCAACGTTCCGATTTTAAAAACCGACGCTTATCTCGCTCTTGACCAACAGGAAAAAGCTGTCATTGTTTTGCAGGAAGCACTTGTTGTTTTTGATGGAGAAGACAGGCGTGAGTTGTTGTTTGAATTAGCAGATGTGTATGATGACTACGAAGAGTTTGATAAAGTTTTTGATTGTTTGAAATTGATTTTAGAAGAAGATTTGACCAACGAAGAAGCTTTGTATAAGATTTGTTTTTGGACAGATTTTACAGGTCGCAATGAAGAAAGCATAAAGCTTCATCAGCATATTATCAATGAACATCCTTACTGTGAATTGGCGTGGTTCAATCTGGGTGCAGCTTACCAGGGAATTAAATTGTACGAAAAAGCCATTGATGCTTATCAATACGCTGTAACCATTGATGAAAAGTTTGATTACGCTTACCGCAACATGGGCGATGCATACATCCGCTTGCGCATGTACAAAGAAGCCATAGAAGTGTTGCAGAAAGTGGTTGAATTAACCCGCCCCGAAGAAGTTATTTATGAAGCGATTGGTCATTGCTATCATCGTCTTCAAAACTTTGCGCAGGCCCGGTTTCATTATCGCAAAGCGAGCCACATGAATCCTGATGATAGTAAACTGTATTATAAAATCGCGTTGACTTACATCAACGAACAGCATTGGGAACAAGCCGTTAAGCAATTAGACAATGCGATGCGCATTCAGCGTAACGTAGCTGAATATAATTTGGCGATGGGCGAATGCCGGATGAATTTGCAGCAGTACAGAGAAGCCATACAATGCTTTGGTACCGTTATCAGGTTGCGACCGCGAAATGTAAATGGTTGGGAAGCGCTCATCAAATGTTTGTATAAAAAAGAAGCTTTTGAAGAAGCTTGCGACCAATGTTTGGCCGCTTTACAAGCCACCGATGGAAAGCCTGTTTTTTTATTTTATTATTCTGCTTCTTTAGCAGCTTCGGGTAAGTGGAAAGAAGCGCTTTTGCAGTTAGAAAAAGCAATGGAAAAAGCGCCCAAGCTTCTGAAAAAGTTTATTGAGATCAATCCTTCTATCTTACAAAAAACTGCAGTGGTTGATGTAATCGCGCGATATAAGAAAGGAAGGAAAATGTAATTTCTAATAACAAGATAAAACCCGTTTCTTTCTGTGCTGAACAGAAATTTTTCTGATTACTTTAAGTGAAGTTTTTGGGCAAAAACAAACTTAAACATCTTATTATTGGTTTCTGCAATTCTCCTTATGCAAAGTAAATGCGTACTGTTTGATAAAACCATTTGTTTTGTAACGAACCAGCATCATTAGTAAACCGGCGTAAGCCAAACAAGCCTGCCATATTCCCTTTGTTAACCGATATTTCAAGAAAACCAGCGGCATTAAACCAGGCTAATTTTTCGCCGGGCGATACCGAAGAATAATTTTCACTGAGCACATTTATAATTTCATTTCGCATAAACGAAATATGAAAATGACGACCTTTTCGGTGTTCTTCAAATTCTTCCTTCGTAATGTTTACGACTACATTTTCAAAGTTATCAATGAAGATAATCTGACCTTCCAGCCAATCTGCACCAATAGTTGAGCGTAGCGGATATTTCTCTTCAATTTTGGTAATGACTTCGCCGACTTCTTCAATAAGTTTTCCTGCTTTTATTTGTTTTAATACATCTGCAATAACACCCGTAAAATCTAATGTACCTATACCTTTTTCCGAAGACAATGTAACAGATCGAACACCATCCGGCATGGCTCCCGTTATCATGGTTAGAATGCCATTATCGGGACAAATAATGTATTGCCCGTTGTGCTTTGCAATTAAGAAATGCGTGGGAGAAAACTCGAACAGATTGACGATGAGAATATGAATGGTGCCGGCCGGAAAATGTTTGAAAGCATTGTTGCAGATATAAGCCGTTTGCGAATAATCGAAGGGCGAAAGCGAGTGCGAAATATCAATAATATTCAACGCATCATCAACCGAAAGCAACTGCCCTTTTATGGCGCCGGGAATATAATCGTACAAGCCAATATCTGTAGAGAGAGTAACAATGGGCATATAATAAATAAGTTGCAAAATAAACCCCGCTACTTTGTAAGCACCCCATTTTTAAAGAAGAATTTATGAACAAGCTTATCAGCCAGCGAAGGCAAGAGTTTATTTATTAACACAGTTTCTTTTCCTGTTGTTGTTAATACAAGGGTTCGTTTTCTTTTTTCAATCGCTTTTAAAATATGACTTGCACATTCTTTCGAACTCATCAATTTATCTTCATCCAAAGGCGATTCGCCTTGTGGCTCTGCATGTTTGTTTAATGCCGTTTTGCGGATATTGGAAGCCGTATAGCCAGGGCAAACCCACATTACATTTACGCCTGTTTCATACAACTCAGTTCGCAATGCTTCGAGCCAACCATTCAATGCAAACTTGGAAGCAGAATAGCCACTACGTCCCGGCAGGCCGCGAAACCCTGCGATAGAGGAGACACCTACAATATCGCCTCTCTCTTTTGTAATAAAAGGCAAAGCAGCTTGTGTGCAATACACTGCGCCCCAAAAATTTACGTCCATCAAGCGGTGTAAAGTTTCCATGTCTGTTTCTGCAAACATGGCTCGCATGGAAATGCCTGCATTGTTGATGAGTATGTTGATACGACCAAAAATATTTATTGTTTCTTCAATAAACACTTTGCATTCGGCTTCTTTGCTTACATCAGCAGCTTTAATAAACAAAGGCTTGCCTGCACATTGGGTTTGCAAGTTGTACAGTTTATCATAATTGCGACTGCATGTGGCTACTTTTGCGCCTTGCAGCAGCATCGCTTCTACCAATGCTTTACCGATGCCTTCGGAGCCGCCGGTAACTACTACCACTTTATCCTGAAAATAACTCATAACGCAAATTAGGTTCAAAAATAAAGATCTAACAAACTAATAACTGTAAGAAATCAGCAATGTTATTTTATTAGAAATTAAAGTTGTAAAAATTTGGTTACAAACTGGATTCTTCTATTTTTGCACTCCCAAAAACGGGTGATCGATCTCGTAGCTCAGCTGGTAGAGCACAACACTTTTAATGTTGGGGCCCTGGGTTCGAGTCCCAGCGGGATCACAACCCCTTGATTTTCAAGGGGTTTTTTATTACAATTTACCTAATATAAACTTCCATTCAGCAATTAAATCATTGAAAGTCAGGCATTTAGCCTGACTTTTTTTGTTTTATCTATTTTTATCCACTTTATTTTCCTCTTTTTGTTCCTTTCTAACCCTTTTAAAATCAATTACATAAGTGCGAATTTTCAACATAGAAAAAAGGTGTTTAAAGGTGCCAGAAAGTGATATTTTGTTCAAAAGTTTTATCCAGATTTGATCCAAATACTAATATGCAAGATAACGAGCTATTAATCATACAGTTATGAAAAAAAGAAGTAGTCCTAACAGGACCACTTACGCTTCTGAGTAAGGCGTTACTATGTTATTTTAACCCTTGAATTCTACTTTTGAGAATTATCAAAAATGATTGAAAGGATTGGTTCAAGTTCAATCATTAAATAAAGAAATGTTAGCAGCTTTATGGCATTTACACGCGTAGCAAAATCATTTATGGAACCGTGCAGAATTGCATGTCGATTGAAGACTCCTGTTGACGGCGAATCTTCTTTATAGAATCCATAATAATTATTAGCAAATACTAAGAATGACCTCAATGCCAGCCCGGGTAATCCAATCCTTCTTTCAAAAGATTTTGCAAGCGTCTTTAAATCAGCTCTGGTAACACCATGGTCATGAACTAAACTCATTTGCTCAACGAAAAAACCAAAAGGCGTCAGCGCCTTTGCACCTTCTGCATTTAAGCCAAACCGACTGAAATATTTATAGATGTTTGTTATATCCTTGGTAAGATGCGTAGTTTTAAGCAACTGCCTTGAAACAAAATCTAATATTGGGAAAGTTGTACAGATGCAAGAAGCCCAATGCTCCTTTTTTAGAGAAGAGAATATCTCTTTAATAATAAAGGTTTTGCTTTTTAAAATACTTGAATGGACAAGGTACTTTTCTATTTCTTTCAAATTGACCATGAACATTTCTGAAATGCTCTTATCATAGGCAAGAGAATCTTTCGTCCTCGATTTTCGGAGGAAAGGAATGCTTAGCCAATCATAGGGATGAAGCTTCCATCTTTCTTTCCAGTTTACCTTCCAATTCCCCTTCCAATATGCCTCCCATTTATAGTGAATATATCGATTATAAAAACCAACCTTTATGTTGCGTTGATTGACGAACAATGGTAACGGCCAATTGTGGTCATCAAAGCCATTGACCTGAATTTCGAGTAAACTGACAGTCCGTGTTCGACAATATTTATACAGAGCCTCTTTTAAATTAAGCGGATAATCTGGGGTGTAATTTTCCGGTTTTGTCGGTAGGCTATCGACAAACTTGTTAAAATTGTCTTCAAATCTTTCGTACGTTATCAACTTTAATAGATTAAGAGTTTACACTAACTATTTTATTTTCCTGATGTTCTTTTATTGTCATCTTTGGATAACAGTTGGCAATTTTGCTCTACAGTTTTACCGCCCAAGTGCCGCGGCGTAACATGGTTGGCTTCCGTTTCTAAGACTTCAAAGTGTTTATTGGATTTTACGCAAATTCGTTTTTGTCGTTCCTAAACTTTTCTTTTGGTAGTGGAGCATTTTGAAATTCCATAAAGTTTATTGAGTTGTATTTTTCTTTTTTGGTTTCACTTTGTATTCGATTCGTCTAACGATTTGACCAACGCGACTTCCGGTTATTCCATACATTTTACCTATTTCTCTATGGTTCATTCCCTGCAACATCAACGCATACATTTTCTGGTTGCGAACCTTAATTTCGTATAATTTCTCTTGTTGCATATCTATGAAATTTCACTAATTTTATAACAATAGAAAGGCGCTACATGCCGGTAGCGGTAACCGTTTAACGAAGTAAAAAATTTCAGTTGGTTGGTTTAACAAAAGTAAATCCTATCTATGCGACGTAATCTTATTTCTTCAAAAAAACTGTATCAACCTTCTTCTCCTTAAAAATCTTCATCAGATTTTCTTGAGATTGCGTTTGGCGTTGTATTGCGTTTTGCTGCTCTATTATTGCTGATTTTATTTTTTCAAGGTCTGACGACGTAATGCCATTTTTTGCTATTTTGACTTGGGCGATTAGGGCAATAAGTGTAAGTATAGCTACTCCCAATGTCCATTTGTTTTGTTTTCTTTGAGAGAGGTTATTGTTTTTATTATCAGTAAGGGCATTCTTGCTCGCTTCATTAGTATCTAATGTTGAAGTTGCAACTTGTATTTGAAGGCTTCTTTGTGCAACCTTATTTTCTTCTATGTCTATTAACTCGTAATAATAGCCATCATAGTAAGCGTTTTCACCTTCAGGAGTAATGTGAAGTTTAATATAGAAAGCGTCGTTTGGGTTTTCATTTGCCGTTGCTATATGTTCGTTTCTTCTTAATAATAGCATCACATTGTAAGTCAAATCTGAATCATTGATTGCGAGCTTCTTTTCAATGTTATGAAGTGTGACAGGTATAAAGGCTTTAGAAGTAAATGTTTTACCCATTTCCCCAATTGTGCTGTCTTTTATATAGCCACTAAACAATTGAGCTAAAATTGAGTGTGCCGTCTGGTACTTTTTGATACGGTATTCTAAAAAGTCTTTATACTCCATAAGCAACGCTTTTATTTGGTGGGCTAAAGTAGTATTTTAGCCCTGACAAATATTGCTTAGATTCTTTAACGCGATTTGGAAAAAGGGTAACCACATGAAAAAAGTCTATATTACGCTCCTATCAGTTCTTTTATTCACCTTTCACCTGTATAGTCAAGATTCAAACGTCACTAAGTTTAAGTTTCGGGTTATTCGGGGTATGAGCTTGGTTGACGATAAGTATGGTGATTTTCAATACATGAAAGACTGGGCAGACACCTCTTTTTTAGTACAATTGGATACAGAAGGAAAGACTTTAAGCTTTTTTACGTCCCCAATAACCGTATATGATTTCGTTACAACGGCTACAAAATTTTCAGATGGAGGTTCAGATTTCATAAGATGGACATTTTTAGACAAAAACGCTGTAAGAGGCACATTTAAAATAATGCTGCCCTATCCGAACGAAAAAGCCTGCTTTCTTTATATCATATATTCAAATGTGACTTATGTGTATATAGCTGCAATAGATAAAATAATTCGCCTCTAAGTACGCCAAGCGTACATACGCATTAAAAAAATTAGTTATGTTAACTGCAAAGGAAAAATTAGCGTGGGAAAAGAAAATGGAAAAGGACAATTATTGGTTGGATTGTGATTATTCAGATGGAGCATGTATTTCTTATGAAAACTCAAAGAAGCATTTTAAATATAGTGGATTGGCGGCGGAATCTAAAGATTTTGGCTTTGCCGTATCACATTTGGTGTTAGGGGTTGAAGAACTTTTAAAGGGCTTAATCCTGCTTTGCTTAGACCGTTATCCACATTTTATAGACAGTGACAGTAAAGAGAAAATATTCAGCCAGCACAACTTTAAACATTTTAATGCAAAGGAATTTCTTACAGCTTTAACAGTTGATTCAATCGGCGGATATTTTCGAGACCCACTATATCATTTAAATAGCAGAAACGTAGCAAACAAGTTTCAAAGAACGGCTGTATTTATCAGCAAGAATTTAAGTAAGGGTGAAATCGTAGATGATGAAATAGATGATTTGGTAAAGCTTATGGATAAAGCCAATTACTACAAAAATAGAGGCTTTTATGTTGACTACGATTCAGGTTGGCGAATACCGGAAGACATTAAAGAACCACTTTATATCCAATATAAAACGTTAGCTGATAAGTTAATGAACTTTATTGAACCTCTGTTCATTACGCCTTTGGATGATGAGCGAATGGAATACTTTTTAGATGAGTCCAATTGGCGTCTTCTTTAAAATATCCGTTAGTACATTAAAGTATATCAATGCTAACAATAATTCAATTTCCTTATGGTGATACAAGAAAACAGACAACGGCAGCAAAGGCAATAGAATAAATCAAAGTAAGCTTAGAGACGAGATGTTTGTTCTTTTCCGAACCAAACGAAGTCTGACTTCGCTAATAAAGAACGCTTGTTCCCATTAAGATGGCTACAGAAATAAATGCAATGATGAGCAGAGAGGTGGTTGATTTTGGTATAAACATAAAGTACAAAGGAGACATTGTTTCTTTCAATTCAAATTCAGTTCATTGATAGCAAGTCAATTCGATTTCAACCGACGCATGAGGAAGAGTAAGAAAACAGCATAAACATGCGATATAATACCCAGTGTAAAGAAAGCATCAGCGGCCTTCTTATCAGTAGATGCAACAATATAGTATGCTCCTATTAATATGCAGACGATACCGCCAACAAAGCTCATATACATCTTCCACTTTATTGTAATCATGGTACTTGTTTTATTGATTGTTTCATTATTTGCATGTGTGTCGTTTTGCCTCTATCGCATAAGCAATAATACGCTCTGCGTTACATTTTATGGTTAAGAACGCACATGGATATGCGCGGGGCTCATCACAAGCCTCATCAGTTAACCTTTACCGCCCTTTTTCTGCTTGGTGGTGTCATAATACCTCGTCAAAAACTTGCCCAACCAATAACGAACCTCATGGTCAGTTTTCGCAGCCATAAAGTGTTTGCCCTCGTTGGACTTCTTAAACTGTGCAAACATGGCGGCAGGATGACCGTCAAAAAAGGACATGTAGCTCTGCCTGTCTTCTTCCATGTTGTGAATCACGCTGTGGCTTCCCGGTCGCTCCATCAACTGGCAGTTCCCCCCGAAGGTGGTCAGAACAACGAACGAGAGGAAGAAAATAAGCTTTTGAATGTTCATACTCTGTGCGATTTAATTGTTAAGACAAACTGTTCTTGTCTCCTTTCGTAGTACTCATAGTATAAGGAGTAAGATGTAAGCCTCTTTTGGTGGTATTGAGATATTACTTACCAATAGCTTTAAAAAGGAAGATACCAACTAATGCAGCGAATCCAAGGTACAAAAGCACGTTGAGTAAATAGCTCTTCTTCTCTGTCTCTGAAGGCAAGCTCCTGTAAAGAACGAGGGTATCTATAGCGTACACAGCAAGTACAACAATGGATGCGGTGGTAATCCAGATTTTGTCCCTTACAAAAATCAAAACAACCACCCATGTCGCCCGCAATATGTAGCTAATGGCAGTCTTTCGCTCCTTTGTAATGGTAATCATATTTGTTGTTTTTAGAGTAGTAGCTATGATTGATTGTTAACTCGTAGGCTTATCATCATCGAGTCTTAATTGTAATACCCATCCAAAAATAAAAATAAAATTATTTCCTTGCATGGCATCTTTTTATCTCATCCTTTTTTAGTAGTGGGCCATTTTGAAATTTCGATTTCTTTTTGACTTACTAATAAAAATGTTTACTGGGCATTTTATTGCCTGACAGAAATTGCAAAAGCGCCGGTTTCCCATTATTGTTGAGATAAACCATTTTAAGTTGGCCCCTTTTAACTTGTTTTATTAAATCTTTGTCTGTCTTAAAATCGTTTTTTGTAAACTTGTTTTGTACCCATTCGATATGATTATTTTCAAAAACTTTTACAATCGAAACGGGACCGCCGATTGTATTTTCAAGATGCTCGCCTCTCGCAAAAATCTTTATGGCGTTTTCTAATTTCCGGGGTACTGATTCCGCTTTGACTTGTTCCTGTTGCAAATATTTTATAACTCTGGTATCGTTTGTAGTGAAGTCGTGCCTTTTATCCCACCGGACTGAATTAAATCCAATTAATTCGGGTTGCCCTTGCTCAAATCCGACTGCTATAAAATAGGTCGTATTCCGAATGGGGAAAGCTGTAACAGGATATTGTTTATCTAAATAGGTAGAAAAGGCTTTCAGCGTTTTTGACAAACTTCCGCTTTGAAATGAAGTTGCGTTAAAGTCATCAATAATCTTACTGTAAAATGTGTTGCCGATACCAGCAGCACCACTCACACCAATTATAAACTGTTTCAGTTGGAATAACTTCGGGCTTTCGTCATAATAGGCAAAAGGTTGTTCGTCTGCGGTGTCCATTTTAAAACCGGTTCTCGAATCGGCGGCTAAAACGATTCCATCATTAACGGCTATACCTAAGATTTCTGTACCGGATTGAGCAAAAGAATTGATTGAGAGAAATATTACCAGCAAACCAAAAAGCAACTTCATATAGCTATTATTCGATTGAATAAACATACAAAAAAAACTTTCAAACTGTACCACAGCCCCTTTTTTGCACTTGGATGTTCAAATAATATATCAGACCATATTTCAACGCTTCATTATCGTTTACCTTTTAATCTTCTCAGTCTCTTACTGCAACTGACCAAATCACCGAGTAATATCAGCAAGTAGAGAAATAAGTTCGCCATTTGAATATAAAGCAATGTCATGGGAGGAATGATTGTTATGGTAAAGAACTGAACAATAGGGATGAGCAGCAAGACAATAGCTGCGAGGAGGATTGCCTTATGTCGGAGAGGTTGGTTCATGCAAATGCTGTATACTTTTTTAAGCTTTGCTAAGAGTGGATTTTTCATGTTTAAACAAACTATTTAAATGAAAAAGTGTTTATCGTGATACATTGATTTCTTTGTTTTTAATCAATGTTTCCTGCTCTGGATAATTGCCACCTGATAAACAGGATTTGGTCTTCCAGAGATGTCGCCTGAAGACTTCAATGTACATTGGATGGTCTCCTCCAATGGCGAGTTTCTTGCGACCATTATTTATATAAATCCGCTGTTCTCCCTGATTCACAAAGAAAGAAAGGCTGATAAAAGCCATACTCTTCCTGTTTTATGTGATTGCTGTATTCAACAACACATGGAAACTGTTTCGCAAAAAAGCGCGTCTGTTCGACGAATAGAGACACACCTTCCCATTGTGTTTGGAACATTTCTTTGTTATAGTTTGAATAGCGATGGTCTACATCATTTCTCGATTGATTAACTGCGTTGAGCTTCTCCGGTACTTCAATACCATACATTTTAAGTAGTTTCTTTTTGTCTGGGAATTCCAAAGAGTAAATTTGATGACCTGCACCATAACCCAGCAACACCAAAAGAGAATCGATCTGAGAGCAAAGCGCCGACCTCAAGTTTCGTATGGCATTAATGCCACCGTGGAACTCTTCGCTTTGAAAGTCCTTCATGGCAAATGAAAGATACTGCGGTGCATTGATTGAAAAACCGGTGTGGATAATTCCGCTAAGCCAGTTGGACTGGTAAGTGCTTTCATCATCCAGATAAGTAAGGATAGTGTTTACATCCATAAATTAAGCGTTTAAATTTACCTCTCCGACCATTGGCTGATTACGCATCTTTTTCAACCTCTCCGACAGGTGATTCCAACCTATACGGTATCGTTTTTCACCTCTCCGATTGCAGACCTCTCTGGTCATAACCTCTACGGTGCATTATAATTGACCGTAGAGGTTATATGATATAAATACTAGTATTTAAACGCTTAATTTACAAAGTATTTTATGAAATAAAAAAGACTTTTTTCTTCATAAAAATTTTTTCTTTCTGAAAATTGCCCCTACTTTCACACTGTAAAACATTAGATTATGTAGCACATGTATATATTATATAAATAATTAATAAGCGTTAAGCTGATTTCCACGATCTGAAAAACTGGGGATTTTTATATGACTCAGTGGATAGAAGCAATAACGCTCACGTCAAAAGGCGTGGGCTTATTGTTTATTGAGATCATAGGTAATGCCAGTACCTCAGATCGATAGCAATAATGTCCCACGCTTGTTATTTATATCAATACCATCATAATTGAGGAAACATAAAAGCGATAGTTTGAAATTTTGAAGGCGTCATCAAATGCAGCTATCCCTTGTCAACAACTATAATCTAAACATTCAATTTATTATTCACCGACTGTTTTTTGTGCTGAAAAGCGCAAAGGCAAACTTTTGTCAAACATGAGCACTTTAAACAGTATAAAATCAAATTTTTTATGCAGAACGAACAGGTAAATGCCAGCGGTTTCTTTTTTTGTTTCGGCGACGTAAAAACGTTTACTAACTGTCAATGGGTTGCACCTTATCTATCCTGATTTTGAGGTAACTCTACGGTTTACTGATATTCAAAGTATCTCGGTCATACGAGACCACAAGCAACAGGTGATAAAAAATACTGCCTTACTTACGATAGTCAGTCATGAGCAATCCCGATATAGCCTTCGCTTCTTATAAAGACAAGGAAAGTGAGGCAAACGCCAAAACTCTTATCAATTTTGTAACATGCCGCGTTTTGAGCCTGTCGCAAAATCGCAATAAGCATAACTAATCAGATATTTTCATAACCTAAAATATTATGGCAAAAGAATTTGATCTCGAAAAAACGCTTATAAGAATCGAGGCAAAGATTAGCAAAATTGCTAACAAGACAGGTACACTGCCGCTCAAAGAAGGTATGAAAGCAACTTGGGTTAAAGTGAGCACTATTAAAAGTCTTACAGGATGGAATAAAGACCAGTTATATTATGCGAGGAAAACCGGGAAAGTAAAAATGAAAAAACGGGATGGCGGAATATTTTATTTATTAGAATCGTTGCACGAAACACACTATAAAAAGTAGAACAAAAACACCAATCATGGATTCACAAATAACCGAACGCGGCAAGCAAATAAGCCTGAGAAAAGAATTTGACAGGCTTCATGACAAGCTTAATTTTCTAATTCAAAAGGAGGGCCCGCGAACAAAGACATGGGTGAAAGTGGGTTTCATCAGTCATTTAACTGGGTGGAAAAAATACGAATTGAAAAGGGCAAGAGAGCAGGGTCTTATAAAAATGAAGAGAACGGATGAGGGTGTGTTCTATTTACTTGAATCATTAGATAAGAAATTTATTATCGTTGAAAGGGTAGAAAATAGACCAAAAATTGCCGGAAAATAGTTGAAAAATGATCGAAAAAAAGGCGTAATTTTGTTTGATCTAGGTTTTATCTAATTTTTTTTCGCCTCTACAACTCTATTAAAAATCAATCTTTTAAGTGTAAATTGAAAACTGCTCCCAGCGGGATCACAAAAAATTAAAATCCTTGCGAATTTGTTTTTGCAAGGATTTTTTTATTGAACTACATTCAACAAAATATTCTTCTTAATTATTTTTTGCAGCCTCTTTTTTGCAGCTCCTTTTCTAACTTTTCTTCAAACTGTTTCTTGTCATTTTTATCTGTAAAAACAAACTTCCGTAACGAATCTAACTGAAGATGAATGCTATCAGCCAGTTGCAGGCTTTGTTTTAATAAATTGCCTTTTTCCTTCGTGAAAATCTGAATGTTCTTTGTTAATCGCTGCGAATCAGAGGAAGATTTTGCAATTAATAAAGTGTCCTGGGCAAAACGCAATTCATTTGCCAAAGCAAATCTTTGTTCACGCATGGCAACCGCACGGCATTCCAAATTAGCAATGTAATTCACTTTTTCATCCAGCTTTGAAGACTGGTTGCAGGAGAAAAAAATGCACAAAACCCAAACAGCAACAAACACCAAAGGCTGTTTATGCATACACTGTTCTATCTTATTTAATATTGGCAGGCCATTGAAGTAAAGTATTTACATTATCGCCAACAGCTCGTCCACAGGTCAATCCTTTTTCATTGTCCATTGGATAATGAATGCCGCCGTAAAAACGAGACTGGGCGCACTCTTCGGCCATTTGATTAAAGTTAGTGTAAGTGCGAGGCGCAAATCCAAATTGCAACTGACTATCATCTGTAAAAGAATAATCGCCGCTACCGTTCGTAAACAGTTTGATAAAAATTTTTGAGCCGGCACCCATTTCGCAGGAATGCCCCGATACATAGCTTGGAAACGCAGGTGTGCCAATTACGGTTTGAAAATTGGAATCTATGTATTTCCTGATGTAAGTTACAGGTCGCAACAAAGGTTTTTGATACTTGCATTTCCAGCAGGCAATGAAAGCATCATTTTCGGCGATAGAAAGCTGTGCATACGCTACCGAAATTTTTTCAAGACTTGCGCCACTTTCCTGCAGCAACTGCGTTAAAATATTAAACGTGTGCCCCGTTGGCGTGCAGGTATTAAAAGGATCGTCAGCCCAAAACTTTGCAATGGCTACTTCTTCTCCGGTGTTTGTTTTTACCTGATTATAAACCTGCATTGCCTGGTTGTAAAAATCGGAACCCGTTACTGAAGTAAAAGGAATGTAAGAGTCAGGAGACGTTTTATCAATATCGGCTTGCAAAAATGGACGATTCTGTCCCCATTTAGGACTGATGGGCGTTTTTACTGCACTTGTCGGCAACCAACAAAATGAATCGGGAGGTAAAGAATAAGGCAATTGAAAAGGATCTAAATAAGATTGATGTCCGCCATCAGTAGTTGAATATTGATAAAGTGAAGCTGTAATATCTTTTCCAAACTGAACGGAAGCTGTTTTTATGCCATCGCTTACGCCTTGCGATAATGCAGTTAATGTAACTGTTTCCATACTATCAATGGAAGAGCGGTTGGCAGTAGATAAATTTTTATCAAACATCATCCGCATCATTTCTGCAATGGCTGCGTTTGATGAAATTGCCCAATTGTATTCCTGATTGAATGCTGGTTTTGGCAAATAAGACAAGCCATTTAACTGTCCACCCAAGCTTTGTGTGCCAGCAATACCGTTTACTACAGCTTCATAACCAGCAATGCCAACATAGCCATAAGCTCTTGCAACCTGCGGAGGAAAAAAACCTTTTGTAGATTTAGCAATCTTGCACATCAAATTGAAATAATCGTACACAAATTCTCCGGAGTATGTGTTGGTAGCTTTGCTGTTGGTTAAAACAGGTTTTGCAGGCAGATCTTCTTTATGACAACTTACAATAAAAGCAGAAATGAAAAGAGCAATGATTACTAAGTGTTTAGTTGTAAAGGATCTCATAAGTTCATTTGTTGAAATGAATCAATAAAATATCATGGTTTATTAATATCCGACCGGGCTGTATCAGACGATTTCAAAAAACACGTATAATAGGCAAAAATCGTGCTCCAAACTGAACAAACCTAAAGTTTATTGTGGACTAATCAAAACAAAATGGCTTTCAATTGTTTCATATAAAATGCAAAGTAAACTTTGTGTTAAGCTTATAACACAAACAATAAAAAAGGCAAGTTGAAAAGACTTGCCTTTGATTCACCTTTGGTTTTGCCCTTTTTTTAAAAAATTAAATGCTTCTTATTGCGAATTTTATCATCGCTTAATTCAGTAACCAATTGTATGCTTTTTAACTTCCTGATAGAAGCAATGAGTTCTCCGCACTGGTTGGTATCTGCCGATTCATTTTTTATCAGCCATAAAAAATCTATGTGCTTGAATTCAGGCAACAGGTATTCCCCGTCGTGGCTGTTTTGATAAATATAATGCGAAATGAAGCTATTGCGAACCGAATGTTCATATACGCGGAAATAATAGTTTCTTTCTTTTCGTTTTAGCTGCACTTCAATTTCAGGATTCAATCGAAAACAATAGCTCAACGCACTGTTGATGTGCCAGCAAAACTGATAATTTTTTATAGTCGCCACAATGCCCAACAAACGAGTATCTTCAAAGAAGTCATCAGTTAGCATTTCAACATCAAGACACAATTTGGTAACGGGTGAAGGCATGGTATTAGTAAGTCGGAATAGTAAAGTAGTCGGCAACAAAAATAAAAAAAGCACTGCCGTCAAAATGCAGTGCTTCATAAAATTTAGCTTAGAAAAAGATTAATGCACATTAAAAATTTAATGCTGCAGATGTTATGAAAGTGCCCAGGCTTTGTCACCTTTTTTATAAGGTAAGTCGCCTATGTATTTGCCCGGAACCGGCAAATAGCGTAACGCTTTTGTTGCACCCACTTCGCTGGTAAAATATCCCCAAACGGTAAGTTGTTTCATTAAACTAAAATAATGATTGGGATCTTTTTCTTTTCTTGAAGAATTGTATTTTTTAGCTTCATCGTCCAACATTACCAGCAAATCATGTTTTTGATTTGGAGCTAATTCCATAAAGCCTTTATCGTATTTTTTCTTGCTAGCATCGTTCAGTTTTGTAATGCCATCGGTAAATGCTTTTTGATCATCTTCATTATAGCAATCGGTAACAATGGTTTTCATAAACTGCCCGATTTGTGCAGATTTCGCACCCGGCGATGATGCTGTAGTTGGCAGAATGGTATCACCCACTTCATCTAACAAGGCGACATCATCTAAAGCAAACAAACCTTCTTTTTTGCCAGTGGTTTTGCAACCCGTAAGGAAGGCTTCAGCACCTACCAATGTGCCGCCAACCAACAATGCAATTGATGCAAGTGCATCTCTTCTATTCATCATAGTATTTCGTTTTTATGATTAATGATTTTTATGGTAAAAACAAACGGTAAAACATTTTTTACAGCATCAACATTTACAATTGCTGTTTTTGTTTTTGCTGATATTTTCAACTTCAACTCTTTCCCATTCTACAACTTTCCAACTTCTTTATAAATTTCCTTTCTTCATTTCATCAACGGCATAGTTAACGGCACGAGCCGTTAATGCCATGTACAAAATAGATGGGCTTTGATTACCTGTACTTGCCATGCAGGCGCCATCGGTTACAAAAACATTAAGGCAATGATGCAATTGATTGTGCGCATTTAACAGCGATGTTTTATTATCCTTTCCCATGCGGCAACCACCCATTTCATGAATGTCTCTGCCGGGAGGCCAGTGATTGTCATGCTGAACAATATTTTTTACACCAGATGCTTCTATCATCTCTGCACTTTGCGTTAAAAAATCTTTTAAAAGCACTTCATCGTTATCATCATATTGTACATTGGTAACCAATAAAGGGATCCCCCATTCATCTTTCTTATCCTTGCTTAGCGAAACATGATTCGTTTCTTTTGGAATGGTTTCACCCTGGCTATACATATACATCCGCCAGCCAACTGGCTCGGTGATAGAATCCTTGTAAGCTGCGCCAATATTAGGTTTCGCAACATCAACCTCACTTCCATCCTCCTTGCTTCTGAAGCAACTCATAAACGTTGTGTATCCGCCAACAAAATTTTTTTCTCTGTCTTTCAAATTTCTGAAATTGACAAGAATCGCATCCGTTGGATTTCTACCATAAACATATGTGTCTTCAAAGCCATCAATCGTTCCACTTACACTACCCCGATAATTATGAAAAGCTATAAATTTTCCAAGCAAACCATTATCATTTCCCAAACCATTTGGAAAGCGGTGCGAAGTAGAATTGAGCAAAATCAGATTGCTGTTCATAGCAGCCGCATTTACAAAAATGATACGTGCAAAATAATCGGTGCTTTGGTTTGTTTTTGCATCAATAATTCTTACGCCGCTTGCCTTTCCTTTTTGCTCATCATAAATAATAGAATGCACAACCGAAAACGGACGCACCGTTAATTTTCCTGTTTTTTCTGCCCACGGCAATGTGCTGCTTACAGAACTGAAGTAGCCGCCAAACGGACATCCGCGCATACACATATTTCTTGCCATACACTTTACTCTGCCTTGTTGTTTGTGTATTTCTTTCGGCTCGGTAATGTGCGCCCAGCGTGCATGAACATAATCGCGGTTGAACTTTTCTTTTATGCTTTTTTTCAAAGAACGTTCGGGCATATTCAATTCAAATGGCGGAAGAAATTCGCCATCGGGCATCGCTTCCAACCCATCTTTGTTGCCGCAAATGCCAATGAATGTTTCTACATGCGAATACCAGGGAGCAATCTCTTTATAATCAATGGGCCATGCAATTCCATAACCAAAGCGGGCAGGGTTTTTAAATTCATAATCGCTCCAGCGTTGCGTAGCTCGTCCCCAAATAATAGATTTACCGCCCACCTGATAACCTCTTATCCAGTCGAATGGTTTGTCCTGCACGTAAGGATGGTCGTTATCTTTTATAAAAAAATGAGCTGTGTCTTCACCATAGCCCGCAGCAGTTGTAATCAACGGGTTTTCTTTTATCACTTTTTGTGGCGTTTGTCCACGATGCGGAAACTCCCACGGTGCAAGCGTTGCAGTTGGATAATCCTTGTTGTGTACTACGTTTCTTCCACGTTCCAATACCAATGTTTTCAAGCCTTTTTCGCAAAGCTCTTTCGCTGCCCAGCCGCCACTAATGCCGGAGCCAATCACGATGGCATCATACGTGTTTTGTGATTGTCCACCAGAATTAATATTTGCTTGCAGCGTATCGCCCATGGTATGGTTTATTTTTACTGGTTAATAGTTAATTGTAAAATACAATGGTTTCAATTAACTATTAACCATGATCCATTAACAATACTAAATGTTGTTTTTCTTCAGCTCGTTCATAGCATGATCAACAGCGCGAGCAGTAAATGCCATATAAGATAAAGATGGATTTACACAGTTCGCACTCACCATAAACGAACCATCGGTTACAAATACATTCTGCGCATCCCAAACCTGGTTGAATTTATTCAGCACCGATGTTTTAGGATCAGCACCCATGCGGGCCGTTCCCATTTCATGAATGCCACGTCCCAGATAAGGATTACTGTCGTAGCCATGAACATCTTTTACGCCCATAGCGGTAAGCATTTCTATGGCATCCTGCTGAATGTCTTTGCGCATTTTCTTTTCGTTGTCTTTGATTTCAGCATCCACCGAAAGAATGTTCAAGCCCCATTTGTCTTTGTTGTTTTTATCAAGTGTTACTTTATTTTCATGATAAGGTAACGTTTCACCAAAACCACCTAAGCCCATCGTCCATGCGCCCGGTTCTGTCAAAGCATCTTTGTAATCGCCGCCAATTTGCATTTCAGGAATTTCGCGTGCCCAGCCCTGCCGGCTGGCACCACCCTGGTAGCCAAAACCACGCATATAATCTCTCTTGTCGCCCAGCACATTACGGAACTGCGGAATGTAAACACCGTTAGCTCTTCTTCCATAGTAGTAATGGTCTTCAAAGCCATCTACCTTGCCGCTTGCACCTACATTTAAGTGATGATCCATTACATTATGTCCCAATTCTCCGCTACTACTTCCCAAACCATCAGGCCATACGTCGGTAGCCGAATTCATCAATACCCACGCACTATTTAAAGTAGAAGCATTCAGGAATACAATCTTCGCGGTGTAGGTATATGTTTTGTTGGTTTCAGCATCCAATACTTCTACTCCTGTAGCCCGCTTTTTATCTTTATCATATAAAATTTTGGTAACGATGCTCCAGGGACGAAGGGTTAAATTGTTAGTTGCCTGTGCAGCAGGAAGAGTTGAGGACTGTGTGCTGAAATAGGCACCAAACGGGCATCCCAGCCAGCATTTGTTTCTGTACTGGCAATTGGTTCTGCCGGGCAAAGGTTCGGTAATATTTGCCGTGCGACCAATGAACATATGGCGCTGACCTTTGTAGTAATCTTTCAAACGTGGCTGCAATGCTTTCTCTACAACATTCAATTCCATTGCCGGCATAAACTGACCGTCGGGAAGAACCTGAACGTTTTCTTTTGACCCACTTACGCCAATGAATTTTTCAACATAATCGTACCAAGGGGCAATCTCTGCATAACGCACAGGCCAGTCAATAGCGATGCCGTCCTTTGCATTGGCTTCAAACGACAAGTCGCTCCAACGGTAACTTTGCCTTCCCCACATCAACGAACGCCCGCCAACATGATAACCGCGAAACCAATCGAAGCGTTTTACTTCGGTATAAGGACTTTCTTTTTCATTTACCCAATAATCCAAATTAGTTTCGTTTAACGGATAATCACGGTTTAACACCGGATAATCTTTAATCATCTGTTGGGTTTTGCTGCCGCGATGCGGAAAATCCCACGGGGCTTTGGTTGCATTCACATAATCTTTCACGTGCTTGATGTCTCTTCCTCTGTCGAGCATCAAGGTCTTCAAACCTTTTTCACAAAGTTCTTTCGCAGCCCAGCCACCGCTGATGCCGGAACCGATGACAATTGCGTCATAATTGTTGTCAGCCATATTGATGAATTTATATTGATTGCTTGTTAAAAGCTGCCAGCGGCGAGCATCGAGCTATCGGCGTATTTGTTTTTGCCTTAAAATCTTATTTCTTAAATCTTCGATATTGTTTCTTATATCTTGTCCCTTGCTTCTTCTATCAAACATCACATATTTCCACGCACTTCTTTAACGCAGCCATTTTGTCTTTGGTGGTTGGAATAAATTCCTGCGCCACATAACCTTTATAACCTGTTGCCACTATGGCTCTCATCACGGCAGGATAGTACAATTCCTGTGTATCATCAATTTCATTTCTGCCGGGAACCCCTCCTGTATGATAGTGCGCATAATAGGGATGGTTTTGCCGAATGGTAGCAATTACATCGCCTTCATCTATCTGCATGTGATAGATGTCGTACAGTAGTTTAAAGTTATCCGAACTGATGCGTTTGCAAAGTTCAACCCCCCATTTGCTGTTGTCGCACATATAATCTTTATGGTTCACTTTACTGTTCAATAGCTCCATTACAAGTACTACTTTTTTCTTTTCGGCTAAAGCTACCAATGGCTGCAAGCCTTCCACACAATTCTTTAAACCCGTTTCATCGTCCATACCTCTTCGGCTGCCGCTAAAACAAATCAGATTGGTATAGCCGGCGCCGGAAACATAATTAATGCCATCGGTATAATTTTTCTGCAATGTGCTGTGGTACTTTTTATCATTAAAACCTTCTGTAAGGCTGATTTCAGAACCGTTGCACATAGGAGAATCCAAACCCCATTTTTTTACTGTTGCCCACTCTTTTGGTCCTAAAAGATCTATTCCTTTTAAACCGATTTTTTTGCCCGCTTCGCACAGCGCATCCAACGACATATCGTTATACACCCAACGGCAAGCCGAATGGTTGATATTTCCTTTTAAAGCCACCTGTTGTTGTGTTTTATTTTTTGTAAATGAAGATAAAATAGCATCGCCTGCTGCCAATGCGGCTGAACCGGCAAGCATTGTTTTAATGGCTTTTCTTCTGCTTGATGACATATTGAAAACAAATCGTTGAGATAATTGTAAGCGGCGATAAATGTATAGATTATTTTTATTACAATCATTTATTGTTTGCGGAATTTCTTTTAAGCAATGTGAAAATTATGATTTTATCAAAACGATGATTGCATTGCAATAAAACGCTTCATTCAATTACATTTGCTTTGCGTTGCTTGCTTTTTGGTTTTGCACATCATTTCTCAATTATTTTTTATACAAAAACAAAAACTTCTTTATGAAAAGAAAATTACGAATGGGTATGATAGGCGGTGGCAAAGGTGCATTTATTGGTGCTGTTCATCGCATTGCCGCCAACATGGATGGCTTGATAGAACTGAATGCCGGTGCGTTGAGTGAGATTCCTGAAATAGCAAAAGAATCAGGCGAACAGTTGTTTTTGCCGCAAGACAGGATTTATACATCGTATGAAGACATGATTACAAGGGAAGCTTCCTTGCCTGAAGAGCAACGGCTTGATTTTATATCCATAGTAACGCCCAACTTCGTACACTTTGCTCCTGCAATGATGGCGTTGGAACATGGCTTTAATGTAGTGGTTGAAAAGCCAATGACATTTACGCTGGATGAAGCGAAACAGCTGAAACAACAAGTTGAAAAAACCGGCAAACTGCTATGCCTCACGCACACTTACAGCGGCTATCCAATGGTAAAGCAGGCAAGGCAAATGGTAAAAGAAAATAAGTTTGGAAACATAAGAAAAGTGGTGGTACAATATCCGCAGGGATGGCTAAGCAAACTGACTGAGCGGGAAGGCAACATGCAGGCTTCATGGCGCACCGATCCAACAAAAAGTGGCAAAGCAGGTGCAATGGGTGACATTGGTACACATGCGGCTCACCTGGCTGAATACATTACAGGATTAAAGATTACGAAGCTGTGCGCCGATCTAAATATTATGGTAGAAGGAAGACGATTGGATGATGATGGCAATGTGTTGCTTCGTTTTGAAAATGGTGCGGCTGGCGTGTTGGTAGCTTCACAAATTTCTGCCGGTGAAGAAAATGCGTTAAACATAAGTGTGTATGGAGAGAACGGTGGTTTGCAATGGTACCAGATGGAGCCCAATTCATTACTTGTAAAATGGCTTGACAAACCAATGGAAATTTATCGCGCCGGAACACCATTTGTTGGCAATTATGCAAAGTTCAATACGCGTACACCCGGCGGTCATCCCGAAGGTTATTTAGAAGCGTTTGCAAACATCTATCGCAATTTTGCCACCACTTTGTCAGCCCATATAGAAGGCACAACACCACCCGAAGAAGCACTTGATTTTCCGGGCATTGAAGACGGCATCAGAGGTATGGCTTTTATTGATAACGTAGTGGCTTCATCGCAAAGCGAAGAAAAGTGGACAGAGCATAAAGTTTAAAAAAGGTAACCGCTTTTTATGAAACGCTGGTATTCATCTTTATTCATTTTTTCTCTTCTCCTTATTTTGCTTTTTGCAATTACCTGTAAGAAAGAATTTAGTTATGAAGGTGGCAAGTTTGCAAAATACAATTTTGTTGGTTCGCCGCAGACTTGCGTTAATGCACTTGTGAATGGCGGTTACACAACAGGCGCTGCAACTGTGGATTCTTTGAATACAGTACAATTGTATATCAATGTTACTGCTCCGGGATTAATTAATGTAACGACTGATGTAATGGATGGTATTTCTTTTACTACAGGTCAAATGAATCTTACTGATACCGCTTCCAATACGCGCATCCTGTTGAAATGCCGGGGCACACCAGATTCGGCAGGCACTTTTACTTTTCAGATTCCTGGTACTACAGGATGCTCGTTTTCCATAACGGTAAATAGTAAGCAGCCTGCCAACATCATTCTAAGCGGTTCTCCAAACGATTGTTCCAATCCGGTTCACCAGGGTTCATTCACACAAGGTGTTGCTGCCACATCTTCAAATAAACTCACCGTTAATATTGATGTAATTCAAAAAGGCGATTATAGCATCACAACGGATACGATAAACGGTTTTTATTTTTCGGGCACGGGTACGTTTGCATCAACGGGCACACAGCAGGTTGTTTTACAAGCTGGCGGAACACCCAACGCATCTGAACTCAGCCGCTTTACTGTAACCGCGGGTGCTTCACAATGTAGCTTTTATGTAGCCGTTGCCAATGCCGATCCGTTGGCTAGTTATGTGTTGCAATCAGGTATGGAGAACGGAACGTTAACTTGTGCTCCTGGCTCAGTGCAGGGTACTTACACATCCGGCACAGCACTTAACAGCAGCAACACGCTTACAGTGAATGCTTATGTTACGGTAGCCGGAAATTATACCATTTCAACAACGGAGATGAACGGTATTCGGTTTAGTTCTACAGGCACATTTACCAATTTGGGCGCGCAGGATGTTGTTTTAAAAGGCAGCGGTACACCTGTTGATGTAGGCACTTTTACTTTTGTTCCGCAAATTGTGGGTCCGGCTCCGCTGGGTGGTAGTTCGTGTGGCTTGGACATAAATGTGAAATAGCGTTCTTTCTTTTTTTAAAACACCAATCAACGTAGTGCCATTTTATTGATAAAAACAAACCTTCAAAGATTCTCATTCTTGCCATTGTTATGAACGAACAATCATTCTATCATTGATTACACAAAACACCGTATTATGCCTACAAAAAAGTTTCTTTTTTTTATCGTATTGATTGCTGCTGTAACAGCTATTTGTTTTGCTTTTACAACCTCTTCTCATAGCACGAAAGTCACATTCAGAGATTTGAATAAGAATGGAAAAATGGACGTGTATGAAGATTCAAAACAACCTCTTGAAGCAAGGGTGAATGACCTGTTGAAACAAATGACGATTGAAGAAAAAGCAGGTATGATGTTCATCAATGGTGCACGTGTAAATGATGATGGCAGCATTGAAGACAAACCTGCACAAGGTATGTTTGCATTTGCGCCAAACGGATTGAATTTAATCCGTGAAAAGAAAATGAATCATTTCAATTTATGGACAGTGCCTTCGCCAGATGCTTTGGCAAAATGGTACAATGCAATGCAGAAATATGTAGAAGATTCAACCCGGCTTGGCATTCCGATTACAATTGCTTCCGACCCGCGCAATCATTTCAGCAATAATATTTTTGCGATGAGTGCACATACGTTTTCTCAATGGTGCGAGCCGCTGGGTTTGGCTGCCATCAGCGATGAAAAACTCACAAGAGAATTTGCCGATGATGCAAGACAGGAATACCTCGCAGTTGGCATTCGCGAATCGTTGCATCCGCAAATTGATTTGTCAACAGAACCTCGCTGGCCTCGCATTGCAGGAACATTTGGTGAAGATGCCAATCTCACAGCCAAAATGGTGAAGGCATACATCTTGGGTTTTCAGGGAGAAAAGTTAGGTTCAGCAAGTGTTGCCTGTATGACGAAACATTTCCCCGGCGGCGGTCCGCAGTTTGAAGGTCTTGACCCGCATTTTCCTTTTCAAAAAGGGCAGGTTTATCCGGGAAATAATTTCAATTATCATCTCATTCCCTTTGAAGCTGCCTTTGCTGCACATACTGCGGCAATCATGCCTTATTATGGTGTGCCGATGGACAGCACGCATGAACATGTTGGCTTTTCGTACAACAAAGGAATCATCACAGGTTTGCTTCGCAATAAATTTCATTTTGATGGAGTTGTTTGTACCGATTGGGGTTTGGTGAGTGATGCGCACATGGGCAATGTGGTTTGGCCTGCCCGTGCATGGGGTGTTGAAAATTTAAATACTGAAGAACGCGTTCAAAAAATTATTGACGCGGGTGTTGACCAATTCGGCGGAGAAAATATTCCTGAAGTTGTTGTGAAATTAGTAAAGGATGGAAAAATTTCTGAAGCAAGAATTGATTCATCTGTAAGAAGATTGCTGCGTCAAAAATTTGAGTTGGGTTTGTTTGATAATCCGTTTATTGATGCAGTAAAAGCAAATAATATTGTCGGCAAACCCGAATTTGCCAAAGCAGGGGAAACATCTCAGCGCAGGGCAATGACTTTACTCAAAAACGATAACCTGCCTACCGGTAGGCAAGGTAAAACTCTGCCTTTACAACAAGGTTTAAAAATTTACGTGAAGAATATTGATGCAAAAGTGGCTGCCCGATACGGAACGGTTGTGGACAATCCGAAAGATGCAGACATTGCGATTCTTCGTTTGAATACTCCCTTTTATCCTGTGAAATCAGACATACCCATGGCGCAAATGTTTCATCATGGCGATTTGGATTTTAAAGGCATACAGAAAGACAGCATTCTGCAATTGCTCAACACAGTTCCAACCATCGTTGATATTTATCTCGACCGGCCTGCGGTAATACCGGAAATTAGTGCAAAAGCAAAAGGCTTGCTTGCTGATTTTGGCGCGAGCGATGCTGCCGTGCTGGATGTTATCTTTGGTAAATTTAAACCTGGTGGGCATTTACCAATTGAATTGCCATCCTCAATGGAAGCTGTAAGGAATCAAAAAGAAGATGTGCCTTACGATTCAAAAGATCCATTGTATAAATTTGGTTTTGGCTTAAGTTACTGATATAAATAAGCAAGCCAAAGCAGTCAATTTAAAACCACAAAAACAAACCATTTCATTATTCATTTTCTAACGATATTCAAGCAATAATATTTATGACAACACTAAAAGGACCAGGACTTTTTTTAGCACAATTTGCAGGCGATACTGCGCCGTTCAATTCATTACAATCCATTTGTGAATGGGCAAAAAGCTTAGGCTATGAAGGGGTACAAATTCCAACCTGGGTAAGTAACTTTATTGACCTTCAAAAAGCAGCCGAAAGCAAAACCTACGCTGATGAAATAAAAGGCATTGTAAACGCAGCCGGTTTGCAAATAACTGAGCTGTCCTCGCACCTGCAGGGGCAGTTAGTTGCGGTACATCCCGCCTATGATTTTTTGTTTGATGGCTTTGCGCCGGAGCAATATCGCAACAACCCCAAAGCCCGCACAGAATGGGCGGTTCAGCAATTGAAATGGGCAGCGAAAGCTTCGCAAAATTTAGGCTTGAATGCACATGCTACTTTCAGCGGAGCACTGCTGTGGCAAACCGTTTATCCCTGGCCACAACGACCTGCAGGATTGGTGGAAACCGGATTCACTGAATTGGCAAATCGGTGGCTTCCCATACTAAATGAATTTGATGAAAACGGCGTGGATCTTTGTTATGAAATTCACCCGGGTGAAGACCTGCATGATGGAGAAACTTACGAGATGTTTTTGCAGCACGTTAACAATCATCCGCGAGCCTGTTTATTGTATGATCCATCGCATTTTGTTTTGCAGTGTTTGGATTATCTGACTTACATAGATTATTATCATGAGCGCATCAAAATGTTTCATGTAAAAGATGCAGAGTTTAACCCAACCGGCAAGCAAGGTGTGTATGGCGGCTATCAAAGCTGGGTAAATCGTGCAGGTCGTTTCCGCTCTTTGGGCGATGGTCAGGTTGACTTCAAAAGCGTCTTTAGTAAACTATCACAATACGATTTTAAGGGTTGGGCTGTGTTGGAATGGGAATGCGCCATTAAAAGTTCGGAACAAGGTGCAAAAGAAGGCGCGCCGTTTATCAAAAATCATATTATCAATGTTACCGAAAAGGCATTTGATGATTTTGCATCAACCGGAGACGATGAACACTTTAACCGTTTGGTATTAGGATTGCAATAAAGGTTGCCAAAAGTAAACGTATGAAAAAGTTGATGGTAATCGTAAGTCTCATTACAATAACCGGAATAATAAGTTGTGGCAGCAACCCACGCAAGGACACTACCAATCCCGCACAAGATTCGTTGCCACTGGCGCAGAAAACCAATCCAGGTCTTTCAGATAATAATGTGGACAATCCGCGTGCGTTAACCACAGATTCAACTTTAACAGGAGGCGCGGTTTTGATAGCCAACAACGATTGCAAAACCTGCCATGCCATTGATAAAAAGATGACCGGACCTTCTTACAATATGATTGCAGATAAATATACAAACAGCGCAGGCATGAGAGATGAACTGGCTTATAAAATTGAGCATGGTGGCTCAGGAAGATGGGGCAATGTTGTGATGCCGGCACATCCGCAAGTTACCCGTGCCGATGCGAATGAAATGGCGAATTATATTTTATCATTAAAAACAAAATAACCTCACCCCTACCCCCTCCCCTGTGGAGAGGGGTTTTGTAAAACAGCCGCTTTATTCTAATAACTTGTTGATTTGTGCATATTGAATCAGTATAATTGTTTTAGCATCCTGAATACTTCCGTCTGCAATCATTTTTACAGCATCGGCAAATGGTGTTTCATCTACTTCTATGTCTTCGGTTTCATCAGTACCACCGCCTTTGCCTTTCTTCATATTTGCATTGTATTCAGCAACAAAAAAATACAACTTCTCAGTTACTGAGCCTGGCGACAAATAAGCTTGCATTACTTGTTTCACTTCACTTATCTGATAACCTGTTTCCTCTTCAATCTCGCGCCGGATGCAGGTTTCAGGGTTTTCCCCTTCGTCAATGGTTCCGGCAGGCGCTTCGGTAAGCATTCCGCTTTTGTTGCCGTTTACATAAGTCGGCAACCGAAATTGATCCGTTAATATTATAGTTTTGGTTTCGCGGTTATAAAGCAACACAACCGTTGCGTCTTTTCGGCTAAACACAACCCGTTTCTGTGTTTGCCAGTTGTCATCGCTTCGCAAATAATCGAAGGTTATTTTTTGAAGCTTGCATTGATAATCGGACAATAGCTCGGCTTTCAGATTTTTTACTCTGTCATTCATCGTTAAGTATTTTGAAAAAACGGTAATAACTTTTCTCTCATTTTCTCCGGTATCGTTGCCCGCTTTTTTGTTTTTACATCCAAAAAATAAAGCGATACCGTTCCTGTTGTAAGCAGTTTTCCCTCTTCATTAAACACTTCCTGGTGAAAGATAATTTTATGATCATGAGGCAGATCACGCAGTGTTGTTTTTATCGTTATTAGATCATCATACACAGCAGAGCGCAAATACTTAATGTGCATTTCAGTAACCGGCAACATCACACCATCTTCCTCCATTTGCTTGTATGAATATCCCAACTGGCGTATGCTTTCCACTCTGCCAATTTCAAAATACTGTGCATAGTTACCATAATATACAATGCCCATCTGGTCGGTTTCTGCATAACGCACGCGCGTGGAGGTTTCGGAAATATACATAGTGAATGGTGAGTAGTGAATAGTGAGTTTGCAAGACTATCGTTTTTTCTTGCTTCCGCCGTGGCGGATCGGGGCACTTTCTTTCTTCTTTTTATAAGTATCATCAAACAAACAGGTGATACCACGATGATTGCCACAACTGCCGCGCTCTTTTACTTTTACCGCATTTTTATCGAATGTGAAATCAATCAGGCATGGATCGCCGCTTTGCTGAAACACGGCTTTATTAGCACTTAGCATTATCATAGTCCCTTTGAGTTCGCCGGTGCAGTCATCATTGCTTTTTTCAAAATGAATAAAGAATGTATATCTGCCCCCAATGTTTCCGTCTCTAATTGAAATAAAATTGGTTTTATCTTTTGTGTAATCACCGCTGTACTGAAATGTTTTTTTCAATGTATCAATCGGGTTCATGATGTTGATATTTTTCTTATCTTCTTCATTACTGGCATTGATCACTTCAATAAAACTTTTGGTGGGCGTGTTGTAAGCATAACCATGTTTGGAATAGCTGTATTTATCGTTTACGGTTTTGTCCTGTGTAATTACAAAAGTCGGTTCTGTATTGATGTTGAGACTATGAATGTAGCCATCATCCATTTTGTTAGAGATGAGTGGCAAGTGATTGACAAAATTCTTTTTGTTATCAAACAGAAAGGCTGAAAGTGATGCCGTTTTGCCCGATGTTGCTTTGATTAACAAATACGTTTCAAACTTGTTTTCAATTTTACCAACCGGATAAAATTGAAGCCCTTTTTTTTGTTTGGAAAGAAGAAACGACAAGGCAGAATCAGGCACAAATTGCAGTAAGGTTTCGTAGCTGAAAGTAGTGGTATCGCCAACGGCTGAAAGGCTTGTGTCGGCTGCATCGTAGGGCAATTTTAATTTATGAAAAAGAGCAAAAAAATCTTTGGCGGTAACAGTTCTGTTTTCGGTTGTTGACTGCTCTTTGTTTTTGCACGAAAAACAAAAAAGCAACAAAACCAAAAAGAAGTATTTATTCATTAGAAAAATGATTTATTCAGTTACAAACGGCAATAGCACTAAACAAATATTGTACAATAATTAAATAAATTTTTCATTTGCCTCTTTTTGGTTCTGTTCATTTTATGCAATATCGTTTATCAATCATAAGGATAAGTTCTAACATGGATGAAATAATTTCGGAACTTTACCACCGTGAAAGCAACAGCAAAGGAAGCGCATAAGCAAGGGCATTCGTTAGGCGAAGTACACGAATCGGTTGATACATCACGCGCCAAAAAATGGAGCCGCTTTCTGGCTTTTGTAGGTCCGGCTTACATGGTAAGTGTTGGCTACATGGACCCCGGCAACTGGGCAATCGATTTGCAGGGCGGCTCGCAGTTTGGCTACCGTTTAATCTGGGTATTGCTAATGAGCAACCTGATGGCGTTGCTGCTGCAAAATTTAAGTGCGCGATTGGGTATTGTAAGAAGAAGAGACCTTGCACAAGCCAACCGCGAAGTATATCCAAAAGTTATTAATTTTTGCCTGTATCTTTTGGCTGAATTTGCCATTGCTGCCTGCGATTTAGCTGAAGTGATTGGCATGGCAATCGGCATTCAATTGCTTACAGGTTTGCCGTTGGTTTGGGGCGTGTCTATCACTATTTTAGACACTTTTATTTTGTTCTATTTACAAAAGCTCGGCATCCGCAAATTAGAAGCCTTTATCATTGCTTTAATCATCATCATCGGCTCTTCTTTTTTTGCTGAAATCTTCTTTGCAAAACCTGCCTGGGGTGAAGTGGTGAAAGGCTTTCAAACCAACATGGTTAAATGCACAGGCTTTATACATAGCGGTTGGAATTATAGGCGCAACGGTAATGCCACACAACCTATATCTGCATTCTGCATTGGTGCAAACACGCAAGGTTACATCGGATGACAAAAGTATTAAACGCGCATTGAAATTTACTTTTATTGATAGTGCAGTTGCATTAAACATTGCTTTTGTTGTAAATGCCTGCATCCTCATTTTGGCGGCAGCCACTTTTTTTACAACGGGTCATCAAAATGTTGCCACTATTCAGGATGCACATCAGTTGTTGCAAGGTTTGCTGGGCAGTAAGCTGGCGCCTGTTTTATTTGCGATTGCTTTGATTGCTGCGGGACAAAGCTCAACCATTACCGGCACGCTGGCGGGGCAGATTGTTATGGAAGGGTATCTTCAACTGCGCATCAATCCTTTGTTGCGCAGGCTTATTACAAGGCTACTGGCTATCATTCCTGCGTTACTTGTGGTACTCATTGCCGGTGAAGAAAAAATCAACGATTTATTAGTGTTGAGCCAGGTGATATTGAGTTTGCAATTGAGTTTTGCAGTCATTCCCCTCATTCATTTTGTAAGCGACAAACAAACCATGGGCGCCTATGCGATTAAGCCATTTATAAAAGTGGCTGCCTGGGTGGTTGCTATTGTTTTGGTGTACTTGAATTTAAACCTGGTAGCCCAAACCGCTATCAGCACATTTACACAAAACGGCCATTGGCTGGTAAAAATTTTGATGGGTCTTGGTTCACTCATTTTTGTTTGGCTGTTTGTAATGATGACGATGCTGCCGGTGCTGAATAAGCAAAAAGCGCGAAAGAGCATCCGGCTGCACGGAGAAGAGCAATCGTTGCGCAATCTTGTTGTTCCTAAAACGCTACGCATTGCTGTGGCATTGGATTTCAGCTATCTGGATGAAAAACTGATTGCTTATGCACTCAGCCAGGGAAGAGGTGACGCTACTTACGTTTTGATGCATGTGGTAGAAACCGCTTCTGCTAAATATTTCGGCTCTGCCGCCGATGATTACGAAACGCGCAACGACCATCAACGTTTGGAAGAATATGCAAAGCAATTAAAAGAATTGGGCTATAACATAACCATTGCTTTGGGTTACGAAAACCGCATTGCTGAAATATTGCGCATTGTAAAACAGGAAAATGCTGATATGATTATTATGGGTGCGCACCGGCACAGCGGCATTAAAGATTATGTGTATGGCGCTACCGTTGATAAGGTGCGGCATAAACTAAGTATTCCGGTATTAATTGTGAGTTGATGAATGAATTTTTTACTGCAGGGAATAAGAGTTAGTGAGCCTTGCAGAATGGAATGAGAAACAAAAAATTTGGGCAAAAACAAACCTCTGTTATTCCAACACATTCCACATCTTATTTGCCAATGCAGAAGCCCATTGCGCATATTGTTTTCCCGATGGATGCAGATCGTCCCAGGCAATTGTAGTGCTGTCTATCGCATCATAACGACTAATGCCAGTTATATCCGTATAATTCACTCCAAACAGTCGCGAAACACTTTTATTAATGGCATTAAATTCATCAATCTGCCTGCTGATATTTACACCTTTTACTTCAGCACCAAACGGCGTTACGCCATAGTCGGGTATTGAAAGAACAAATACATGCTTTTTGTTATTGCCTGCAAACCTGATTGCTTTTTGCAACAGGTTGGTAAAATGCCCGCGATAATCAGTCGTATCCCGCTTTAAATATTGGTCATTCACACCAATCAATAAGGTTACCACATCGTAGGTTTTTGTTGTTCGCAAGTCTTCAATTGCCCACTGCAAGTTTACCGTTTTCCAACCTGTTGTAGCAATGTAATCAATGGACGAAATGTTATATCCTCTGTGTTTTAAAATGGCTGCTGTTTGTGCCGGAAACCGTTCTGATGAATCAACCGATTGACCAATAGTATAAGAATCGCCCAATGCCAAATAGCTTTTAGCATTGGATGCTGCAACCGAAGTATCATTGATGATAACATTGAAGGAACTATTTTTTGCATCACTAAAAAAGAAGCAAAACAAAAAAGACAGGGATGTACAAAATATCTTGTAAAAAAAATGCAGTATCCTTTGATCCTGATTCATAAAAAGAATTGGATTTTAATTGATGAAATGTTGCCACGAAAATCGTTCCAACGAAATGTATATACGGATAACGGTTGTTGTTTAGTTTGTCGTTGTTTTTACTTAAAAAGAAACGTTTTTCTGTTCAATTTATGATGCGTTTTGTTTGCACAATAAAAACTAGCAAAACCAAAAGCAATTGCTCAATGCTTATTATCCGCTTATCCAACTCCTGTAAGCCGATTGAATTGTATGATGCAAACTTCACTTCTTCTCTCCTTTTGCAAACACAAGTTCTTTCTTTAATTCACATCTTACCCCTTACTTTTGTTTTCATTAAAAAACAAACACCATGGCTGTTTTGGTAAATAAAGATTCTAAAATTATTGTACAAGGTTTTACGGGCACGGAAGGTACTTTTCATGCTTCGCAAATGATTGAATACGGAACGAATGTAGTGGGCGGTGTAACGCCCGGAAAAGGCGGCAGCCAACACTTAGACAGACCTGTGTTTAATACCGTTGTAGATGCTGTAAAAGAAACAGGCGCCAACGTAAGCATCATCTTTGTTCCGCCTGCTTTTGCAGCCGATGCCATTATGGAAAGTGCCGATGCAGGCATTGCCTTAATTGTTTGCATTACCGAAGGCATACCTACGCAGGACATGGTGAAAGTGAAGAACTATTTAGTAGGAACGAACAGCCGTTTGATTGGACCGAATTGCCCGGGTGTGATTACTGCGGGTGAAGCGAAAGTAGGCATCATGCCGGGCTTTATTTTTAAACCGGGTAAGATAGGTATTGTATCAAAAAGTGGTACGCTCACTTATGAAGCGGCCGACCAAACTGTAAAGGCTGGCTTGGGCATCAGCACTGCCATTGGCATTGGCGGCGACCCCATTATCGGTACGCCTACCAAAGAAGCCGTTGAACTGTTGATGAACGATCCCGAAACCGAAGGCATTATTATGATTGGTGAAATTGGTGGCAGCATGGAAGCCGAGGCTGCCTATTGGATAAAAGAAAATAAAACCAAACCTGTGGTGGGTTTTATTGCCGGACAAACGGCGCCTCCCGGTCGCCGCATGGGACATGCTGGCGCCATTGTTGGCGGTGCCGATGATACGGCTGCTGCAAAGATGCGCATTATGGAAGAATGCGGTATTCATGTAGTGGCAAGCCCTGCGGATATTGGCAAAACAATGGCGGAAGCGTTGAAGAAATAATTTCAATTTTTATTGCAAAAACAAAAGCCTTCCGACTTATCGAAAGGCTTTTGTTTTTGCGGCTTTTTTTCCGCCATTGATTACTATTCTTAGTGCATGTTTTCTCCATTAAAACGGGTAGACACTTATACCATTTTCAATTCGTTATTCGTAAATCATTAATTCTGCAATTTTTTGCGGATAAGGTCTCCAACGATCACAAATCCGAAATCATAAATCTAAAATCTTATTATTCAGCCTGTGTCTTAGTCTTACCAAGTGCTGCAATGCTCCATTCAATTCCTTGCAGTAACGTGTTGAAAGCAATGATTTCATGCGCGGGCGAGTGTGATAAGGCTTCAGCAACAGCCTCCTGATCTTGCTTTTTTACTGACTTTAATACGAGCGGCACACTTACTTCGGCTTCTTCCTTCTGCGATGTAAGCACAATGCCTTTTTGCGGAGTAAATGTTTCGCCGGTTTCTTTTTCAATGGCCTTAATCAGTTTATGCGCTCTTTGTAAAAGCAAACTGCTGTACACTTGCTTGTGCTTGGGTCCGCCATATACAATTTCATTCAGAATCCACTCTTTATCTTCTTTATTTTCAACAACTAAATTGAGAATGGCTTTAGGGTTTCCAATTAATTCCAGCACTTCATTTCCTTCTTCCTGATGCTTTAGCATACTTGTGTTTTTATATGTTATTAATGTGTTTCGATATTTGGTTTTGCAAGTTTCTTGCCGCAACAGGTATTGAAAAAGCAAAATCATTTTACAACATCAGAAGATAGATGGTTTCAATTAGCAAATTTGTTTTGAAGTGGTAATAATTATAAGATTGAATGAATCCGTCATCAGGTTGTTTTTCAATAATCAACAATAGTGACTGCCGGCTCTGCGTGTAACCTTATACCCTTAGTAAAAGTAATTGTCATGCATCCAACCTTATTAACTTATTACCTGCAAAACATAAGGCGATAAGGTTGGCTCAAACCAATATTCTATACACTTACTAACGTCATAAGGTTAAAGCAGAAAACGCATAAGTGAATGAGTAATTCTTTATAAGTGTTATGCAGTTTCTTTTTGTTTTGCGCGAATATTTGGCAGAAAGCCGGTGATCAAACCAATGAGTGGGAGAAAAGCGCAAACATGATACACATAATAAATGCTGGTGCTGTCAGCCAGTTTTCCCAACACGGCGGAGCCCAATCCTCCCATGCCAAAAGCAAATCCAAAGAACAAGCCCGATACCATTCCTACTTTGCCGGGCAGCAATTCCTGTGCATATACTAAAATAGCAGAGAAAGCAGAAGCCAATATCAACCCTATCAATATACTTAAAATGGTTGTCCAGAAAAGGTCAACATGAGGAAGCAGTAACGTAAACGGCGCTACACCGAGAATAGAAAACCAGATGACATACTTACGACCAAAACGATCACCAAGCGGGCCGCCCAGAAATGTGCCAACTGCCGTTGAAAACAGGAAAATGAAAAGATGCACCTGCGAGCTTTGTACCGACACGCCAAACTTTTCGATGAGATAAAACGTGTAATAAGAAGTCATGCTGGCGAGATAGAAATATTTTGAAAAAATGAGCACCAATAGAATGACAATTGAAAAAGCTATTTTTCCCTTTGACAAATGAACCTGCTCTTCATTATGCGTGGCTGCTTTTTTAGGACGAATCCTCTGCATATTCGCGCGATACCATTTACCTAATACAATTAAAATAGCGATTGCGATAAGAGCCAGACCAGAAAACCACACGATACTCTTCTGCCCTGATGGAACGATAATCAAAGCCGCGAGCAAAGGACCGATAGCACTTCCCGCATTGCCACCAACCTGGAAGATAGATTGCGCCAATCCTCGTCTTCCGCCGGAAGCCATGTATGCTACTTTCGATGCTTCGGGATGAAATACAGACGAGCCAGTTCCGATCAAACCAACCGAAACCAATATCCATCCAAAGGAAGAAGAAAAAGCAAGACAAACCAGTCCGACCATGGTAAACACCATCCCTGTTGCCAATGAAAACGGTTGCGGTTTTTTATCCGTATAATAACCAACAAAGGGCTGAAAAAGGGAAGCTGCCAATTGAAACGTAAGCGTAATCAAACCGATTTGCCCGAAGGTTAAATGAAATGAATCTTTAACGATGGGATAAATGGATGGAATGAGCGATTGTATGGTATCGTTCAAAAGGTGCGAAAAACTGATCGTCAGCAGGATGGAAAAAATGGTTTGTTCTGCCGCTTTTTTTATGATGGTTGATTGGTGTTCTTCAACGGTCTGTTCCATAGCCAAAGGTAAGCCTGCAAAAGTAAAAGCGATTCAGTTACAAACATTGTTGTTTTACTTTTTCCTTGATGATTTACGTGTTGCTCCGTATGCTTTAATTTGAAAAATTTAATTTCAGAATGATTGTCACAGGAAATGCAACAAAGAATAGGAAAGTTGATTTCATTGTATGGTTCCTAAAAGATGCGATGGAAAAAGGAAGAATATGAATGGTAGCTGATACCTCTCTGCGGAGAATGGTTAACATATGGAATGATGAAATTCGTTCCGTCAGGAACGATAAGATAGAGCACGTTCAATATTAACTTCTCCATGAATGGGATGCCTCTGCCACGTCGTAGCAGGGTCTTCATAATTAAGCTTTTTGTGCGATAGCATGAGACCCGGCGGTAATAAAAGTTGTGTATGATTGCAATTTCTTGTAATACATAGAAGGAATTACCACAGAGTCTCATGCTGAAGCACAAGGTATAGCTATGAAGACCCTGCTTCGCCAAAGCGAACTCCATTATTTTTTTGCTATTGTTGGTATTCTTCATCTGCTCATACATCATTTCCTCCATTTTGCATTTAATTCACCGGAAATACAAACAAGTAAGTGCGCACAATGGCTTGAAGGAAATACGCAATGAAGAACTTTTGGAAACATCAGATTTATACACAAGAACCAGTTTTTCATTAATCGCTGTTTCAACAACACTTTGTTGCAATGCGGCGCAGGAATAGGGTGAAGGTTCTTTCTTTACCAATTCAATATCCATAACATGATATACATTGTTATCAACATTAAACACTCTGTGTGTTACGGGAGCTGTTTCAAAGTGCACGAAACCAACATTGCCAGGCAATGCGGTTGAAGGTGTTACGGCGCTTCGCCCCACTTTTGAATACCTGTCGTTGTTTTTGAAATGGGTACTATAACCGATGCTGTTTGGTGTACATGATACAAGGTGGTATCACGGGGATTAAGATGCACATCCAGCAAGCGTACATACTCATTTACCAGAGCAGGTTTGTGATGGGGTTCTTTGATAACCGGAACTGCCTGTGCTTGTATTGTACTTTTCATTGGCACGACTTTTACATTATTACAGTCATGTTCAGAGGATTCATGTTTGCCACGGGCATTGAAAACAGCGACCCAACCATACAAAATGGAAAGGTAAGAGTAGATGAATTAGAGAAGGGGAAGCACTATACGTATTGGAAAAAAGATTTTGAGCTGGTTCAACAATTAGGCATCCAGTTTCTGCGGTATGGCGCGCCTTTGCATACCACTTTTTTGGGCAAAAACAAATACGATTGGAGTTTTACGGATGAAGCGTTTGGAGACTTAAAACAAAGAAAAATTATTCCCATAACAGACCTTTGTCATTTTGGTGTGCCGGACTGGATTGGCAATTTTCAAAACCCCGATTTTCCCCAATTGTTTGCTGAGTATGCAGGCGCTTTTGCACAGCATTATCATTGGGTACAACTTTATACGCCGATCAACGAAATGTACATCTGTGCACTGTTTTCTGCATACTACGGCTGGTGGAATGAACAGCTTACCACAGACCGCTCTTTTGTTACCGCATTAAAAAATATTGTAAAAGCAAATGTGCTGGCCATGCGTGCCATTTTAAAAGTACGGCCGGATGCCATTTTTATTCAAAGCGAATCGTCAGAGTACAATCATGCAGAAACCCCAAAAGCCATAAGCCCCGCCGAAGTAATGAATGCACGGCGTTTTCTTTCACTTGATTTGAATTATGGTAAACGCATAGAATCGGAGATGTATGAATATTTGATGGATAATGGCATGACGAGAGATGAATATCATTTTTTTCTGAGCAACAATTTAAAGCATCATTGCATTATGGGTAACGATTATTATATCACCAACGAGCATCGTGTTTGTACAGACGGAACGACTCGGGCTTCCGGTGAAATATTTGGGTATCATGTCATCACTGCTCAATATTACCAGCGTTATCAGCTTCCTGTCATGCATACAGAAACCAATTTATGGCAAGGCCCCAAAGGTGATGAAGCGGTAAACTGGTTATGGAAAGAATGGGCCAATGTAATTCGTGTAAGAAATGACGGAATTCCGATTGTTGGTTTTACATGGTATTCTTTAACTGACCAGGTGGATTGGGATACAGCTTTGCGGGAAAACAATGGCAATGTAAATCCGCTTGGTTTGTTCGACATGGACAGAAATATTCGGCCGGTTGGCGAGGCATATAAACAAATTATCTCTGATTGGCGGGAAGTGTTGCCAACGCAAAGTGTTTGCCTGAATGTGCCGGTTGTTATGCCACAGGATAACAAACCAAACGTTAGTGAAAACGAAAAAGCAGATAAAGAAGAAAAGAATATGCAAAACACTTCAACATTATTAAATAGAGCAAAACATTAAACATGCAATTTGAAAATAAAGTGGTGATAATAACCGGCTCTGCAAGTGGTATTGGATTGGCAACGGCGAAACGTTTTGCACAGGAAAGAGCCAAAATTGTTTTGGCTGATATTAATGCTGATAAGCTAAAAGAAGCAGAAACTGAAGTTAGAAATTCAGGCGCGGCCGATGTCTGGATAAGCGTATGTGATGTAAGCAATGAACAGGCTGTGGAAGCCACTGTGGATGGCGCGATAAAAAATTTAGGTGGTTTTGATGTTATGGTAAACAATGCAGGCATGATGATTTTTAAAAAGATTGAAGAGCAAACTGAAGATGACTGGAACAAGATTTTGAGTGTTGATTTATTGGGCGCTTTCTTTTTTACAAAACAAGCGTTTTTAAAAATGAAAGCGGGCGGCACTATTGTAAACGTTTCAAGTATTCATGCTGTAGAAACCACACCCAATGTTGCCACCTATGCAGCCGCAAAATCTGCCGTGCTTTCTCTCACGCGTTCCGCTTCAGTTGAAGGTAAACCAAAAAATATACGTGTCAATGCTGTATTACCCGGTGCAATTGATACACCCATGTTGTGGGACAATCCAAATGTAAAAGCAGGACTTGAAAAAATTGAGATGACAGATGTTGGCAAGCCGGAAGATATTGCCGACGTTATTGTTTTTCTCGCTTCAGACCAGGCTGTTTTTGTTCAGGGCGCTGCTATAAGAGTTGATGGCGGAAGGTTAGACAGGCTATGATGAAAATGAACCTTCACGTGTTATTCTATGTATTACACAGTGCATTTGGAGCCGGTATAAAATCATTCTTATGAATCACAACCTTACCTCATTATTTACTACTCTTTTTAGATCAGCGGAATAACAGTATCTATAACTTATTTTCAAACCGGGCAATATAAAAGACAGTTGTTGAATATATTAGCGCTTTCTTTTTATTTTCAAATCATTATGCCTGCCAGAATAATACTGCTGCTGCGTTGCTTTTTGTTTTTGCCCGTTTTTTTCTCGCTCCATTCTTTCGCGCAATACATTACCAATGGCACAGCAACGAAAATCAATTGCAACTGTTATCAACTTACCGATTCCATAGGCTGGCAGAGCGGAAGCGTTTGGAATTACCAAAAAATCAATCTCGACAGTTCATTCGATTTTCATTTTAATGTTTTCTTAGGCTGCCGTGATTTGCTGGGTGCTGATGGTATTGTTTTTATTCTTCAAACCGTGAATACAAGTGTTGGTGTAGAAGGCTCCGGGCTTGGTTTCCAAGGCGTTTCTCCATCGGTTGGCATTTCGTTAGACACATGGCAAAATACAGACTACTACGATCCGGCATTCGATCATATCACCATTCAACTCAACGGACACATTCAGCATGATGGTCAGGATTTAGCAGGCCCCATTCCTGCCTCTGCTTACTCGGATAACATTGAAGATTGCAAATGGCATACTTTCCGTATTACATGGGATGCTGCCACACAAACCATCGCAGCTTACTTTGACGGTGCTTTTCGTTTAAAAGCGCAGTATGATTTGGCAGGCAAAGTTTTTAACAATGATCCAAAAGTGTATTGGGGTTTTAGTGGTTCAACAGGTGGAGAATATAATGTGCAGAAGTTTTGCACTTCGTTGAATTCAAATTTTATTTCGCGTCCCGACACAGCCATCTGCATCGGTAATACCTTACAGTTTGCTGATTCTTCAGAATCGTTTACCGCTATTAAAAATTATTATTGGGATTTTGGCGATGGCAATAGCAGTACCATTGTCAATCCACCGGCACATCTTTACACATCACCTGGCAGTTATGTGGTTAAGCACATTATTACCGGTGCGGATGGTTGTCTCGATTCATTGGGCAAGATGGTAAATATTGGCAGTTATCCCCGTGCTGATTTTGGTTTACGGGATACCTGCACAAATAAATTGCTGGGCGTTACCGATAAAACGTACAATGCTTATGGTGTTGCAGCGAAATGGACATGGTGGTTGGATGATAGTGTTGTATCAAACGATTCTTTGCCTCTCATTAGTAACCTTACGTTAGGTACGCATAATTTGCAACTTGCAGAAACAAGCGTGTATGGTTGTCCTTCCGATACGGTTATGAAAAGCTTTTCTGTGCATCCTACGCCGGTAGTTAATATAATTGCTAACAATGGATGCTGGCAGCAGCCCATTTCTTTTTCCGGCAAACAGATAGACAATGCAACCCATCTCATTCAATGGAACTGGAACTTTGCGAATGGTGCACTGTTGCACGGACAAACGACTGAGTTTGCTTTTGCGCAGGGTGGAGAACAAACGATTCATCTTACAGCGCTTGCCGATAATGGTTGTACTTCCAACGATACCTCGGTACAAATTCTTGTGGAAGACGTTTCGGTACATGCCGGTAACGATACTTCGGTTCAATGGGATAAACCTTTCTCTTTGGCTCCCACCTGGAGCGGACATTTTATGGGTACACCCACTTTTAACTGGTCGCCGCCGGTGGGTTTAAATAGCACGAATGTGCCTGATCCGGTCGCTATTTTGGAACACGATCAGACTTACTACTTAACCGTTACTACCGATGAGGGATGCAGTGCAATGAACGGGGTGAAAATTAGTGCTTTTAGAAACTTTGGTGTGCTTGTGCCGACTGCCTTTACGCCTAACGGCGATGGATTGAATGATATTTTATTGCCAAGATACAATGGCATTAAACAATTGAACCGATTTGCGATTTACAACCGTTTAGGTGACCTCGTTTTTCAGACTTCCGACATGAAGAAAGGTTGGGATGGAACTTATAAAAATGCAACCGGCAACATAGAAACTTTTGTTTGGTTAGTCAATGCAGTGGGCTTTGATGATAAAATCTATCAGTTGAAAGGAACGGTTACGTTGATAAGATAATGAGTTTTTAGAGGGTAATACAGGTGCATAAGATGTCTTGTAAAGGCTGCTTGTTTTAGCAAAAAAATGTACAAAAACAAAAGTGTATTTCCTACTCATTTCGCTTAGCAAGAGTTCTAACCAGTAGAGAAGCTGTTAAGTTGTATCAGTCACCTTCTCGTGCAAGCGTCAAACATTCGCACATGGATTATTCCATGAAAATCTTCGACAACAAAATTTATTGCTTTGACACAGCAATGGCACGCACTTCGGCCTTGTTATCGCTGCCATCAGTCAGATAGACCGGAGTACCGTTCTTCCAGTATTTTGCTCTTACGAGATTGCCCGTTTGTTCTGTTGCAGCTACATAAACATCTGATCCGGAGACTGCAATTGATACCGCATCATTGTATCCTACGTTGCTTAATGATATAGGTGTGCTATTTTTCCAATAAGCAGTCTCACTTCCATTACCAAGTGCATATACATCTGAACCTGATACAGCTATGGAGCTGATGAAGTCGACCCCACTCAACGAGGTGTCCTGTGGCAGATAAGTCAAAGTGCCATTCTTCCAATAAACGGGAGAGTTGTTATTTATGCTACCCGCGAGGTAAACATCAGCCCCAGATGTAACTGCAGTGTCAATTTCTGACAGACCAACGCTATCAGGGCCGCTGTATCGTACCGGAATGCCATTTTTCCAATAAATAATTTCGCCGTCATTGTCAAAGCCACGTCCGCCAACATAAATATCTGTTCCTAAAACAGCAATGGCAAAAGCCTGATAGGAACACTTTATACTATCATTCAAAACAATCTTTTCTCCATTTTTCCAGTACATAGATACATTATAACCGTTAGCTGCCATTTTATTTCCGGTTATGTACACATCGGAACCAACAACAGCAATGGAATAAGGATAAATGCTTTCTGAGCCATTGGAAAGCAACACCGGAATGCCATTTTTCCAATATGTGGGCGTAACAATGTGATCTGCATTAATCTGGATGCCGACTACATAAACATCCGGGCCGGACAGTGTCATAGCGAGCGCTTGCGATAAAGTTGTTTCTGAACTCAACCTCAATGGTTGGACGACACCATTCCTCCAGAGTGTTGCCTTATTGTTTAACATACCCGCAACGTACACATTTATATCTCCGGATGGTGGGGTATCCGATTTTTTACAATCGGTAAAAAGAAAAAGGAATACGGAAGCAGATAGAAAATAAGTAAGGTAAGGTATAATTTTTTTTCCATAATTTTTTACACTGAAATCGAACATAAGTAAAACCGTTAAAAGCATAAAAAATATTATTTTCTTCTCTGCTCGGAAGAGGCTGTGAGTACTGATAATAGTTTGCTAAATAGAACAAAGCAGATGCTATCTGTACGCTTCTTTTCGGGCGGCTTTGAGCTAAAAAACAATCATAAAATGATCACTTCTTTTAGAAAACGCAACCATTGCCGATTATTGGATGAAAACAAAACATGCAGAACAAGAAACAAAACCGACATTTACCCCAAAAGAATTTATATGGGTTTTGATCAATATCATGAGCCGCCGCGCGAGCTGAGTCAGGAAACAAGAACCATTGCCCGTATGCTGGCATCACTTACCGAAGAAGCAGAAGCCATTAACTGGTACGAGCAACGCATATCTGTTGAAAAAGACAAAGATGCAAAAGCCATTATGCAAAACGCCCAGGAAGAAGAATTTAAACACTTTGGAATGGACCTCGAATTCCTGCTTCGCAAAATGCCAAAATGGAAAATCACTTTGCAGGCAATCCTTTTTCAATCGGGCGATATTGTAAAGCTTGGCGAAAGAGGTGAACACAATGCTGAATAATAAAAATGGTTTGTTGCTGCAATATTAGTTAGATAGGTATAGTTGCCGAACTACCTTGCCCGCTGTTAAATCGCCCCATTTATGCATTCATTTTTTTATTGAACAGTGATTTTTACAGTTCAATATGAAGAGAGCATGAATGAGAAGAACAGTCGTTGAAAACAAATTGATTTCACTGTCAATTTAGCCTGGTAAAGCACAACCAATAGCTAAGCTGTTAAGTTTTATCAACCTTGTTCCTGATCAGAAAACAAGCTTTATTTTTATGCTTTAATTCTTATTACATGCGGTTAGTATTGGTGTTTATTGTGATGATATTGGCCACTGTTACAAAGGCGCAAAATCTTATGCAGAATGGCATTGGCTGGTTTCCTCCGGCTTCAACAGATGGTATTGCGTTTCATCGCCTGCCTTACAACGACAGTATTTCGCACAGCAAATGGTCGTTCAGCAAATATGTAAGTTTGTCAAGCGGATATTCTTTCTTCAAAGGCGGTAGTGCATCATTCGTTTCAGCTCCGGTAGGTGTGCAGTTGAACCGTAGTGTAAGCAATCATTTTACTGCGTTTGCAGGCATATCGGTAGCACCCACTTATTTTAATTTCAACAGTGCTTTTTTACCCAATGCTTTCACCAAAGAGAATGCGGGAAATGCATTTTTGAAAACGAATAACCTAAATATGTATTCAAAGGCTGAGTTGGGATTGATGTACACCAACGAAGCAAAAACATTTTCCATTTCGGGTAGCATTGGTGTACAAAGAAGCAGCTATCCGGTTTTTTATCCTACCGCAACACAAAAGGGACAAAACCAAAGCTTTCCTCCCAATAGATTACAATAGAATTGTACCTACACTATGCAATCTTAGATGGTATTTCTTTTTCAACCAATCTGCTTTTTCTATCCAATTTTTTCGTGCAAAAACAAACCTTCTATTTGGCTCCAATCGGAAGCACTACTTTTCCATACACTTCATTTAGTATCTGTGCTACACAGGCATAAAATGCTGACATACCACATACAATACCTTCATAACCCGCAATGGTATGTAGCGATTTGTTGCCTGTAAAATCGGAGGCTGCTAATAAAAAGAACAAAACAGTTAGCGTGAAGAAAACGATTTGCAACACGCGGCTCAACCGCAGTGTGCCGATGAACATGAACAATGTAAACAATCCCCATAAAAACAAATACCAGCCCATACCCGTTTCGCCTGAAGCATACGATGCGCCAAAGCTTGTTTTTGGGATGAGCCAGATGGCAATTAACGATAGCCAAAACGCACCATACGCTGTGAAAGCTGTTGCGCCAAACGTGTTGTTCTTTTTCCACTCCTGCAAGCCAGCGAATAACTGCGCAAGCCCGCCCATAAAAATGCCCATTCCTATTATTACGGAGTTCAATTCAAAGAGTCCGGCATTGTGAAGGTTGAGAAGTGTAGTGGTCATTCCGAAGCCCAGCAAGCCTAAGGGTGCGGGATTGGCGGTCGTGTCTTTTACAATTGTGATTGTGTCGTTGGTAATCATGGCAAGTGTTGGTTTTAAGTAAATAAAATGTAAGATAATGTGGAAGCGTTAACTGTGGTTTACTTTTTTAAAGTGTTTGATTTATGGTAAGAATGCGTATCCGTATTGCCAAACGATTAATAGAAATACAACCGTCACTGCGAGGCACGAAGCAGTCTGTGCATTACACACAGAAATTGCTTGTGAGTGGTGAGTGAATGAAGCATGCAGGCTCAAGTGACGAACCCCAAAAATTCGTGCAAAACGAAAAGAAAATTCATGCGTTTTATTCTCGCTTCAATTTTAACACAAACGCAATGCAACACCCTATTTAAGCGAAGATCACTCACCAAACCGCATGTACCTTTGCACCAAATATGAATGAAAACAAAATGGTTGCTGTTACCCATCACATCGAAAGGTTAGTTCAGTCAGAACAAGACAGAGAGTTAAAAAACATAGGTTATAAAGTCATCAACGGGCAACGCCTTTCATTTGATGATGGCGTTCTGTTATTCCAAAAAGCATCGCTTCCCTTTGTTGGCGCACTGGCTAATTGGGTGCGTGAACAAAAGCATGGCAACATCACTTATTTTAACCGCAATTTTCATATTGAGCCAACGAATGTTTGTGTGTTTTCATGCGCGTTTTGCTCGTACAGTCGCTTGTATGCACATCGCGATGAAGGCTGGGAACTGAGCACAAATCAAATGCTCCACATTGTGCGTAGCTACGATGGAAAACCTGTAACTGAAGTACACATTGTGGGTGGTGTTCATCCTAAATTGAACCTGAATTTTTTTATTGATTTGATGCAAAAAATAAAAGCTCATCGCCCCGATTTGCATATCAAAGGTTATACCGCGGTTGAGTTAGATTATATGTTTCGCAAAGCAAAAGTATCGGTTGAAGAAGGTATGAAACGCTTGCACAGCGCGGGTTTGGACTCGATGCCCGGTGGTGGTGCTGAAATTTTTCATCCCGAAATAAGAGAACAGATTTGTGCTGATAAAGTAGATGCAGAAGGATGGCTCAACATTCACCGTACCGCACATCAATTGGGTATGCACACCAATGCCACCATGCTCTATGGACATATTGAAAAGCCCTGGCATCGCGTTGACCACATGGAGCGGCTCAGAAGTTTGCAAGATGAAACCGGAGGCTTCAACACATTTATTCCACTTAAGTTTCGTAACAAAAACAACGACATGAGCAGCATCAAAGAAGCGTCTGTTGGAGAAGATATGAAGCTATACGCTGTGGCGCGTTTGTACATGGATAACTTCCCGCATTTGAAAGCCTATTGGCCGATGTTGGGCAGACAAAATGCACAACTTTCCCTTTCGTTTGGTGTGAATGATTTGGATGGAACGATTGATGATACTACTAAAATTTACTCCATGGCGGGCAGTGAAGAACAAACACCTTCGCTTAGCACAGCGCAGTTGGTTGCCTTGATTCAACAAGTGGGCAGAGAACCTGTTGAGCGCGATACATTGTACAACATGATTAAAAATTATGCAAATGAAAACATTGCAGAAATGGAAGCGAATCCTTTGTACAATTGATGGCTTTTAAGACAACCTGCGGAGGTTTGTTTTTGGCAATATTATTTCAGGAAAGAGGGTTCAAGTGTTGTGTGTTAATTGCTGAGTCCGGTTTCCATGTTTAATGGCGTCAAAATATATAATACCTGCGTGTTCTTATCAGAATCCGCATAGTGATGAATGTACATAAACTCGAAGCAGTTACCCATTTTTACAAGCGGAAAAAAGAAGGCGCCATGTTGTATCCAAAACGTTGTGCCATCGGAGTAACCAAAAACATTGGAAGGGTTGATTAACTCACCGTTTGTATCGTATAAAAAAATTACTGTGTTGCGTTTTTGAATTGCCTTTTTTGAGAGCGAGGTTACATCAATTTGGCCTACGTTCGCAGCATTGTATTTTAGTTTGTCGGTTGAAAGACTAAATGAATCAATAGAAGGCTCATTGTTCATAAATTCTTTAAAGGTTTTATAAACCCCTTTCTTAAATGATTTAATAGTCAAAGCAGGAACATTAAATCGCTCTGCGTATCTATCTGTAATCTGATGATTGTTGTACTGTTTTCTCTTTACAATATTATCTACATTGATGTGCTCAATTTTATACATAATTGGTTGCAACATTTCTTTTACTGCCGTTGTAAACAATTTGCCAAAATGAAATGTAACCGAATAGCTAGTATCTATTCTTGCAGCCGGATAGAGTGTGTCTGCCACTCTATAATAACATTCCACTTCAAGGTTGATATTGTTGTAATTTGATTCATTTAAAAGCTCAAAACCGGCATTGAAGTGTTCGAGAAGTTCATAGCGCGGAGTGATGGAAAACTTTTTTATATAGCACACCAATTGGTTTTGTACAGATTGCTTTCCTGTTGAATAATAATTGTTGAAATAGTGGTTAAGATTGGAAGCAAGCCCACCATAAAGGTTAAATTTTCTGTTGATTGCTTTGCTAAACTGAAACAACGGTACGTTCCAGTTAAGGGCTACAAAACTTGTATCATAACGAACATCAATAAACGATAGATGGTCGAAAGGTAACTGTACTTCAGATGTACTTTCGGATTTGGCTTCCAGATTAAAAAACAGGCACTTCGCGTTTAATATCCAGCCGCTGTCTTTTTTGTTCGTGTTGTCGTATTGAGCTATGGAAGTTTTTTGTATGGCTGCCAGCAGAATAAAAAGTAAAACAACTCTCATTAATTGCAGTTTAGCAGTGTTAATTGGATTTCAGACAAAAGTATCGGTTTCAGAGTTTTGAGAAAACAGTATTATAACCTTGTACGATTGCGTTTTTTGTTTTCGCTCAAATCTTACTCACAAAATTTCCTCTACGCTTTGCTTAATATTCATTGCCATGCGTTGCAATGGCAAATCGTTGTTATCGGTGCCAAACGGTTCTTCAATCTCTTCGGCAATCAGCTCCAAACTTGCCAGTACATAAAAAATAAATGTTACTACCAGCACAGCATACCAGCCTAAACTAAACACATAACCAAACGGCAGTGTGGCTACATAAATAAAAATGAATTTTTTTATAAATGAACTATAGGATGAAGGAATGGGTGTGTTTTTAATTCGCTCGCACGCGCCGCAAATGTCAAGAAACGATTGCATTTCGGAATTCAGCACAATCAATTGCTCACCGCTAAGAGTATTGCTTTTATAAAGATGATGAATACGCAGCCACATAGCAGACACAATTTGGTTGGGAAGATGCTTCTGCGTGTTCAGCCCGGGTAATTCAGCATGCAGAGACTCGTCTAATTCCAACCTGACAACGTGAGATTGCAAATGCCGTTTTAAATACAACGCAAACATGCCAATCAACCTGGCAAACAGTTCGCGCTCATTATTCATATCCTGCGGTAAAAATGTGTTTAATTTGATAGATAAGTTGCGGCTGTTGTTCGTTAGTGCACCCCATAACTTTCTACCTTCCCACCATCGGTCGTAAGCCGAGTTCGTGCGAAACACCATCAGCATTGAAATGGCAAAACTTAACATCCCGTGCATCAGGGGAACATTCCGTAAATGATGGTCAACATCCAGTTGCAGCCAACGTTGTTCTATCCAAACAATAATTGCGGTGTAAGCTGCAATGCCAAACAGGAAAGGCAATAACCTTCGTATTGTATCACTTTTGGTGAGATTAAAAACAGACAGCCATTGTCTTTCATCAAAATGAGCCATACGGCAAAATTAAGGGTGCAAGGAAATGTAGAAGCATTGATATAATGCTAACAGTTAGTTATTACTTTTCTTACAAAAGAAAACCGTTTTGTTTTTACACAATTTTCGCTGTTCTTTTTCCTAACTCAATCACTTCGCAATTTGTAATATTATTTCCATCAATCGCAAAGCGCAACAAAGTTCTTACCTGGTGCCAGCCGTGTATTCCGGCGGCGCCCGGATTCATGTGCAGGCACTTTAGCTTTTCATCATACATCACTTTGAGGATATGCGAATGACCAGAAATAAACAGTTGCGTCTGCTGTTGAACGATGATGTCTTTTACACCTGGCGCATACTTTTTGGGATAGCCTCCAATATGCTTTACCAACACTTTTACTTCCTCACAATAAAACAAAAGTTGCTCGGGAAATTCGCTTCTTACATCATAGCCATCAATGTTTCCACACACGCCTTTTAGCGGCTTAAAAGCACGAAGCTGATTCGCGATTTCTATCGTTCCAAAATCGCCTGCATGCCATATTTCATCGCAGTGTTGGAAGTGTTTAAAAATGGCTTCGTCTAAGTAATTGTGCGTGTCGGAAAGCAAACCAATTTTTGTCATTTGTTGTTCTTTAAAAAAACTGCCATGATAAGCAAATCTAAAACAACAAGATTGAGCTCCATGAGTTGTGAAAACTAAGGATGAATAAGTAAGATTAAATACCTGTTATCTGATTGCTTTTAATTTACTTTGGCTGCATTCTTGCACCAGCCGCAAGCACATGATTTTGCATGAAATGGATGCACCGAAAACCATATACGAACCAATGCTATCTGACCTTGTGCCTGATACAAAAACAGTTTCTATAGAAGAAGCACGAAAGATATTTGAGTACTTCAAAAACAACACGCTCTTTCGCTGGAGGAATGCAAATAACGATTGCGAAGATCGTGCAAACGCAATTTGTATTTTATTAACCGAATGGAAAATTCCCAACTACAAAGGCTGGGTATTTGGCGGCGCTTATTTAAAAAGAGAGCAAGGTTATTTAATGAATTTATGGAACTATCATGTCGCTGCGGCTTTGCCGGTAAAAGAAAATGATGAAATAGCTTTTTACATCATTGACCCCGCTACATCGCCACAATTAGAACATATTTCAGTATGGGCAGAAAAAGTAACCGATGTTTCATGCAGTTATTACGTTATTAAAGACAGCAGCTACTATATTTTTCCTCCCTTTAAGTTGCGCAGAGATAATTGGAACCGGCAAAACAAACAAAACTATAAATGGACCATTCAGGGATTAGCTGGTATTAACGGCGTATCAAAAAAAGGGCAGGCGGCAATTGTCTTTAACAAGCATCGAATTGCAAATACAGCCCAACGTTTTTGCTGGTTTAAGTATCACAAGCCAGAGCAGTTAAGTTAGTTATTAACTTGTGATTCACCACTTATAACTTCACTCAGTTCGCAGGCTTTTTACCGGATTTGCCAAAGCCGCTTTGATAGCTTGAAAAGAGATGGTTACTAAAGCAATGGCGATAGATACAAAACCTGCAATAGCAAATATGAATGGACTAATGTGAATGCGATAGGCAAAGTTGTTAAGCCAGCCGTTCATAAAGTAAGCTGCAACCGGCGATGCTATTAAAAAAGCAATAAATACAAGTAGGATAAAATTTTTTGATAACAACGAAACAATGCTGCCAACACTCGCGCCTAAGATTTTACGAACACCAATTTCTTTTGTGCGCGATTCGATGGTAAATGTTACCAGACCAAACAAGCCCAAACAAGCAATGCAAATTGCCCATAGCGATGCACTTGTGAACAAGTTGCCGTATTGTTTTTCAGAAGCATACAACTTGTTATAATTATCATCAATAAAAAAATATTCAAAAGGGTTTCCACTAAAGCTTTTTTTATACAAGGTTTGCAGCTTGTTTATTTTGCTTTCCATGTTGTTAGAAGTAAGCCGGAGAGTGAAATAATTGCTGTTGTTTTGCGGATAAAAAATCATCGGATCAATTGCATGTTGCACACCCGTATGGTTGTAATCTTTCACCACACCAATCACTTCCAGCTTGCGTTCATCCCACTGAATTTTAGTTCGTAAAATGTCTTCCGGTTTCGCAAAGCCGAGTTGTTGAACCGCCGTTTCATTCATCAATACTTTGCTGTTATCATTCCATTTTATATTGCATTCCTGTTCAGTAAAATCTCTTCCTGCCACCAATGGAATTTGATAAGCGTTTAAAAAGTTCTGATCAATAATAGCGAAAGAATAAGCTTTTAATTCATCACCCCTTTTAGAAAGAGGTTGCGTAAAACCGCTCGTAGTGAAATTGTAATTGCCGCTGGGAATGCTGCCTGAAGTGCAAAAATCACTAACAAAACCTTGCATTGCCAATTCGTTTTCAAACGCTGTTTTATTCAGGTGCAAAATGCTGTCGTTGCCTTCCTGCGGTCCTCTTATTACTAATAACTGATCTTTATTCAAACCCAAATTTTTGTTTTGCATAAAAAGAAGCTGGGAGTAAATAACAAGCGTTACAATCATTAGCCCGGCTGAAATGGCAAACTGCGATACCACCAGCGATTTACGAAGCAAAAGCCCGTTGGTACTTGTACTGATTTTTCCCTTCAGAGTGTTAACAGGTTTAAAGCGGGCTAACGAAAAAGCGGTGTAAGCACCTGAAAGCAAAGAACCGATTAACAAAAAGAGGAGCGCATACAACCAAACGCTTGTTGTTGCTATGGTTGCCAGTGTGAGTTGCTGATGAACCAATTGATTGAAAAGCGGCTGCAGCAATACGGTTAAAATAAGGGCAAAAACAAATGCAGTAACATTGGTTAAAAAAGATTCGGTAATAAACTGCGCAATCAAATTGTTACTGCTTGCGCCGACAACTTTCCTCACTCCAACTTCGTTGGCTCTTTTAAAGGCGTTGGCAGTAGAAAGATTGATATAATTGAACCAGGCAATGATCAATATTAAAAATGAAATGATACCCAATATGTACACATATTTGATGTTGCCTTCGGTTGGATACGTATCATGCGTTGAACTGCCTAAATGCACATCAGCAAAAGGTTGCAGCTTAAACGCAACACCATCTTTATCTTTCTTTAAAGCCGTGCGCATTTGGGTTAACTCATTTTCCAACGATGCAATATTTGTGTTTTTAGTAAGCAACAAATAGGTATAGATGTATTGAGTGTTCAGGTTATCAATAGTAGCCCAACTCATTGCCATTTAAATTAGCAGGATTTCTTAAAGTTTCTAACGAAAACAACATGTTGTATTGGATGTCCGAATTGTTTTTCATATCCGCATAAACACCTTCAACGGTATATTCGGTTTTACCAAACTGATTGTTCACAAGGAGCGTCTGCGCAAGGGATTGGAGTTTCCAAAATACTTTTTAGCACTGCTTTCCGATATAAAAACAGCATTGGTTTTACTTAATGATGAAGGATTTCCTAATCGTAAGGGAAAACTAAAAAAACGGAAAAAATTGCCATCGGCATAGCCGGTTTTGGTTTCGCTGAAATTTTGGTCGGGATGAGATTTTACTGTGATAACAGTACTGCCGGTTTCTTCATTAAAACGACAAACGCTTTTAATTTGAGGAAAGCGCTGTTGCAGCAGAGAAGCCCAGCCGGGCTCTACTTGTGCCCATGTTTTACCACCTAGGTCTTGGTTGATGAGCCGGTACATCTGTGGCAGGTTAGCATGAAAGTGGTTGACGCTTTTTTCTAAACTAATGTATTCGGTGAGCAACAAAAACGCACAGATGCCCAAAGCCAGGCCGCCAATGTTTACAAACGCCGAAGTTTTGTTGCGGGTGAGATTGCGGAACACAATTTTTATGTACATCTTTATCATACAATCTGTTTTATAACAATGGTGAAATGTTCAACTGTTCTTACAATTATTACTCTTTTCCCAACGCTTATGCCAATCGCTGGAAGACAATGCGGATAAGGCTTTCCGCTTTATTATGAAAAGCAAGTGTTCGATAACGGACATACATTGTGCGATGCTGTTACATGCAATCAATCTTTGTCATCTTAAAAAGGAGCAATAAAAAAACTCTGCAAACATGCGTCAGCAGAGTTTATGAAAGGTTTGTTTTTGCCCATTATTCTTCCTCTTCGGCAGCTTCATAGTTCACACTGCTTTCGGCTATCTGCGTTAATAAGCTGTCGGTTTGTTTTTCTTCTTCTAATGTTTGTTTCAGCAAATCGGCAACTTCAGCTAATCCTAATGTGGTAGCCAATTGCGCCAAACCGCCATACGTTGATATTTCATAGTGCTCTACTTTTTGAGCGGCTAATATCAATCCTACATCGCGGGTAGCGGTGCCTTTTTCAGTATCTTCTATAATGCTTTTGCCTTCTTCAATAATACCAGCCATTGCGTCGCACTTTTTTGCCTGTGCTTTTTTACCAAGGGCTTCAAATGCCTGCTCAAGACGAGCTACATGGTTTTGCGATTGCTCAGTGTGCGTTTCAAACGCTTGTTGCAACTCGGCGCTGGTAGCCGCTTTTTTCATTTTGGGCAAAGTAGTAACAATGTGCTTTTCAGCCCAGTAAATATCTTTCAGTTCGCCAATAAAAAATTCTTTTAGCATCGAATCGTTTTCAGCAATACCCGCCCGGTAATTGCCCGGTGCAGCAGTGGTCGCTTTTTTTGTAGCTTTTGCCATAATTGTTTTTCATTTCTTAATTAAGAATCATGCCATTATCATTTTTATGCATTTAAGAAAATGCTATACAAATTGTTATGGCACGTTTTTTCATTATCATTAAAAAAACACCTATGAAAACTTCTCTTGTTTCATTTTTTGCACTGATGATTTTGTTTTATTCATTTCGCTCACCTATGGCTGCTGAGCCCGATAAGGCCTTCTTAATCAAAGCCGCCCAAAGCAACCTGGCTGAAATTGGAGCGGCTCAAATTGCGCTGGCACAATCAGCTGCTGATTCGGTTAAAGCGTATGCTCAAATGATGATTGATGAGCACACAAAAGCGCAAACCGAAGTAAGCACATTGGCGCAAAAACAAAATGTAGCTTTACCCGATTCAACCGATGTTGAACACAGAATGTTTTCACAACGTTTAAAGTTGTTGCAAGGTGCAAGCTTTGATTCGGTGTATGTGCAAAGCCAGGTGAGAGATCATGTAAAAACAATTGCCCTTTTTAAAGCAGAAACAGCCCAGGGCAAGAATGAAGAAGACAAAGCGTTTGCTACTAAATTATTACCCAATTTGCAAATGCATCTCAATCATGCTTATTCACTTCAAGGAATGAAACCGGGCAACATGAAAATGTAAGCCGCTTGCTACTTTTCTACATACAAATCAGGATACAATTTACCGCCAGGCGTTACCGAATATTTATCAAAGTTGGTAACGCCTTCTTTTTGCAGTACTTCTTCATCCAAAAACAAATTGCCGGTGCATTCAGCCCATTGCTTACGCAAAATACAATAAGCTGCATCGCCCATAATTTGGGGTTTGCGGCTCATGGCAACCATTTTTTCGCCGCCCAATAAGTTGCGTACCGCCGCCGTATCAATTAAGGTTTTCGGCCACAAAGCGTTCGATGCAATGTTGTATTTTTTAAACTCGGCTGCCCAACCCATCGCCATCAGGCTCATGCTGTATTTACTAATGGTGTAAGCCATTTGCGGACTTATCCATTTGGGTTCTAAACTAATGGGCGGTGCAATGGTAATGATGTGTGCATTGCTGCTTTTTTTCAGATAAGGCAAGCAAGCTTTTACCATCATAAACGATCCACGGACATTGATATTCTGGATCAAATCAAACCGCTTGATGTCGGTATTTTCCGTGTTGCTCAACTGAATGGCAGATGCATTGTTAATTACTGCATCAATACCACCAAACGCTTGCTCTGCTTGCGTTACAGCATTTTCAACTTCTTCCTCAAAACGCACATCAGCCTTCACCGGTAAGGCTTTTCCGCCTGCTGCTTCCACTTCTTTCGCAACAGAGAAAATAGTGCCGCCCAACTTCTCATTTTCTTCGGTGCTTTTGGCGATCACTACAATGTTAGCGCCTTCTTCCGCAAGGCGCAAAGCAATGGCTTTTCCAATGCCGCGGCTTGCGCCGGTTATGAGGATGGTTTTATTAGCAAACAACATAAAAATGATTTTGTATGATGAAGGTAAGGAGCGAAATAATAGGAACGAAGAATGGAAAAAAGGATCAATTCAAATCGAAGTTAAGCGTTACCGTCATTCAATCACACCTTATCCTTATCATGCCTTCTGAAGCTCCGTTATTGCATTGGCCACACGCTCGCCATCCATGGCTGCACTTACAATGCCGCCTGCATAGCCTGCACCTTCACCACAAGGGTATAAATTTTTGATTTGAGTATGCTGCAATGTTTCTGCATTTCGTGGAATGCGCACCGGCGAAGAAGTGCGGCTTTCCGTAGCCACAACAATAGCTTCACTTGTATAATAACCGCGCATTTTTTTACCGAATTCAACAAAAGCTTTTTGTAATCTTTTAAAGATGAATGAAGGCAATACATCCTGTAACGATGTGCTGTGAACACCCGGCACATAACTACAATCAGGCAACGTAGCTGATATTGTTTTCGCACAAAAATCATTCATTCGTTGCGCAGGTGCAACAAAGTTTCCTCCACCTGCGCTGTAGGCTTTTTCTTCCACTATTTGCTGAAAATGCATCAACAACAAAGGGTTGTCTGGCTGCCATTTGTTTTTACTCATTTTTTGCGCAAACTCTTTGTCAGCAAGCGCTTCAGGCACATCGGTAGTTACTACAATACCACTGTTGGCAAATGGGTTGTTGCGCTTGCTGGGGCTCCATCCATTTACTACCAAAGCATTCGCTTCTGTTGCTGCCGGCGCAATAATTCCACCCGGACACATACAGAAAGAAAACACGCCTTTGTTATCCACTTGCTGCACTAAACTGTAAGATGATGGTGGCAAATTTTCATCGCGATCCGCCTGATGATATTGAATGCTGTCTATCAGGCTTTGCGGATGCTCAACACGAACACCCAATGCAAACGGCTTGGCTTCAATAATAATGTTTTTGTTTTGCAGCAATATAAATATATCGCGTGCAGAATGACCTGTTGCAAGAATGATGGCATCCGCTTCGAGAACATCTCCATCAATAGTTATAACACTTTTGATTTCGTTATCTTTTATAACAAAATCAACTACCTTTTTTTCGAACAAAAACAAACCTCCGCTGTCAACGATTTGCTGCCGCATGGCAGTGATAATTTGAGGCAATTTATTGGTGCCAATGTGTGGATGCGATTGATACAAGATGTTTTCGTCCGCACCAAATTGTACAAACGTGCGAAGGATGCTGTCTACATCGCCACGCTTGGTGCTGCGTGTGTACAATTTGCCATCGCTGTATGTGCCGGCGCCACCTTCGCCAAAACAATAATTGCTATCGTTGTTAATGATGCCTTCTTTGTTCAAAATAGCTAAATCTCTGCGGCGTGAACGTACATCTTTGCCACGTTCTAAAATGATGGGTTGAATGCCATTTTGAATGAGACGCAAAGCTGCAAACAAACCTGCCGGACCTGCACCAATGATAATGACTTTACGTTTTGCTTTTGTTACCTCTTTGTAAACAACAGCAATAAATGGACGTTGCTGAAAAGGCTCGTCAATAAAAGCCTGCAGTGTAAGATTTATAAAAGGCTGTTTGCCGCGAGCATCAATTGATTTTTTTTGAATGAAGAATCCATTGATATTATTGATAGTTGTACCTGCGTGCTGCGCAATGTATTCTTTTATAACAGTACTATTATTTGCTTCGTGCGGAAGCAATTTAAGCGTGATAGTTTGTTGCATGTGGTTAGGTAATTATCCTAAAAGTTTCAACAAAAAAAGGCGCAAAAACAAACTTCTTAAAAAGGCAAATCGTCTTCTTCGGATGAAGAATTGTTATTGGTATTGGAAGATGGTTTGGATTCACCAAAAGACGGATTCACAGCCTGCAAACTCTCTATACGCCAGGCATCCAAATTGGTGATGTAGTTGTCTCTCCCATCCTTGCTCCACTTACTTCCGCGAAGATTGAAATTTACTTTTATTGTATCACCAATATGCAATTTATCACACATTGAAGTACGGTCCTGCGTACACTGAAATTTCACATAGCTTGTAAATGTACGACCTCCGCTTTCTTCGCTGGTTTCAATCACAAACTCGCGGGTTTTAAAGCTTTCAGAACGTTGAACGGTATTGTAAACGGCTACGAGTTTGCCTTGTATTTCAAATGCCATGTAAAAGTTTTATGAGCAAAAGTAAATGTTACATAACAAAGCAAATAAAACATTGAAATGAAAAGGCAACTTTATCAATATTATGAAATGGTTATAAAATTATTACCAACTTCGCTGCTTCATTTTTCTTTGCCAATACTTTTAATTTCAGCATGAGAAGTACTACAAAAACAAAAAACAAAAATCGTTACACAACCAATATCTATTCTGCCTTACTGCTTTACTTATTAATTGTGATGCTACTGTATTCGCTATGCCGTGTTTTGTTTTATTGCTTCAACACATCTTATTTTCCTGGCATGGCTGAGCGCAACTTCGCCAACATTATGCTGGGCGGGTTACGGTTCGATCTGGTGGCAGTGTTATACACCAATCTATTGTTTATTTTATTGTTGATTATTCCCAACCCCTGGCGTTATAACAAAACCTACAAAGCCGTTGCCAATTGGATTTTTGTCGTAGTGAATTCTATTTTTATCGCTACCAATGTCATTGATTTTATCTATTATAAATTTACTCTCCGCCGAACAACATTAAGTATCTTCTCTCAGTTCAAAAATGAACAAAACGTAGGCGTTTTATTCATTCATTTCTTCTTTACTTACTGGTATGCTGTACTGTTGTTTGTTGTATTGGTTTTTTGTTTACAAAAGATGTACAAATGGATTGATTACAAACGAACGCAAGCCAGTAATTGGAAGCATTACCTGATAGGCATTCTGCTGGTTCCCGTTATTGTTACTCTATTTGTTGGCGGCGTTCGAGGCGATTTTAAACACAGCACGCGTCCCATCACGTTAAGCAATGCAGCGCAATATGGCAACGACCCGCGCGATGTGAACATTGTGCTGAACACGCCATTCGCTATACTCAAAACTGCCGGTAATGATGACATAAAAAAAGTTGCCTATTTTTCAAACGATGAATTGGAGAAGATTTACACGCCTTTGCATGTTGCGGGCAATACTGATCAATTCAAATATGACAACGTAGTGGTGATTATTATGGAAAGTTTTTCCAAGGAATTCATTTCTATTTATAACAAAAACAAAACCGGTTACCAAGGCTATGCTCCGTTTTTAGATTCGTTGATTGGCAAGAGCCGCGCTTATCAATATTCGTTAGCCAACGGAAGAAAATCTATTGAAGCGATGCCCTCTGTTTTGTGCAGCATTCCTTCCATTGAATTGCCATATATTCTTTCACAATATTCAGGCGATAAGGTCAACAGCCTTGCTTCTTTATTGAAAGAAAAAGGTTATTACACCTCTTTCTTTCATGGCGCGCCCAACGGTTCGATGGGTTTTTTAGCCTTTTCAAAAACCACTGGTTTTGATGCTTATTTCGGCAAGGACGAATACAACAACGATAAAGATTTTGATGGCACCTGGGCAATTTGGGATGAACCTTTTTTGCAGTTCTTCGCCAATAAAATCAACACGTTTAAACAGCCTTTTTTTACAACATTGTTTACTGCTTCTTCGCATGATCCTTATGTCATTCCCGATCAATACAACGACGTGTTTAAAGGCGGTCCGCTGTCGGTGCACAAGGGCATTCAATACACCGATTATTCTTTAAAACGTTTTTTTGAAACGGCGAAAACAATGCCCTGGTTTAAAAACACTTTGTTTGTGCTTACGGCAGATCATGCGTCGCCGCTAACTTATTATCCTGAATACAGTTCCCTGCCGGGCTTTTTTTCTATCCCTATTTTCTTTTATCAACCTGGTGAAAACTGGTCGTCTATGAAAGATGAAACGATTGATCAGATTGATATTTTACCAACGGTATTGGGCTATCTTCATTACGATAAACCTTATGTTGCCTTTGGAAGAAATGTGTTTACAGAAAACACAACGCCATACGCGTTTAACTATCTCAACAATACTTACAATTTGTTTTACGGCGATTATCTATTCATGTATCAAAACGATCAACCTGTGGCTTTGTACAACTTTAAAACTGATTTTACAGGGCAACACAATTTACTTACGCAATTGCCCGATACTACCGTCGCGTTAACTACAAAAATTAAAGCATTTATTCAGCAATACAACAACCGCATTGTTGATAACAATTTGACAAGAGAAGGCAGCCAGTTGCAGCTTCATGCGAAACCTTAGGTTTTCTAATGATTATTTGAAGCGTTTCAAAACGCATGACCGACAAAATATTTAAAACTTAAAAGCTACGCCGGCATTAATAACATAATTGGCAAAAGCCGCATCACCTTGTATGTGCTTGCCATAAGTAATAGAATTTTCTTTATCGGTAAAGCTTTGTGTTCGGTTGCGTACAAATGCAACCGGAACACTTGCAAAAGCGCTGAACTTTTTGGTTGAATAATTAATAGTTGGTTCAACACTCCAGATGTAACCAGGACGACGAAAATCACCGCTTCCACCAATGATGTCATACACAGGAATTCCTTCTAAACGCACACCTGCCGCAGCCGATAAGCCTTGAACTTTTCCACCAAATGCATAACTAAAACCGCCACGCGCCATGTATTGGTCGGGTACACTCATGATGGCTTCATTCGCTAATGTGGACGACAATGTTTCGCGATAAGTGCGAACGCCATTTTGCTCACGTGGATTGCTTAAATAATAACCGTTGCCATACACACCAAAGCCACGTATGATATTGTAAAAGGCATTTACTTCAGCAGTAAAGCCGGTGCCACCATCACCAAGCTGTATGCTTTGGTCAACAGGGCGCAATTCTTTTGTGCCATTGGGTCCTACATTATACCAGTAATCTTCATAATTATCCTGACCAGTTGGCAATTTTATGCCCAGGCCAACCTGAATATTGCCTCTTGTATTCTTTTCAGGATTAAGCAGCCAATAATAAGCAGCAATGCGCATATCGCCCAAACCAAATGCGTGCATGGTATGACGTTGATTGTAATTGTTTACTCCGTTTACCAAACCATGTTCATACAAAGAAGAACGAGAGTTGGCAAGAAGGGGCATGTCAAGCATGAACGACCACCTTTTGTTGATAATGCGTGTAAGATTAATGTCCATCGTGCCACTGTGATTGATTACTTCAGTGCCTTGTTCTAACCTAGCTTTATTTTCGGTAGTGCCGCTGAAATGACGGAACGATTTGAAGTACCTGAAGTTGGTAGCCAACACCCATTTTTGTGTACTGCTGTGACCGCTGCTATCAGGGTGCGACATCATACAAACATTTCCTGTACTTCGTATTGCAACACAGCCTTGCGCGGTTGCTTTTACATTTACAATTAAAAGCATTGCAATGGATAAAAAGAAAGTAATAGTTTTCATAAACAGACTTATTTGATTGTTAGTTAATTTTAATAGTAACGCGTTGTATCGGCAGCAGGCGCCAACGGCGTTTCACCTCGCTTCATTTGCAAGGTATTGGCAACAAAATCACCTACTTTTCTTCCGTATTTCGTAGCCGTAATGCAGGAACTGTGAAAGTGAAGACCACCGTAAAACCGCGCCCAATTGTTCTCAATGGCAGCAGCACGAAAAGAAGGAAACGAGCGGCTGTCAATTCCAAATTCCAGTTCAGTAGTGTCTTTGTAATGAAAGTTATCACCATAAACGGCAGTTAAGGCTTCTGCAGCAGCAGATGAAATGGTGGAATGTCCACAGGTGTATTCAGGAAAAGCGGGCGTTTGTAAAAAGGGTCGCCAGTTCGGGTCAAAGTATTTGTTAATTACGGTTTCAGGACGAACCGTATTGTATGTATATTTTGCATCCCAGCACTCGATAAAAGCTTCAAACATAGCAATGGATGTTTTGGTGTAGGCATATACGGTTTCATTAAAACCTGCATTCGCTTTTTTCGATGCAATACCCACAATACTCATCCAATGCCCGGTTGGCGAAAACTTTTTCGTACCAAACATTACATGCCCGTTTACGTTTAACTTAAACGGATTGTCATCCCAAAAATCAGCTATGTGCTGTTGTTCATCGGTTAAGCTATCAACGGCACTTTTTATCAGCATTACCTGCTTGTAGTAGTCGCTGTTTTTATCTTTGATATTATAAGGCAATGGCGGCGGCACTCTAAACTGAGCGGCACTGTCCATCACCATCGTACGTATCTCACTCCAGTGCGGCTCAACGGCTTGCGCATACATTGGTGGCGTAGGAACCCACCTGCCATCTTCCTGTGTAACAGTAAACTTACTGGCACTGCGGGTTTGCAGATAGTTATCATCTTTTGCCCATTTTAAAATAGCATTGGCAACTGCATCTCCATACGTAACGCTGGCATCAAACACGTCCGAAGGCATATCGGCATCTATCGCTTTCTTTTTTACACCGGCAACATATTCGTCCATACTGCCTTCAGGAAACGTAACCGCATTGCCTACTTTGCAATACGCCAACAAAGCGGCAAAAGGAAAATCAATTTTGTTATTGGGTTGGGGTTTAGGCACGTCTTTTAAACCATGCAACTGACCTGCCAGCGAAGTATAATGATTAGGGTTTCCCGCAGCAACTACTTCGTAGGCTGCAATGTTAGCATAGGTATAGTTTCGGGATGCCACTACCGGTGAAAAATTATTACCCATTACAATGTTATTTAGCTCATGAACAGTTTGCGAATACAACAAAGGATCATTGATTACTTTTTTGTATTTGCCACTATTTTTACACGCAACAAACAGAAGAATTGCTGAAAGAAAAAAGACACTGTATTTCATAAATTACACAATATGCAAATGAGGTTGGGGCTGTTGTTTTCGATGAGTATTTTGAACTTGCATTTTAGATACGAACTGCATTATTACTATTGTATTGCCTTTTGTTTGATGTGTCAAAGCCAACAATAAAAGAAAACATCTGGCAGCATACTATTTGATGAAAGAAAGACATCCTGTATCGTGCACGAAGTAAATCTGCTTGTACCAAACTTCAAGCTTAAAAAAGCTCTGATGCTACCGACCCGATGCTTGTGATTCATCAATTGTAAACCCCGTTTCATTTTTTCAACAATTCAAAACCAATAAGTTGCACGAAGGAAATCTGCTTGTATCAAACTTCGAACTTAGTAAAGTTCTAATACTGAACTTATCTATGCCTTGTTGTTGAAAAGAATTGTCTTTTAAAATTGTAGCAAAATAGTAATAATGCAGCTACATAAATTTACATCTCTGCATCAGGGCAAATGCTTACTGGCATTTGCTTTTGCCTATGCTGCATCAGGTGGCTGTACGGGTGGTGTGTGCGGAGATGTAAGTAAGTTTTCTGTCGGGCTAAGAGTAATCTGTTGGGCAGTAGAAATAAAGTAAGAAAGCGAGAAACAAGCGACGTGTTGATCGTAATCGCTCAAACTATTTTTAAAAGCGCTGCTTTTGTTATTGTCACTTTTTTTATTTGCAGAAGCAATATCATTAGTCGTTTTAAAGAAATCGTCTTTTGCGGTTTGAATGAGCATCTTGTTGTTATCGGGCAGGCACTGCAATTCCATTTCGCCCGAAACAATTCTACGCTTTACATATTTATAAATTTTGCCGTTACAAGTTACTTCTCCGTTCACTCGCTCCCAGGCTGATTGCACCGTTTGGTATGGCATGGACAGCGGAACTTTGATAGTAATTAAATCAGCGTCATTATATTGCGATTTATCCAGCGAAGCTTCTAACTGTGTATCCGATTGTTTTTGCGCATAATTAAAAACGGCCCTGTAACCAATAAGGTTAAAGAGGAAAGTGAACAGAAATAATATGGCAGAGAATTTTCTCACAGTTTGATGTGCAATATTATTGTTTTTTGAAGTTTTTAATAAAAAAACTTTGACTTTTTTCTTTACCCGTTACCCATTTCAAAATAATTGTATTACTACAATCTAAGACCCTGGCTGCATGAAATACCGCTGAGCAATAACAAAACAGCAAAGCTTACCAACATGCCGTTTCTCAATTCCTTTTTATTTGCAAAATGCATAATTACTCCGACAAAAAGATTAAGTATACTCAAGCCAAGGCAGGCAAGCCCGAAGACCCAAGCAGTGTTTGATGCGCTGTTATTATTTCGATCAGTTAGTAACGCGATAGCAGTCACTAAAACAGCAATACCAAAATTTAAAAGTACAATTTTATAAACCGTTTTCATTGATAAACTTTTCAGGAAAATAAAGCGGAAGCGTTCGTTCTTCCTGCAATCGTTTTACAATCTCTTCTTTTTCGTCCCGGTAAAATAAATTCATCGTTTCAAAAGGAATGATGCGACCATCTTTGTGCACGATGTGAACACAGCTTTTTTTAATGGCGCGCACATCAAAATCCCACGCATCAATAAACCGCATAATGATGATGCGAAACAAATTGTTATAACTTAAACCAGGAGCATGTATTTGCGGTAAACAACACAGCAATTCTTTAAAATTATCTTCAACTCTGTCCACCGAAATGCCGGTGCTGAATATCTTCAGCATCTGTGCATGAAGCTGTTCGTCGGCTTCATACACAATGGTATTTTTGCTGTTATTCAGCAAATCAGCAGGGTTCACATAACGCGTCATCGGAAACACTTGTCCTCCTAACTTTAAAGCATAACCCATCACCAAAGCATCGGGGTTGCACGGCACAGGTATCAAATCGTTGGGTTGAAAAACGCTTGTTTGCTCTAATATTTTTCGACGAACATCTGTGAGTGTAATACGGTCAGTTGAAGGATCAAAATGGGTTAATCTTCCTGCAACTTGTGTGGGCTGAAATGTAACGCCCCGAACGCATGGCTGCTGCAAAGCAAACTCGATAATCTTTCCAATTTCATCGTCATTCACTCTCTTTTGTAAGGTAACAACCAAGGTAGTAGAAACATTGTATTCATTCAAATGCTCTATTGCTTTTGCACGCACATCGGTCAGGTCTTGTCCGCGCAATGTTTGTAATGCTTCCGCTTTAAAAGAATCCCATTGCAGATAAATTTCAAAGTCGGGCATGTAAGAAGCGAGCCGTTCTACAAAAGCTTTGTCTTTTGCAATGCGGATCCCATTTGTATTCACCATCAAATGTTTAATGGGTTTGGTTTTGGCAATATTTAATATCTCAAAAAAATCGGGATGCACTGTTGGTTCACCACCGCTGATTTGTACCACATCAGGCTTCCCTTCATTGGCAACTACAATGTCCAGCATCCGTTCTACTTCTTCTACTGTTCTGTGCCTTCCGTAATGCGGCGAACTCATGGCATAACAAGTGGGACAGGCAAGATTGCATCGGTCGGTTATTTCAACAACCGTTAAACAACTGTGCTGCTCATGATCGGCGCAGAGCCCGCAATCATAAGGGCAGCCGTAATGTGTGCTGGTATTGAACTTAAGCGGCATTTCGCTCGGCTTGTTATAGTTGCGGATGTTTTTATAATATTCAACATCTGTTGCAATCAATACTTTTTGAAAGCCGTGTTCAGGGCAATTTTTCAGCATAAACACATTGTTATTCTCAAACACAATTTTTGCATCCACTCTGCGCAGGCAAACAGGGCAAAGGCTTAACGTAAAATCGTAGTAGGTGTATGGACGTTCCGGCATGATAAAATAGCCCCTATCCCCTAAAGGGGAGTTTTAAATGATGATAAAATATAAGCCGATGATGTTTTGAATTTCATAATTTAATAAGCTCTTTCGTTCTTGCAGACTTACTGACTTTCCAACTTTCTATCTCTGCTATAATCAATCTTTTTGGCTGAATGATGTAACGATAATAATACAACAATCCCAGCAAAGCTGTGAGTTGTATGGTAGATAAGCCGAAAGAAAATGTGTAATGTGGCTTTGCAAAATCAAGCACAAAACGGAAGAAGCAATACGCCATCATAAACAATTTAAAAGGTGCGCCATTTTGCAATGGATACTTTTTTTGGAGCAAAACCAAACCTATCCATAATAAAATGAGAAAGAGGATTTCATACAAACAAACCGGATGTCTCAATTGATTATCACCCAAATGCATTCCCCAGGGTAATGTTGTTGGCAAGCCATACGTTTCTTCGTACACACCCATGCTAAAACAACCGATGCGACCGATGATCAATGCCAGTATCATGGGATAAACAAACAAATCGCCGGATGCTTTTTTTTCACCAATGAGTTTCTTTACCAACTCTACTCCCATCAAACCACCTAAGAAGCCCCCAAGCACCGTTTTATTTTGATAAAAATACCACCATAAGTTCGTTGCCATTTTTACCTGCGGCGGATCTTCAAACCCACCAATTAGACGGCTTCCAACGAATGCGCCGACGATGGCACCGATAAAAATCCAGATGCGGTGAGGAGAAGAAATTGTATCGCCCTCCTTTTTACGCAAAAACAAAAAGTAGCGGAAACCTATGAAGAAAGCCAGCGTTTCAAAAATAGTGTGCAGCAAAATACTGGTTCTGCCAATGGTAATATGAAACGGAAACTGCAAGCGGTTAATTTGGTTGAAAGATAAAAACTATTTCTTTACAAATAAGGTTTGCGAAGGATAATACCGAAAAGCTAATAAGCCGGTTCCTTTTTGGAGATACACCTGGTAAACCGCGTCTTTTACAGTGGTGGTATCAGTGCTCGCAATCCTTTGCACGTTGGAGTACAATTGCCCGTTAAGGTTGATGTCTGAATAAAATTGAGAAGGCATTGTTGTAAGATTCAACCCAGCACCATTTAAACCTTTTGCCGTTATCGAAAAACCATGCACTATTAGTGAATAATTGCTATCGAGAACGTTACCATTCCAATCCGATGAACTTTTGTAACCAAAAGAAAGCGAAGGCGAGTAAATATATTTGTCAGAGGCGCACCCCGAAGTATTGCTGCCACAGCCCTGTTGGGCTTCGTAAGATTGCGAAGCCGATACCGTCGAGATAACAATGGTATCGTTGATTAATGTGTTTGCACTATCGGCAAATACAATCTGCTGCGATTGAATGTAAGGAAACCACTGATCGAAATTGCTGTTTTTATAAGCCGGACAGGTTACTTGTTTGCAGGAGCAAGTGCCGCCGCTATTGCTGCTGCAGGCTTGTAAAATATAGCTGCTGCAAAAAAGCAAACTGATTGCAACGGTTGTTTTGTGGTTGATTCTCATAAAGCAATGCGTAGCTGTTTGTAGATTTAAAACCTTACTTCAAAGATGAAACAAAAGATGCAAACTTGGTTTCGATCATTTTTCTATAAACGCGCATCCTCCTTCTCCTTCAAATTCTTCACTAAATCCAATGCTTCCGATACTACATCGCACATAATAGTAATGATGGAGCCGGGCTTCGCATTGTCGTGCGCGTACATAATAGCATCTCGCTCATTGTAAATTACCGTTACAGGAAGGTGTTTGGCTTTGCCCATATTTATGCCTTCCCTTAACAGGTTTACAATTTCTTCAGGTGTTCTGCCACGCAAATTTTTATCGCAACGGATGATGATTTCATCAAAAAATCCGGCTGATAATTTTCCAAGCTCTTTAATGTCTTCATCTCTCCTGTCGCCCGTGCCACTGATGATTCCCACCTTTGGCGTAGCATTCAGTTTACTAATAAAATCGCCGAGCAAACGCAAGCCTGCGGGATTGTGTGCAAAGTCAACAAGGAACTGAAAGTTTTTAAATTGAAACAAATTCAAACGCCCCGGTGTTTGTGAGGGCGAAGGAATAAAAGTTTGCAAGCCGGTGCGGATATCTTCAATGGTAATTTCTTTAAAGAGATAAGTAGCAAGCACAGCAGGCAACGTGTTCATAACGTTGTGCAACGCTTTGCCTTCATACGTAATGGGAATGTCGCGCACATGCAGCACGCGAATTTTCCATGTGCCTTTTAAAATAGAGACATAACCGTTTTCATACACTGCCGCAAAGCCGCCCCTGTTGCAATGCCGCTGAATGCGTGGATTGTTTTCATCCATACTGAACAAAGCAATATTGCATTCTAAATTTTCGCGCATTGCATATACTAAATCATCTTCGGCATTAAGTATTGCAAAGCCGCGCGGGAACACGGTTTCAGGCACAATGCTTTTCACTTTTGCCATTTGTTCAAGCGTATTAATACCACCCAACCCTATATGATCTGCTGTGATGTTGGTAACAATGGCAATATCGCAATGCTCAAAGGCAAGCCCATTGCGAAGAATGCCGCCGCGCGCACTTTCAAGAACAGCAAAATCAACCGTCGGGTCTTTCAACACAAACTGTGCGCTTACCGGTCCGGTACAATCGCCTTTCATCATCATTTGGTTTTGAATGTAAACGCCATCACTTGTTGTATAACCCACTTTTTTACCTGCGGCTTTGCAAATGTGTGCGGTTAACCGTGTGGTGGTGGTTTTGCCATTTGTACCCGTAATAGCGATGATGGGAATGCGACCATCGCCGCGATTTGGAAACAGCATATTTACCACCGGCTCGGCAGCATTTCGTGCAATACCAACGGCGGGTTCAACGTGCATACGAAAGCCAGGCGCAGCATTTACTTCCAATACAGCACCGCCGTTTTCTGTAATGGGGCGCGATAAATCGGGCGCCATTACATCAATGCCACAAATGTCTAAGCCAATGATTTTGGCAATGCGCTCCGACATAAAAATATTCACGGGATGCACTTCATCGGTAACATCTTCGGATGTGCCGCCGGTTGATAAATTGGCGGTTGATTTCAATAAAACCAATTCTCCTGTTAATGGCACGGTATCTAAGTTGTAACCTTTTTCGGATAGCATTTTATGAGTGTCGTTATCTACTGTGATTTGTGTCAATACTTTTTCATGTCCATAACCACGGCGCGGGTCTTTGTTCACTTCATCAATCAACTGTTGAACGTTGTGTTCGCCGTCACCAATTACAGAGGCTGGTGTGCGAAGGGCAGCACAAATGAATTTATAATTTACTACTAAAATTCTAAAATCAACACCTACAATAAACCGTTCAACAATAACGCTGCGGCTGTATCGCTGCGCGTTTTGCAGAGCCGCTACCGCCATTTCCCACGAAATGATATTGGTTGTATTTCCTTTGCCATGATTACCATCAATCGGCTTTATTACCAACGGATAACCATAACGGTCAATCGCTCTATGCAAGTCTTCTTCGTCTCTTACTACGGTTCCGCTCGGCACCGGAATTTGAGCGTCGCCCAGCAGGCGTTTGGTTTCTTCTTTATCGCCTGCAATGTCAACCGCTATGGTGCTTGTGGTGGATGCAATGGTAGCACGGATTCGTTTTTGATGAACACCATAACCCAACTGCACAAGGCTTTGATTGTTGAGACGGATGTATGGAATGCCACGCTTCGCGGCTTCTTCCACAATGGAGCCGGTAGAAGGCCCAAGCCGCGTGTCTTCTCGTATTTCGCGCAACTTTTGTATGTCTTCCTGCAAAGGGTATTCAGTATTGTCAATCAGAGCCTGCGCAACTCTTACCGCCGCACGCGCAGCATAAACGCCGGCTTCTTCTTCCATGTAATCAAACACTACAAAGTATTCACCTTCCTTGCCTGTGCCGCGGGTTCTTCCAAAGCCGCAATCCATGCCTGCTAAAGTCTGCAATTCCAAAGCAATGTGCTCTATCACATGGCCCATCCAGGTTCCTTCTTTCACACGCTCAAAAAAGCCACCTTCATGGTCTTCACTGCAACGGTGCTCGTACATACTTGGCAACAGCGTTTCAATGCGTTGGGAGAAGCCTTCAATGGTGTTGGTGGGGCGTTGTTCCAGCTCTTCCAAATCAAGCGTCATTTGAATAAGCTTGCCACGGCGGATGCTCCAGTAATTGGGACCTCTTAGTGCTTTGATGTCTTTTATTTTCATAAGAAGAATTTTTGCTTTTGAACCACAACTTGTCCCGATTCATTAAGAGAGACACAGGAAGAAGGATTAAGAAACTTTGTGTTTTTTTGATATAATAAACCGATGGTTTTTACCGCCTCAATTTATTGCATATTTTGATAGATAGATAAAAATTAGTCTTGCTGCATTGAGGAGATTTGTTTTTGCCATTATTTCTGCCAATTGCTTCCACTTTGTTCAAATATTGCTTTTTTGGTTTTGCACATATTTATGAAGAATGACAAAATCATCACGATAACATTTTTATGCCATTTACAAACCTTTCAACCTTAAAATATTTTAATGAGAAATGTGTGCGGCCATGTTTTATTTTGCCTCTTTATCAATCATTTTACACCAAACATTATCTGGCTGTTTATGACAAAAAAAATCACTTGTCTGTGTTCGCTCCTTTTCTTGCTCAATTGTTTCAGTGCATCAGCACAAAGTTTTATGCAAAGCCTTGGATTAACGCCTGCAGTCTTGTTTGCAAAAGATCAATACGGTAATAAATTCTCGCTTTTCCAAACCAACTTTACTTACTTTCCAAGATACAATTTTGTTGAAAACGAAAACTCTTCCATCAGCATTGGCGCGCCGGTTGGAGCGGGTGTGGGTATTGTAAACAGTGATAGCGGCGATCCGGGCGTCGGCTTTTCATTCGATTTGCCGGCAGTTGTGGATTATAACATCGGCTGCAAATCAACACCGGAAACTGAAACCTATTTTGGTGGCTATCTGGGCGCTGGTTTTGGCTATTCTCAAAACACGGTTTCCGGTACTTCTTATTCCAATATCAAAGCCAGTTCATACGGACCGTTGTTGCGCGCGGGCGTTCGCATTGGCTCTGCAAAAGAGAACTGGCGCGGACATGCTGTTACCATTGGTTTTTATTACAAAAAAGGATTGGAAGCGGCGAAATACAATACTGCCGGTTGCAATGTGTTGGTTGATCTGTAAATGAGTAAAGGAGTAGTAAAAAATACAATCTTCAATTAGCCAGGCACTCCAAAAGAGTATGCAGTCTTTAACAGCAAATAAAAATTCATCACTTATATTTGTTCGATTCACTATTCTCTTTACCGATTGCCTGCCGAAACTAAAGTGAGAAAACATGCTGATACCGACAGGGAAATTGATAGCTATTGGCGGTGCCGAGGACAAAGGCACTCAAACAGAAAGAGGCGATGTTTATAAAAATAATCTCAACTTTTTTGAGCTGGGTATTTTGCGCCGCGTTGTTGAAGAGATGGGTGGGCTTGATAAGCACATTGAAGTGGTTACAACAGCTTCTACCATTCCGTTTGAAGTGGGCGAAAACTATGTAAAAGCCTTTACCATTATTGGCTGCACCCGTGTAGGCGTCATGCACATTCGCAACCGTGAAGAAGCTACAAAAAAAGAGTATTTACAACGCCTGGAAAGTTGCGATGGTGTAATGTTTACCGGCGGTAACCAGATGCGGTTAACCGCAACCTTTGGCGGTACAGAATTTTTAAAAATATTGCACAACCGTTATTATACCGACGACTTTGTTATTGCCGGAACATCAGCCGGCGCGATGGCAATGAGCAGCACCATGATTTATGAAGGCAATCCGTTTCATGCGCATTTGAAAGGAGAAGTGAAACTCACAACAGGTTTGCGCTTTACCGATAAAGTCATCTTCGATTCGCATTTCGAAAAACGGGGCCGTTTTGTAAGACTGGCGCAGGCCGTGGCTTCTAACCCCGGCTGCATTGGCATTGGCTTAGGAGAAGATACCGCCATGATTGTAAGTAAAGGCGACGATATGGAAGTGATTGGCAGTGGCTTGAACGTAATTATTGACGGGCACGACATCATTCATTCCAACATTGCCGACATCCCCGAAGGCAATCCGATGAGCATTGAAAATCTGCGCGTTCATTTTTGCGCGCGTGGCAATGGATACATCCTCAGTGAGCGAAAGTTTATAGAAAAAATGGGCAAAGAAACCACACCGCACATGGTGAATGTGTTTTGATGGAAAGGCTGTGAGCCATGAGTTCCGAGAAAAACAACACTTATAAACTGCATTGCGATACTTACCTCGGCAAGTGCATCATCAGTTTATCAATTTTGTTTTGCATCAATAAGGCGGAGTTTTTATCAACCAGATAAAATTGGTTTTTACCGCTTGCATTCCATGTATTGCTACCATCTTCTGATATTACAATATTGCCTTCTTTCACATTGTAATAGGGCTGAAAACCAGTAATGGCAATCAGTGTAGTTACTTCATCCCAACTCTTCCTACCGGCACTATCTTCAGCGGCTTGCGGTATGGAAATGCGAAACACATCTTTCACCGGATTGTGTTGAATGTTTTCATTATGAATGATTGGCAAACCGCATTTGATTCGTTCACCAACTTCAAATCCTGAAAAGTAAACGGGCTTTGGAAATTGGGCAAAAGCGGCCTGTGAAGCCTTTACATCTTTAAACACATTGAACTCTTTTCCTTCGGGAAACTTGCCCGCCATAGATACTAACTTTTTCACTTTTTTTTTCACCAGTTCAGCACCATTTAGAGAAGAATAAACATCGGGCTTTGATTGCAGCAAATTCGCAATGTTGGTTAAGAAGCCAACGGTGATGATAACAACGCTGTTATCTTTTTGTTTTGCCAATATTTTTCTATACAAAGCAACTGCATCTTCAGCATCTTTATTCAGTTTGATATGATGCGGATAATTCGCAATCAGGGTATCTGTCCAATGCTGCGAGTCGCGTTGATCAACGGCATATCCTTTTGGAACGCCAACAGGCAAATCGGGGCGTTTAAAATACGTGTTGAACACATTTATCACAGCGGCAACACCTTCGTATTTGGTGCTTGCCATGGTAGCCAGGATGTTGATGTTACCACTATCAGCAAACGCATGAAGCACGGCAATAGCGCCGGCATCATCGTAGTCCGGTCCCATGTCGGTATCAAAGATTACCGGCGTTGGCGATGTTTGTTTTTGCGCGAAAATTACACCGGAAAAAAAGAGGCAAAAACAAAAGAGAAGCAAGTGTTTCATTCTATTTTATTTTAACTGCAAAAACGCGGGGTTTGTTTTTGCCCATATTTACAAAAGGCTATCCGGCATTTGCTAAGTGTCAGACACCTTTTGCAAAACATCTTTATGTCTTTGTGACTTAGCGGTAAGAATTACAGATTCTGCTTCTTTAATTCAGCCACCGCAAAGTGTGCAGCACGTGCTGTTAACGCCATATAGGTTAACGAAGGATTTTGGCAAGCCGATGAAGCCATGCAAGCGCCATCGGTAACAAAAACATTAGGCGATGACCATACCTGGTTATTACCATTGAGCACCGATGTTTTAGCGTCTTTACCCATGCGCGCCGTTCCCATTTCGTGAATGTCTAAGCCAGGCGCCTGTTTAGTGTCGTAAGCATAAATATCTGTAAAACCGGCTTTCTCTAACATGCCGGAAGCTTCTGTCAGTGCGTCTTTCAGCATGGCGGCTTCATTGTCTTTATAGTCACTGCTAATGTGCAAAACAGGCATTCCCCATTCATCTTTTTTGGTTTTATCCAGCCATACTTTGTTGTCTTCATAAGGCAAACATTCGCCCATTGTATTCATCCAGAGAAACCAATCACCGGCTTCACTCAAACCATCTTTAAAAGCCGGACCTAAAGCATTGTTGTTATCTGGAATGCCCGTAGCGCGCGAGCCGCCGCCTGCAATGGCATAGCCGCGAATGAAATCGGTACGTTTGTTTTTGCCCACATTTCTGAAGCGCGGAACGTACACACCGGTTGGCTTTCTGCCGTAATAATAACTGTCTTGCAAGCCGGTGTATCTGCCTCCGGCTTTACCCCGATAGTTGTGGTGCATGAGATAATGACCGAGCACATCGCTATCGTTGCCAAAGCCGGCCGGAAAACGATGAGATGTGGAATTTAAAAGTAACAACGTTGTGTTTAATGTGCCACCGTTGATGAAGATAATTTTTGCAAAATAGTCAGTTGATTGTTTTGTTTTTGCATCAATCACCCGAACGCCGATGGCTCTTCCTTTTTGCTCATCGTAAATGATGGAATGCACAACCGCAAAGGGTTGCAGCGTTAGGTTGCCGGTTGCTTTTGCGGCTGGAAGGGTAGATGAATTGGAACTAAAATATGCACCAAACGGGCAACCTCTTGCGCACATGTCTCGGTATTGACATGGACTTCTGCCGTTCAAACCTTTGGTAAGGTTGGCTGTGCGGGAAGTAATCAATTGCCTGTCTGTATAATTTTGTTGAATGCTGGTTTGCAAATGTTTTTCGAGTGCGTTCAGTTCCATAGGCGGCATGAACTCGCCATCGGGCAAGTGCGGAATGCCGTCTTTATTTCCACTGATGCCAACAAATTTTTCAACATAAGAGTACCAGGGTGAAATGTCTTTATAACGAATGGGCCAATCAATGCCATGACCATCTTTTGCAGCCGCTTCAAAATCCAAGTCGCTCCAACGTTGCGTCCATCTTCCCCATATCAAACTTTTGCCTCCCACCTGATAACCGCGTATCCAATCAAATGGCTTGTCTTGCAGGTAAGGATGTTCTTTGTCTTTTACAAAAAAGTGCTCGGTAGCTTCAGTAAAAGCATAACATCGGGAAACGATGGGATTATCATCCAATGTTTGTTTGGAAAGCATTATGTTGTGGTGTTTGAAGTTCCACAAATCGGTGGTTGCAGTAGGGTAATCTTTGATGTGCTCTACATTTCTGCCGCGTTCCAACACCAATGTTTTCAAGCCAAGCTCACACAGTTCTTTCGCAGCCCATCCACCGCTGATGCCGCTGCCAACTACAATGGCATCATAGGTATTTTGCGCAACGCCTTTTGTGTTGAGGTTGATTTGTTTGGTACTATCGTTATTGAAACCCATGTGTTTTGTTGATGCAAAAAGTTGCTGTTGTATTATATCGTATCAAATAGACACACCTTTAAAATTGTTGTGCTTACAAGTTTTTAAATCTTGTTAATGAGTTCCAATATCTTCCCATTTGACCACGCATTTTCATTTTTTCTTTATCAATTTTATCGGGCAGTTGATTATTTTGCTCATTTACAACTTTCGTATCAAAACCTTTAAATGATTGATACGCCTCAAAAACATCTTTCCAGCCAAAATAGTAATTAAGCATCCAAACAAACTCATCATCAATTTTATGATTTGCAATGAATTTATATAACTGTTGGATAATTTCTTCTGTAGCTTTTTCATCCAATTCCGAGATTCCCATCAAATAAGGTGGCTCTGTTTGTGCGTACCATTGAATAAAAAGTCCGCGCTTTAAAGCTTCGATATTATGAGAAGATAAATCCGCATATGCTTTATGCACTTTTTTATACCTTATAAAAATGTTACTTAGTTGTTCGTCGGATTCTTTCGACCGGGATTTATGAACAAGACTATGGACTTTAAAATATAAGTCATCCTCGTTGTAAGCCAATTCTTGAAGTGTCTTATCCATTTACGTTATTTTTATTTATTGGCTGTTTGATCCTTTCTCCGGCAATGCAAACGCCACATAGCTATCGCCGGATTTAGTTCCCAACTTTCCACCACCGCAAGCAATTACAATAAATTGCTTTCCATTCACTTCATAAGTAGCAGGTGTGGCAAAGGCAGCAGCCGGTAATTTGGTTTGCCACAACAACTTACCCGTTCGCTTGTTGTAAACTCTAAACATGCCATCTTTCGTAGCGCCAACGAACAACAAACCGCCTTTTGTAACCACAGGTCCGCCATAGTTTTCACAACCTGTATTGGCTGGTGCACCCGGATATTGATTTTCGCCAAACGGCTGCTTCCATAAGTACTCGCCGGTGTTTAAATCAATAGCGTTGATAACACCCCAGGGCGGCGTTAAACCTGGAAGTCCGCTCCTTGTATAAAACTTATTATAACCCGAAATTTCGTAAGGCAATGCCCGAAAAGAATCAACCGCTGTAAGCTTCGATTCATACTTTTGGTTTTGCTCATTTTTTAAGTTCAATACAAACGATGCAATGGCTTCTTTGTCTATTTCGGGCAGGTATTGAAATGCAGGCATCATGCGTCTTCCAACATTGATGAAAGAAATAAATTGGTCTTTGTTCAGCTTCTTATTGATGTCAACAATTGAAGGATAATTGCCGCCTCCTTTTCTATCAGGTCCGTGGCAAGCCATACAATTGGCTTTGTACAAACGAGGTCCGGCTTGTGCGAAAGTTTCCTGATGTTCGGCAGGATTGATGTCGAACATTTGCAGTATCCAAGCCATCTGGTTATCGTTGGTGTACAATACGCCGGTTTCGGCGTCAACCGCAGGACCACCGTACTCGGCACCCCCATCAAAGCCCGGAAAAATGATGGTTCCGGTTTTTGATTGCGGCATGAACATTCTGCCGGTATGAATTACGCCCAACAACTGTTTTACCGAATCGTATTCTTTTTTGGGCAAGTTTGGATTGACATCATTTTGTGTCAACGCTTGCCGCACAAATGGTGCAGGCTTTTGGGGAATGGGTTGCGTAGGCCACAGCTTCTCTCCCACCAAATCAGTAGCCGTATCAACCGGTGTTTCTTTTACAGGGAAAAGCGGGTTGCCATTGTCGCGGTCAAACAAAAACACAAAACCGGTTTTAGTGGTTTGTGCAACCGCATCAATCTTCTTTCCATCATGGTTAACAGTTAACAATACGGGTGCAGAAGAAGGATCATAATCCCAGGTATCATGATGCAAATATTGAAAATGCCATTTCTTTTTTCCGGTTGCAGCATCCAGCGCTAACATGCAATCGGCATACAAGTCAGAGCCCTTTCTTTTGCCCCCATAAAAATCCATAGATGCAGAGCCGATGGGAATATAAGCGATGCCGCGTTGCTGGTCAATCGTCATGCCCATCCAGTTGTTGGCGCCGCCGGTGTATTTGTAAGCGTTTTTATCTTCCCATGTTTCATAGCCGGGTTCGCCGGGATGCGGAATGGTGTGAAACTGCCACACAATTTTTCCCGTTCTTACATTGTAAGCGCGAATGTCGCCGGGTGCCGCGTCCATACCTTCGCTCACGCGGGTTCCGCACAACAATAAATCTTTATAAACTGATGGCGGTGAAGTTTCGGTTACAAACAAATCTTTAAGGGCACCTTCCAATTGCAAGCCATCATGCAAATCAACTTTCCCCCTATTTCCAAAACCCGTAATGATTTTACCTGTAGTAGCATCCAAACAAATTAAGTAAGGACCAGCAGCATAAAAAATGCGCTTGTCATCTTTTCCATCGCTCCAGTAGGTTACGCCGCGGTTGTTGTTTAAATTGAAGTGCCCGTTTTTATCTTCGGTAATGCTGTCGTAAGGCGAGTACATCCATTTTTGCTTGCCGGTAGCAGCATCTACTGCAAACACTTTTAGCATAGGTGAAGTAAAGTACATCGTGCCATCAATAACAATGGGATTGCATTGAATTTGTGAATGTGCAGCCGTGTCCATATCTCCGGTATGAAACTCCCAGGCTACCTGCAACCCGCTTACATTACTTGTATCAATCTGCGTTAAAGAAGAATACTTATTGCCATCGGAATTGCCGGTGGCTTTTGTCCAGCTGTTGTAGTCTGTGGTTGATGAATTGTTGTTTGTACAAGAAAAAAAGAGGATGATAAAAAAAGAGGCAAAACAAAACCTGCGAAGGAAGATGGTAAGCATAAGCGTTATAAAAAATGAGTGGCAAGATAAACGTTTGCATTAAAAAAGAGGCAAAAACAAAAGCTTTTGTTTTTGCCTCTTTTTATAGAAGATGAAAGACTATTCGTAACCCGGATTTTGTTTGAGAGCGGGGTTAACCGTTAAGATGTTTCGGGGCACCGGAAAGATTTCGCGATGCTTATCTGCATCTGCCGTTTTTTCCCACCAGGCTTGTTCAAATTTTCCAAAGCGGATGAGGTCTTCACGACGTTTCATTTCATACGCAAACTCGCGTCCGCGTTCATTTAGCAGTTCATCCATCGTTAAGGTTGAAGTTGTGTAAGTAGCGCCTTGCGTACCTGCATCAAAGTTGCGTGCACGAGCTGCGTTAACCAAATCTACGGCGGTTTGTGGTGTGCTTCCGCCGGCTTTGCGCATGAAACATTCGGCTTTCATCATCATAACATCAGCCAAACGAAACACCACCAAATCGTTGTTCATGTTATCCGGTATCGGGTTGTCGGCAGTGCCCGGCTGTATCTGGTATTTTTCATTGCACACACCTTGTCCATAACCGCCATTGGGGTTGTTAAGCATATCAATGTGTGGATAGATGATAAACGGCTTGCTATCCTGATCGTACCATCCAATTACCGGCGTACTGTCGTCATAATATTGCGGACCCACCAACCATTGATTGATGCGCTTATCGTTTTTGCTATACAAATCGAAAAACGATTCCTGCGTTACCACTTTGCTCCAGGGATAATCTGAAAAATGATACTTGTCTTTCAACGCACCATAGGTTTGTTGTATGGTGGCATTAAAGCCAGGCGCATATTGTGCATCAAAAGGTATTACCCAAATGTTTTCGTTGCTGGTTTGGTTGTTTACCAAAAACGGCGTTTGCCAGGTAGAATCCAGTGAATACAAACCCGAGTTGATAATAGAATCGCATTCGCTGATGCAATCGTCCCAACGTGCTGTGCCGGTAAACACTTCTGCATTCAGATACAACTTTGCCAGCAACGCATGAGCTGCTGTTTTTGTAAAATGGCCATACCAGGTAGCATCGCCTTTTTCGCCCAGACTGCCTATATTGTCTTTGATTTCTTTTTCGATAAAAGCAAACACTTGTGCACGCGGTTGTGTAGGTGGGTTTGACATGCCGATATGATCAACAACAGGTACATTTCCAAAGTCGTTCATCGCCCAGTAATAATACATTGCCCGCATCATTTTGATTTCAGCAATCATTTGATTTTTAGAAATAGGGAGATTGAATTTGCTGACATCACGGTTTTCTATTGCATCTATAAAATTGTTGCAATAACCAACACCTTGAAACATGTTGCTCCATTCGTATTGAAGAAAGTCTTCGCCCGATGTCCACGAGTGTTGATGAAACCGAATCCACTGACCGTTTTCATAACCTTGCCCCGCTTTTACGGTTACGACAGCTTCATCGGTTGGAAACTCTTCTACCGCAAAATGAACACTGTAAATGAGCGTTTGCAAAAAACTGTAAGGCTGCACATAAGCCGCCGTTACCTGATCGGCGGTTGCGTAATAATTGTCGGATGTTTCGGAACTATACACATGCTCGGTAAGCTTCTTGGTGCAGGAAGTAATGATGAGAAGACTTGAAAAAACGAGCAAAACCAAAAATGAAGAAATCCATTTATTCTTTTTCACAACAAATGATTTAGATGTTTAAAAATCGGCATTGATGCTGAACGTGAAGCTGCGTGTACGCGGATAATAATAATCGTTTCGCTCTACGCCCGAATAGTTGTAAGCACTCACTCCTAACTCCGGATCCATACCGGAAAATTTAGTAATCGTAAGAAGGTTAGTTGCTGTTGCAGCAAAACGAATGCGCTGAATGTAATTGTTTTTGTGGATGGGCAATGTGTAGCCAAGCGATAGGTTGTCGAGCTTTACATAATTGCCATTTTCAAGGTAATAACTCGAGAAAGTTGGATCGCCTTTTACAGGTGAAGTCAAAACAGATTTAAACTGATTTTGCGAGCCCAGCAGCGTAATGTTTTCATGAAAAATTCTCTTTGCATTTACCGCTTTAAACGAAAGTGCGCTGCGCAATAAAAACGATAAATCAAAACTATGAAACGCAAAGTTGTTGGTCAAACCCAAATTGTATTTCGGCACACTGTTGCCCAGGTATTTATAATCGTTATCGCCAATCTGGTCTTCGGTTACCGCTTTGCCTTCACTGTTTTTAAACAGCCATAAACTATCGGAAGTAAAGCCGGCAAACACTTTTCCGTAAAACACATTTACAGGCTGACCGGGCGCCATGCGTTGAATGGTTCCTACACCAATATCTGTAATGTCGTGAGCCGTTCCAAAGAACTGGTTGTTAGAAACCGATACAATTTTGTTTTGATTGTACGAACTTACAAACGTAGCATTCCAGCTAAAATTTCTGCTCTTCACAACTCTTGCATTCAAAGAAAGCTCAACGCCTTTGTTCGTCATGTTGCCTGCATTGGCAAAAATGAGCGTCCATATTTGCGAAGGCACTTGTGCATTGTAATTGCCAATTAAATTTTTGATGTTGCGATTGTAATAATCGAACGAACCACTTAACCAACCGGAATTGAATAAAGTAAAATCAATCCCTAAATCCAATTCATCTTTGGTTTCCCAGCGCAGGTTAGGATTGGGATTGATGTTCGGGCCATAAGCCACTATCCAATTGCCATTGGTTGGTGTTCCTACATAACCTTGGTTGGTAGCATAAGGATAAGGGCCAATGGTTGCCAGCGATTGATAAGGTTGTAAAGAACCCTGGTTGCCGGTTACGCCATAACCCGCCCGAATCTTCAGATTTTTGATGCTTTTTATATTTTGCATAAAGGTTTCTTTTGAAACAATCCATCCGCCGGAAATACCCGGAAAATTACCCCATTTGTTATTAGCTCCTAATTTAGAAGCGCCTTCACGACGAATGCTGGCATTGAACAAATACTTCTCTTTGTAATTGTAGATAATTCTTCCAAAATAAGAAAGCAACGTCCATTCATTGGCAAAGCTGTTGATGTAAACACCACCTCTTTGCGCATTCGGATCTAAATTGTACAAAGCAGCGCCTGCACCGAGATTGTTGTAAGTGTAACTATTAGTGGTGAAGTTGTTATTACCGGCACCAAAGCCTTCCGAAAATTCATTTTGATAAGAATAGCCCCCAATTACATCGAAGCTGTGCTCGTTAAAATGTTTATTCCATTCCAATGTGCCTTCTAAAATGTTATCGGTTGTATTTTGTTCGTTGCGCGAAGCTTGTCCATTTAAGCCACTGGTTTGTTCGTACGACAAATTGCTGTTGGTGTAATACCCATTCAGGAAATCAATTTTATTTAATGAATACGAAACATTCGCTTTTAATGATGGGAGGATAGAATAACCAAGCGAAGCCGTGCCAAGCAATCGTTTTTCTTTTTGATTACTGATGTTATACACTGTGTTGGCAACGGGATTCCATTGATTAGAGATTTGCGGCGTTTCAAAATATTTACCGGCAGAATCATAAACCGGATACGTAGGATTGATGTTCAAAGCTTGTCCAAAACCATAATAAGATGAAGCCGAAGCGAGATTTTTATTATCATACGAATTGGCTAATAAAACTGAAAAGTCAAGCTTATCGTTGATAGCTTTTGTAGTCATACGAGCGGTAGCATTTACAAATTCACGGCTCGTTATCAAATCAATACCTCCATAGTTTTGATAGTTGAGTGAAGCATAATAAGTAGTGCGTCCGCTGCCACCGCTGAACGACAAATTGTGTCCATGATTCACAGGTGTTTTGGTAAGTGCTTTCAACCAGTCGGTATTTGCGCCCTGATCGTTTGGACCACCGGCTTTGCGATATTCATCGCCTGTAAGCACTTCATATTTTTTAGCGATGGTTTCGGTAGCCACATAACCACTGTAATTCACTCTTACAGGACCGGGTGTGCCTTTTTTAGTGGTAACAATGATAACGCCGCCCGTTGCGCGTGAACCATAAATGGCGGCTGCTGAACCATCGCGCAACACATCAATAGAAGCAATATCTGCAGGTGCAATGGTGTTAATGTCGCCACCCGGCACACCATCTATGACTACCAAAGGTTGCGATGTGCCTTCTACCGAAACCGCACCGCGCAGGGAGAAGTCGGCCGTCGCATTTGGGTCGCTGCCGTTCGGTCTTGTGATTGCCAAACCGGCTACTTTACCGCTGATTAAAGTCAATGGATCAGAAATCACGCCTTTGTTAAAATCTTCTGCCCGAACTGTAGCAATGGAAGAAGTAACGGCTTCGCGTTTTTGCGTACCATAACCAATCACCACTACCTGGTCGAGCGTATTGCTTGAAGAAGCCATTTTTACCAGTAAAGAATTGCTGCCAGCCTTTACTGTGAAAGCCGCTACAACATTGGTCTCGTAACCTATGTATGAGGATGTAAACGAGTATGCAGCGCCTATCCGTAAACGCTGAAACGTAAACATGCCTTGTCCATTGGTAATGGCGGTAAATGTTTCGTTTCCTGAGGTTCGCGAAGCCAGCACTGTAACGCCCGGTAAGGCTTCGCCCTTTTCATTCAATACTGTTCCTGTAAGTGATGCCGTGCCTTCCTGCGCGTACGTGCTTAACTGTAGCAACATCGCAAACAGAAGCAACAGCCATCTTTGTTTTTGCTCTAATTGTTGTGTGTGTACTCGTCTCATAAACCGTGATTTTATTGTTCAATGTTTTGTTTGGAAATGATGAAAGTCTCTCCACTTTTTTCAAGCGTTAATCTATTCATTTGTGTTAATATGTTCAATATGCTTTCTACACTATCTTTCTTACCAATGGTGCCCGTAAAAGAAATATGCTTTACATCTGACAGATTGAATTGAATGTTCACACCGTAGTAACTGTGCAGCTTTTGCAATACATCCTGCATAGCAGTTCCATTGAAGAAAAGGCTGTCGGCTGTTTCACTTTGTGTATTGCTTTTCTGAATCAGTTTGTTTGTTGCAGCCGTTTCCCCCTTTTTTATTTCGCTCACTTTTGCAACCGCATCTTTTGCATCACATGTCATTTGTTCACCGGGCAACAGGTATATATTCTTCCATTTTTTGCTACTGCTATCCGTTGTTCTAATTACTACTTTCCCGTGTAACAACTGCACGCGAATGCTGTTGTTGTTTTGTTTTACAATAAATTCAGTTCCTAAGGCTGTAGTAGCAAAATCGCCGGCAAAAACGGTAAATGGTTTTTGCTTGTTTTTAGCTACTTCAAAACGTGCTTCGCCCTGCAGATGAATGTTGCGTTGCTTATTCCCGAAAGGCTTAGAAAACCAAACGAACGATTGCGGTGCTAAAGAAATCACAGAGCCATCTGCTAAACTAACACGACGCTGGGTGCGCGTGAAATTGTATTCTGTATCAATAACAGGGAGGTTTGTTTTTGCCTCTTTTTTATACGAAGTAATGATGGCTGTGCTTGATTTATTTTTCATTACCAAAAAGAAACTCAGTGCAATACAACCAACTACAGAAGCCGCAACAGCACTGCGTTTCAGCCATTCTACCTTTTTGGTTTTGACCATATTTTGATGAATGAAATGCCAGGCTTCTTCCTTTGCTGCAATTGATAAATGTTCCGTTGGTTGCAGGGAGCTGTACACTTCATCATTCAGATATTGATCTGCCACTTCAGGATGTGAATGCAGCCATGCCGCTACGTGCTCAGCTTCTTCGGCTGTACATTTTTTCTTAAAAAAAAGGGCAATCAGTTCTTCTGTTATCATCTTGTTATGTGCGTCAATCACATAAATACGCAGAAGAGAAAAGAATTCCTTTTTCGGATGGAAAAATTTTAAAATTTTTTTTCAACCCTAAACTTGCTTGCTGGTAGTCAGAAACACAGAGAACACAAAGGAATACGAAGGAAATAAAGAGCATTTAAAGCACAGAACATAAGCAAAATAAAAAGAAAGGTGCAACGGCGTCGTTTTCAGGCAAAACTTCTTTCTGTTTACTTTGGTAACTCTGTGGTTCAATCATTTGTTTGTACACCATTCTTCGTTTTTGTTTTCGATGATGAAAGCAGGATGAAGTTATTTTCCGATTAGCTTTGCCAGCACAAAAAAGAAGAACATGCGCCCGATACAAATGGTGGATTTGAAAACCCAGTATCAAAAATTAAAGCCTGAAATTGATAAAGCGGTAATTGATGTGCTGGAAAGTTCGGCTTTCATTAATGGCAAACCGGTGCAGCAGTTTGCTGATGCATTGGCGGCTTATTTGGGTGTGAAGCATGTAATCCCTTGCGCCAACGGAACCGATGCCTTGCAAATTAGTATGATGGCGTTGGGTTTGCAACCCGGCGATGAGGTCATCACGCCATCCTTTACTTATATTGCTACTACCGAAGTGGTTGCGCTGCTCGGTTTAAAGCCCCAGTTTGTTGAGGTTGACAAGCAAACTTTTTGCATGGATGTTGAATCGCTGCGTAAACAAATTACGGCAAAAACCGGAGCCATTGTGCCCGTGCATTTGTATGGACAAGCCGCCAACATGGAAGCCATCATGCAAGTAGCTAAGGAACACAACATTCCGGTGATTGAAGACAATGCGCAAGCCATTGGCAGTGATTATGTTTATACGAATGGAACCACAAAGAAAACGGGAGCCATTGGCACCATTGGTTGTACTTCTTTTTTTCCATCGAAAAACTTAGGTGCGTATGGCGATGGCGGAGCGATGTTTACGGACGATGATGACCTGGCACAAAAGCTAAAGATGATTGCCAATCATGGTCAGCAAAAAAAATATTATCATGAAGTGGTGGGTTGCAATTCAAGGTTAGATACGGTGCAGGCTGCTGTTCTCAACATCAAATTAAGAGAGTTGGATAATTACATTGCTGCGCGAAGAAAAGCCGCCGATTATTACGATGCAGCATTTGCTAACCATGTAAAAATAACAACACCGTTTCGCGCAGCTTACAGCAAGCATGTATTTCATCAATACACATTGTTGCTGGAAGGCGTTGACCGAGACGGTTTGAACGAATATCTTGCTTCGAAAAACATTCCTTCGATGATTTATTATCCGGTGCCGGGGCACCGGCAGAAAATGTTTGAACATTTGGGAAGTGCATCTGTTGATTTGCCCATCACCGATTGGCTAACAGAACGTGTGATTTCATTGCCCATTCATACAGAATTGGATGAAGAACAATTGAACTACATTGCTTCATCGGTGCTTGAATATGTAAACCAATAAAAGTTGTTTTTATGGATAAAAAAATTATCGCAGTCAGTGGAAAGGCCGGGCAGCTTGGAACTGAGCTGCAGGAACTATCAAAACGCTTTACCGGTTTTGATTTTGTTTTTACCGATAAAGAGGAATTAGACATTGCATCGCAGGAATCGCTTGCACAATTTTTCGATAAAAACAAACCTCAGTTTTTCATCAATTGTGCAGCTTATACGGCTGTTGATAAAGCTGAAACTGATAAAGACACTTCTTATTTGATTAATGCGATTGCAGTTGGCAATATCGCAAGCTTATGCAATCGCTATAACACAGTGCTGGTGCACCTTTCAACCGATTATGTGTTTAACGGTGTAGGTCATGTTCCGTATTACGAAGATGATGTTCCCGACCCGGTGAATCATTATGGTTATACAAAAAGTGAAGGTGAAAAATTGGCGTTGCAGAATCATCTTCATACCATCATTATTCGCACTTCGTGGGTGTATAGCGAGTATGGACACAACTTTGTGAAAACGATGCTGCGGCTGATGAAAGAAAGAGACTCTATTAACGTAGTGAACGATCAGCTTGGCTCGCCAACCTATGCTTTGGATTTGGCAGAAGCAATACTTGCGATTGTAAGATATTGTGTGAACAATCCGGTGCCGCTTGGTGTTTATCATTATAGCAACGAAGGCGTTATTTCGTGGCACGAGTTTGCGATGGCGATAAAAGAGGCATCGGGTTCAAACTGTCTTGTTCATGCAATACCAACACAACAATTTCCAACTCCCGCACAACGACCTACTTTTTCTGTGTTAGACAAACAAAAGATACAAACGGTATTTAACATCAAAACAAAACCATGGCGCGATAGTTTGAAGAATTGTTTGGAAAAATTGGACGGTATAAAAAGCTAAATTCGTTTCTTTTGGTTTTGCCTGTTTTTCTAAAACAGGATTCTTCTTTCCAAAAAAGAGATAAGCGGGAGACAAGGTTAGAAAAGACACCGGATTCCGAAACGAGTATGCACATAACTTTTCGCTCACATGCCTCCACACTTATCAGTATGTTCAGTTATTATACAAGTACGTTCGTGTTCGGTGCAAATGTAAAGGCAAACGCTTAGGGATAAGATTAAAAAAAAGGGCGGTATAGAAATACCAAGCCCCGGAATCCAATATCGCAGTGCAATTAGCAAAAGGAATGCCCCATTATTCGTTTCAACTGGTACAGCAGTTAAAGAAAGACGAAATGCAAACGTTTACACCTTGCCTGTTTATCCCTTTCTAACAAATCAGCCGTTACAATATAACTTTCTTAACAGGCAACCCAACTTACTTTTGCAACAATAAAAAATACAGTAAAACAAAACCTATGAGTACACCGCACACGATTACAATAGCAGGCAAAAGCAAACATCCGCTAAAGGTTAACCGATTGGGATACGGCACTATGCGCCTTACCGGCGAAGGCATTTGGGGCGAACCACCAAGAAGAGACGAAGCTTTAGAAATACTGCGGCAAACGGCAAAGCAGGGTATTAATTTTTTAGATACGGCGGATTATTATGGCGATGATGTAACCAACCGTTTGATTGTGGAAGCCTTACATCCTTACAACGACGATTTGGTGATCTGCACAAAAGTTGGTGCCACGAGAAAGCCCGATAAAAGCTGGGTTTTATACAACAAGCCGGAGGAACTTCGCAATAGCATTGAAAGGAACTTGCGCACGCTGAAAAGGGAACAAATAACGCTGGTGCATTTCAGAGTGATGCATGGCGACAAAGGTTTTGAGCAAGGTTTAGAAGCAATGTTTGCCATGCAGAGAGAAGGAAAAATACTGCATGTTGGTGTAAGTAATGTGAACCGTAAAGAATTGGAAAAAGCAATGACCATGGGCGAGATAGCCACCGTTGAAAATATGTATGGACATGCACAGCGCGGCGATGTTGCTTCAGCTTATGGCGATACGCGTGGAGCAGAAGATATTTTGCACATCTGCGAGGAAAATGAAATTCCGCTGATTCCTTTCTTTTCTTTACAAACGGCAAATGAAAAAAAGGATACGCGTATTGCTGAAGTGGCTAAGAAATATGGCGCAACAGAAGCCCAGATTAACATTGCCTGGTTATTGCATCATTCACCTTGGATATTGCCGATTCCCGGCACTTCTTCTTTGGAGCATTTTGAAGAAAATATAAAAGCGGCTGACATCGAATTAAGTGAGGAAGACATGGCGTTTCTTGGTTAGAATAAAAATCAAATAAACATCTAAAAACAAAAGCAGCCATAAATAAATTTTCATGGTTGCTTTTGTTTTTGCACAAATTTATATTCTATCCTTTTGCTCCGGTTGAATCCTTGCTGGGTCCTTTTTCTATCAAGTTCATAAACTGATCCAGCTTAGGCGTAATGATAATTTGTGTACGCCTGTTTTTAATTTTGCCCCCCTCAGTATCGTTGCTCGCAATTGGATTGTATTCCCCACGTCCGCCGGCGGTTAAACGCTTAGGATCAACACCAAAATTGTTTTGCAAAGCCTGTACAACTGATGAAGCCCGCAATGCGCTTAAATCCCAGTTGTTGCGGATATTGGGTTTGCTAATGGGCACATTGTCGGTATTGCCTTCAATCAGCACTTCATAATCTTTATAATCGGTAATAATTTTGGCAATTTTTGCCAGCGTTACTCCGGCTTGATCGGAGATATCATAGCTACCACTTTTATAAAGCATATTATCGGAAAGTGAGATGTACACTACGCCTTTCAGCACCTGAACGTCCACGTCTTTCATTTCACTTTGGCTTAATGAACGCGTAAGATTGTTGGTGAGAATCATGTTCAGCGAATCGCTTTTGTTTTTGGATGCTACCAATTGCTGAATATACTTGTTGGAAGAATTGATTTCATCAACTAATTTGGAAACATTCACATTTCCCTGGCTGGCAGAATTCAGGCTTTTTTCCAATGCCGATTGCAGCGAAGCATTGTGCTGACGTTCAGCCTGCAACTGGTCCTGCAGACCTGCAATTTTTACATTGGCAGCTTCTAAACTCGTTTGGCAATCATTGGTAGCTTTGGCAAGTGCAGAAGTTTTGCCTTGCAATGTGTTGTAATCGGATTGTAGTGAAGCAAATTTCTTATTGCTTACACAGCTTACAGAAAATAAAATAAGGGATGCACCCATGAGCAAGCATCGGTTTCTTTTAATCATATCGTTTTGTTTTTATTGTAAAAAGCGAACAATGATAAGCAAATTATGATTATGGTTGTGAGATGTAGATAATCTTACTGCAACGTTTATTTAATTTTGAGTATCATCAATGAAACAAAAATATTATGAAACAATATCTGGGTTTGAATTTTATAATTTTGATGATTCTCGTCGTGACCACTCTTTCTTGTACCAAAGGTGAACAATATATGAGCAATGGCGAAATTATTGGGCTATGATGCAAAGACGTGCGCTTGTTGCGGTGGTGCTGAAATTACAATTGATAATATTCAAAACCCAAATGGAATTAATACTTTCCTGATAGGTAAGATAGCCTTCAAACTTTAGTATTAGTGACAATCCAAAATTTCCAATAGTGGTTAAACTTGACTATGAAATAGACACCGCACATTGCTTTGGCACTTATGTAAATATTACAAGAATTGCAAGGAGATAAGATAATTACTTTCATCTCACCGCTTCAATAAAATTGCTTACAGTTTGCGCAAATAAATCCGGATCTCCATTCATGGGTGTGTGACCGGAATGCGGCATCAATACCATTTGTTTGTTAGAAGAACCCAATTTATTGAGCGCATCATAACCAACACCCATTGGCACAGTAAAATCGTATTGCCCCCAAATGAGCAGGGAAGGAATGGTAATTCGATACAACTGAGCGGTGTAAGTAGCGGAAAGGAGCGATTGCAAAAAATCGCGTCCTGCTTCAGTATAGTAAAGTTTAAAAAGATTTGTACCTAAGCTGGCCGGCGATGACACTGAAAACAAATCTACCGCCGTAGTAGTGTGGTTAATAGCCACATAGCTTTCTGCATCGGAAGCATACTCATCGGTTTGCAAACCATTGGTAATGGAATTGCGTACCGGATGCTTTTTACAGTAATTCACTATCGTCTGCCATTGCGAAACATAATGACCTTTTGCAATTTCGGCATTTCCCGTATCAATCAGCATGTGACGTTCCAGTTTGTCGGCTTCAGGATAATCATGTGCGCCATCCACTTCAATCCAGCCTTTAACGTTTATTTGATTATTGTTTTGCACCAAATATCCGCAACCCAATAAACCACCAAAGCTGTGTCCCATCAGGAATATCTCCATGTCAGCTCCATATCGGTAATGAATCAATTCTACCAGTTTCTTCAAATCATCAATCATCTGAGCCAAATTCAGGTTTGCATAGTTACCATTGCCTGCAGCAGCACCTGCATCGCGCTGATCCCAATAGGCAAACGAATAGTTCTTCCACAACTGATTTGTTTGAAAGCCCGTAAAGCGATACGAGCCATCGCCTGGCCCGCCATGTAAAAACAAAATCATCACATGCGAAGCGGTGTTTCCTTTCACCCATACCGGCATATCAGCACCGGCATTGCTTAACCAAAATACATCGTTTGCATCAGCACGCAACTGCACAGTTTCTTTCTTACAACTTGTTGCAAAAAATGAAATGATAATGATAAAGAAGAAAAGACGTTTCATGATTGATGACCTCGTTTGATTTCTTTCTGATGAACCGTTATATTGAATGAAGGGAAATGATATTGCAGCGAAACTTGCAGGGAAAGATGCGGCAAAACAAAACTATTGTAAGGATATTGCACCCAAAGCGATGGCTGCACCGAAATAGCAAATGGTTTCCCTTTTGCACTTCTTTCAAAGTCTTCACCAAAAACGGTTGTAAAGCCAGTTGTTGCATACCATCTTCCAAAACGCGGCAATGTGTGCACTACGCCGGTTTCACTTACCGAGTAAACAGTGCCATCATAAAAGGTTCGCAATGCGCCAACTGTTACTTTCCATTCAAAGAAATAAGGCTTTGTTTTATGATACCGAAAGCCAACGGATTGCTCTGCAAACAAACCCGTATTGTTGAACGCATATCTGTAAAAGCCAATTTCTGAGGAAGTAACGGCTTCTCTCCACTTTTGTTTTTGCCGCTTTTTTTTGTTGATGAGAATGTGGCGGCTATTCAACGGAAGCTCAATGCCAGCAACAGCTCCAAAGCTTTGCGGAAAATCGTAAAATGGAGAAACGGAAGTGAAGATGGGCATTGATAGAAGATGAGAACTGTCCTGCGCCGCAAGACGAGATACACAAATACACAAGCCGATAATGAAAAGAGTTACTCGCCGGTAAGCCATTTGTTGTAAAAAACCAAATGTAAGGCTGCGATGTGAGAATAAAAAGAAGCTATCTTTCACCGCGGAGATTTAAAGAAAAATGAGTTTGCGCAAAGTGTACTTCCCTTTAAAAATTTTACCGCAGAAAGTGTAAGGAAAATAAAACAGAAATTTGTGCAAAAACAAATCATGACAAAAGCAATGATACCATGCTGTTTTATTCTCTCCTTTGTGTTTTTGTTATCCTTTACAACTGAGGCTCAAAAGCCCGAAAACTGGACGCACGATCAACTCATAGAACCTGCAACACTGGCAAAAGAAATTGAGGCAAACACAAATGTTCCGATTATCATCAGTGTAGGTCCTGGCGCAACCATACCGAATTCTATTCACACCGGAATGGCAAGCACAGCAGAAGGTATAGAAGTTTTGAAACAGCAACTGCAAAATTTGCCCAAAAACAAACTTGTTGTTATTTATTGCGGCTGTTGTCCGTTTGAACATTGCCCCAACGTTCGCCCAGCAATAGATGTTTTAAAAGATCTGAAATTTACAGATTACCATCTTCTCAACTTACCTAATAACATAAAAGCCGACTGGATTGACAAAGGCTATCCGGTAGCAAAGCAGTAATTTTGTTTTGTTATGAATGAAGATAAATAAACTTCAACCATAAAAACTGAAAGGCTTTTGAGGTTGCTTCTTTACATCATTTTTATTTTAGGTATGCTTTTTTCCTTTGATAAAAGTTGATCTTCTGCTTTTGCAGAACAAAATGTATAAGTTGATGCCCAATTTGCTTTTGTTGCATGAAATATTTTTGAGGCTTTCTTTGAAAAGCAGATGCGCAGAGCCATTTGGTTTTACTTCTTTTTTATAAAAATAAATTGACTGATGAAAACAAAACACGTTGTAATTGTTGGAGGTGGCTTTGCCGGTGTCAACCTTTTTAAACGTTTATCGAAAGACGAGCGTTTTATGATTACGCTCGTTGATAAAAACAATTATCATTTTTTTCCGCCGCTGCTCTATCAGGTTTCTACTGCGTTTATCGAACCATCCAATATCAGTTATCCGTTCAGACGAATGTTTCAAAGCAAAAAAAATCTGCGTTTTTTTATGGGTAGTCTGGAAAAAGTGCATCCTGATCAAAACATGATAGAAACCGACAACGGCACACTTACCTACGATTATTTAGTGCTGGCGTTGGGCACCGAAACCAATTTTTTTGGTATGGATGAAGTAAAGCAAAATGCTTTGCCCATGAAAACAATTGATGAAGCGTTGAAACTTCGCAATCATTTATTGCTGAGCATGGAAAAAGCTACAAAAGCAGAAACGGAAGAAGAGCGCAACAAATATCTCAACATTGTAATTGCAGGCGGCGGGCCTACTGGTGTGGAATTGGCGGGGATGTTGGCTGAACTTGGGAAAAATATTGCCTCCAAAGAATATCCTGAAATCAAAAATTTTAGTCAGCATTTGTATTTGGTAGATGCAGGTACAACCTTACTGGCACCGATGAGTAAAAAAGCGCAGGAAGCAGCGACTAAAAAGCTTACCGACCTTGGAGTAAAGCTCAATTTTAAAGTTGCCGTAAAAGGATATGATGGCGAAAAAGTAATGCTGGCGGATGGCAGAACGATAGAAACCAGTTCATTAATTTGGGCATCGGGCGTAATTGCACGCGAAGTGCCCGGCTTACCTGCCGAAGTAATTTTTGCAAAAGGTCGTCGTATTATGGTGAACGAATACAACCAGGTGCAGGGCTTCGACAATATTTTTGCCATTGGTGATATTTGTATGCAGCTTACCGATAGCAAGTATCCGAAAGGGCATCCGCAACTGGCACAGGTAGCTATTCAGCAGGGACATTTGTTGGCTGAAAATGTAAAAGCGAAAGAAAGCGGAGGAGCCATGAAACCGTTTGCTTATCACGATAAAGGCAGCATGGCAATCATCTCTAAATACGAAGCAGCAGCCGATTTACCAAAGTTTTCTTTTACCGGATTTTTTGCCTGGTTAATCTGGCTGTTCATTCACATCATTCCATTGGTTGGCTTCCGAAATAAAGTAAGCTTAGCTTTCAATTGGCTCTGGAGTTTTCTATCGAACGACCCAACGTTGCGGTTGGTGATCCGCCCTGAAAAAGATGAGGAAATGAAGAGTATGGTGGCTGAAGAACTGCACTGATGTTATTGAAATAAAAGTTTTAGGAAAGAGAGAACTGCACCGTAAAGCATCTTCTCTCTTTTCGTTTTTATTGTATTCATTTGTTTTTTTTGCAAAAAATTGAATGATCATTTTATTGCAATTTTGTAATCTACTTATATCCACTTGCGAGTAATGCAAATGAAAGCCACCTTACCAATTGATAACAGAAGAAATGGAAGTACATCATCCGCATCATGTAACTCATAAAAAGAAATGGAGCGAATACCTGCTTGAATTTTTCATGCTATTTTTAGCTGTGTTTTTGGGCTTTTTAGCTGAAAATTTTCGGGAGCATCACGATGAAAAAGAAAGAGCCCAGCAATACATTGAATCGTTTTACGACGATTTGAAAATAGACACTTCGCGGCTCACTTTCTATCTTCATTATGAAGATGCAAAACTTGCAACATTCGCCAATTTTTCCACTTGTTACAATATTATTTTACACAAAGGCAATGCACAAACCTGTTTGCTCAATTTGATTAAAAATACTTCTATCAACAAACCTTTCAAATCAACCGAACGCACACTCAACCAGCTTTTCACCGCCGGCGGCTTTCGGCTCTTATCAAAAGAAGATGCCGATAGTATTTTAGCGTACCAGGGAGAGTATGAAGATTTTTTAGATTTTCAAAGTACACTTTATCAGGAAGCGCAGGATAATGTAAGAGCTACTTTTAACAAGCTCATCAACTTCAACGCGCATCAACAGATGTTTAAGCCCGAAAAAAGCCAGGTGGTAAGCGCATTGCAGGATTCGGACGTTACAGCCCAAGTTTTATTTTCAAACGATAAAGCATTACTCAATCAATACTTTAACGAGTTGGAGTTGTACTACCGTGCCACTTTCAATCATAAAATGCGCCTTCATCATTTAAAAGAAATTCAAACAAGATTAATAATTTATTTGAAAAACAAATACAGATTAGACTAAATAAACAGCAGGTTTGTTTTTGCACAAAAACAAAGGCTTACAAACTTTCTATTACCAACAATGGCTCATTTGTTTTTACTTAGAAATGAGATCTGATTCGTTTTTCAAAACAGCATTAGCCTTGTTGCGAAGCTAGTTTGTTCACAACTTTATTCAGTGTAAGTCCTTGCACGATGATGGAAAATATCACAATGAAATAGCAACATGCCAAAACAATTTCGCGGTAAGGTGATTGGGGAAGAGACAAAGCCATTGCCACCGAAATGCCGCCACGCAAGCCAGCCCAGGTAAGGATCGCCAAATTGCTGAAATTTATTTTTCGCACCAAAAAAATAACAGGCAACGAAATGCTAATCAATCGCGCTACCAGAATACAAACAATGGAAAGTGCACCTGCCAGCCAGTAATTGTTTACAAAAGGCATGGCTACCAGTTGCAGCCCAATCATTACAAACAAAATGGTGTTTAATACTTCATCCAGCAATTTCCATATCCGGTTCAGAAAACGGTCGGCGGCTCCTCTTTTGTCTAACTTTTTATTTCCGATAATCAGTCCCGCACTTACAGCAGCCAATGGAATAGAAGCGTGCAAATCATGAGCGATGACAGAAATACCAAATACCACGGCGATGGAGATTAAGAAAATAGTTTGAAAATCCTTTACCGACCGCATCAGCCAATACCCTATATATCCTGCCAGTAAGCCAATGCCGATACCTCCTAATACTTCATGAGCAAACAGTTGCACAATTTGAGTAGCGGATAAGTTTTTAGTAAAAGGATTAGCAATGTCCGATAGAATAACAAACAACAGCAGCCCGATGCCATCATTAAAAAGCGATTCGCCGGAAATGATCGTTTGTAACCGCGGTGGAACTTTAGATTTGCCCAAAATTGAAGCCACAGCAATCGGATCGGTTGGCGAAATTAACGAGCCGAACAAAAAGCAATAAATGAGAGGCACCTGAATGCCAAACAGCAACAATACGCCGTATAACAATGCTCCAAATGCGCCTGCCGAAATGAACACACCAATTGTGCTTAATACAAGCACAGGCAAACGTTGTTCCTTTAGCTTTTGCGCATCAAAATGAATTGCACTGGCAAACAGCAATAAACCCAGCAATACATCCAGCAACACTTTTGAAAAATCAACGCTGTTGGTGAACGTGAGTAAAGCTTTCGTTATGCCGGTATTTGTTTTTGCAGCAATTAATATTAAGATGGATACTACTATCGAAATTACCATTACGCCAATGGTTCCGGGCAGTTTGATAAATCGTTCATTCACGTAAGAAAATGTGGCACTGATAATGGTTAACAGCGCAATAACAGTTAATACATCCATTGAACAAACTTACACATACAAACTGGCGTGATAATAAACCATGAAACGCTCCATTTGTTTTTACCCGAAAAACAAAGCGGCTGAATGAATGTTCAACCGCTTTGCACAAAAACTTTTTCGGATGGGATTATAAATCTAAACTTTTAAATGAATAATAAGAACCTTATTTTATTGCATTTTCTAATTTCACTACAAACAATTCAACAGGCACATCACCAGATTGTAATGAAGATAAATCAATCACAAAATCGGTTCCTTCCTGTTTGCAGGAAAGAGGTTTGTTTTTGCCCAAAATATTGGCTTTTGTTGATGCAGCCAATGTTGTGTTCTTGATACGGATTTGAGGCGAATAAGCAGGCACAATACAATACAATGTATTTTCTTTTTTGGTAAAAAAATATTCGATGTAGGCTTCGTCTTTTTTAGGCTGCACCAACCTGGCAGCACTGTAGCCAGCCATAAAATTTTTATCGCTTTTTTGCGGCTGTTTTCCTGAGCTCCACTGGTGCGGTTCTTTCCATGCCATGGTGTTATAAATGGCTTCGCCATTGGTGTTGAGCCAGTTGCCCATGTCTGTCAACCGTTGCTGCATAATCACAGGGATGCGGCCATCGGCCGTAGGTCCAATATCCAGCAATAAATTACCGCCGCGCGATACAATATCAATCAACATTAAAATTAAATCGTGGCTGCTTTTATAATCAGCCAATTGTTCGTTACGGTTGTATCCATACGAATGTCCAATGCCCTGATTTTCTTCCCACACCACATCTGCATTCATGCCGCTGCCGTATTCTGAAGTAGCATATAAACAACCATTGTATTTTCCTCTGGTGTTGCTGCCCCAGCGGTCATTTACTACCACTTCATTTTTCACCGGCGATTCATTGAACAACCATGCTAATAATTCAGGACTTCGCCATGCGGTGTCAGATAAATCCCATTCTCCATCTGAAAATATAACCGATGGTTTATACTTCGTAATCAAGTCTTTAAATTGCGGAAATAGGTGTTCACTTACAAACCGTTTTTTATCGCTTAACCAAAGCGGGTTATACCATTCGTACAACGAATAATAATAGCCCATTTTCAAACCCGCATCACGAACGGCGTTGGTTAAATCACCAAGTAAATCACGGTGTGGCGTTCCGGTAACAGCATTCCATGGGCGGCCCCAGTCACGGTCGGCTTCAGCACTGTTCCAAAGACAATAACCTTCATGATGTTTGGAAGTAAGCACTACATATTTAGCTCCCGATTTTTTAAAAACATCCGCCCATTGTTGCGGATTGAACATGCCGGCTTTGAACTCCTTTTCAAACTGCGGATATTGAAAATCCTTGCCATAATTTTTATTGTGAAACGAAGTGAATTTGGCATCGCCATCCGCAATGTGATGCCAATACCATTCGGCGTAGCTATCACCACTGTTTTCAATGACCGGTGCGTACGATGGAACTGCATAAACACCCCAATGAATAAAGATGCCAAACTTATCCCCATTGAACCATGATGGAATGCCACGCTTGTTGAGAGATGCCCAATTGGCTTCGTATTTCTGTGCCATAACTCCGGATGAAAAAAAGGTAATAAAAAACAGAGAGAAAATAGTTTTCATATTTATGCAAGCTATGTTGAATGATGCAAGTGAGCGAGTAAAACTAATGAAAACAAAATTTGATTTTACCGAATGGCAAAATTTATTGTAAGCTATTCCTATGAGGCTTGAGTATCGTGTTTTTTCAGCAAAAGATGATTCACTTTTTCAGCAAAACCAAACCTTCAACCCATAAAATACCTGGAAGGAAAAAGAGTGAGAAACGGTATAGAGGCACGATTTTTCCTTTACTAAAGCACTTATGAATTACGAGGAAATTCTTGGTTTGATTGCAGGTGTATTCACGTCTATCTCTCAATTGCCACAACTCATAAAAACCATTAAAGAAAAAGAAGCTAAAAATCTGTCACTGGGTATGATGATAACCTTAATAGCGGGTGTTAGCTTATGGATATATTATGGCTTTATGAAGAACGACTTTCCCATTATCGCCACCAACATTTTTTCCGATATTGTAAACGTTACGCTGCTTTTCGTAAGCATTAAATACAAGAAAAAAGAAGCAGAGTAAGGCTTCTTTTTTCATACAAAACAAATTGCAATTTAACTATTCATCATCCGATGTTTTGCCACCTTGCTCCTCAAATGTATCTTTTGTTCCGTTCATTAACGATGAAAAAGGTCCGCTCATGTGTTCCTGCGGATCAGTCGTATTCAACGTTTCAGGATCTGGTTTTACAGCAGCGTCTTTATTGCCTTTTTGTTTATTCGGTTCATATTTTTCTTTGGCCATAACAAATGTTTTAGAACTAATAAAGAACAAATCATCTGCCATGTTTGTAGAGGATACAGTCGGCAACGAATACAATATCAATTTTCACAAATGAAACACAGATGTTTTGCGTGGTTGCACGACTCCCCTGGATGTATCTGTTTTCATTACTTCCATGCATTTCTGATAAACCGAAGCCAATTGCGATACATGATATTTTCAATGTCGTCGTCGCTATAACCTCTTTGCTGTAACAATTCATTTAGCTTTTGCAAATCTGCAATTGTTTCCAAATCATACGGACATTGTTCACGCCCGAATGCACCATCCAAATCGCTGCCGATGGCTATGTGCAAAGCGTTTCCGGTAAGATTGCAGATGTGGTCAATATTATCAACCACTTTACTCAAATCGCAGTTCATTCCTTTCGGTGTTGATGTGCCGCGAACCCAATCGGGCACCAACATCCAGGCATCTAAAGCAACGCCAATTACAGCATTTCTCTGTACCAGCACTTTTATCATCTCATCGCTTAACTGGCGGTTGTGATTCACCAATGCACGGCAATTGTGATGACTTGCCCAAACATGACCTTTGAACAAATTCAACACATCCCAAAACGCATCATCACTCAGGTGCGTTGCATCTAAAATCATATTGAGGCTTTCTATTTCTTTCAATAACTCTTTACCTTGCTTGTTCAAATTGCCGGTTGCATCGGTTCCGTTTGCATACCTTCCTTCACCATAATGTGCAGGACCAATTGCACGCAAACCATAGTTGTAAGCCCGCTCAACATGATGCACAGTTATCAACGAATCGGCACCTTCCAAACTCAAAATAAATCCGATTGGTTTTTTGTCATTTGGTTCGCCATTCATCCATAAAGCAATGTGTTTTTCCAAAGAAGAACTGTCTTTTATCATTACCATTTCACCTTCTTCTTCCATTGCTTTATACCATGCCAACTGTCCTCCGGTTTGCGCCCATGCCTGTTGCGGTGAAGCCCAACCAGGTAAAGGGTTTGAGGGCGAAACATATCGTGCAATTTGTGTAGCTACAACAAGACCAATATCGCCCTTGCGCAACTCTTGTAATGATACAGTTGCTTTGCCTCTGTCGGGCTTATCAGTCATGCCTTTCTCTCTTTCATTAATGGATGAAACAGATTGCCGTAAATCACGATTCCATTCCATTGCATTCATGCTTAAATCGAGATGTGCATCAATGATAAAAGGAGATGTTTTCAAGTGGATTGTTTGAATGATTGATGAATAGTGAATGGTGAGTAGTGAGTGGTGAGTTTCTTTATTCTTGCAACTTCTTCCTCAACACTTGTTTTCTTGCTTCTTGACTCTTGTTCCTTCTATCTTGGACCTTGGTTCTTAAATGCCAATACTTCTGTCGCGCGCAATCACTCTCCATTTGTCAACAATACGGTTTTGTTTTGCCACAAAAGCGGTATCGTACAAAGCCACCGTTGGACAAATGTGAACGGGTACGCCATATAGCACAGTGCCTGTTTTGTAATTGTTATTAACCGGTACTTTCAATACTAAATGTTCTTCGCTTTGCGAAATTGGAATGGCATCGGGTGCATTCAAAAAATGCACACGCGGCAAAGGGTTTTCCGCAGCTAACGATTTGTGCCCTAAATCAACACAAATCGTTTCTTCATCTATCACCGAAATCACCCTTGAAAGCACCAAGGCTGCATATTCAAACGGCTCGTCCGGCAAAGCACGATGATAACCCCAATCCGAAAAAACAAAAGTGCCGGGACTACATTCAACATGCTCATCTCTTTGCGCATGAACAGGAAAAGTAGGTGTGCCGCCGGCAACAATTTTTATCGGATGGTTGAATGCCTGTAACGCCTGCCTATAAAGGCTTTCAACGTGCACAAAGGCAGCATCTGAATGCTGCTTACGAATGGAAAAATCAGAGTCACGGATATGGCCATCATAAGCATGAATGCCAATGAAATGCAATGCAGGTAACTGTTGTAAAAACTTCATAAAAGCAAATGCTTTTTGCGGCTGAATACCGGTGCGGTTCATACCTGCATTGACATCAACATAAACAGAAACAGCAACTTTATTTTGCTTGCACAAATCATTCAATAATTGAGCAGTTTCAGCATCATCAAGCAGGCATGAAAAATGGGTTTGCGGATAGGTTTTTATCAATGAAACCAAACGTTGCATTTTGGGTCCTACGGGTTGGTAAGAAAGCAGCACATCGGGTGCTTTTATCAACCCTAACATCTCGGCTTCCGCAATGGTTGCGCATTTGAATTTAGTAATGCCAGCTTCCATCATTATGGCGCATACTTCCTGCATTTTATTGGTTTTTACATGCGGGCGCAAACGGTTTACATCACCAACAATTTCTTTCGCCAATGCTATATTTTTTTGAACTCTGTCAGGATAAACAACAAGCAGAGGCGAATCGTATTCACTAATATTTTCAACAAGAAACCAATCGTTCATCATTTGTTTTTATCGCTTTTTTATACCAGTTCAAACAGGCCTTCAATTTCAACCGGAATGTTGTCGGGCAAAGAAACCATACCTACTGCACTGCGCACGCCAACGCCATTGTCATCGCCCCAGATTTGTGCAAACAATTCGCTGCAACCATTGATGATATAAGGATGATACAGAAAATCGGGTGTGCCGTTTACCATGCCGAATACTTTGATAACGCGCCTGATTTTATTGAATGAACCGATAGTAGCGCGAATGGTTGACAGCATAGTTAATGCTACTTGTTTTGCAGCAGCTTTGCCATCCTCTCTATTTATATTTTCACCAATGCGACCAATGATAAGGGTGCCATTATTTTGCACCGGACCATGACCGGATAAGTATAAATATTTTCCATCCTGCAGGCAAGGTTTGTAAACGCCTTTAGGTGCAGGAGCAGGCGGTAATGTTAAATTCAATGCTGCAAAATTTGCATCAGCATCGTTTGATTCATTCATAGCTTTTCGTTTAAAAAAATAAATGTAGTGCAAGATGGCAAAGCGATGAAAAACAGGTGCACGAAATTTCGATAAAAACAAACTTTACTCCCTATCCATCATGCAACGAAAGCCAATGGTAGCGGCTCTGTCCATGCCCGGCGACATCAATAAATATTTTCCATGCTTGTTCACTTCCTGGGCTTGTGGAAAGTACCAGCCCAAAGTCTGAGCATGATAATAGCTGCTGCCTTTTACAACTGCGGAGCGCGTATGCTCATCATCATATTCATCTGTCCATTGCCACACATTGCCAATCATATCTTTCACACCAAACGGGCTTGTACCTTTTGGATAAGCCGTTACATCTGTTGGCTCACGCATAGTTCTCGTTGTATCAGCAGGCGAAATGAGAGAACTCTCCTCTTTGTTTGCCCACGGATACGTTCTGTCATCTGCCCTTTGATGTAGCGAATGCCATTGCTATTCACTTCGTACTTTTTAGTTTCGGCTTTAATCTGTTTCACCAATGGATGCGTAGAATCGGTGAACAAAGAAAGCAGGTAAAGTGTTTGTCCTAAGTTGTCGGCTTCTGCTTCGCCACCGTTGTTGAAATCATAAGGAGAATCCAGGTGCAATATCCATTTTTTCAACAAAAAAACATTGCCGGTTTTTTACAAACACATCGCCATCATTGCGCCAGCTCTGCGCCAGGGTTTGTGATAAACAAAAAAGTCAGGCAATGGTTCGCCGTCTTTGATGTTGATGAGTATTTCATGATGCAATTCGCGAAGCACATAAGCAAAACGGTAACCCTGAAATTCAGGCCGGATAAGGCTTTCAGATGTTTGATGCAATGATGTGATAGCTTTGTTGTCTTTTATAAAAACACCTTTTCATTTTCATAAATGACAAGAAAATGGTTGTCCTGCGTGGTGAAGCAAACCGTGTATTCGTGCGGTAAAATACAGTCTTGTTTTATCTTCCAACGTTTTACGGTATCACCAGAAATGGCATTGATTAACGCACCGTTTTTATACACCATTTTAGTGCGATTGCCCATACCGAACAAAAAGAAAGAAACCTTCGGCTGGTGACAAACTACATCCCCAAAATAGTGTCTGAAACTGTCTAACTGATCATGATAATTCTATTGTGATGATTTGGCTGCCTGCCATGATTTAATTTGAGAATAACTTGTTACTAAACAGAAAAAGCAAACAACAAAAACCATATTTGAGCGAAAACAATTTTTCATAATGAATGATACAAACACATTTTGTTTTGATAAGAATTTTTACCAATTCATAATAACGCAGGTGTGGTTAACTGCTCATTTTACAATTATAATCTTCTTAAGAATGTGAATGTTGAATTGATTATGAAATGAATTGAAGCAACAAATAAAAACATCAACAGCTAACGTTTTGGAATCAGCAAAACCGCATCAGCAACCACTTTGCCACCTTTGTTATTTGTTGTAATAACAACAGCAGGATGATACTCTTTGGCAAATTTTTCTTCCCCCACCAAAACCCATTCACCGCTCGTTTGTCCTTCAACCGTTTTTGGTATTGAAACAAAATAACTTTTGGTTTTGCCCATATTTGTAACCGCTACATTCAGTTTGTCGGCAGCGCTGTCAATTAAGGGTAAATAAATGTATAAATCGTATTTTCCTGCAGTTACAACGTGCGGCATATAGATGAAAGATTGATCCCCATTGTTTATTGTTTCAAAATATGAAGCACCATAGCCGCCGCTCAATTTTCGTTGCCAATCGCCGTTTGTTTTTACATGTAAACTATCATCATCGTCAACTAATATTTCCGGCGTGCTTCCATCTGCAAGCGGGTTGTTTTTTAAAACTGTTTGCAACTTACTTACATTAACTTTTTGAACGCTTTGGTTGTTGTTTATCGCTATGCAAGCCGCAACTGCGCACGATTGTGCCAGCACCATAAACACCGGCTCCATGCGGATAGAACCATACGCAATGTGGCTGGCACTTAAGCAAACCGGAACCAGCACATTTTTGCATTCGCTCTCTTTTGGAACGAGTGCGCGATATGAAACGGGGTAAGGTCCAAAGCCGCCTTTTTGAACATCACCTTCATTCTTCACCATGCCATTGACAACCAGGCGTTCGCAGTTGTGCGAATCCATTGTATAAGCTGCCAAACCCACGCCATCACTCACTTTCAGCCTTCCTTCGCAGTTGGCTTGCGTCATTACATAGTCACCAATCATGCGGCGACTTTCGCGAATGTAAAGCTGTGGACTGAAGTTGCCATTGTCCTGCCATTCATCTTTTGGATAACCCCATTGCCCTATTTCATCACGCACCATTTTAGGAACGCGAACATCATTACCAATAAACCAAAGCAGGCCTTTAGTGTACGCTTCATGTTGCTGAAGGATGCGCCTTCTCTCGTCATAATTTGCATCAGGGTAATTGTAATTTTCACCAATCATATCGGTTGAAAAACCGCCGTTGTTATTGATGTCGGTTTTGTTGTTTGGCATTATTCCAAAGAAAAAATAATCATTCAAGTTTTGCTTGTTTGGCTGTGCTTTTATCAAACGCAACAGGAGCTCGTAATGCGAAGAATCGTAACCTTTTGGCTTTGTTATTGAAATTTTATTTTGAGGATTGTTGGTTAAACAAATGCGATAGTTGTAAGCTTGTATTTGTTGATTCCCACTACCGTTTGGCAGCAGTTTATTGTTGCTGATTCCCCACAGCAAACTACTGGTTGAATCGCCTTCAATTTTGTATGGATTAACGGCATCAGGAAACTGGTGCTTATCTAACAACTGAACACCATTCCATGTTTCGTTGTAGGTGCTGTTGTCTTCTCTTCCGGTGGTGTACGATATGCCCGCACGTGCCATCAAATCGCCTTCATAACTGCAATCCATAAAAACCTTTGCAGTGATTGTTTTGTCCGTTATTGAAGAAGGATCATAGCTGCTTTCTACCACAATGCTTTTTATCCATCCGTTTTGTTTTACCGCTTTTATGATGCGATGTTCATACAACACCGACACTCTGGCTTCTTTGATATAATCATTAAAAATAGCTTCGGCCACATGTGGCTCAAATATCCATTGTTCCAGCTTTCCATAATGTTTTCCCATGCGCCTGTAGAAGTCTCTCGACAAGCCTGTGATGGCATATTTATTACCAATATCCGTATAGCCCAAACCGCCGGAAGTTAAGCCACCTAAGTGTTTGCCGGGTTCTACCAGGATGACTTTCTTACCCATTTTTGCAATTGTATAAGCGGCTATTACACCGGCAGAAGTGCCCCCGTATATGCAAACATCGTATTGCGCTAATGATTGTAAAGAGATGAAAACAAAAACAATAATGGAAAGAAATTTCATAAATTAATTTGCAAGAATCAGATTGTTGAAAAAAATTATTATACACCAAACTGGCGCAAATGATGGTCTAAGTGCATGTAAACAAAACGCCTCCATTGTTTGGTATTTAACGGACCTAACAAAGGATGAGTTCCATAAATATTTTCATTTCGTTTGGCAAAACTTTGTATGGATTCAATCAGGCGACTTTTGTTTTCTTCAAACGAAGTAATGTCTTCTTTTGGTTGCAAATATTGAGGATTCGTTTTGATGCCTTTGGGCAATCGCTTCATCATTTGCAACACAAATGTGGTCATTATGCGTTGCTTCAAGGTAGGCTTCTGCCTATTGTCGCGATTGGATAAAATAGAATGGTGAATGGTGATGCAATGAAACATCATTCCACTAACGCTAAAGCTTCCCCATAATGGAGAATTGCCGGGCTGCAACTGCAAAATTCGCCGAATGATTTGCGGACTGTTTTCACCATTTAAACTGGCTTTTTTCATACACCGAATGTAAGTTTTATTTTGGGTTGATGAATTTGTAGAATAACTGAAATGGTTTGAAACAAAACCAGTCATACGCAACAATCACATTCAAAATGAATTACCATTCATACATGGAGCCGTGTCTGTAACCTTCCTTTTTGTTTTGCACCAATTATTCTTATCCCATTTGCTCTAAATGTTCTACTTTAACACCCACAATTAAATCAAAAGCTTGTCGTATGTCAAACCAACACAACGCATCATCACGAAGAAAATTTTTACAACAAATTGGCGCCACTTCTTTGCTGGCAGCCGTATCGCCGTTAAGCAGTATGGCGGCAAAAGAAGCAGCCGAACAACGCACTTTGTTTTATGAAAAAAGAATTTCACCCAACGATAAAATCCGGTTGGCTGTAATTGGCTTTGGCATACAAGGCCATTACGATTTACAAACAGCATTGAAAGTGCCGGGCGTAGAGCTGGCGGGCATTTGCGACTTGTACACAGGTCGTTTGCAAAACGCAAAAGAGTTGTATGGCAACGACCTTTTTACAACGCGCAACTATCAGGAAATTTTAGATAAAAAAGATATAGATGCAGTTATCATTGCTACTGCCGACTGCTGGCACGCACGCATTACCAAAGAGGCGTTGCAAAAAGGCAAGGCCGTGTATTGCGAGAAGCCAATGGTATATAAAATAAGTGAAGGACAGGACGTAGTAAATACGCAAAAACAAACCGGCAAAGTGTTGCAGGTAGGCAGCCAACGCGTGAGCAGCATTGCCTTTGCAAAAGCAAAGGAATTGCTTGCCGCCGGTGAAATTGGAAAGCTAAATATGGTGAATGCCGTGTACGACAGGCAAAGTGCCATTGGTGCGTGGGAATACACCATTCCGCCGGATGCATCGCCCGAAACTACCGACTGGAACAAATATGTAGAAGGTTTGAACAAGATGCCGTTTGATGCCAAAAAGTTTTTCTGGTGGCGTGCTTACCGCGAAGTGGGCACCGGCGTTGCGGGCGATTTGTTTATTCATTTATTGAGCGGAACACATTTTATCACCAATTCAAAAGGCCCTCAAAACATTTACAGCAGTGGACAGTTGTGTTATTGGAAAGATGGCAGAAACATGCCCGATGTAATGACCGGCATTATGCAATATGGCGATACGCCTGAGCATCCGCCGTTTCAACTGACGTTGCAAGTGAATTTTATAAGCGGAACTGGCGGTGAAGAAAGCACGCGGTTTATCGGTTCAGAAGGTGTGATGGTAGTTACGGATAATAACCTTACGGTGCATCATAGTTTGTTATCCGAAGCGCCGGGCTTTGGTGGTTATGATTCGGTGTTTACTTTCCCGAAACAAATGCAGCAGGACATGCAAAAAGCTTATGATGCCAAGTGGACAACGGCGCAGAAAACGCGTCCGCAAAAAGCAGATGTTAACTTTAAAGCACCCGAAGGTTATAGTGATCATTTGGATCATTTTACCAACTTCTTTGATTCAATAAGAACGAACAAACCGGTGGTAGAAGATGCTGTGTTTGGCTTTCGCGCGGCGGCTCCTGCCCTATCGTGCAACGAAAGTTATTTTACGAAGAAAATCATCAATTGGGATCCGGTGAACATGAAGTTAGTGTAGTATTGATAGTTTATAAAAGCAATCTTATTTTGCTCTTGCAAATGAAGATTGCTTTTTTGTTTTGTTGATATTTTGATGATTGGTTTTATTGTTACAATGAAAAAGCGGAAGTTGTATTGGTGATAATTTTTGTTTTGTGCATATTTTTTTGTGATTGGCCGTAAGGCAATCGTACAAATTATGCGGGGATTTGGTGGGATGAAAAGTGCGCCTATTTTTGAGTTGTATGCTATTCACTTTAACCGATTAATTAATTAAAAATGAAGAATCGTTTTTTTTCAATCCTTCTAACCGTTATTTTATTATTAGGACACACCCTTGTTAGTGCCCAACAGTTTGACACGACCAAAGAAACAGCAGCCATTAAACAACTTGTAAAAAACTATGAGGACGCCTGGAACAGGCACGATGCAAAAGGGCTGGCTGACAATTATGATACGAATGCAACATGGGTTAATTGGTTTGGCGCTTACTATATCGGTAAGAAAGACATACAGGATCATTATGAGGCCGTTCATAACACTTACTTTAAGCCATCCCATTATTATACCCGCTCAATAGAAGACATAACGTTTATAAAACCCGATGTTGCCATCTCTCATGTGCGGACAGGACTAACCGGTGACGCACGATATCCGGGACAAACATTTGAATTCCGCAGGACCATTCTATTAACCAGGCATGATAACATTTGGCTTATTTTAGCCGGACAAAACGCTAAACTTAACGACGGTGTAAAGTAATTGGATGGAGCAGTAATAATTGTTTAATAAGAATAGAATACAACACTTGCTCGTGAAAATAGCGGCTGACACAAGCCACTTAGCAAGAGAAATTCGACTAAACGTTATAACTATATTTGAGGTAACGAACCGCTATCGCCCCTACTTCGGCAAGCAGTGCAAAGTTGTCTGCTCCTTCCCATTCAGTTATCCGCTTACATAAGTCCTCAACTCACAGCATTTAAGATTTTACAATATCCGTAAAAACAAAAAAGCCACGGGAACGTGGCTTTCAGTCAAAGCAGAGGGTAGGATTGTTAGTCTGTCAATATTTGATTATTGAATTCAATTTTGTCATCTATTCAGAGAAACATTTTTCCGTAGTACTGTACTTTTCCTTTTGTGCTTATATCCAATACAATGCTCGGTTTGTTTGGTTTCGTGAGCGAAACATAAAATCCGAAATAACCGTTTTTGTCGATAAACATTATCGCTTCCTGCGGTGTATAGCTGCCGAACTTCTTTTGCATATTGTCTAAAGAGTTAGCAGGTAAATCATTCAGCGACATCGGAATTGAAAAACCAATCAGTTCTTCGGTTTCAACATCATAAAATGCTTTGATTGCATTTCCGTTTAAGTTGAACGATGTGGTGGTAAACGCACCGTTATTACTTGTTGTACTGCTTTGTACAGTTTTTGAAGCGGTAATCAATCCTTTTACCAGCTTTGTGTTCTTATCAGCCGTTTTGCCATAAGAAGTGAGCGCCAATGCAATTAGCAAGGCACCAGTGAAGATTAGCTTTTTCATGTTTTCTAAGGTTTAAATGTTTTGAAAAAATTTCTGTAATACATTTTACACATAATGAATCGGAAAGAAAAAAAGAAAGGAAACACGCAACCAACATTTTTTCTTTTTCAATTCAACTTTCCTAAGCAATCGAAACAATAAAGCAAAAGATAAACAAAAGTTACGCTTGCAATCTTTTTGAATATTACATAAAGTATATAGTTTTGTTGTTAAAGCAGAACCTTGAAAACGTCCGATACCCAAATTATAAACAATCTAACAGCGGGTTACCCCGAACGCAGCAAACAGGAAAAAATGCTGTATGAGGAATACTTTTATTTTGTGAACGAAGGTTGTCGCAAGTACAATCTTATGTATGAAGATAGTTTTAGCGCTTACAGTGATGCATTTTTATCGGCATTACTCAATATTATAAACGGTCGTTTTGATGGGCGTTCGTCCATTAAAACCTACCTGTTTCAAATTTTTTCCAACAAATGTATTGACCTCATTCGAAAAAATACGACCAATAAACAGCAGGTGTTCAAAACAACGGAATTGCCGGATATGATGAACCAATTGCCTGATGCAGCAAAAACGGCAGTTGAAAAGATGATGAACGGGGAACAAAGAAAAATGGTAAAAGAAATGATGGAAACCATCGGTGCACGCTGCAAGGAATTATTGCTCCTTTTTGAAGATGGCTACACTGATAAGGAAATTGCCGAACACCTGAATTACAACAATGCAGCCGTTGTGAAAACAACGCGGCTGCGCTGCCTGGACAAATTGAGAGAGAAAGTAAAACCGGCTTCTATAAGCAGGTAATAAAACGTTGAATGAATAGATTGGGGAGTCGTAATTTTTTAAAATCGAAGTTATGAGTGAAACATTGGAATATATAGATGCTTACTTTACCGAAGCATTGAATGAAGAAGAGCGGAAACAGTTTGAAGCCCGTTGTGTTGCCGATGAAGCCTTTGCAAAAGATGTGGCTTTTTATATTATGGCAAGAGAGGAAGCCCGGCAATCAGTAATCAAGCAAAAACAACAATGGAAAGAGAATGCCGGAACTGTAAACGAAATGGTTGCTGTAAAGCCTGCAAAAAGATCAATCGTGCTACAGTGGATGCCTTATGCAGCGGCGGCTTGTTTAGTTTTTGTAATGGCGTTTTATTTTTTATATTCGTCAAACAATTCAAGGCAATTAGCCAATCGTTTTATAGAAGAAAAATATAGTCATTTAAGTCTTGTAATGGATGCTTCGAGCGATAGTATGCAGCTTGGAATGGATGCTTACAACAAAAAAGATTATAAAAAAGCCGTTACCTACTTTAATGGCTTGCGAATGAGAGATTCACTGAACAGCGATGCCAAAAGATTTGCCGGGGTTGTTTACCTGCAATTGAAGGATTACGACAAAGCATTACACTGTTTTCAAGAGCTGTCTGCCATGAAAGGATTCAGTAATAGTGGCGATTTTTTACAAGCCACAACATTGTTAGAACGCAATGCAAACGGTGATAAAGAAGCTGCCAAAGCATTGCTGGAAAAAGTGGTAAAAGAAAACGAAGACGAAAATGATATTGCGAAGAGGATGTTGGAGAAGTGGTGAGAGACTGTTGTAATGGATTATAATTTTAACAGTAATAATTATGTATTCTTAAAAGAACTTTAATTTTATTATTTCAAACACGAAAAACAGAGTTATGCTACAATTAACAGATGAAAAGAATGGTGGTGGAACAATCAATCCTACCCCTCTTCCACAACCGAAAGCAACATTATTAGATTCAGCAGTTAATAATGGATATGAAAATGAACTGTCAGAGAACAATGAATCAAATATTTCAGATGTACCCATTGACTAAAGTTACTTTTAAGTATTACTTCTAAGACACAACTTTTTTATCTTCTTTTAATGTAAAATTATGTCTAAAGCGACCACAACAAATTCTGGAAATCAGGGAGGTTCTTCGTCAAAAGGTTCGGGAAGTAAAGGTGGTACTATAAATCCGACTCCTCCTCCGCAACCAACCTTATTCAGAACCGTGTCATTGATCTTGCAGATTTTAATTGTCTTAGGTTTAGGGTTTTTGATCTTGCAGAGTATCGGAAAACAAAAACAACTTGATGAAATTGGCGAGGCAGGACTAGAATAACTTGTGTGCTCAACATGTATGTTTTTATCATAAAAAAATTTTATGATTGGTATAATAAAATGTGCTTGTTGTGTAACATTGATATTTTCAATGTCGATAGTAAGAATATACTGTCAGTCTAATGATATCTCTGCTATTTACGATAAGATAGTTTTAATTGATACGAATTCTAAACTATCAAAACCGAATAAGCTGGTGGCATTGCGTCAAATAAAAAATCACCTTGAAAGACAAAAAAAAACAAATGATTCAGCTTACATTCTTGCTTTAATAAAGATTGCGAAATATAAATTCAATGAAGATATTGACACATCTATCGGTTATTCAATTAATGCTTTAGAAATAAATAAACGAAGTAGCCACCCAGTATCGATGAATGTTGTCATAAACGCATTATCAAACCTAGCAATTTATTATCAAACATCACTTCAACAAATCAAGGCGCTCTCTTTATACGATACTGTCATTTTTCTTTCAAAAAAAGAAGGCATGCAGAATTATCTCATTCAGAGCAGATATCGAAAAGCTGACATTTATTCTTCGTTAGGTGATCATCAGAAGGTAATTGACGAAAGTACCCTTGGAATTCACGAAGCCTTAGAAAATAAAGATTCTCTATATTATGCTATCTTTTTAAACTTCCGAGCTGACGGTCAGATGTCTGAGAATGACTTTTCAGAAGCTTTATCTGATATTGAAACTGCTATCTCAATTGAAAAAACTATTAAAGACACTTATTGGCTTGCAACTTCTTATGAGAAGAAAGCACTTGTTTATCAAAAACAAATGAAATTGCCAGAAGCCCTCACGCTTTTTTTACAAGCAATTAAAACATGTCCTCGTATGCCTTTGAATCTTAAAACATTGGCAACTTATCATAACAACTTAGCAAACTTTTACCTATATTCTTTATATGATATAACAAGAGCAAAAGAAAATTACTTAAAGGCGATTGATTATGGAATTAAGTGCGACTTAATAACAAAAGGCCTTATATCATTAATGGCATATGAAAATCTAGCAGAAGCCAGTCTACAAGAGCACAAGTTAAAAGAATCAGTAAATTTTTATACTCTCGCATTGAATCAAACAAATCTAAAAACAAAAAATTTTTTACTTGATAATCCATCAGCAAATCAACTTTCAGTTTTGGAGTATAGAGATCTCCTTTTTACTTTATTATTTGGAAAAGTTTCTTTACTTCTACAACTATACAAAGAAACTGCTCAACATGTATATCTAAAAAGCTGTCTGCAAACAGCAAGCATTGCGGATACACTAATCACCAAAACCCGTCACGAAAGCTTAAGTGAAAGTAGTAAATTGTACTGGCGTGATGAAACACGAGAGTTCTTTGACAATGCAATAGAGGCGTGTTATAATGCCAAAGATGTAAACAACGCGTTTTACTTTATGGAGAGAAGTCGTGCTGTTTTATTAAATGATAAGTGGAATGAATTAAACGCTAATAATCTAATTCCTGAGAAAGAGATAATGACTCTGAAAAATTTAGAAACGAAAATAATAGAGCAAAAGCAACTACTATCTACATTTCAACAGGGTTCAACTAAATACAATAACAAAGAAAATGAGCTTCTCTTAACAATTGATTCACTTGAACACTTCATAAAATCGCTCGAAAAAAAGTATCCGCTTTATTACGAAACCAAATATGCCGATGATGTTCCTTCGCATCAATCTTTACAAAAATTTTTGGTAAAAAACAACGAAAGCTTTGTATACTATTATTTGAACGATTCAGCCATGTATGTGCTGGCCATTACAAAAAACAAAACCAGCTTTATTAAAATTATTGCTAGTGATTTTAATAGTCATCAACTTTCTCAGTTTATCAGGCTTTGCAGCGATAAACAACAACTCAACAGCAACCATCCTCTGTATTGCTCCTTATCGCAAACCATCTACAAAAAACTGTTTGAACCTCTGCACATACCGAAAGGCAATGTTGCCATTTGCACCGACAATTTTTTCATTCCTTTCGAAGCATTGTGCAGTGATGACAAGGGAAAAGATTTTTTGCTCAACGACTACAATTTTAGTTATGTCTATTCAGCCCGTTCGCTGATGAAGCCGTTTACCACAAGGGCTGCAAGTGGCAATTTCATTGGCTTTGCGCCGGTTTCGTTTTCCTCTTCGCTGGCGGTTCCTGATTTACTACAATCTGGAACTGCGCTTCAAAATGCAGCTCAATTTTACAGCAACAATACTTTGTTTACAGGAGAACAAGCTTCCCGCCAAAGCTTTTTCTCCAATGCTTCCCGGTATTCTGTTGTTACGATATTCTCTCATGCCAAAGCAGATACAACCGATGCCGAACCGGAACTGTTTATGCAGGATTCAGTGATCCATCTTTCCGAACTACAACGGCTCAACAATCCTTCCATTCAATTCGTTTTATTGAGCGCCTGCCAAACCAATATTGGTAAGAATGCAACCGGCGAAGGGATTTACAGTTTGGCAAGAGGTTTTGCATCAGCCGGCATTCCAGCAGTATCAGCTACTTTATGGAAAGCGGATGAAGAAACCATTTATCAAATCTCAACCAAGTTCAACGAATATTTATCACAAGGCATGAACAAAAGTGAGGCCTTGCAAAAAGCAAAATTGTGGTATTTACAAAACGCGGATCATGAACATACTATGCCTTATTATTGGGCAAATATGGTGCTGATAGGAAGTTCGCAACCCATTGTTCTTACAAGCTCAAGCCATCTGTGGTTATGGGTTTCAGCGATTGTTGTTGGGTTTGTTTTTGCCGCTTTTTTGGTTTACCGCTTCTCTTTTAAAAACAAAAGAATTACAACTCCAAACAACAAATAAATTCGGACAAAACCAAACTTTATAAATTCCCTTTCTTCATTTCATCCACAGCATAATTGGCTGCACGTGCCGTTAATGCCATAAAAGTTAACGATGGATTTTGTGTAGAAGTTGAAGTCATGCAGGCACCATCCGTTACAAATACGTTCGGACAATTGTGAAACTGGTTGTGTGCATTCAGCAATGATGTCTTTGGGTCTTTACCCATTCGGCATCCGCCCATTTCATGAATGTCCAAACCGGGAGCCTGTTTGCTATCATGGGTAGCGATGTCTTTGCAGCCCGCTTTGTCAAACATTTCACCAGCCGTTGTAAAAAAGTCGTTCATGCTTTTTACATCGTTATCGTCATAATCAATGGATGTTATTAATTGTGGAATACCCCACGCATCTACTTTGTCTTTGCTTAACCGGAGATGATTGCTTTCTTTGGGTATGGTTTCACCCTGCATCATAACACTTACATACCAATTGCCGGCTTCGCTGATGGCATCTTTATAATCGCCGCCTATTCCATCCTGGTGAACCTGCGCTCTGCCTGCGCCAAAAAACGTCATGTAGCCGCGCAAAAAATCGGTTTCCTGTTTGTGAACATTTCTAAAATTAGGCATCATGGGTTGTGTAGGTCGCCTGCCCAAATAATATTTATCCTGCGGTCCGTCGTACGCTGCGCTTACAGTGCCACGATAATTGTGAAACGCAACGTACTTGCCCAGCAAACCATTGTCGTTTCCAAAGCCATTAGGGAAGCGCGAAGAAGTTGAGTTCAATAAAATCAAATTGCTGTTTAAGCAAGCTGCATTTACAAATATGATAGGAGCAAAATATTCGGCTGCCCCATTTGTTTTTGCATCAATAACACGCACGCCGGTTGCTTTTCCCTTTTTATCATCATAGATAATAGAGTGCACCACACTTTCAGTTGCGATGGTAAGATTACCCGTTTTTAAAGCCCAGGGAATGGTAGAAGCATTCGAGCTGAAATAGCCGCCGTAAGGGCATCCACGCTCGCACATGCTGCGTGCCTGGCATTGGTTTCTGCCTTGTTCACGATGCACCTCTTGTGGTTGTGTTAGGTGTGCACATCTGCCTTGCACCACATATCTGTCTTTATAATTGCTGTTTATGTTTTGTGTGATTTGTTTTTCTACCACATTCATTTCCCACGCGGGAAGAAACTCGCCATCGGGTAAGGTATCAACACCATCATTATTTCCGCTGATACCTGCAAACTTCTCAACGTAAGAATACCAGGACGCAAGGTCTTCATAACGGATAGGCCAATCTACTGCATAGCCATCGCGTGCAGGACCTTCAAAGTCATATTTGCTCCAGCGTTGCGTTTGTCTTGCCCACAGTAAACTTTTACCGCCCACCTGGTAGCCGCGAATCCAGTCGTAAGGTTTTTCCTGTATGTAAGGATGTTCGGTATCTTTTACAAAAAAGTGTTGCGAGGTTTCATTGAAAGCATAACAACGGCTTACAACCGGGTTGGCTTCTGTTATTGCCAACGGCATCTTTTCGTGGTGCGGAAACTCCCAGGGTGCTTTGGTTGCAGTGGGATAATCTTTTAAATGCACTACGTTTCTGCCACGTTCAACCATCAACGTTTTCAACCCTCGGTCGCAGAGTTCTTTGGCAGCCCAGCCACCGCTGATGCCGCTGCCAATGACAATGGCATCGTAAGTGTTTTGTTTTGCACCTTTTTTTGTGTTGATGTATGTGGTGGAATCGTTTGGCATAAATAGTAAAGTTTGATGTGTGGTTCAAATGTAATGATATTGTTGGGATCGCTTACTTCTTCCGAAACACTTTCAACGGCGCATCATTTACCGCAACTACAATAATAGTATCACCTTTTGCAGTTTTAATTTGCAGAACATCTCGCGCTTCTCCTTTTACAAACAAACCGCTTTGTGAGGGCGGCAGGTAATCAAATTGTTGGTTTTCATTTTGCAGCAGAGTAGTTCCATAGCTCGCATCCATTCTGCCGGTTTGTGGTTTGAAGCCATAAAAATTTCCGCATACAAACAAATCTGTTCTTCCATCATTATTTATGTTGGTTGGCAGAATGCCAAATATGGGTGAAAGCTGCGCTGTTACTGGCAGCGGGTGCATCACAAAGCCTCTTTTTCCGTCGTTTATAAACACACAGGTTTGTGATTGCTGAACCGTCAACACCGAAGCCCGTTGCAATTGTTCTTTGCTAAAAATCTGATCTATGCCCTTGGCTGCATAATCGCTGAACTGAAGAAACTGTTTTTTTAAATACGGCAACTGCGCCTGCAATTCGCTTTTCAAAAAATAAGGATACGCTTTACCATCGGTTTTAAAATATACCGGAATACATTCTGTTTTTCCACTGTTGTCAAAGTCACCCACATACAATTTTGCAGGCTGTTGTAGTGTTGCTTTTATTCGCGAATTCAAACCCAGGTTGCCTGCAATCAAATCGGGCTTGCCATCGTTATTAATGTCAGCAATTTGCAAGGCATTCCACCAACCGCTTGAATTGGCAACTGTACCTGTCATTTGAAATCGGTCACTTTTCCATTGTAAAATAGTTAGCGGCATCCAATCGCCCACAACAACCAATTCTTTATCTTCTTTCATCCATTGTGCTGCCGTTACCATTCCCAAATGCACCAAATCAGGCGCAAGGGTTCTGGTTTCATCAATAAATAAACCATTGCCTTTGTTGAGCAATAGTGCACTTGAAGGAATCACTCCATAACTGCCTGGAACGCTACGCGCACCAATAAAAATATCTGGCTTGCCATCTTCATTCACATCGCAAACCGCAACGCACGATGCATTCACTGCCACTTGCGGAAACGTTTTTGTTTCTTTTGTAAAGTTGCCTTTACCATCATTTAAATACAATCGCGTAAGCGAATAATACGTGCCTTGCGGCGCTTCGTTGCCGCCCGATGCCACCACCAAATCCAAATCACCGTCCCCATCAACATCTACAAATGCAGCACCAGCGTCTTCATAATACTTGTCTTTTATAAACGCTGTTTGCAGTATGTTTACAAACGTTCCGTTTTTTTGTTGAATAAATAATTTTGCTGTATCGCCGGAGGCGTTGCCTACAAAAAAATCTTCCAGTCCATCGCCGTTTACATCGCCTTTCGCCAGCTTCGGACCTTCTGCAGAAAGCAACTTTGGAATCAATCGCTCATTATCAAAATCTATAAATTCATTTTCATGATGTGTGATACTACCGCGTAATGTTTGTCCGGTAACATCCTCAAACAACACTTTTGTTTTTGCAGGAAAAACAACGTTTTGTTTTGCTTCATTTTCGTACAGTGTAAAGCTTGTATCTGCTTTTACATTCATAAGAATTTGTTGCTTCCCATTTGTCCATTGTACAACAATGCTATCTGCTATTGTTGATGAACCAAGACCGAAATGCAACACAGGTTCTACACTGCTCTGGAAGCCGCGCGCTGGCATTTGCTCCTCCATCTGCATTATGTTGCTGGCATATACTTTCACTTTCGTACCAATGCCAAAGGTGTTGCCCCTGTTGCCTTTCAGCGCAATGGACAAATAGTGTGAGCGCGTTGTTTCCCGACTCATATTGCGATATACAAACGCATCCATGTTGCTGTTGTTTACCACCAAATCCAAATCCCCATCGCCATCCAGATCGGCATAGGCAGCGCCATTGCTAAAGCTGTTGCTATCCAAGCCTAATGCTTTAGTCTGATTTTGAAACAACAAATTTTTTTGGTTGAGGAAACCATAATTAGGTATGGCAACCGATGGTATTTGGTGAAGCAAATCTTCCATCGTCATGCGGGGCTGCGTAAAGGAACGGTTCGCTCGTTGCTCTTTGATGTATTCCAAAAAATCTTGGTCGGTTAAGTCTTTATACAAACCGTTGCTTACAAACAAATCTTTCCAGCCATCGTTGTTCATATCAAAAAAAAGAGCGCTCCAGCTCCAGCCGGTTGCATCAACGCCAGCCAGTTGCGATATTTCGCTAAACGTGTTATCGCCGTTGTTCAATTGCAGACTATTGCTTGTAAACTGATGATGATAATCAAGCTTGTTTTTTTCAGCCTGAACGTCATAGTCATCAAACCGGATGGTGGTTTTTAAACGATAATCATTTTCGGGCAACATTTCCGATGTAAAAATATCGGGCTTGCCATCGTTGTTATAATCGGCAATATCAACGCCCATCGAGCCGTTGCTGATGTGCTGTATTTCATCATCAATCACATCTTTAAAGGTTCCGTTTTTTTGATTGATGTATAAATAATCGCGTTCAAAAAAATCGTTATCAACATAAATATCATCCCACCCATCACCGTTAATATCGGCAACAGCAACGCCCAAACCAAAGCCAATTTCGCTGCCCCAAATGTGTGCTGCTTCACTTACATCAGTAAAATGACCGTTATCATTCCTGTATAAACGATCCCCGTTTTTTGCATCGCGAATGCTTCTGTTGAATGTTTGATAACCAAAGTTCTCAACCGAGCGATTGCTGTTATTAATGATAAAACAATCCAGGTCGCCATCATGGTCGTAATCGAAAAACACGGCTTGTGATGATAAGCCTTTATCATCCAAACCATATTGCTTTGCTTCTTCTTTAAACGTTCCGTTTTGTTGGTTGATGTACAATTCATTGCTGTTATCATCGCCGGGCATAATGCCAGCATTGCATACATAAATGTCAAGCCAGCCATCGCCGTTTACATCTGCCATGGTTACGCCCGTATGCCATTGATGTGTGCTTTGCAAATGGGCTTTATCTGTGATGTCAACAAACTGAAAATTTCCCTTATTAAGATAGAGCTTGTTTTTGCCCATATTTGAGGTAAAAAAAACATCGGGCTTGCCATCGTTGTTGATGTCGCCAATGGCAACGCCCCCGCCATTGTAAAAGTTGTGATAATTGAAGATATTCATGTCTTTGGTATCTTTCACGTCGTTGCGAAAGTGAATGCCGGTTTGTGCCGAAGAAAGCAAATGAAACAGTGTATCGGCAGACTTTGTTTTTGCCCCATTTTTACATGCAGAAAGTGCAAGCAGGATAAGCCAAAAAAAGCAGTTGCAGTTCGGAAAAATAATCTTTTGACGCATGTTCAATTTTCAATTCAACAACAATCTATTATGTTGCAGGGTGAAAAATAAAATCTTTTTTGTTAAGCGTTTGTTTTAACAATGTCTGAGTTGTTTGCTTGAATCTTCAGATTAAAACATCATTTTACAAAATATTCAATATTCAATTCACCATATTCCATTGACAATCCCTTACCTTCGCCGCCCAAATTTTATTTATTCACAAACAAAAACAGGGTAATGAACAATTATGAATTGATGGTGATTTTTACCCCTGTGCTTTCTGAAGAGGAGTTTAAAAACGTTCAGAAAAAGTACACCGATTTCATTACAGAAAACGGTGGCGAGATAGTGCACAGCAATCCCTGGGGTTTAAAATCGCTGGCGTATCCTATACAAAAAAAGACCACCGGCATTTACTGGGTGGTTGAGTATAGCGCGCCATCCAGCTTCAATGAAAAGCTTAAAATTCAAATCCTACGCGACGAGCAGGTGATGCGCTTTATGTACACGGCATTAGACAAATACGCCGTTGAGTACAACGCAAAAAAAAGAAACAACATTTCGCAACCTCAAAACGCGGAGGTAGAAAATGGCTAAAGCAGGCGACATTAAGTATTTAACTGCCATTAAGCAGGAAAAACCAAAGAAGAAATTCAGTCGTTTTGAAAAGTATGGCATTAAGTACATTGATTACAAAGACATTGAATTTTTAAAGAAATTTATTAACGAACAGGGTAAAATTTTACCTCGCCGTTTAAGTGGTAACTCTTTAAAATACCAGCGCAAAGTATCGGATGCCATTAAGAAAGCACGCCAGATGGCGTTGCTGCCTTATGTAACTGATTTATTAAAATAATAGCTTCGAGCTTTGAGCTGCGAGAATGGCTCATAGCTCAAAGCTCAAAGCTCACAGCTCATAGCTAAAACACAAATCATGCAAGTAATATTAGTTCAGGATGTAGATAATCTGGGAGGCGCTAATGAACTGGCAACCGTAAAAAACGGTTATGCGCGCAATTATCTCATTCCCAAAAAACTGGCGGTGGAAGCCAATGCTTCGAACTTGAAACAGTTGGAAGAAAAACAAAAAGTAAAAGCGAAGAAAGAAGCTGCGATGCTGGCTGAAATTAATAAGGTGATTTCTGTCTTAAAAGAATCGCCTGTTAAAGTAACTGCTAAAACCGGCACCAGCGGTAAAATATTTGGCTCTGTTACATCGTTACAGATAGCAAGGGCGATTCGCGATCAGAAAGGTTATGAAATTGACCGCAAACGCATTCACATTATAGATGATGTAAAAGAATTGGGAACCTACAAAGCCTCAGTTGATTTTGGTAATGGCAACAACACCGAAGTTGAGTTTGAAGTGGTGGGTGAATAAACTCGTTATACTACTTATATCAATCAGCCTGCATCACTCTTGGTGCGGGCTTTTTATTGACCCCGATTTTATGCGATTTTTCTGATTAGGCTGATGATTGAATTAAATCACCTACAAAGATTTTAGATGTCATTAAGAATAAAAACAAATCAGCCAAATTCGTCAAATCCTATAAAATCCTGGTTCAGACATTTATCTTTACATCCTTTTCAAATTAATAGTTTCAATGACGATTTCTTATAATTGGCTTCACGATTATCTTCCTCAAAATATAGAACCACAGCAGCTTTCACACATTCTCACTTCAATTGGTTTGGAAGTAGAAAGTCTGGAAGAATACACTACTATCAAAGGCAATTTAGAAGGTTTGATAATTGGTGAAGTGCTTACTTGCGAGCCGCACCCCAATGCTGATAAATTAAGGCTTACTACGGTTAACATTGGCAATGAACAACCGCTTCACATTGTATGCGGTGCGCCCAATGTTGCTGCAAAACAAAAAGTAATCGTGGCAACCATTGGCACTACCATTTACCCAACGAATGGAGAACCGATAACGATAAAGAAAGCAAAAATCCGTGGTGAAGAAAGCGATGGAATGATTTGCGCTGAAGATGAAATTGGCTTGGGTGAAAGTCATGCAGGCATTTTGGTTTTGCCCGAAAATGTTGAGGTTGGAATAACAGCAAAAGAATACTTCAAGCCATATCACGATTGGATTTACGAAATTGGGTTAACGCCCAACCGCACTGATGCGATGAGTCATTTAGGCGTAGCAAAAGATGTGTGCGCTTACCTTTCGTACCACCAAAAAAAAGAGGCAAAACCAAACTTGCCATTTGCTCAAAATTTTGAGATTGATAACAACAATCTGCCCATAAAAGTAACCGTTGAGAACACAGCTGATTGCCCAAGATATTCTGGTGTAAGCATATCAAATGTAACAGTTCAACCATCGCCTGATTGGTTGCAGAACAAATTAAAATCAATCGGCTTACGACCGATTAATAACATTGTTGACATTACCAACTTTGTTTTACATGAAACCGGTCAGCCTCTTCATGCCTTTGATGCCGACGCCATTACAGGCAATCGGGTTATTATAAAAAATGAAAAAGAAGGCACGGCATTCATTACTCTGGATGGCGAAGAAAGAAAGCTGCACGATTACGATTTGATGATTTGCAACGAAGCTGAAGGCATGTGCATTGCGGGCGTATTTGGTGGATTGAAAAGTGGTGTAAAACAGGCCACGAAAAACATATTTTTAGAAAGTGCTTGTTTCAATTCTGCCAGCATTCGCAGAACGTCAGTGGCACATAACTTACGAACCGATGCAGCTACACGCTTTGAAAAAGGCACCGATGTTTCGGCAACGGTAACGGTGTTGCAACGTGCAGCTTTACTGATAAAAGAAATTGCCGGTGGCGAAATCAGCAGTAATGTGATTGATGTGTATGCTCAGCTAATACCACAAAAAAAAATCACGCTAACTTATTCTTATTTAAAAAAATTGAGCGGTAAACAATACGAAGCAAATGATGTAAAAGCAATTCTGCAAAGTCTTGGTTTTGTGATTACTGATGAAAACGCTGAAAGCCTTGCTGTAATTGTGCCTTACAGCAAAGTGGATGTTAGTTTGCCAGCCGATTTGGTAGAAGAAATTGTGAGCATTGACGGCTTGGATAACATTCCTATTCCAGCTTCCATTACCATTACTCCGGCGAAAGAAACGCTTCATTTTAAAGAAGCGATAAAAGAAAAAATATCACAACAGTTAGCCGGTTTCGGCTTTTATGAAATGGTTACCAATTCCATCACTAACAGCAAATATTTTTCGGAAGATGTGTTGAGCACAACCGTAAAAATGATGAATAATTTGAGTGCGGATTTGGATGTGCTACGACCCTCAATGTTGCAAACCGGACTGGAAGCCATTGGGTATAACATCAACCGAAAAAACAACAATCTTCGCTTTTTTGAGTGGGGCAAAACCTATCACAAAAAAGCAGTTGGTAATTACAAAGAACACGAACATCTGAGTTTATATATTACTGGCGATGAGCATGAACAAACATGGAATGAAAAAGCAAAAGCGTTTGGTTTGTTTTCGATGAAAGGCTTTGTTAATGCCGTTTTTTCAATAACTCCAATACAAAACATTTCGTTTGAAAAAGATGAGGCACATAGCGAATGTCTCAACATTATTTATAACAAACAGCCGTTAGGAAAGTTGTTGAAAGTAAACGTTGCTGAAGCTCTGGCATTTGATATTAAACAGCCGGTTTATTTTGCCGATATTTATGTTGATGAATGGTTGAAAGCAGCACAGGCAGCAAAAATTATTTATAAAGAAGTGGCGCGTTTCCCTGCTGTGCAGCGCGATTTGGCAATGGTGGTAAATCAAAATATCAGCTATGCAGAAATTGAACAGACCATCCATCAACAAAAAATAACAAAGCTTAGCAACATGCGGTTGTTTGATATCTTTGAAAGTGAAAAGTTAGGAAAGGGTAAAAAATCTCTGGCTGTGAATTTCACTTTTAGAGACGATGAAAAAACGCTTACCGATAAAGAAATTGATGGCATGATGAACCGCATTATGCAGAGCCTGCAAACCGGCGTAAATGCTGAGATCAGAAAATAAAATGTAAAACGATAATTTGTGCAGCAGCCTAATTTTCCTATGCAGTTACTTCAGGTGCAGCAAAAGCTGAAAGCGCTGCTGGACAAGCATTCTGCGCTGCAAAAAGAAGCCCGGCAACTGCAAATAGAGAAAGAAAACCTGCAAAAACAAATCACTTTTCAAAATGATCAGATCAAGCAATTGCAACAGCAAAACGATGTGCTGAAATCCGGCATCCAACACTGGCATCCGGAGCAAAAAAAGTTGTTTGTAAAACGAATTGATACCTATTTGAAAGAGATAGAAAAATGCCTGGCTTTAATTAACGATTAAAGCGGCAAGAAATATAAAATATAGTTTTATATACCCGGCTTTTATAATTCTTGTTGAACATCTTTCCGCCTCAGGTGGACTCTTCAATTTCTTATAAATAATAAGGCTTCGTTTAATACCATCATAAAAATATGGAAGAACTCATTGTCATTAATGTTGTCATTGCTGATCGCACGTATCGCTTAAAAACGCGTCCGCAAGATGAAGAAACGATACGCAAAACAGCAAAGCTCATCAACGAAAAATTGGTTGAGTTTAAAACCGCTTTTGCAGGCAAAGACATGCAGGATTATATTTCGATGGTGTTGCTTTGGTTTGCGGTAGAACAATCAAAACCCAATGGAAACGTAGTGGCTGAAAGTGAAGTTGATAAAACGCTCGAACAAATCAATTTACTGCTTGATAAAGCACTTTCATCCTGAGGAAAGTTTTATTTTGTTTCCACATAATTAGTAACGCCTTGCAACGTTCTTAATGAAAATAACCGACATGAAAAAATGCGTGAGTTGGTGCCTGCTGCTCACTTTGTTTATAGCAACCACTTCATTTTTCAACAAAGGTTCGTTTACATTTCCGGCTTATAAAATTGTTATTGTCAAACACAATTATGAATTGAGTGTTTACGATTCCAAAGGCTGGCTGGTAACGTATCCGGTTGTGTTTGGCACTAAAGATTTACGGGATAAAATGATGGAAGGTGACCGCGAAACGCCAGAAGGCAATTTCAAAATTGTGAGCAAGCGTGTGCACGAAAAATGGTGCCGCATGTTAACGCTCGATTATCCGAATGAGGAAAGCATTGCTAAGTTCATGCAACGCAAACAGCAAGGCATTATTCCTGCCAATGCAAAAGTTGGTGGCGGCGTTGCTATTCATGGAACATGGCCGCATGAAGACTACGCAATTGACAAATATGACAACTGGACGCAAGGCTGCATTAGCATGAAAAACGAAGATGTGATTGAGTTGTTCAACATGATTCCGGTAGGAACTGAAGTTGCTATCCGCAGATGATTACAACTCAATTTGTTCAGCTATCATTGGCGATAAGGCAACACCCATTCCATTGCATACAACAACGGCTGTAACCCTTGCCCCTATTGGCTTTATAAAGGGCTGCTTGTTTTCTGTAAACCCCATAATACCACTCCACCGATAACCAATTTGATAAGATTGTTTTGGCAAAATATGAACGTTTATAAACGCTTCTAATTTCTCCTGCAACGAACCTGTAATATCAAAAGATGTTGTAGCTTCTTCCTCAAACGCACGATTACGTGCACCGCCTATCAACACTCTGTTTCCTACGTTTCTGAAATAATAAAAGCCTTCATCAAAATGAAATGTACCACGTAGTGGTAAGTTCTCAATTGGAGACGTAACAATGATTTGTCCGCGTGCCGGAGTTATGTTTATGTTGGGCAACAAATAATGGCTCAGGGCATTGGTACAAATCAGCAATCGCGAAGTTTGGATTTGCACATTTTTTTCGAGGTAAATATGTACTTCTGTATTATTTTCTTCCCAGCGTTCCACCGCTGCTCCTTGCATAATTTGTCCGCCAAGAGAACGTATTTTGTTTTGCAAAGCCATCACCATTTTTCCACTGTGCAAACTACCTTCGCACTTGTTTTCTATAAGAGCATCAAAGCCGTGTAAGCCTTGCTGTACAAGCTTTTTTGTGGCAAAAACAAACGTGTCTGTTTCGCCGGTGATGGCTTTCATTCCCCGGTTTAAAGAAGGCAGTTGTCCGATGACTTCTTTAATGTTATTAACGTCGCTTCGCAAACATTCATAACCTCCGCAGTTATCAAAATCAATGACATCATCACCCAACACGCGTCTTATTTTTTGTATGCCTTTGTAACGTAGTTCCGCCAATTGCCAGGCACGCTCCTCACCCATTGTTTTTAAATCGTGAAGCAGTTCTGTTGGGCTACCGAAACAAGCAAAACCCGCATTGCGTGTGCTTGCGCCGGCAGGAACAATGCCTTTATCAACAATAAGTAATTGAAGAGAAGGATGTTGGGTTAACAGTTCATAAGCGCACCACAAACCAGCCAGTCCGCTGCCAACAATAACAACGTCTTTTCGTGCAAAAAAACTTTCCTGCTCCCAAATGGAAATGTGCATGTTAGTCAGGTTTGAGTGGTGAGTTGATATTAGCTACAAGCCTTGAGCTTCGAGCTACGAGACGTAAGCAACAAGTCTTTAGAATATTCAATTTGCAACACTCAATTTCATAACTTATGGCTCGAAGCTCACAACTCGTAGCTGTTAACTGAACAAGTACTCAATATCTTCTTTTGTAAGGCTCTTTACAAATGTGGAATCATCAGAAATTAAATCAACGGCGAGAGCACGCTTTTTTTCCTGCAGAGAAAGAATTTTATCTTCCACAGTGTCTTTACAAATCATTCGATACGCAAAAATATTTTTGGTTTGACCGATGCGGTGTGTACGGTCAATAGCCTGTTGCTCAACGGCGGGATTCCACCAGGGATCAACAATATAAACATAATCAGCTGCGGTTAAGTTCAAACCTACACCGCCTGCTTTCAATGAGATTAAAAACACGCGGCAATTGTCGTCGCTTTGAAAACGGTTGATGGCTTTTTCCCTGTCGGGCGCCGAAGTGCTGCCATCAAAATACTCGTACTCAATTCCAAGTTCTTTCATCTTCTCACGAATCAATCCCAACATGCCCAGAAACTGAGAGAATACAAGTGCTTTGTGATTGCCAATGTTTTCCGTGATTTCTCTTGTGAGTTCTTCTAATTTCACAGAAACGTTTGGAAATTGTTCCTCTTCTTTCATGATGGCCGGACTATCACAAATCTGCCGTAATTTCATCAATCCTTGTAAGATAGAAAGCTGCGATTTTTGTATGCCTTGTTCTTCTACAACGCCTAAAAGTTTATCTCTGAAATCGTTGCGGTAAGCATCATAAATCTGGCGTTGCTCATCTCCCATTTCGCACAGTAAAATCATCTCTTGTTTTGCCGGTAAATCTTTTGCGACCTGTTCTTTTGTGCGCCGCAAAATGAATGGATACAACAGCTTACGCAAGTGGTCTTTTTGTTCCTTTTCACCAAACTTATCAATAGGTACAGCAAACTCGTTTTTAAAGCTTTCCGTACTGCCCAGCATTCCGGGATTTAAAAAATTCATCTGGGCATAAATATCAAACGTGTTGTTTTGCAATGGCGTACCACTTAAACACAAACGGCTTTTTGCATTGAGCAAACAAACGGCTTTGGTTACTTTACTCGATGGATTTTTAATCGCCTGGCTTTCGTCTAAAATGGCATAATCAAACGGTATTTCAACAAACTGTTTAATGTCGCTGCGCAATGTTCCGTAGGTTGTAATAATGATGTCGGCGTTTATCTTTAGCAAAGAATCTTTCATGCGCAGGTTACCATGATGAACATAGTAAGTAAGCGAAGGCGTAAACTTTTTAATTTCATTTTCCCAGTTGAACATTAGCGTTGTGGGGCAAACCACCAACGCATGAAGAGCGCCATTTTTTTCTTTTAAATGATGAAGAAATGTAAGCGCCTGCACTGTTTTCCCTAAGCCCATATCATCGGCAAGAATGCCGCCCCATTTTACATCATTCAAATAATTGAGCCACTGATAACCTGATGCCTGATAAGGCCGCAATATGGTTTCTAAATGCTTTGGCGGAGCAATCGGTTCAATGGTATGATGATGTTTTATGTTTTCGTATTTGCTTTCAAGCTGGAAAACAAGTTCCTCATTGTTGCGTTGTTCGTACAATTCTTCAATTACACCAAAATGATATTTGCTCAGTTTGATGTCGTTGGTTTTGCCATCTCCAACGCGAAACAGGAGCGAGTACCGCTTTATCCATTCTTCCGGCAAAATGCCAAGTGTTCCATCATGCAACTGTACAAATTGTTGCTTGTTGAGGAGCGCTTTTTTTACATCATCAACCGTTATTTTTTGTTCACCAAAATGTATGTCAATTTTTGCGTCAAACCAGTCGGTGTTGGAAGAAATATAAATTTTGGTGGAAGGTTTCGCCGTGTTGAAACGGAATGTTTTTAACGCATCAAAACCCAACACTGGAACATTCATTTCGCGCACCGCATCAATAAACAAAAAGAACCAGTTGTTCTTCAAAACCTCTGCACCTTTCAATGCAAGCGTGTTGTTGTTTTCGGCAAGCGTAATGAAGTTGGAATGCAAATTTTTAAGCTTGTCTATAAACGCATTTTCCATCGCAAGGTTGCGATGAATGACCATAAGTTTATTAGCTTGCGGCAACAGAATATTTTCTTTATCGGAAGATTTTGTATCATAGCCATGATATGTAAAAATGGGCTGAAAGAGGAGATAATCGCCTTTTTCTTTCAACAGTATTTTAATCTCAGGCTTTACATCGCGCACTTCTTCTTTTTGTATGTTGCTAAAGTGCACATGATACTCTTTTGTTAAGGGCAAAATAAACTCCTGAAGAGAGCGGTTCCAGTCCCCTTCATGAATGGCCATTTTACCGGAAGGCATAAACTTTTCAACCAATAAAACATCTTCCGGCTGATGCCAGACATAAAACTGATCTTCCTGCTGAAACAACAATGACGACGATAATGCATTTTCTTTTACATTGCTTACGCGGAGCGGCGTTCGCACATTGCAAAGCATTTCGTATTCGCCGTTTTTAAAACTTATGGCAAACTCTGGTGTAATAAAATTGATGGAGCAAGCTGCTTCTTCAAGATGGTTCGTGGTGAACGTTTTGTTTTTGGGCAAGAAGAAAGTGAAGTTGCTTTCAGCAACATCAGTAAATATTTTTTTTAGTTTGGGATGAAGATATTCAATGATAAGCTGTCGCGTTTCTTCGGGCAGTTCATCGTCATGTTGCTGAATGATATTTTCCCAGATGCCGCTGAACGGCGAATTGCGATTGAGATAACGGCTCACCTCGCTTCCCTGCAGTTTGCGAATGTTTTGAAGCAAGGCTTTATCACTTTCATCAAACACTTCTGCGTTCACAAACCTTGCGATGTCAATTCTTTCCACTTTACCAGCAAAAGCAGTATTTTCATCGTTGGCTTCGCCTTGCACAGCATCAAACTGTACATAAGGATAACTATGCGGATTGTAACTGATCACCAAACCCAACTTTAAATGCTTGCTCACCGCTGTTTCTATATCAGGTGTATCCGTTACTCTTTCCAATACAGGTAGTGCAACCGGCGCAGTTACTTGTGCTACTCTTTTAATGGAAGGATCAAGTACACGTAAGAAGGGCTTGCCTTCTTTGTAAATGAATTCAAATTTGTTTTTGATGTCATCATCTAATGAATATCCATACAACGAAAGCAACTTGTTTTTTTCTTTGTCCCAATTGCGAATGGCATCAAAGTAATTAGCGCCATTGGCTTTGTACAAATGAAGCAGTACAATGGTTTTGTGAAGGCAAAGCGGGTGACTGGTTTCGGTGTTGCAATTGCAGCTTGTATCTAAATTGCGTTCTTCATTTTTTTGAATCAATACGTTACAAACATCGCCATCTTCCATTTTTACCTCAGCCAAAACACGTTCGTTTTTGGCTTCTTTTATAATTGGTTTGGAGGAAGATAAAAATTGTTCTGCATCAGCAAAACTTTCGTGAGATGACAACAGTTTAATGGTTCGAACATCGAGTTGCTTCATCTTTACAACCGTGTGTTGTTGCTTGTACGTGATGTTTTTTTCGCCTAATAAATTCTTGTCGAGTAAATCCTGCAATTGAAAAAGAGCAGCCGCTTCGTGGCGACAGATTTCACTTAAATTATAAGGGCATCCGCAACGGATAGAAATGTTTTTTTCGTCCTTAAATTTATTAATGTAAACCTTATAATATGTGTTATAACTGTCATCTTTTACACGAAACACAACGGTGCTGAGCAAGTCGTCAAAATCAATCATTTCAACGTTGCCAAGCGAATAAATTTTCTTTCCCCGCCTGATAACTTCATCGGTTCCGTTGTTATAAATGTATTTGGTAAGATATGGTAATGCCACATTAAATGTTTAGCGTCAATTATTCTTTTTGCAGCGGGGTAGTTCTGTAAAAGCCAACAGCAAATATAAATGAAATTCAGAGCGAAAGAAAAAGCAGTCAACAGTAAAACCGCACAAAGGTTTGTTAACACTGATGATGGGAAAAAAGCGTAAAAACAAACCTGGTGTTTACAACAATCCAAGTATTTTTTTCTTTATATTATACAGCCTGTAACCTGCCGTTATGGCAACGCGAAAACGGTTGTCGGTAAACACACTTGTTACAACAAAATTTTCGGCATTGGTGACTTCCGCAGTTACATAAATGTAATTTTTAGAACCGCTGTAACCTGCTACCAGCGCGGCATTCAGTAGGGCAGCCGGTTTTAGCTTTCTTCGGTAGCCAAACTTATACAAACCTCCTAAACCGACTTCCAAACTTGGGCTTACAATCCATTTTCCTTCATCCCAAACCTTGTTATAACCATAGCCAACAGAGCCGGTTACAGTAAGCCAATGCGGATTGCCCCGTAAAAATTTTTGTACGCTATCGCTAACGGGCGATGAACTGGTTTGCAAGCCCAAAGCATAATAGTTAGGTCGAATGTGCAGCAAAAACGAACCACTACTTTTTAGTTGTTGTTCACCTAAATACTGAGCAGCTTTGTAGGAATATTTTTTATAGTTGAAGACATGAAAAATATCAGCGCCGAAAGTGGTGTATCTAACCCCATCAACCGGCGTATATCTGTTTTTATAAGTGTGAGATAGCAAGCCTTTGTAAATGTCGAAACTACCGGCGATGCCCCAGCCATGGTAGTAGCTTCTCATGCGCAAACGGTACGATTTAAAGCCTTTCACATTGTTATCGCGACTGGTAAAGGGCACCGTAACTCCATAGCCTAATACCAACCAATTGTAGTTAAGATAAACGCCGCTAAACAAGCCATTGTTGGAAAATAAATTGGCGGCATCAGCCCTGTTTCTTTTTGTATAAAAATTAAGTTTGGTGCTATTGTATGCATTTGATAATTCAATGTTATTTGGCTTGGGATATCTGGCAATGAAAGTAGAATCTTCTTTCTGTGCAAGCGCATAAAATGAGGCAAAAATAAACAATAAACTTATATAAATTCGATTCCAGCACATGGTAAGAATCACTTATAAACGCTTCAATACCTGAGACACAAGATCATCCACATTGTCGTCGTAATGATGATCGCCTCCAAAACGAAGCGAAGTTAGTTTTTGGTTTTTGATTTCAGCCACCGGCACATCACTTTCTTTATCTCCATACACCAGCAAAGTTGCATTGTTCAGCTTGTTAATTTCAGCCGGCACGCTGATTCCGCTATGACCATAAAACAGGTGTACTTCAAAATCCGTAGTATGGGAAGGCGATAATAAAATGGTATGAGCTATCCGGGTTTGAAGAGTTTGTGGCAGTCTTGTTTGAATGAACGGCAACACATCGGCACCAAACGAATAGCCAATTAAAATGATGTTGCTGCGCTTCCATGTTGTGATATAATGATTGAGCAAATCAGCAATTGCTTTCGCCGCAACATCGGGCTGTTTCGCTCTAAAAAAATAAGAACGTGCATTGAGCCCAACCACCGGGTAACCTGCGCCGTTCCATTGCTTCATAAAGGATTTGGAAAAAGAGTTAAAACCACCATCACCACTGATGTATAACACGAGCGGCTTGCTCATGTCTTTGCTCATCAATGTATCAATCGGCAAATCGGTTTGACCCCAGGTTTGGTTTTGCACAAAAAACAGAATTAAAACAACAATCAGCTTATTCATCATACAATGGTTTCATCGCTTTGTTTAACGCAGCGGGCAATTGCAGCAAATCAAAATCGGTGTCGTAAACCAAATATTTATTCACCCATCTTGAAGCATATTTCTCTTTAAACGAACGCAAGCCATGATAGTGCCGGAATCGCTTTATTTTTTTATACGCATACTTCATTACCTGCTCAATCGTCGTGTTGGCTGCTTCCAATCCCGACATTGGCGCTAAGCCTAAGTTTAAGGTGGTTTTCCCGTTTTCTTTTGCATATTTTATCAACTCAATAATCAGCGCATCCATACAGCCGCCGGGTGCATCTGCTGTTTTGCGAATCAGATCATACGTGCATTCGCCGGGCACATAATCGGGTATGACGTTTAAAAATGCAACAGGTTTGTTTTCGCTGTTTAAAGTGGCAATAATTACCTGTTGCTGCAAGGTTTTTTCATCCCATTTTCCTTGTGAAAAAATCATTTCTTCACGTTTGTATGTTTCTAACCATTCATCAGAAATGGATTTTAACGATTGCAGAAATTCGGCACTGTGCGGAGGTTCATAAACCGAGGTTAGATAACCTTTTTTTTGCAAGCTGTTCAAGCCATTGCGAAGCGATTTTTTGTCTCTTCCTGTGAGTTCAAAGCTCGTAATGTCCGCAATCGCTTCCTGCCCAATCAACAAACATTTTTTATTCATTGCAAAAAAGTCAGACAACATAGATTCATCAACCCGGTAATATGCCGTTTTCAAACCTTTCTTTTTACAATATTCTCCAAACTCATTCAGCAACGCTATTTTGTTTTCGGGCGCACAAACCGGCAACTCTAAAACAATGGCATAACCGCGTTCAATGCGGTACGCAATAAAGCCATCAAAGTTCTTCGAAAAACAAAACAGTTTATCATCCGATACTTTAAAAAAATCAACCGCTGAATCGCCCCATTTTTCCAGTATCTGAACGGCTCTTGCCTGTTCTTTATGCAACTGCGAAATGCTTACATAAGGCCTTACAAATGCATACAACAGAAACACCCATGCAGCGGTTGCCAGCACATACATCGAAACTAAAAATTGACCTCCAAATGGCGTTAAAGGCTCAAGATTTGTTTTTTGCAATAAAAAAATCAGCACCGTATTTTTCAGTGATTCATATCTGTTAAAATCAATATTAAAATGCCGCTTCTCTAAAAAGTAAAATCCAATAAAGCCATAAACCAACAAGGCAAAAAACACAATCAGGCTTGTTATGGTTGCCCGGTTTACAAGGCGCGGATTGGTGCGGGCATTGTATTGTTTCCGGGTGAAATACAGGGACAGCAACACCACAAATGCAATGGAGGCTTCTTCCCAGTCCAGGCCTTTAAAAATGTGTCCGGCGAGAGAAAGCAATGTGCACACAAAGGCAATCCACCAGGCATTTTTTAATCCACGAACCAGGTAAGCTGCCGTAACCAATAACGTAACTCCAAAATAGATAACTAATGTGTTGGTAGCACGTATTGTATTTTGGGGAAGAAAGTGTTGCACCAGTTTGATTCTGTCGGCAAGCGGCGGCGTAAGTACCGAAAGAATATTAATGATGCCCATTAAAAAAATAAAGAAGGCTGGAAAAAGACGCAAAAACAAATGCCTGCCTTTTTGTATAAACGAAATGAGTCCCAACAGCAAGGGCAGCCAAAACTCGAAAGCGCGATACACCAACGTAATGGCAAATGCTTCAACAGCAGAATAACCAAAATTGTGAAGAATGAATGTAACCGAAAACTCAACCGCGCCAACACCACGCAAAAACGGAGACGCTACCATGAGCAAAACCGAAACTACATACGCTAAACCCGCAGCCTGCAAGGAAGGATGCGCATGAACGGCCAGCATAGCAACATACAAATGCGCAATGCCGCAAAGCTCTACGCCAAGGGATGAAAAAACGGTATAGAAATATTGTTTGGCATTCACATCGGCACCACCAATTTCCTTTACGCGCGCTGCTGCTTTCGGATATTTTTGTTGCAGCCAGCGAAAAAGCTTGGTTTCTTTTCGCACGGCATACATCAAATAAAAAAGGGCAAAAATGAAAAGGGCTAAAAGCAGCAAACCCATTGTGGTTTCATTCTGATTTTTGTTTTGGTTGAACGAAGTAACCACAACCACAATGCTGATGATAAACGTTGACAAAACACCTGCAAAACCAAACAGCCCCGACGCCTGGTAAATGACAAGCTTGTCTTTAATTTGTTGCTTTACGCTTTTAGGGATATAAGCCAATGCGCTCACGCCACCGCCTGGTAAAAACACTGATAAAAAGCTGCGTTTTAAAAACAATTCAATACAGAGTTTCAAAGACAACTTTTGGTTGATGGCACGAAAAGAACTGACGTACATGAGCGATTGAAAAAGCACAAAAACAAACGTGATGAGCGTTGCAACGAGCAGCCAGCTTTTGTTTGCCGTATGCAAAAACGGAATGATGTTGGCAACTTCGTGGCGTTCTTTATGAAAGAAATAAATACCAATCATAAGGAATAAAACCGCCAGTATCTCTCGCCAGTAAAGGTGTTTGGGCAGTTTTATTTTTTTATTGAAAACAGAGATTTCCATTTTAATGAATAATGTGATTGTAAAGTTTTTTGTTCTTTTAAAAGACTTTTACTGCGATGAACTTTTATAAGATAGCATCAACAGAAAAATGACCAAACCAAAAAGAGAAATGATGCCGAACGACCATTGCAAACCCGCTTCTTGTGCTATAAAACCCACGGATGGCGGCACTACCAAAAAGCCAAAATAACCAATGGTGGAAACCGATGCCAAAGCCGCGCCACTGCTGGTTTTTGTAGATTTTCCGGCTAAACTAAACACCAGTGGAACAATGCACGAAACGCCAAAACCCGTCATTACAAAACCTATTAATGCCGTTGTATGATACGGCAAAAAAACAGCCAGCATTAAGCCTGCGCTAATCAGCAAACCGCTCCATTTTAAAATGGGCACAATGCCTAATTTATTTACAACTTTATCACCTGCCAGCCGCCCTGTTGTCATAGCAACCATGTACACCACAAAAGCCGCCGTAGCTGCGCCTTTTGCTGCACCAATTACTTTTTGAAAATAAATGCCGCTCCAGTCGTACATCACATTTTCGCAGGCCATTGAAGCGAACGCAATGAGAGAAAATGTAAGCAAGTGTTTATCAGGCAAAGAAAAAAGAGGCTTGTTTGGTTGCGGCTCGTGCCGGATATGATACATGTAAGGATAACAAACGATTGACAAAATCATCAACACAACACTCACCGATAAAAAATGATAGTAAATAGAAACCTGGGTAGATGCAATAAAAGCGGTAAACAGATAACCTACCGCAGCACCGGCAAAGCCAGCCATGCTCCACAAGCCATGAAACGAAGTGATGATGGATTTGCCATACAAACCCTGCACTTCAACCGCTTGTGCGTTCATTGAAAGGTTTAATAAATTGCGTGAAGAGCCAAACAGAAACAAGATGATGGCTAACTGCCATGCCGCTGTTGTAAATGCCAATGAAAACAACACCATGTTATAAAAAATAGCACCAAACAAAGTGATGCTTTTGCTGCTGTAGAGGTTTAATAATTTGCCGGTAAACGGAACAGTTACCAACACACCAATGGGCGATGCCAGCAACAAACTTCCCAGTTTCGCATCGCTTAAATGAAGTTGTTGCTGAAAGGCAGGAATGCGCGATGCCCAGGTGGAATAGCCAAACCCTGAAATGAAAAAAAAGATGGTGGTGGCGATACGGTATGTCCGCGGCGACTGGTAGCTGCCTTGCAGGTTCATAGCTGCAAAAATATTATGCGCAAGCTGAAGTTATTGTAAAGTTTTTGTTGAATGGATAAACGGCTATTTGATTTGTGTTGATTGAGAGAAATTCTGAATGCTTTGTGTGAGCCCTGCATACAAGTGATAGAGTTGCGGATAAGACTGCAATAACTGAAGATGCCTTTGAATGGTAAACTCATCATACCGTATGGCAGGACCCGTTTGCAATTGCGCAGCCGGAAACCATTGTAAACGTTCTGCGGTTTCTTTAATTAGAGGATACAACAGGGAAAAGTTCAAGTTTTGTTTTGCACAGAAATCTTGCGTTAGCGCATACAAGTGATTGGTGAAGTTAGAACAAAGCACCGCAGCCAGATGCAGTTGCAAACGTTGTTCATCAGATGCGATGTTGACTTCATTGCCGGTTGAAGAAGCGAGTTGAAATAATATATCCACATTCTCTTTTGTATTCGCATCCACAAAAAAAGGAATGGCCGGAATGTATGGCATCTCTTTCCGAAGGCTTTGCAGCGGGTATAGCACACCATAATTTTGAAAGCGGTTCAATACTTCTTTTGAAGTTGCGCCGCTGGTATGCACAACTAAGGTTTTGGTTTTGTTGATTTTTTTCGCAATCGTTTCGATGGCACTATCGGCAACCGCTATGAGGCAAACATCGGTGCCCTCATTAATCCGGGAAAGGTCAACCGTAATTTCTGCATTCATTACGTGCGCCATTTTATTTAAAGCCGCTGGATTTCGTCCCCAAATGCCAGTAATGGTGTTGTTGGCCTCTTTCAATAATTTGCCTAAAATAAAAGCCACGTTTCCAGTTCCTATGATTGCTATATTCATACTTCTTTATTTTTTGATTGTGTTGGTAAGATAAGAGGAATGTTTCCTTCAATACTTAATCAGCCTTTTATGACTGAAAAGCGGCACTTAATTTTTTTGGCAAAACAAAAGATTGGAGCCATAATTTTTCATTTGGCATTTTACAATCACTCACCTATTTTTGCAGCCCTTTAAAAGGGAACGGTGAGGTGGATGAGTGGCTGAAATCAGTAGTTTGCTAAACTGCCGTACGGGTAACTCTGTACCGAGGGTTCGAATCCCTCCCTCACCGCTGATAAAAGGTGATATCAATTTCGGGGCGTAGCGTAGCCCGGTATCGCGCCTGGTTTGGGACCAGGAGGTCGTAGGTTCGAATCCTGCCGCCCCGACAAAAAGCCTCTTCAAAATAGAAGAGGCTTTTCTATGTTGAGCATTGAAGTTCTACGTTTTTCCATCCAATTTACTGATTTATCAAGAGATACAGAAAGAGCCGGCAATGATGAAAATAATTTCCGGATAGCTATTTCGTAGCCATTATTATTGTTGACTTTGGGGAGAAAGGTGGCAGAAATACTGATGTAGAAAGCACATACACTCATAGATGCGTTGTAACCTGTTCACAGATGTGTTGAATAGAGAGCATACGACCGGGTTTAAAGATTGGGAAGATATACAAAGCCCTTAAGAAATTAGCAATAAGCTTCAGCCTGATCGTATACTCTTATTTGAAAAACCGGTGATCGTATTAACCAAGCTCTGAACGTTTTGGGCGGCAGAAGATTTTGATACTGCATTCTATGAATAATTCATTTTCAGTTTGCCAAGCAACGGCCATGCGCTTATAAAAAGAGATTGCTCTAATGTTAGAGCAATCTCTTTTATTCGATTTTTATGGGTTTCGGCTTAGTGCAAATTGAGTATTCGCAAAATATTATCTGTTACTTTTTTGCCTTGAATATATCCGGTGTCAACAGAAGGCTGGTAATGAATACCTGCCAATACTCTTGAATAACCTGCATTTAAAGCAATATCATGAAAAGAATTAAAAGTGATCGTTGTTAAGCCCAGATAATCATAAGTATGATCTGTAAAGCTGCCGATATTACCAAAAATAGAAGCTAAAGCATCCGCTGCAGCAGTAGAAATAACCGCATGCGCAGCCGGGTACTCAGGATGTGCCGGAGTTGCTATCTGAGAATTCCATGTGGTGTAGCCCATTACATTACGTATATAAGTTATAGGGCGTACAAGATTGTACTTGTATTTTGCTTGCCAGCAACTAATAGTTGCATCACTTAAGCAGGCGCCTGATACTGCATATGCAAAAGCGGCTTTGTCCAGGTGCGTGCCGGTTTGTTTTACAACCTGTTGCAAAATACTAAGCCAATGCCCTGCTGCGGTTACACCCGGTATATCTCTCCAAAATAAGCCCTGGTTGATTTCGGCTGGAGTTAAGTGCAGAGAAATATTGTAATCGTTTAACACCATTTGATAAAATTCAGACTTTGGATTTTCAGAATAGGGAATATGCCGCCCTGGTTGCGTATTATCAATGCTGCCTGCTATCACTGGCCTGTTTTTTCCAAGATAAGGGGTGCTTGCCGGAGCAAAAGCAGATGGGGTTGACATCCATAAACCCGGACCTACAGGCGGCGTATAAGGAAGAGATTGATTTTTGTAGCCGTCCGTTTCCGACCAGTTGAAAACAGCAGTAGCTACTGCTGTTCCGAAACTGTCAGCACGGGCAACCATATCTATATTTGCTATAGAAAGATAAGAAGCGTTTAATGCATTTTCAAGTGAGTCAATAGCAGCCTTATCAACTGTATTTGCATTTTTAAAAATGTTCCGGTTCATGATTGCTAAGGCAGTGTTTACACTGGCCGGCCAATAGTATAGTTTAAATTGATTTGCCTGTGGAAGACCAGTTAATCCGTTCCACTTGCCACGGGTATTTAAACTTAAATCTGTGCCCGGGGCAAGTGCTTCTAAAGCTGCGATGCCTGAATATGCATAGTACCTTAAAAAAGAGGCATTGGGTATGCCGGTAGCATCACGCTCCAGACGAATTTGCATTGTCATCCATTTATCTATTACGTCGGCAGAGTAATCTGACGCGTCATTTCTTGGCCGCAGGGGTAACTGATCGGGTTTGTTGCAGCGAATGAAAATGCTGCTTGATAAAATGAGGAGAGCTAAGGCAACACGAAGTGAAGTAATGTTTGATGAGAGAAAGAATCGTTTCATAACAGTTGATTTTAATGATAAAAGAATAAAGGTTTTGTGCCGATGGCTTATTTCTATTTTATGTGTATGAAGAGTGTTCGTTTTTACTATTGTGAAAATAGTCAGTGTTTTCTCCTGGTAAAAAGGGTATTGAGTAGTTAGCTTACATGGAGGATAGTTTGCAGAAATGATCTCTTATTTTACCTACAGTGAGATAATGGTTCACTAATGAACAGGGAGCTGTAGAAACAGCTACCTGTTTGTATTTATGTTGTATTAATGTACAACATAAATCTTTTGGGTTTGCATTTGATTGTCTACTTGCATCTTTACTACATACATGCCTGCAGTAACATTTTCGCTTTTGGCATTCCAGGTAAACTGATGTGTGCCGGGTTGCATTTGTGCATCAGCCAGTGTTTTTATCAATCTTCCATCCATATCATAAATAGTCAGCGTAACTTTTTGTGATTGAGAAAGACCAAATGAAATGGTTGCAGAATTGGAAGCAGGATTGGGGTACACTGATAGAGCTGCTGTGTTGGATTTGATGTCTGATGCAATTGCACCTGGCTTAGCTTCATCCTCTTTTTCTTCTTCACCGCAACGGCCGAGTTTGATAAGCCAGGTATCAACGCCGCCATCCGATTTTTTTATATCGCCATCGGTTGATGAAGTTGAGCATAAGATATGTAAACTGCCATCCAGAGATTCATATCCATTTGTTATTCCTGCATCATAATCGGAACCACCAAGTACTTTATACCACTCTTCATTTCCATCCGCATCAAACTTTGACACCAGTGCGTCAAACGTAGAGGGAACCCCAATAACACCCACAGCACCAACTTCAACGACTCCTCCATCTCTGGTTGCAAATATTCCAAAGCCACCTCTTTCTCCGGGTTTAGCATAACTTTTACTCCATATTATATTGCCTGTAGATGGATTTATTTTTGTCAAAAATGAAACAAGCGTATCCTTCCCATTAATATCGCCATCAGTAGAAAAACTGAAACCATCTATTACTATATTTCCATCAGTGGCTTTCGCAATGGCATAGCTGCTGGGTTCATCATAATTACTACCGCCTACTGTTTTTTGCCAGATGATTTTGCCAGATAAATTTATTTTAACAACCCAGGCATCCTGGTCTCCATGATTATTAGTAACATCTCCATCGTTTGAATAAGTGCCGCCATCAAAGAGCAAACCTTCTTCTGAATTGGTTATAGCATAAGCATCGTCAGCCCCGCTGCCTCCATAACAATGCTGTGATAACAAATTCCCTTTAGGTCCCAACTGAACAATCCATGCATCATAATCACCGTGATTGCCACTCACATCACCATCATTTGATGTGGTTACCGCACCAATGGCGTAACTACCATAAAAAGTTTGAATGACTCCATTCGCATAATCATCCCCGGATCCACCATAATTTTTTTGCCATTCCATTTTACCGGTAGCCGTAAGCTTTACTATCCATACATCGTATCCGCCGTGGTTTCCGGTTACATCACCGTCAGCAGAAGAACTATAACCAGCTGCAAGATAACCACCGTCAAAAGTGTGCACGATATCATTAAATAAATCATCACCGGTTCCGCCAAATGTTTTAGTCCATTCAAGTTGTCTTTGCTTATTGTATTTTGCAATAAAGGCATCTTCACCATTGGCAGCAGGCACTCTGAAATCTCCATCCTGCGAGTTCGTTCCACCTGCCACTATAAAACCACCATCGCTTGTAGGTATAAGTTTACTTGCATAGTCATCTCCACTACCACCGAGGGTAGTTTGTTTGTTCAGGCAGGGTACTTTATCGTTATGCGTCAAAGCAGAACCAAGTTTAGTATCTGATAGCAACTTGTTGTCTTTTGAATAATTAAATATTTTCTTTTTGGAAAATGGTAAATGTCCTGGCACTTGTGCGCTGATGGTAAAGACCGTTGAAACAAGTGTAATTACAATTGTGAATTGTTTGAAGAGTAAAGTTTTCATGGTTTTTGTTTTAAAGATTATTGAAGAGTAAAAACTTAATTGACAATGGTAGTGAGCATAAAGTAAGGAGCTGTAGAAACAGCCCCAATTGTCGCATGTTTGCACCAAAGAATCTGTCGAAGAAAGCAGCTAGGTTCATAAAGGATTTATTCTTTTACAAACTTTATCGTTGTTGTTTTTTCGCCTGATTGTATTCTTACATAATAACTGCCTGCTGCCAGTTTTTGTATATTGAACTGATAGCTTTCATTACTTGAACTTGATTGCTGAATGAGTTTTCCTGAAACAGAAAACAATGAAAGTGTTGTTTTGGCTGATGCATGTAAACCATTAATGGTTATTACATCTTTTGATGGATTGGGATACAACCCCAGAGTGACTGCCTTGCTTATCTCATTCTTTGTAATAGATAAAGTGCTTGCCTCATCTGCTGCATTATTGTTTAATGAAAAACGATATTTCCATTTGTAAATACCACCATTGATATCTGACGAATGACCTCTGCCTGCCCAGCCGATTAAAGGATTAAGAAATACAACTGCGAAAGGATTAAAATCACTGCTCGAATCAATCAGCTTCCATGTAGCTCCATAATCATTGCTGTAAGAAGAACCTGAAACAGGTTCAGCGCCATAAGGTATGGTACTTACGAAGGTGTGTGTGAAAGGAATAGCCGTAATAAATAATCCCATCGGGTAGCCGGTAAAACTTTTATCTGCCCATGTTTTGCCGCCATCCTGTGTTTCTATTTCCTTCGTTCCTTCGGACCCATAGATAACACCCAAACCATTTTGTTTATCAGCAAAAGCAAAACAGTAAACACCCGTTGCTAAAGTATAGGGAAACTGTTGCCAGGTTTTACCAAAATCATCAGAGCGATAAAAATAATTATTGCCGTGGCTGTCGCTTGCATCAAACCAAATCCTGTTTCGAGAAGCTGCGTAAGGATTAAAGGTAGAGCTGAAAACATAACCTTCTGCCGGTGGTATATTTTGCTTTGGAACACGCTGCCATGTTTTGCCCGCATCGCTGGTAGTGTAAATTTCCATTCTTAAAGAATCTATACCATCATCATCGCCAACAGTAACACCATGTTGAGCATCGAAAAAATGAACAAAATCAGGAAATGAATTTGCACCAAAAAGCTTACCCGGCTCAAGCTGTTTCCAGGTGTCGCCCCCATCAGTAGTTTTAAACATGGATCCGCCATAGTTAAAGGCGTCATACATTGCAGCATAACATGTGTTTGCATCAATAGCTGCAATACCACTTAACCCATAGCCAGCAGGTGCATCTACTGAATCAAGCCGCCATGTTTTGCCTCCGTCTGCCGTACGCAAAAATTGATTGGCATCATAAGGCACAGAGTCATAATCAATATGTTCCCACACTGAGTTAAAGGTTGGTACTTTTATCTGTGGCACAAAGCTGTTGTAAGTATGCGGCGCGTTAATATCTTTCCAGTAAGGATTTATTTTTATTCCAAAGTTTTGGTTTGATTCTTTCACACTCCGGTTCTGTTTCATGTGACTTATGAAATTATTTTTCCATTTCATCTCGGCCACTTTTTTTGATTGTGCACTGGCACTAAAAACTCCTATTAAAACTGTAATACAACAAAGGATAAACTTTTGGTGGAGTAAAGTTTTCATACATTCTGTTTTGATTGGTTATGTGAAGAATACTATTTTGGCGGACTGAAATTATTTGCAATCCAATCAAAAAGAAAGATGGAATGAGTAGCTGACGATAATAAAGGGTAGTTAGCAGTATTGAGCTATTGGCTTACAGGTAAAAATGCAGCTAAAAAACTAAAAGGCCTGATTGTTTTGTCTATAGATAAAGATATGCTTATGATTTACCCGGCTGCAATTTTCTTTGCAGCATCTCTTTGCGGCTGCGCGAAACATCAATGCTACTGCCATCACTCATAAGCAGGTAACCACCTTCGCCTTTTATGTATTTGTCTACTTCGTTTAAATTCACCAGCCAGGAGTTATGAACCCGCAAAAAGGAATAATCGTCCAGCAGTTCCTCAATTTCTTTCAGCGTGCGTGAGGCAGTTATCGTTTGCTTGTTTTTTAAAAGCAGCAGGGTGTAGTTGCTTTTGGCTTCGCAACTGATTATCGACTCAACAAAAACCATTTGAAGCCCTTCCATAGTAGGTATGGCTATTTTATTAACTGCTATAAATGGCTGATGCAATTTTTGTAAGAGAATTTCAATCTGCTGCGGCAGTGAGGTGGTAACCTGGCTTGCTATTTTTAATACTGCCTTTTGTAGTTCTTCGCGATCAATTGGTTTTAATAAATAATCGAGCGCACTAAAGCGAATGGCTTTTATGGCATACTGATCATAACTGGTGGTAAAGATTAATTTGAAATCTATTCCAGGCAACTTTTCTAATAATTCAAAGCCGTTCATGTAGGGCATTTCTATATCTAAAAATAACACCTGCGGTTTTTGCTCCCGTATGGATTGCAACGCAGCAGCAGCAGAATAACAAATGTCGAGCACCTTAATATCAGGGCAGTAACGTTCCAGCAAGGTTACTAAGCTTTCACAACAAAAAGGTTCGTCATCTACAATTGTTGCTGTTATCATTATTCATGTTTTTGATCAGAAGACGCTTCTTCTAAATTCTTGCAATGCAATTTTAAAATGACTCTTGTTCCCGCCGTTTTACCATCACAATCAACCCTGTCTTCAATTTGAAATGAAGTTGGTTCAACTGCATCTTTATTGAACAATGCAAGCCGTTCGGCAGTTATAGTGAGCCCCATTGATTTTTGTTTTTTTACTGTTTTGCTTTTTATTAAATCCGTATGATTTCTGCCAACACCATTATCAGTAATGGTACAGATTAATACTTTGTTGTTTACTGTGAATTCTATTTGGAGAAGCCCATGGCCTTGCTTATGCATTAAGCCATGCCAGATTGCATTTTCGGCAAACGGCTGCAACAAAAGCGGCGGTATAAAAATGTTGCTGGTATCAATAGAATTCAGGGTTGAAATTTCATAGTCAAAAGAATTTTTAAACCGCAATCTTTCCATATCAAGATATAATTTCAGCATGTCGAGTTCGTCTTCCAGCGTAATGAATGTTCTGTTTGAATTTGTTAATACCATCCTGATAAGCCGCGAGAACCTGGTAAGATAATCTGAAGCGGCTTCGGTTTCGTTTTTTAAAATATAGTGGTTGATAGAACTTAAACAATTAAAAATGAAATGAGGGTTCATTTGCGCCCGCAATGCCTTCATTTCAAGCTCGGCAGCCGTTTGCTTCAATAACGCCTGTTCGTTTTCGCTTTTTAACTTCTCATTTTTTCTTCTTAGGGCAAGACCCCCGTACACAACAATACTTGACATTGCAATGATAAAAAGACCTATGATAAGCGCCCATTTCAATAAGTTTGCATTCTTCAATCTTTCTTCTTTAATATTATTGTCTTTCTGAAGCAGCGTTACATAATCCAATTGCTTTTTAAAATCTGCCTGTTTTTTATAATTGGTTAATCGCCAGAAAAATTGCTCTTTGTTTACTGAGTCTTTTAATGAAACATATTGCTGCATAAACAAGTATGCGCTGTCATCTTTTTGTAGGTTTTTATAAATGTTAGAAAGCTGTAGATAGCCTTGCATTATATATGGTTTTACATTTGCCGTTTTTGCTATGAAGAATCCTTCTAACGCATATTGTAAAGCGGAAGTTTCATTTTTCTTTCTGTCAAAAGCTTTCGAGGCATCCAACAGAATGCGCATCAGGTCCCATTCATCATTCTCCTTTCTGAAATGATTGATGGGTTTCAGAAAAATAGCTAAAGCAGAATCGTACTGATTTTTTAAAAGCAGTGTTTCACCCAAACTTATGCGAGTCATTTGGTTTGCCGGATCAATCTGAATCGCTTTTTGAAGATAGTAGAGAGAAGAATCGGGGTTATCCATTAATTGGTAAACTGTTCCAATAGGTTCATCAAAATAATTCCAGTTCGCTGCATAATAATTTACACCATGCGTATCTGCATATTGCATGCCCTGCCGGTAGTAATCCAACGCGTCTTCATAATCGCCAACCGATTTGTACAAATAACCCATGTTTGCTAAGGAGGCCGCTATGCAAACATGATCACTCATTTTTTCTCTTACCAATAAACTCTTTGTGCAGTATTCAAAACTGCTATCATAATCGCCGGTGGCTGCATACAAAAAGCTCATCCACGTCCACGCTTTTCCTTCGCCTTCGCTGTTGCTAATTTTGGTGAGATAAGAAATTGATTTTGAAAAGAAGAGAATGGCTTCGGCAAAATTATTTTCCGAGTACAAGGTCTGTCCCAACCACAGGTTACACCAACCCAAACCTTCATCATTGTGAAGGCTATCAAACATTTGAATAGCCCGGCGTAAATATTTTTCTGCTCTTAGAAAGTTCTTTCTATAAATTTCCGATACACCGAGGTGCATGGTGCTGATTGCTATACCAACGGGATACTTGATTTGTAGCGCCTCCTGGTTGGCAATACCTGCCCACATTGAAATGGAATCAGGCCAAACACGAGGCGGCCACCAGTATTCTTCACTTAATGCATTCAGGCAATCTATTTTTGCAATACCGTTTGTTGAGGGTAATAACTTCTTCAAGTTTTCTATCTTTCTCCGGTCAGGATGTTGTGCCATTGCACCTATGACAAACCATGTGCTTACGAGATACAATAATATTTTTTCCAGGGGTAGCATCAATTACATTATTGTACATTTTAAAAAGCTTGTGGCTATTTCAGAAAGCTTTGTAAGAAATGAAGGCGTTGATGTTTTGCATCTTAAGCTTTTTCAAATATAATTGTTCGTAAAGAAAGGGGTGATTGATAATGAGCCAATCAATCTGTAGCCTTATCATTGGTTCGTTTCATTGAGCCGTTGACATCTTAAGAAATATTTCGATTGATGGAGGTAAAACCATTCGCCGTAAAACCACAAGCGGTTACGGTTTTATAATTGCCCATCCCTGCTGCTGGCGAAGTATCAACTCGCCTACTCCGCTGGGCACAATACCAATAAAATTATAAATGCTGTCCCTACTTATTTTCCTTAATAGTAAAGTGTTGTTGCACTGCGCTACGATAACACCCTTCTCTACCAATCCTTTTAAATCATCTTCAAATTTGCTGTTTTTAAAATAAGCATCCGTGCCGCCACTAAATGCAATCAGTTCAATATGTATTCTATTTTTCAACCGCTCATCTTTTAACGCATTGTTGATGTTAATGAAAGTTTTCTCAATGATTTTTGGATCACCGTTATCTAACTGAAAAATAACAGAATAAGATCCCTTATCAGATACAGCGCCACTGAAACTTTTATTTTTAATAAAAACATCGTTGGTTGTTTGCCCAGATATGGCAATAGAAATTGAAATGATTGATGATAACAAAAGGATGAACCGTTTCATACAATTAGTTTTAATATTTAAAAAAGCTTTTTACTTACTATTTTTGTTTATGTGCGTTTTTTATTGGGGTGAAAGGACCGTACTTATGCTGCGTTTCAGAAAATGTATCTGCATAGGGGCCAAAAGGAAAATCTACCGGTTTGTTTTTTACATCTTTCCAATCTTCTGTTTGATCTCTGTGCGGTCGTGGCTTGCTATTTACAAATGCTGCCACATTCCATGCTTCTTCATCCGATAATCTGGGATTGTGATAATCTGTTCCCAAAGGCATATTATTTTTTACAAAGCTTGCTAAGCTGCTAATCCGGTATAAACCTGCGCCATCATTATAACTTTGTTCGCCCCACAATGGCGGATAAGTGTACTCGTTACCATCTGCGTTTAACTTGCCTTGTTCATCGTTTCCATGACAGCTTTGGCAATTGGCCATGTACACATGCTTCCCCTTTATAACGTCGGCTGCTACATCCATATATTTCAGCTTCATAAGGCTTGTGCCCTCTTTCACAACACCTTTGGATACATCTTTACCCAACCATTTTATGTAAGCAGATATCGCCTGCATTTCATTAGAGTTGCTATCAAGAGATTTGCCATTCAGGCTTCTTTCAAAACAATCATTGATTCTGTCATAAACACTTTCAACCGAATTGCTCCGCGGCATAAACAAGGGATAGGTTGTGCATACTTTACCAAAATTATTACCCCAAGGAACGGTGCCGCCATTAAGGTGGCAATTCTGACAATTCATGCCATTGCTAATTTGAGCAATTGTTCCTTTCGGGCCTAAGTAGATACTCGTATTTGCAATCAATTCATATCCATACCCAATTAATTTACCACTATCCGTGTGATAAGGAATTTGTGAATGGTTAGCACCATGCCAAAGCGTATCTGCGATTTCGTTTGAAGAATATGGAGTGGAAACTTTTTTCTGTTCAGCAGTTCTTCGCAATAGAGCAAGTAAATGATAAGCAATAACGATCACTATCATTGCAAACAATGTTATAATAAACCAGTTTGACTTCACTGAAAGTTTTCTATACTGCTTCAATCGGTTATTAATCTTTATGAAAGGTATTTGATAAGAACAGGATTATGCCGAACTCATTCTTATTTTAATTTATTTCCCATTACAGTCGTCTTCAAAATTAAATATTTTATTAATTGCTAAAAATATCATTTTAAACATTGTAAGCATGCGAGTACATACAACCAAACAGGTATTGACATGAATATTTTGAAACATGGCGGTGAAGCTGGCGGTGTTGCTAAAATGATAAAAGAAAAGAATGCTCCGGTATAAGTGAATTATTAATGAGTTCTTTCTTTTTGTAGCCGATTAAACATTTAACCCTTTGAGGAAGGTCGCCGAATCCTGCTGCTCCGGCTTAATCTCAATAAAACAGCCTGTATATGATTTCATTTACTGACTGTTTTGTTTGTAACAATATCAAATTTGCTCAAACGATGTTAATACATCCGTGAGTGTCCCTAAATTGATGAACATTATTTCAATTCCATCATGGTACAATTACAAGTGGAAGCGGGCGAAGATGACACGGAACCGGAAAACGACACTTTCAATTCCATCATGGTACAATTACAAGAACCTTCTACCGATAAACCAAAGCCGCTATTTCTTGTCTTTCAATTCCATCATGGTACTTAGTATTGGAACTTTAAAAAATATTTTTATTTCAACGAATCGGCTTTATTATTTAGGAACAAACCATTGAATTAGCTGATTTTGCCCGCGTTGGTGTTCTTCACTAACACAATTCTCTCTGTGCTTAACGTAGCTGGAGACTATGTTGCACCGTCTGCAAACCTTTTCATGCAAAACCAAACAACAACCACTAGTCTTACAACATAGCAGCTACACTCAACCTATCAAGGCTCAACCATTCTTCATCACAGTACAACAAAAGCTTAATCAAGGAACCGTGCACGGATGGGCTGTATAGCATCCGTGCTTGAATTTCCCTGCCTATCGGCAGGCAGGTTTATTGCTTTTCTTTTCAAGAAAAGAAAGTAGAACAACAATTAAATTATCTTATCAAAACAAAATGCCCTGCCGAAACCGGGCAGAGCATTTCTTATAAAAGTCACACAATAAAAGTTACTTCTTACACTTAGCTAAGTACTCCTTCAACGCAAAATGATATATACTTTCACCTTGTTTTACTTTCTTCCCGTACTCAGCTTTCTGTTCTGCGTTTTGGCTAACGGCTTTGGCATAAGCCACCGCTTCAGCAAACAATTTCCTGCCTTCCTTCTGCCCTTCGCTGGGTTTCACCTGGCTCATGTCCGGGTAGCTGGTAACAACGGTTTTATTCTTGTATTGCTTAAACACCAACTGTTTTCCCAATCCGCCGCGGATATTCTCTAAAAAGCTATTAGTTAGTCTTGCCATGGTTCATATCTGGTTATGGTTATTGTATGGTTAAAACCGTTTTTCCTTCGTTTATCTTGCGTTCATCCTTCATTCATGGTTCGTCATTTTATTGGATGTAGTGGAAATAGACAGGTAATCAGCAAGAGCAAGAAACAGGGCTTTATCCGGTGAATCCAAAAATAACCAAAGAATGACTATAGAACTCTGTTTAAGCTTATTTTAATCTGGCAATTGCTGTCATTCATCAACAACTACAAAAGGGCGCTCTGCGAGGTTAACACAACAGGGAGAAAAGCAAAATCTGCATGTATTTTCAATTTTGCGTTAATCCTCTCATACCTTCTTTTGCTGTGCTACTTTCACCTCACTATTAACCTGCAAGGCTATTGAATGAAGATGATTATTACAATGCCATGTAAGCAGAAAATGAGTAAAAACAAACGGCTGGTGAATGATGCAGAAGAAGTAAAAATTGGAAAGCAAATTATTTATGAAAAAGCTCCTTCACAGAAGCTTCTAATGCAGTCAACTGAACTTATACAGTGCCTTTAAATATAAGATTCGTTGTGCCTTTCCAAATAAGGAAGCAGTATGGCAAGCATGACGCCTGTTAATGCAGTTGTACCCAATACTAAACCTCTGAATTGTGTAATCTCAACCGGATTGTTGGAACGGTTGACATGCAGGCTGAAATAGATACACAAAAGAGTGAGAATACTAAAAACAACAATGTAAATAAGGTTGCCCTTCTTTGCAAAATGGGTGAGCATAAAGTATGCTAACGCACCTGCAACAAATAGTATCATAGTCATAAAAATGATTATGATACATTAATGATTTCGGATGGATAAAACCCTTCCATACCACGGTAAATAAAATTGTACAAAAGGTTTACGCATGTAGCAATAATGCCTGTAAAAACGCCTGTCAGTAATGGTTTTAGAGAATTCTGTCTGTTGATAATCGTGATTCATAAATGTATGTTTTTTAATTAATCGTTCGTAATGTCGTGAAGAGGAATGAACATCATGTCTTAGTACTGTGCAATAAAGTGCGCCCCTTCACTATCATTCGCATGGCTCTTTTAGGAATCGAAATGTGCGTATGATAATGGTTGTTCTTCGGTGCAGATTGCTATAGGCTTTCAGTATATCGGATGACGTAATCACGCCTTCCAGCCTTTGTTCTTCGGTATTTGAAACCACAGCAATTACATCCATTTCCTTCTCTCCCCATCATCTCGCAAATCACATTCATCGCCTGGTCGGTGGTAGCAACCGGTAAGCGGGTAGCAATAGAAGCAACAGGTGCTTCTAAGTCAACATGAGCAGCAAACGATTTTTCCTTCTCCACATAACCGCCAAAGCTTTCATTCTCATCTGCTAAAACAAAAAGGCGGTAATAGTTGGTATCTACGTTCTCTTTACTCCAGGTCTGCATCTCTTCTACTGTATTGCTGGTGTTAATGATTACCGGAACGTCCTGCATGATGTCTTCTGCATTTACATTTTGCAATACATCGGGTTCATACGCTTCAGGCGTTCTCACACCGCGGCGATGGATTTTTTCTGTCATGATACTGCCTTTCAACAAAAAGAAAGAAACGAAATAAGCTGCGGTACGGGCCCCGAGTAATGGCAATAAGGCATGTGGTTGTGCTGTGGTTTCAAAAGCAAATATGATACTCGTAAGAAGGGCACGCGAGGCACCCGCAAACATGGCCGCCATGCCTATCAGCGCAGCAGTTGCAATGTTGATGTGTGTTCCCGGAAACAAAGCCAGTATGCCAACACCCAGCAAAGCTCCCAGGTCACCGCCGATGGTAAACAGGGGTGCAAGTGTTCAGCCGGATGTACCACTACCCAGCGATATAACCCATGACAAATACTTTAAAAAACAAAGTGAGAACATAATAGCCAGGGGAACTTTGCCGGTAAGCAAAGCAGTAATATTATCATAACCAACTCCCATTGTATGGGGCGCGAAATAGCCAATTACACCTACGGCTACTGCTCCAATGGCAGGCCACCACATCGAATGCACCGGCAGCCAGCATGATCTTTCGTTCACTTGCAGAGATATGCATTATTTGACCTGGTACAGAACCTAAAGCGCCGCCTGTTGCAATAATAGGTCCTTCTGCGCCAAACGGACCGCCCGTACCAATAGAGATAGCAGCCGAAAGGGGCTTTAAAAAGGTAACAATGGGTTTAATTTTACTTTCGTTTAAAATGATATTTTCCATTGCTTCGGGTATGCCATGACCACGTATAGCGGCTGAAACATAACGTGCCATAATGCCCACGATAATACTACCAATAATCGGTACAAAAATTACCATGGCTCCCTAATGGTTACCCGCAGGAGAAGATAGCTGAAAAGAAAATTGTTTGTAAAAAGCAATATTCGTTATGAGCTGAATTAACAACACACGAACCTTAGCAATAACACCGATTACAACGGCATTGAGTATGGCTTGTAAGCTTAAAAAGAAAATTCTGCCCGATAGTATAAGCTTTTCGGCTGGCACATTCTTAGAGTTACTCGTTGTACCTTCTAACGAGGGAGAAACAGGAATGGCAGAACTATATTTGGGGCTATTCATTCTTGCTTGAATTGCGGCGCAAAGGTATTTCATGTAGCATTAAAAAAATATGATAATAAAAAAATACCATCTTAAAAGATTCTTTATGAAATAGATTTCATCTTGCTTTACTTTATTCAATACCGAAGATTCAAATATGGGCAAAAACAAAAATCTCTGTGATGTCAAAAGCTGCTTTCTGTGTAAAGCCTGCTCAAACGAGTGGCTGGAATTGGTAGCGATTCATAAAAAAACATTTTGTATAAAAAAGGACAAACCATTTTTAAAGAAGGGCAGCCGGTAGAAGGGATTTGGTTTTTGTATAGCGGAAAAGCAAAAGTGCACAAGCCCTGGGGCGAGCAAAAAGAATTAATTATACGATTTGCCACTGCCGGAGATGTGCTGGGTCACAGAGGTATTGGCAGCAACCACAGTTATCCTGTTTCTGCAACAGCGTTAGAACCTACCATCACTTGTTTTATAGAGACTGCTTTTTTTCTTTCTTCATTAAAAATAAATCCCGAACTCACCTTTCGCCTGATGATGTTTTATGCACAGGAACTACAGGTCACCGAACACCTGATGCGCAACTTAGTGCAGAGGGATATGAAAGGGAGGATAGCCGATAGCTTGCTAATCATTCAAAACCAATTTGGCAAAGACGAAAATGGAAACATAAACATGCTGATAAGCCGGCAGGATTTAGCTTCGTTTGCAGGTACAAGCTATGAAAGTATGTTTCGGATTTTAAATGAACTGATGAATGATAAGGTGATAAAATTAAATGATAGAAATATCAAAATATTGGACGAAATCAAATTGCGTGGATACACTTTGGCTGCTTTATAGTTTTTGATTTCCTCATTATATGAGTTGATTCATATTGCAAAACATAACTTAAGCCTAACCCATATTTTTCTAAACATCATCTTATCTTTACATCATTGTTAACAACAACCAACCTTCTAATTTATGAAAAGAACTTTACTCCTCACATTTGTTTTTGCGTGTCTTTCTGCTGCAACGATGGCACAAGGTCCTACGCTTACTTCATCTACTACCACACCTGTTGTGGGAGAAACTTTTTCCAATCAGGTGGCACAAACCAACAACCTTCCCTCTTATACAGGCGGGGCCAATCAAACATGGAATTATAGTGGTTTGGTTGATAGTAGTGTGGCTGCATCTGTGCAGGTGTTATTACCTTCCGCAACGCCCGACGCGGCTTTATTTCCCACCAGCAATTTAGTGGTTCGAACCGCGAACAACGCAAACTTTGTTTATTTCAATTCACAAGCTTCGCAATTATCAATTGTGGGTTTAGATGCCGCTGATACTGGACAAATAACCTATACAACGCCAAGGATTTATTTACCTTATCCATTTGCTTACAACAGTTTTTATACTGATTCGGTGGTAGGAGAAGTTGAAAGATACGGAGCAATTTTCCGGGGCAAAGACAGCTTAAAAGCCGACGGTTACGGCACTTTAAATTTACCTGGCGGGAAGACATACTCCAATGTTTTGCGTGTACAGTACATTGAAAATGTTACAACCGTAAAAGATACAACAGCAAGTATAGGTGGTTTCCCCGTCTCCGGTACATTTACAGCTAACATAAGAACAGTAAGCTATCTGTACTTTACACCCGGCACGCATGTGCCTCTGTTAACAGTTAATGAAACAACAACAAGTGCATATATTACTGCATTTGGTTTTACCAATCCTGTTAATGGCTTTCCTATTACTTCACTAAGCGCCACTTATTTAAAAGCATCATCTGATTTGCCGGTTACATTTACTTCGTTTACTGCTTCCCTCCAAAACAAAAATGTGCTGTTGCAATGGAAAACCGCGCAGGAAACCAACACGCATTATTTCAACATTCAGCGCAGCCTTACAGGAACTGCTTTTGAAACTGTGGATGCCGTTACAGCAACAGGAAATGGTACAGGTTCAGCCTACACTTATAACGACCAAACGTATGCAAAAACAAACGTGCCGCCGAGCGTTTACTATCGCGTACAGGAAGTTGATAAAGATGGTAAATTGTTTTATTCAGGTACGGCATTGGTTCATGGCAGTCAAAGCATCATAAGTCTTTATCCTAACCCTGCCGGAAGCTTTATACGCTTTAGCCTGCCCAATGCTAACTGTTGCAGATGCTGTTGTTATTTACGATGCTAAAGGGCATGCAGTAAAACAATGGAGCCATTACACTTTAACGCAACCTGCGGCTATTGATGGCTTAAGTAAAGGCACTTATTTTATTCAGATAAAAATCAACAACAAAACCACGACAACCACTTTTGTGAAGGAGTAATTAGTTTTGATTGATGATGAAAATGCTTCGCTGTACATAGCGAAGCATTTTTGTTTTTACCGCTTTTTTGAAAATTCTTATGAAAACAAACTTGGCTGAAATGATAGGCTTTGCAAATATTCGTTGATGATTTTTGGAAACGTCAATTGATGTATTTGATCTGAAGTTAACCATTGATGTTGCTGTAAAACCTGCGGTATTGTTTTCAGTTTGACTTTGATGAATACAGCATTTACGGTTTGATGAGTAAGTTGCTGCGAAAGCTGCGGCGAAACATAAAGCAAACTGAAATCTTCAATTGAAAACTGATGGTGCAAAAAGGTTTTTATATCTTCTTCTTTCCAAATTTTGTTTTCGCTCGTTTCTAATAAATAAAACTCATACAACTGCTGCCAAATGTCTTTTTGCATACGTTGGTGAACCATTGTTGTATCACCAAACGTAAAAATAAAATAAGTAAACCAGCGTGTTGTTCTCAAAATCGTTTTTTCTTTTACGGGAAGTTCATTCACTCTTCCGGTTTGATAAGCCGTGCAACCATTCCGCAACGGACATTCATCGCACAAAGGACTCACGGGCTTGCAAATGGTAGCACCAAAATCCATGATTGCCTGGTTGTGTTGCGCAGGTTTGTTTTTGTCCAATATTTCATTTGCCAGCGCCGTAAACCGGTGCTTTCCTTCGTTGCTGTCAATGGGCGTATCAATACCAAAACATCGCGCCAACACCCGGAACACATTGCCATCTACCACTGCATAAGGCAAGTCAAACGCAAACGAAGCAATGGCAGCAGCAGTATAAGGACCTACTCCCTTCAACGCAAGTATCTCTTCATATTGTTGTGGAAATACACCTTGTAAATTGTGAGCTATCAATCTTGCAGTTAAGAGCAAATTGCGGCATCGGCTGTAATACCCTAATCCTTCCCACAACTTAAATACTTCTTCATCGGGCGCATCTGCCAAATGGACGATCGTTGGATATTTTTTTATGAAAGCTTCATAATACTTCAACCCCATGGCAACGCGTGTTTGCTGAAGTATAATTTCGCTCAACCAGATTTTATAAGCATCCCTCTCTCCTTTCCAAGGCAGCTCTCTCTTATTTTTTGTTGTGTGCCATTGCGCTAATTGGCAAGTAAATTGCTGCTTATCCATGACAATAATCTGTATTATAAATTATTAGTTACTGATTTTTAATAGAGATTTGCCTTCATTCATTTAGTCATTGTAGTTCCATTTTATAAAAAAAGATTTGAAAACAAATGAGAAAGTCAGACTTAATAACCAACATTTCTGATAAGACAGGAATTGCTAAAGTAGATGTTTTGGTTTCGTTGGAAACAATGCTAAAAGAGATTAAAGAAAGTTTAGCGAAAGGAGAAAACATTTACATCCGCGGTTTTGGAAGTTTCATAACGAAGAAACGTGCGGCGAAGATTGGCAGAAATATAAAAAAGAACGTGGCAGTGGAAATCCCCGAACATTTTATTCCTGCTTTTAAGCCATCCAAAGAATTTATTAACGAAGTGAAAGAAATGCACAGTAAGCAAAAAGGATAACTTTGCGCGTACGAAAGCATTATAAATGATACAAAAACAAACGATTGTTGTAACAGGCGGCATTATACTATTTGCCTGCCTGTTTTTTTTTGGTAAAACCATCCCGCCCCATAAAAAACAACCTATAGTTTCTACGGCTCATAACACTACCGATTCTTTATCTAATACACCCGAATTGACTATCCAGGATTTATTGACAAAAGCAAAAGCGAAGCTTACGCCCGTGCAATTAACAAAGATTACGCAATTAGAAAACAGTGTTGTACGTGGCGATGTGAAAGCGCAGCAAATAAAAGTATACAACCAGTTGGCTTCGTTTTGGGACGATAGCCTGGGAATGCACGTATTAGGCGCTTATTACACCGGCGAAGCAGGCAAGTTGGAAAATTCTGAAAAAAAGCTCAACTTCGCAGCCCGTTTGATGCTGGATAACCTGATTACAGAAGACAATCCTTCCAATCAGCACTGGCTGGCAACAAACGCTAAAGAGTTGTTTGAGAAGAGTTTGGAACTAAATCCGGCTGATGATTCGGCGAAGATAGGCATTGGTGGCTGCTACTTGTTTGGCAATATTGCCGACAATCCAATGCAGGGAATCATGGCTATTCGCCAGGTGGTTGAAAAAAATCCTGATAATCTCTACGGTCAAATGATGCTTGGCCTAGGAGGCATTCGCAGCGGACAGTATGATAAAGCTATCGAGCGCTTTACCATAGTTGTAAATAAACAGCCACACAATGCAGAAGCGTTGTTGTACCTGGCAGAAACTTACGAAAGGAAAGGCGATAAAGCAACCGCGGTGAAATGGTATCGCGAAGCGAAAAACAATATTGCCCTACCGGATGCGAAAGCAGCCATTGAGGAGCGGATAAAAACATTGCAGTAAACATTTATCATTTATAAAAACATATTTTAATTATGCCTTGCGGAAAAAAAAGAAAACGTCATAAGATTGCTACGCACAAACGCAAAAAAAGATTAAGAAAAAATCGTCATAAGAAGAAAAATAAATAGTTTTTAGGGCTAACTAACATTCCGGTATAGCAATATTCCGGATTCTTTACTGATTGATTTATTGCTCCGGTTTTTTGTACGCAACTTTTCCTTCTCCTTATCATCTCACCTTAAACAGCAGCAGGAATCACGCTTATTGGATGGGTTGTACACGCAACCGTTCATCGTATGCAGTGTTGTTATCTGCTTCCTTTTTTTATGTAAACATTTTAAAGTTGCTCTAATTGTGAACAAAGATTTGATTATTAATGCAGCGCCAACCGGCGTTGAAATTGCGCTGCTGGAAGATAAAAAGCTGGTTGAACTGCACAACGAAAAAGCAGACGCCTCTTTCGCAGTAGGAGATTTATATCTTGGCAAAGTAAAAAAATTAATCCCTGGCTTAAACGCCGCTTTTGTTGATGTAGGCTTTGAAAAAGATGCCTTTCTTCATTATACCGATTTGAGTCCTTATGCCCGCTCGTTGTTGAAGTTTACACAGATGGCAATTAGCGACAAAAGCGACATGCCACTTGATTTTTCGAAATTTACCATTGAACCTGAAATTGTAAAAACAGGAAAAATAAACGAGGTACTGAGCGGTAAACCCAACGTTTTGGTTCAGATTTTAAAAGAACCCATTGCTGCCAAAGGGCCGCGCTTAAGTTGCGAACTATCGTTGCCGGGCAGATACATTGTGGTAACGCCGTTTAATGATGTAGTTGCCGTATCAAAAAAAATTCATTCTTCCGAAGAAAGAAAGCGATTGCAAAAGATTGTAGAATCTATCAAACCAAAAAACTTTGGAGTGATTGTTCGCACGGCCGCCGAAGGAAAAAAAGCTGCCGAGTTGCACGAAGATGTAATGATGTTGGTGGAAACATGGAACAACATTCAAAAGAATCTGCGCGGTGCCGAAGCGCCCTGTAAAATTTTAAGTGAGCAGGATAAAACCACCAGCATCTTGCGCGATTTGTTGAACGAGGATTTCAACCGCATTGTTACCAACGACAAAAACATTTATAACGATACCAAAAGCTACATCCAAAAATTTGCGCCCGACAAAGCCGACATTGTTACTTACTACAACAATGGTATTCCGCTTTACGATCAGTTTGGTGTGAACAAACAAATTAAAGCTTCGTTTGGAAAAACGGTTAACCTTCCAAGCGGCGCTTATCTGATTATTGAACACACAGAAGCTTTGCATGTTATTGATGTAAACAGCGGTTACAAAAGCGTTAGCAACAGCCAGGAAGAAAATGCGTTGCAAACCAACTTAGAAGCGGCTGAAGAAATTGCGCGGCAATTGCGCCTGCGGGATATTGGAGGCATCATTGTAGTTGATTTCATTGATATGAAAAATCCTGACAACAAAAGGAAAGTGCAGGAAGCAATGGAAGACTATATGCGCACCGACCGCGCAAAACATGCCGTTCTTCCCATTTCAAAATTTGGAATTATGCAGTTGACGCGCCAGCGCATGAGGCCTGAAGTAAATATCAACATTTCTGAAATCTGCCCGTCCTGCAATGGCTCCGGTAAAATTTCACCAACGGTTTTATTGGTTGAAGAAATTGAAAAACGATTGCATTATTTGCTCACCCATCAACATAAAAATATTACCATTTCGGTTCATCCGATTTTGTATTCTCATTTGACGAAAGGCTGGTGGTTTAATTCAATTCGTTATAAATGGAACCAGAAATACAAAACCAAAATTCAAATTGTTAAGAACAACGATTACAATCTTACCGAATTTCATTTTTTCGACAGTAACGATGAAGAAATTAAGTTGTAAAAAGATTTTATGCGATTTTTCTGATTAGGAAGATTAAATAAAGCAGGTTTGTTTTTGCCCAAATTCTTCAATCTTTTTAAATCAGCCGAATCAGGAAAATCGCATAAAATCCTGGTTCAAACAAAAAAGCAGCGTTTACAAACGCTGCTTTTTTGTCTTACACTAAAATCAATTTATCTAAATAAATCATCGTCGTTTTTACGATAGTAAATTTTATCTTCCATAAACTCCTGCGTAGCCAGAATAGCTGCGTTTGGCATCTTTTCGTAAGCGCGCGAGATTTCAATCTGCTCTTTGTTTTCGTGCACTTCTTCCAAACTGTCGGTATGCGTTGCAAACTCTTCCAGTTTGGTATGCAGTTCATCTTTAACGGCAACATTAATTTGGTTGGCACGTTTCGCAATGATTGCTATAGATTCGTATAAATTGCCGGTTTTGCCTTTTATGTCAACTAAACTTTTTGTTTCAACAACAGGTGCAATGTTATTGCCCAGTTGCCGCCTTAGCTTGCTCATCATGTAATGTTTTTATGTGATTGTTGGAAAGTGTTTTAAATTCTTCTATTTGCGGGCGCAAGTTACTTTGCGGAAAGCGATCTTCAAAATCTGATATTTCAGTAAGCACTTTTCCAAAACGTTCGGGCTGTTTATCAGTAACGCTGGCTTCCGCATATTTGTAGTAAGAACGCACCATTTCTAATTTGTATTCATCGCTTTTATCAGAATCCGGAAAATCGTCCATCAAAGTATTAAAAGCCACTGCTGCCGATTTAAAGTAACTTAAATCAAAGTACAACTTCGCTGCTTTAAATTCTTTCATCTCTTCTTTTCCGCGCATTGTAGCAATAATTTTTTCTGCATCTTTATTGCGCTCGCTGCCCGGATGTGTGTTGATGAAAGCCTGCATCAAACCAATGGTTTTGGTTGAATTGGTTTGATCTAAATCAATCTTTGGCGATTGTTTGTAAAAGCAATAAGCACGCATGTATTCACATTCCTCCGAGCGTTGTCCGTTAGGAAAGTTTTCGGTGTACGTTTTGAATAAATTTTCTGCGTTTAAATAATCTTTCTGGTTGTAAGCACAGTAAGCGTACTTGTAATACATATCTTCAAAACGCGCCGTACCTTTCACATACGGAAACAAACCTTCAAACAATTGCGAAGCTTTGTCCCACTTTTTTTGAGAATAGTATTGCTCTGCCATTTTGTATTTGTATTCCTTGTCTTTGCTTTTGTACACCTTGCCAAACTTGGAAATGCACGACGAAGTACAAAACAGAACAACAATAAACAGAAACTGAATCCATCCTTTCATAGCGTGCGCAAAATTGGTTTTGAAGCAATGATAAAACGCAATGCGCTGCTTTCAATAGCTGTTAAGGTTAATTAAAAGATAAAGAGTTACAGATAGAAATGGTTGCGTTTTCAAACCGATATTAAACGATTGTTTATCATTTACATCTTAGCTGTTGTTAATGAAAGAATTACTTTTGTTACCCAAATTTTTTTGATGAAACAACTATTTGTATTGATTGTAGTAGCCATAAGTATTGCCAGCACTGCATTTGCACAAAGCGATGCAAAATCGATTCTTGATAAAGTAAGCAACAAACTGAAAAGCTATAAGGGTATATCAGCCAATTTTAGTTATAGCACAAAAGATAAAAAAGGCGCAGCACACGGTATCAAAACAGGACAAATTTTAGTAAAGGGTTCTAAATATTATTTGAAACAAGGCGGCAATGAAATTTATAGCGATGGCACTAAAAACTGGAACTACAACAGCAGCGAAAAAGAAGTAACCGTAACCGATGCCGCCGACGATAACCAGGCGTTTTCGCCACAAAAGTTTTTAAGCAATTTTTACGATAAAGATTTTACTTACAACCTTCTTTCCTCTTCAGGAAACATTTACAAAATAGCATTGGCACCGGTTGACAAAAGAAAGAACTTTAAGCAAGTAACCGTATTTGTTGATAAAACAAAAGACATTGTTACCAAAGCGCAAGTGCTTGATAAAGCCGACAACACCATTGAGTTTGCCTTAAATAATGTAAACACCAATGCTTCCATTCCCGACAGCAAGTTTGTTTTTGACGAAAAAGCGCATCCTGGTGTTGAAGTGATTAACCAATAATTTCGCAAGTTTGTTTTTGCACAAAAAATGCTTTGCTTCTGCAAGGCATTTTTTGTATGTAATTATTCTTTATGATTCTCATCTATCTGTATATCATCTGTCAATTCAAATCTTCTTCCCATCTGCAACTCTTATCTTTGCGCTCCCAAAAAATACATCATGTTCAGAACACATACTTGTGGTGAATTAAGAATAGAAGATAGCGGAAGCCTCATAACCCTTGCCGGATGGGTGCAAACCATTCGCAAGTTTGGAGCCATTACGTTTGTTGATTTGCGCGACCGCTATGGCATAACGCAATTGTTGTTTGGTGAAGAGTTGAATACTTTACTTAACGAAACTCCGTTGGGTCGGGAATTTGTAATACAAGTAAAAGGAACCGTTCGGGAAAGAACCAATAAAAACAAAAACATTCCAACCGGCGATATTGAAATTTTGGTTTCTTCTTTTACAATTTTAAATAAGTCAGCCGTACCTCCTTTTACCATCCAGGATGATACAGATGGTGGCGATGATTTGCGCATGAAGTACCGGTATCTGGATTTGCGCCGCAATGCCGTAAAGAAAAACTTAGAGCTTCGGTATGCAGTCAATCGTTCCGCCCGCAACTACTTGCACAGTCAGGGCTTTATGGATATTGAAACGCCTTTTTTAATCAAATCAACCCCCGAAGGAGCAAGAGATTTTGTGGTGCCTTCACGCATGAACGAAGGCCAGTTTTATGCGCTTCCACAAAGCCCGCAAACATTTAAACAACTCTTGATGGTAAGTGGCTATGACCGCTATTATCAGATTGTAAAATGCTTTCGTGATGAAGACTTGCGGGCCGACCGTCAGCCTGAATTTACACAGATAGATTGCGAGATGTCGTTTGTTGAACAGGACGACATTTTAAATATGTTTGAAGGTTTAATTAAATCTATTTTTAAAGATGTAAAAGGTATTGATTATGCTGAAACCATTGAACGCATGTCGTGGGAAGATGCGATGTGGAACTATGGCAATGACAAGCCGGACATTCGTTTTGGAATGAAGATTTCAAACTTGAAAAAGCCCTCTTCTGTTTATGTAACGAAACACGATCAATCTTCATTAATTAACGGCGCTGATTTTAAAGTATTTGACGAAGCCGAAACTGTGTTAGCCATTGCTGTTCCAATGTGGAGTGAAGCAACTCGAAAAGATATAGATACTTGGACTGATTGGGTCAAACGTCCTCAAATAGGTATGAAAGGGTTAGTTTACATACGTCATAACGTTGATGGAACATTTAAAAGTAGTATAGACAAGTTTTATAACGAAGATAGACTTAAAGCTATAGCAAAATCACTTGAATCAGTTCCAGGTGATTTAATCTTAATCCTAGCAGGTCCGGAAGAAAGAACACGAAAAGCAATCAGTGAACTACGTCTTGAATCTGGTAGAATAAAAGGTTATAGAAAAGCCGATGAATTCAAGCTGCTTTGGGTGCTGGATTTTCCCTTGTTTGAATATGCCGAAGAAGAGAACCGCTGGGTTGCGCGGCATCATCCGTTTACATCACCCAAACCTTCAGACATTGAGGTGATGATTAACAACAATCCATCTATTGACAATGCAGCAAAATATTTAGAACATCCATACGCCAATATCAAAGCCAATGCATACGATATGGTGCTGAATGGCAATGAAATTGGTGGCGGTTCCATTCGCATTTTTCAAAGAGAATTGCAGGAAAAAATGTTTGCTGCCTTAGGCATGAGTGAAGAGGAAGCAGGACATAAATTTGGATTTTTATTAGGTGCTTTTGAATATGGTGCACCCCCGCACGGTGGCATTGCGTTTGGTTTTGACAGGCTTTGCGCAATACTTGGTGGCAGTGAAAGCATCCGCGATTTTATTGCATTTCCAAAAAACAATTCAGGCAGAGATGTAATGCTGGATGCACCTGCTACCATTGACCAAAAACAATTAGACGAACTGGGAATACAAATAAGCGCAAAATAAAGCCTGAAGGAGAGTTTAAAAAATTTAAAATAAAAAGAGAAGCGCTGCTTCTCTTTTTATTTTAGCACTGTTTGCTAATCAAAACTTTTTACTACTTTTCCATCCTTCTTCGATAAGTTGCGCCATAGAGAAAGTCAATTTGTTTTTTACAATTTGTAAATGGCAACTTATGAGTGTATCTGCATTGTTAAACGAGTATTCGGTTATGCCGGGGTTCTACGATGAAATGTGGAATACCAGCGATGTTCGCGAGCCCTACGCAAAAATTGCGGCTGCTTTGCATGGGCTTGATATGCCAGCTATGTATAACAAGGATAAACTGGCGGGTGAGTTATTTATGAATCAGGGCATCACGTTTACTGTGTATGCCGATAACGCTGGCATTGAGCGCATTTTTCCATTCGATATTATTCCTCGTATAATCACCGGAAATGAGTGGCAAAATATTGAGAAGGGGATCGCTCAACGACTTACCGCGCTGAACATGTTCTTAAAAGATATTTACAATGATCAGAAAATTGTAAAAGAAAAAATTATTCCTGCAAGTTTAATTGCTTCATGTCCGCATTATATGCGTGAAGTGTATCGCATACAAGTGCCGCATGATATTTACGTTCACATTTCGGGTATTGATTTAATACGTGGCGATGATGGTAAGTTTTATGTTTTAGAAGATAATCTGCGTACACCTTCCGGTGTATCGTATATGCTGGAAAACCGGGAAGTAACCAAGCGCATCTTTCCGGATATGTTTGCCGGAAATTCGGTGCGGCTTATCAACCATTATCCAATTTTACTACATCAATTGTTGTTGTCGCTGGCGCCGCAGCAGGTGCACAATCCGCGCGTGGTTCTGCTTACGCCGGGTGTTTATAATTCAGCTTATTATGAGCATACTTTTTTGGCAAGGCAAATGGGAATTCCTTTGGTAGAAGGAAGAGATTTGGTGGTTGACCATCACAATGTTTATATGAAAACCACCGGCGGATTATCTCGTATTCACGTGATTTATCGCCGCATTGATGACGAGTATTTAGACCCCCTTACGTTTCATCCTCAAAGCGTGCTGGGCATTCCGGGCCTGATGGATGCTTACCGCAAAGGCAACGTAGCCATTGCCAATGCTGTGGGCAATGGTGTGGCAGACGATAAAGCTGTTTACGCTTATGTGCCACAGATGATTCGATATTATTTAAACGAAGAACCGATTCTGAACAACGTTCCTACCTTCCAGATGGAGAACAAAGACGAGCGGGAGCATGTATATTCTCAACTGAATTCGATGGTAATAAAGCGCACCAATCAAAGCGGCGGTTACGGGATGATAATGGGCAATACGGTAGAAGAAGATGAATGGATAAAAGCAAAAGAAGAGATTGAAAAAGATCCGCGCAGCTTTATTGCGCAGCCAATTATAAAACTCAGCACCGTACCATGTTTTATCAATGGTAAGTTCCAACCGCGGCATGTGGATTTGCGCCCATATGCCTTGTTTGGGGTTGATGGTGTAAAAATCGTTCCTGGTGGGTTAACCCGTGTTGCATTGCGCGAAGGTTCATTGATAGTTAACTCATCACAAGGTGGTGGAAGCAAAGACACCTGGGTGATTGATTGAAACTTTACAAAAACAAGTTACAAGAATCAAGGAGCAAAAAATATAAGCAAAACCAAACGTGAATATTCTAAGTCTGTAGCTAACAACCTGAATCTTTTATTAAAACCAAACAATCGTTATGATCAATATGTTAAGCAGAATTGCAGATTCGTTGTTTTGGCTCAATCGTTATATGGAACGAACAGATAGTCTGGTAAGACTGATGTCAATCCATTATATTCTTTCGCTTGACAAAGGCGTGAATGCACCGCAAAGCTGGCAGCCTGTATTACAGATTTCAACTTATCTTAACAACGATGAAATTGAGAAGATAAAACACAATATGCCTGCTGTGCTTCACAAAATTATTTTCGATACGCAAAACCAAAACTCCTTGAAAGTGGTAGTGCACAGAGCAAGAGAAAATGCACGCGGCGCACAAGACCATGTTACCAAAGAAACCTGGGAGGAAGTGAATCAAATTTATCATTACATCAACCAGCCACATCTCATTAGTAAATTGAGCAACAATGAAGCGTTAGAAGTGCTGGAACACCTGGCGCAACATGCGGTTCTGTTTGCCGGTATTATCGAACTTACCATGCCTCGTGGCGCCGGCTGGAATTTTATGAGCTTAGGAAAATACATTGAACGTTGCTTTCATACCATTCATGTGTTGAAAGATACACTGGCTGCCATTGATTACGATATTGAACAGCAGCATGACATTTTGCAATGGCGGTATCTACTGCTCTCCTTATCAGGCTATGAGCTGCATTTAAAAACCTATACCAATAATGATTACAACCAAAACCTCCTGCATCAAATTATATGGAACGAAAACTTCACGCGCTCAATTCTTTATTCATTAAGCCGCATCAACATTTACTTAAAAAAAGTAATGACAAAAGCCGATGACAATAAGGAAAACCAACTGCTTACCAACAGCCTGGGAAGACTGTACAGCACGGTAAAATATAAAGAGCCGGAAAGCCTTACAGGAAGCCATCTTCAGCAGTTTTTGAATGACATTCAAAATGAGCTTTCCGTGTTTAGCACGCAACTTGCACAACAGTTTTTCTCTTATCATTAATTGAAAATAATGTCGCTTTTTAAAATACATCACATTACCCGTTACGAGTACAACCGCCCTGTTATAGAAAGTCATAACGAGATTAAAATTTATCCCTATCAGTACGAAGGACAGGAAGTGCTGAACCATGAGTTAATGATTACGCTGCAGCCCAGTGTACAAACCTTTTTTGACTATTGGGGAAATAAAGTAGGCGTGTTCAGTGTGTTGCCTTCGCATACACTTTTAGAGATTGAAAGCAAGCTGGTAGTTCGTACATTGGGAGCAAAAGAAGTGAACATTTATAGCGGCGGAATGTTTGGCGAACTTCAACAGGAAATGGATGAAAACTTTCATCTGCTTGAATTGGCAACGCCCGATTTCATAACCAATGAGAATGCGATTGACAATATTATTCAACAAATTCATCAACCTCATAATACGGTAGCACAAACAGTGCAAAATTGTGCAGATTATATTTTCCAACACTTCAAGTACGTAAAAGGCATTACCAATACACAAACTACCGTTGATGAAATATTGGAAACTCAAGCCGGCGTTTGCCAGGATTTTGCTCATGTGATGCTTCAGATCCTCCGTACTTTACATATTCCGGGCAGGTATGTGAGCGGGTACATTTGTCCAAATAAAAATGGAATGCGTGGCGAAGGCGCAACTCATGCCTGGGTTGAAGCCTGGCTGCCCAATCATGGCTGGGCAGGCATTGACCCAACCAACAATGTTTGGGTTACAAACCGCCATGTAAAACTGGCTGTAGGCAGGCATTTTAGAGATTGTACTCCTGTGAAAGGAACCTTTAAAGGTTTGGCAAAACAAAAGCTTAGCGTGTATGTATCGGTAAGCTATGAAGACGGACAGACGCATGAAGATGTAAACAATGTGCCTATAAACAAACAAACACATGATGATGCGGAATATGCTGTACCGGAAGGCTTTGCGGCGCAACAGCAATGATTGTATGTATTGAGCGTTTGAGAGAGAAGTAGGATATACAATTGATAAGACCGTTTTTATTTCCTTTATATTTTACATCCCGTATCTAACATCGTACATTCTTTTACTTTTGCGCCTTATGAAAACTGAACTTATCATTTATAAAATACTTTCTTTCCTGCTGTTGCCTGTGGCAGCATTTTTTGGTTTGATTTGTCTGCTGGCATTGCTCTCTGCTTTAGGCAATCCATCCATGCTGATAAGCGTTTTTTTATTTGCCTGTATCGTCATTTACATTATTGCTTCGTTCATTTTTCTTACTAAAGCCATTGATAGTAACAAACATTGCAAGCCCTTGCTGCGCGATTTTATTCGCATTAACGGTGTTATTACGTTTGTACTTTTCTTGATGGCTGCCATTTCATTTATTTCGGTAAAAGCAAATCCTGCGTTATTGGAAGAAGGTATGAAGCAATGGACGGCTTCAACCACACTTCCGCAAGGTATTACAGCGGCAGATTTAAAAGCAGCTATGGCTGGTCTTCTCAATTTTTTCATTGTATTGAGCGTTGTTCTTTTGGTTCATATTCTTATTACGTTTCATCTCTTAAGAAAATACCGTTTGGCATTTGAGCCTGAAAAAATAGATGTTGATTTATGATTTAGATGACGGATTAAAAAATACGATAAAAACAAACTTCTTCCATGCAAACCGTTTTGTATAAATACCTGGCGCTTTATAAAAATCTGAACATTCCGGGCATTGGCAATTTTGTAGTAAAACAAACAGCACCGCAATTAAAATTTACCGATAAACAGATAGAACCACCGCAAAGCAAATTGCTTTCACGCCGGTGGTGTATCCTACCAACAATCACTTTTATAGTTTTTTATCACGTGAATGGAACGTAGATAAAGTAATTGCCATTCGCAGGTATAAAGACGAAGTAGAGGGTTTGATTGAACAGTTAAAACAAAAAAGGATTTGCGAATTAGGAGGCATTGGCACAATTCATAAAACCGATGACAACATCGCTTTCACGGCTGCTGAAACTGAGTTTTGTTTTTACCCGGTTTTACCTGCCGAGCGTGTGATTCGCAAAAATACACAGCATACCGTTTTAATTGGCGAGCAAGAGCATATAAAGGAATATAACTTACCGGAACACAACCGGTGACAAATGTGTATGAAGAAAAAGAGGCAAAAGGAAAGTGGAAATTATATGCACTTATAATCGCCATTATTGCTTTGCTGTTGATTGTGTTGTATTATGCAATGTACGGTGGGAGTTGATGTTTGCAGTAACTGATTAATGCTTTTATGAACTCATTTAGATTCAGTTTGTCACTTTTGTTTTTGCTGATATTTTCATGTAAGAATGTGAGTTCTACAAAACATGAAATGACTTCCGATAACTTGCAGCAAGTGCAAAAAATATTCGACACAACGAAATGGGAAGCCAATACCATTGATACTTTCAATTATGCAAACTTGCCATATTGGAATGAAAAAAGATGGATAGGTTTGATAGTGCTTACATTGATACATTTACTGTTGATGGATGTAAGTTTAGATTTGTAAATCCATAGACCAATATTGGATAAAGAACCTTACTGTGATGCTTTGTTTATTTAGAAAAACAAATTAAAAACAAATGGATTTTTAATGGTTTTTACTTTAGCACATGGCAACTATATTTGGCATTTTCAGCATTCCGAAGATGTAAATGGAGATGGTTTTATTGACATTACGCAAAATCAAAAGTGGAATCAAGAAGTATATTTATTTAATCCGAAAAATCAAAGATTTGCTATCGATCAGATTCAATACAGAGATTATATCAATGCAGAATGGGATATTATTGACACTTCAAGAAAAATATTTTGTGATTTTCAAGGATTATCGGAGAAATGTGTGATGAAATTCATTCAACTCTTTACACTTATAAGGATTTGAAAAAAATGATTTATATGATGTAGAACTTATACAATTGCACAGAAAACCGAATGACTTAGATACTACATCTATAGTTACGAAATTTGACTTTAAGCAAAGACTTATACTCACACACAGTTTTATGATTCAACACAACAAATATTTTCATCGCAAGATTCATTAGTTCCAATCAAATGAGATAAAACTTTCAAATCCAATAAATGTTGATAACTACTACGATAGTTCTTACTTCGATTATGCAAAATTTTGGAAAGTACGTTACAAAAAACTATTAGACTATCAATGATAATCGCTTTCATTTTCATCTCAAATCAGAACCCAAAATCACCAATCAATATCCATACTTCCCCTTCCACAAGCTTTTTAAAAAGCGGCGCATTTCTTCTTCTCTTACATTATTGCCAGGCGTGTAAAACGCAGTGCCGGCAAGCTTTTCGGGCAGATATTCCTGCTCTGCAAAATTGCCTGCAAACGAATGGGCATATTTATAATTTTTACCATAATCCATTTCTTTCATCAATTTCGTTGGCGCATTGCGAATGTGAAGCGGAACTGGCAAATCGCCCCACTTGTTCACTGCTTCCAGCGCATTGCCAATGGCTTCATAAGACGCATTGCTTTTTACAGAGGAAGCCAAGTAAACAGCGCACTGCGATAGGATAATCCGAGATTCAGGATAACCAATTTTATTCACAGCATCAAACGTTGCATTCGCAAGCAACAACGCATTGGGATTGGCATTGCCAATGTCTTCACTTGAAAAAATAACCATGCGCCGCGCAATAAATTTTACATCTTCGCCGCCTTCAATCATTCGCGCCAGCCAATACACCGCACCGTTGGGATCGGAGCCACGCATACTTTTTATAAACGCACTGATAATGTCGTAATGCTGCTCGCCGCTTTTATCATACAAAGCAATTTTCTTTTGCGCCGCCTTCATTACCACTTCATCGGTAATAACAATGTTTGTTTTTGCACCAAAAGAGGCTCACTACCAATTCCAATAAGTTTAACAGCTTTCGCGCATCACCACTGGAGAGATTGAGCAGCGCAGCCGTTTCTTTCAGTTCAATATTGTTTTTCCTTAAAACCAAATCCGTTGCTAATGGCATGATGAAGCAGTTGCACCAAATCTTCTTCGTTCAATGCTTTTAAAACATACACCTGGCAACGACTCAACAAAGCAGAATTAACTTCAAATGAAGGGTTCTCTGTTGTTGCACCAATGAGTGTAATGATGCCCTTTTCAACAGCACCTAACAGAGCATCCTGCTGGCTTTTATTAAAGCGATGAATTTCATCAATAAACAAAACTGCGCCCTTCTCTCCTTTTGCTGTATCAATCACTTCACGCACTTCTTTTACGCCGCTGCTAATAGCACTTAACTGGTAAAAAGGAACATGCAGCGCATGTGCAATGATGTTAGCGATGGTGGTTTTACCAACACCTGGCGGTCCCCATAAAATAAGAGAAGGAATGCGGCCGCTTTCAACCGCATTGCGAAGAATACTGCCTTCACCGGTAAGGTGTTGCTGCCCCACCAAGTCGTTTAATGTTGTAGGTCGGAGTCGTTCGGCTAACGGAATGTTTGTGTTCATATCTGAACCACGATTTTAAACGATTTTTCTGATTTGGCTGATTGTTTTATTTGCAGAAGATGAACTATCTTTTTATACATCGGCTTTCAGTTTCCCGTTTGTTTTTACAATATTTTCTTCATCAGCTGAATCAGAAAAATCATCCCAAATCTTGGTCAAAAAAATGTCCCGCCGGGAACGGCGGGACCGATATTTACTAACCCATCCATGAACAAAGCTGTACGTGCATGGATACATTTTGCTGCTAACAGTATTGCTTAGCAATACTCTTCGAAAGCAGCGATAAGATTACGGGCAATTACCTGTGCGGGGCGTCCTTCTATCTGATGACGCTCTACCATGTGCACAAGCTCACCGTCTTTAAACAATGCGATTGCCGGTGATGACGGCGGATAAGGTAACAGGTGCTCACGCACTTTGTTAACTGCTTCTACATCAAAACCTGCAAATACGGTTTTTAAGTTATCTGGTTTTTTAGTGGTGTTGTGTACGGCCATCAACACGCCAGGACGGGCAGCACCGGCTGCACATCCGCAAACTGAATTTACCATAACCAATGTGGTGCCTTCTGCTTCCAAACTGGTGTCAACATCACTTGCCGTATTCATTTCTTCAAAGCCATAATCGGTAAGTTCAGATTTCATCGGAATTACTATTTCTGCTGGATACATGTTTTTTTATTTCGTTTCTGCAAAAATAAGCAAAATGGAAAAACAAGCAATAAAACGCTTCATTTCGGACAATTTGGCTTTTTTTAAACACTTTAGAAGACATTCTGGCTGAAAAATGGCTTAAATTTGCCATTGCAACAGAAAGAAATGCGTGGTATGTAGTTTGAAATACAGGTGTCATTAGTAAAAAATTAAAAAATAAAATAGCTATGACACTCGTAAAACAAAACTACCGCACGGTAAACAATCTTTTTGATGAGTTGTTTAACACTGTTCCTGCTAACTGGAACAAAGCATTGAATGTACCTGCGGTGAACATTCATGAATCCGAAGATGGCTATCATCTCGAACTTCAGGCTCCCGGTTTGCAAAAAGAAGATTTTAAGATTAGCGTAGAAAAAGGTTTGCTAACTATTTCCTACGAAAAGAAATCTGACAACGAAGAAAAAGCTTATAAAACGCACCGTAGAGAGTTTTCGGTTTCCTCGTTCAAGCGCAGTTTTTCATTGGATGAAAAAGTGAATGCGGATGAAATTAAAGCGAAATATGAAGCTGGTGTGTTGCAGGTATTTATTCCTAAAAAAGAAGAAGTAAAAGTATCTCCTAAGCAAATTGAAATTCAGTAAGAGAGTTAAGAATTTTTCATAAGAGTTGGTTTTTGGTTTATAAACCCCGTGTTTCCACACGGGGTTTTGTTTTTGCACGAATTTTCGCCACTGCGAGTAACGAAACAGTCTGTGTTTAAAAGAGAGATTGCCTTGTAACAATAAACCCGATTACTATTTTTACTCAACTGAATGATGTAATTCATAGACTGCTTCGTACCTCGCAGTGACGTATAAAGATTCAACTCTTTTACTTCAATTCCTTTATCGCTTTCAATATCGTTTCTGCCACCAATTGATTTCCGGTGTCATTCAAATGCACACCATCAACGGTAAGTACGCCACGGTCAACATCATTGGTGTTGTGTTGCTGCTCGTAGTTCTCAAACAAGGTGCGCAAATCAACCACCGGAACATGCATATCATTTCCGATGTTTTTGATAATGCCGGAATACTTGTTCAAATCCCCATCCTGCTGGTTCACATAATTTTTCTTTTCACCGATGGTTGCCGGCGTTACCAGAATGACTTTGGCATTCGCTGCTTCCAACTTTTTAATAATTGCGCGATAAAACTTTTCAAACTTATCAGCATCGGTTCCTGTTCCAAAGGATGATTTGTGCCACACATCATTTACGCCCACATAAATAATTACTATATCGGGCGACCTCGCCAGCACATCACTATCCATACGCAAGTACAAATCATATACTTTGTTGCCGCCAATGCCCGCTCCTATTAAATCGTAGCCGGTATTGCCTTCCTTTTGCAGCATGTCTTTCATCACCGTAATATAACCTTTGGGTTGTACACCGGCTTGAGTGATAGAATCGCCAAAGAAGACAACCTTTTTTGTTTTATCGCGTTTGAAACCAAGCATAATTAATAAACCAAAGAAAACAAAAACAAGCAGGAATTTGTTGTTCATAAAAAATAAATTTTGTAAATAAAGATCGCAAAGAAGATAATAAAAGCAGAGCAACAATTATCGTAGCAATAGCTTTGGTTTTGCCTCTTTTTTATGAAAGCAAATGTGGTTGTTCGCGGTAAACTTTCCAAACAAATTCACCGAATAAAGTATTCGCCCAGGCAAACCATTTACGGGTGAAGTTGGAAGGATTGTCTTTATTAAACGATTCGTGCATAAAGCCGGTACCGCCATGCGTTTTTTGCAGCGTATCCAAACAGTATTTGATTTCTTTTTCGTCCGATGAAGTTAAACCACGTATGGTGATGCTGATAGGCCAAATCATATTTAAACCAATGTGCGGACCGCCAATTCCTTCTCCTGCTGTGCCTTTGAAAAAAAACGGATTTTCTGGAGATAACACATACTTTCTTGTGTTTTGATAAAGCGGATCGGTCGCTTTTACTGCTCCCAGATAAGGCAAGCCAAGCAAGGAAGGAACATTCGCATCGTCCATTAAATTATAGCTTCCGTAACCATTAATTTCATAAGCATATACATCGCCGAAATGCGGATGTTTGGTTATATGATAATTGTGTTGCAAAGCCGCTGAAAGCGAACTTATTAATGCTTTGCTATCAATTTGCGAACCTTTGTTCGATGGCAATTGTTGCTTTAATTCATTCAAACGTTGCAAAGAAACCAGTGCAAACAAATTGCTTGGAACAAGGTATGGAAAAATAGTAGCATCATCACTCGGTCTAAACATCGAACAAATTAAACCGTTTGGTTTTGCCGGATAACCGTAACCATTCATCGGTACCCCATCCGTTGCCCATGACGTTTTGCGTTGAAAATGATAAGGGCCTTCGCTGTTCATCCGTTGTTGCTCCGTGAATGTTTGAATCACAAGCTGCATAGCTTTTATCCAATTATCATCAAACGCAGTGGTGTCGCCGGTTTCCTTCCAGTAAGCATGAGCTAAACGAATGGGATAACAAAGAGAATCAATTTCCCATTTGCGTTCGTGCACGCCGGGTTTCATATCGGTTGTATCCGTTTCTTTCCATTCGCTTATTTTGTTTTCATCCTTATAAAAAGCATTGGCATACGGATCTCTTAAAATACATTTTACCTGGCGATTTATCACGCCTTTTATCAGTTGCTGCAACTCTTTGTCCTGCTTGCACAAGCGCACATACGGATACACTTGCGCGCTGCTGTCGCGAAGCCACATGGCGTCAATATCGCCGGTGATCACATACGTGTCGGGCTTTCCGTTGAGCATTTCAAAATCAACTGTCGTATCCAACGTATTGGGAAAACAATTTTCAAACAGCCAGGCCATTTCTTTGTTGCTAATCTTCGCTTTGATTTCGCTGATGAGAGCTTCAACTGCTTTGCTCGTAAATTTTCTTTTAGAAGGTGCTGTTCTTACAGTTTCAAAGTTTGCCAAAGCCGATGCCGAAGCATATTGAGACAAACCAATTGCAGCTCCGGCGAACGCCGTTTGTTGAATGAATGTTCTTCGTTTCATAATTTGGTTTCAATCGTAGAGAACAAATGTAGGGCGCAGAAGTACAAATGATTTTTTGTTTGACCAATTTTCCTGTAAAACAAAAAATACTCCTGCTGCTTACAGAAAGCAAAAAATATCTTACCAGAAATGATTACTTTTGCAGCCTTTTTTAATCATCATGCCGTAACATGACACTAGCCCGGTGACGAAGTAGGGCGAAATGAAATGTTGCTTCTAAACATTAGCAGCACAAATGAAACTGAGTCAATTTAAGTTCGATCTTCCTCTTAATCTCATTGCTCAAAATCCTACCAAACGTCGTGAAGACAGTCGCCTGATGGTGGTGCACCGCAAAACAGGACAAATTGAAAACAAGCACTTTCGCGACATTCTGGATTATTACGGTGACAAGGACGTTTTTGTAGTGAACAACACCAAAGTGTTTCCTGCGCGCATGTATGGCCGCAAGGAAAAAACAGGTGCCAAAATAGAAGTGTTTTTGCTTCGCGAACTGAACAAACCCAACAGGTTGTGGGATGTAATTGTTGACCCTGCACGAAAAATTCGGGTGGGCAACAAGTTGTACTTTGGTGACAACGATGAACTGGTTGCCGAAGTGATTGACAACACCACCAGCCGCGGACGAACCATCCGTTTTCTTTGGGATAACGATGAAGAGAGCTTTAAAAAAATGCTGGAATTTTTGGGCGAAACGCCGCTTCCAAAATACATTAAGCGCAAGCCCGATGAAGAAGACAAAGAAAGATTTCAAACCGTATATGCAAAATACGAAGGGGCTGTAGCACCACCAACCGCCGGCTTACATTTCAGCAAAGAGTTGATTAAGCGTTGCGAAATACAAGGCATCCGCTTTGCCGAGATTACCTTACATACAGGCTTAGGTACTTTCCGCCCGATTGAAGTGGAAGATTTAAGCAAGCACAAAATGGATGCGGAGTACTACCGCATTGATGAAGAAGCTTGTTCCATTGTAAACAAAGCGAAGGAAACAGGTCATAAAATCTGTTCTGTCGGCACTACAACCATGCGTGGCATGGAAACCAGCTTTACTGCCCAAAAGTTATTGAAGCCAAGCGAAGGCTGGACGAATATCTTTATTCATCCTCCGTATACATTTAATATTGCAGACAGTTTGATTACCAATTTGCATCTTCCGAAAACCGGCTTGCTCATTATGGTAACGGCTTTTGCTGGTTACGATTTAACAATGGAAGCTTATAAAAAAGCTATTAAAGATAAATATCGCTTCTTCAGCTACGGCGATGCCATGCTGGTGTTGTAATGTTGTGATATAAGTTTTGCCACAAACGCATGAAGACTCATAGGATTTGTTTTCGCAAGAAAAGTAGACTTTGAGTGTTTGTTACGTAAAAAATATAAAAGCCGGTGCAGAACCGGCTTTCTTTTTACAACAAAGAATCGTTGATAAGATAATAAAAAACGTCCTGACAAAACCATTGCCAGGACGAAAAAATAAAAAAGTATTATGCAGTTTTCAAAGTTGTTTTCTTAGCCAGCTTGCTCTTTAAATTAGCGGCTTTGTTCTTGTGGATGATGCCTTTTTTCGCCAGCTTATCAATCATTGAAATGGTAAGCGGAAGCTTTTCGTTATAAGCTGCTTCGTCCGTTATAGTACGAATATCACGAATGGCATTGCGCGTGGTTTTACCATAGTAACGGTTTCTTTCTCTGCGTTTTGCTGCCTGGCGTGCGTCTTTCTGTGTAGCCTTATGGTTTGCCATAATTAAATTAAATAAATCTGAAATTTTTGGGATTGCAAAAGTAAGTGGTAAGTTTTGTTTATTGAAATTTTATTTTGTTATCATTTACAAAAAAGGAAGCATTCAAACAAATTCATTTCACTTTTGCTTAATAAAATTATTGACTTCGCTGTCCTATATCCTACCATTTTATGTTTGGTAATCCACGATATTTGTGCAGTTTTTAGTAACGCCTTGCCTTTGCAGATTGCATATTACAATAACAAACAATCTTTTTTGTCATGAAAGATTTTTCATACATCACCAATTCACATCCGGCTTTCATCGAAAATTTGTACAATGATTATGTTGTAAATCCTGATAGCGTTGATCCGGAAATGAAAAAATTTTTTGAAGGTTTTGATTTCGCTATTTCTTCTGCCAAAAACGGCAATGGAAATGTAAATGGTAACGGACATGTAAATGGAACGGGCACTGCTGTTGCTGCGAAAGAAGCGCCTACTACAACCGATACCTGGCGACAGGAAATTAAAGTATATCGCCTTATTTTGGGCTATCGCAACAAAGGGCATTTATTGGCAAAAACAAACCCTATCCGCGAAAGAAGAGACAGAGGTGCTAATCTCGATTTGGGTTTTTTTGGATTGAGTGAAGAAGATTTGGATAAAACCTTTCAGGCCGGTGAAATTATTGGGTTGGGGGCAACAACCTTGCGCAACATTTTACAGTATTTACAAAAAGCTTATGCTTCGCATGTTGGCATTGAGTTTAAATACATCAGCGATCAAAAAAAAGTGGATTGGCTTACCAATGAAATGGAACGCAACTTCACAAAAGATTTGCCGTTAGAAAAGAAAAAAAGAATATTAGAAAAGCTGAACCAGGGTGTCATCTTCGAAAAGTTTTTGCATACTAAATATGTAGGTCAGAAACGCTTTTCGCTTGAAGGCGGCGAAACCACCATTCCGGCATTAGATACCATCATTTCAACAGCGGCAGAAAACAATGTACAGGAAGTAGTGATTGGCATGGCGCATCGTGGAAGATTAAATGTGCTTGCCAATACGCTTGGTAAAACTTATGAACAAATATTCAGTGAGTTTGAAGGCACGGCACGGATGGATCAAACGATGGGCAGCGGTGATGTAAAATATCATTTGGGTTTTGGCTCTGAAATCTCTACGCTAAACAATAAAAAAATTCACGTAAAACTAATGCCCAATCCATCGCATTTGGAAGCGGTTGATCCGGTGGTGGAAGGCTTTGCAAGGGCAAAAGCCGATTTGTTGTATGAGCAAAATTACGACGCTATTCTTCCCATTCTTATACATGGCGATGCATCCGTAGCAGGGCAGGGAATTGTATATGAAGTGCTGCAAATGAGTGGTTTGGAAGGTTATGAAACTGGCGGCACGGTTCACTTTGTTATCAATAATCAAATTGGTTTTACCACCGATTTTGATGATGCCCGCAGTTCGAATTATTGCACATCTGTTGCAGCTATGGTGCAAGCGCCTGTGTTGCATGTTAATGGTGATGATCCTGAAGCCGTGGTAAAATGTTCTGACATTGCAACCCGCTACCGGCAAACGTTTAACGAAGATATTTTTATAGACATGGTTTGTTATCGTCGCCATGGTCATAATGAAGGCGACGACCCGAAATATACACAACCACATTTATACGAATTGATTGAAAAACATCCTAACCCGCGTGAAGTTTATATCGCTTATTTAAAAGAACACGGTGAAGGGGATGCACAGGATTTGGCAAAAGAGATGGAGCAAAAATTCTGGAGCGATTTGCAGGAACGTTTAGATGAAATAAAGCAACATCCATTGCCTTATAAATTTCAACAGCCGGAAAAATGGTGGCTCACCTTACGCAAAGCAACGGCTGCCGATTTTGAACATTCGCCCGACACAGCTATTTCCGAAGCAGAATTTAAAAATCTGTTTGATGGCATTATGAAATTGCCTGAAAACTTTAAGCCGCTTCGTAAAGTAGAGAAGCTATTGCAGGATAAAATAAAGCTATTTGAAACCGAACAAAAAGCCGATTGGGCAACCGGCGAATTGCTGGCATATGCGTCTTTGCTTACACAGGGAATCAGTGTAAGAATGAGTGGCCAGGACGTGCGGCGCGGCACTTTCAGCCATCGCCATGCAGTGCTGCGCGATGAAGAAAATGATGCTTATTACAATCGGCTGAATCATCTCTCCGAAGGACAAAAAAAGTTTGACATATACAATTCGTTTTTAAGTGAATATGGCGTTCTTGGTTTCGAGTATGGATATTCCTTGGCAAATCCTAACGCTTTGGTTTTATGGGAAGCGCAGTTTGGCGATTTTGCCAACGGCGCACAAACCATGATTGATCAGTTCATCTCGGCTGGTGAACAAAAATGGAGCCGCATGAACGGCTTAACCATGTTGTTGCCGCATGGTTATGAAGGACAAGGACCTGAACACAGCAGCGCTCGCATAGAACGCTTTTTACAAATGTGTGCCGAGCTGAATATGATTGTAACCAATGTTACTACAGCCGCTAATCTTTTCCATTTGTTAAGGCGGCAGGTTGCCTGGTCGTTCCGCAAGCCGCTCATTAATTTTTCACCCAAAGCTTATTTGCGTTATCCCGGAAGCTATAGCCACATCAGCGAGTTTACGAAGGGCGGCTTTAAAGAAGTAGTGGACGATCGGTTTGTTGACAATGCAAACGGGGTAACCAAGGTGTTGTTCTGTAGTGGTAAATTGTATTTTGAACTGGCAGAAAAGGGGGCAAAAGAAAGTCGTAAAGATGTTGCTATTGTTCGTGTTGAACAGTTGTATCCGCTGCCCGAAAAACAATTGCAGCAACTGTATAAAAAGTACAACAAAGCCGTTTGGTTTTGGGTGCAGGAAGAGCCGTTGAACATGGGCGCAGCTTCCTACTTGCAAATGAATTTAAAGAGCATCAATTATGGTGTTATCAGTCGTAATATGAGTGCAGCAACAGCATCGGGATATTCTAAAGTTCATGCAAGTGAACAGGCTGAAATTATTGATACGGCGTTTAGCATTTAATTTAATAACGGTTCGGCATGAACTTATCAGGTTGTCTAAGTACAATGGTTGAACAATTACGAATTGTTCAACCATTTCTTTAAAATTCACATTAGCTTTGCAAGCCTCTTTGTATTATGCTTTAAAATGGGCTTGCCGAAAGAAAATTAAGTATTAATATTAATAAACATGATTGACATAAAAGTTCCCGCCGTAGGCGAATCCATCAATGAAGTAACACTTTTAAAATGGGTGAAAAAAGATGGCGACTATGTGAACCGGGACGAAGTGATTGCCGAATTAGAAAGTGAAAAAGCAACGTTTGAAGTAAACGCCGAAAAAGCTGGCATTTTAAAGACAATGGCAAACGAAGGCGATACCTTAACCATTGGTTCGGTGCTTGCCAGCATCAACGAAAACGGACAAGCTGCCACAAAACCTGCCGAAACCAAAATGCCTGAAACCGTTGCTGCGCCTGAATCTCAGCCAGTACAACCGGCAACATCAGAACAGCAGCCAGTTGCTGTAGGAAAGGGTGAAATTGAAATGAAAGTACCTGCCGTTGGTGAGTCTATCTCTGAAGTTACTCTATTAAAATGGACAAAGAAAGATGGTGATTTTGTAAAACGCGATGAAGTGATTGCTGAATTAGAAAGTGAGAAAGCAACCTTCGAATTAAACGCTGCCGAACAAGGTGAATTGAAAACGAATGCGAAAGAAGGCGATGTTTTAAAAGTAGGTGATGTGGTTGCCATTATCAATACCGATGTTGCTTCGCCGGTTGCAGAAAAAGCTTCGGAACAACAAGCACAAAAATCTGAACCAAAAATTGCTGTGCAAGTTCCTACACAACAAAAACAAAATGTTACTGAAGCTCCCGTTGCCAATGTATCGAACGATGTGAAAGCAACACCTTTGGCTTCGGTGATGATGGCAGATAAAAAAGTCAATCCTTCATCAATAACACCTTCCGGTGCCAATGGAAAAATACTGCGGCATGATGTGCTGGAAGCTTTAGAAAATCCAGGTAAGACTGCGTTTAACGGTCAGCAATTAAACAGCCGCAACGAGCGAAAAGAAAAGATGAGCAACCTGCGCAAAACCATTAGCCGTAGGCTCGTAGAATCAAAGAATACAACCGCGATGCTTACCACTTTTAATGAAGTGGACATGACGCGAATCATGGACATTCGCAAGCAATTTAAAGACAAATTCAAAGAACAGCATGGTGTGAATCTGGGCTTCATGAGTTTCTTTGCAAAAGCCTGCGCCATTGCATTGAGCGAATGGCCTGCGGTGAATGCTTATATTGATAGTGAATCTGTTGTTTATCATGATTATGCCGACATCAGTATTGCTGTTAGCACACCGCGCGGCTTAACCGTTCCTGTTATGCGAAATGTGGAAAGTATGAGTATGGCCGACATTGAAAGGAAAGTGATTGAGCTTGCCGGCAAAGCCCGCGATGGCAAACTAACGATGGAAGAATTAACTGGCGGAACGTTTACCATTACCAATGGCGGTGTGTTTGGAAGTTTAATGAGCACACCAATTATCAATCTTCCGCAAAGTGCAATTTTAGGAATGCACAAAATCCAGGAACGACCAATGGCAATTAATGGGCAAGTGGTCATCAAACCCATGATGTATGTCGCATTAAGCTACGACCATCGCATTATTGATGGAAGAGAAAGCGTAAGCTTTTTAGTTCGTGTGAAAGAGCTTCTTGAAAATCCGGAGTTGTTATTGTTTGGAAAAGACCCGGTGAAAACGTTGTTGGAATTGTAATAAAAACAAACAATAGAAAAGCTGTCTCTCTCATGCAGAGAGACAGCTTTTTATTTTACCACATTTTTCTTCATTGCCGAATGATGCAAAATTATTTTAGAACTTATTTTAATAGTGCTCTTCAACTCATCAATATTTATGATGGAACAACGCCGCAGGCTGTCTTTTTAAAAACCTATTTTTCTCAACATAAAAAACATGGTTCAAAGGATAGAAAATGGATAGCTCACTTTTGTTATTGTTATTACCGTTTGGGCTTTGCTTTAAAAGATATCAATAAAGAAGAACGTTTGCTCGTTGCCATTTTTTTATGTACAGATAAAAAGGAGACATGGCTTTCATTGTATGATGAAGAATGGCAGGCAGCCTGGAATGAAGACATTTACAAACGCATACAACTTATTCAAACAAAATATAAGTTTGTTTTTACCGATATTTTTTACAACAACGATTGGCTGAGCCATGATATTGATGTTGCTGCTTTCAATGTTTCTCATCTTATTCAACCCGATTTATTTATCAGAATAAGACCGGCAAAAACAAAGGTTGTGATTGACAAATTGCAGCAACAAAACATTCAATTCAAACAAATAAATGAAACCTGTTTGGCTTTGGATAATGCAACTAAAATTGATAGCATCATCAACGTCAACAAAGAAGCCGTTGTGCAGGATTTTTCATCGCAACAGATTGCATCCTTGTTTTCATCAATCGCTTTGCCACAGCGGTTTTCAGCATGGGATTGCTGCGCAGCAAGCGGTGGAAAATCAATCTTATTGTATGATTATTTTAAGGAAATAAATCTTACTGTTTCCGACATAAGAAGCTCTATTCTTCACAATCTTCACAAACGTTTTGAAGAAGCTGGTATAAAGAATTATCAATCGTTTGTTGCCGATGTTTCTTCACCGCAATTTTCATCAAAACAACAATACGATCTGGTAATTTGCGATGCACCTTGCAGTGGCTCAGGCACATGGAGCCGAACACCGGAACAGCTCCTTTTTTTCAATAAAAACAAATTGCTTCATTACACAGAATTACAAAAGAAAATTACAACCAACGCAATAAAAGCGGTAAAAGGGAACGGTTATTTTTTATACATTACCTGTTCTGTTTTTCAACAAGAAAATGAAGAGAGGGTAGATGGTATTTTACAACATACTAAACTTTCATTGGTAACATCGGAAGTAATAAAAGGTTACAACTTAAAAGCCGATACCATGTTTGCTGCGCTTTTTAGCAACCAATAAATTGAAGTTTGTTTTTGCCTTAACTTAATTGTGTGAGATGAGACTGAGTTTTATGCCATAGCTATCTGCTGTATAGCCAGGTGTTATGCTGCCAAGCGGCTGCCACACCCAATATGAGAACTCTTTATAAATTAATCCAATGCCTTTGGCATACACTTCTGCCGAATACAAATTGCTTTGAAACAAATTGGGATCGAAGGGCTGCACGGTGGTTGGTTCATTGACACCAAATACAGTAATTGTACTATCTATACTGCCCGCCAAAACAGCGTAAGGCATGTTGATGTTTTGATATTGATATTGCCAGCCTGATAAGTAGCTTAATGTATCTGCCGATGTGCTGATGTAACTATTGCCCTGCCATGTGGTGCCCGTTGTAACAGGAGCAGCCAGCTTGATAAAACGAAGATTGCCCGCATCAACAACCTGTATGTTATTGCTGGTAGGTGTAATGTAATAATCAGAGTTATAGACAAAGGGTTGCTGTTGCAGTGTATCGGTTAAGTACCGATGAACGATGTAAGAAGTACGGCCTTCATTGTCCTGAAAAGTAGCTGCAATGCTGTCTTTGGCTATGTAGCTGTTCACTTTTATAACAGTGCCGAAAGAAACATACAAGGTAGAATCAAGACGATAGAGAAAGCTTTTTCCAACTCGCAGTTGGATAATAATCGGTAACTGAAGAAAGCGACAGGCTTTGGGTTTGCTTTGTGCATGAAAATAAAAAAAGCAGTAAAGCAATGCACAAAAATATTCTACCCATGCGCATACAGTAGTTTCGGATAAAAACGAGGAAAACAAACGGATATTGCAAACGATAAGAAAGGAGATTGCATCATTACAATCTCCTTTCCCAAAGCGTTAATAGCCTTTTTTCGCAACGCCGTCTTCAATAGCCTGCGTAGCTTTGGCTTCGCTTAATATGGCAGCCATCTTATTGCCTTTGCCATCGTGGCCATTGGCAATGTAACCGCCTTTTGCAGTTTTTGTAATCACTGCATCTTCCATCGGTACATTTTTTTCCTTTGTTTTAAGACAATATGCCTTAATCATTTTTGATTTGTCCATAGTATCAGTTGTTTGAAGTTAGTAAAAATAAGTTTTCTGTTTTATAATGTGATTCAAAGTTCAATAATCGTACTTTTTTTGATAATAAGCGAAAAAATTTATAAGCTTACAAATTTAGGCAAAACAAAACCACACCTTACACCGCCTCTTTTTCAATTTCTTTAGTATTCTCAATCTTGCAAATGCTCTACATTTGCCACCTTTTGGTTTCCTTGCATAAAGTGAAATCACTTAGTTCTTGTTTCTGTTATCAGTAAAAAGATAACTTAGGATCAGAAACGTTATGAATTGTTGCCGGGAACAGTGCTAATTACTGCTTTCGGTTATTATTTTACCAGTATGAAAATAAAGCTTCTTTTTCTTTTTGTCTTTGTCGCCTGTTTTTGTTTTATCACCTATTCGCAAACACTGCCTGCTAATTTTTCCAATCTTACTTCCGCTACCATTACTGATGCCCAGCTCTCTTCTTTAATCAAACAAATGACGGCTGCCGGTTACAAGCCCGAACAGTTTTTTGAAGTGGCTGTAGCCCGTGGCATGAATGCAGCAGAAGCCAAAACGGTGCAAGACAGGATTAATAAACTGGCTTCTTCTACACTAACCAATAATCTCAATAATTCAGGACAAAACAATGCACCCGATACAGGTGCTATCCGCAAACTGAATGGAGACACTTCACAAACACAACCGCAACAGCCGAAATTAACATCTTTGCAATCGCAATTGTATGGAGCAGATATTTTCAACAACAGTAATCTTACTTTCGAGCCTAACCTTCGTATTGCCACACCCAGAAATTACATCATTGGTCCGGATGATGAAATTGTGATTAACATTTCTGGCTATCAGGAATACAACAATCGCCTGAAGGTAAATCCGGAAGGTTTTATTTCAATACCTAATGTAGGTGTGGTTTACGTAGCAGGTTTAACTTTTGAAGAAGCCTCGAAACGCATAACCGATAAACTTACAGCAAATGGCTATTCTAATATTCGTACAGGTCTTACAAAAGTAAACATTACACTTGGCGCCATTCGCAGCATAAGAGTTACTTTATTGGGAGAAGTAAGAAAACCCGGCACTTATACCTTGCCTTCTTTAGCTACCGTATTTAATGCATTGTATGCTTCAGGCGGACCAAGTGAAAGAGGCTCGTTCAGAAACATTGAAGTGATACGCGGCAACCGTGTAATTGATACATTAGACATTTACAGCTTTTTGAATCACGGCGATTTAAGCCGCAACATTTTACTTGCTGATCAAGACATTATCCGTATTCCGGTTTATGCAAAACGGGTAACACTGAAAGGCGCATTTAAACGAGATGGCATTTTTGAAGTGGCAAAGAATGAAACTCTGCAGGATGTAATCAACTTTGCCGGTGGTTTTACCGATAATGCTGCTGCCGATTTTATATCTGCCATACAACTTACCAGTACGCAACGCAGGGTGGTGGATATACCGCAGAGCGGGTATGACAGTTTTGTTCCGCGCAATGCCGACCAATATACAGTTGACAGCATATTAAACCGTTACGAAAACCGCGTGCAAATTGGAGGAGCTGTGTTTGCGCCTGGTGTATATGCGTGGCAAAAAGGATTAATGGTGAGTGATTTAATACAAAAAGCAAAAGGTGTAAGGGAAGAAGCATACCTGCCACATGGTTATATTAAAAGATTACAAAGTGACAACCTGCCGATAGCTGTTGATTTCAGTGTATCCGATGCATTATCCGGCAAAAACAACATCGCTTTACAAAGAGAAGATTCGGTAGTGATTTTATCCGGTTTTGATTTGCGCGAACAATTTTATGTTATAGTAGACGGAGCCGTTGCCAGGCCTGATAGCGTTCGGTTTATTGACAATCTTACCTTACAGGATGTTATTTTACAATCCGGTGGATTTACATTGGCAGCCAGTAACAGAATTGAAATTTCACGCCGCACCAAAAACGGCAATCCATTAGACACCGGCTCAGCTATTTCGGAGATTATTGAAGTGCAATACGACTCCTCTTTTTTCAAAAGCAGCAATACCATAAAATTAGAGCCGTACGACAGAATTCTGGTAAAAACAAACCCTTCGTTTATATTGCCACAGGAAGTGTATGTGAATGGCGAAGTGCTGTATCCGGGCAAATATGCACTACAAACAAAAAATGAAACCGCGTCTTCGTTAATCCACCGCAGTGGTGGTTTGTTGCCAACAGCAAATGCAGGTTCGGCTTTCATTTTACGGCTTCGCGATAATGCTACAGAGTTTGAAAGAAGACGTCATTTGGAAGCCATTACCAGCAACGATAAAGATGTTTATATCACGAATGATATGCTCACATCCTACGACAAGCTCATTTTAGATTTGAATACCATTCGCAGCAATCCGAATTCCATTCAGGATGCTGTTTTAAAACCAGGTGACATTCTTGAAATCAATCAATTGAACAACAATGTGAAAGTAAGCGGGCAGGTCTATAACCCTTCTATTTCGGTGTATGAACCGGGGAAGTCTGTTTTGTATTACGTAGATCGTGCTGGTGGTTATGCGCCTTACAGTAAGAAGAAAAACACACTGGTATTGTATCCTAATGGAGAGGCAAAAAAGATAAGGCATTTTTTGTTTTTCCGCCGGCTACCTCGTATCGAGCCGGGTTCAGAAGTAGTTGTTCCAAAGGAGCAGGTAAGAGAGCGCAGACGCTTAACCACATCTGAAATTGTAGGTATTACCGGCAGCGTGGCTTCTTTAGCAGCAGTGGTGATTGCAATATTAAATTTTACGAAGTAATTTTCACTGCAGGATAAATACAAATCTGATTAATACATTTATAACTATGGATGGCAATAACCAAACGTTTAGCTTCAGGCGCATGTTTACAAGTGCCAAAGCAGTTTTCACTTACCTCTTTAGTAAGTGGTTGTTTGTTGTTGTAATCGCAATCTTGGGAGCATTGGCAGGCATTTTATACGCTTATCTAAGCAAACCTAAATACACTGGAGAACTGGACTTTGTATTGTCAGATAACAGTTCTCAAGGTAGCTTATCAAGCTTAGCGAGCCAATTTGGACTTGATTTAAGCGGTTCGGGCAACGATGTGTTTTCACAGGATAATGTAATGGTGCTGATGTCGTCTCGCAAAATATTATCACGCGCTTTGTTTAAAAATCTCCCCGGCAAAAATCTATCTCTGATTAACTTGTATATTCAAACAGAAAAACTTGACAACAAGTGGAAAAAAAATGAACACTTAAAAAATGCTTACCCTTTTCCGCAAGATTACAAACAATTAACGCCTTTGCAGGACAGTCTTTTTAAAGAACTTTATTCGGTTATAAATAAAAACGTTTTTAAAATACAACAGCCCGATAAAAAAGTAAATGTTTTTCAGGTAACTACTACTTATTATAATGAGTTGTTTGCCTGTTATCTCACCAAATATCTGGTTGAAGAAGCTTCTATTTTTTATATCGAAACAAAAACAAGCATTGCCCGTCAAAACTTAAAAATGATAAGCCATGAAGCCGATAGCTTGCGAGCAAGGCTTGGCAGCAACATAACTTCTACGGCTGCGGCAGCCGACCAAACACTGAACTTAAATTTAAATTATCAGGTTGGGCGTGTGCCCATTCAAAAAAGCCAGGCAGATGCTGCCGTAACGCAGGCAGCTTATACAGAAGTAATAAAGAATTTGGAGATTGCAAAAATAACGCTGGCAAAAGCTTACCCCATCTATCAAATTATAGATGAACCATCACTGCCATTAAAGATGGAGAAGCCCGGACGACTTCTTACCGGCATCTTATTCGCTACTGTCGCCGGTTTGCTGGCAGCCTCTTTTTTTGCAGTCAAATTTTTCCTAGCGTTACCGGAAAAGCTAGAAGAGAATGTATCTATTAGATAGCCATTTTTATCTTGAAGAAGGCACCCAAACAGCAACAACCGGCAATTGAACAATAACTGGATATACTAAAACGAATAATGAATATAAGTGCAAGTGATATAAAAAATTACTCGAGGAGAATTTTCACAAATAAAATCGCTTCGAACTTCTTTTACCTGTCTCTTCTCCAGGTAGCGAATTCTGTCCTGCCGTTTGTTACGCTTCCCTATCTTGTAAGTACTGTTGGCTTTGATAAGGTTGGCGTTATCTTCATGGCACAAGCCCTTATGTCATACCTGACTATTATTACAGATTACGGATTTAACCTGACAGCCACCCGGTTTATTTCTGTCAATCGTCTCAGCCGGAACAAAATTGAGTACGTTCATAACGCTGTTATTTCTACCAAACTGTTCCTGATTGTTATTTCTTTTTCTATCCTTCTGCTGCTTACTTTTTTTGTACCGTTGTTCCGGGAAGAGCAAGTACTTTTCCTTTTAAGTTTTACGCTTGTTCTTGGCAATACCTTCTTCCCGACATGGTTTTTTCAGGGCATTGAAGAGATGAAATACATTTCGCTGATGAGCTTTATCAGTAAAATTTTTTTTACGGTAGGCATCTTTATTTTCGTTACTCATAAAGATGATTATACAAAAGTGAACCTGTTGTCGGGCATCGGAAATGTATTAAGCACAATAATTGCCTTTGGCATAATAGCAAAAAAATATGCTGTCCGAAACCGACTTACTATCCGATACATAAAAACGCAACTAAACGAGGGCTGGCACATCTTCGTTTCCAATCTTGCCGTAAATGTATATATGTACTCCAACATATTCATACTGGGACTGTTCGCCAATAAAACGGTACTTGGATATTTTGGTGTGGCCGATAAATGTATCCAGGGCATCAGGCAAGTACTGATTGTTTTTTATCAGGTAACTTATCCCAAAGCCTGCCATGTGGCCGAGCAGTCTCACACCTTGCTCCTGCGGTTCTATCGCCAGGTATTCTTTAAATTCCTGCTGCTTATTGTGTTTTGTTCGACAGCCATCTTGGCACTTGCTCCATTTATTGTTTTAGTGCTTACAAAATCGTACCAGCCCGAGGTTACTATGCTTCTCAGATGCATGAGCTTGATTCCCATAGTAGTTGCGCTGAACATACCCTATAGCCAGAGCGCTGTTATTTATCAGTTGAAAAAAGGATACGCTGTTGTCATCATTACCGGGGCAGTTATCAATCTGCTGTCCAATGTGCTTCTGTCAAAACAATTCACAGCATATGGAACTATTTGTGCAATTTATATAACGGAAACGTTCATTACGCTGAGCCTCTATTTTCTTCTGCGCTACGACTCCGGAGGTCGGCACTCATTAAGAAAACTATTTTTATCATGAACCTGTACAATGAAAAAAATACAAGCTATTTTACAAATGTCCGGTTTGACCTGATCAACCTATTGCCGGCTAACCCGGAAAGCCGGGTTTTAGAACTGGGAGCGGGCGGCGGGGATACGCTTGTTGACATTAAGAAAAAAGGGCTGGCAAAAGAAGTAATTGGCATTGAGCTGATGGAAATACCGAATTCCAATCAATCCAATGAACTGATAGACAAATTTTTGATAGCAGATATAGAAAAAAGCGAACTATCGTTTCCGCATTCCTATTTTGATGCTATTCTTATTGGCGATGTTCTTGAGCATTTGGAAGACCCATGGAAAGTGGTTGCCCGTTTGTCGGAACATGTAAAGGAAGGCGGCATTTTCATTGTCAGCATACCAAATATCCGCTTTTGGGGCGGGCTTTACAAGATATATATCAAAGGTGATTTCGGTTATGAAAAACAGGGTTTGTTTGACCGCACCCATCTTCGCTTCTTTTGTAAGAAGAATATGGTGCAACTGTTTAGCATGCCGTTTTTAAAGGTGAAAAATGTCGTGCCTATTCAGAAACTACGAGGAAGAAAAAAACTATCAATGAACAACATTGTTAATACTTGTACATTCGGTTTATTTGAACAATTTCTAACCATACAGTACATTATTGTGGCTGAAAAAATTTAATACTATGCCCGAAAAAGCAGCCGCTTGTGTAGTATTGTATTATCCTTTACAAACAATCGTCGATAACATCAAATCTTACGCTTCTTATGTAGATTGCCTAATAGTTGTTGACAATTCGGAAAACGAAAGTGATGCTACAGAAGTTTTGCTTCGCCAGCATTTTGAAAGGGTGATTTACAAAGCTCAAAATAAAAATATCGGTATAGCCGCCGCACTAAATATTGCCTGCCGCATTGCTAACAGTGAAGGTTACAGTTGGCTGCTGACTATGGATCAGGACAGCGTCTTTCTTGAGGATGATTTTTCAATAATGATTAAAGATATTTCTGCTATCAAAACCCTTTACCATCGCGTAGGTATCATTACACCTTATCATGTATTGACAGAAATCGTTGCTAAACCATCTTTTGAAAATTACGAGATAAGGAAAATTGCTATGACATCGGGCAATCTATTAAATCTTAATGCATACAAAACAACAGGCATATTCGACGAAAAGCTTTTTATAGATTTTGTAGATTACGAATATTGCCTGCGGCTTCGTAGAAGAGGCTACACAGTTGTTCGTAACAATAAGGTAAGTCTAAAACACAGACTTGGAAATTTTCAGATAAAAAGCCTATTTGGAAGAAGGCTTGCCGTAAGCCACCACAATCATCAAAGAAAATATTACAGAATTCGGAACAGTTTGTATGTTGCTTTCAAATATATAAAAACAGAACCGCGCTTTTTCATACATGTAATGTTTGAAAACTTTATGCTGATTCCTTTTGTGATTCTATTTTACGAGGAAAACAAACTTCTAAAACTAAAATCGGTCTTTAGAGGAATATTTGATTTTACAATAGGCAGCTATGGGAAAAAGTTTTCGGGTGCTTAAGTCAGTGGCAAAAACAGAGTTTGATAGCCGGTCAAAGGTGATATAGTTTACAATGGTTTTCAATACTGGACAATCGTATGCCTTTTTATTTCATCATTTTCTTCATTGTCTGCATAGCCTGCGCATTTGCAGCAATAGGAAACCGACCAAAAAAAATAGCCGCCATTGTTATTGCGGTCATGCTGATTGTAATTGCCGGTTTGAGATTACCGGGCATAGACCGGGATTCGGCAACTTACGATTACGTGTTTAGCCGCGTGGGAGCCCCATTGGATTATTTTACCCATTTTTCCGATTACTCTTTTTATGAAGCCGGTTATTATTTAGTGCCTTCGGTTTTAAAAACCTTTTTCAACGTTGACACTGTCTGGTGTTTTCTATTCTTTGCTATCCTCGGTGTCTTTTTGAAATTCAGAGCCATATGGAAACTTACGGAGTTTCAAATGCTTTCTGTCTTAGTATATTTCTGCCATTTTTTTATCCTGCACGAAATGACGCAAATCCGCGAAGGTGTGGCTTCCGGAGTCTTACTACTTTGTGTTGTGCAGATAGAAAAAAAGAATTTTATAGCATTCCTGTCGCTTTTGTTCGTTGGTTTTTTCTTTCACTATTCTTCCCTCATTTTTATACCGTTCTACTTTCTGAACCCCCGCCGACTGAATAAAAAAATTTACTTCACTGTTTTGCTTGTACCCAACCTACTATATCTTCTTGGCATTAACATCATCAATATTTTTATAAGCCTGCATCTTGGTATTATATCGGACAAGCTGACGTTGTATAACGACCTGCTTGAAGCAGGTATTTTTACTGACATCAACGTGTACAATTCCGTGTTTCTTATTGAAACGGTATTTTGCGCCTTTCTCATTTGGAAGTGCGATTTCTTTTACACAAAAAACAAATACGCCCTATTGCTGATAAAGATTTATTCCATTGCGCTGGGTTCTTGGGTTTTATTTGCAAGCATACCAGTTATTTCTTTTCGTTCATACGGCTATTTGGGCATAGTAGAAATTATATTGGTGCCATTTATTTTGTACTATATCGAAGAAGAGTCCATAGCCCTTGTATTTACCTTCCTTTTCGCTTTGGTATCATTATTTATAGACATTGTTCACAATGAATTGCTGGCGCCTTATAAGACCGTGGTAAAATTGATGGATGAGAAACAATCTATCTTTTTTGATGCAAAAACTAAAACTGATATGAAAGCAAGTGTAAAGAAGGTGGCAATAAAAACAACAGTAGCCGTTGTTCTTTGCCTTGTATGTGGCATCTGTTTTTCGCAACGCACAACAATTGTCAGTAACTCCAAAAGCGGTTATCATATTGTGGTATCAGCAAATGCCCCAGCGATTGAAAAAGAAGCAGCTGATACATTGCAAGCTTATTTTCTGCGCATATCGAACTGTAACTTACCCATAACAAATGAAGCGGCAAACACCAATGCCAGCCAGTTGATCATCGGCAATAGCGGCATTTTGCAAACGGGCGACATGAGCGGCTTGCAGGAAGATGGGGTTTTAATTAAAAAAATAAATTCGGCAATCATTTTCGGAGGCGGGCATCGCAAAGGCGTTTTGTATAGCGTTTATACTTTCCTTGATTCGGTTCTAAACTGCAAACTGTATGCTTACAATGTTTCTTACATTCCAAAAACGAAGACGATCGCTGTACCTTCAAAAATTTACATTAAACAGGCGCCCGCTTTCAACTACCGGATGAGTGGCTTCATTAATTTGACAAAATCGTATTGCGATTTCAATAAGCAAAATTATTTTTATGAAGACTGGGGCTTGTGGGTTCATTCATTCGATGTATTGGTTCCGGCAAAAACCTATTTTGTGATGCATCCTGAATACTTTGCTTTGGTAGATAGTAAGCGTACGCCAGACCAGCTTTGCCTCAGCAACCCGGATGTATTACAGCTTGTGATCACGAACTTAAGCAACCAGATAAAAGAACATCCCGAACTGAAATATTGGAGCGTGAGCCAGAACGATAATGAATTGTTTTGCCAATGTGATGCCTGCAAAAAATTGGATGCCGAGCAAGGTAGCCACCAAGGTTCAATCTTAACTTTTGTAAACGCCGTTGCAAAGCATTTTCCCGACAAGACTATTACCACATTGGCTTACTTGTATTCGCAAAAACCGCCTGCCACTTTGAAGCCTGCAAGCAATGTAATGATTATGCTGTGCAATATTTATGGTGAGAGAAGTCGGCCTATCATGGGATACGGCGCTAATCAGTTTAATACCGATTTGCGTGGCTGGCAAACCTTAACAACAAATATTTTTGTGTGGGAGTATGTTGTTCAATTTTCGCATTCTATGTCGCCGTTCCCAAACTTGTATGTGCTGCAACCGAATGTGAAATATTTTAAAGAAAGGAAGATTCCCTATCTATTTGAAGAAGGGTTTGTAAATCAACCGGCTGAGTTTTCGGAACTGAGAACTTACTTAATTTCAAAATTAATGTGGAATGAAAGCGCAGATGTAAAGAGCATTATACACAATTTCATAACCGTTTATTACGGAAATAAAAGCGCGCAATACATCGAACAGTACATTAATCTGCTCTATGCAAACAGCCTGAAAAGCAATGCAAGGCTTTATATTTTTGGCGCACCTGCTGACCAGAAAAATACTTACTTAACTCAAGATGATATCGACAGTTATAAAACTATTTTCCAAAAAGCATTATCAAGATTAAATGAAAATGATGTTTACTATAAACGTGTTGCTAAAGAATATTTATCGGTTTTATTTGCCGAACTGGATGTAAATGGTGCGCACAAAGCGGCAAACAGTGACAAGGATATAACAGATAAAACAGCTTTGAAAAATAAATTAGATACTTGGTACGCGCTCACTAAAAAATTAAACATTGCATATATAAGTGAAGACTATAAAACTGTTGATGAATATTATCAAAGAACATCTCAACTCTTACATCAATAAAGCTTTCAATGAAAAGGAATTTAATTGAAATGAAGCAAACGATAACCATACTTTTAGCATCTTACAATGGAGAAAAATATATAAGCCATCAATTAAAAAGTATCATAAACCAAACTTATACCAACTGGCAACTTATTGTTAGAGACGATCACTCAAATGACAATACGGTTTCGATCATTAGAAAATACAAAGAGCAATATCCAGATAAAATTTTTTTGTTAAAAAATAATGGCAAAAACAAAGGAAGCCTATACAATTTCAGCACTCTTTTAAGCGCAGCTACAGATGCTGAGTACATTATGTTTTGTGATCAGGACGATGAGTGGAAGAAAAATAAGATAGAAATCACTTTTTCAAAAATGCAAGAAGTGGAACATAGATTTGGGGTTAACTGTCCGATTTTTGTTTTTACCGATTTTCAGTATGTTGATGAAAACATGCACACAATTGAATCGAAAAAAAACTTTGAAATTAACCGCATAAAAAACTTTGGATTTGCACAGCTATTAGCACAAAACCCGGTTTACGGTTGTACAACAATGTTGAACAGGGCATTAGCCGATAGGGTTGGTACAATTCCGGCCGAAGCAGATTTTCACGATCATTGGATTGCTTTGGTTGCATCTGCATTTGGAAAACTTTTTTATCTAAAAGAAAAAACAGTTTTATATCGCCAGCATGGAAACAATGTTTCTGGCAACTGGGACAATGATTCGTTGAAGAAAAGAATAAATAGAATAATAGTGAATAAAAAAAGCTTTGCAGAAGCAAAAGCAAAATATAGGATGTTGCTCGCTTTTAAAAAAGAGTACGCAGATTCGTTAAACCAAACATTCAAAAAAACGCTCAGTGATTTTCTTTGTTTTTATACCAAAAAGAGTTTGTCATGTATGCTACGAACTATACGAAACGGTGTAAGAAGCCAAACTTTAACGCAATCATTACTATTGTATGTAACACTTCTCTTAAGTAAACCACAAACATCCTAAACTGAATTCAAAAAATATAAAAGCAGAGATTGTAAGCAAATGAAAGTGTTATTAAATGGCTCGATGTATAGTAAGAAAACAGCGGGTGTTGGTATTTGGATTAAAGAAGGATATAAAAAGTTAGCAGAGCAAAACATGCTTACAGCGAACGCAGTTATTTATACTTACTCACCTGAAGGGTTAACCGAGAAAGGAACAATAAAAAATATAAAACTCCCTCGTTTGTTAGAAGTCGCTTTCCGAAGAACACTGTCTTTACATCGCATCATTTGGAATGTTTTTTTTCTGCCTCGTATAGCTCGTAGATACAATCTTGTTTTTTCATTTTCAAGTCATGGAAGTCCTTTTATAAAAAACCAAATTATCACAATACACGATTTGATTTGCATGGCATTTCCATCGCAACATAAAACTCAGTTTTTTTATTTTAAGTATGTAATGCCCTCTATTGTGAAATCGTGCAAAAAAATTGTAACGGTTTCAGAATATACCAAGAGTGAAGTAATAAGGTATTATAAAGTTGATCCCGACAAAATACAAGTAATTAATAGTGCAGCCGATCACATAAAAAAAATTTCTTCTTTTGACATTCCGGATGAAGAACAACAAATTGTTCAAAACCTTGCTAATAAAAAGTTCTTTCTTACAGTTGGGGCATCTTATAAGCACAAAAACATTGAAAGATTAATAGCCGCAATGAAGAGGTTAAAAAACGATGACATACTGGTAATTGTGGGCTCTCCTAACGCTTATTACAATTCGTTGAAAGAAAAATATTCGGATGAAAAAATTTATTTTCTATCGTATGTAAGCTTATCTCTGTTGGGTTATTTGTATGCGAATTGTGTTGCCAATGTATATGTAAGTTTATATGAAGGAATGGGATTGCCACCTTATGAAGCAGCAGTATATAACACTGTAACCATCGCATCAAACGTTACAGCAATACCTGAAATTTACGGAGATGCCGTATTCTTCGTCAATCCTGAAAGTACCGTTGAAATTTGCAATGCTTTACATTTGTTTAGCAACAACGAGGTTGATAAAACTAAATATACAAGTCAATTTCCTGCATTACTTCAGAAATATACCTGGACGAATATGTCAATAAAATTAGCTGCATTGCTGAATAGCCAACTCTCAGAAAAATAAAACAACACCAACGTTTAACTGCATTAATGACTTGTAACTCTTTTCATTTACTTTACCTTCGCGGGTTCATTTTTGAAACGATTATGATATATCGCAGCAAGGCGCCATTACGGATAGGGTTAGCAGGAGGAGGAACGGATGTGAGTCCGTATTGTGATTTGTACGGAGGTGCCATCCTCAACGCTACCATTTCTCTCTATGCTTATGCAACAATCGAAACCTTTGATGAAAAGCAAATCGTTCTCGAAGCCATTGACAGAGAGGAATGTTATACCTATCCCATGGCAGACAGCGTGCCTGTCGACGGCAATCTAAGCCTTGCCAAAGGAGCTTATAACCGCCTTGTAAAAGAATATGGAAAGATGCCCTGCGGCTTTAAATTGACTACTTATGTTGATGCACCTGCTGGCAGCGGACTGGGCACTTCTTCCACTCTTATGGTGGCTATCCTTGGTGTCTTCACAGAATGGCTGCGGCTTCCGCTGGGTGAATACGACATCGCTCACCTTGCCTATGAAATAGAAAGAGAAGACTTGCAAATGGCCGGTGGAAAGCAAGACCAGTATGCGGCCACTTTCGGAGGGGTTAACTTCATGGAGTTTTACAAAGAAGATTCCGTTATTGTCAATCCTTTGCGTATCAAATCGCACTACATGCACGAACTGGGCAATAACCTGCTTCTTTTCTTTACTGCTACCAGCCGCCTTTCTTCTGCCATCATCGAAGTACAAACAGAAAATGTAAGGAATAACAATCTCCAATCGGTGGAAGCGATGCACCAGTTAAAAGAGCAGGCACGGATGATGAAAGAAGCCCTGCTCAAAGGAAAGATTCATGATATTGGTGCTATACTCGATTATGGATTCCGATATAAAAAACAAATGGCTGCCGGTATCTCCAATGCCCGGATGGATGAAATTTATGAAACAGCGTTGAAGGCCGGAGCAACGGGTGGTAAAATAACGGGAGCTGGTGGTGGTGGCTTTATGATGTTTTACTGTCCCCGCAACACAAACTATAATGTAAAAGAAGCACTAAAGCATTTTGGTGGTGAATTTCGCCAGTTTCAGTTTGCTGAAAGCGGACTTACAACCTGGAGTATCTAAACGTATGGAATGTATCGTATTGGCAGGCGGCTTGGGGACACGGCTTCGCGATGTGATTGGTGAACAGCCAAAATGCATGGCACCCGTTAACGGCAAACCTTTTTTGCAGCATCTGTTCACATTTTTGCAGCAGCAGGGCTGCAGGCATCTTATTCTTTCACTCGGTTACAAACACGAAGCAGTGTTGCAATGGCTTTCAACCGTTAGCTGGTCTTTTTCCATTGATTATGTTGTGGAACAAAAGCCATTGGGGACGGGCGGTGGCATCAAAATGGCGATGCAAAAAACAAAGGAAGAGAATGTATTGGTACTGAACGGAGATACGCTAGTACTTGCAGATTTGAAAGCATTGGTTTGTTTTCACAAAGAAAGTGATGCCGATATTACCTTAACACTCAAAACAATGCACCGATTTGACAGGTATGGCACAGTAAGCATTGATGACAACCATACCATCACTTCCTTTAGGGAAAAAATGTATTGTGAGCAGGGACTGATCAATGCGGGTATGTATGTCATCAATAAAGAGGCTTTTCAATCAGGTGCAGCTTTAGAAACGTTTTCGTTTGAAAAAGACTATCTGGAAAAACAGGTGAATGAAGGCAAACTCAAAGGCTTTATGACTGACACCTACTTTATTGACATCGGCATACCTTCCGATTACAAAAAAGCTCAAAACGAATTTATAAATCTGTTCTGAAATCTTTTCATTCTGCCTTAGTATACGAATGCCCTTTAAGATGGCGGCAAAACAAACAATAATAATTAGTTTTGCCGCCTTGTAATTTATGAATACCAAACAAGCAGTAAGCGGCTCTATTGTACTTTATAAAAACAACGAAGATGTTCTACAAGCTATACATTCATTCCTGAATACACCTCTTACTATAAAACTTTTTTTGGTAGATAATTCACCAACTAATGCTTTGCAAACAATCCTCCGGCAAATTTTATTGGATGAACGCGTGGAGTACATTTTCAATAACAAAAACATTGGCTATGGTGCTGCACATAATATTGCCATAAAAAAAAGTTTACTGGAGCAATATTCTTATCACATTGTCTTAAATCCAGATGTAAAATTTGCACCTGATGTAATACCCGAAATTTATGATTTTATGAAAGCTCATACAGATGTTGGTTTGGTTATGCCCAAAATTTTATACGAAAACGGCGACGTGCAATATGTATGCAAACTACTGCCCACGCCGACTGATTTTTTCGTAAAACGATTTTTGCCAAAGTTGTATTCGCATACGCAGAGAGATAAGTTTGAAATGAGAAAATCAGAATACAATTACATTATGGATGTACCTTTTCTATCAGGTTGTTTTATGGCATTGAGAAAAGGAGCAATTGAGCAGTGTGGCATGTTTGATGAGCGATATTTCATGTATGCTGAAGACATAGATATAACCCGCAGGATTCATCAAAAATTCAGAACCGTATTGTATCCTTACGTATCTGTTACTCACGGTTACGAAGCGGCGTCTTATAAAAGCATCAAAATGTTTTTAATTCTGTTCACTAACATCAGCCGTTACTTCTTTAAATGGGGTTGGTTTTGGGATAAAGAAAGAAAGAAAATTAATGAAAATGTGATGGCTTCAATAAATATGGAAAACAAAAAGATGGCTGCCAAATGAATATACTTTTAACAGGTGCTACTGGTTTTGTGGGGCAACATTTCTTGCAATACAATGGAAACAAATATCGTATCAAAACGGCCACTGTAAGGCACAACAAGCCACTTTCATCGCTAACAGACATCAATGTTGTAGTTCACCTTGGAGGGAAAGCACATGAGTTGCAATCTATACCTGATGAGGTTTATTTTACAGCTAATGCCGAACTTGCTAAACAATTGGCGATAACTGCCAAAGCGGCCGGTGTTACTCATTTTATTTATGTAAGTTCGGTAAAGGTGTATGGAAACATAAGTAGCGAGAAGATAGATGAAAACACAATTGCAGAACCTGATGATGCGTATGGTAAAAGCAAATTGTTAGGAGAACAATACTTGCAACAACTCAATGACGAGAGCTTTGTTGTTTCTATTGTTCGTCCGCCATTGGTATATGGTGCTGGTGTGAAAGGTAACATGCTAAAATTATTACAATTAACGCAAAAAAAAATGCCGCTACCTTTTGGCAACATCAATAATAAACGAAGCTTAGTATTTGTTGGCAACCTCATTGCTTTGCTTGATAAAATTATAGAAACCAAAACACCGGGTGTATTTATAGCGGGAGACAGAACGCCGGTTTCTACTACTTACTTGGTTTCGTCGTTACAAAAATATTCAGGCAAAAAAACAAATCTTATTTACATACCTCACTGGATGCAAATGATAATTAAAAGATTTCGCTACAGCCTTTATATTCGCCTTTTTGGCTCGTTTGTTATTGATAATTCAAACACCAACAGGCAACTCACTTTTGAACCTCCTTATTCAACAGAAGAAGGAATCAGAGAGATGGTAAACTGGTTTAAAACAACATTATAATGAATATCTTTTTTTCAATAGAAAATTTCATTAGCACACACGTTACACGACGTAATGAAAGTTTGTTTTCGCAGGATTTACAACGCTATCATAATGAGATTGAAGACGAGATAAAAAACAAATCAGTACTTGTTATTGGCGGTGCCGGAACCATCGGTTCTTCCTTCATTAAAACCTTACTACGTTATCAACCTTTCAAACTAATTGTGATTGATATTAATGAAAACGGATTAACTGAATTAGTACGTGATTGCAGAAGCAGAAATGATATTTCGTTACCTCAAAATTTCAAAACTTATCCTGTTAATTTCGGCGATCCGGTTTTTTTGAAAATATTCAAAGCCGAAGGTCCCTTCGATATTGTTGCCAACTTTGCAGCACATAAACATGTTCGTAGTGAAAAGGATGTATTTTCTATTGAAGCTATGATAGAAAACAATGTTTTAAAGGCAAAAAAATTACTTGACTTACTCGTGCAAAATCCACCAAAACACTTTTTTTGCGTTTCTACCGATAAAGCTGCTAACCCTGTAAATATTATGGGCGCCAGTAAAAAATTAATGGAAGAAGTAATACTTGCATATTCCGATACAATCAATATATCAACCGCACGGTTTGCAAATGTTGCTTTTTCAAACGGAAGTCTGCCTGCTGGTTTTATTGAAAGAATCTTCAAACATCAGCCACTCTCCTGTCCCAATGATGTTACACGTTATTTTGTTTCGCCTTCAGAGTCGGGCGAAATCTGTTTACTTGCCTGCGTTTTAGGTAAGCCAGGCGACATTTTTTTTCCAAAACTAAACGCCGATAAAGACCTTATCAATTTTAAAGAAATTGCTTTACAATTTCTAAAAGCAATGCAGGTAACACCTGTTATTTGCAGTACAGAAGAAGAAGCTCGTAAAAAAGCTACTTCGTTAACGGACAATGCTACTGAGTATCCAATCTATTTCTTTAAAAGTGAAACGTCGGGTGAAAAACTATACGAAGAATTTTATACTGATGAGGAAGAGTTGGATACTGAAAGATTTGCATCGGTTGGTGTTATAAAAAATGCGCCAAGAAAAACAAAAGAAGAACTTACAGACATTATTAATAACCTGACAAAATTGTTTGAGAGTTCCGTTACAAAAGCCGATGTAGTAACAGCATTAAATAAACTATTACCTCATTTTTCTCATATTGAAACCGGAATCAATCTTGACCAAAAAATGTAGTATGTATCTTCTATTCAAACGTTTTTTTGACTTTGTTTTTTCCTTGCTTGCCATTCTTATTTTATTGCCGTTCATGCTTCCTATTGTCATCATCTTAAAGTTTACCGGTGAAGGTTATGTTTGGTATTTGCAAAAAAGAATTGGTTACAAAAATCAATATTTCAACATCATTAAATTCGCTACTATGCTGAAGAATAGTCCGAACATGGGAACGGGTGTGATAACAGTGCGAAACGATCCAAGATTATTGCCGTTAGGTAAATTTCTACGGATGACGAAATTGAATGAACTACCTCAAATAATAAACGTTTTAAAAGGCGATATGAGTTTTGTGGGTCCTCGGCCCTTGGTTGATAAAACATTCAATGCCTATCCTGAAAACATCCGTTACAATGTGTACGATTCCAAGCCCGGTATCACAGGTATCGGATCTATTATTTTCAGAGACGAAGAGCAGATGGTTTCTAATTCAGGCATTTCACCGCAAACTTTTTACGATAATATTATAGCTCCTTATAAAGGCGAGTTGGAAATATGGTATAATCAACATAAAAGTTTCGTTACTGATCTTAAAATCTTATTAATTACAGCTTGGGTAATCAATTTTCCTAAAAGTAATATCGTGCAAAAAGCCTTTCCCACTCTTCCAAAATGGGCTTATAATAAAAAAAGTATTAGTCAAGCATAAAACTAATAACCGTAATTGCAAGTGTTTTATAAAGCTTATCAATAAATATAAATTGGACTATACTCTTTGCACAAAAATTTCTTTGAAAACATCAATCTAAAAGATTGTATTCATTATGAAGCACATTATCCAATCACGCATCGCCGAATCTATCGAAACCAAACAAAAGTTGTTGAGCAATGAAGCCTTACTCAAAACTATTGAAGAAGCTACGCAGGCAGTTATCAAAGCCTTTCAAAACGGCAATAAAGTTTTGTTTTGCGGTAATGGCGGCAGTGCTGCTGATGCACAACACCTCGCTGCTGAATTTAGCGGTCGTTTTTATTTGAATCGCAAAGCTTTACCGGCCGAAGCATTGCATGTAAATACTTCTTACCTCACGGCTGTTGCTAATGATTATAGCTACGATGCAGTGTACGCAAGACTTGTAGAAGGCATTGGTGTAAAAGGCGATATTGTGATTGGTTTATCTACCAGCGGCAATTCAACCAATATTATCAAGGCCTTTGAAGCGGCTAAACAAAATGAAATGATAACAGTTGCTTTTACAGGTGACAGTGGCGGTAAAATGAAAGGCATGGTTGATTATTTGATCAATGTTCCTTCTTCCATCACACCGCGCATCCAGGAATCACATATTTTAGTAGGACATATCATTTGTGAGATTGCAGAAGCTGAATACTTTAAATAGAACATGGATGACACGGATTTGCCGGATCGTCTGAACTGGGATAGATGAGATGAGTGGGATTTGTTGGATATAGATAAAGTAAGAAGTTTGTTTTATAACAATATTAAATTTTACTTCTTCAATAGTATATCTAAAAAATCCGTGCATGTAATCCATGTCATCCGTGTTCTATCATCCAGGAATACGTGAAATATACGATTCCAGTTCTTTGATCTGATCTACTACCTGCTTGGTTTTGGGCTTGCAGGCTTTGGCTTTTCGAAAGAAATCTTTGGCTGCGCGAAACTCCCTTTTGTTTAAAAAAATCTGGCACATGCTTAAGTAAGCCACCGCTTCACTTTCTTTATCAGGAATGCCTGCACGAATGGCACCGCGAATATAACTTTCACCGCCTTTAAAATCGCCCTTTTGCAATGCCATCATGCCCAGTTGTAGTTTGTTCGCGCCCTCAGCTTCAGGCATGGGCGAACCTAGTGCAGAACTCTTTTTCAAATGCTTTTCGGCACTGTCAAAGTCCTGCTTCATCATCGCGATATTTCCTTTTAAAGTATAGTAAGTGGAACGGATGGGTTTGAACAACAAAGCCGGAAACCAAATAGAGTTGATAATCTTTTCTACTTCATCCATATTGCCTTGCTCCATCGGTTCTTGCACCAATCGTAAAGGGCCAATAAAAAAATGACTGAAAAAACCAATAGCCGCAATAAAGTACAAAACAAAAGAAGGCCAAAAACCACTGGTAATGTTTACAATAATTGCCAAAACCAAAGCCAATATACTTAACGGAAACCGATACTTTATAATCAGGTTGTAAAACTTCATGCTTACTTTTTAAAGGAGCGCAAAGATAGTGGTGGCAACGAAAGCTTACCGTTAAAACTAAATATCGGAAGTTTGTTTTTGCCCTTTTTTTCTCTTAAAACTTATCGTCATCCACTTCAATCCAATAGCCTTCAGGGTCTTGAAAATAAATTTGTTTCACGCCATCAGGACGCACTTGCGGCTCTTTAGTGGTATGTGCCCAATTGCCATAATTTATATTCGAGGCATCAAGGTGTTTAGCGAAAGCCTCTACAGAAGGTACGCTGAAAGCAAGATGAATATTGATGTCGTGTGGAATCACTTCTTTTGCGCCTTGCACTACATGCAATTCAGCATGTTCGCCTATTCTAAACCAAACATGCTTGTTATCGTGAAAAGGCTCGGGTATTTCCTGCAATTGCATCACATTGCGATAAAAGTCGGCACCCTTTTTCAAATCAACCACAAAAATGGTCGTGTGGTTAAAGTGAGGCGTAGCTGAAGATTGTGCTAATAATAGAGTGCTAAAAAGAGAGCCAAACAAAAGGCATAAAACCAAACGCATAGTAGTCATGTTGTAAGATGTTTACCTGCGAAAGATAAGAATTATTACATTTGCGTCTGTTGAAAAATGATGGCTCGGTAGTTCAATGGATAGAATAGAAGTTTCCTAAACTTTAGATACAAGTTCGATTCTTGTCCGGGCTACTAGTTTTACTGACAGTATTGGATCTTTACTTACTGTTTTTAAGCATCCTACTTCCTTATTTGTTATTTTAAAACATACAGTTAACCCCTTGTAATGAATACGCTTAGCTTTAAAACTGTATAAGCTTCAAATAATACCCAAAAACAAACATTTCTTAAACTCTATTGGTTGATTTCACAACTTATCTTGCACACGAATGGGTTCAATGAAAGACGTTTTTATTGTTGCAGATAATATAATTTCTCCGCTTGGAAATACAACAACGGAAAACTTCTCCCGACTGGTGAAAGGTATCTCTGCGGTTAAACAACATCACAATAACCGAATTGCTGATGAACCATTTTACGCTTCTTTGTTTGATGAAAATGGCTTCAAAACAAACGAGCGTTATACAAAATTTGAGCAGTTATTAATTGCATCAATTCAGGAAGCATTACAACAAACTGATATTGATGTTAACGATAAAAAAACCTTGCTCATTATTTCAACAACAAAAGGAAATATAAGCCTGCTTGAAACCGAAGAATACAATCAATCATTACAACAAAGAATTGCTTTACATACATCTGCAAAATTGATTACAGAATACTTTCATTTTACAAATCAACCATTGATCGTTTCCAATGCATGTATTTCGGGCTTGTTGGGCATGATAACGGCGATGCGTTTACTAAGAGCCAACCAGTATGAAAATATTATTGTCGCAGGAGCTGATATCATAACAAAATTTGTATTGAGTGGTTTTCAATCTTTCCAGGCAGTAAGTAATGATATTTGCAAGCCTTTCGATAAAAACAGAACCGGAATTAATTTAGGTGAAGGTGTTGCTACAGTTATTCTTTCATCTAATAAAATAAATAATGCTGATATTAAATTTATAAGTGGTTCTGTAAGCAATGATGCAAATCATATTTCAGGACCATCAAGAACAGGTGATGAATTGTATCAATCCATCAACATTGCGATGAATGATGCATGTTTCACTGCATCTGATATTGATTTTATTTCAGCACATGGAACGGCAACTTTGTACAACGATGAAATGGAAGCAAAAGCCATTGCATTAGCAAAATTAGAATCATCGCCGGTGAATAGTTTGAAAGGCTTTTATGGTCATACATTAGGAGCTGCCGGTTTAATTGAATCTATCATTTCCATTCAATCCTTACAACAAAATAAGATTATACCAACCAAAGGTTTTAAAGAGATTGGTGTTTCAAAAGCCATTACCATTTGCAGTGAAATAGTCCAGGCACCTTTGCAAAATTGTTTAAAAACAGCATCTGGTTTTGGCGGTTGTAACGCCGCTGTAATTTTTAGTAAACAATAAAAGCTTGTCAACAGAAAAGTATATTATATCAAGTTGTGTTATCTGTAACAACATTGTTGCAAAAAACAATGCGCAACTATTTTCTGCTGATGCTGATTCTATTCAATCTTTTCTTTTATCAGTATATCAGCAACTAAAAATTGATTATCCAAAATTTTATAAAATGGATAATCTCAGCAAGCTTGGCTTTCTCGCATCAGAAGTTTTGCTGAAAGATGAAAACATACAAGAATTTGTGCAAAACCAAATTGGAATTGTGCTGACCAACGCCAATTCAAGTTTGGATACAGATGAAAAGTATTTTCAATCAATCAAGGAAATCGCAAGCCCCGCTTTGTTTGTATATACATTGCCCAATATTATAATGGGCGAGATCTGTATTCGTAATAAATTCAAAGGCGAAAATTCTTTTTTTGTATTTGATGTCTTCAATGCAAAGTTTTTAGAGCAGTATGTTGGAGAGCTTTTCAACAATAACGTCGTACAACTTTGCATTTGCGGTTGGGTTGATGTGCTGGATGAAAATTACAAAGCTGTTTTGTTTTTAGTTGCAATAAAACCACAACAGAAAATGCTTTTATTCAAAGAAGAAAATATAAACGACATATTCAATAGTTACGTATGAGTTCAAAGGTTTACATAGCCGGGTTGGGTATCATTTCTGCCATTGGCAATAATGTTCGCGAATGTATTGCTTCGCTCCAAAGTGAACGTGCTGGCATGAATGATATTACTTATCTCAAAACCATTCATGCAAAAGAATTGCCTGTTGCAGAAGTGAAGCTGAACAATGATGAACTGGCTTTGAAGGCAGGCTTATCAAATAAAATAAGTCGCACTGCATTGTTGAGTATGATTGCTGCAAAAGAAGCTCTGCAAGATGCTGCAATAGAAAATCTTCACCACTTGCGTACAGGATTTATTTCTGCCAATACCGTTGGTGGCATTGATAAAACGGAAAACTTTTTTCAGCATTTTTATAAAGATAAAACCATCGGAAATCTGCGTGATGTGGTTAATCATGAATGCGGAAGCATTACAGAATTGGTTGCCGACAAATTAAACATCAACACTTATACATCAACCATAAGTACAGCGTGCTCTTCATCTGCCAATTCAATTATGCTGGGTGCAAGGTTAATTAAAGCGGGCATGCTGGACGTTGCGGTTGCCGGTGGTGTTGATGCGTTGACAAAATTCACATTGAATGGTTTTCATACTTTGTTGATTTTAGATCAAGCACTTTGCAAACCTTTTGATGAAAACAGGAATGGTTTGAATTTAGGCGAAGGCGCAGGTTATGTAGTGTTGGTTTCTGAAAGAGTGGCTGCAACTCTAAGCAAAGAATTGTATTGTGAACTGAAAGGTTATGCGAATGCAAATGATGCCTATCATCAAACTGCATCATCGCCCGACGGTAAAGGTTCTTACTTAGCGATGCAAAGTGCATTGCACGAAGCCAAGCTTGATGCAAGTGAAATTAATTACATCAACCTGCATGGAACCGGCACGCAGAATAATGACCAGGCAGAAGGAACTGCGATTGAAAGATTGTTCAATCCGCATTATCCAAAATTGAGTTCAACAAAATCGTTTACGGGTCATACGTTGGGTGCAAGTGGTGGCATTGAATCGGTGTTCTCTGCGCTTTCTGTTAAGCACAATTATGTGTATCCGAATTTAAGATTAGAAACACCAATCAAAGAGTTTCCTTTTGCAGCAGAAAAAAAGTTTACAAAAGATTGGCCCATCAACAATGTACTTTCCAATTCATTTGGTTTTGGCGGAAATTGTTCTTCACTCATTTTTTCAAAAATATAAGATGAAGATATTTATCCGCGCAGCATCATGCATCTCTCCGCAGCCAACTTTTGATCATCATTTATTCGATAACGATGCTGTAACATACCATTCGAATGATTTAAAAGTGATTGAGCCTGATTATAAAAACATTCTCGATGCAAAACTAATACGCAGAATGAGCCGTATTGTGCGGATTGGATTAGCAGCCGCTTTGCGTTGTTTCAAAGAGGCGGGTTTAGAAAATGTTGGTGCAATCACAACCGGCACTGCTTATGGCTGTATGGAAGATTCCGAAAAGTTTTTGAAAACGATTGTTGAGCAGGATGAACAAATGTTATCACCAACTTCATTTATTCAATCAACACACAACACAGTTGCAGCACAGATTGCATTAACATTAAAATGTAACAGCTACAACAACACATTTGTGCACCGTGGTTTTTCTTTTGAACATGCTTTGATTGACGCAATGATATTGTTGAAAGAACATAAAGCACAGAAACGTATTGACAGGAAGTGCGGATGAAATGACCGATTTTACATTTTCAATTTTTAAAAGATTTGGATTGTTTAAACAAGAGGCGGTAGATAACATAAATCTTTTTCAGTCTAATACAAAAGGAAGCATTTCTGGTGAAGGCGCTGCCTTCTTTCTCATTTCAAATGAAACAAACGAAGAGAATTACGCTGAAATATCAGCAGTGCAAACATTTTACAATCCCGATAATGTAACGACAATTAAAAATAATATTCAGCAGTTTTTATCACAATACCCAACTGACTTAAAAGACATCAATCTTATTATTCTTGGAAAGAATGGCGACAGTAGAACAGATAAGAATTATGATGCGTTGCAGTCAGGCATTTTTAAAAACAATCATTGCATCAATTACAAACATTTATGTGGTGAATATCCAACTTCCATTTCGTTTGCATTGTGGCTGGCAGCTAATATTATCAAGCGAAAAACTTTACCAGTAAGCGTTTCAACAAATCAATCTGTTCAAGCTTTTAAAAAGATTTTGCTGTATAACAGTTATCAAAATAAATATCATTCACTGGTATTACTTTCCGCTATAAATTAGTTGAAGTGCTAAAAAATTCTTTATATCAATTAACTAAAATTGCTGAAGAAAATAATCTTATTCAGGCGATGGTTGAGTTGAATAAATCGCATGATATTTTCAAAGGTCATTTTCCTGATCAACCCGTTTTGCCAGGCGTTTGTATGATGCAAATGATCAGAGAGATTTTGGAAACTTTTTTTCAGGAAAAATTACAGTTGCTAAAAGCCGACGACATACGTTTTTCTGCAATGGTTGATCCAACAAAAGATGCGCAGCTTACAATTCAAACCCATTTCAATCGCACAGAGAATGAATTAAAAACCAAAACAAAAATTGTAAAAGAGGATGGAACTGTTTGTTGCAAAATGCAGGCAAGGTTTGTTTTTGCATGAAAAATCGAGCCTGTAAAAACCTTTTACTTCGTGCGATTTTTTTCAATGTAATCAGCCATTGTATTAACATCAACCAACACCTTCCTTCCTTCTTTCGGATCCTTAATGGTAATGCCGTATTCACGGTTTAATAATACAATCAATTCAAGCGAATCAATCGAATCCAAACCAAGTCCACCACCAAACAATTCTTCATCGTCTTTTATATCTTCTGGTTTCAGATCGGTAAGATTAAGATGTTGTATGATTTGTTGTTTCAACTGCTCTTTTAATTCTGTTGTTTCCATTTATATCAATTTTTTTCTTTTCAATTGAAGCAAAGCTATTGCTTGCAACACAATTGCGATGATGAATAATGATAAAATATTTGCGCTCACATCTTTCAATTTTTCACCTTCTAAAAACAAACCGTAATAAGCTTGCAAACACCAATGTAACGGTGAAATTGACATGAGCGATTTGAATGAATCGGGCATGATAAAACTGGGTACCATTAAACCGCCAATGATTGATAATATTACGATTGATACGGCACCAAATGAATTGGCTTGTTCCTGCGTATTTGCAAAAATGCCAACACACATAGCATAGCTTACGGCGCACCAGCCGCATACCAAAGTAACGACTATCAATCCAACAATATCATGTGGTAAATGCAATTGGGGTAAACCAATAAAAGGAAACAAATAAATGCCAATGAAGAAGATAACGATGGCTTGTAAAAAAGTAACACTTAAATATACAATTTGTTTTGAAAGTAGCGCAACGAAATAATTGGTTGGCAGTGTTTTTAAACGAATGAAACTGCCGCTTAACTTTTCACGAACAATACTGCTGCCCAGCGACATCACCACGAAGAACATGGCAAAGATTGTCCATGCTGGAACATTGTGTTGTGTAGCATTTACAATGACTTTTTCATTGCTCGATGATAATGGAATTTCCTGAATGCTTGTAGTGTTGGCAAGCATTTGTTTTTGCACAGAATCTGGCAAAGGTTTTTCGTTGATAGAGAAGTATAAATCTTTAAGTGTTTCGCTGCTTTGAATGATTTGAACAGCACTGTTCAACGCACCTTGTATAGAAAGTTTTAACGATGGTTGTATGATGGGATTGTAATATAAATAAAGACAATTGCTGTTGATGAAGTTTGTTTTTACCGTATCCCCCTCCAAGCCAAAAGATAGTAATGCTTTGTCTGCATTGCTCTTTGCTTTTGTTTCAATTTGCTTTGTAAAGGAAGAATCAATAACGATACCGATTACAACATTTTTTGAGTGCATCTCATCTGCAATCTGTTGTGAACTTCCCCCTTTTAAAAGAAGAATTTTGAACATTCCACTTGTATCTAGCGCATGAATCAATTCGCTGCTTAAGCGGCCTTCATCGTTATTATGTATAAAGATTTCTATTTTGTTTTTGCCAATAATATCAAACGTACTGTTTTGAATGCTGGTTACAATAATGACCAATAAAATTGGCATCGCAAATATGAGAAGCAAGCCCATTTTATCGCGAAGCAAAATGCGCACATCTTTTTGTATGGTTGCAAAGAGCTTCATCAATTGTTATAAGCTTTGCCGGTTAAATGAATGAATAATGTTTCCAGGTTGTTTTGCTGATGTTCTGCTAATAGATTATCAAGTGTATTGTGTGCAATTATTTTTCCGTTATCAATCAATGCAATTTTGTTACACAACTCTTCTGCTTCATTTAATTGATGTGAAGTATAAATTAATGTTGTGCCATTTGCATTTAACTGTTTTAAATAGTTGATGATTTCATGACGCGTTTGCACATCAACACCAACAGTTGGTTCATCTAAGGAATAATAATTTAGGTTGATGAATGACACCAATGGCAAGATTCACTTTACGCTTCATGCCACCGGAAAACTTTTTTATCTGTTTCTTTTTTACTGAGGTAAGATGTAATATTTCAAACAGTTCATTGCTTCTTGTTTGAATTTCGATCTTTGTTCAATCCACACCAGGCACCAAAAAATTGGAGATTCTCTAAAGGCGTCAACTCTTCATAAAAAGAAAAATCCTGCGGCACAAAGCCAAACAGTTGATTGGTGTTTTTATTTTTTGTTTTGATGGAATTTTGGAGCAGTTGAATTTTGCCATTTGTAAAAGAAAGCAAGCCTGTCATCAAACTCATCAATGTGGTTTTGCCTGCACCGTTCGGGCCAAACAAACCAAAACGCTCCCCTTGTGCAATCTCTAAATTGAGATCATTAAAAAGTTGTGTTTGATCTCTATAATGAAAATCGAGATGCTCAATTTGTATCGCAGGCGCTATCATGAATGCCAGTTTATGTTGGAAAGATTTGTAAACGCTTTCTTTTCAATTTCTGATATTTCTAAAAGATAATCGCCCATCATATTGAAATCTTCCTGCGAGCCCAGCCTGCCTTTGTAAATGCCTGCAGCCTGCACTGCTGCTGTGCGCCAGAGATCCCCAGCTTTTGTAAACTCTTCAGATATACGCATCAATTCGTCATTATGAAAATACGCATCGGCTTCCTGTAAAAACGCTGCATAAATATAACGGAAACCGCCGCCACCTGTTCCAATTTCTTCCTGCATACGCACCAATTGGGCGAGGTACAAACGCGCTTTCTCGATACCCAATTTATTACGCCAATTTTTTATTTTTCTTCCAGTAAACGCAATGCCTTTTACACCTACAAACGGACCTGGAATTTTCAGCATATCAAAAACATTTCGCTTCACACCTTTGTGAATTGCCCCTTTTATTGTTTCATCGCTAACAATGCCTTTCTGTTCTGCAAAATACAATTGCCCTTTCGGTGCCAGCGCACCTTTTGCAAAACGAACACGTTCCAATTCGTATGGTGTCATGTAGGTTTCGTGTTCCATAATCGGATCGCTGATAATATACTTGCCCTCTTTTTTTCCAAACACAACTAAGTTGTGAGCATTGAAATGAAAGCGATATTCTTTTGGAAAATAAGGCAAATAATACACTCCAACCTGGCATCCTACAGCAAAGCCTTCCTCCAGCTTTTGATCGAGTAATCTTTGTGCTTCTTCTTTTGAAGAAAATTTTTTTCGGGTGACTTTTATACCTAATGAATGGCAGGTTCTTTTGAAGATAATACCCGGCATATTGCGAAAAGCAATCGCCGGTCCGTTATTGATTTTTATAAAGGGAAGATAAACAAAGAACAAACCTGAACCGATACCAAAAGCCTGCGGTTCTGTTATCACGTTTACGCCAATGCTTTTAAGCAAATTTCTTGTTACGCCACTTTCACAATGCGCCGCCTGTTCATGTTGAAAATTATTAATCATGAACCTCCATCGTTTTTAATTCGTCCACCGTTACATTAAACACTTTAGCGTATTGAGCTAGTTTTTTGGTTGATAATTGATTGAACACAGTTGGTTTTAAATGGCGTTTGATTTGCCATTTAAAGAAGCCCGTATAAGCTGATAAGATGCCAATATCCATTACATTTTTTTCCATAAAAAACAAAATGGGGCTTGCTTCATTGCGCAGTACTTTTTCTTTTGATTCAGCTACTTTATGTGCAATATTATTCCATGTTACATCGAGCGCATTTGTTTTTACGTCCCATCCATTGCTTAATTCGGTTGTGTATTTGCCTCGTTCATCTATTACATAACAAACCTCTTTCGTTATTTTTCCAAGCGAACCTAAGTCTTGAGGAACTTCGTCTTTTTTCATACGATAAGTTTTTATGAACCGCAGAAGCGTGAAGTGAAATGTTTTCATTTCAAATCTTACATACAACTTCTAACAAACGGTAAGCATCGCATACATGTACGAGAAGCGTGAGCTTTCGGGAACAAGCAACAACAATCTTTCTCCCCTTTTCAACTTGCCGCTTTTAAATAATTCGTGTACCATAAAGTAGGCAGAAGCAGCACCAACATTACCCATACTTGTAAGATTGACAAACCATTTTTCGTATGGTACATGTCTGCCTAAAACACCCATCACTTCAAATATCTTTGGCCTAAAAAATTCGCTTGACATGTGGGGTAAAAAATAATCTACATCTTCAACGGTTAATCCTTCGCGCTCGAAAATTTCTTTTATCTTTTTGCCGCCCAGCGGAACAATATTGTTGCTCAACAAACCAATATCCTGTTTGATACTCAAGATGGATTTATTGATAATCTCTTCCGGCGTAAATTCAAGATAACTTTTCACAGTGGCCATCCGGTTGTTTGTCGCAAGCCATGTACATGCATGTTTCCATTTCATTGGCGTAAGAAACACCTTCAATCCAATCAACGCGCAAACTTAAACCTTCAGCATTGGGTTTGTTTGAAAGAAGAAAAGCCGATGCACCATCGCTCAACATCCAACGTAAAAATTCTTTATCAAAAGAGATGAACGGATTTTGATTCAGCTCTTTTAGCTTATGCGATTCTTCTTCAAAAACATTGGCTCTTAATGAAGCTGAAAATCGTTCTGAACCTGTTGCCACAGCTACATTTTTATCGCCGGTTTTTACAGCCATGTACGCATATTTAAATGCATGCATGCCAGCACAGCAAACACCTGCCGGAGAAACCACTTCAATCGCTTCTGCTTCGGGCAGCCAGCCATGAACCATCACGCCATGCGAAGGCATCATTTGATCTGGCGAAGAAGTGCCGCAGGATAACAGTTCTACATCTTTTATTTGATCAGGATGATCAGCAAACAAACTGCGCACGGCTTCTGCTGCCATCTGTGCATTGGTGTGTGTGGCTTTTCCACCTTTTTCCAATGCGTAATATCTTGTATGAATGCCGTTGTTTCTTAGAACAATTTTCTTCGACTTGGATGGCTTTCCATTAATGTATCCAAGATACTCTTCCATCTCATCATTGCCGACAGGTTTATTGGGTAAAAACAAAGATGTATCTGTTATATAAACTTCTTTTAAAGCCATGTTCAATTCAGATTTAATAAAGCAGTTTTTTTATGTTGAATGTGCTTCGACAAAAAAGGTTTAAAAATAAGCATGTTAATTATCCACACCAATGGCGCAGCAATAAACAGCGCAATTAAAAGATAATATTTGAATAGAGCAAGCCAGAATCTTTTGTTTCTTTTTTTACTGATGAGTTTTGCCCATAGCTTAAACATAATTCCTGCCTTGCCTTCGATAAACATTAAATGATATTTTGGATCAACGGCTTTTGCTTTTATCAGTTTTTCCTTCAAGCCACTCCAATCGTTTTTTTGTAGATGTGGTAAAGCAATCTTTCCAAAATTTTTTGTGCTTTCAATGTCCGTATTTGAAACGCCAGGCAAAGGGAAAAATCCTAAATAACGACTTTTTTTCCCCGAAAGCATCCAATGAAAAATGGTGAAGATACTTACCAAATTCAGATGCCTGTCATACAGCGCAATCGTTCCCGCATGATTTGCACCTGCGGCTTTTAGCACCGGTTTGATTCTTTCAAAAGCATTTACCCACATGTTTCTTACACCTGTAATGGTAATCACTGGCGTATTCTTTACAATGTTTAGAAACGCTGGATTATGCAATAAACAATTGAACGGAATACTTGGTGAAAGAAACCAGGGTTGATAACCCAAAACGATTAAATCGTATGAAGATTGTTGCAATTGAAAAGGTTCCAATTCGTGCGGAATATCCAACACACAATCGGGCATTACACTGAAAAAACGGTCGGTTGTCCATGGAAAAGGAAAATCGTTTTTTAATTGGATGCGAACTTTCTCAACATCAAAGCCAGCATCTATCAAGGGTTCACAAAAATTATCAATGATTTTTTCTAACTGTCCTGATTGCGAATAATAAATAGCCAATACTTTTTTCATAGTGAAGCTAAAGGTTCAAAGTCCTGCGGTTTGAGAGCTTTTGACGTTTGGCTATAATCAATTACTACTTTTTGAACTTCCGGCGAAAGCGCTTTATAACTTTTTTTGATAAACGCTGCATCATCTTCTATCCGGCTCCTGTATTTTACTACTCTCGGTGAATGTTCCTGAATAATCAAACGCAAAAAACGATATTCAACATTGGACGTATCAGAGCTTAAAACCATTTCTAATTTTGTTGCGCCTTTTTTGAAGTTGTCCAATTTTTGTTTAGGAACTTTTAATAAGCCAGCTTTTTTCATCTGCAAAGCGCCGACAAAAGCTTCTTTGCCTTGCAACGATGTTGCGTCAAGTAAAGCCATCTCATTGTTGATTTCAGAAACAGTTCCGGTTTTTAAGATTTTGTAATATTCAATTTTATCAAACTGTTGTGCTAACAAGTTTGTTTTTGCAAAAAAAGCACAAAACAAAACCAATGCAATTGCTTTCATAATTCAATTCACAAATTTATAGGATTGATGACAATAGATTATTAAATTGGTTTAAGCACTGAAGTATTAAACAAATTACAGAAATGCCAAAACAATCTGAAGGTTAAGTTTCAACAAATACAATCTAATTTTGTACGACGTTGTTAAACAAGCGAAGTAAAATCAATTGGCAAATCAGTCACGACAATTTGAAAATCTGTGGGCAATTATTTTGGGCGGCTCGAGCGGGTTTGGTTTTGCGGCGGTTGAAAAGTTGGCGGCACATGGAATGAACATCGCAGTGCTCTATCGCGAAACCGCTCAAATTGAAAAAGCGATATTGCCAAAGTTTGAAATAGTGGCAAAAACAAACGGGGTTCAAATTTTACCTTTCAACATCAATGCTCTCGACGAAAATGGCCGAACGAAATTTATTGACGAATTAAAAAAATTGGCAAAACCAAAACCACAGATTCGATTGTTATTGCATTCCATAGCACGAGGAAACTTAAAGCCGTTGATTGACGAAGATTCAAACCAGGTTCTCACAACAGATGATGTAGCTCTTACCACTTATGCGATGAGCAACAGCATTCTTGACTGGACAAGATTATTGATAAAAGAAAATCTATTTTGTGATGATGCAAGAGTCATCGGTTTAACAAGCGATGGCGCGCATAAATACTGGGATGGCTATGCGGCGGTGGCTATTGCAAAATCGTCGCTCGAAAGCCTTGCCACTTATATGGCTGTTGAGTTTGCCAAATACGGTTTGCGAACCAATTTGATACAGGCTGGCATTACCGAAACGCCCTCTTTAAAAAAAATTCCTTCAAGCGAAAAGCTCATCAATTTTGCCAATACCATCAATCCTTTTAAAAGAATTACAACTCCGCAAGACGTTGCCAATGTGATTTACTTATTGTGCACCGATGAAGCTTCCTGGATAAACGGCGCTCTCATTCATGTTGATGGCGGTGAACATTGCCGCTAATTTATATTTGCAACAATGTACCAGGAAATTCTTGATTTGCTTCCCTACAAATCTTCGTTTCGTTTTGTTGATGAAATAACAACGATTGATGAAAATGGTGTTACCGGAAATTATACATTAAGAAGAAAATTCATTTTTTTATGAAGATCATTTTCCCAATAATCCGGTAACTCCCGGCGTTATTATTACCGAAATTATGGCGCAGATTGGTTTGGTTGTTTTAGGCATTTATCTCATCCTAAATAACAAAGAAAAATTTGGGCAAAAACAAAACGAATCTGTTTTTCCGCTGCTTACATCAACCGAAGTTTCTTTTTTTAAAATGGTGGTACCAGGCGAAAAAGTTACCGTGGTTTCCAAAAAACAATATTTTCGTTTCGACAAGTTGAAATGTTATATTGAAATGATAAATGAAGCCGGTGAATTGATTGCAAGAGGAAATTTTGCAGGCATTATAAAAAGTATCAACCTTAACAAAACGAAATTATGAGCCGCCGGGTTGTTGTTACAGGCATGGGTGTAGTGGCGCCAAACGGAGTTGGAATTCCAGATTTTTTACATGCCATTCAAAACGGTATCTCCGGAATCAGATTCATTCCGCAATACGAGCAATTGCATTTTTATTCCCAGGTTTGTGGCGTTCCTCAATTTGATTTTAATCATTTAAAAGATTATCTCTCAGAAGTTACCTTTCACGGATTAAAAGCCAGCACCATCGGCTACGCCATCAAAGCTGCCGCTGATGCTTGGATTGATGCCGGAAACAAATTGTATGATGGAACTATTCATTGGGATACAGGCTGCGTATTTGGAAATAGCATTGCAGATACAGAAGCAATGAAAAGAGTAATTGCCTTGATTGATACAAAACAATCACGCAAGTTGGGTTCAAGAATGATTGAACAATTGATGAACAGCGGTTCTACTGCTTACATCACAGGTTTACTGGGTTTGGGCAATCGGATTGTTACAAACTCTGCCGCATGTGCAACAGGCACGCAAGCTGTTCTGATGGGATATGAATACATCAAATACGGAATGGCAAAGCGCATGTTGGTTGGCAGCAATGAGTACATAGATAATTATATATTTGGCGCTTTTGATGCAATGAGAATTTTGTCGAGGAAATTCAATGATGAACCGGAGCGCGCTTCGCGACCTATGAGTGCAACTGCCGGTGGCTTTGTGCCCGGCTCGGGTGCAGGTGCATTGGTGTTGGAAGACCTTGACTACGCTTTATCCCGCAACGCAACTATTTATGCGGAAGTGTTGGGAGGCGCAACCAATTCCGGTGCGCAACGAGGCACAGGTTCTATGACTTCGCCCAACACGGAAGGCGTTGTGAATTGTATTGTTGATGCCATAAACGATGCAGGTATTGACGCAAAAGATGTTGATTTGATAAGCGGGCATTTAACGGCTACAATGGCTGATAAAATGGAAATTGAAAACTGGGCAACGGCTCTCGAGCGACGGGGAGAAAAGTTTCCAATGATCAACTCTACAAAATCAATGATTGGGCATTGCTTAAGTGCAGCAGGCTCAATTGAAATCGTTGCGGTAATATTGCAGATGATGCACGGCTTTGTTCATCCCAATATTAATTTGGAAGACCCGAATCCTGAAATTGTTGAAATTGTGGGCTTACAATCGTTGCCTACAAAAGCAATAAATAAAGACATTAAAATTGCGGCAAAAGCAAACTTTGGTTTTGGCGATGTAAATGCCTGTTTGTTTTTTTCAAAATATAAATCATAATGAGCAGACAAGAAATTTTAGAAGGATTGAGAAAAGTTTTGGCGCCTTATACGGTAGATAAAGAAGCTTTGCATTCGATGAGTGAAAACACGGATTTTATAAAAGACCTGAAAATAAATTCTGCTAACCTCGTTGATATTATTATTGATGCAGAAGAAAAATACAATATTGAAATTGATGTAGATGCCGCCGAAAGAATACGCACAGCAGGCGATTGCACAAACGTAATTTTAGAAAAGCTGAATGAAAAGGCTTGAACAGCATCGGTAACGATATTGTTGCTTTGAACCAAATCCATACTCATCGCACGATTCAAAAAAGATTTTATTCAAAAATACTTTCCGCAGATGAGGTTTTGCTCTTCAACAACCATGATTTTGAAATTAGTTTTGAAAGCTTTATCTGGCTATGCTGGAGCATCAAAGAATCAATTTATAAGTTGATAAAAAGACACCATCACGAAGCCCATTTTTCTCCTACCAAAATCATAGTAAAAAAAATAAAAAAGCCGCAAAAACAAACGCTCATCAATCTTGAAAAACACGAAGGCATTTCGTTTTGTGATGATGAAAACTTTTGCTGTGAAATATTTTATAACCGTCATTATTACTTCACAAGATCGTTTGTAAGCAACTACTTCATTTTTACTGTTGCCAACACCAGGAATTGCTTTGCAAATGTATTTTGGGGCATACAAAATATTGATAACAATTCTTATACTTTCCAAACCCAATTGGTGAGAACATTTGCGTTAGAAAGACTACAACAACAATTTGAAAACGGAGATTTGAAAATTGAAAAAGCAGAAGCAGGTTTTCCTTTCATCGTTCCGTATCACAACATTCCTCTATCATTCACCCATCATGGAAATTTTGTAGGCTATAGTTTTGTTTTAGAAGATAAATTCAATTGACTCGCTTCTTTTTTCATTTAAAAACAAATCAAACATTATTTAATCTCATTATTATATAAAAACCGAATAACGAAATCAGCGGCTTCTTTCCACCGTTGTTCTGTTGCGCGACTTCTGAAAAACGGATTGAAATGTTTTTGTAACTCATGGCCATAACCATCATAAACTTTTATAGCATTTGGAATGTGCAAGGCTTGTGCTTTTTTATGAATCGCAACACTTCCGAAGAAAGCCACACCTTTCGTATCTGCCGGAATCAACTTGTCTTTCAAACCGCAAACACTCACAATAGGAATCTTAGCGCGGCTGAGCCAATCTTTATCGAGCAAAGCGCCCCAAAAATTGATAACTGCTGCAATGTGTAGTGCGTTATATTTTCCAGTAGTTGCGATCACTTTATTACTATCAATCACGTTCTGCAAATCGGCCCGGTTGCTGTAAATAGCTTGCAGTGCAATGACAGCGCCTGCAGAGTTGCCACCTAAAATGATTTTACTTGTATCAATGTTGAATTTGCCCGAATTGGATTTTAAATAATCGACAGCCATTTGCACATCATCAACAGCATCATAACAAGCCGATACAAGATCAGTAAACTTTGATACCGGATGCTTTTTACTCAACCGATAATTGATGGCTGCAAACACATAACCTCGTTGCGCAAACTTATTGCCCCATAGCTTTATTTCCTTTGCGTTTTTGGTTCCATATTTAAAACCACCACCGTGCATCCAAATGATTAAAGGTCTTTGTAAAGACGAATCGTTGGCCGGTTGATACAAATCAAACTGCCTGTATTTTAATTTAACATCACTATTGTTGCTATACACCAAATCTTTCTGCAGGGTTACATCAAAAACCGGGTCTTTGAACCGAATTTTTTTTATTGATTGTGAGAAAGAAATTGATAAACTGAAAAAGCAAAATATAGTGAAAACAAATTTCATAATCATGTTCATTTAAGTTATTACACTAAACAAATTAGATGCTGATTTGTTTTAAAATTCAAGTAGAGCCTCACGTTTGTATTTTAGCGCATACATTTTAAAAAATGGTTGCAGGCATAGGTATTGATATGATAGAAGTTAAAAGAGTTAAACACAACATCGAAAAAGATGCAGGTTTTAAAGAAATGGTTTTTTCAAAAAATGAGATTGCTTATTGTGACGCAAAAGCAAACCAATTTGAACATTACGCAGCCCGTTTTGCTGCGAAAGAAGCTTTTCTGAAAGCGCTTGGAACGGGTTGGACAGAAGGAATGAATTTTAATGAAATTGAAATAGTAAATGATGAGAATGGCAAGCCGGAGATGGCAATTTCCGGCGAAACGCAACAAACAGTGTCGCTTTTTGGAATCATTAAAATTTTGGTTTCTTTGTCGCATTTAAAAATGTATGCAACAGCCGTTGTGATTATAGAAAAATGAACAGGAACGCTTCCGGAATCACTTATCAATCAAAAGATAAGATTAAGCACATGCAGGAACAAAAGCTGCAACAATTGTTGCTGTATGTTCAGGAAACATCGCCTTTTTATAAAAAAATACTCCGGGAAAATAAGATTGATGTTTCATCCATAAAAACATTGGAAGATTTGTCCATTCTTCCTTTCACAACAAAAGAAGACCTGCAAACAAACAATGATGATTTTTTGTGTGTTGATAGAAAAAACGTGATCGAATATACATCAACATCAGGCACATTGGGCAGCCCTGTTTTTATTGCATTAACTGAAAACGATTTGCAACGTTTGGCTCATAACGAATACAATTCTTTTATCACTGCCGATGGTTCTGCCAACGACATTTACCAGTTAATGCTTACGTTGGATCGTCAGTTTATGGCAGGCATCGCTTATTATCTTGGCATTCGTAAAATGGGCGGCGGTATCATTCGTGTGGGTCCTGGTGTTCCGGCTTTGCAATGGCATACCATTCAGCAGCAACAACCCACCGCTATTGTTGCAGTTCCATCATTCATTTTAAAGTTCATGCAATATGCAAAAGAGCACCACATTGATGTAAATAAAACATCTGTGCAAAAAGCCATTTGCATTGGTGAGAACATTCGCAATACCGATCTTTCGATGAACACGCTTGGTAAAAAAATTACGGAGGCATGGAATATCAAATTGTATTCAACTTATGCATCAACGGAAATGCAAACAGCTTTTACGGAATGTAGTTTTGGATGTGGCGGTCATCTCAATCCTGAATTATTGATCGTTGAAATATTGGACGAAAACAACAAACGGGCTGCCGCTAATACGCCCGGAGAAGTAACCATAACAACACTTGGCGTTGAAGGAATGCCCTTGTTACGCTATAAAACCGGTGATGTTTGTATGTATTTTGACGAACCTTGCCAATGCGGAAGAAATACATTGCGGTTATCGCCTGTTATTGGTCGGAAAAAGCAAATGATTAAATTCAAAGGCACTACCATTTATCCTTCTGCTTTGTTTGATTTATTAAATGAAATGGATGAGGTAAATGATTATGTTGTGGAAGTATCAACCAATGAAGTTGGCTTGGATAAAATCTTATTGTATTTGTATGTCAAAGAAATAAACACGGAAAATGATTACCGGATTCATTCTTATTTAGGGGCAAGATTAAGGGTAAGCCCTGCTGTAAAATATGTTTCGGAAGAGGAAATAAAAAAGATGCAGTTCAATGAAGCGAGCCGGAAAATGATAAAGTTCATTGATAAAAGAAATTAATAAAACCAAAGCAGCTTAGTTATAAATAGTATTGCACATGATTTTTATTGGGCAAAAACAAATTTCACTTGAAGATTTTTCCCTGATTTTATTTGATAAAAAAGAAATTGCTTTTACAGATGAATCATTGAAAACCGTTGATGAAAATTTTCGTTTTCTAAAGAGCTTTTCTGCTAACAAACTCATTTATGGTATCAACACGGGCTTTGGGCCAATGGCTCAGTATAAAATAAGCGATGAAAACTTATTAGCGCTTCAATACAATTTAATTCGCAGTCATTGTTCAGGCGATGGAAATATACTGCCTGCGCACTTTGCAAGAGCTTTAATGATTGCACGTTTGAACAGCTTGATGAGAGCGTATTCCGGTATTCATACAAGTCTGGTTGAACTTTTGAAAGAACTGATTAATAAAGACATCAGTCCATGTATTTATGAACATGGTGGCGTTGGTGCAAGCGGAGATTTGGTGCAACTCGCGCATTTGGGTTTGTTTTTAATTGGTGAAGGGGAAGCTTGGTTCGAAGAACAAAATGGTTGCGACAAAAGAAGTTTTTGATCGTTTCGGTATTCAACCTTTAACAATTCATGGAAGGGAAGGTTTGGCTATCTTGAACGGCACTTCGGCAATGACGGGAATTGGCATGATTAACATTATTCATGCACACCAATTGTTTCGCTGGGCAGTTGTGTTGTCGGCAATGATGAACGAAGTGGTGGAAGCGTTTGATGATCATTATTCTCACGAGTTGAATGTTGTGAAGCTTCACCGCGGGCAAAATGAAGTGGCAAACATGTTGGGTGATATTTTGAAGGATAGTAAAATGATTCGCAATCGTTCAGAACATTTATACCATCCTGATACTTTGGAGAAAGAAATTTTTGAAGATAAAGTACAGGAATATTATTCGCTTCGTTGTGTAACACAAGTGTTAGGTCCGGTTTACGATACCATCAAGGGAGGCAGAAAAAATTGTAGTAGATGAATTGAATTCTGTAAATGACAATCCTGTTGTTGACCACATCAACCAGAATGTTTTTCATGGTGGTAATTTTCATGGCGATTATGTTTCGCTTGAAATGGACAAACTAAAAATTGCAATAACAAAATTGTCGATTCTTGCAGAAAGACAGTTAAATTATTTGCTGAATGATAAGCTCAATCAAAAATTTCCGCCGTTTGTAAATTTAGGGGTGTTGGGTTTAAACTTTGGAATGCAGGGTATGCAATTCACCGCAACATCAACGGTTGCAGAAAACCAAACCTTATCATTTCCAATGTATGTGCATAGCATTCCCAACAACAATGATAACCAGGATATTGTAAGCATGGGGAGCAATGCAGCCTTGCTTACAAAAAAAGTGATTGACAATTCTTTCACGGTTGTAAGTATTCAGGCAATGAGCATTTTGCAAGCCGTTGATTATTTGGCTTGCGAGAATAAATTATCGGCAAAAACAAAATGGGTATATCAATCGTTGCGAAGAATATTTCCAAAATTTATTGAAGACAAACCGAAGCACAACGATCTTAAATTGGTAAAAGAATTTATACTAAAAACAAATCCTATTTCATTCAATTCTACAAACGAATAACATGCGTTGTGCATTGGTAACGGGCGGTTCGAGAGGTATTGGCAGAGCGATTTGCATTCGTCTTGCTAAGGAAGGTTATTATGTATTGATTAACTATAAAAGCAATCAAACAGAAGCTGAAAAAACGTTATCATCAATCAATAACAATGGCGAATTATTACAGTTTGATGTTGCAGACAAGCAAGCCATCAAATCAACTTTAAGCAGTTGGATTGAAAACAATACTGATAAACAAATTAAAGTATTGGTGAACAATGCAGGCATTCGCGACGACGCATTGATGAGTTGGATGAACGACGAGCAATGGGATAATGTGGTAAAAACAAACCTCGATAGTTTTTTTTACGTAACACGCATTGTGATTGCACAAATGTTAGCAAAAAAGTGGGGACGCATTATCAATGTTGTTTCGCTTTCAGGCCTTAAGGGCTTGCCCGGACAAACAAACTATTCGGCTGCAAAAGCCGGTGTGATTGGTGCTACAAAATCGTTGGCACAAGAGGTTGCACGTTACGGAATTACAGTCAATGCAGTTGCGCCAGGATTTGTAAAAACAGATATGACAGAAGGTTTGGATGAAAAAGAATTAAGCAAGATCATACCGGCCAAACGTTTCGGCTTGCCCGAAGAAGTGGCGCACGCGGTAAGCTTTTTTGCAAGCACAGAAGCTGCTTATATCACCGCACAGGTACTTTCCATTAACGGTGGTTTATACTCATAGTTTGTTTTTGCCCTTATTTTGAAAGATGATTACAGAAAACATTTTGCCATTCATTCCACAAGCCGAACCTTTTGTTATGGTTGATACATTGTTGCAGGTTGAGGAAGAAAAGACAACAACCCGTTTTACCATCACAGAAAATAATATTTTTTGTGAAGAAGGATTTTTTTCTGAAGCAGGTTTATTGGAAAATATGGCACAAACGGTTGCGGCTGGAAAAGGCTATTTTGAACAAAAGGCAAACAACAGGGTTTCGGTTCGTTATATCGTAGCAATTAAAAATTTTGAAGTTTTTTTCTTGCCAAAAATGAATGATGTGCTGATAACAGATACGGTTGTAACGGGCAAAATTTTTAACATGACTGCTATTACTGGTAAAATTGTTTGCAACAATAAATTAGTGGCGCAATGTGAAATGAAAATCTGGTAGCGTAGCAGGTTGCAATCACTATTTGAGTAAGATAGTTATGTGATTCACAATCAAAGGTATCTGACGTTTTTAAGTGTCTTACGCCTTTTGTAACATAACCGCTAAACAACAAACATAAAAACTTGTAAACGCTCATTCATTCCGCATCAAAAACATTCTATCTATAAAAATATTTCACTCGTCTATTATATTTCTTACGCATACACCATTTGCTAACATTGTGCGTTATTATCTTGCAAGCGCGGTGCAGCTTTTGCAGTTAAAAAATCAAATCTTACAAACGATGACTTTACTTTCCGGCAAAAAAAAGAAGTGGCTATACGCTTGTGTGGCAGTTGGCTTTCTTTGTTTTTACACGAATTCTTTTGCGCAATTTTCAGTGGGTATCGAAGGTGGTTACAACAAAAATTATTTGGTAACCAACAATGCCAATCGTGCTTTCACCAATTATCAACCTTTGAGTTCTTTTACCGTAGGCATTCCTGTTCAATATCAAATTAGCGACTGGTTTGCAGTCGAAGCCGATCCTACTTTTATTCAAAAAAATTACCGGCAGGAACGCTCTGCTTTTTTCGTTGGTGTTTACCAGAACAATTATAATAGTTATGTGCAACTGCCTTTGATGGCGCACTTTATGTTTGGAGGCAACCGGCTGAAAGGCTTTACCAATGCGGGTTTGTATGGTGCCTACTGGATGGAGTCAACTATAAAAGGTGTAATGCCAAACATATTGGATAACATTGATAATAACAAAGCCACCAACTCAATTTACGATTATAACAACCCTTACAGCTACAACGAAAAATATATGTTTGACAGTCGCAAAGACAATCGTTTGGAATTAGGTTGGGTAGCAGGTTTGGGACTTGGCTACGATGTTACGAGCCACATCAATGTATTTGCAGAAGGCAGAATGCTGTATAGCTTCACAGATCAGCAAAAAAAATATGAAACAAACCAGGTGCCACGCTACAATACCACTGTTGGTGCCAATTTGGGCGTGTTGTATCGCTTCGGAAATTTAAAATTATCTTATTAAATTTTATACGCTACCTATATGAACAGAAATAAATTTTGGCTGCTCACTCTTTTTGGTTTTACCCTATTTTTTACCTCATGCCGGAAAGATTTTACCAACGTTGAAGTGCCTGAAAATTATGTTGGTGGCTCGATGAGCGATGTGTTCCAATCGTTTTGGAATGGCATGAACAACAACTATGTGTTTTGGGATTTTGATACCACAAATTGGGACAGGATGTACACCATTTACAAGCCTGTGTTTGACAAACTCAACATCAACGATAGCGGCGACGTTCGGAAAAGCATCAATTACTTCCGCCAAATGACTGACGGCTTGGTTGATTCGCATTACAATCTTTCTTTTGGTGATCCCGTTTCTGATTCTACTGTTTCTCCTTCGTATGACAGAAAGTTGCGCGCTGGCATCTTGCGGCAGCGTTATGTGCTTTATGGTTATGATGCCAACTATTATCTCGATTCTAACTCCATCGTTGGTGGCATTGATTCAGTAAACTTATTAGAAGGTAAGGATACTACCGAAGCTATTGCAGGCACCATTGGCAATGGTCAGGTATTGTATCTTGGCTTCAACCAATTCAATTTAAAAGCTTCGTACGATGCCGCTAACAACAATGGTGTAAAAAGAGCGTTGACTTTTTTCATCAATTATTTGCACAATCCGCCATCTAATTTTAAAGGTGTTGTGGTTGATGTTCGCGGCAACCCTGGTGGGAGTATTCAAGACTTGAATTTTTTAATTGGTAACATGGTAAGCAGCAAGCAAAAAATTGGTTATACCCGGTATAAAAATGGTAATGGCAGGCTTGATTATACGCCTTGGGCGGATGCCATTGTTACACCGCAAACCGGCGCAAAAGCAATCACAGTGCCGGTTGTAGCGCTTACCGATATTTGGAGCACCAGCATGGCTGAACTAACAGCAATGGCAATTCATACGTTACCAAATGGTCATACAGTAGGCGAGACAACCTGGGGTGCTAATGGTCCGCTTACCTCAAATGAAATTTTAAACGGCGGGCAATTTACAGCAGCTAACTTTTTGTTTGCCTATACTTCGTCAAGCATGTTTAAATACATTGATGGAAAAATTTACGAAGGCAAAGGTTTTCCACCCGATTATGCGGTGCCATTTGTGTTAAGCGATTTTCAAACATCCGGTGATAAGCAATTGGAAAAAGCGTTAAGCCTGATGCATTAATTGGGGCAAAAACAAACTTTATAGCACAGCCGGTTGATGCCATCATCATCCGGCTTTTTTATTGCAACCAAAACCTTACTTTCAAGCCCTAATTGCTTCCCATTATGCCACAATACATTTTATCATTCGATCAGGGCACCACCAGTTCACGCGCCATCGTGTTTAATAAAGAAGGCGCGATTGTTTCTATCGCGCAAAAAGAATTTACGCAATATTATCCGCAGCCCGGATGGGTGGAACACGACCCGAATGAAATATGGAGTACACAGTTGGGCGTTGCCGCAGAAGCCATTACCAAAGCGGGTTTGACGGTGAAAGACGTGGCTGCTATCGGCATCACCAATCAACGCGAAACCACTTTAATTTGGGATAGAAAAACAGGGCAACCTATCTGTAACGCCATCGTGTGGCAAGACCGAAGAACGGCCCCCTTTTGTGATGAATTAAAAAAGGACGGACACGCCAAATTCATTCAAAACAAAACGGGCTTGGTGATAGATGCCTATTTCTCTGCTTCCAAAATCAAATGGATATTAGACAATGTGGCTGGTGCAAAAGAAAAAGCAAAGCGAGGCGAGTTGTGCTTTGGAACGGTTGATAGCTGGCTGTTGTGGAAGTTAACAGACGGCGGCATTCATGCAACCGATGTTACCAATGCAAGCCGCACGATGCTGTTCAATATTCATACATTGAGTTGGGATGAAGACCTTTTGCAACTCTTCAACATACCACAAAGCATGTTGCCTAATGTGAGAAGTTGCAGCGAAGTGTATGGCCACACACAACACATTTTAACCGCGCACAATATACCTATCGCTGGCATCGCAGGTGATCAACAAGCAGCCCTGTTTGGACAAATGTGCGTACAGCCCGGCACTGTAAAAAATACGTATGGCACAGGTTGTTTTTTATTGATGAATACGGGCGAAAAAGCGATGCCATCACACAACAATTTATTGACTACAGTTGCCTGGCAGATCAGGGGCAAAACAGCATACGCATTAGAAGGAAGTGTGTTTATTGCCGGAGCCGTAGTACAATGGCTGCGCGATGGATTACAACTCATTCGTTCGTCGTCTGAAGTGGAAAGCTTGGCTGCGCAAGTATCTTCAACCGATGGTGTTTACGCGGTACCAGCATTCACGGGTTTGGGCGCGCCATACTGGAATCAACAAGCCCGTGGCACCATCGTTGGCATCACACGTGGCACAACAGCAGCGCACATTGCAAGGGCTTGTTTGGAAAGCATTGCCTTTCAAACCGTAGATGTGTTAAATGCCATGCGTGCCGATGCAGGTATTGATATTACTGAACTTCGGGTTGATGGCGGTGCAACAGTTAATGAGATGCTCATGCAGTTTCAAAGTGATGTTGCAAACACACCTGTTATCAAACCAAAAATAAGCGAAACAACAGCTTTGGGCGCAGCTTACCTGGCAGGTTTAGCAGTTGGCTATTGGACTGATTTAGAAGACATACAACAGCAATGGAAAGAGGATAAAATCTATCATCCAAACATTGATGACGCAAAGCGATCTTTTCTTTTACAACAATGGCAAAGAGCCATTAAAGCCGCTCAGGTTTGGGCTGATGGCAACGAATGATTTTTGAGGTTGACTAACAATGTTTGATTGAACCACCAAGAGGGGAAGGAACTAAGGTTCACTAAGAATATGCAAAAAGCACTTCGTGTAACCTGCCTGCCGGTAGGCAAGCTTCATTCCTTTGTGCCTTGGTGGTTCAATACTCTTAAAAACGGGCAAAACAAAAGGGATGAACAGAAGCGAAATGCTTACACAAATTGAGCTAACCAAAGATTGGGATATTGTCATCATCGGCGGAGGTGCAACTGGCTTGGGATGCGCTGTGGATACAGCTTCCAGAGGTTATAAAACATTGCTGATTGAACAATACGATTTTGGAAAAGGCACATCGGGTAAATCAACGAAATTAGTGCATGGTGGTGTTCGTTATCTCGCGCAAGGCAATATAAAATTGGTAAAAGAAGCCTTGCGCGAACGCGCTTATTTGTTACGCAATGCACCGGGTGTAACTTCTATCCTACCCTTCGTTATACCCGTATATAATTTGCGGGGCAAATGGTTTTATGGCATGGGTTTACAATTGTATGATTTACTGGCAGGCAAGCTTTCGGTTGGCAAAACAAAATGGTTAAACAAGCAACAAACGCTGCAATATTTGCCCGGCATAAATAGCACAAAACTAAAAGGTGGTATTTTGTATTTTGATGGTCAGTTTGATGACACAAGACTATCAATTGAACTTGCTAAAACAGCCGCAGCACATGGTGCAATTGTATTGAATTATTGCGCCGCAACATCATTCATCAAAACAAACGAAACCATCACCGGAATTTGTTTTTACGATGCCATCAACCAAACATATTATACTGTAAAAACAAAAGCCGTTATCAATGCAACCGGCGTGTTTGCCGATGCCATCATGAAAATGGATAAACCTCTGCAACCCAATACTATCAAGCCTTCGCAAGGTGTTCATCTTGTAATAGACAATAAATTTTTTCCGAGTAAAGCAGCGATGATGATACCCAAAACCGATGATGGCAGAGTGCTGTTTGCCGTGCCCTGGCATAACAAGGTCTTGCTGGGCACAACCGATACGCCAATTGCTAACATTACTATTGAGCCAAAGCCCTTGGATGAAGAAATCAATTTCATTTTACAACATGCAAACCGCTATCTATCTCAAACCGTCACCCGTAACGATGTAAAAAGTGTATTTGCTGGGTTGCGTCCATTAATCAAACAAAAAGGCAAAGCCAAAACTTCATTGTTAAGTCGGGATCATACCATCATCGTTTCTAATTCAAATTTAGTAACCATAACCGGAGGTAAATGGACAACCTATAGAAAGATGGCTGAAGATGCGGTTTCAAAAGCTGCAAAGATTGCCGGATTGCTTCCTAAAAAGTGCATTACACCAACTTTGCGCATTGGCGGAAATGGTGAGGAAAGAAAAGTTTATAAAGATGATTTTTTACAAACCGACTGCGTTCTTTCAAATGCAGACATCACTTATTTTGTTGAGCAGGAAATGGCAATAACCGTAGAAGATATTTTAGCAAGGAGAACAAGGATATTGTTATTAAATGCAGAAGCAGCAAGGCTTTCAGCACCAAATGTTGCAATGCAAATGGCTTCTTTGCTACAGAAAGATGAAGTGTGGATACAAGAACAGATAACACAATTTAATGAGCTGGCAAGACAATATGTATTGCCATTATCATAACCTGTCTATCTTCATGTCAACGTTACTTTTTATTAAAATTATTTATACATAAACAAACCAAAAACATGACTCCTTTTATCAGCGAATTGGTTGGAACCGCCGTTTTAGTTACGTTAGGCGATGGTGTGGTTGCCAACGTTGTTTTGCACAAAACCAAAGGCAATAGCGGCGGCTTAATTGCCATAACAATTGGTTGGGCAATGGCCGTGTTTACAGGTGTGTTTATTTCAAGCAAAAGCAGTGGTGCACATTTGAATCCTGCAGTAACGTTGGCGCTGGCAGTAGCTGGTAAGTTTTCCTGGAGTTTGGTTTTGCCTTATTTTTTTGCACAGTTGCTGGGTGCAATGATCGGCGCGTTCATTGTTTGGCTTTGCTACAAACAACATTTTGATGAAACCACCAATGCCGATTTAAAACTGGGTGTGTTTGCCACTGCGCCTTCTATTCGCAATGCGGCGCACAATTTTATAACAGAGTTTATCGGCACTTTTATTTTTATTCTGGCCGTCCTTTTCATTGTTTCACCATCCAACAGTTTGGGAGCATTGGATGCGTTGCCGGTTGCCCTTGTAGTGCTGGGCATTGGGTTGAGTTTAGGCGGACCTACAGGCTATGCCATCAATCCAGTACGCGATTTAGGGCCTCGCCTTGTACACTTTCTATTACCTATCAAAAACAAACGCAACAGCGATTGGCCGTATAGCTGGATTCCGGTGCTGGCGCCGCTTGCAGGCGCTTTGGCTGCGACTTATGTGTGGATGATGTTACGATAAAGCAGGAAGTAAATGATGATTTAAAAGGATTGATGATGATGCAAACAACGCATCGTCATTCCGCCAATTTGGCCCTCATCACAATAACAAAAATTATAATCAAATTGTCGAGGGCTTTGTGCGGAATCTGATCTTATGAGTTTGAGGCGGCTTCCCTGCCGTAAGGAGTTTTCTATTTAAACAACATTATTACTTAATTATCAGATTCCGCACAAAGCCCTCGTGGAAACGTAAAGGTGCAAGCCCCTGCCGAGGGCATTTTCGGAATGACGTGATGTCTTCGTTTGTTTAATTTAAAAACCCATCCATCAACATTGCAATTTTTTCATACTTACCTTTAACCGCATGAAATATCTCTTTTGTTTTTGCCTCTTTTTTGCAGCAATAACATCATTTGCGCAAACCAATGCCGACCTTGTTAAAAATCTGTACACAAAGAAAGAAATGTACATTACGATGCGCGATAGCGTGCGATTGTTTACCAGTGTTTACTTTCCAAAAGATACCACTCAACAGTACCCGTTTCTGATGGAGAGAACGCCGTATTCTGTTGCGCCGTATGGTGAAGATAATTACGCACGAAGGCTGGGTCCGAACCCGCTTTTCGTCTCTGAAAAATATATTTTCGTTTACCAGGATGTGCGTGGCAGACACTTGAGTGAAGGACAGTTTCATGAGATGACGCCAGCTATTGACAACAAGAAAAACAAAACAGATGTTGACGAAAGCAGCGACACTTATGACACCATTGATTGGCTATTAAAAAACATTGGCCACAACAACGGAAAGGTTGGCATTTATGGCATCTCGTATCCTGGTTTTTATGCTACTGCTTCCTTGCCTAATGCTCATCCTGCTATTAAAGCGGTATCGCCGCAAGCACCCGTTACTGATGAGTTTGAAGGCGATGATGCTTATCATCGCGGTGCCTTTTTTTTAATGGATAATTTTTCTTTTGAAAACTTTTTTGATGCCCCACGAACGGCACCGCGCCAGCAAGATCCACCATTGAACGACAGCATTAAAATTGATGATGTGTATGATTTTTATTTAAAGACAGGCGCCTTACACAACTTCAACGATTTGTATTTTCACAACCGCGCGAAAATATGGAATGAGTATTTGGAACACAACACAAAAGATGCGTACTGGCAGTCTCGAAATATCCGTCCGCATTTGCAAAATATAAAACCAGCTACGCTTGTTGTGGGTGGCTGGTTTGATGCCGAAGATATGTTTGGCGCGCTCAACACGTACAAAGCCATCGAACAGAAAAACAAAACCAACGACAACCGTTTGGTGATGGCTCCGTGGACGCATGGCGCCTGGGAAAGAAACAGTTGGAAAAGTTTTGCAGGAATTGACTTCGGGCAGGATTTGAACCCAAAATTTCAGCAATTGGAGTTCGATTTTTTTAATCATTATTTGAAAGGAAAAAACAATTTTGATGCGGGTGAAGCAACCCTTTTTATCACGGGCAGCAACCAATGGAAAACATTTGCTACTTATCCGCCAAAAGCTTTACAACCGATGGTTTGGTGGCTGAATAAAAATCATCAATTATTGCTGCAAAAACAAAAGGTGGAATGCAGCGATACTTATGTGTCCGATCCATCAAACCCCGTTCCTTACATTGATAAAAAGAGCGACGAACGATTGAATGAATACATGGCTGCTGACCAAACATTTGCTTCCAAACGAAACGATGTACTGTTTTACCAAAGCGATGCTTTGCAAAATGGCATCACATTATTAGGTCCAATCACAGCCGATTTGTTTGTAAAGCTAAATGCGACCGATGCCGATTTTGTTGTGAAAGTTATTGACGTATTGCCTGATAACACACAACAGTTGGTGCGTGCCGAAGTGTTGCGTGGCAAGTTTAGAAACAGCTTTGAAAAGCCAGAGCCGTTCGCTCCAAATGTACCAACTGAAGTCAAATTTCAGTTGAACGATGTGGCACATACGTTTCTAAAAGGTCATAAAATAATGGTGCAAATCCAAAGCAGTTGGTTTCCATTGGTTGATAGAAATCCGCAACAATTTATGAGCATTCCCGATGGAAAAGACAGCGATTTTAAAAAAGCTACCATTACCATTTTGCATGATGAAGCGCATCCATCTCACATTCAGGTGGGCGTGCTGAATGAAAAATAAGGCAAAAACAAAAGCTTTGTTTTTGCTAAAAAACCTTTTTTTATGAATGATACTTATAACCTGAAACGCTTTGTAGACGCGCAACACAGAGATTACGAAACAGCGTTATCAGAAATTAAAAACGGGCGAAAAAGAAATCATTGGATGTGGTATATTTTTCCGCAGATTGGAGGCTTAGGTTTTAGCGAAACATCGCGATATTATTCGATTAAAAATGAAGAAGAAGCCGAAGCTTTTTTACAACATCCGTTGCTGGGCGAAAGGCTTATAACAATTTGCAACGTGCTGCTTTCTCTTCCTACCAACAATGCGCACAGCATATTTGGAAGTCCTGATGATGTAAAGCTGAAATCATGTGCTACTTTGTTTGCATCGTTGCCTAACGCCAACCCTGTGTTTGAAGATGTATTGCAAAAATTTTTTGGTGGAAAGAAAGATGAAAGCACATTGCGAATTCTCAAGCAACAAAATTAGAATTAGTATTTGAACCACTAAGACGCAGAGTACACAAAATATCACGAATAATAATAAAAAAATACTTCGTGTAACTTTTTTACTTCAGGACTTTGTGGTTCAAAAAATCGGCTTTTACTTTTCCCCTTTTTTTACATTATAAGGATTTATGACAGAATCAGAACGGATTATTCCAGCCAAAGAACATGTGTATTTAGATGGCCCGCACAGCCGCGGTTACGAAGCCATTTTTTTGTTGAAAGTAGTGTGGCAATTCTTTCAGGGCATCCGCAAACTGCATTTTGAAAATCCTTGCATCACTGTGTTTGGTTCGGCAAGGTTTACAGAAAATGATGCGTATTACAAAGCTGCATTCGAATTTGGCAAACGCATAGCCGGCTTAGGTTTCAGCACCATGACGGGCGGCGGTCCAGGCATTATGGAAGCTGCCAACCGTGGTGCTTTTGAGAACGGCGGCAACAGTATTGGTTGCAACATTGTGCTTCCGCATGAACAGAAAGAAAATCCTTACCTGCATAAATCGGTAACGTTCGATTATTTCTTTATCCGCAAAACCTTGCTTATTAAATATTCTTATGCGTTTATTATTCTGCCCGGCGGCTTTGGGACGATGGATGAATTTTTTGAAACGATAACCTTGGTGCAAACGAAAACGCTTACTCAATTTCCCATTGTTTTGTATGGAAAAGAATATTATAAAGAATTGATGGAAACCATTGCTGACATGGCAAAACGCGGCACCATTTCGCCGGAAGATATGAATCTCGTATTGCTTACCGATGACATTGATGAAGCGATGCAACACATTTACACCTACATTACTACCAACTACAAAATTGTACCACGCAAACGCTTTTGGTGGCTGTTTGAAGGGGGCAAAAAGGAAGAGTGAGTTTGTTTTTACCCCCTTTTTCTATTCCTCACCCGAAGGAGCAGATGTGTTGCTTATTGTGCTTTTGTCTTCATTCATGCCGTCTTTAATATTGGCTTTATCAGCATCTTCCGTGTCGGCGTTTCCGCTCGTTTTGCCACGGTTCTCATTGTTTTTATCAAAATCATTTTCATTAAAGCTGCCGTAGCCTTGTTCGTAACGGTCGGGGTCTTGCCCAAGCACGTTTTTGTTTTCGGTAGAACTCTTATCCTCAATTTTCTTATCCATAAGATTGTATTTATACTTTTGTTTTTGCATAAAAATTATACCATGTTGTAAAAGTGGTTGTCACAATTGGATTTGTTATCCTATCTATTTTTTTTAAATCATTCAGAAGTAAAATTTTAAGATCAGCATTTGAGTAAGTGATGACTTTATCCGCCAAATGACTGGGCTTGGAAAGCATGTAGCAACACCTTACAATAAAATGAAGCTAACAATACAATCACTTTTACCCGACAATTCAATTTTGCCCTTTGTTCACAGCTTTTGGATGCTGGAAAACAAGACAGGAAAAGACATTCCGTCAACCATACTGCCGAATGGAATGGTTGATATGGCACTAATTAAAATAGCTTCGGGAAATTGGGAAATGTTCCTTCGTGGCATTGATACTTTGCCCAGTCAAATAACCATCCTGGCAGACACCAGAATATTTACCATAGGACTTAAATTATTAGCGGTAGAATATTTGTTAGGCAATTCAATTAAAGATGTATTGAACGAAGGAAGAAATCTTACAAATGATTTCTGGCAATTTGAAGAAAGCGACATGAACAGTTTGGAAGATTTTAGCAACAAGGCAACACAAAAAATAAGACTCGTTTCAAATGACAACATTGACAGCCGGAAGAAAAAATTGTTTGAATTGATTTACTCATCGCAGGGCTCGATAACAGTAAAAAAACTTTCTAAACAAGTATATTGGAGCAGCCGCCAAATCAATCGTTACTTCAATCAGCAGTTTGGAATTTCACTCAAAGCCTATTGCAACATTCTTCGTTTCGGCACCTCGTTCAAACACATCAGCGAAGGCAAGCTTTTTCCACAACAGGACTTTACCGATCAAAATCATTTCATTAAAGAAATTAAGAAATATGCTGGCGTAACGCCAAAAGAATTGAGCAAAAACAAAGATGACCGTTTCATTGACATTACTGCAATTAAAAATTTCCCTTCTTAAAAACGGCTGATTTTTACTATTTTCTCTTTCGACTTCTCAACAATTTTGCATTGCGATTAAACAATGCAAATCATGTTGTTAGAAAATAAAAAAGTCGCCATTGTGGGCGGTGGCCCCGGAGGACTGACATTAGCACGATTGCTTCAACTCAAAGGCGTTGCTGTAAAAGTGTATGAAAGAGATAAAAACAAATCATTTCGCCAGCAAGGTGCTACGCTCGACTTGCATTACGAATCAGGACTAAAAGCATTAAGAGAAGGCGGATTGATTGAAGAATTTAAGAAGGCTTACAGACCCGGTGCAGAAAGAATTACCATTACTGATAACAATGCAATAGTGCACTATACCGAGCGTGACGAAGAACCCATTCAGGATTTGAATAATGAATATGCACGACCTGAAATTGACCGTGGCCCGCTTCGGGATTTACTCATTGCATCCCTGTATGACAATACGATTGTATGGGATTCAAAATTTTCAGAACTAAAAGAAAATGGTAATGGCTGGAAGTTGTTTTTTGAAAACGGAACTACTGCCTATGCTGATCTGGTAATTGCAGCAGACGGAGCAAATTCTAAAGTGAGAAAATATATAACAGACATTCAACCCATATATTCAGGTATTACCATTGTTGAAAGTAATATTTATAACGCTGCGACCAACACGCCTCATTTGTGGAAACTAACCAATGGAGGAAAAGTTTTTGCATATTGGAACAGCTAAAACTATTGTTCTGAGTGCAAAAGGCGAAGGTTCACTTTCATTTTATACCAGCACCAAAGAAACAGAAGAATGGGCAAAAAACCCGGGCATTGATTTTAAAAATATGGAGCAGGTTTTTATTTGGTTTAAACAACGCTTTTCCGATTGGAGTGATGAGTGGCATGAATTATTTTTAACCAATGATTCTTACTTTATTGTCCGGCTACAATATCATTTTCCCTCAAATCAATCGTGGCAAACTCTTCCCAACTTAACAATGATTGGCGATGCAGCCCATGTAATACCGCCAACCGGCGAAGGCGTGAACCAGGCAATGCGGGATGCACTGGAATTATACGAAACCCTTTGTATAGAAAATTTCAACACAGTGAAGGAAGCCATTGCCTCATTTGAAAAGAAAATGTGCAGCCGGGCTTCAGCAGAAACCGAAGATGCCTTAAAGATGGTGCAAGCTATGCACCCCGAAAACAATTTTCAGTATTTGCTCCATTTCTTTAGCGGCTTACATGAGCTGGAAGCGAGATAGATAAATTTGAGTTGTATAATTACTATACAGATAACAATATCGAAAAATTGTAAAGAATATGAACGACCATTTACTTCAACATAAAAAAGTAGCTGTTATTGGCGGGGGACCAGTTGGTCTTACAATGGCGGTATTGCTGCAGCAAAAAGGGACAGATGTAACTGTTTACGAAAGAGATAAAGACGCACAAACAAGAATTTGGGGTGGTACGCTAGACTTGCATAAAAGTTCAGGGCAAGAAGCAATGCAAAAAGCAGGATTGTTAGAACGTTATTATGCGATGGCATTGCCCATGGGAATCATCTTTGCTGACGAGGGAGCTAATGTATTGTCCACTAAAAAACCTACGCCTGAAAATCAATATGACAATCCGGAGATAAACCGGAACGATTTAAGAAAAATATTGCTCCACAGTTTGGCAAGTGATACAGTTGTTTGGAACAGAAAATTTACAGGCCTTGAAGAACAAACCGGCAAATGGTTATTGCAATTCGAAAATGGCCCGAATGCAGCCGCAGATGTTGTTATCATAGCCAATGGAGGAATGTCGAAAGCAAGGAATTATATTACGGATACTGAAGTGGAAGATACCGGCACTTTTATTATTCAGGGAGACGTACCTCAACCCCAAATGGCTTGTGCGGACTTCTATGAATTGTGCGATGGCAACAGGCTCATGACAGCATACGGGGGCAGTTTGTTAGTTGCCAATCCTTACAATAATAACGCATTAACCTATGGTGTAATTTTTAAACAGCCTGAAGAATGGGTTTCTGATAGCGGATTGGATTTTCAGAACAGAGACAGCATTATTGCCTTTCTTTTAAAAAGGTTTTCAAACTGGAATGAACGATACAAACAATTGTTCCGTTCAACTTCTTTTCTTGTTGGATTGCCAACAAGAAAACTCCCGTTAAACAAGCCCTGGAAAAAAGATCGTCCCTTGCCGGTAACATTGATTGGAGATGCCGCGCATTTGATGCCGCCATTCGCAGGTCAGGGTGTGAACATCGGGTTGGTGGACGCATCCATTTTATCCGATAATCTTACCAATGGAAAATTTGAAACGATAGAAGCTGCGATTAACGACTATGAACAAAGGATGTTTGTTTATGGAACAGAAGCACAATTAGAATCAAGTAAGAATGAAATAGAAATGCATCGTCCCGACTTTTCTTTCCGAGAACTTATCCATTAATTTAAGCAATGATTTTCTTGATTAACATTGTTAGTAATCATACTGACCATTGTGCATGATACAGGCTTCGAAGACACGAATCCTGCATTAAAAAACATTACTACAAAAGTTGCAAATAAATGGGAGATCATCCCACAATCTCACCAATATACAACCACATAAGTGCATTGTAAAAGCACGTAATTTTTTATACCCCGAATCCTTACATTTGAATTTCGTTTCTTTATAACAACGATAATAACAGATAGCTACTTCGCCAAGTCCTCAATCATTGCTATTCAAACAAACAGAAAAGAAATCACTAAGCATAAAATAACGATGAAAACAAACAGCGATCAGAATGACGAGAAACTTTATCATGCACGAAAGTCAATCTAAAGCCGGGCGACCCGATTGCACAGGCTACCAATCGAATTATGGCAAAAGTAAAGGGGGTCCTATGTGTATTTAACCGCTACTTTGGAGGCAGCTACCTCGGGAGCCGAACTTGCCCAGGTTGAAGAACGTGGAAGAATTTATATAGTAGAGCCAACAGGTTTCTATGAAGATGATCCGAACCTGACAGACAAGAAATTTCCCGGCAATCCAACAAAATTATACCGTACCAAATTTCCACTTCGGGTAACGGGTGAGGTTACGGATTGGCAAGGTCATTCTCCGGAACAACTCAAAGCTATGTTGGTCATCTCGAGCACCCAATCCCGACTCGCGCATAACGCTCGATACCGAAACGGATTCGCTTGGTATGCCGAGGGTGAAGCTTAACTGGGTGCTTACCCCGCTTGAAAAAAATAGCTTGCGGCTGATTAACAGAATCATTGGCCAGGAAGCGGGTCGTGCTTCAATGGGCAGGGTGAAAGTGTATGATTATTTGCAGGACGAGGAAGATGAAACCTGGCCTTCCTTTACCGGCGGCGGCTGGCATCACATGGGCACAACACGCATAAGTGCCGATCCCAAACAAGGCGTTGTAGATGCAGATTGCAAGCTGCACAGCCTGCACAATCTATATGTTGCCGGTGCATCGTGCTATGTTACTGCTGGTGCTGTGAATCCTACGCTTACTTTACTCTCATTTACCATTCGCTTAGTCGATCACTTAAAACAAAAGATAGCGCATTCATAATGATAGAATGCTGGATGGCAACTTATGAAACGGTCTGCTTACATTTATCTGTCAAACCAAATTTTCACATATGAGACATGCTTATCTTTTACTGATTTCCCTGGAGAAATACCGCAATGGCATAGAGTTGCTGCACATCAAAGAAATGCCGGATAACGTACCGACAGGTATGTTCACTGGTGCTGACTTCATGCCGCCCGAGATGCCCGCTCAAAATTGGGTGCCTATCGGCAAAGATAAAATTGATTACAAGGCGGTATTTCAGAAACGGAAACAGATTGGTATGAAATGGTACATTCTGGAGATGGATAAGTACAACGGAGACGTTTACGCCGTCGTGGATTCATCAATTGCTTATATTCGAAAGGAGAAATTATTGCAATGATAGGTTGAAGTACAAGTTTCTCTTCCCCAATGTCCTATATCCTTTGAGGTGCGATGGCGCACCTCAAAGGATATAAGCTAAATGAGTTAAGTGATTGAGAATAAGACAACCATTCTTTTTGGTTTTACCGCTTTTTTTTGCGGCTTTTTTATCTTCTCAACTTCTGCCATTAACTCAAAAAGTAAAAGTAGCAGTGCTTTGTCCTTTGTATTTCGATTCGGCTTTCAACGATTATTCTTACAAATTGGGCAACAACAATATTTCAAAATACATATTGACCAGACTTGATTTTTACAACGTCGTAATGCATGACATTGCTCAACAAAGAAAACATCAATGCCGAAGTTCTATTGACATGCCTTCACAAATGCTGAAGCGTTGCGTGTAATTAAGTCGTTTCAAATTCGATATACAGGATAGACTAACATCAGTAAATACACTGATTTGATTGGCGATTATATTTGTGGTTTATAAGCTAAATTCAAAATATGCTCCGCAAAAGTTTTTTAAACAAATTTCTTCTGTTACCTTTTCTTGGCACAAGTTCCATTCAGGGAGACAAAAAATTGAAAATATTTTTTAAAAGTGCCTGGGGTTCCGATGACCCTACGAAAGCCTGTTTTCCATTCCTCCATGGGAACGCACTCGCAGAAGCCGGACATGAAGTACAAATATTTTTGCTGGGCGAGGGAGTAAGCCTGATGCGAGATAGTACCTTAAATGCCATAACACCTGTTGGCTGGCCTCCATTGAAGGAAATATTGCCCAAAGTGCTGGACAATAAAATCCAAATTTATGCCTGCGGCGCCTGTTGTAAAGCCCGGGGAATTGTGGACACTGACCTGACCAATAAGAATGCTAAGTTTGGCAATCCCAAAATCTTTGTTGAACTAACAGAATGGAGTGATAAAATTATTACGGAATAGCATAAAACACTCGGCTACCAATTTTATTAAAAAGATTACATCCAATATAGGGTTTAGCATTATTGGGGCAGGTTGTTGTTAGCTTCGACTGTAGTTCGTTATCAGCTTCAGTTGTGAGCTGAAGTTTTTCACAATATCCCAACAACGCCAAGTCCTGTTTGTTACCTCTAATCGTAACAGATAGCCCAACAGATCCAAGAAAAGACATCTTCTAACAATACAATATCAATGAAAACAAAGGAACTTGGTATTGAGGCAATTGAAGACTGGGTAAATAGGAAGCATAAGCGGGTGCTTGCGCTGAAGCGAAATAAATTCTTGCCTTTACCAATTCTTCGTTATTCGATAACACTCTTCATCCTAACTTTTCAATCTCATCACCACGCCTTCATCACCTTCCAAACTCAATGTATTTTCGTACACGTTTCCTTCCAGTTCAGGCGAAGAAGCTACCACCACTTCACCTCTAAAAGTAAAATGAGGCGGCGTGAAATAAGCCGGACGATGTGTAAGGTTCAATACAATCAAAAACGAAGAAGTTTTGTTTTTGCGCAAATAAGCCAGCAACTGCGTATCGGAATAAACAGGCGTATAAGAACCACTGTTTAAAGCCGCTTCTTCTTGCCGCAAATGGATAAGCTTTTTGTATAAAGAAAGTACAGAATAAGGATTGCCGCTTTCTACTTCCACATTTTGTCGGGCGTAGCTTTTGTGCAAACGAAGCCAGGGCTTTGCTTCGCTGAAACCCGCACTGGCACTAGTATTCCATTGCATCGGTGTTCTGCATGGGTCGCGGCTCAAATGCTTGTCGGGCATGTTCACACCTTGCGGGTCAACCACTTCATCCGGCGGAATGGCAACATCGCTCATACCGATTTCATCGCCATAATAAATAGTGGGTGTGCCGCGCAACGTAAGCAGCAGCATGGCAGCAATGCGTGCCTGCTGCAAGCCTACGCGGCTGGCAATGCGTGGCTGATCGTGATTGCCCAATACCCAATTAGGCCAGCCATTTTGCGGCAAAGCGCCTTCATATTCATCAATGGCGGCGGCTATCAGATTCGCCTGCCATTGTATGGAAAGCAACAGGAAATTAAAAGGCAGGTTTGCACCATTGTTGTTTTTGCCATAATACATCATCAGTTTGTGAATGGGCAAATAAATTTCACCAATCATCATGCGTTCACTGTATTCATCCAGCACGCTACGCATCTTTTCTACAATGCCCTGCACTTCGGTTTGATCGGTTGAATATACATGCAGCAGTTTATCGTAGGTTGCCATCTGTGGCTGGTAGGCCGGGTTGGCGGGTTCATCACGCCATTGCGCATCTTTTATTAAATGCCATATCACATCAACCCGAAAACCATCTACGCCTTTGTCTAACCAAAACCGCATTACGTTTAACATCGCTTGCTGTACTTCGGGGTTGCGCCAGTTCAGGTCGGGCTGCTCTTTTAAAAAAGCATGATAATAATATTGCTTTGTGCTATCGTTCCACTCCCAGGCAGTGCCACCAAAAGCCGACAGCCAGTTGTTGGGTGCGCTACCATCTTCTTTTGCATCTTTCCAAATGTACCAATCGCGTTTGGGACTGTTTTTCGATGAACGTGATTCGATGAACCAGGGATGCTGATCGGATGTATGATTGGGAACAAAATCAAGTATGAGTTTCATGTTGCGTTGATGAACTTCGGAAAGCAATGTATCAAAGTCATTCATGTTGCCAAATAAAGAATTGATGGCTTCATAATCAGAAATGTCGTACCCGAAATCTTTCATTGGCGATGGATAAATGGGCGATAGCCAAACAGCAGTAACACCTAAGTTCTGCAAGTAATCCAACCTCGAAATAATGCCCTGTAAATCTCCAACTCCATCGTTGTTGCTGTCCTGAAAAGAACGCGGATACACCTGGTAAATGATGCCTGTTTGCCACCACAACAATTGTTCGTTCATGTTCTCTTTTGTTTTTGCCACTTTTTTAGGAAAGAACATGCCAAAGTATGTGAGAGGTACGATGCGGGATGTGAGGGATGGATTGCTCTGATTTTAATTCAAAACAAAACTGTACTTGTTATGCACATTCGGCTGCATAAACAAAAACCCTTACCTTCCGAAAAAATAACTTATGACAAGTGAGCAAATCGAAAACTTTCTTACCCCTGAATTGTTTACCAAAGTTGTTGTTATCAGCTTTAAAACACGCAACACCATGCGTGGCATGTTTCTAAATACAGGAGATTTTGATCATTTAAAGACCAAAAACTTTTGGCGCATTCTACCCGAAAGCCGCTTAGAAGATTGGAAAAAAACAAAGGATAATGGTCTTGCCCGCATTTATAATGGCAGTGAATTTACAAAACTTACGTTAAAGCAGTCGGCAAATGTGAACAGTTAGAAGGCGATTGGTCAACGACGCTTAGCTCTTGACAAACCGGTACAAATCAAAATGTAAAACTGATTCACTCTGTCTTTTGGTGAATCGGCAACAGTTGAATAATTGGTTTCATCAATGCCCCAGCCTTGTTGTTTCAATCCATAGCGATAACCCAATTTTATACTGGTAAAATCATCGTGGCGTTTGGTGAAATCAGCAAAATCAAAACGAAGCTGAAAATTAATGGCAGCAACGCTTTGGTTGATGTCAATTGAGTTTTTGTTTTGTAGCAATTGCGTAAAATTGCCGAACCCGCCGCGTTGGGTAAGTCTTGCCTGTGCACCGTAGTAACCAATGCCCGCCACCGGCGCAAAATGAAATTGTTTGCTGTTAATGAGATAATAACCACCATTTATTTCTCCTGAAAAACTCATCAGGAGCACGTTGTAATTATCCGGTCGCTTTGGCGAGAATGTAACGCTTTCGTTCAAGCCGATTAACCAGTTGTGCAGCCGGAAATCTTCTCCTAAAATTCCGGCAAAACCAAACTTACCCAACGTTGGTAAATTGTTGTTTTGCAAAGTTGCATTGAGGTTTTTATAGTTATTATACGAGGCACCAATACCAATGTAAGTGAGCAAACCAGAATGAGGATTGATGCCGGTTGTATCGCTGCCCGCTTGCGAAAAAGAAGGCAAAAACAAAAGGGTACAAAAGATAAACAGGATGCCTTTTTTCATAGGTGATATTTCTCGTAAAACTAAATTGCAAGCCTCAGATTCTTACATAAGGATTGTACTTTTTTTCATGCCCGATAGTAGTAGGTTCGCCGTGCCCGGGATAGATTATTGTTTCATCAGGCAACGTGTATAGTTGTGTGCGAATGCTGTTATGAAGCTGTTCTGTATTGCTCAATGGAAAATCGGTTCTGCCAACACTTCCTTTGAACAATACATCACCTGCAATTACAAAGTTTTGTTTTTGGCAATAAAAACAAATGCTACCAGGTGAATGTCCGGGCGCATCCAATACATTCAATTCATCATCGCCAAAACGGATAACATCACCACCATTTATAAAATGCAATTTGCCCCTATAATTGTTGGTAAACGTAAATCCGAACCGTTCTGCAAATTGCGGCTGTACCTGCAATACGATTTCTTCCTGCGGATGAATAAATAACTCTAACCCATATTTCTTTGCAATGAATGAATTGCCAAATACATGGTCAATGTGGCAATGCGTGTTGATGAGTTGAACCGGCGTAAAACCACCGTTTGCTAAATAATTTTGTAATGTTTCTTCTTCGGCGGTAAAGTAGCAGCCGGGGTCAATAATAATCGCTTCCCGTTTTTCGTTGGTGAGAACGTAAGTGTTCTCCTGCAAAGGATTGAATGTAAACACTTCCACATGAATCATAGAACTTATTTTTACACCTGATTTGATTTGAGCTAACTTTAATTTTATAAAGACCGGATATGCAAAGTAATCGCTTATTAAGTAGCGCATTCGTTTTTGTCATTGCACTCTTTCCCTTTTTTGTTTCGGCACAGGTAAACACTGTTGATTATGGTAAAAACCGCATTCAATACAAGAAGTTTCATTGGAAATTTTATCAAACCGAAAACTTTAATACCTACAGCAGCCAGGGCGGTTTGGAATTGGGCAAATTTGTAGCGCAGACAGCCGAAGAAGAATTGAAATCCATTGAACAAGCCACCGAATATTCCTTGCAACGCAAGGCCAATATCATCGTTTATAATACTTATGATGATTACAAGCAGAGCAATATTGGTTTGGGTATTGACTGGCAAAATGCCGGAGGCTTAACCAAGCTGGTGAACAACAAAATGGTGCTGTATTTTAATGGCGATCATGAAAACCTTAGAATGCAGGTACGACAAGGCATTGCGCGTATTTTGACAGATAATATTTTGTTTGGCGATGACATTGGCGAGGTAGCTTCCAATGCAGCTTTGCTCGATTTGCCCAAATGGTTAACCGATGGCTATGTGGCTTACATTGCGCAAAACTGGAGCACCTCTTTGGACGACCAATTGAAGAGCGCCATGCTCAGCGGAACCTACAAGAATTTTTACCAGTTTGCGTTTAAGCAACCCGATCTGGCAGGTCATGCGTTTTGGTATTACGTTCAGGAAAAATACAAGAAAGAAAATGTTACATACTTTTTATATCTCGCTCGTTTATACAAAAATTTAAACACGGCTTCACTACGCATCGCAAAAAAGAAATTCAAAAATGTACTGGACGATTTCATGCAATATGAATCAACCAAATATTTCAATGATATTAAAGGCAGGCGCAATGCACCGAAAGGCAAATTGAGTGTGGTTGAAGAAACCACAAAGAGTGATTTTTTCCGCTTTAACGGCAACCCAAATCCGCGTAACAACTCGTATGCAGTGGTTGAATTTACGAAAGGTGTTTACCAGGTAAAATATGTTGACAACAATTATGATGAACACGTTTTATTGAAGTATGGCGTGAAAACGTATCAGGGCGACATCAATCCAAATTATCCAATATTAGCATGGGATGGCAAAGGCTCGCGCCTGTTGGTTATCTATTGGAAAGAAGGCAAGATTAATATGTTTGTGTACGATGTGATTGCCAATTTTAAACGCTTTAAACAACAGATAGAAGGCTTCGATCAGGTACTCGATGCAGGCTTTATGCTCGATGCAGGAACATTGTTGTTGAGTGCCGTAAAAAATGGTCATTCCGACATCTTTACTTATAAAATTGAAACGGGAAGAATCAAGCAAATTACCAATGATGTGTTTGACGATTTGAACCCAACGGTGGTAGCGTTTCCAAATCGTGTGGGCATTATTTTTTCATCCAATCGCCCCGGACCCAATGCTACGAACAGCGATACGGCTTTGCCCAGTCGCAATCACTTTAATATCTTTTTGGTTGATATTAATAACAACAGTGAAATCAAACAAATCAGCCAGTTGACCAATGTAAAATTCGGAGATGCTAAATACCCGATGCAATACAACGTAAACCATTTTACTTACATCAACGATGAGAATGGTATTTCCAATCGCTGGGCTGGCTTCTTCACCACGCAACGCAATGGATTGGATACATTGTGGTATGTTGGCGACCAGGTGCTTCGCAATCCGAGCGGCAAAGAATTGGATTCAACTTTGGGCGCATGGCAGAAGAATAAACCCGATAGTGTGAGTTATTATCAGGTGTATAAAGATTCAACTTATACCTTCCCTATCACCAATTATCAAAGCAGTTTGCTGGAAACACGCATTGCCGGAAACAATGGACAAGTAAGCGAAGTGCGTCGCGAAGGCGATTATAAATTTTTGTATAAATTAAAACCTGACTCGCTTGCGTTGCGCCGCCGAAATGTGAACCCGCGACCAACCGATTTTATCAAACAATTATTGATTCATGAACGATTGGAAAAAGGGGTTTCCACCATTGCGCAACCCACTGATAGTTCGCGAAGGAACAATGGAAACAACTTGTTTCAAAACGAATTTGAAAACGACAAAAAAGATACGGCAACAACCAGCAATACAACCGAAACACCCACAGCTGTTGTGCCGCGCAAAACCGGCTTGTTGGCGAATGCAGGTTTGTTTAATTATGGTTTGAAGTTTAGTGCCGATTACGTGCTGGCTGGCTTTACAAACAATGTTATCATTAATCGTTATCAACCGTATGCCGGTGGTGCGGGTCCCGATACGATTGGACAACGGACAGGATTTAAGCTGGATGTTTCGCGTGGGCGTGAGTGATGTGATGGAAGATATAAAGCTCATTGGCGGCTTTCGGTTTGGAACCACAATCAGTGATAAAGACGCTTTTCTTTCGTTGCAGAATTATAGAAAAAGAATTGACTGGGGCATCACTTATTATCGTAGTAACGTAAACAATTATCAGGGTTTTTATTTAGCCCGGAAATGTAGATACAACTGGTTTAGACAAAAGCTTTTTATCAAACAATGTTGTTACCAATTTGTACCAGGCAAATGCTTCATTTCCCATTGATGAAGTAAGAAGCTGTGCGCCTTACAGCAGGCGTGAGAACCGATAAAGGCATCATCAAACCGTTTCCTTATCCTGATGCTTTAAAGTTGCAAGATTCAACCGCAAAAACATTAATTACGCGCTTGGAATATGTGTATGACAATACCATCACACCTGCACAAAATATATGGAATGGTTTGCGTTGGAAAGTGTATACCGATTTTTGGGCTCCGATGGGCAAAACCTCTTTAAAAGGAAAGCACATATTGAATGTTGGCGCAGATGCACGATACTATGTTCCCATTTATCGCAATTTTATTTGGGCAGGCAGAGTAGCAGCTGATTTCTCGATGGGTGATGCCAAAGTGATTTATTATTTAGGTGGCATTGATGGTTCGGTTTTAACCCCGAAGTTCAATACCAATCCACCTAATCCTTCAGTGCCTTATGCGTTTCAAACACTGGCAGTAAACATGCGTGGCTACAATCAAAACTTAGCCAACGGCAACAATGATTTAATTATCAACAGTGAGTTTCGTTTGCCTGTATTTACCACATTTTTTAATAAGCCTATCAACAATGCATTTGTCAGAAACTTTCAGTTAACTCAGTTTATTGATTTGGGTACAGCCTGGGACGGAAGTGTAAAGAACATTGCTCGTCCAAGTGAAAATTACAGCAATCCTTCAACGCCAGTATCTATCAAAATCCGGTCTGGGGGCATTGGACCATTAGCCGGTGGCTATGGCTTTGGTGCCCGTACTACATTGCTGGGTTATTTTATCAAGTACGACATTGGCTGGCAAATGAAAGGAATATTTAAAGGCAGCCCTGTTTCCTATCTGGCGCTGGGCTTAGACTTTTAAAAAAGCTTGTCCCGCCCCCACAGTACTGCGGGGGCGGGACTTTTTTTATGCTTACGATTTCTTTACAAAAACAAACTTGCTGTGATCGGCTTTGTATATGGCATCGTAAAAAAGGACAAGTTTGCTATATGTTGAAGGCGCAAATCTTCCTTCAGCTCTTTTAAAATATCGCTGGCAAATAATTTCATCATCGCCCGTTTGGAAACGAATATTATAATCGCCAAACGCATTCGTAATTATTACATCTTTTGGTTTTGCCTCAATTTCATAACCCTTTGGCAATTGAATGTGAACTGTATCAATATGGGTATAACCATATCGCAGGCAAACCTCAAACTTACGGTCATCATCGGGTGAAAGCTTGTTATTGTTTTTGGTTAAAATATCAGGCATTACAAACATGCGTTTGCCTGTAATGGTAGCATAATTATCAGCTGTTATCTGCAACGATTCTTCTGTAACCGGCTTCGAAGAAAGACCTTCATTATAATAGAAAGCAACCACATCGTAAGTAGGAATGTCAAACCCTTTTTTCAAATCTTCCAATTGTTCTTTCTTGGTTTTAAAATGAAGCATCTTATGAATATCGTCTCCTTCCAAACATTTATAAACCGAATGCACTTCTGCTGTTAATTTACCGCCATCATCAATTGTAGCTTTAATATTTCTCACCTGCAAATTATCGGCAGCATTGTAATGAATGGTGTTCACAACATGCCCTCCGGCCTCATCAATTAATACCGCTTGCCGGTTGCCCGTAAAATCGCTGATGTAATCGGTGGGAAGCGTTTGGCTCGTGCATTCCAGCCACATGGTATCGTACGGCAAAGGCACACAAACCGTTGCATGGTTGAATTGGTTCGATGGAAAATCTGCCACTAAACTACCTGCATTTCTACCTGCCTGTATCAACACATAATCTGCTTTAATGCCCGCTTCTTTCAGCATGGCAACCATGTAATTGGACAAGGCTTTACAATCGCCGTATTTGTTGGAATACACATAAGAAGCATCAAAAGGTTGCCAGCCACCAATGCCCAACTGAACGCTAACATAGCGTGTATTTTGCTGCAAAAACTGATACAGCGTGTTCACTTTATCTTCGGGTTTTGTAAGGTTATCAGTTAGCTCATGCACTTTTTGTTTTAGTGCATCGGGCAAGGCATCTCTTCCTTTTAATAAAGAATTCATAAACACGCCAAAGCTGCTCCAGGTGTTCATATTTCCTTCATAACCACCAATCTTAAAATCGGATGGTGCAACTGATACTGATGTAACCAAATCGCTCCAGGTAGGTGCAAACGGTTCTTTTAGTTTTGCCGGAATATTTTTGATTTGCCAGGTGTATATTTTTTTATCTCCCGATTGTGTGATGACAGGTTCGCCAACATAATTCAGTTGCTTGTAGCGAAACGATAAATTGGCTGGTGCAATCACGGTCAACTTACTCAATTCAACTGCAATGTGTTCGTTCTCCTGTGGCATCCAATAACCCAACGAAAAGATGCCCTTCTTTTCATCCTCTTCTTCCCATTCAACGGTATAAGGATAAGTGCGACAATTGAAACTCACTTTTTTGATGCGGTCATCGCTCATCAGGCTATAACCATCATAAGCGCTTTCATCTTTGCAATCTTTTGTTTTTACACGTTTTATTTCTTTTCCATCAGCATTGTACAGCGTTCCGGTAATGTAATTGATGTCATTAAACTTATCATAGCCACTTACATAATCTGCATATTCATCGCCTGCTTCGCTTAAAATAGTAGTGGCGTAATGCGTATAAATTTTTGCTCTTTCGGTTGATAGAATTTCAATGCGCATTTCATCATAGCGCTTTACAGCAACTGCATTTGTTTTTAGCGAATCAGTTATTGTTGCATAAGGATAGTCGGTTGCTTTTGCGGCAAAACCAAACATTACAAATGCTATTAGAATCCAGGTTTTCATCTTTTTTATTTTATTTTTTTAAACACAATTTGCTCGGCTTCTTTTTTTATAATAGCTGCATACCAATCACGTAACAATTGATATTCTTCCGGCTCATAAACCGCTTTAGTAAGTTTTGTTTTAACTGTTAATTCAATTTTATTGTCGCCTTTTTCAATTGAATAATCAAACAAGCCATCGTCATCATTTAATTTTAACTGGTAAGGTTTAGGTAGTTCATCCACTTCGTATCCTTTTGGTACAACCATCGCTAAATGATAAGTTCCTTCTCTGCAATAGGGCATTTCAACCTCATATTTTCTATCAACTGCCGCAAATGGGTTTGATTTAATTTGTGATGAAAGCAAAGGAGAAAAATAGATTACATCATCACCATTGTTGAAATCGAGCGGTAGTTCATACGAAACATTGATGTTTGAATCTGCGTTTGACAAACCATCTACGCGAATGTTATTTGCAGTTGTTTCGTTCAACAACAACTCTTTCGCTTTTTTCATTTGCTCGTTTTGCAGAGAAGCCGGAATCAATTCTTGTTTTAATTCAAGAGAAGGTTGTGCACTCATGCTGGTTGTAACAACAGCGCGGTTTGTTTCATTGGTAATAGAAGCCGTTGTTGTAACTGTTTCGTTTAATGAATTGGGTGAAAGAACAATGCCCTGCGAATGTAAAATATCAACAACACGCGCATAACCATTGTAACAATCATTGCGAAGCCTGCCGAAAGGAAGGTACTTGTAACTGGCATCCAGCAAATACTGTTTTCTGTCAATCAAGACTGAACAAATAAGATAGTTGTATTTTGAAAGTATAGGATACTCGTACACGATTCTGCCATGATTAGTGGTGCTTACCAAAACCGGCGATGTGGATAGCTTACTGTGAGAAAGCATTGTAAGAAGCAGTAAGTTAATGTCTGCCACGTTGCCTTCCTTTGATTGCATTGTTTTGCTTAACTCCTGCGACAGATATTTAGTGCTGTGATCAATGCAGATGTAATGGTCTCTTACATAATTAAAAATACGTTTTGCTTTTTCTAAGTTCGGAAGACTGTCGTTACCAACGGCTTCTTTTATTTCTTTGTTCAATTCATCTTTATCGTTGTCTGAATGATAAATGAATGAACTGCTGTTCAGAATTCGTGCTGCTATATGAAACCAGCTTGGATTGTTATTTACATATATGCCACTTGCATTTTGATAAGCCGATAGTTGAAATTCAATTCGTGCAGCGTAATTGTCAAGCGTATTGATGAAAGGTTCCGTTGCAAGAGGTGGCACATTTTGCATTACCCATTCATGTTGAAGTGTATTGTCTTCTCTCACACCACCTGAACGATAGCTATAATCAGCATGATAGGTAGAGGTAGAATCTACTACAAAAGCAAGATTGCCTTGTTTTAATATTGAATAATTGTAAAAGAAAGGAATAGTAACTTCATACTCACTCCACAACACAGGATATTCTCTTTGAAAATCCCAACCCGGTATTCCGATGCCCGGCGTTTTTATGATAAAAGCAAACTCGATGATAGAACCTTCTTTTACGTTGGGCAAAGTGAGCTTAACCACTTTTAAGCCTTTCCTTTTTTCTTTAAAAACGGCTTCCTTCTTTATTGGTTCTGACACTACTTTTCCATTTACCAAATTGTATGTGGAGGCCTGCAAATCTTCCATTTTTTGTTCTTCTTCATCATCGTTATAAAGTGGGATGATAAGGGTAGCCAAATCAAACGCATTCTTATTCAGGATTTTGATGCGTATGCGCCGTTGATACACTTCTTCATTATGCTGATTGTCGTCCTGATGATAATAGGTTGAACCAATGTCATAAAGATAAACAGCACCTGCACTTGTATCAACCGGATATTTGGAAATGGCAAAATCTTCCGGCTTTATGTTGCCAAATGAAAAATCAGGTTGCTGAACCTGCGCCTTTATCCCACCGTAAAAAAGCGCAAAAACAAAAACCAAAATAAATCTGTGCATCATTTTATTTTTTTAAACACAATTTGCTCCGCTTCTTTTTTTACTACAAAAGCAAAAAAGTCGCGAAGCGTTTTATAGTCGTCAGGATCGTAAGTTGCCTTCTCCAATTTCACACGGCAACGAAGTTGAATGCGGTCGTCACTTTTACCAATGATGTATTCAAACATACCTTCGTTTTCATTCAACTTTACGCGTGCCGATTTGGGTAGTTCATCCACTGTATAACCTTGCGGAATTTCCATGTTCAATACATAAGTATCATCGTTGCAGTAAGGCATTTCAACAGGATAATAACGTTCGGCAGCAGTAAAGGGATTTTCCTTTTGCTGATCGCCAAGCATGGGGTTAAAATAAAGAATGTCTTCATCATTGTTGTCAAGCGTTATGTCATAGCTTACTTTCACAGGCATATCAAGCAATTGAAGGCTGTCAATGCTTTCATTGGTTACGGCAATGTTATCAGTAAACGATTTTTTTATGTTCTTATAAAAGGCTTCTTTGCTTTCTTTCACCAGTCTGTTGCGCAGAGAAAGCGATTCTTCATAACCTTTTGTACTATTTACACTGGCTGCCATTTTATGGTTATCGCTGTTGGTAACAAATACGCTTGTGATATTGTGTTCTTTTAAGGAGTCGGCAGATAGATTGACAAGCTCGGGAAAGTCAGGGTTGATAGCCCTGCCATATCCATTATAGCAATCCACATTTAAATGGTTGAAACCTAATTTATTGTTGGCAGCATCCAGCAAGTAAACTTTATCTTCAACTTTCAATTGGCAAATCACATAATTGTATTCTTTTAGGATCGGATACATCGGATATGTTTTCCCATTGTCGCGCGTGCTAACCAATACGGGATGTGCTTCTATACCAAGACTAATATAAATAGCAGCGAGAAGCAAATTAATATCAGCTACATTTCCTTTTTTGTTTTGAAAGGTTTTACGCAAAGGCTGCGATAAATATCTTGCGTCATAATCGGTACAGGAATAGTTGTCGCGCACATATTCATACAATTTTTTCACCTTTTCAACCGGCGTAGTTGCGTTTGCTATTGCCGCTTTTACATCAGCATCAAAATAGTTATTAGGCTTGTTAAGAGTACCTCCAAAATCTTCATTTTTCATTAGTTCAGTTGACACATCATACCAAGTACGCATAATCATCTTAGGGTCCACATTAGGATAACGTATGGCTGATAACTGAAAGCTTAATTTAGAAGCATAGTTGTCCAGTGTAGTAATGAAACTTTCACGCTTTATGGCGGGTACATTTTTTATTGCCCAAATGTGATCGAAAGTATTGGCGGATGCCGAAATGCTTTGGGAATGAGAACCTGCATCATCACCGGGATCAACAATATTATACACATCAAATGAAACCTTTACAGTATCTATTGTATAAGGCATATATCCTCGGTTCATAACGACAAATTCATAATATTGCGGAACTTCATTTTCGTATTCGCTCCAAAGGCGCGGATACTTTCCCTGAAACGTCCAGTCGGGCAAAAAAGGACGACCTGGCTGAGGTATAATTAATGTAAAACAATACTCGATGATAGAGCCTTCTTTCAAATCGGGAAACGTAAATTTTGTCTTGATGTAATCGCCATCTTTTTCTTTAAATAAGGAATTTTTATTTAAAGAAGTGGTAACCACTTTCCCGTTTTCAATATTGTAAGTAGCCGCCTGAAAATCGGTGATGCGTTGTTCAAATTGGGTGCTGGCTGCATACGTAGGTATCACAACTTTGCTTAGATCGTCAAATGAATTTTTCTTTAGCAAACGAATGCGCTCGTGTACTTTAAACACCACATCGAAAAAGCCTTTGGTATTGCCCTGAAATTTGGTTGAACCACCATCAAACAAATACACCGCTTCCGCCGATGAATCAACGGCATAAGCTGTGGGTGTAAAGTCTTCCGGCTTTACATCGCCAAAGTTGCAGATAACACGATTGGGAATTTCACCTCTCTTCTTTTTTTGAGCACTTAAACAAATACTAAATAACAGGCAGGGCAGCAGTAGCCCCAGTAGTTTTGGTTTCATAGCAGTAACTTTATGGTTCTTTTTTGTTACTGCAAGTATAGATAAATTTTATTTTGAACCTTCAATCGGCACATTCAAATTTCATTAAAATTTCAGCCCGCCGGCTGGGCTTCGATTATTGTGGCATTTCCAAAGCCGAAGAGCTTACTGATGATGCACGCCGCCTTGAAAAATGGCTCAATAACAACAGGCATGGCACGATGCAATACATGGAGAACCATTTCGATTTGCGCATCAATCCGTGCAAGCTGGTGCCCGGCGCCAAATCGGTGATTTGTTTATTGATAAACTACTTTTCTGAACAAAAGCAAAAACCAGAGGCACCACGCATTTCAAAGTATGCTTATGGAAACGATTACCACGAGGTGATACGCGAAAAGCTCAACCATTTTTTGTTTTTGCTGCGCGAAGAAATTGGCGACATCAATGGCCGAGGTTTTATTGATTCAGCACCTGTGTTAGAACGTGCGTGGGCACAGCGAAGTGGCGTTGGATGGATTGGTAAAAACGGAAATTTAATCAACAAACAAAGTGGCTCATTTTTCTTTATCGCTACTTTAATTGTTGATGTGGAACTGGCAACCGATGATGCGTATGCACAAGATTGGTGTGGCACCTGTACACGATGTATTGATGCTTGCCCAACCGAAGCCATCCTGCCCGATAAAGTAATAGATGGCAGCCGTTGCATTAGCTATTATACTATCGAATTAAAAGATGATGTTGTTGCCCAGTGAAATGAAGGACAAGTTTCAAAACTGGATGTTTGGCTGTGATGTTTGCCAGGATGTTTGTCCCTGGAACCGATTCAGCAAACCCAATACAGAATCGGCTTTCACGCCCATTCCGGAAATTCTGAATTTATCAACCGGCGAATGGAAAGCGATGAGCGAAGAAGCGTTTAAAAATATCTTCAAACATTCGCCCCTAAAAAGAGCCAAATACAAAGGTATACAGCGCAACATCAAATTCATAGCGGGCGATTCGTAACTTTTTGCAAGTTTGTTTTTGCACAAATTGTCAACGAGCTTTTTATAAAGAAATGATCGCCGTCATTCCACTTCATTTTCGTCTCATATCCTATATTAACCCTTTTCATTTACATTTGTTTTTACCACAAAATGATCACTCCTCAAACCATACAGCAAATCACCAATCGCATTGATATCATTGATGTAGTTGGCGAATTTGTAAAGCTGAAAAAACGCGGCGCCAACTACTTGGGCTTGTGCCCGTTTCATGGTGAAAAAACACCGTCGTTCACGGTTTCTCCATCCAAGGAAATCTACAAATGTTTTGGCTGCGGCAAGAGCGGCAACACCATTACATTTTTAATGGAACATGAAAAGTACAGCTATGTTGAAGTTTTAAAATGGTTAGCCGCACGCTACAATATTGAAATTGAAGAAACCGAAATCAGCGATGAAAAACGTCAGCAATTACAGGCTTCTGAAAGCCTGTACATCATCAACCATTTTGCGCAACAATTCTTTTCACAACAGTTGTGGGAAAGCGAGGAAGGACGCGCCGTTGCACTGAGTTATCTTCAGCAACAACGTGGTTTCACAAAAGAAATCATCGAAAAATTTGGCTTGGGTTACAACCCTTCTTCGCGGGATACTTTTGCCAAAGCTGCATTGCAACAACAATACAATCCAGATCTTTTGGTGAAGACGGGTTTGGTGGTAAACCGCGATGAAAAGCTGGTTGACAACTACCGCAACCGCATCATTTTTCCTATTCATAACAACACCGGAAAAGTAATTGGCTTTGGCGCTCGTGTCATTGGCAAAGCCGACAAAGCGCCCAAATACATCAACACACCGGAAAATGAATTGTATGTAAAAAGCCGCATTTTGTATGGCTCTTATTTTGCCCGCACCGCCATTGACAAACAAAACGAGTGTTTGCTGGTAGAAGGCTACACCGATGTCATCAGTTTGCACGGGGCAGGCATCGAAAATGTGGTGGCAAGCGGCGGCACATCGCTCACAACAGATCAGCTTCGGGCGATAAAAAAATTCACCAAAAACCTTACGATTCTCTACGATGGTGATGCGGCTGGCGTGAAAGCTGCTTTGCGGGGGTTAGACATGGCTTTAGAAGAAAGCCTGAATGTAAAGCTGGTTTTGATTCCAGACAATGAAGACCCTGACAGTTATGTAAAACTGTTGGGAAAAGAGGCGTTTGTAAACTTCATTGCTGCCAATAAAAAAGATTTTGTTTTGTTTCAGTTGGAAGTAATGCTGCGCGACCTGCCTACCGGACAGGCAGGTGCTGGAACCGACATCAACAAGAAAAATGATGTGGTGAACAGTATTGCTGAAACCCTGAGCAAGATTGATAAAGCCGAAGATTTTACCAAGCAACAGGAATACATCCGCCAATGTTCCAACATTCTGCGTATTGATGAAACAGGCTTAACAACATTAGTTAACAAATACAAACGCGACCGTGTAAGCAAAGATGAAAAACGGTTGCCGTTTGAAGCTGTTGAACCCACTGCAATTCCTGCCGCATTGGTGCAGGATAACATTGAGCTCATTATTAATGGCGATGATTTACAGGAACGTAGTGTGCTTCGTGTGTTGATGGAATATGGCTTAAACCATTGGGACGAAAGTCTGCCTACCGGGCAGGCAAACCGCACGATAGCACAATATATTTTTGATGAACTGGAAGGTTTTGAATTTGAAAATCCCGAACACAACCGTTTGTACGAATTGTATCAAAACCAATACAGCCAAGGCTTTGAGCCAACTATAAAAACTTTGTTGTACAATGAAGATGCGCAAATAAGAGAAATTGTGGTTGCCATCACGATGTTTCCTTTTGAATTGAGTAACCGATGGAATGAGTTTGTTGATAACAAGAACGTTGTGAACGTTGACAACAGCCACGATGATGTTTACAAAAGCATTCATTACTTTAAGCTGCGCAAATTAAAACGCATGTTTGAACAAAACCAGAGCGACATGGAAAAGAGTAAATCGCTGGACGAACAAATGCAACTCATTCGTGTGCACAAAGAACTAAAAGCGATGCAGGAAGAAATCACCAAAAATTTTGGAACGGTAATTTTTAAATGATTAAAACCGCGAAGATGCGAAGATTTCTAAAGAAAACTTAGTGTAACCCTGCCTACCGGCAGGCAGGTTCTTTTCTTTGTGGCTTCGAGGTTAAAAATAACATTGTTCAATTCAAATCTGCCGCAGTAAATCTTCCCGATAAAAAATATTCAAGACTTTTATGAAACTGTTCAGACGATTTTAATAAAGAAGATGATGTTGTGTTGGAAAGACAAGTAATAATGATGGCTCTCAACCAGCTTGCTTTTGTAAGCTGCTTCATGATGATTGGATTTAATACCGCCAAAAGTAAAAATCTTCTCTGGGTTGCCTGATTAAAAAACGCTTAAAACCAAACTTGCGTTTTAACTTCTTTACTAAATGAGTTGTTTGTAAACTTTCTTTATCAACAAATATTTCACGAAATTTGCAGGTTGTTTTTAATATAAGTAACCGTTACATTTTTGAATGAAAATATATCCCGAATCAGCCATAGCGCAGTTAGAATTTGACAAAATAAAAACCTTGCTGACAGCGCATTGCAAAACCGAATACGCACAAAACAAAGCTGCCGAACTTCGCATTCATACGCACAAACAATACATTGATCTTGAGCTTCAGCAAAGCCATGAGTTTAAGCTGCTGGAGGCGCAAACTCAATATTTCCCGGTTGATTTTATCCTGAACATTCATCGCGATATTAAGTTGCTGGGCATTGAAGGAAGTATGCTTACCGGCGAACAATTTTTAGACATCAGGAAACTAACGCAAAATGCAGAAAGCATCTTTCGCTGGTTTGATGCCGATAGAAGAACGGCATATCCTGCTTTGCATAAAGTGCTCGAAAACAAACATTACGAAAAAGCCATCATTGCCTTAATTGATGAAATACTTGATGAAAGCGGAAATGTAAAAGACAATGCATCTGAAGCCTTGCAACGTATTCGTTTGAATTTGTACAGAAAACGCAACGAGCAACGCCGCATGTTTGAGCGTGTAGTAGCCAAGCTGGCGAAGAGTGGCTATACTGCCGACATTGATGAAAGCTTTAGCAACGGTCGCCGTGTGGTGGCTGTTTTCAGCGAATACAAACGCCAGGTGAAAGGCATTTTGCATGGTGAAAGCGACAGCCGCAAAACAGCTTATATCGAGCCGGAAGAAACCATCGAATTGAACAACGAAGTGTTCTCATTGGAGAACGATGAACGTAAAGAAGTCATTCGCATTTTGCGAGAGTTAACGAAGCGTTTGTCCGTCTATTCCTCTTTGTTGCAAACCTATTTGGAAATCATCGGTGAGTTCGATTTTATCAGAGCCAAAGCCCGCTTTGCCATTGACGTGAATGGCAATTATCCGAATGTGCTTGATAAGGCAATTGTTGATTTGAAAGATGCTTATCATCCACTGCTTTTTTTATATAATAAAAAGGCGCAAAAACAAACTGTGCCAGTGAACATAACGCTCGATGATAAGCAACGCATTCTCATTATCAGCGGACCCAATGCAGGCGGCAAAACGGTTACAATGAAAACCATCGGCTTGAACCAAATGATGTTGCAAAGCGGCTTGCTGGTGCCGGTTCATCCGGCTTCGCAAATGGGCATTTTTAAACAATTGTTCATTCATATTGGCGATACACAAAACCTCGAATTTGAATTGAGCACTTACTCATCGCATCTGTTGCACATGAAGCATTTTATCGAAAATGCAAATGGCAAAACATTGTTTTTTATTGATGAATTGGGCAGTGGCAGCGATCCTAATTTGGGTGGTGCATTTGCTGAAGTGATTTTAGAAGAACTGGCACGCCGCCATTCGGTTGGCATTGTTACTACGCATTACCTCAATTTAAAAGTAATGGCGAATCATACACAGGGTATTTTTAATGGTGCAATGGCGTTTGATGAAGTGAATTTAAAACCTTTGTACAAGCTGATTGTTGGCAAGCCTGGAAGCAGTTATACCTTCTCTATTGCCGAGCGGATTGGCTTGCCGCAGCATTTAATTAATCGTGCAAAAAAGCTGGTGGATGAAGATCATTTTCGTTTGGATAAATTGTTGAACAGAACTGAGCAAGACCTTCAACACATTGATAAAGAAAAGAAGGAACTGAACCATTTACTAAAAGAAAATGAGAAGCTGAAGCACGAAATGAAAACCACGCTGGATAAGGAAAAGCACCGCCAGCAGGTTGAAATTTTAAAGCAGCAGAACCGCATTACTGAAGAACGAATTGCCAACTTAAAAGAGACTGAACGCAAGATGAAGCAAATTGTTTTGGAATGGAAAAAAGCCGAAAACAAAGAAGACATTTATCGGCAAATACAAAACCTATTGTTCAAAAAAGCTGAACAAAATGTAAACAATAAGCTGGCGAAGAAAGCAGATAAAAAATACAAGGAAGTAGCTGCTGAAATAAAAGAAGGCAGCAAAGTGAAGATGAAAAAAAATCACCAGATTGGCGAAGTGAAAGAGATACGCGGCAAGCGTGCCATTGTGCAAATTGGCTTGCTGCCCATGAATGTTGAACTGACCGATTTGGTTGCCGTTGAAGAAAAAGAACCGGCTTAAAATAAAAAGCTGCCCTTAGAAAAAGGCGGCTTCTATCCAAAATCCAACGCTTAAATAATTCGTGCATCAACCTATTGGGTTGATACAACGAACTACCTCCTGTCTAAGCGAAGCAGTTTATAAAAAAGTATGTACCCACCGCTTCAAACCCAATACGGGCAACGGTTTCGCACATTTGTTGAATGATAGTATGTGATATTCCGGCGCATCAAGAAGCATTACTGAGTAATAAATTTTTGATATTGGATTCCGGGCCGGAATGTTTGATATTGTTATTCTTTTATAACATGGCAAAAATAAAAGGCAATGTTTATCTGCAACATTAAAATAGCCTTATATGGCTTAAAAAAATCGCTTTAAATCTTAATCCTTTTCAATTTGCTTTCGCACCATTTTTTACTTTGTCATTATATCGCGTAGGCGTACTATTACAACAACAAATGTTACTTATGAAATGCAAATGGATATACTGCTTCGCTTTCTTCATTTTTGTTTTTACACAAATAAATGCGCAAAAACAAACGCCTGTTTTTAAAGTGATTCCGTTAGGAACAGAAGGTGGTTTAAACGAAAGCAATTTATCTTCTTACATGGTTGCGCCGGTTGAATCCAACAACTTTGTTTGTCTTGATGCAGGAACGTTATATGCTGGCATCAACAAAGCCATCGCCAATGGTTTGTTTCATAAAACAGCAACTGAAGTTATCAGGCAGAATATAAAAGGATATTGTATTTCGCATCCGCATTTCGACCATGTCGCCGGCTTGCTTATCAACTCGCCTTCTGATAGCAATAAAACAATTTATGCAACGAGATTTTGTTTAGATAAAATTGAAGAGCACCAATTCACATGGCAAACCTGGGCAAACTTTGGTGATGCAGGTGATAAGCCAACGTTGAACAAATATCATTATGCTGAACTAAAAGAAGATACCGAAGTGCCGCTTGCCGGAACAGACATGTTTGTAACCTCTTTTATTTTAAGCCATGCAAATCCTTACCAAAGCACTGCTTTTTTAGTAAGAAAAGACAGCAGTTACCTGTTGTATTTTGGAGATACCGGAGCCGATACAATTGAGCATTCACAACGGTTACAGCATGTTTGGCAAACAATTGCGCCGTTTGTAACGAAGCATCAGATAAAAGCGATTTTTATAGAATGTTCCTATCCAAATGAGCAGCCGGAAAAACAATTGTTTGGTCATCTTACACCCAAATTATTGATGCAGGAAATGCAACGTTTGTCCCAATTGTGCAACGATAATTCAATCAAAAATTTGCCACTTGTTATCACACATATAAAGCCTGAAGGAGAGAATGAAAGAAAGATTATAGAGCAGGTAAAGGCACTCAATTCATTACACTTGAAAATCATTTTACCGCAACAAGGAAAGACGCTTTTGTTTTGATGCTTGTAAAGGTGATAAAAACAAAATGCCGGAAATAAATCCGGCACTGCTTTCTGTTAGGAAAGATTTTTCATAGGTTGTCATTGAAAAAATCTCAATAGTAAATTCTTTAGTAAAAATTGTGCCGTGAAATCACATTGAGGTCGGTTAATAACTATAAATGAATTGATGAACAATTCGTATTGAAGAATAATTTATGTAGGTAAATGAAATATGTAGGGATTGTACGTTATAGTAACTTGTTTGGTTTTACCCATATTTTCTTTACGTCACTGCGAGGAACGAAAAAGTCTGTGGATTTCATAATTGATGATTTTTGATCTGTGAACGTTGGTTGATAAAACGATTATCAATTATAATCTACTTGCTATGTAGAGCACAGACTGCTTTGTTCCTCGCAGTGACGGTTACGTTTCTGTCAAGATTAAAAAATAAAAACTGCAAAACAAAACGCCTCAGGTAGTTATGACCTGAAGCGTTTTGTTTTTATCAGAAAATGCGAGGATTGTCACGCATCTTTACCATGACAGTTCTTAAACTTCTTTCCGCTTCCGCAAGGGCAGGGATCGTTTCTACCAATCTTTGGTCCTACTTTTATCGGCTCTTGCTTTACAGTTGCAGAAGGATCGAAATAATCATTCTCATTCGCTGCATAATCGTTACCGGCTGCTTCCACCTGCGCTTTGTTGGAGCGCATTTTACTCATATCGGTTTTTTGTTCGCGAGCTTCACGCGGCGGTGCAGTTTGTTGTTCGCCGGGTATTTCCGAATGGCACAGGAAGTTTACAATATTTTTGTTTACTGCACTATCCATTTGCCTGAACAACATATAAGCTTCGCCTTTGTAAATCACCAACGGATCTTTTTGTTCGTAATAAGCCGTTTGCACACTTTGCTTTAAATCGTCCATTGCTCGCAAATGCTCTTTCCATGCATCATCAATGAAGCCCAGCGTGACTGTTTTTTCTAACGATTGCACCAACTCAAGATTGTTGCCGGCAAGGCTTTTATCTAAGTTTGATATTACCTGGATAATGCGTCTGCCATCGGTAAAGGGGACTACAATATTTTCAACATGTGCACCTTGTGCTTTTCGTATGTTTTGAAATACCGGCAACGATTGCTGCATAATCTCAGCCCGGTGCGATTGATAGTTGGCGAAGGCTTCGCTGTATAATTTCTCAGTTAAACTTTGCTCGTTTTCAGCGCCAAATTGTTCCTGTGTGATAGCCGTATCCAAACCAAAATTTACAATCACTTCTAACTTGAAACCTTCCCAGTCGTTGCTTTCTTTAAAGCCATTAACCAAGCCTTCGGCAACATCATAAAAGGCATTGTCTAAGTCAAGCGACAACCGATCACCAAACAAAGCATGGTTGCGTTTTGCATAAATTACCGTGCGTTGTTTGTTCATTACATCGTCATACTCCAGCAAGCGTTTGCGAATACCAAAGTTGTTTTCTTCTACTTTTTTCTGTGCACGTTCAATGCTTTTTGTTACCATACTGTGCTGTATCACTTCGCCTTCTTTGTAACCGGCAAAGTCCATCACTTTGGCAATGCGTTCGCTGCCAAACATGCGCATCAAATCATCTTCGAGCGAAACAAAAAACTGCGAAGAGCCTGGGTCGCCCTGGCGACCGGCGCGACCACGTAACTGCCTGTCCACACGACGGCTTTCATGCCGCTCTGTGCCCACAATTGCCAGACCGCCTACTTCTTTTACACCTGGCCCTAATTTGATGTCCGTACCACGACCAGCCATGTTGGTGGCAATGGTAATGGCGCCAGACAAACCAGCTTCCGCCACAACCTGTGCTTCACGCGCATGTTGTTTTGCATTAAGAACGTTATGCGGAATTTGTTTTTGCCTAAGCATTCGTGAAAGCAACTCGCTCACTTCCACCGATGTTGTACCAACCAGTACAGGACGACCCTCGTTGCGAAGCTCTTCTACTTTTTCAATTACTGAGCTGTATTTTTCACGACGCGTTTTATACACCAAATCCTGCTCATCGGTGCGAATGACTTTTACGTTGGTTGGAATGTTTACCACATCCAATTTATAAATGTCCCACAATTCAGAAGCTTCTGTTTCGGCAGTTCCCGTCATACCTGCCAGCTTGTGGTACATGCGGAAATAATTCTGCAATGTAACCGTTGCATAGGTTTGTGTAGCCGCTTCAATCTTTACAGCTTCTTTTGCCTCAATTGCCTGGTGCAAACCATCGCTGTAACGGCGTCCGTCAAGGATACGACCCGTTTGTTCATCCACAATTTTTACCGCGCCATCCATCACCACATATTCAACGTCTTTGTCAAACAAAGTGTACGCTTTTAGCAATTGCTGAACAGTATGAATGCGATCTGCTTTTGTTGCATAATCATTTAATAACGCCTCTTTTTTACGACGTTTCTCATCTGCATCATCCGTTGCGTCATTATCAATCTGGGCAAGGTCAACGCTGATATCGGGAATGATAAAAAAGTTAGGGTCTTCACCGGCTTTGGTTATCATGTGAATGCCTTTGTCAGTAAGCTCTACGGAATTGTTTTTTTCGTCAATGTAAAAGAACAATTCCTCATCAGCTTTCGGCATTTCGCGTTGCTGATCAGCGAGATAATAGTTCTCTGCTTTTTGCAATTTCACACGAATGCCGGGCTCGCTCAAATATTTAATCAATGCATTGTTTTTAGGCAAGCCACGCTGTGCTCTAAAAAGTGCCAAACCGCCATCTTTTGGATCGTCGTTGCCTTCCCCAATTTTCTTTTTGGCTTCGTTTAAAAAAGCGTTCACCGCTCTGCGCTGTGCTTCCACCAAACGTTCAATGCGAGGCTTTAAATCGAAGAATTGTTGCGTGTTATCATCGTGCCCAACCGGACCAGAAATGATTAAAGGAGTACGAGCATCATCAATCAATACGCTGTCCACTTCATCTACCATGGCGTAATGATGTTTGCGTTGCACCATTTCAGAAGGGTTGTGCACCATGTTATCGCGCAGGTAATCAAAACCAAATTCATTGTTGGTTCCATAGGTAATATCGGCGAGATAAGCATTGCGGCGTTCAAAAGTGTTGGGCTGATGTTTGTCAATGCAATCCACTTGCAATCCTAACCATTCAAAGATGGTTCCGTTCCACTCACTGTCACGGCGTGATAAGTAATCGTTCACCGTAACAATATGCACACCTTCACCAGCCAATGCGTTTAAATAAGCCGGTAAGGTAGATACCAGCGTTTTACCTTCGCCGGTTGCCATTTCGGCAATCTTGCCCTGGTGCAGAACCATACCACCAATCAATTGTACATCGTAATGAACCATATTCCAGGTAATGAGACTTCCGGCAGCGTTCCAAGAGTTTTTATAAATGACATTGGCCCCTTCAATGCGCACATAATCTTTGGCTACGCTTAATTGCTTATCCAGTTCGGTTGCGGTTGAAACCAGTTCTTCATTATCCTTAAATCTGCGAGCCGTTTCTTTTACTACTGCAAAAGCTTCGGGAAGAATTTCATTCAGAATTTCCTCGATCTTTTTATTTCTTTCTTTTCGGATGTTATCAATGTCTTTATAGATAGCATCTTTGTTCTGAATATCATTTTCATCAAGCTTTTCTGCTTCTTGCTGAAGATGAATGATCTCCTCATCCAACGCTTTCAAATGTTCTGTAATCCGCTGTTTAAATTCAACCGTTTTACAACGCAGTTCATCGTTGGAAATGGTTTGGTATTGCTGAAAATATTCGTTGATTTTTACAACCGTAGGCTGCAACAATTTTACATCTTTTTCCGATTTGTTGCCACCCAATAATTTGTTTAAGAAACCTAACATATCAATAAAGTTCGTTGTTATAAAATGAGATAATTGCCTTGCTCAAAAACAATGCTATGTGCTTGTAAGAAGCCACATTGTCATTTTACAAGTAGCAATAGCGGACGAAATTAAGGCATTTGAAAAAGAGATGATTGCGATGAGTAGTTAAAGAAGATTCAAGATATAAGATTTAAGAAACAAGAGACAAGAATCAAGAAAAAATGAGGTCAAACAAGAGAGGGCAAAATTTAAGTTTTGTTGCTTGTAGCTTGTTACTTGAATCTTATATCTTCCTTATGCTACCAGCTTCCGCTGGCACCGCCACCGCCGCTGCTTCCGCCGCCGAAACCGCCAAAGCCGCCGCCTCCACCACCGCTCCAGCCGCCTCCGCCGCTACCCCATCCGCCACCGCGATTTCCACCAAAAGCGCTGCCAATCATATTTCCTAAAATAAAAGAACCTAAGCCTCCATAACCTCTGCGGCTCATCATGCCACCACCACTACTGCCACCGCCTCTGCGAAAAATGAAAATGATAATAATGATAATAATTATAATTCCAATTAAAGAACCGCCGCCACTGCTGTTATTGTTATCATCATTGGTGCGTTGCCGCTGCACATGATATTCACCGGCTGCGGCTTTACTTAAATCAGTAGCGGCAAGATTCAATCCCTGGTAATAATTTTGTGTTTTAAAAGAAAGAACAATATCGTTGTCTATGATGCTGTTGGCAGTAATATCGGGTATCGCACCTTCCAAACCGTAGCCCACTTCAATGCGCACCTGATGGTCGTCAATAGCTGCCAGAATGAGCACGCCATTGTTATTTTTCTTATTGCCGATGCCCCAGCTTCTGAACAACTTATTGGCGTAATCTTCTATCGGATAATCGTTCAGCGTTTTAATGAGAACTATGGCAATTTGATTGCTCGTACTGTCATCCAAAGCAACCAGTTTCTGTTCTAAAATATCTCTTTGTTCGGGTGATAAAGCACCTGCCAAATCGTTCACCAAACGTGGAGGGTTCGGCCGTGCAGGAATATTTTGCGCCTGTACACAAACACTGAGGATGGTTGCCAACAGGAGCAGTAAAAAATATCTTATAAAAGAATATTTCATCAAAAAGATATGAGTGTGATTGAAACCAGTGAGCGAGTATTATTTGCCAAAAACAATATCATCGGGCAGTTCGTTTTTGTCGGTATTTTTATCGTAAGGAAAGTGTTGCTTCAACGTTTCGCCAATTTGCAAAATAGAATGTATGATGCCATCCACCACTTTGTATTTTCTAAATTGTTGAAGCATTGTATCAACTGCATTTTGCCAGTACTCATCACCCGTTTTTTGATGAATGCCTTCATCGGCAAAAAGGGCCACTTGCCTGTCTTCCACCGCAATGTAAAACAGCACTGCATTGCGCAGTGCTGTTTTATCCATTTGCAACGAAAAGAAAACTTCTTTGGCTCTATCGAGAGCGTCAACATAGCTGCATTTGCTTTCTACAAACAGGCGCAGTTCGCCGCTGGTTTGTTGCTCGGCAGTTTGTATAGCTCCTACAATGCGATGCTGCTGTTCAGCAGTAAAAAAGACTTTTTGTTTTTGCCCAAATAATTGCAAAGCATCGGTTTTATTTGTTATCAAAATTTACCGATGGCGCTTTTGATGCACCAGGGTCAGCAGCGAAAGGTTGTTTGGGTGTGAAATGAAACCAGCCTGCATAAATATTGTTCGGGAACGAACGGATGGTGGTATTAAAATCTTGAACGGCACTATTATAATCGTTACGGGCAACTGAGATTCTGTTTTCCGTACCTTCTAACTGTGCCTGCAAACCGCGAAACGCATCGTTGGCACGAAGGTTAGGATAATTTTCTGTAACTACCAGCAATCTTCCTAAAGCTTGTGATAACTGACCTTGTGCCTGTTGAAACTGCTGCACTTTTTCAGGCGTTAAATCGTTCGGATCAACTTTTATTTGTGTAGCAGAAGCTCTTGCTTTGATAACATTTTCCAAGGTCGTTTGTTCAAAATTCGCTTCGCCTTTTACGGTGCTTACGAGGTTCGGAATTAAATCGGAACGACGCTGGTATTGCGTTTCAACACCCGACCATTTGGCTTTTACATTTTCATCCAATGCAACGCCTTGTTTCTGGAACGATATAGAGCCGCAGCCTACACAGCCACCGACTAAAACAATCAAAGCTAAAATAACAATGAGAGCAAGACTACTTGTTTTCATTTTCAGTTTTTATTTGGTAATAGTTTGCAAAGTACAATCCAATTGTGAAACACTGACATTATTGCTGATAGAACACGGATGACACAGACTGTGTGCATGGATGTTCAGGATAATCTGAGCTGGGATGAAGTTTGTTTTTGCAATAATTTTAAATTTTACTTCTTCAACATTCAATCCTATTGATCCATGCACGCAATCCGTATAATCCGTGTTCCAAAAAAGTTATCCTTTAATTGCCGCAATTCCAGGCAATTCTTTTCCTTCAAAATATTCAAGCATGGCGCCGCCGCCGGTAGATACATAACTCACTTTATCGGCGAAGCCAAATTGATTAACTGCAGCAACGCTATCTCCACCACCTACGAGTGAAAATGCGCCATTTTGCGTGGCTTCGGCAACAGCACTGGCAACAGTTTTGGTGCCGTGTTGGAAAGCTTCCATTTCAAACACACCCATAGGTCCGTTCCACAAAATGGTTTTGGAATTGTGAATGACTTTAGTAAACGTTTCGCAGGCCATCATACCAATGTCCAATCCCATCCAGCCATCAGGAATGTTAGTACTTAATGAACTGGAAATATCGGCATCGGCAGCGAATTTATCAGCAATGACTGAATCGGCAGGCAAGTGAATGCACACGCCTTTTTCATCGGCTTTTTTCAATAAGTCATTCGCCGTATCCAGTCTGTCATCTTCGCATAAAGAAGAACCAATTCTGCCCCCTTTGGCTTTCATAAAAGTGTAAGCCATCGCGCCACCAATAATAATATCCGTGGCTTTTTCCAACAGGTTTTCGATGATTAAAATCTTATCAGAAACCTTGGCCCCGCCAAGGATAGCGAGAAAAGGCTTTTGCGAATTGTGCAGCACCTTTTCAGCAGAGGCAACTTCGCTTTCCATCAGCAAGCCAAACATGCGTTTATCCGGCTGAAAGAACTGTGCAATTACCGTCGTGGAAGCATGAGCACGATGTGCCGTTCCAAAAGCATCGTTCACATACACGTCTCCAAGTTTGCTTAACTTCTCAGCAAATGCTTTATCGCCCCGCTCTTCTTCTTTATAAAAGCGAAGATTTTCGAGCAGCAACACTTCGCCAGGTTGCAAGCCATGCGCCATTTGGTAAGCTTGCTCGCTAATGCAATCGTCGGCAAACTTTACCGGCGCATCGTTTAATAATTCACTCAGGTGTGGCATCAAATGTTTCAACGAATATTTGTCGCTCGGTCCGTCTTTCGGGCGACCTAAGTGGCTCATTAGAACAACACTGCCACCATCTCCTAAAATCTTTTTTATGGTTGGCACAGCAGCCCGCATACGGGTGTCATCTGTGATTTCAAATTTATCATTCAATGGCACGTTAAAGTCAACGCGGTCTAATGCTGTTTTGCCGGAAAAATTGTAATCGGTGAATTTGCTCATGGTGATTGCTTTTTAGTCGGTGATTTCTATCATCGCATCGTTGTTCATAACTAAAGATTCAGTGATGCTTGTAAAATTCTTATAGAGAATTTCTTTTAAAATTTTATTGGAAGTATTGCCACAAGTAAGCCAGATTACTTTGGGCGGCTGACCTAACCTGAATTGCAGTTTTAAAATATCAATATCTTTTGAAATTAAGATTGCATTGGCATCGCGCGCAGCCAAAAATATAACAAGATCGTCAGATTCTCTTAAATGTAAAGACCTTACGCTGGCAGCTTGCACGCCATAAGCTTGAATCAACCACTTGGCAACAGACGGAGAAATATGCGCATCTGTCCAGAACAATAAGGTTGAGTAATCAATCTCAAACTGCGGCATGAATAACAGAATAATCAATTTTTAAAGAAGCATATTTCAAACAGGCTTTGATATCATCTTCTTCTAAATCGGGTAACTCTTCTTCCAGAATTTCTTTAAATGTTAAGCCGTTTGATAACAGATCTAAAACATCAGATACTCGTATGCGCATTCCTCTGATTGTAGGTCTGCCGCCGCAAAGCCCTGGTTTTGTCGTAATGCGTTGTAATAAATCTTCCATGACAACTATATTTATTTATCAAAAATAAAAAAACCGCAGCGTAAAATAACTGCGGTTTGTATTCACGAAGTAATCTTATTTGTTTATCAGGTCTGCCATGTATTTTACGGTACGAACCAGTTGGCTAACATAGCTCATTTCGTTATCGTACCAGCTTACTACTTTCACCAATTGTTTATCGCCAACCGTAATGACTTTGGTTTGCGTAGAATCAAACAAAGACCCATAGTGCATGCCAATTACATCGGTGCTTACAATTTCGTCTTCGGTATAACCATAGCTTTCATTGCTGGCTTTCTTCATTATTTGATTTACTTCTTCCAAAGTTGTTTTCTTGCTGCACAATGCGGTAAGTTCTGTAACTGAACCCGTAATCACAGGAACGCGCTGCGCACCACCATCCAGCTTGCCTTTTAATTCGGGCAAAACCAAACCAATGGCTTTGGCAGCTCCTGTGCTATTGGGAACAATGTTGGCAGCCGCAGCACGCGCTCGACGCAAATCGCCTTTGGCATGTGGTGCATCCAATGTATTTTGATCATTGGTATAAGCATGAATGGTAGTCATGCTGCCTACTTCAATGGTAAGCGCATCATTCAGGGCTTTTGCCATTGGTGCTAAACAGTTGGTAGTGCAGGATGCGCAACTGATAATGGTTTCGCTGCCATCCAGTATATTATGATTTACATTGAATACAATCGTTTTCAAATCGCCGGTTGCCGGTGCTGAAATCACTACGCGTTTTGCGCCTGCTTTCAGGTGCGCTTCAGCTTTGGTTTTATCGGTAAAAAAGCCGGTGCTTTCTATCACTACATCCACTTGGTGTTCACCCCAGGGAATTTGTGCCGGATCTTTCTGCGCGTATATTTTTACTTCCTCACCGTTTACAACAATTGAATTATCGGTGTGTGTAATCTCACCACCTTTAAACTGACCATGTGCGCTATCATATTTCAAAAGATGGGCTAACACTTTGGGTGTGGTTAAATCGTTGATGGCAACTACATCAATGCCTTCCATATTATAAATCTGGCGGAAGACAAGGCGACCAATACGACCGAAACCATTGATAGCAACTTTTACTGTGCTCATGTTGATAGTTGTTTTTGTTTTTTTGAAAAAGCACCGCAAAGTTAGAATTATTGAAAAGAATATGGAAACTATTTTTCAATGTTTAAACGAAGCAATGAAATGGTAGGCTGCATTAAAACCGAAGTTTATTTTTGCCATATTTTATTCATACTTCATGCAAATCATTCCTCTTTCTGAAGGTGCCTTTACCATTGACAAAACAAAAATTTTTGTTCCGTTTGATTTGGAAGACGACAACCTGCAAAGCCGTGCTACCGGTAGTTTATTGGTTGAAGTGCAACCCTTTGTTATCATCACACAAAAAGATATCTTGCTGTTGGATGCAGGGCTTGGTTTTTACAAAAACAGAGAGTTGCAATTGTACCAAAATGTAAAAGCTGCCGGCATTGAACCGCACCAGGTAACTAAAGTGTTGATGAGCCATTTGCACAAAGACCATGCGGGTGGTATAACCAAAAAAGATACACTTGGCAACTACTCGCTTGCTTTTCCAAATGCCACTTATTTTATTCAGGAAAAAGAGCTGCAATATGCGCTGGATGCCAGCTTCCCATCTTACATGACAGAAGAATTGTCGCCACTTATTAATCATCCGCAGGTAGTTTTATTAAACGGCAACGGTATAATTGATGATAATATTGATTATGAAGTAACAGCCGGTCATTCGCCTTATCACCAGGTGTTTTGGATAAAAGAAAGAGACGATATTATTTTCTTTGGTGGCGATGACGCGCCACAGTTGCAGCAAATGAAAAGCCGGTTTGTTGCTAAGTATGATTACGATGGAAAAAAATGTATGCAGCTTCGGCAACAATGGTGGCAGGAAGGAAAAGAAAACGGTTGGACGTTTTTGTTTTATCATGATATTAAATCGCCGGTGGTGAAAGCTTCAGAATAAGAAGTTGGTAAGAATAATTAACGCTTAGCGCTCATCGTTTTTATAAAAAATAAAATTAGATTTGCCGCTTTACAATTTTCATGGAATACAACACAGCAAGAAATTATTTGAGTATGCGCGAGTATGGCCGGCACATTCAAAAAATGGTAGAACATCTTTTAACCATACCTGATAAGGAAGAACGCCAACAGCAAACCCGCTCCGTTATTGAACTGATGGGCTTTTTAAATCCGCATTTAAAAAATGTAGAAGATTTCCGGCACATGCTATGGGATCATCTGTTTTTTATTTCTGATTTTAAATTAGATGTTGATAGTCCGTATCCCATTCCTAAAAAAGAAACATACAAAGCGAAACCACAACCCCTTTCTTACCCCAAAAGACATCCAAAGTATTCTCATTTGGGTAAGAACCTGGAAGTGATTATTGATAAAGCTTTAGCAGAACAAAACCCCGAAAAGAAGGCGGGTTTTGCCAACGCCATCGCTTATTACATGAAGCTGTCGTACAGCAACTGGCACAAGGAACTGGTGCATGACGATGCAATAAGAAGTGAGTTAAATGCTATGACAAAAGGTGAACTGGAATTTAGTAACACACCGTTTATCAAGCATCGCCCGCCGGCATTTGAAAGTGATGATTATCGTCCTGCCGCCAAGCGTGTGTTTTCGGGCAAAAACAACAATAGCAATAACAACAAAAACAACAACCGAAACAACAATAGTTACAACGCTTCAGGCAGAAACGGCAATAACAACAATCGCAACAACAATAACAATAACAACGGCAATCGCAGTAACAATAACAACCGCAATGGCAGTAATTTTAAAAAGCGGTTTTTATAATTCATTTCATTTTCATTTATAAAAGTCAGCGCACCTGCTGGCTTTTTTTATTTTCGTTTCAAACAAAAATTATGGGTTCATTCAAAGTAAAAGGTGGCGTAAAACTGCAGGGCAGCATCACGCCGCAAGGTGCTAAAAATGAAGCGTTGCAAATTATATCGGCCGTTCTTCTTACTAAAGAAAAAATAACCATCCACAATATACCCAACATCACCGATGTGAACCTGCAAATTGAATTGATGGCAGACATTGGCGTGAAGGTGGAGCGCACCGCTGATAGCTGCACTTTTGAAGCGCAAAACATTGACCCAACTTATCTTGGAACCGAAACCTTCAGAAAAAAAAGCGGCAGACTTCGCGGCTCGGTAATGATTGCCGGACCTATGCTGGCAAGGTTTGGAAAAGCCTATATTCCTAAACCCGGTGGCGATAAAATCGGACGTAGAAGATTGGACACACACATCATCGGTTTTCAAAAGTTGGGAGCGACTTTTAATTATGATGAAGATGCTGGTGTGATGCAATTAAATGCGCCGCAATTGAAAGGTACGTACATGCTGTTAGATGAGCCATCGGTAACAGGCACGGCTAACATTGTAATGGCAGCCGTTATGGCAGAAGACACAACTACCATTTATAACGCAGCCTGCGAGCCGTATCTCCAACAGCTTTGCGCTATGCTGAACCGTATGGGTGCTAACATTAAAGGCATTGGCAGCAACCTGCTAACGATTGAAGGTGTAAGCGAGTTGCATGGCACCGAACACACCATGCTACCCGATATGATTGAAGTGGGTTCCTTTATTGGTTTGGCTGCCATGACGCAAAGTGAAATTACCATCAAAAATGCGGGCATTAATTACCTTGGCGTAATACCTGATAAGTTTAAACAGTTGGGTATTCAGATGGAATTTATCAATGATGACATTTTGATTCCTGAACAGGAAGTGTACGAAATTCAACCATTTTTAGATGGTTCTATCTTAACTCTCTCCGATCATCCCTGGCCGGGGTTAACACCTGACTTATTAAGCGTTTTACTGGTAACGGCAACACAGGCAATCGGTACGGTTTTGATTCATCAAAAAATGTTTGAAAGTCGTTTATTTTTTGTAGATAAATTGGCTGAAATGGGCGCACAAATTATTCTCTGCGATCCGCACCGTGCAACAGTTGTAGGCTTAGGGAGAAAGTATTTATTACACGGCATAACGATGAGCAGCCCCGACATTCGTGCTGGTGTTGCGTTATTGATTGCAGCTATGAGTGCCAATGGTTACAGCACCATCCAAAATATTGAGCAAATTGATCGTGGCTACCAAAACATTGATGTGCGGTTAAACAATCTCGGAGCAGAAATTATAAGATTGCCTTAATGAATAAACTTATTATTTCATTTTACGTTTGATGTTTGCATTTTAATTTCAATTTGTAGTTATGGCGCAAAAACAAACAGTAGCCGACCGGACCGGCGCATCTCTTCATACATTTTTTCAGGTTCCAACACAATGGTTGGCGTATGCGTTACAGTTGTTTCTATCTTCCGTATTATGAAAACCGGTATGCAGACCTACGCCGATGAAACATTGGCAGTAGATACTTTTGTATTTATCGTCGCTTCTTTGCTCTCTTACCTGGCGTTGCGAAAAGAGAACAGTGTTAGATTGGAAAAGTGGGCTGACATTTTTTTCTTTAGTGGTATGGTTATTATCTTTTTAGTTGCTTTATTTATCCTTTATACCACCAATTAATTATGGCAAAAAAAAGTGCAGGGCTTGTTGTTTATTATCATGATGAAAACAACAAACTGAAAGTATTGCTTGTGCATCCCGGCGGGCCGTTATTTACCAAAAAAGATAACGGTGTATGGTCAATTCCAAAAGGTGAATATGAAGAAGGAGAAGACGCGCTAACTGTTGCCCGGCGTGAGTTTGAAGAAGAAACAGGGAATGTGATTTCAAATAAAATATTCATTCCGTTAACAGCGGTAAAACTCAAAAGCGGTAAAGTGATAACAGCCTGGGCAGTGAATGAATATTTTGAAACGCCGTTTATTAAATCAAACCTATTTCAAATGGAATGGCCGCCGCATTCTGGTAAACTGCAAGCTTTTCCTGAAACTGATAACGCGGCTTATTTTACGGTTGAAGAAGCCAAAATAAAAATGTATGAAAGCCAGCATCCGTTTGTAGATAAACTGGTAGAGTTGCTTGTAAATAATAAAGCATAATCCTTGCTTCTTACAACCTTCGCCATTCAATAATAAATGACAACAAATCAACAAACTTATGCTGTTCATGGTTTTTATGGTTATTGGATTTTTGGGAGGGGTTGTTTATCTCATTTATCTTCCTTTTAAAATATGGTTGTTAAGATCAGGAAAATTGAGTGATAAATTAAATCAAAGAACTAATTGGACTTATATTCTTATTCTTTGTTTGATTAGTATCTTAATTTATATGTTCCGTGATTATGGAAGAACTTCAAGCAAAGACAGGCTTGAAAAAATTGCCAAAATAAAACTTCCTAAAAATTTTAAAGTAATCAAAGATGAATATCAAGACATGTTACAAGATTACTGCATTCAATACGAAGTCCAGTTCAATAAAGAAGGAACTAAAGAATTGATTCAAACCATTAAGTCGTCTCCTTTTTACAATACGAAATCTTATCATAAAGGAGCATGGGAAATTTCTGACTTTATTACCGTTGATTCGGTAAAAGCTGTTTGGGCAAAGTCTCCAAAAGGATATGACTTTGCAAATTCGATAGGAAGAGAGAGTTATGATATAACACTCGACTCATCGAGTAACAAACTTTCTTATCGAGAATGTGCAGATTAAAACATTAGAAAAACAAAACCCATCAGGCATTTACACCTGATGGGTTTGAAAAAGAGAATGACTTTATCTTTTATTATTATCTCGCCACATTCACCGCTCGCTTTTCACGTATCACGGTTACTTTAATTTGCCCGGGATACGTCATTTCGGTCTGAATTTTTTGGGCGATTTCAAAGCTCAGTTTATCACTGTCGCCATCGGTTACTTTATCAGCTTCTACAATCACGCGCAACTCCCTGCCCGCCTGAATGGCATACGCTTTTTCAACACCGGGATAGGATGCTGCGAGTGTTTCAAGGTCTTTAATTCGCTGCAAATACTGTTGCATAATTTCGCGCCGCGCACCAGGTCTTGCGCCGCTGATGGCATCGCAAGCCTGCACCACTGGTGAAATCACGTACTGCATTTCCATTTCATCGTGGTGTGCGCCAATGGCATTTATCACTGCAGGGTTTTCGCCATATTTCTCAGCCAGTTTTGCGCCCAATAATGCATGACTCAATTCGGTTTCTTCATCGGGCACTTTGCCGATGTCGTGCAACAAACCTGCGCGTTTGGCAAGCTTTGGATTCAAGCCCAGCTCGGCTGCCATTATACCGCAAAGGTTGGCAACTTCACGACTGTGCATCAACAAATTTTGTCCGTATGAAGAACGGAAACGCATCTTGCCCACAATGCGCACCAGCTCTTTGTGCAAGCCATGTATTCCCAATTCCATCACAGTTCGTTCGCCAATTTCAATCACTTGCTCTTCCAGCATCTTGCGCGTTTTTTCAACCACTTCTTCAATGCGGGCAGGATGAATGCGACCATCAGCAATCAAACGCTGCAACGATAAGCGAGCTATTTCGCGGCGCAACGGATCGAATGAAGAAAGAACAATCGCTTCAGGCGTATCGTCCACAATCAAATCCACGCCGGTTGCGGCTTCAATGGCTCTGATATTTCTGCCTTCGCGACCAATAATCTGACCTTTAATTTCATCGCTTTCCAAATTGAAAACCGTAACTGTGTTTTCAATCGTTTGCTCTGCGCCGGTACGTTGAATGGATTGAATGATAATTTTCCGTGCTTCTTTATTTGCCTTTAATTTGGCATCTTCAATAATCTCCTGCTGAAGCGAAAGCGCTTGTGTATGAGCTTCATTTTTTAAACCTTCTATCAATTGTGCTTTGGCTTCTTCGGCGGTAAGTCCGGCAATTTTTTCCAAACGGCGAATGTGTTCTTCCTGGTGCTTTTCCAGTTCAGTACGCTTGCTGTTTACAATTTCAATTTGCTTGTTCAGGTTTTCCTTAATTACTTCGTTTTCTTTTAGCTGTTTATCCAGGTTGCCTTCTTTCTGACTGATGCCGTTTTCCTTTTGTTTTATCCGGTTTTCAGCCTCGTTCATCTTCTTGTTCCGTTCCAAAACAAGTCTATCGTGCTCTGCCTGAAGTTGAACAAATTTTTCTTTGGCTTCTAACTGCTTTTCTTTTTTAATAGTTTCCTCACGCAGTTCAGCTTCTCTAATAAGATTCTGGGCTTTTACGTCGGCTTCCTCAAGTTGCTTTCTGGTGTCTTTTGCAAAAATAAATTTCCCCGCTACAATTCCCGCAATGAGTGAAACAACAACCGCTATAATAATCAACACTGTTTGATCCATTGTTCTCTGTACTTTTTAATTTATGTTTTATTGGTTTTTATTAACAAAGGTTGCGAAGATAAATAAAAGCGGCTTCAATCCGGTTTCCCGCTCTTGTTCCCATTCTAAGAAAAGAAAACAACAACATTCCTTTACCAAATTCCTTTTCTGATTGAAAATCAATGATTTTTTGGTTTTAGCACAATTTGGTATGATTCTCGAAATATTTTAAGCAATTTTTAATCTGATATTAATTCAATATTAATTTCGAGCTCATGAAAAATTCATTATCCATTCTCCTTTTTATTTGCATTCTTTTTTTATCCTGCACAAAAGAAAACGGACCTTCGCCTGCGGCGGCTTCTATCCAAACTTCCACTCCTGTTTCATTTAGCAGCAACAACATTTCCATTCAAAATTTTAAAGCGCAGAAAACTTCTAACCAAATTGATGTTGGTTTTACTACTTCATTTCAGAAAGACGTACAATCGCTTGAAATCTTACGCGGCGTGTCGCGAACCAGTTTGTGTAGTATTTATAAAACCAGTGGTGCAGTTAATTCAACAGTCTTCATTCAGTATGCAACCAACGATGCACAAACTGCCCCTGTTTTATATTACATTGTAAAATACACTTTACAGGATGGCGATTGGGGCTACACTCCTATTTTTACTTTGGAAACAGATAAGTAAAAATTTGTTGAACCACGAAGGCGCGAAAAGCACAAAGGTTCACAAAGAAAAAAAAAAACTTCGTGTAACTTCCTTTCTTCGAGTCTTCGTGGTTCAAAAAAATCAATCAAAACTTTGGTTGCTCGCTGCGGCTAACTTCAGCAAGCGGTCGTATTGCTCGGGCGTTAAATCGTTATAAAAAAAATAAACCGGATCAACCGGCGTTCCGTTTTTGTGCACTTCGTAATGGCAATGCGGACCTGTGCTTTTGCCCGTGCTTCCCACATAGCCAATCACTTCACCGCGTTTTACTTTCTGCCCTACCCGCGCTTTCATGCGCACCATGTGCCCATACAAAGTTTCGTACCCATAGCCGTGGTTGATAACAACATGATTGCCATAACCACCTTCATTAAAATTGGCTTCCGTTACAACGCCGCTGGCTGTAGCATAAATGGGCGTACCAATGGGCGATGCAAAATCGAGTCCGGCGTGCAGTTTAGTTACTTTATAAACGGGATCAATCCGGTAGCCAAAGCCCGATGCAATGCGCGTTAAATCTTTATTGCTCACAGGTTGAATGGCAGGAATGGCAGCCAACAATTTCTCTTTGTTTTTGACCATATTTTCAATGTCGGCATAGCTTTTTTGTTGATACGCTGCCAGCATTGACAGTTGATTTACCTGACCCGCGATGCTCTTTACCAACTGGTCTTCGCTCATACTTTGCACAAGTTTGATTTCCTTACTTTTTTCCATCTCTTTCAGCCGCGCGCTGTCATGTACAGGTTGCGCTTCAAAAATGGCACGATATACATTGTTGTCCCTATTTTCTAATTCGCTCATTTGCTGTTGCAATTGTTGCAGTTGTTTGCTCAGCACCGCATAATCATCGCGCAGGTCTTCATTTTGTTGTCCTAATATTTTTTCTTTTGGCGAATCAATATATCGAAACGCAATAGCAACAATGATGGCAGCCGATACAGCAACGGTTGCTAAAAATCCAAACACGCGAAGCAGTTTTACCCGCAGCGGCGTTACTAATTTTTCGTAGCGAAGTGTATTTGTGTTATAGAAGTATTTGATTTTTTTCATAGACCTCATCCCTAACCCTTCTACACAAGTGGAGAAGGGAATGTGACGGTTAATTGTTTATAGCTCGAAGCTCACGGCTCATAGCTCAAAGCTTCTTCCTACTTTTGCTGCCCGTTTGTAAAGCGTTCAAAGATAACGGCATTTTAAACGATATATTTTCTTATGACATCTTCGGAAATACGACAACAGTTTTTAAACTTTTTTAAGAGCAAACAACACATCATCGTTCCGTCAGCACCGATTGTAGTAAAAAACGATCCCACATTATTGTTTACCAACGCGGGCATGAACCAATTTAAAGACTATTTTTTAGGCAATAAAACAGCCGAATACAAACGCGTTGCTGATACGCAAAAATGTTTGCGTGTGAGTGGTAAACATAACGATTTGGAAGAGGTTGGTGTTGACACTTATCATCATACTATGTTTGAAATGCTGGGCAACTGGAGCTTTGGTGATTACTTTAAAAAGGAAGCCATTGCATGGGCCTGGGAGTTGTTGACAGAAGTATATAAATTGGATAAAGACCGTTTATATGTAACCATTTTTGAAGGTGACGAAAAAGAAGGTTTAGAAAGAGACAATGAAGCTTATGAAGAATGGAAAAAATGGATTGGTGAAGACCGTATTTTATTAGGCAATAAGAAAGATAATTTTTGGGAAATGGGCGATACTGGTCCTTGCGGACCTTGTACTGAAATTCATTATGATGGCAGAACCGATGAGGAGCGCAAAGCCACGCCTGGCGCGGCTTTGGTAAATAGGGACAACCCGCAGGTGATTGAAATTTGGAACATTGTATTCATGCAATTCAATCGCTTGAAAGGAGGAACTTTAGAACCTTTACCTGCGAAGCATGTTGATACCGGCATGGGCTTCGAGCGGCTGGTGCGCGTGATACAAGGCAAGCACAGCAATTACGATACAGATGTTTTTACCGGAACAATTGAAGTGATAGAAAATATCAGCAAAAACAAATATCATTTTGGCGATAGCAAACAAGATGTTGCATTTCGTGTGATTGCCGATCATATCCGTGCCATTGCATTTACCATTGCTGATGGACAATTGCCATCGAACACAGGTGCCGGTTATGTTATAAGAAGAATTTTGCGCAGAGCCGTTCGGTATTACTATTCTTATCTCGATTACAAACAACCGTTGCTGTTTCAACTAATTCCATTGCTCGCAAAGCAGTTTGAAAATGTATTTCCTGAATTAGAGAAGCAGGTTGATTTTGTAAGCAAGGTGGTGAAGGAAGAAGAAGAAGCATTTTTGAGAACGTTAGAGAAAGGATTGAAATTAATGGAAGAGGTTATAAAATTGTAAAAGCAAGGATTTAATTTAGATACGAAGACCTTTCAAAACAAGTAACTATCTGATGAATTGACCAGTTATATTGAATACTAATGAACAATAGGAGTTTTTGTTAATCGGATAATACATAATTCGTAGAAACTAATTGAAGGTGACAAATTGTATTTATTCTTTATGATAGATTTGGATTTCCCTTTGATTTAATGAAACTGATAGCTAACTGAAAATGGTTTAAAGAGTTGATGAAGAAGGCTTTCAACAAGAACTTCAACAGCAGAAAAACCGTTCCCGCGCAGCCACCGCTTTAGATACAGAAGATTGGATTGTATTTAACGATAATAACAAAACAGAATTTATCGGCTACGATTCTTTGGAAACTGGAGCCAACATCATCAAATACAGAAAAGTAAAAGCCAAAGGCAAAGAGCTATTTCAAATTGTGTTAGACAAAACGCCTTTTTACGCAGAAAGCGGCGGGCAGGTTGGCGATCAGGGTTTCCTTGTTCCCCTCTCCACCCGTGGAGAGGGGCAAGGGGTGAGGATTGTTGATACCAAAAAAGAAAACGATTTAATCCTTCATATCGCCGAAGCCATTCCTGATAATATCAGTGAAGAAGTTACTGCCATCATTCCAAAAGAAAGAAGGCACAACATTGCTTCACATCACAGCGCCACGCATTTGCTGCATGCCGCGCTACGACAGGTTTTGGGAACACATGTTGCGCAAAAAGGTTCGTTGGTGACGGACGATTATCTGCGTTTTGATTTCTCACATTTTTCTAAAGTAACGAGCGAAGAGATCGCACAAATTGAAGCCATAGTCAACCAAAAAATAAGAGAGAACATTCCGGTTGTCATTCGCTACATGAGCAAGGAAGATGCAATGCAAACCGGTGCCATGGCTTTGTTTGGTGAGAAGTATGGTGATGTGGTTAGAGTCGTAACCATTGATCCGTCTTATTCCATTGAGTTGTGCGGCGGCACACACATTGGCAGCACCGGCGAACTGGGCTTTTTTAAAATCAGGAGTGAAAGTGCTATTGCTGCCGGCGTGCGACGAATGGAAGCCGTTGCCGGCAAAGCCGCAGAAGATTTTGTTGATGAACAAATTGCCGAATTGAATAGTGCAAAAGCCGCTTTGAAACAACCCAAACAACTGGGCAAAAGCATTGAAAACTTGTTGGCAGAATTGAGCGAAAACAAAAAGAAACTGGAATCTGCTGAAGCAAAGCTGATGAATAGTTTAGAAGCCGAACTGGTAAAAGAAGCCATTAACATTAATCAAACATCTTTCATCGGTAAAACAGTTGATGTTGGCAGTGCAGAATCTCTCAAAAAATTGTCATTTGAATTATCTAAAAAAATAGAGGGCTTTGTTGTGCTTTGCGCTAACATCGGGGGCAAGGCAACGGTTGCTGTCGCAATCGCTGAAAACCTTGCCAGCAGAGGCTTTGATGCAAATAAGATCATTAAAGAAAACATCGCTCCGCTGATTAAAGGTGGTGGTGGTGGAAACAAAACATCAGCCATTGCAGGCGGACAAGATAGCAGCCGCTTTGAACAAGTGATTGAAAAGGTGATGAAACTGTTGTTGTAATTCTTTAGTCTTATTTCTGATTGATGTACTTGTTGGTGGTTCTGAATTTCAAATACGTTCCTTCACCAATGATTCCTGTTTTGTAAATAACGATGGCAACGCATTTGGCCTGTTTTGCATCAATTTCAAAAGCGATGCCTTGCTTGCTATCATAAACGTCATACTTCTTTCCGGCGTCAGAATATTCTTCCGTCTTTTTGACAGTAAAAACCTTTTGAACATTAGCCAAAGAAGAAGTAGCTCCAATGCCCTCTCCGGTTTTGAATGAAGGCGAGGTAACTCTGATTTGCAACACCCGCGCAGCCGCGGCACTATCGGTTCCTCTTTGCGTGTAAATGGCAATGGAATGGGCCGCTGTATCGTGATGAGTGTACCAAACGGCAACCGCTTTCATCATCGCGGCATCGCCACCATCGGGCTTACCCAAACGGGCATAAATGCTGTCGGCGTTTTCGCCAATTTTTGTTTGGCCTGCAGAAACGCCAGGTATCAAAAGCCAATCTTTATCTTGTATTGTTGATTTAATGAAGTGGCTTGTATCGTTGCTTTTTGTTGAATCTGCGTTAGTAGAAGTGTTTGCCTGTTGAAGGCTGCTATCTGTTGCGTTCGCTGTTTGCTGTGCGTTACCACAACTTATAAATAGAAATAAAAAAAAGGCAAAAACAAATCGAAAATTGGTGGTATTTATTTTATTGGATTGATACATGATTAATTTTCTTTTGCTGTAAAAGTAATTTATCACTAACACAGAACTTGCAATCAACAATCCGAAAAACTCTCGGCTTTCATCATTTCAACAATATTATGCGCGTCATGTTTCGCTATCCAATTGGAAACATGAAAATTCATTCAATGCTCTACATAGCAACCTCTGAATTTTACCGCAGAGAATAGAGTAAAATGAGTTTTTCGCTGAGTAAACTGAGTAAAATACCTCTGTGTAAACTCTTGCTTCTCTTTTCTCTGCGGTAAGAAAACATACTGCAACGCAACGTTTGTTTTTGCCCTATTTTTAGCTCGTTCAGTTTTACTTTTTTCTATGAATCGCATTGACCGTCTTTCAGCCATACTCATCCAACTGCAAACCAAACGGCTTGTAAAAGCGCAGGAAATTGCAGATAAATTCAACGTCAGTCTGCGCACCGTTTACAGAGATGTTCGCGCGTTGGAAGAAGCGGGTGTTCCTGTAGTTGGCGAAGCAGGAATGGGCTATCAATTGCGCGAGGGTTATCGGTTGCCACCGGTGATGTTTACCGAAGAAGAAGCATCAGCCTTGCTTACCGGCGCAAAGCTGATGCAACAGATGAGCGATGAGCGATTATGGAATCAGTATTCATCAGCGTTAGATAAAATAAAAGCCACGCTTCGTTACACAGAAAAAGATTATATCGAAGAGATGAATGAACATGTGGCTGTGGTATCGCCTCCCTGGCTGCAACACAAAGGAAAAAGCAATTTGTTTTTGCAACAAATTTTAAAAGCCATTGCTACTCATGTTGTGATTGAAATGAGTTATACATCATCCCATAAAGCCGAAACAGTAAAGCGCAAAGTAGAGCCGTTGGGCATTTATTTGCAAGGCAATTATTGGTATCTGATTGCGTGGTGCCGGTTGCGAAAAGATTATCGAAACTTTAGAACCGATAACATTCAACAGTTGTTACTTACTAACGAAAGAATAGGACAAAAGCATCCGCCGCTGCATCATTTTATTAATAAAACCGCAGAAGAAAGAAAGCTGGAAAAAGTTGTGATTGAAGTGGATAGAGAAGTAGTAAAATATTTCGGCGAACAAAAATATTACAATGGTTTTGTGAGCGAAGAAAGCTTTGGCGACAAAGTTAGAATGACGTTTCTCAGCGGCTCTATGCAAGGGTTTGCACAGTGGTTTATGTTGTTTGGACAATACGCTGTTATTATTGAACCGGCAACTTTACATCTACGCGTAATCCACATTGCACAAGCGATTCAAAAAAAGATTGAACTTTCCGGAACACTGCTGACATAGGGTTGTCAGTACCGCATAAGAGCTTTGCGGTATAAACAACACACTATGACATTCGTTGAATTTTTTAAGAAGCAATTTATTGAAGAAGGCGCTACCACGCGCAAGATGTTATCAAGAGTTCCTGCCGAAAAGTTTGACTACAAACCGCACGAGAAAAGCATGACAATGAAGCAGCTGACAGGTCATTTGGCTGATCTACCGGGCTGGTTTCATTTGGTATTTACCACTGATGAAATTGACTTTGCTAAGCCTTACCCAATGCCGGAAATTCACACGCAGGAAGATTTACTTTCCTTCTTTGAAAAACGTTATGCTGAAGGCTTATCACAATTGATACCTGAAAACGAAGCTTTGTTAGATAAAACCTGGACGATGAGGCATGGTGAGAATACCATCAGTGCTGATCCTAAGATTGGCATTATTCGCATATCAATCAGTCAGCAGATTCATCACCGTGCGCAGTTAGGCGTTTATTTGAGGCTGTTAAACATTCCCATTCCCGGCAGCTACGGACCGAGTGCCGATGAAAATAACTTTATGTAAGAGCATTTTGAACCACGAAGGCACGGAGGACACAAAGGTTCACGAAGAACAATAAAACTTTGTGTAACTTCTTTCCTTTGTGCCTTTGTGGTTCAAAACTCATTCAAAATTACTTTCACCGTTACCAGTAGTTGTCCCGTGTGGCGCATGGTATGTTCGGCGGCATGAAACAGCAGACCCAGTTGTGTAGAAGGAATCTTCTTTCTACCCACATATCTTACTTCTGTGAGCGTTTGGTTTTGCACCTTTTTTAGAAATTCAATAGATGAACCAATTTGCCGTTGTAAATTTTGCAATAAAGATTGAACTGTAACGTCATCAACCTTCTTTCCTTCCCTTCTTAAATAAGCAAGCTGCTCTTCTGATAATTCGTTTCCGTTTGCATATACAAACAATCTATCTAATACACCAACAATGTGTTGCAGATGAAACGCCGGAGAAGCAACGCCAGCGGGCATTTGCCATAGTTTATCGTTTGGAAAATCCTGCATCAAATCTATTATTTCATCTTCGGCTTGCAAGAGCGCGTGTGCTACAGGTTCTAATAAATCTGGTACATTAGGAACCGCACCACGCAACCAATGTTCGGTTTTGTTTTGCATCATTTTTCAATAAAAATAAAATAGGAATTATGAAACATAACTTGTCCGCCGTGGCGGATAGAATTATAGAAACATAAGTAAAGCATATAGGGAAACTATGTACAATCTATGTTTCTATGATTCTATGTGTTTCAAAAAAACAACTTTATAGATACTTCAACGGATTTCTTCTTGCAGAAAGAATGTATTTTTTGATATTCAGCCAGAACGCCATAATCATGTAAACAATCACGGGCGAACCCATCGTAAGAAAGGAAATATAAATGAACCATGTTCGAATGCGCGAGGTGGCAATGCCTAATTTATCACCAAGTGCCGAGCATACGCCAAACACCTGCCATTCGATAAAATGCCGTACCTTGTTCATATCCGCAAATTAGTTATTTTTTGTAAATGATAAGAACATCCTTACAGTGATGCTTCGTTTTCTTATAAATTTGCAACGCTCCGCAAAATTATTGTTTACCAAATATTCAGCACCATGGCTTTTGATATTGAAATGATAAAAAAGGTGTACGAAGGCTTGCCACAAAAAATAGAAGCCGCCCGCAACACCGTTGGAAGACCTCTTACGCTTGCCGAAAAAATTTTGTATTCGCATCTTCATCCCGATCAGCAATTGCACCCTTTTGAACGCGCCAAAAATTATGTTGATTTTTCGCCCGACCGCGTTGCCATGCAGGATGCTACCGCGCAGATGGCGCTGCTGCAATTCATGCAGGCAGGTCGCCCAACGGTAGCCGTGCCTTCCACCGTGCATTGCGACCACCTTATTCAAGCCAAAGTAGGTGCAAAACAAGACCTTGATACCGCTTTGGAAAAAAACAAAGAAGTGTACGATTTTTTATCGTCGGTTTCCAACAAATATGGCATTGGCTTTTGGAAGCCGGGCGCTGGCATCATTCACCAGGTAGTGCTCGAAAACTATGCGTTTCCCGGTGGTATGATGATTGGCACCGACAGCCACACGCCTAACGCCGGAGGGCTGGGTATGATTGCCATTGGCGTTGGTGGTGCTGATGCCTGTGATGTGATGGCTGGGCTTGCCTGGGAATTGAAATGGCCTAAATTAATCGGCATAAAACTCACCGGAAAACTAAGCGGCTGGACGAGTGCCAAAGATGTAATTTTAAAGGTAGCAGGCATCCTTACTGTTAAAGGTGGAACAGGTGCCATTGTTGAATATTTTGGTGATGGCGCCGATAGTTTGAGCGCTACCGGAAAAGGAACCATTTGTAACATGGGTGCTGAAATTGGCGCTACTTGTTCCTTGTTTGCTTTTGACGAAAAAATGGCAGCTTACCTGCAAAACACGGCACGCGCCGATGTTGCAGAATTAGCAAATGGCATTAGGGAACATCTCCGCCCGGATGATGATGTATATGCGAATCCCGAAAAATATTACGACCAGGTCATTGAATTGAATTTAGATGAATTAGAGCCCCATGTAAATGGTCCGTTCACGCCCGATCTGGCGTGGCCCATCAGCAAATTTGCCGATGCGGTACGCGAACACCAATGGCCCGAAAAATTAGAAGTGGCTTTGATTGGCTCGTGCACCAATTCTTCTTATGAAGATATTACGCGCTCCGCTTCATTAGCCCGACAGGCGGCAGAAAAACACTTGCAGGCAAAAGCAGAATTTACCATTACACCAGGTTCGGAGCAAGTGCGTTTCACTATTGAGCGCGATGGCTTGCTGGAAACCTTTGATGAAATGGGCGGAATTGTTCTTGCCAACGCTTGCGGTCCCTGCATTGGACAATGGGCGCGGCACATGGAAGATCCAACCCGCAAAAATTCTATCATCACTTCGTTCAACAGAAACTTTGCAAAGCGTAATGATGGCAACAGCAACACACACGCATTTGTCGCCTCGCCCGAAATTGTTACTGCCTTTGCGCTGGCAGGCGATTTGACTTTCAATCCTTTAACTGATAAACTAAAAAATAGTAAAGGTGAAGAAGTAATGCTCGATGAACCGGAAGGATATGAATTGCCTCCGAAAGGCTTTGCTGTGGACGACCCTGGTTACCAAGCGCCCGCTGACAACGGCAGAAACATTGAAGTAAAAGTATCGCCTGACAGCGACCGTTTGCAACTGCTGGAAGTATTTCCTGCCTGGGAAGGAACCGATTTGAAGGGTTTGCGTTTATTGATAAAAGCAAAAGGAAAATGTACCACCGATCATATTTCGATGGCAGGTCCCTGGCTCAATTACCGCGGTCATTTGGACAATATTTCGAACAATCTTTTGATTGGAGCAGTTAATTATTTTAATGAAAAAACTGATAGTGTTAGAAACCAATTAACAGGGGAATTTGGTTCTGTTCCAACCACGCAACGGGCTTACAAAGCGGCTGGTGTTGGAACCATTGTGGTAGGCGATGAGAACTATGGCGAAGGTTCATCTCGTGAACATGCTGCCATGGAACCAAGACATTTGGGTGTTCGCGCTATCTTGGTTAAATCGTTTGCCCGCATTCACGAAACCAATCTGAAGAAGCAAGGCATGTTAGCATTGACTTTTGCCAACAAAGAAGACTACGACAAAGTACTGGAAGATGATGTGATTGACATTGATGGCTTAACTCATTTTGTTCCCGGCGAACCGTTGATAATCGTGTTGCATCACAACGATGGAACCACAGATAGCTTTGAAGTTAATCATACTTATAACGAACAACAAATTGAATGGTTTAAAGCTGGCGCAGCGTTGAATATCATTCGTAAAAAATTCAATGCCGCTTAATAAAAATTTGAACAAAAACAAAAGAGCCGTCCACGCAATATTGTAGGGACGGCTCTTTTGTTTTTACCCCTATTTTTGATGCCTTATACTAACATCACCTCATGCGCTGGCTCAACACTCTGGCTAAAACAGCTTTCATTTGCAATATTGCTTTTTTACTTTGCCTCATTATTTCCGTTACTAAAAATTTTATTCCGGGCGAAGCACTGAAAGGTTTCATCATCATCTTAGGTTTTGTACTGTCATTCCTCGTCAACAGCCTTGTAAATATTGCTGAGATTGTGTTGGCAGCCAGCAAAAAGCCATCGCCAGTCAGACTTTGGCTCAGGGCTTTCAACTTTGTAATTTTTTCTTTACAAATTGCTCACTATTTTATTTTTGGAAATGCTTCATATTTATAAAGACCGCCCCACCAAAGTATTTATCGCCATCAGCGCATTTTTTGTTTCCAATGCCTTGATAGCGGAGTGTATTGGCTCGAAAATTTTTTCGCTTGAAAAACTCTTTGGTGCATCGCCAGCCAACCTTTCACTTTTCGGACAGAAAGGTTTGTCATTCAACTTAACCTGTGGCGTTTTGTTGTGGCCGCTCGAGTTTATTATTACCGATATTGTAAATGAATATTATGGTGTGAAAGCTGTGCGCCGCATCAGCTACATAACGGTCGCTTTAATTGGCTACGCGTTTCTCATGTTTTTCATCTCTATTCATTTGCCTTCAGCCGACTTTTGGATTCCATCAAAAAAAGACAGTGGTATTGATAACATGCAAACGGCTTACGATGCCATTTTCGGGCAGGGTTTGTGGATTATTGTTGGCTCCCTTACCGCGTTTTTGTTAAGCCAGGTGATTGATGTTACCATCTTTCATAGCATTAAAAAAAGAACAGGCCATCATCACATGTGGCTTCGTGCAACCGGCTCTACGCTTATATCGCAGTTGATTGACAGCTTTGTGGTTTTGATTATCGCTTTTAAATTTGGTAGCAACTGGACCTGGACGCAGGTGATTGCGGTTGGCATTTTAAATTACACTTATAAATCGGTAATGGCAATAGGGTTAACGCCGGTCATTTATTTTGCCGAAGGAAAATTAGACGCGTATTTAGGAAAAGAACTCGCTGAAAAAATGAAACGCGAAGCCATGGCTAAAAGCGAAAATGAAGTACTTACTGATGTGCCTGCGGCGGGTTAAAAATAACGGCATTTCCAAATGCTTTATCTTTATGCAAAACAAAAACAAGCCGCATGAAATACGCTGCTTCACTTGATAAAGCTTCAAAAATTATAACATTTATTATTTCGCTTTTGTTTGTTGTAATCGTTGTATTCCAGGTTGTTTTCTTTATTCAAAAAGGTGAATACAGCGCGCTGATCGTAATTGGTGTGCTGGTCATCATTTATGGCATCACCTATTGTTATCATCCGGTGAATTACCAAATCAAAAACAGAAACATAGTTATCCATAGGTATGCTTCCAATATTGTGTTATCGCGCAACGAAATCAAACACATTGAAATCGTTCCACCACAAAAAATACGAAGCGCCATCCGCATTTTTGGTGTCGGTGGATTGTTTGGTTATTTTGGTAACTTCATCAACCGCGATTTGGGTTGTATGACGTGGTACGCAACGCAACGCGATAACGAAGCGGTTTTGATTGAACTCAACAACAATAAAAAAATTATTATCACGCCGGATATGCCCGAACAATTTGTAGATCAATTATTACAAGCAGTATAACCGTTCGTTTGGTTTTGCCGGTTTTTTGTCTCTTAAAAATGTTTCAAATAAGCTGTTTGAACATTAACAAATCGGCTGAATTTGCTTTCGTTAAAACAAAGCTGAAAAGCTATTTTTGTTAGTAAAATTTATCGCTTGAAAATGCTTCGTAAATACATCCTGATTGCATTGTTCGCTCTTTGTTATGTATCATCGCAAAGCCAGACGATTGCCTACACGCAACCCGATAAAAACGATACACGCAATCTCGATTTTGAAATCGTGGGTAAGCTCAACAATCATTATCTTATTTTTAAAAACAATCGCAGCAGCTACACGGTTTCGGTGTATGATGAGGACATGAAACAAGTGTCAAGTGCAAATCTTGATTTTCTTCCCAACCGAACGATTAACACTGATGTATTGGCCTATCACAATTTCTTTTACTTATTTTATCAATACCAAAAAAGAAATGTAGTGTATTGCATGGCAGCCAAACTAAACGGAGATGGCAAACTGATGGAAGATCCGAAAGAGATTGACACAACTATCATCAATATGTTCATGACTAACAAAGTGTATTCGTTAGTGGTGAGTGAAGACAAACAAAAAATTGCTTTTGTAAAAATCAATACTAAAAACCAGGATTTTAACCAGGTAACTGAAGTATTGCTGGACAACAATTTGAATTTAGGGAAAAAAACTGTAATGAACATTAACACGCCGGAACGCAACAATTATCTCACCGAATTCAATATTGACAACGAAGGCGATTTGGTGTTTATAAGAGCCAACGGCAATTCGCAAAAAGGCAAAAATATTTCGGATATTACCTTAATAACAAAAGCAAATGCAGACGACAAGCCGCAACTGCACGATGTTTTATCTGGCAGCTCTTACCTGGATGATATAAGATTGAAGATAGACAATGCGAATCGCAATTATTTGCTGGCTTCTTTTTACAGTCATAACAAGCGTGGCAATGTAGATGGTTTGTATGCTTCTATCTTCAGCAAAGCGGCTGATAGCGTGGTGTCAACTACGTACACAACCTTCAGCGAGCAGTTGCGCCAGGAAGCCAAAAGCGAGGGCAATGCAAAATATGCGTTTAATGATTTTTTTTTGCAGAACGTTGTTATGCGCAGAGACGGAGGCTATGTAATTGCAGCCGAATCGGTGTATTCCACTTCGCGAGGCAACCAGTACAACCGCTGGGATTATTATAACAATTATGGTAACGGCATGCTCGGTTCGCCCTATTATTACAGCCCGTTTAATTCGTATGGTTTGTATGGATATTATCCCTGGTATCGCAGTGGCTTTGGCTATCAAAACACAAGATATTTTGCTGATAACATTGCCATTCTTTCATTCGATTCTACTGCAAAACTTTCCTGGTCGAGCGTGATTCATAAAACTCAATACGACGACAATACGGATGATTTTATTGGTTACACCACCATGAACACAGGTAATGAAGTTCATTTTTTATACAACCAGACCGAACGCAAAAATGTACTTCTTTCCGACCAAACTGTAACGCCCGAGGGCAAGGTTGAACAACAACCGACCCTAAAAAATTTAGATCGCGGTTACGAGTTTATGCCCCGGCTTGGCAAGCAGGTAGCAGCTAAACAAATGATAATTCCCTGTACGTACAGAAACTATATTTGCTTCGCAAAAGTTGACTTTCAATAAAAGCCTGTGGTTCTTATTTTTCGCGAAAAATCGGCGGTTAGTGTTTTTTGGCTAATTGCTCTAAGCCTTGTTATTCATGGTCATTTCATTGTAGTGCCGCCGCAGGTTGTAGTGAACAACAATGATGTGTGGATGAAGCAATTGCTATCGCCTTTATCAACGTTGCCCGCATTAGGTTTGGCTCTTTTGTATCACGCTATTGTGATTGTGCAGGCCTTGCGCATCAGTGCCGTATTGAACAATCTGCGCATGTTTCCCAAAGTGTATTTTATTCCGGCTTTGTGCTATCTTCTGCTCATGTCGCTTTATCCGGCATGGAATAATATTACGCCCGCTTTGCTCATTAATTTTATCATCATCTGGCTGTTTTCATTGCTTGCCAAGTTGTACAGCTCACCACAAAGCAAGCCGCTGATTTTCAATATTGGTTTGTTGATTGGAACAATTGGTCTCGTGTATTCACCTTCTTTGTTTTTGCTGCCGGTTTGCTTCATTGCATTACCCTTGCTACGTGCGTTTCGCTTTAATGAATGGATGATTTTACTGCTCGGTATTCTCACACCGGCTTATTTGTTAGCTGCCTTTTTGTTTTTGAACGATAATTTACCCCTTTTTACAAAAGCACTTCCTCATTTTCATCTTCATACAATAAAGCTGCAAAAACAAACACCATTTCTCATTGCCATTGCAGCAGCCGGCTTGATGATTGTCTGGGGTATTGCTGCCTGGCAATCGAATACCGGCAAAATGATTATTCAAATCCGCCGTTGCTGGAGCGTATTGTTTGTTATGTTTTTGTTCAGCATTCCGTTGTTGTTTCTTTTGAAAGAAGAAGACACCACCGTTTTGCTGCTTAGTATGATGCCCGCCGCAGCACTCAGCAGCAATGCGTTTGTATATTCTAAAAACAATTGGCTGCAAACCATCATGTTTTGGATCTTGATTGCGGTTGTAATTTTCAACAATTGGTTTTGGTTAAAAACTTAAACAGACAATTTAGGCAGAGGAGTTTATTTTTGCTTTTCAACTGTTACATTATGAAGTTTGGTGTGGTTGTTTTTCCAGGTTCTAATTGTGACCGCGACATGCAACATGCTTTGCAATACGATTTGAATAAAGAAGTGATTATGCTTTGGCATAAAGATAAAGACATCAGCCCCTTTACTACAAATGACTGCATTGTTTTACCCGGCGGGTTTTCTTTTGGCGATTATTTGCGATGCGGTGCCATTGCGCGTTTCAGCCCGATGATGCAAAGTGTAATTGAATTTGCTAATAAGGGTGGAAAAGTGCTGGGCGTGTGCAACGGCTTTCAAATTTTATGTGAAGCAGGCTTGCTTCCAGGCGTGTTGCTCAACAATGGCCACCGGCAGTTTGTTTGTAAAAATGTATTCATCAAAAACAACAAAACCGAAGCATTAAAAATACCTGTGGCACATGGCGATGGAAGATATTATGCCGATAATGCAACATTGGATGAATTAGAAAACAACAGCCAGATTTTGTTTCGCTATTGCGATGAAAACGGCAATGTGAGTGATGTAAACGACATTGATTTGGCATACAATCCTAACGGTGCCATTCGCAATATTGCAGGCATTCGAAACAAAGAAAACAATGTATGGGGAATGATGCCGCACCCTGAGCGAGCCACATCTTCTTTACTCGGAAACACAGATGGCTTAAAAGTATTTTCTTTATTAGGTTTGAATTGATTTCACAAAATGATTCGTTTGTTTTTGCCCAAAAATGGGTAGCGGTTTAAAAGGTATGATGGCCAATTTTCACCGCAGAGAAAGGGAGAAGGGGGAGGTTTCGCACAGGGCTAAGTCGCTCTGCATAAACTTCGCGTCCTCTGCGGCTCTGCGGCGAAAAAAACTTCCTTCCTAAGTATCATACATATGAAACCATTACCAAAAAAGAATTGCAAAAAAATGAGCAAAAACAAACATCAATAAAGCAACAAGATGAACATACCCAGCATGGCAGAAATGACGATGAATGGTGAAACACCTGATATTTTGTTTTGGGTTGGTTGTGCTGGTTCCTTCGATCAAAGAGCGCAAAAAATAACACGCGCGTTTGCTTCTATCTTACAAAGACTCAATATTAAATTTGCAATTTTAGGTAAAGAAGAGGCGTGCACCGGCGATCCCGCACGCCGCTCCGGTAATGAGTTTTTGTTTCAAATGATGGCCTACAACAATATTCAAATTTTGAATGGATATGGCATCAAAAAAATTGTAACGGCTTGCCCGCATTGCTTCAATATTTTTAAAAATGAATATCATGAATTGGGTGGTAATTATGATGTGATTCATCATACCCAATTCTTACAGCAACTCATTGATGAAGGCAAAATAAAACTGAAAGAAGGTGGTGCTTTCAAAGGCAGGCGCATCACGTATCATGACAGTTGTTATTTGGGAAGATCCAACAATATTTATGAAGCGCCACGCAAAGTTTTGGAAGCATTGGACGCAGAACTGGTAGAGATGAAACGCTGTCGCAGCAAGGGCTTGTGCTGCGGTGCTGGTGGCGCACAATATTTTAAAGAAGACGAGCCGGGTAACAAACGAATTAACATTGAGCGAACAGAAGAAGCCTTAGCAACAGGCGCAAACATCATTGCAGCGGCTTGCCCTTTTTGCAATACTATGATGGCCGATGGTGTGAAAAATAAAGAAAAAGAAGCCGACGTAAAAGTGCTGGACGTGGCAGAGTTGATTGCGATGAGTATGGAAGAGTGAATGGTGAGTAGTGAGTAATGAATAGTCAGTAGTGAGTAAAAAAATTAAGGCAAAAACAAACTTATGAATTTAGAATACACACAATATATACCCGAAGAATTTCATCCTTCATCAAGGGTTTGGATTTACCAAAGCAGCCGTCGGTTTTTAATAACCGAAGCACTATCCATGGAACCGATGCTGGAAGATTTTGTAAAGAATTGGAACAGCCATGGCGCACCCGTGAAAGGCTTTGCCAACCTGCTTTTCGGGCAATTCATTATCATCATAGCAGATGAAACAGCAACCGGCGTCAGTGGTTGCAGTACCGATAGTTCGGTGCGGTTAATAAAGCAGCTTGAAAGCACTTATAAAGTAAATTTATTCGACCGGCAAACGCTTGCTTTTTATGCAAAAGAAAACATCCAGTTGTTGCCACTTTCGCAGCTAAAATATGCAATGCAAAACGGTTTCCTTACATCCGAAACATTGTTTTTTAATAACCTTGTTTCTACCAAAGAAGAACTCTTACATAAGTGGATTATTCCTATTAAAGAAAGCTGGCTGACAAAGAAGTTGGGAACAACAATAGAACAAGGATGACACTGATTTCATGCGCGGATTTATTGGATTTAGTATTGAAAAAGTAAGAATGAAAATTGTGGCAAAAACAAACTTCACACTTTATCAATATCCCACTAATCTCATTCATCTCAAAAATCCCAGTTCAGACTATCACCTTACCGTTTTTCCTCTGCAAAAGGCATTGTAAAACCAATACCAACAAGGCTTTTTAATTGCAACCCAGGGCTGTTGTGGTTAGGTCCAAACAATTTAATGTTATCATCATAAATACTTTCTAAGCTGTACGTAGCCGCCAAGAATTTATTGATTTTAAACGAAAACAAATTGGTCATGTAAAAATTTATATTCTGGGGATTGCGTAAATAATTGCTAAATAAATCCAGGCGGCCTTTGTAAGTAATAACGTCTTTTTTAATGTTCATAAAATAGTTGATAGAAGCAAACGCTCCTACTTCATTGTAAACGTGCTTACCGGTATCAACACCATACGATCCCTTAGCAGAAATTTTATTACTGGTAACCAAAGTTGTTCGGTTGGTTAGGGGCGAAAAGAAAAGGGAAAAGGTAGGCTTTGGCTTGTAATCAAAACCAACAGAAAGAATAATGTAAGCCGGTGAAAGGAAAGTGGAAGTAAGATCGCTTGCGGTATTGCTTGTATAATTTCTTCCATCAAACAATTGCGAACGAAAGTCAAATAAAGTAGAAGCATACAGCTTTTTTGAGCTATCAATCTGACGCCCGTATTTGGATAAAAAATCAATACGGTCATCATTCTTTCTGCTTCCTAACGAGGAAGTTTGTACATAACCAAAATTAAAGTCGAAACTATTGTCCCAGGTATGCACGCCTTTGCGGTAAAACACCAGATAATTAACATGCGAATTGAGCGACATGGAAAAATTATCGCCGCCAGCCGACCAGTTGCTTAATGAGCCTTGTGAGAGATTTAAATTTACCAATCCTCCTCTCTTCCAAATCCATTTGGTAGTGTCTTTATCGTCTTTCTTTACGCTTCTGAAAATTTCGTTCGGCAAGGTTCTCACCGGAATATCCTGAGCGGTAGCAGCCATAAAAAACAGCATATTGGAAAGAATAAAAACGACAATCCGTTTCATCATAATCATTGGTCTTTGTGCAAGAGCGGGCAAATATACTTTTGAAGCTAAAAAAACAAGCTGTTAACATTCTGTCAATCTGACATCGTGGTTGTTTTTTGCTATTTTTGCCCCTTTATTTTTTACTTGATGGAACTATTTTCTACTAAAGTACATGATGAACAAAAACAAGGCGAAGCATTTGCACCTTTTGCTTTGGATTTGAATGTGTACAATAAAAAATTTTACATTGAAAGCTATGGGTGCCAGATGAATTTTAGCGACAGCGAAATTGTAGCTTCTATCTTAAATGGCGAAGGCTTTGGCGCTACGCGAAATGCGGAAGAAGCAGATATTGTTTTGCTGAATACCTGCTCTATCCGCGAAAAGGCAGAACAAACAGTACGAAAAAGACTGACCGAATTTCGCAAGCAAAAAGAAAAAAAACCAGGTTTACTGGTAGGCGTTCTTGGCTGCATGGCAGAGCGGCTAAAATCGAAATTATTAGAAGAAGAAAAGCTGGTTGATATAGTTGTTGGACCGGATGCGTATCGCAGCCTGCCATCACTCATAGAAGAAGCCGAAACCGGGCAAAAAGGTGTAAACGTTTTATTGAGTCGTGAAGAAACGTATGCAGATATTTCGCCGGTACGGTTAGACACGAATGGTGTTACAGCTTTTGTTTCCATCATGCGCGGCTGCAACAATATGTGTTCGTTTTGCGTGGTGCCGTTTACACGCGGCAGAGAACGTAGCCGCAATGCGTTTTCAATTATAGCGGAAGCAGAGGATTTATATGACAGAGGTTATAAAGAAGTAACCTTGCTTGGTCAGAATGTTGATAGTTACTATTGGCTGAATGAAGCAACCGGCGAAGCAGTAACATTTGCAAAACTGCTCCAGATGGTGGCACTCATCAATCCGGTGCTGCGCGTGCGTTTCAGCACTTCGCATCCCAAAGATATAACGGAAGAAGTGCTGCATACGATGGCGAAGTATGACAACATCTGCAAGTACATTCATCTTCCGGTGCAAAGCGGAAACACCCGCATCTTGCAACTGATGAACCGCACTTACACGCGTGAATGGTATATGGCAAAAGTTGCGCAAATCAAAACCATCCTTCCAGGCTGCGGCATCAGCAGCGATGTAATTACCGGCTTTTGTACCGAAACCGAAGAAGATCATCTGGACACGCTTTCTATAATGGAGTTTGCTACGTACGATATGAGCTATATGTTTTTTTATAGCGAACGTCCAGGCACACTGGCTGCGCGGCGTTATAAAGATGATATACCGGAAGCCATTAAAAAAAGACGCTTGCAGGAAATTGTTATGGTGCAAAACAGGCTTTCGTTACAAAGCAATCAGCGTGATGTTGGTAAAACGTTTACTGTATTAATTGAAGGCGAAAGCAAACGCAGCAGCAACGATTGGATGGGACGCAATTCCCAAAACAAAGTGATTGTATTTAAGAAAGGGGCTTCAGCATTGCAAAAAGGCGATTATGTGAATGTGAGAGTGAACGATTGTACGCAGGCGACGCTGTTGGGCGAACTGGTAAACGATTAAGAATATGAGTCAGTTGAACTACACAATTCAAAAAATAATTAATGAGAAAAAAGAAAAATTCTATCACTTGTGTCATCGGCATTATGTGAAAGCATTGTATGTATTTTGAAGTACGGTTACTGATTCTTTCAATGAAGAAAGCGATATAGACTTTTTATATTCTTTCGATTTGGAAAAGTTTGCAGATTGGGCTCGTGCAGATTACGATTATGCTGATAATCTTTTATGTTTAGAAAAAGAACTAAGCCAGTTTTTTAATAGAAAAATTGATTTGGTACCGGATGAAATCATTACTAATAAATATATAAAGCAAAATATAGAAAAAACAAAGTACAAGGTGTATGCAGCCTGACAACAAAATAAAGCTTCTGAAATACTTAGAAGATGCGTTGAATGCTGCGGAAGAAATAGAATTGCTGTCATCAGGTTTAACTGTAAGAGGCTTTGATGTTACGGATGTGAATGGGTAGTGGAAAGAGGAATTGAAATTGTAAGCGAAGCTCTGAAAAGAGCATCTACACTTGAATTAAATCTCCCAATAAAAGACATTAATAAAATATTTACAACGCGTAATAAAATCGCCCATGAGTATGATATAGTTGATAAATATCTTCTCTATACGATTGCTTAGAAAACATCCCAATACTTATTAAAGAATTGAAAGCATATATTGAATTTTTAGAAACATCTTAATGGACATACAAGCTATAAAAAACCGCTTTGGAATCATTGGCAATTCACCGGCACTCAATCATGCGCTGAACGTAGCTGTGCAGGTGTCAACAACCGATTTAAGTGTGCTGATTGTTGGCGAAAGTGGCGTTGGCAAAGAAGCGTTTTCACACATCATTCATGCGCTCTCATCGCGCAAGCACAATCCGTTTATTGCTGTGAACTGTGGTGCCATTCCCGAAGGCACAATAGATTCAGAATTGTTCGGGCATGAAAAAGGTTCTTTCACCGGCGCGGTTGACAGTCGCAAAGGTTACTTTGAAACGGTGAGCGGCGGCACTATTTTTTTGGATGAAATTGGCGAAATGCCCATCGGTACACAAGCCCGTTTGCTGCGTGTGCTTGAAACAGGTGAGTTCATTCGCGTAGGTTCTTCTAAAGTGCAAAAAACCGATGTGCGTGTGATTACAGCCACCAACCGCGACTTGTATGAATTTACACAAAACGGTCGCTTCCGTGAAGATTTGTACTATCGCCTGAGCACCGTTCCCATTCGCGTTCCCGCGTTACGCGATAGAAAGGAAGACATCCTTTTGTTATTCCGAAAATTTGTTTCCGACTTTGCCGACCGTTATAAAACCACGCCTGTTCAGTTAGACGAGGAAGCGAAAAATTTATTGATCAATTATACCTGGCCCGGCAATGTTCGCGAATTAAAAAACATAGCCGAACAAATCTCAGTGCTCTCAACCGATCCGAATGTCAATGCCCAAACCTTGCGCCGTTTTCTTCCTGAAAAAATGATGAACCGCTTGCCTGTATTGGCTTCGGCTCAACATACCAATGGTGAGTTTGCCAATGAACGTGAAATTTTATACAAGCTTTTTTTCGACATGAAAAAAGACGTTACCGAACTGAAACGCATGTTTGTTGACATTCTGAAAAACCCTTCACTCACATCGCGTGCGGTAGACAGCACGCGCGAACAGTTGCTACAGGATTATGAAGAATACGAGCCAACCACCAGCAACAATGGAGTGAATCACCAACCGGTATTGCAGTCGTCTGTGTTGCCTTCTAACGGTTCGTCAAATGGTCAGCCGGTTTTAATTTCCAACAACATCGCCGACCATGAAGAAGTAGAAGAAACGCTAAATATTGTAGATAAAGAAAAAGAGCTGATTGTAAAAGCCTTGAAAAAACACAGAGGCAAGCGCAAAGATGCCGCTTCCGATTTGGGCATCAGCGAACGAACCTTGTACCGAAAATTGAAAGAGTATGATATTAATGAATAAGCGGCGAGCTATGAGCTACGAGCCTCAAGCTGTAAGCTATAAGCTGCAAGCTATTAGCTGCAAGCTGCAAGCCATTTTGCGGAAGTTTGTTTTTGCACAAAAAATTTACGGCCCGAAGCTCATAGCTCATAGCTCACAGCTTACAGCTTGCTGCTTGCTGCTTGTAGCTCTTTCCTCCTGCGGTGTTTATACTTTTAAAGACATCAGCATACCGGCTGATGTAAAGACCATCAAAATTAATTACATCGAAAACAAAGCGCGTTACATCAACCCACAATTGAGTCCGCAAATAACAGATGCATTGAGTCAAAAAATATCAAACCAAACCAAACTCACACGCACGCAAAGCGATGACGCCAACTGGCAAATCAGCGGCACAGTTACCAACTATTCGGTTTCATTTTCGGCTATTTCGGGCAAGCAAACTACGCAAAACAACCTAACCGTTGGTATGCACATTGTGTTCAGAAACAATTTAAAAGACAAGACTGATGAGTTTGATGTAAGCCGCGATTTTCCCTTTCCGGCAACACAAAGTTTATCACAGGTTGAAAACCAATTGTTGCCCGACATCGTGAAGAATGTTACCGACGAAATTTTTAATCATATTTTTTCTAACTGGTAAGCGTATAGTATTTTCATCGCATGAATAAGGAAGAAATGAATGCCTTGCAATTGCTTACCGGAAAAACTTCGCTTAACGACGTTGCGGTAGAAGAGTTGCAGCAACTAACCGTTGCGTATCCTTATTTTTCGGCGGCACATTTGCTGCTTTGCAAAAAGATGCAGCAAGAAGCTCATCCCTTGTTGCAGCAACAGTTGTACAAAACGGCTTTGTACTTTCCTGATGAACAGTGGTTGCACTATTTCATGCTCGAAACTTCTGAAAGTACTGATTTTATTGATAAAAGTGAAGAAGTTGCTGATGAAGAACTGATAAAAAAAGAGGCAAAACCAAACGAAGCAATTGTTGCAAACGGTTTACAAAACGATAGAGAAATCTTTACTGGAAAAGAAGATGAACCCACGGATGCTGTCGAAAATATTTCATCAAAAAATGAACAAAAAAAAACCGAAGCAACCAATCATACAGAAGATGAAAACTTAATTACGCTTCCTGTTGAAACGGTTTTAGAAAGTATTCCATCACAATTTGATGTGCAAGCCGAACCGGAAGAGATTCCGCTTGACGAAGAAGAATTGAAAGAGCAAACCGAGCCTTTGCCCATTGAAGAATCGAACCAAAAAATATCTTCACTCCTTTCAGGGCAAGCCGAAGAATTTAACAAGCCGGTTACTGAAGAAGCCCAAATAAAAATAGAAACCGAACCATTGCATTCGGTAGATTATTTTGCTTCACAAGGCATTAAAATAGATGAAAAGAAAGAAGAGAATTCGTTGGATAAAAAGGTTCATAAGTTCACCGATTGGTTGCGACAAATGAAGCGCATCAACCCGCAACCCGTTGATTTGGGAACCGATAGCGAAGAGGAAAGTTTTGTAGCCAACATTGCGGCTTCTTCCAACCAAACCAAAGAAATTATCACCGAATCAATGGCTGAAGTACTGGTGAAGCAAAACAAAAAAGACAAGGCGCTTGAAATTTATGAAAAATTAAGTTTGCTTTATCCCCTTAAAAACGCTTATTTTGCCGCCAAAATTCAGCAAATCAAACAATAAAAAATGGCACTTTTGTTCTTTATATTAATCGCTGTTTCCTGCATTATTTTAAGCTTTTTTGTTTTGGTGCAAAACCCCAAAGGCGGCGGTTTATCCGGTACTTTTGGCGGTGTGGGCAATCAGTTTATGGGCGTAAAACAAACCAACGATGTGCTTGAAAAAGGTACCTGGATTTTTGTTTCAGCATTAGGAGTTTTGTGCATCGTTTCGGTTATGGCCTTTTCAGGTTCCGGCAACAGCAGCAATGATAATAAATTACTGAAAAATTTGCCAACAACGGCACCGGCTTCACAGCAAAATAGTGCGCCAACCACTACAACGCCTCCTGCACCTCAAAAGTAAATGAGGTTTCTTTTTCTTGCCCGATAGTATAATGGTAGTATCTCAGATTCTGGATCTGATGGTCTTGGTTCGAACCCAGGTCGGGCAACACCTTTCACTCTGATTGTAGCACAGTTTGTTTGCTTTTTTCTATCGCCTCTTCCTCTTTAAAATCGTGTAAATATTGGTGTTTCAAATGATCGTAAAACGAATGTTTATCAATCAATAAAGAAACCAAACCGGCAACCATAGCAGCCAGCATTAAATGAAAAATAACACTGTGCCGGTCAGTCATCTCAAGCACTAAAATTGCCGATGTAAATGGCGAGCGCGTGATGCCGGTAAGGAAGCCAGCCATGCCTGAAAGAATGAGTAAATCGCTGTTTACAGGAGAAAGGTGAAACCACTGTGCAACCCAACCGCCGATGCTCGCACCCGCACTTAGCGCAGGTGAAAATATGCCCCCCGCCGCACCGGTTGTAAAAGAAAGAGCCGGACCCAATATGCGCAAAAGGGGTAAATAAAATGGCTGTGTTTTATCGGCATTAAATAACAAACCATTCATTACATCTTTACCCGACCACAATACTTCGTTGTTTACAAACAAGGCAATTAAAACCAATATCAATGCACAAGCAATCACGTATAAATATTGCTGCGCTGTTGTAAACTTTTGCTTCCAGGCAAATATTTGTAACATTATTCTCGACAGAATGCTTGCGCTTAAGCCTGAAAGAATAGCCACTAAAATGATGCCTCCAAAAATATAGGGACTTGGGTTGGTTACATTGGGATAACCTAAGTAAAGATATGGCCCGAGCAAGCCTTGCGCCGTAAGACCTGCAATAATAACTGCTGAAAAAATAGCCGTTCGGTAAAAGCGAATGGGCGTGGTAGAAAGCTCTTCGACGGCAAACACAATGCCGCCCAATGGCGTATTAAAGGCTGCCGCCAGACCCGCAGCAGCGCCGGTTAAAATCATGGTGCGCTTTGAAATTTTAGGCCAGCTTGCAGGAATCCATTGGTTTATTTTTCGGAAGATTGAAGCTGAAATTTGTATAGTGGGTCCTTCCCTGCCAACGGCACCACCGCCTAACACCATTAACAAGCTGGAAGCCACTTTCACAAGGATAACTCTGACACCAACAAATTTATTAAACGTTGCAGTTGATGTGCCCGACGGCATTTCGAGTGCTGCCATTACTTGTGGAATGCCGCTGCCGCGTGCATAGGTTGCCCATTTTTTTACTACAAAAAAGGCAGCAACAAAAGTGAGCGGAGCTAATAAAAAAAACCACCAGGGATGTTGCTGAATAAAAGCCCGGGAAACGCCTTCTGCCAATACGAATAACTTTGTATAGAGTACTGCAAAAAGCCCTGCCACAAGAGAAGCCAGCCAAAAAGGGAAGGCCTGTAATAAATTTTGTTTGAGCTTTTGGCTTTTAATTTTGTCGAACCAGTTTTTTAGTGTTGTCCGCATGGCGGCGAAAGTACTTCATTATGTTTGCGTGCATCATAGTTGCGCATAACAACCTCTTAAAAATTAAGGCAAAAACAACTACGTTTGTTGCAGTGTTGGGATAACCGCTAAGACGTAAAGACGTGAAGTTTGGTTTTGCCCATTTTCTTTGCGTGTTAGCGTCTCCGCGGTTGAAAATATTACTCGCATAAAAGCTCAATCTTTTTCAAGGCGTTGAAGTGAGTGACACAACGATGTTCAATCGGAGCGATGAAGCCCGTAACATAAAAATCATTTCGCAACACTTATGGGTGATGTGTAGTAAACCGCAATAAACAAGTAACCATTAAAAATTAAAAATAACCATGCCTCTTGTTGGAATTGTAATGGGAAGTGATAGCGACTTGCCCGTAATGCAAGCCGCGGCTGATGTGTTGAAGCAGTTTGCCATTGATTTTGAACTGACGATTGTATCGGCGCACCGAACACCGCAGCGGCTGATGCAATACGCTGAAACCGCACGTGGGCGCGGCTTGCAGGTGATTATCGCCGGTGCAGGCGGCGCAGCACATTTGCCCGGAATGTTGGCGGCAGTTACTACTTTGCCTGTGGTTGGCGTACCCATTAAATCATCAAATTCGATGGATGGTTGGGATTCGGTTTTGTCTATTTTACAAATGCCGAACGGCGTTCCGGTAGCAACTGTAGCGTTGAACGGAGCAAAGAATGCAGGCATTTTAGCTGCACAAATTATTGGTGCAACCGATGCTGATGTGGCTGAACATTTGGTGAAGTTCAAAGCAAATATGCAGAATGAAGTGCTCGAAAAAGTGAGTCGTTTGAAGAAAGATTACTGGAATGATTTTGATACAAACTCATAAAGTGAGGATGGCAAACTTATGTTCCAGCGAAAGCGAATGTTTGTAGATGATTTCGAAGAAAGTTTTGCCATAACGCGCATACGGCCCACTACTGTTTTCAACGCGCTCCTGTAAGTTTTTATGAGGAAATAACTGTTGTTGTAACGTTTGTATTTGCCGCATTTCTGTGTTGTATTTTCTTCGCTCTGAACGAAGAATTTTGGATTGCAAACTGGCAAGTTTGTTTTGTGTGGCTGTTGATAAAGCCTGTGCGTGTTCGCTTAACGAAACATCTACTTTTTGAACAAGGGTTTGCAGTTGTTGAAACACCTGTTCTATTTGCTTTCTTTCATCTTGAATGTTAAGTTCATTATTGGAATTGCGTTGGGTAAATTCATTTATCAATGCCAACTCACTGGTAAAGAAATCGCTCTCACTAAAGCCAAGCTCTTTTATTTTTTTGCCTTGCTTCTTTGTTATGCAGAGAAACGAATTGCGCAACACCAAAACCGGATAAGGCACTTGCGTAGCAGCAAAAACATTTTTCAGTTCCAACCAGTAAGCCAGTTCGCCACCACCACCAATGAAGGCAATGTTGGGCAATATCGTTTCCTGCATTACGCCGCGCAAAATGACATTCGGACTAAAGCGTTCAGGATGTTGTTGCAGTTCGGTTAACAACTCATCTTTGGTAAAGCGGAGGTTTTGGTTTTGCACAAAAAAGCCGTTTGCATCTTTTTCAATGCGCTCCCGCTTGTCATCCAACAAATAAAATAAATTTACTTCTCTTCCACCTGCCTGTACTTTGTAATGTTGCGAAAGTTGCGCAAGCGTTTTTTCAACTTCTTTATGAGAAAACTGTTCTTCTATTTCTTTGCTGAAAGTCGCGTGCAGCAAATGTTTCAGATCTTTGTTATCGGGAATTAAAACAACAATTCCGTACTCGCCAAACAATTCATTCACCACTTCTAAAGTGGCTTGCTGAATGGTTGTACCAAGACGATAGCAACGTTTAAAAATCTCAATAATATCATTGCCAAACGGCAGCACTTCTATCTGGTTTTGCAGTTGTTGCAGTAAAGCAATAAACTCTTTGTCAACCTTCATTCTGCCAACAGCGCCGGTTTGTTGGGTGTTCCATTTGTACTGCTTGCCATCAACGTTCATTGTTCCCAATTCATCCAGATCGGCATCTTCACTTCCCATATAAAAAACGGGAACAAAATTGTACTGCGGCAGTTGTTGCGAGAGATAGTGAGCCAGCTTTACAGCATGTAAAATTTTATAAGCAAAATACAACGGACCCGTAAAAATAACAGGTTGGTGTGCGGTAGTTATGGTAAACGTATCGGGCTGTGAAAGCAGTTGGATATTTTGCGCAACCTGATCGGATAAATTCAAGCCTTCATATTGTTGTTTCAGAACATTTACCAATGCTTCTCTGTTATGCTGAAAGTGTTGCTGCGCTTCGATTGCAGCTTGTATGCCTTGCAGGGAAACAGGATGCTGGTAGAACGGTTGCAGGGTTTGTTTTTGCCCTAAATAATCGAGAACAGTTTTAGAAAAAAATCCGGTTTGTGCGTAAGGAATATAAGTACAGGTGTCTTCCGTTTGCGTAGCTGCTGGCTGTTCGTTCATAAATAAAAACTGAGGCGCAAAGATAGTTGGCAATGCAAAGAGTTGAACGGTTGCTTACATCACAACATTGTAATAAAACCACTCCGGTTACGACAATACAATGCCTTCCAAATCGTAGTCATAAGCTTTGGTAATTTGTACGTTTACAAAAGCTCCGGGTTGTAATGTTTTGTCTGAATGAATGACCACTTCATTGTCAACCTCTACACTATCAAATTCGGTGCGACCGAGATAACGTCCGGCTTCCTTTTTATCAACCATTACTTTGTATGTCTTGCCAATTTTTTCCCCATTTTTTTCAAGACTAATTTCCTGCTGCACTTCCATAATTTCCTGGGCACGACGTTGTTTCTCTTCTGCCGGAACATCATCTTCCAAATCGAAAGCCAATGTGTTTTCTTCGTGGCTGTAAGTAAAAATACCAACACGATCAAACCTTTGTTTTTGCAGGAAATCTTTTACTTCATTCACATCATCTGCCCTTTCGCCTGGGAAGCCGGCAATCAAAGTGGTGCGCAAACAAATGCCGGGCACCGCATCGCGGATAGCAGCGATTGTTTGTTCAATTTCTTCGCGTGTACTTTGACGGCGCATCGCTTGCAGCATGTGGTTGCTGGCATGTTGCAAAGGCATATCCAAATACTTGCAAATATTGGTTCGGCTGTTCATCACATCCAAAACATCCATTGGAAATTTGTTGGGATACGCATAATGCAAGCGTATCCATTCAATGCCTTCTACATCAGCCAATCGGTTCAATAAATCGGCAAGCGCACGTTTCTTATAAATGTCCAAACCATAATAAGTTAGCTCCTGTGCAATGAGCATAATTTCTTTCACGCCCTGCCTTGCTAATGCTTTGGCCTCAGAAAGAATTTCTTCGATTGTTTTGCTTACATGCTTGCCGCGCATCAACGGAATGGCGCAAAAAGAACAGGTGCGGTTGCAACCTTCGCTGATTTTTAAATACGCATAATGTTTAGGCGTGCTTAACAAGCGTTCGCCCAATAATTCTTTTTTGTAATCGGCATTCAACTGGCGCAATAAAAGCGGCATTTCAAAAGTGCCAAACCAGGCATCTACTTCTGGAATTTCGTTTTCCAAATCGTTACGATACCGTTCGCTTAAGCAGCCGGTAACATACACCTTATCCAGCTTGCCCTTCTTTTTTAAATGCACCTGATCGAGAATCGTGTTGATACTTTCTTCTTTGGCTTTGTCAATAAAACCGCAGGTGTTTACCACCACAATGTTGTGGTCAAGCGTTTTGTTTTCGTGCAAAACATCAATGTCGTTGGCTAACAACTGACCGCTCAACACTTCACTGTCAACAAGGTTTTTGCTGCATCCGAGTGTGATGATGTTAACCTTATCTTTTTGTAGTTTACCTGCTTTCATTGCGGGCGCAAAATTAAGTCGTTTTCAACCGCTGGAACCTTTGTTTAACGCGGCTTTGAGGTTTGTGAAAAGAAGCACGAGTTGTGAACTAAGAGCTAAGAGTTGTTCACTTTTGGTTTTGCACGAATTTCTTGCTGTCTGGTATAATTTTTTAAGTAGAAAGAGAAAGACAATCACCTATGGAAAACATGAATATTGAGAGCCATCCTGCCAGCCAGCTGACTGGAAAAGAGTACGACAGAAGATCCTTTCTCAGCAACGCAGGCAAAGGCATCTTGGCAACGGGTTTGTTGAGCGGAATGGCTTCTTCAACAGCAGAAGCACAAACAAATAACAATCAACAATTGCCCGAACCGACACCTATTAAACTCTCTTCTTTAGACGACCCAACAGAGCAGGAAAAACCACCGGTACCAACCTTTGTGAAGCCTGATAATCGCATTGGTTATGCTGTGGTTGGCTTGGGACATTTGGCTTTGAATCAAATTTTACCTGCCATCATTCAATGTAAAAAATCGAAGTTAGTTGCGTTGGTAAGCGGCGATGCAACAAAGGCTGCAAACGTAGCTGCGCAATATGGTGTGAATTCAAAGAACATTTACAATTACCAGAATTTTGATAGCATTAAAGACAATAAGGAAATACAAGCGGTATACATTGTTTTGCCAAACGGATTGCATGAAGAATATGTAATTCGCGCAGCAAAAGCAGGCAAGCATGTGCTATGCGAAAAGCCAATGGCAACCTCATCAAAAGAAGCGCAGAATATGATTGATGCCTGTAAGAAGGCGAATGTAAAATTGATGATTGCTTATCGCATTCAATACGAGCCCAAAAATAAATTTGTAAAGGAATGGGTTCGTAAAATGGAAAAGGGAAATACAAAGTTGATTGAAATGGTAAACACCCAAAATACAGGCGACCCAACGCAATGGCGATTGATTAAGAAGTTGTCGGGTGGCGGCTCATTGCCCGACATTGGTTTATATTGTTTGAACACGGCAAGATATGTACTTGGCGAAGAACCAATATGGGTGAAAGCCACTGTTTACAGCACTCCTAATGATGTTCGGTTTAAGGAAGTTGAAGAAGCTGTGCTTTGGCAAATGGGTTTTCCCGGTGGTACGCTGGTGAATTGCAGTACATCGTATGGCGTGCATGAAACAAGGCGTTACCGTTGTGTTACCGATAAAGGCGCATGGATGGGTTTAGACCCTGCATTTCCCTATAAAGGATTGATGATTGAAGGCGAATATGACGAAGGAAAGAACAGGTTTAAACATCATCCTTCCATTCCGGATAAAGACCAGTTTGTACCCGAGATGGATCATTTAGCAGAATGTATTATGAACAATCAAACACCATACACACCCGGTGAAGAAGGGTTACAAGATCACAAAATAATGGAAGCCATTTATGAAAGCGCACGCACCGGCAAACAGGTTGATTTGGAAAGAATAAACAAGATAGATGCTTTCAGAGGAACAGAACCCAAAAGTGATGAAAGCTAAGAGGGGCAAGCGTTCGAGGTAAAGAAATATGGATAAAAACAAAAGTCTCCGGATTAAATCCGGAGACTTTTGTTTTTGCAAGAATTGTTAGCCGTCTATTTTTTTGAAGCGGCTTTTTTAGGAGCTGATTTTTTTGCTGCTGCTTTCTTAGGCACTTTTGCGCCTTCTTTGCGGGCTTCCGATAAACCAATGGCAATGGCTTGTTTTGGGTTGGTTACCTTTTTGCCGCTGCGGCCGCTTTTTAATTTGCCGGCTTTCATTTCGTGCATTTCTTCCTGCACTTTTTCACCTGCTTCTTTTGAATACTTTGCCATAACTTTTGTTTTGAGTGGTTAATAAATATTTCTAAATCTCACTCAAAACATTTGCCACTACACCTTTTGTTATGCACAATTAATCCTCACTTTCTTTGTTATCGCTGTGCGATTTCGGATGATTGTTTCTATGATCTTTTTTGTTGTGTGTTACATCATCTCCTTTCGTATCAAACTCTTCGTTTTTGCGGCTGTCGAGGTTATCTTTATTTTCTGCACGGTTCTGGTGCGAGGAGGCTTTACTTGTGGTTGATTTTACTCCGGTATTTGATTTCATAACATCGTCTTTTAAAATGAACAATGATGATAAACCGACAAAAAAGAAGCCAACGAATGCAACGCTGACTTCTTTATTTTTATTGATATTTCAATTTTTAAAACAAGGAACCACGAAGACAGGAAGTAATTAAGTTAAACAAAGTGATCTTAGTGAATCTGTATTTTTTCAGGCCTTTGTGGTTCAAACAATTAGTTTAGGGCTTCTTCCGGCAACATCGGTTCTTTAACTGCTAATCTTTCTTCGCTATATTTTTTGGCTGCGGCAACAAATTCTACAAACAGGGGCGCAGGTTTTTCAACTGTACTTTTTAATTCGGGATGATACTGCACACCAATAAAAAAAGGATGTTCGGGCACTTCCATAATTTCAACCAAACCCGTATCGGGATTGATACCGCTTGCAATCATACCCCGCTCTTCAAACCGTTCGAGATAGTCGTTGTTAAATTCATAACGATGCCGATGCCTTTCGCTGATGCGATTTTCGTTGTAAATTCTTTCAGCCAATGTGCCTGGCTTCAACACACAAGGATAAGCGCCTAAGCGCATGGTGCCACCCATCATTTTAATCTTCTTTTGCATCTCCATCATGTCAATTACGGGTTCGGGTGTTGCTACATCCATCTCTGTTGAATGCGCTTTTTTCAAACCCAATATATTTCGTGCAAATTCAATAACCGCCATTTGCATTCCGAGGCAAATGCCAAAAAAAGGCAAGCCGTTTTCCCGGGCATATTGAACGGCTGTTATTTTTCCTTCGATGCCACGGTTGCCAAAGCCAGGAGCTACGAGTAAGCCATCCAACCCGTCAAGCTTTTCTGCTACAGTATCTTTCGTGATGTATTCGCTGTGAATGTCCACAACCTGCACTTTTACTTCGTTTACCGAACCCGCATGGATAAAGCTTTCGAGGATAGATTTGTAAGCGTCCTGCAGCTCGATATATTTACCAATTAAGCCAATGGTTATTTTGCTTTTGGGATAATTCAAACGGTCTAAAAAGGCTTTCCATTTGTCTAATTGCGCTTCGGGAAACACAGAGATACCAAGCTTCTTTAAACAATATACATCCAGCTTTTCGTGGAACATTAAAAGCGGCACCTCATAAATGGTTGAAGCATCCATTGCTTCCACAACGGCATCGGGCTTTACATTACAAAACAGGGCAATTTTGCGACGAATATCAGCGCCTAAAGGCTCTTCGGTGCGACACACCAGCACATCAGGATGCACGCCGGTTTCGCTCAGCATTTTTACGCTGTGCTGTGTAGGTTTTGTTTTTAGCTCTTTGGCGGCTTTAAGATATGGAATTAAGGTGAGATGAATGACCACCACATCATCTTCAGGCAGTTCCCATTGTATTTGCCGCACGGCTTCAATAAAAGGAAGGCTTTCAATGTCGCCCACTGTTCCGCCGATTTCTGTGATGATAATATCAAACCTTCCATCGTTGCCCAGCAGCAACATGCGGCGTTTAATTTCATCGGTAATGTGCGGAATGACCTGCACCGTTTTTCCTAAAAAAGCGCCTTCTCTTTCCCGGTTAATCACGGTTTGGTAAATGCGGCCTGTTGTAACATTATTAGCCTGCGAAGTAAAGATGTTTAAGAAGCGTTCATAATGACCCAAATCCAAGTCGGTTTCGGCGCCATCTTCGGTTACATAACATTCGCCATGCTCATAAGGATTGAGCGTTCCGGGATCAATGTTGATGTAAGGATCAAACTTTTGAATGGTAACGCGAAAGCCGCGCGATTGCAGCAATTTAGCCAGCGATGCTGCGATAATTCCTTTTCCTAAACTACTGGTTACGCCTCCTGTAACAAAAATATATTTCGCCATAAATTATGGTTTTAATCAAACGATTTTATTGTAAAAACAAAACAATTTTTAATGGATAAGAAATCCGAAATGACCGGAAGCATGAACCGGATTTTGCAATCAGCCGGCTATAAAATTTATGCGGAGGTCATACAAAGCTACAATAAAAAAGAGGGCGGTTTTCGCTCCATTTTTAAAATGTGGATAACCTGCGCAAAGGTTGTTTTTCGCTTTCATTGATAAATGCGGTAAAAACAAATCACTTACATATATAATTGTAACATTGAGAAGAAATTGCAAATTTTTAGAAGCATCAGTATCTGCGCCACTTATTCCATTTCAATTCCAATATTTTTCATCAGGATAGATGCGTTTAAGCTTTTACAAATGCCTTCTTTCAATTTATAATCGAAGTATAATTCATTGCCATTTGCCTGCACATCAAAGTGATAATTGTGTATTGCCAGCGGATATATTTCCTTCAGTTGGGCAAGTTCTACATCGTGCGTTGCAACAATAGCAACGGCTTCTTTTTGTATCAATTGTTTCAGCAAAGCAACAGAGCCGGTATGCCTGTCGAGCGAGTTGGTTCCGCGTAAAATTTCATCTAGTAAAATCAGGATTGGTTGCTTTTCATTCACTGCTTCAATAATAGATTTCAGCTTCTTCAATTCGGCATAAAAAGTAGAAGTGTTCTCCGATAAATTATCAGCGATTCTCATGCTGCTCATCAGTTTCACAACTGAAACAGCAAAATGGTTTGCACAAACCGGCGCTCCCATCAAAGCCAATACAGCGTTGACTCCTATGCTTCGCAGAAATGTGCTTTTACCTCCCATGTTTGAGCCTGTAACTACCGCAATTTTACCTTTACCCTGCAACGAAAAATCATTATCAACCCTGCTTTGCTCAGGCAGCAACGGATGACCGATTTTGTTACCGTTCAATGTAAAAAAATCTTCCGCTATTTGCGGCATACACCAGTCCGGATGATTAAAATACAGGGTTGCCAAACTATTGCTTACTTCTATTTCTGCAATTGCAGTAAACCACTCTTCAATATTTTGCTGATTGGCTTCTTTCCATTTGTTTAACGATAGCAACTGTTGCAAATCCCACAACAAAAAAGTATTTAAAAATAAAAATAAAAAGGCGTTCAACCTGGCATCAAAGCGGCTTAAAATGCTGTGCAGTTTTTTGATTTCGGTTGATGTGGTATTGCCCTTTTGGTTTTGCAGGATTTTTTGTAAATGAATTAGCTTGGCGGAAGCAAAATTTTGGGCTTCGATTGTTTGTAAAACCATTTGCAGCGTTTGTATTTCGCCGGAGACTCTTGACAACAATTCATAAGTCGGGCTGACTTTACTGCTGAAATAAAAAGCAATTAAATAACACACAAATACAATCAGCCCGAATAAAGAAACCGACATAACATCAGTGATGTACAAGAAAAGAAAAGCAATGGTAAAAACGGGAAATAAAACTGCCAGCCAACGCCAAAATTGAGCAGTGAAACTGGTTGGAGAAGAAAGCCATTGTTCAACTTTATGTTGTGTGTTTTTGGTAAACTGTTTCGCTATTCCAATAGCTTGGAATTGCTGAATAAAATCGGTTTTGTTTTTTAGTTCTGTAACCGCTTCCTGTTCGCTTTGAATTTGGTTTTTTATTGAAGGATGAAGCAGACGTTTTGCCAGCAATGCTTTTCCCTGTTCGGATGTGCAACGGTTAATGTATTGATACAAAGAAGCGTTTCCAAACAAATCCAAATCTTCAGCATAAGTGTGATGTGGTGGTAAATGTTCGAGGCCTGTTTCGCGATGCTGAAAATTGAGCTGTAAAATTTTTATTTCTTCTTCATTAATAAAAAGTAAGCGTTGCAGATGAGCTGCTTTTTCTTTCTTGTCAGTATCTTTTGAAACAACAAATAAAAACAAGCCAATGCACACAACAGCTTCTGCCAGCAAGATGTACATTGTTACTTTACTCCATGTTGCATATAAAAGTATGAACATGCCCAAAATAATTGTTAACCGCAGCCAGGCAATGCGCCGCAATTGTTGTTTTACCTGCTTCAATTGCAAATTGAATTGTGCGATGCGTTGCTGATAAAATTTTTCGACAGAATCATTATTCATTTTCATAACAAAAAACAAAGATGCAACGGTAACTTATTTATTAGGGCAACAAGTTGTAAATTTGCTGTTTACAAATTAACGGGGCTGTACTGGTTTTGACAGCATACGTTGCGGTAGGTGTAAGCATGCAGTGCGTTGTATCATTAGCACTTAAATCTGAAGGTTCAACAATTAAATGGCAATACACAGTATGCCATGGCTGCCTAATTAGTAATTAAGTAGTCATTAGGGCCGCTTGAGCATGGCTGGCTTCATGCCTCGCTCCGCCGCCGACACAAAACAAAATGAAGCTGCTGCCATCAAAGGCTGTGATGATGGCAAAAGAAACATTCAGCTACGGAGATAATTGGTTCGTTTTTTTCCTGTTGTTTCCCGACAAGCAATAACAAACTAAGCATGTAGAAAGCTTATGGCAAGGATGTTTGGACAGGGGTTCGACTCCCCTCAGCTCCACAAAAAAATCTTTGTAAAACAAAAGCCTGATGTTGTATTCATCAGGCTTTTTTATTGGCAAATTTTTTATAGTTTGTTTTTGCCCATTTTTTGAAGTCAGGCTTAGATCCTATATCAGGTATCCCTTAACACAATTGTTGTAACCACACTTTTTTTGAAATAGCAAAAGAAAGCAAATTATCGGATTAAAATAACTGTACCTTTTTCGGTTATCGCAGGTTTTCCATCCAAACTAAAAGAACATATCCACAGATAAGTATCCATAGATTGAGGATTTCCTTTTACAGTACCATCCCATCCTTGGGAAGAATCATTACTGGAAAAAACAAGCCACCCCCAACGATTGTAAATAGCGAAATGATAATGCACCAATGTACCTGAAAAACCTGGTTTGAAAATGTCATTACGCCCATCATGATTGGGCGTAAATGCAGTTGGAATAGAAAAGAAGATGGGACAAAGAGAATCAATTACAGTAATAGAATCTCGTCCGGCACAACCATTGTCGTCTGTTACCTTTAGCCAATACAAACCTCCCGTGGGAATGGTAACGCTTCTTGTTATACTTCCATTGCTCCAGTTATATGTATCGTAGTTACTGAGGGAACTTAACGTTGTTACTTTGTTAGAACATTTTGTAATGCTCTTATTTAAAAAACCAGAAGGTGGTTGTACCGTAACAACATTTACAGAGTCGGTGGCCGTGCAGTTGCGCTTGTCGGTTAGTCTAACCCAAAACGTACCAGGCGTACGGGTTGTATAAGTTTGAACCATACTGCCGTCGTTCCATAAATACGAAGCATAGCCACTACCACCATCTAACACTTTCAAACTATCAGGACATAAATATTCAACGTGGCGAAAATCAGCCGAAGGAAGTTGGTAAGCGGCAACTGCAAAAGTGTCAATGCTAGTACATCCATATATGTCTTTTGCAATTAAGCTGTATGCGCCGGCTACATTTACAATAATCGAAGGGGTGGTTTGCCCTGTGTTCCATAAGTAGCTGGCGAAACTGTTTCCTGCATCTAACAATATAGAACCGTTCTCACAAAAACCGGTTTGATAAGTACTGTCTCTTGTCGCAACATTGCCATTGGGTGGTGTAAAAACAGTAAGTGTAACCGTTTGTATCAAACTATCGCAACCATTACTATTTATGTAATGATGTTGGTAATATCCCGCTGTGGTTACAGTCGAATCCCAGGGTAAAACATAAGAATCGCCGTCACAAATGACCGACGATACGTTCTCTTGCTGAGGCGCCTGTGTAACATGAAGATTTAAGATAGTTGTCGAATCGCAGCCAGCGGCTGAAGCTGCTACATAATTTGCCACGCCATAACCTCCTGCTGTTACCAGCTTTCCATTCCATAAAAAAGGAAGTTGCTGGAAGCAAATAAACTCATCGTCTATCACTGCTTTACCATTGGATTGTATCACAAAAGGAATGGCATTGCCAGAAGGTAATAATTGGCTGTTACAAAGCCCGAGTAAAGTGTTGTTATCGGTTCCGTTTTGGGCACCGATTGTATAACTGCCGGGAGGCAATGGTGATGAAAAATGAACGATTATAGAATTGGTATAACCACCTGCGTCGGTACAATTGGTAGCTGATGCACTGATAATTTTTGCAGATGCACTGGTTATAAAGTCGCTGCCATCTGAGGCAATGGAACTGCATAAAACCTCTGCGTTTAGTTTTACAATAATACTTGTGTTATCGTTGCATGTTTCATCAACACTTTGTAATTGCGGATTGGCAACATTATAAAACTTTGCTGTAGAGCCACTAAAGTCAATAGTAAAACCTTTATTAGCGCTACTGTTTGTATTACTGCCAGATCCATTTACCATTATGAGATATGTTTCTCCTCCTCTTGCAAGAACAGACTGACAAAAAGGAATTCCGAAAGTATTATTTTTTATATACGGCGTTCTTGAAGTATCGCTGGTTCCAGTGCTGCCGGTGGGATTGGTGCCCGAAATGTTACCACTAAAATTACATCTGGTAACGTCAGTCATGGTAAATGGACCGCAACTTTTACCCGTTGCATTCAGCACTGCAAAATTATAATCGTCCGAAGGGCTTACAGGTTTAATGGTAAAGATGATGGATCCGGCAGCAGCAACCTGTACCTGCAACCATACAGAGTTTTTTTCACCGCCTCCACTTTGTGGAAAGCAAGGGGTTGAATCTATATCTAATACTTTGCCGTTGCCAATATAGCTGTATGGTGTAAAAAAACTATTGCCACACAATTGCAAAGCATGACAGGCATCTTGTTCTGGTTGGTTTGGCGGCAATTGATAATTGCTTTGAGCGATTACTTTGTTAGTATTTACAAAGTATATAGCTATACAAAAAATCAGAGCAATTCTTCTTGTGAGATATAACAGCATTATTTGGTTATCATACAATCGCGTTTAAAAGTATGATTTAAATTGAAACAGCAAGCTTTTGCAATTTCAATTTCTTATATCCTTTTGTTTTTGCAGTAGTATTGTTTAACAAATTATCTCGGCAAAACAAAAGCTAACACTTGCTGTAAAGATGATTATCATATTCTCTATGTATTAAGCTTCGCATTTTCAACTCCTTATAACCTTTAGTTTTCTTTTTCAATTAAAATCCGATTTTCCAAATTTGGTACTTGTTTCATGCTCCGTGTATTTAAACTAAGCTGATTATCAACAAGTTAATTGCTGGCATTGCGATTGGTTTTTAATGGCATCACTTTATCATCAATAACAATCAATATCAAAGTTTAAAATCCATTGTATGAAAACAATATCACGTTGCAGCCACGCTTGCTTTTTGTTCTTAGTTATTATTTTTTCGCTATTACTAATGAATGCAGTAAGCGTAGTAATGCTTATGCGCCTGAACCGGAAAAAGGAAAAACCGGGTATAATAGCAGGCTATGAATTTCCTGTTTATGAGCTAAGCAGATAAAAGTTAGCACAGGTTTTATTTACACTGGCAACAACTGCTCGTAGGGCAATGAAAAAGAAAATACAGAACCCTTGCCTGGCGTGCTTTGTACAGCAATGGTACCCTTATGCTTTTGAACAATTTGCGAAGCGATAAATAAGCCAATACCAAAGCCCGTAAATTTATTTTCGTTAGTGCCTTCCACACGGTAGAACTGTTCAAATATTTTTTTCTGATCGTGCGTAGTAATACCAATCCCAAAGTCTACAATTGCTATTGTAACGCACTGTTCGGTAAGAAAGCTCTTTATTTTTATTTGTTTTTTTTCGGGCGAATACTTTACGGCATTGGTAAGCAGGTTAATAAGCACCTGACCAATGCGCTCTTTGTCTGCATACACCAACGCATTGACCTCTTCTGAAAAATGAAACTGATAGGATGAGTTGATTTGTTTCACTTCATCAATCATTTCCTGAACCAGCTTGTTAATTGCAAAGTCTTCTTTGTGAAGAGACAATCTTCCCGATTTTATTTTTGAAACATCAAGTAAATCTGAAATCAGCTTTGTAGTTCTTCCAATTTGCTTATTTACTGTACTGAGAGCATTGGTTAAAAACGCATCATCGTAGCTACCGTACTTTTGTTGCATCATTTGCACATAACCTTTAATAGATGTTATCGGCGTTTTCAGTTCGTGGCTAACCATCGCAATAAAGTAATCTTTTTGTTCGTCCAGCTGGCGCAATTCATGAATGTCTGTTCCGGCACCTAACCACGATTGAATGCTGCCATCAGCATTGCGTTGCGGAACAGCACGAGTTAGCCGCCAGCGATATGCACCATCCTTTCTGAGAATGCGGCGCTCACACTCAAAATTTTCACCGGTTTGTAAAGCATTGTTCCAAAGAATTTCGTTATTAGCAAAATCGTCGGAATGTATCAATTTCATCCACTGGGTTTTCATTTGCTCTAATGTCAATCCTGTATAGTTGCTTTCAGCCTCATTCACGTAAGTAAGATTGCCTAATGCATCAGTTGTCCAAACAAACATTGGCAGAGCGTCTGTAAGCATCCGAAAACGGTCTGATGTTAGTCGCAGGTTTTCCTCAGCTTTTTTTCTATCATTGATGTCAATGCAGGCACCTACCCATTTTTCAATTTTGCCCGTTTTATTTTGTATCGGTTCTCCGCTAATATAAAACCAATGATAAATTCCGTTTTTATTTTTGTAACGAACTTCTGCTTTGTAGGTTTTTCCGGAAGCCAATGCTTCAGTCCAAACGGACATTAAATATTTGTAATCGTTAGGATGAACAACCTTTTGAAAAGAGTCAACATCCATCTTTGCAAAGCCTGTAAATTTTTCCCATCGATTTGAAACGAAGGTTTGATTTCCTTTTGCATCAGTTGTCCAAACCAACTGGGGCAACGATTCTGCCAGTTGCCGAAATTCTTTTGCACTTTGCGCTAAAGTTTCCGCAGCTTTCTGTTGTTCCGTAATATCGGTATGCACACCTACCCATTCACGAATGGTATCGTCTTCATTGAACAGAGGAATGGCACGAACAGAAAAGGTTCTCCATTCCCCATTTTTTACTTTTAACCGATGTTGACAGACGTACATTTTCCGCTCTCGCAAAGCCTCCTGCCATGCATCAATGGAGAATTGAACATCGTCGGGATGTACCAGTTTACTCCATCCATATCCTTTGTATTCTTGCAGAGTTTGCCCTGTAAGTGCCGACCAACCAGGCTGCTCGCCCTGCATTTCTCCATTTGCATCATTTGTCCACAGTATTCCTTCCACCGCATCAACCGCAGCCCGAAAGCGTTGCTCGCTTCGCCGTAAGCTCAATTCTTTGTTTTGCAACTCTTTTCTGATAGCAATTTTATCAGTTACTTCCATTGCTATAATCAACACTCCGGTTGCTTTATCGCTTCCGTTTTCGTAGTAAGGTTGAAAATTAAAATTGATATACACTTTTTCTTTCTTTCCCCATCTCAGCAAATCAACAGAGGCTTCGTATGCCTCATAAGATTGTCCCGTTTCCTGAATCTGGTGCAGCAAATCGGCAATGCCCAGTTCTGCTATTTCTGGTAAAACTTCAAGCAAAGGCTTACCAATTACATCATCTCCTCGTCCCCATAATGTAAGCGTAAGCGGGTTGGCAAAATCAATAAGTAAAGAGTCGCCTTTAATGATATGAATGGCTACTGGTGCCTGCATAAAAAGATTGTAAGCCTGTTGTAAGCCCTTTGCTTTTTCTTCGGTCTGTTTTGCCTTTATTTCGAACGTGATGTCTTCGGCTGTATGAACAATGTAGTTAACGTTGCCTTGTTCATCAAACACAGGTTGGTTGCTGGTGCGCCAGTACGATTCGACAAAACCACCATCAGGGTTGGGAATATCGTAACGATGGCTGAACACATCCACCTGCCTGGTATGAATTATCTTTTGAAACGAGGTTTGTAAATTGATGTCGCCTTTAAAATCTGTATCATCCGGATTGCGTGGAAAAACTTCAAACAAACCTTTTCCGATGGTGTTTTCTTTTGTTTTGCCCGAATGGTGTAAATAACCGTGCGTAGCGGCAAGAATAGTGTAAATGGGTGCATCAATTGCCAATAACACACTTTTGCCAGGCATCGCTTCGAATACAGCGTTAAAATTGATAGATTGATCTGTTTTTACTTTATTATCAGTCATCCGAAACGTCTCCCATTGTATTCTGGTTTGTTCATAAGGCACGATTAGCTAAGATTCGCAACCTTCTCTTGTGTTTATAATAGTGAAAAATAAATATTCTTCTTTACAAACAAAAACAATTATGTGTAAATTCAGGCAAAAACAAACTTACTTATTGTTCCTTTAAGCCAAATTTAATTTTTATTTTCTTCAACAGGAATTGTAAAATAAAAGGTACTGCCTTTTCCTAATTCACTCTGCGCCCATATTTCACCACCGTGCCGTTGAACAATTTCATGACAAACATATAAGCCAATACCAAAACCTGCTACCGTTGTATTGTACTTATTTTCAACTCTGAAAAACCTATCGAACAAACGCTTTTTATCTTCGGTAGCTATGCCTCTTCCTTCGTCTTTTACGCTAACCTGAACCCTGTTGTTAAGAACAGCACAATCAACTACAATTTGAGTACCACGACTTGAATACTTTACAGCATTGCTGATCAAATTATTTATTACCTGCCCGATTTTTTCATAATCGGCAATAACTTTTACAGGTTCACACGGGTTAAATACAACGTTATGATCTCTGATGGTAACGTGCATATCATCTATTACTTCTTCCAGCAATTTATTCATAAAAAAAATTATTTTTTCGAGATGAATCTTGCCAGCATCCAAGCGGGAAATATTGAGGAATTTGTTGATGAGATTGGTCATTTTTACAATTTGCTGATCGGCTTTTTGAAGCAGATAATTGTCATTTTTGTTTTCGGCTTCATTTTGTATTTGCAGCATTTGCAGAAAGCCCTTCATTGAAGTAAGCGGCGTTTTTAGCTCATGGCTTACCATCGCTATGAAATCATTTTTTCTGATTTCATCCAGCTTGCGCTCGGTAATATCTAAAGCAATGCCCGAAAACTGTTCGGGCTTTCCTTCTGACGAAGAATATATTTTGCCGGTTAACTTTAACCAACGTGTGTTATTACTGTGTAAAGTGCTGATAAGAAATTCAACGTCAAAGCCTTTTCTGTTTTGATACGCCACACGAATATCATTGAGCACGCTTTCTCTGTACTCATCATTAATTTGTTTGATAGCTTCTAAGTATGGCATATCATCATTTGCATCATATCCAAACAATTCCTTTACCCGATGTGAAGGAACAAATGTTTCTGTTGCAATATCAAAATACCAGGTACCCAGCAAAGCTGCATCTACTGCCTGCTGAAACTTTTCCTGCGTCTGTTTATTTTGTTGGGCTGCTTTGTATTGATCCGTAATTTCATCGGTTATCATCATCACACCAATCACACTTCCAGACACATCTTTTAACGGATGATACACTGAATTCACAACAGCTTCACGCGGGCTGCCATCCATATTTCGAAGCATTACCTTAAAATCAGTGTTTCGTTTGGTTTCACCGGTAACAAACACTTCATCTATTCTTTCTAATACATCCTGACCTTTTAATTCAGGTCGGACAAAGTACTGCGACAAGCCGATAATTTCTTCCCTTTTATATCCCCAAATTTGTAAAATATTATCATTTGCTGCTTCAATAATCTGTTCTCTTCCCCTGAGCAAACACATGCCAAGCGGCGCCTGCTCAAACAAGCCCCGGAACCGGCTTTCACTTTCAGCTAACTGATCGAGCAATTTGCGACGCGCAGTAACATCTGTAAAAGTATTAATGGCTCCTGTAAGTTCCTTCTCAGAATTGTAAAGCGGCGCTGCATTTAAAGATATGTAGGTAAACTTATTATCGTGTGTCTTTATTCCGTACTCATAATTGTAAACAGGCTTTCCCCAAAGCATAGTAAAGCGCATCGGATGATCTTTCCAAAAAAGTTGTGTTCCATCTAACCGAAAATTTCTCCATGTTTTTTTATCTAAAATAGGGTTGTCGTGCTCATCCCTCTCAATACTCAGCATTTTTTGAGCCGCTGTATTTGCATACATCACATTGCCATCAACATCTATAATAGTTAATCCTTCTGCCATCGTATCCAATATCCCTTGCAACCGGGCTTCATTGTTGCGCAATGCTTCTTCTACAATGTTTTTTGATTCGATTGTTTTTTCAAGGTCTTTGCGTACCCTTACCTGCCTGGTAACATCCATACCAATTACCATAATTGCGTTGCTGTTGCCGGCTTTGTTTTTTAAAGGGTGATAGATAAACTTGTAATAACCTTCTTTTAACTCTCCGTTTTGTTCAAAATAAACCAGTTGACTGTTTCCAAAATAGGTTTCGCCACTGGTGTAAACCTTATCTAAAATTTGAAGGAAAGGCTGACCATCTAATTCAGGAAGGGCTTCAGCTACCGTTTTGCCAAGGATGTCTTTATTTTTGCCCAACACATGCAAAATGCTGTCATTGCCAAACTCAATTTTCATCTCTCTTCCTGTTAGCAAACCAATGCCAACCGGCGCTTGCTGATACGCTTCCTGCAATTGCTTTCGTTGTGCTTCTGCAATGTTGAATTCCAGCGTTTTATTTTGCGCCAAATGATAAGTTGTGGTTACATCCTGCGTGATGTGAACAATACATTCCACTTCGCCTTGTTCATTCAAAATAGGTGAATTGGTAGCTGTCCAATATCTTGCTTCCCAACGATTTGTGCCAGGTATCTGGATGTCGTACCGACGGGCGTCCAATGTTGTTTCCCTTTTTGTAAGGAGCGCTTCCGTTAAGCTCTCCTTCAATTGCCCCGCACTATTGTCTTCGATATGTGGATTAGCTGGAAACGCTTCTAACAGCCCAACGCCGATCAGATCAGTTGGTGCAATCCCTGTTATTTCCAGGTAAGATTTACTAACAGTAACAATGGTAAATTTCGGCGCATCGGGCTGTACTACAATTGTAGGCGGTGCGGTATTTAGAAATACATCAAACCGTATGTTTTGCAGTTTCACTTTTGGTATGGATTCGAGTATGATGAAATGATATTACAGCAAATCTACTTGTAATAAACCGAATGCGACAAGCAAATAGATAGTAAAAAAATAAGCGAAAACAAAAACATCAAACCATCTGCCTAGCTTTTATCTCGATATACTTGTTAATAACATTTGCCGTTAATTTTTGTGGTACTGTGAGCAAAGCCATGATGCCTGCATTTTGCAGCTCTTTTATCATCTGCCGCTTATCAAAAGCAAATTTGTTGGCGATTGTTTTTGTGTAAACATCTTCCAGCGTTGCAGCCGTTTGTTTTTGCAGATTTACAAGCTCTGTATTCTCGAAAAAAACAACCAGCAACGCATGATAAGAAGCTATTTTTTTTAAGTAAGGAAGTTGCCGTTGCAGGCCATATGTGCTTTCGAAATTGGTGAACAAAACAAGCAGGCTTCTTTGTTTAATTTTTTGCCGGATGGTAGTGTAAAGCGCTTCAGTGTTACTGTCTAAAAATAAAGTCTGCTGGCGATATAAATTTTCCGTCAAAATGGAAAGATGACCTCCCTTTTTATCCGGCGCAACAAATTGGTCAATCGTTTTGCCGTAAGAGAGCAAGCCAGCTTTATCACCTTTTAACAATACGGTATTGCACAATATGAGCGAAGAGTTAATGGCATAATCCAGCAATGTCATACCGGCAAACGGCATCTTCATGTTTCGTCCTTTATCAATTACACAAATTACCTGCTGGCTTCGTTCATCCATAAACGTATTAATCATCAAACTATTTTTACGAGCCGTTGCCTGCCAGTTGATGGTGCGGTAATCATCGCCGGGCACATATTCCTTGATTTGCTCAAACTCAAGACTGCTGCCGATCTTACGCAGTTGGCGTGAACCTCTTTCTTCCAACTGATTGGCAATTGCCATCAATTGATAGCGCCGCATTTGCATGAAAGAAGGATACACGGCAACCGTTTTTTCGTTGCCCGATTTAATATGACGAATGAGCAAACCCAACGGGCTGTATAAAAATAAATTGATAAAACCAAAGCTGTATTCGCCACGTTCAACAGGTTTCAATGGATAAGAAAAAGAAATGGTTTCGGCCCCTTTGATATTTAAAAGATAAGGCTTTACAATGGGCGGAAATTGATAAGGCATTTCATCAATCACCTTCAGTTTTATGGCATAAGAAAGATGATTGCTGATGTACAATGTAACCATATTCTCATCACCATTGCTGAACCTATCGGCACACGCCCTTTCTGCTGTTACCAGATGTGGACTAATGAACGACAGCAATAAATCCAGGAACAAAGCAATGCAAACACATAGCAACAAGATGGTGCCGATTTGCATCAGTGCATCAAAGAAAAAAGCAAGCACAAACAAAGCCACAATGCCGCTTACAATAGAGTAAAAACGGCCGGTGAAGTAGAGCGAAAAACGAGAGGAAAAAGCTTTGAACATATTTGTGCAAAAACAAAAGAGATGTAATGAATTTATAACTTAAATATCATCTTGGAACATCAATGCCATGAATAATTTTTTGAATCACTTCATCTTCTTTTGTGCCTTCCATCTCGCGTTCCGGTGTTAAAATCACGCGATGCCTTAGCACAGGTGTTGCGGTCTGTATAATATCATCGGGAGTTACAAAATCTCTTCCATTCATCACCGCAAAGGCTTTGGCAGCGTTCATTACAGCCAGCGAAGCCCGTGGCGAAGCACCGAGATAAACAGATCTGTCACTGCGTGTACTCACAATAATTTTGGCAATGAACTGAAGCAATTTATCTTCAATTAAAACCGATTTTATAATTGCCTTGTATTCTGTTATGGCATTGCCAGACACCACTGCGTTAACAGTTTCAACAACATTATTTGTTGTGAGATTATTGAACCGTTGCAGTATACTAACTTCCTCTTGCTCGTTGGGATAAGGCACAATAATTTTAAATAAAAATCTGTCTAACTGCGCTTCAGGTAACCGATACGTGCCTTCCTGTTCAATAGGGTTTTGTGTAGCGATCACCATGAACGGAGCCGCCATTTTATGAGTAATGCCATCACTCGTAACCTGTCGTTCTTCCATCACTTCAAATAAAGCAGCCTGCGTTTTGGCAGGTGCGCGGTTGATTTCATCAATCAACACCAGATTACTAAAAATGGGTCCGCGTTTAAATTCAAATGTGCCCATCGCCGGGTTAAAAATATTGGTTCCGAGCACATCGCTTGGCATCAGGTCGGGCGTAAATTGTATTCGGCTGAAACCAGTTTGTAAACTCTTTGCAACCAGCCTTGCCGTTAATGTTTTGGCTACACCCGGTACACCTTCAATTAACACATGACCATCGGCTAAAATAGCTGCCATTAACAGCCGCACCATTTCATCCTGACCTACAATTACCTTTTGAATTTCTTGCTGCAACTGCATCATTGCATTGCTTAATTCGCTTACATCAGTTCGTTGTTCAAACAATTGTTCCATCATGTTTTGCTGTAAAAATGTTCAAGCAATTGATGGTATTCCATCAGTTGCTCTTGTGTGATGTTATTGCTCAGTTTTATATTGATTAATCTATCGGTTATTGCTGTTATTTCTTCCAAAGAAACATTGCTTTTTAATGCCACTGCTTTTGCAAAGTCGGAATTGATTTCTGTGGTTGATATTTTGTATTTATTCCGGATAAAATCTAAGAAATAAACACTCAGCTTATCAGCTAAATTTTTATGATCGCCTTTTTCAAAATACAGCTTACCAATGGTTGAAACAAAAGCCAATGTATCGTTGGCAGGTGGTGTGTGTTGGGGCGTCAAACGCTGACGGCGCTTCACTTCCGTTAAAATATATAGGGAAAGCAAAACGATGCTCAACCAAAATGCCCATCTGAAATTTTCATACTTCAACAACACATACAAAATGCTATGGCTGTTGTTGTCATCTGCCGGTTTTCGATGCAGAAAATATTCATCCCATAATAAATATTTTGTATCGGCTGGCAGCAAGCTCATCAGCTTTTCAAAGTAGAGATGATTGTTGTTCCAAAGCAAAAACAAATTGGTAAAAGTAATGGGCGCAGAATGAAGAAAAATAGTGCCTTTAAGTGTATGAATTGCCAATAAGTTTTCAAGTTTTTTATTGTAGCCAATCGGGTAAGCGTAAACGCTGTCGTACTTCAAGAAGCGGTTGTTGTAAGCGGCACCCGGATAGCTAAATAAAGTTGGCTTTGTAAATATTGCCGAATCCAAACGCACGGTAAACGAATCGGAGACATCAATGCTGTTATCGTAGTGCGAAAGAAAATCTGATGAATACAAATCGTTCTCTGTTACCCTGAAAAACAACTGCGCTTTATCACTCATTTGCAATGCCGAAATAAAAACGGTATTGCCTTTTTGAGCAAATGAAATTAAGCTGTTGAGTTCATCGGCTGTTGGATCAAAATAAGAAATTAAAATAAACAACACTTGCCCTGAAGAATCTTTCGTTGGCAATTTCCATTCGCCCGGCGCAGCTTTGTTAATGCTCAATTTTGCTTTAGGAAACTGTTGCTGCATCAACTGATAAGCGGCATAAGAACCATAGGGAATCGTTTGCGTTGGATTGAGTGTGATGCGTCCATCAAAATACCTTTGCTTTTTATGAAAAATGAGCAATAAAATTATGGCAAAAACAACAATTGCACCAGCGATGTATGGCAGCCATTTTTTCATGAATGTAAAACTCCGTTTGTAAGGTTGATAAAATCGTTTTGCACGGTTCGAAACGCGTTTTCCGATACTGTAAACTCGCCATACCAAATGTATTCGTAATGGCTGGTTACGATTGCAAAATTTTGATAGAGCGACGAAGCCTGCAACTGTTGTAAATATTGGGCGTTTGTGAGCTGTGGCTGATAAGCAATGAGGCCTCGTTCACTCAACAGTTTCAACGCTTGCAGATACAACACACGCACTGCAAAGCGATAGTTTTTTTGAGCAATGTACATTTGTAACAAAGGCTCATGATTTAAGTTCAATACATCTTCTGAAAGACTTGCTTCATTAGGGTTTGTTTTTGCCGCTTTTTTACTGAATAAGTTAATTTTATTCGATAATAAAAAGTAAACAATCGCACCGATAAAAACAGAAATGATAATCACCCAAATGGTATTGATAAACCATCGTTGGTAATACCATTCATTACCGCTTTGTTCTTCTTTAAAAACTTCATCTGATGTTAGCAAGCCAGCTTTGGTAAGGCTATCGCGATATTTTTTGTCGTAACGTAAACGCACCGTGTTCTTCTTAAAGTTTTCAACGCTTTTTACATACCAAAAATCATCTTCGTTTTTCAAACGTTGCACTGCTGTATCTGAAGAAATGCGCACACGTATTTTTTCAGTGGTATAAGGATCATCAGGATAGTGCTTCCAGTTAAAATAATAACCTGTGGTGTCGTAACCATCATACGTTCTTACAGAATCATTGTTCAAATTTTCATTTACCGTTACAGAATCAGTACGATAAGAGTCAGAATCGGTTTGTGCAAACGATGATTGGCACATCAGTAAGCAGAGCAATAAAAAATGCACAAAACCAAAAGCCTTAATTTTCTTTTCCTTATTTCTCATTATCATACATGGGTTGAGCTAAAAGCCTTTACTGCGGCGCGTTTCAGGCGAATTGGATAGATGATGAAATAGAAAACAATCAATGTTAATGAAGCAACAATGATAAGTAGTTTTAACCACAAAGGCATATCAGTATGACGTGTAACGAAACCTTCAAAAAACGCAGCCATCAACAAAGTTGGAAAGCCGGATAAAGCAATGATCAAACCTTCCTTTGCGCCCATTTTCAAAGCATCAATCCGTTTTTTGTTTTGCGGAAACAACCAGCTTGTTGCCAATACCAAACCCGCCGTTGCAGCTACTACAATAGAAAATAATTCAAGTGTTCCATGAATTAAAATGGTTAGCAAACTATCGCTCATCATGCCATGTGTATAAAACAGATATTCAAATGTTCCAACCATAATGGCGTTGTACAGCAAACCTGTGATAGTAGGAAAGCCAAGTAATATGCCGCCTGCAAATTCTTTCAGCGCAACGCTGATGTTATTAATGAATAAGGCAAAAAAACTCAACAACTCGTTTCCATAACCATACACTTGAAACGGTTTTCCTTCGCTGATGTTTTTTTCAGTCATGTCCACATAAGTATCACCCAATATTTCTCTTACAAAAGTTTGCTCATGTTTGGCTGAAAAAAAACCGATAAAAACAAACACTACAAATAGGCAAAACGATATGAGTAACATGCGATGATGCTTGGCAATGGTAAGCGGTAATTTGTATTTGAAAAAAAGAATGAAGCTGTTGCTGCTTTCGCGGCCATTTTCGTAAATAGCAAGGTATTTTTTGGACGCCTCACTGTTTAAATATTGCGTGATGCGGCTATGGGGATAAAAAGTTTTACTGTAACCCAAATCTTCTACCAGTTGCACAAAATGATCTGCCTGTTCATCAGGATGTTTACTGCTGTCGTGTGTTATATTTTGCCAACGTTCACGGTTCCGTTTGATAAATAAAGCCTCCCGCATCAATTCTTGTTTAAAAGCGGAAATTATTAATTACTTTACAAACGAAGACAATTGTTTTTGAAGAATGGAAAAAATAAAAATCCCCACCCCTTTTAACATTGAACTCGATTTTGAATTGGCAAATATGCTACAGCGTTTTTTTGCATGGTTGATTGATTTGCTGATACAGATTGCGTATGTGATGATTGCGTATTGGATTGCTTTTCATTTTTTCGATAATAGTGAAAAATCGGGCGAAAACAAATCGGTGATGTACAACGAATATGCAGTGATGATGTTGTTAAGCCTGCCTGTATTGTTGTATCATTTAGGAAGTGAAGTTGCCATGAACGGGCAAAGCATTGGCAAGAAATTAATTGGCATTAAAGTGATAAGTGAAAGTGGCAACCGTCCTTCTTTTTACCAGTTTTTATTGCGCTGGTTGTTACGTCCGTTTGAAACCATTTTCTTTTTTATACCTGTGTTTTTTTGTATGCTCATCACCAAAAAAAATCAGCGGTTTGGCGATTTGGCAGCGGGCACATTGGTAATTGTGAGTCGTGTAAAAACAAACATCAACAACACCATTTTTCTCCAGTTGGAAGAGAGCTATCAGCCGCGCTACCATAATGTTTTGCAATTGAGCGACCGCGACATGAACATCATTAAAACCATTTTAGATTCGAGCATTAAACAAAAAAACTATGAGTTTGCCGAGCGCACCAGCGCCAAAATCAGAACGGCTTTGCGAATTACCGATTACCAGCATCCGGTTGAATTTTTAGAAACAATATTGAAAGACTACAATTATTTATCGAATAAAAACTAATGGGTAAGAGACAAGATTCAAGGAACAAGATTCAAGAGTTAAGGTTCAAGAAAGAACAAGTAAGAAATATCACCAAAATAAAAAAGTTCATTTTTTTTCGACTGAAGTTCTGAGACTTGTTCCCTGCAACCTAATTCCTCAAACTTGTTTCTTGAAATTTGCAACTTGTTCCTTGTCTCTTGAACCTTGTATCTTGCATCTTGAATCTTGTTTCTTTTTTATGGTTATCAACTTAAGCGAGCATCATAGTTTGGTAAGCAATTGGGTAAGCGAATTGCGCAGCATTGAGGTGCAAACCGACCGCATGCGCTTTCGCAGAAATTTAGAGCGAATCGGCGAAGTAGCGGCTTATGAAATCAGTAAACATTTGCCTGCGAAAGAAGTCGAAATTCAAACTCCGCTTGGCATTCACAATAGTAAAATATTGGTTGAACAACCTGTGCTGGCAACCATACTTCGCGCTGGTTTGCCCTTGCACCAGGGTTTATTAAATTACTTTGATCAAGCCGATAATGCTTTCATAAGTGCTTATCGCAAACACCGCCGGGATGGCAGTTTTGACATTCATATCGAATACATGAGCAGCCCTGTACTGGAAGGAAGAATTGTGATTTTAAGCGACCCGATGCTGGCAACCGGAGCTTCGTTAGTAAAAACTCTTAACCGGATGCAAGCCGAAGGCGAGCCTTCAGCTATACACATTGTTACGGCTATTGCCTGCACCACCGGAATAGAATACGTAAGGCGCGAAGCAGGCGATAAAGTAACCATTTGGTGCGGCGATATTGATGATGAATTGACTGCCAAAGGTTATATCGTTCCGGGTTTGGGCGATGCCGGCGATTTGGCTTATGGAAACAAAAATCAATCGTAAAAGAAATCCGGTTTTATACTTTTTAAAAAAGCTTAACGTTTCTGAAAATTAAATGTACTTTCACAGAGAAATTTTCTGCTCATGATACGGACTACCCTAATACTGGTGTGTATGTTTTGTGCTGTTCGTCTGTTCGCCCAAGACCCGCATTTTTCGCAATTCTATTCTTCACCTCTTACTTTAAATCCTGCTTTCACAGGCAAATTCAATGGCGATCTTCGGGTAGCTGGCAATTACAGAAACCAATGGCCTACCATCAATAAAGCTTATACAACCGGAACTGTTTCCGCCGATTTTGCCATTCTAAAAAGTAAAGTTGCTGATAACGATACCTGGGGTGTTGGCATCATGGCGTTAACCGACCAAAGTGCGGCTGGCGCAGTCAAATTTAATTATGCGGCTTTGTCAACTGCCTATCATAAAAGTTTGGATGAAAACGGTTTTAAGCAATTGGGAATTGGGTTTCAAACCACTTATTCTAACATGAATATTTATACTTCCAAACTCACTTTTGGCGATCAACTGGCTTCTGATGGAACCTTTTCGCTGCCTACCGCAGAAATTTTTCCCGGTTCCGTTTTGAAAAAAAGTTATGTTGATTTGAACACAGGTATTTTGTTTACTTCAAGTACTACCGACCACGATAATTTTTACGCTGGTGTAAGCATGTACCACATCACACGTCCACGCGAGCAGTTTACTACTACAGGTTATTACGTTCTCAATCCGCGGTTTACGTTTCAGGCGGGTGGTTATTTTTTGGTAGGTGAACGAAACACCTTGCACCTAAGCGCTTTGCACAGCGAACAGGCTGGCGCCAATGAAACCCTTGTTGGCGGCGCCATTCAGCTACCCGTTGGCAATGCTGATGTTGGCGACAATGGCGTGAGTGTATATGCGGGTGCATGGGCGCGCTTGAAAGATGCGCTGATACCCTATGTGGGCTTAGATTTCAGCGATTTTCATATTGGGCTTACCTACGACATCAACACCTCTGAATTAAAAACCGCTTCCAACAGCAGGGGCGGTATGGAAATCTCATTAATTTACATCAAGCAGCATCCAGGCAGCAAAGGTTTGCCTTGTCCTAAGTTTTAAGAAGCCTGAAAAAATTGTTGAACCACTGAAAATAAGAACACAAAGCTTCACAAAGAACAATGAAACAAAATTTTGTGTAACTTCTCTTTCCTGTCTGCCCGCAGGCAGATTTAAACCTTCGTGGTTCATTGCTTCTATTCAATTTTGGTTTTACCTACTTTTTAACGCTGCTATCAAGCGTTCCACTTCTTCCTTTGTGTTGAATGAATGTAAAATGATGCGCAGCCGTTCGCTCTCTTTTGGAACCGTTGGATAGAGAACCGGGCGAACATCAATGCCGCTCTCTTCCAAGTGTTTTGACAGCTTTTTTACTTCCTTATTTCCTTTCACAATCACCGCCTGTATTGGCGTTTGCGAAGTTTGTTTTTGCAAGAAAAATTGGGCGCTTTGAAACTTTTCTATCAACGTTTGTAAATGCTCTCTTTCTTTTTGTAAACGAGGAAATACAGCATAGCTTCTTTGAATAAAATAAACCGAATGTTCGGGCAAAGAAGTAGAATAAATAAAACTGCGCGAAAAGTTGATAAGATAATTTTTTAACTCTGTCGAACCCATTGCAACTGCACCATGACAACCACACGCTTTTCCAAATGTATAAATGCGGCAGAATACTTCATTTTGTAATTGTAAATGCTGCACCAAACCTTCGCCTTCTTTGCCAATAACACCAATGGCATGAGCTTCATCAACAATCAAAAAAGCACTGTGTTCGTTACACAGTTGCACGATTTCTTTCACCGGACAAACATCACCATCCATGCTAAAAACCGATTCCGTAACAATGAAGATGTTTCCGCTTGCAGCTTTTATTTTTTTATGCAAATCCTCTACATTGTTGTGCAAAAAAGAAAACGATGTTGCGAACGACAGTCGGATGCCATCGCGGATGGAAGCATGGCATAATGCATCGTAAATAATGGTATCGCCTTTTTGTGCAATGCAGGAAAGAATACCAACATTGGCATCGTAGCCGGAATTGAATATCAGTGCAGCTTCCGCTTTGTGAAAGCTTGCAACTTGCTGTTCGGTTTCTTCAATCAATGGATAATTTCCATGCAACAAACGCGAGCCCGTTGAGCCGGTTTTGAAAGTTTGTTTTTGCCCAAAAAACACATCATCCAACAACAAATTATTTTTTACAATACCTAAATAATCGTTCGAACAAAAATCAATCAGCGCTTCGTTAGGCAAACGCAGTTGGCGGTAGGCATTCTGCGCCTTTCTTTCTTCTAATTTCTTCTCTAAATGGTTAGGTAGTTTCATCAGGTTTCAAAACTATCATTTCTTATTGTTACGATTGAGATACACAGGACGGATTCGCACGGAAAGAAACAGAATCAGCTTTGCAAAGAAGTGGAATGTTTTTTATCAGACCACAAAAAATTCAGGCAAAAACAAACTTAAGCCACTCCTTTATTTTATCAAATGCTTATCGAAAAATAGCTTCCTAAACATTTTTATTAATCCTAACTTTGCACTCCCGTATAAAATAAACGGGTTTATTTATGGACGAAAACAATATTGTTAACCAGTCCGCCGCGGCGGACGCAAACGCTGAACAGCAGGAGCCTGCGACTGTGGCTGAACAACCACAAACAGAAGCTACAGCGACAACAAATGAACCTGCACAAACAGAGCAACCCGCACAACCTGTTGCGGAAAACAAACCCGACACTTCGAGTGTAAAAATTGAAGAGCCGGTAAAAGAAACGGTTGCCGCGCACGACGATTTTGACTGGAGCATTGACAAACGCAATGTGGCGCATTACAGCAAGGAAGACCAGAAGAAATACGACAAGGTGTATGAAGACACTTTTGTGCAGATTGAAGATGGCGAAATTGTAAACGGAACCGTTGTGGCGCTTACCAAAACCGACGCTGTTGTAAACATTGGTTTCAAAAGCGATGGTTTGATTTCGTTGAACGAATTCAGAGATACGCAAGGCGTGAACATAGGGGATGTGGTAGAAGTTATGGTGGTAGAAAAAGAAGACCGCCAGGGGCATCTTCACTTAAGCCGTAAATCAGCCCGCATCTTCCGCGCATGGGAACGCATTGTGGAAGTGCACAAAACCGGCGAAGTGGTTACAGGTACTGTTACAAGCAAAACCAAAGGTGGTTTGATTGTAGATGTATTTGGCATGGAAACCTTTCTGCCAGGCTCGCAAATTGATGTGAAGCCGGTTACCGACTACGACCAGTTTGTTGGTAAAACAATGGAGTTTAAAGTGGTGAAAGTAAACGAAGCCATTAAAAACGCCGTTGTATCTCACAAAGCATTAATTGAAAGCGATATAGAAGCACAGCGTGCGCAAATTATTTCTAAACTTGAAAAAGGCCAGGTACTTGAAGGTGTAGTGAAAAATATTACCGACTTCGGTGCCTTTATGGACCTTGGCGGCTTGGATGGTTTGTTGTACATCACCGATATTTCGTGGGGTCGCATCACGCATCCTTCCGAAGTATTGAAGCTTGATCAAAAGGTGAACGTGGTGGTGCTTGATTTTGATGATGACAAAAAGCGCATCTCTCTTGGTTTAAAACAACTCACTCCTCATCCTTGGGATGTGTTGCCTGAAAACATACATGAAGGTGCAGTGGTGAAAGGAAAAGTGGTGAACATTGAAGATTACGGCGCTTTCCTTGAAATTTTACCGGGTGTTGAAGGCTTGGTTCACGTAAGCGAAATTACATGGGCAAACACGCCAATCAACGCTAAGGAATTTTTCAAATTAGGCGATGAGCACGAAGCCAAAGTGGTAACGTTAGATAAGGAATTGCGGAAGATGAGTCTTTCTATCAAGCAATTGTCTGAAGATCCTTGGAGCACTATAGAAACTCGTTATCCCGAAGGAAGCAAACACAAAGGCACGGTGAAAAACATTACTCCTTACGGCGTGTTTGTTGAACTGGAACCCGGCATTGGCGGCATGATTCATATCTCCGATTTAAGCTGGTTGAAACGCTTTAATCATCCATCTGAATATACAAAAGTAGGCAGTGAAATAGATGTGGTTATTTTGGCAATAGATAAAGACAACCGCAAATTGCAACTCGGTCATAAGCAATTGGAAGAAGATCCCTGGAATGCTTTGGAAGACACTTTTGCAGTGGGCACAATCCACGAAGGAACTGTTATTCGCAAAGACGATAAAGGCGCGTTGGTTCAATTGCCTTACGGTCTGGAAGGATTTGCCCCCAACCGTCATTTGCTGAAAGAAGACGGCAAAAGCGTTGCGCAGGATGAAACTGCCGAGTTCATGGTAATTGAATTTGACCGTAATGAAAAGCGCATTGTATTAAGCCATTCGCGCATTTGGGAACTGGCAAAAGCCGATGAAAAAGAAGCCCAGCGCAAAGAAGCAAGAGTGGAAGCCGACAATGCTAAAAAAGCGGTGAAGAACATTCAAAATAAAGTTGAAAAAGCAACTCTTGGCGACCTTGGCGCTTTAGCAGAAATCAAAGAAAAATTAAAGAAAGAAGAAGACAATAAATAAGTCGTCTCTTTATAAAATGAAAGTCCTGACACCTGAAAAGGTCAGGACTTTTTTGTGCAAAAACAAACGATGGCAGCACCGGTTTATCATTCAGTTTATAACCATACATTCTGGCTTTCTCCGCAACGGTGCGTTTTCTGGGAACAGGAAAGTGCACTCATCCTTTCTGATTTGCATTTGGGTAAAACAGGGCATTTCAGGAAGATGGGAATCGCTGTTCCGCAAGCGGTTTACAAAGAAGATTTGCAACGGTTGTTCAGTGAAATTCAATTTTACAAACCCAAAAAAATAATTGTAGTTGGCGACTTGTTTCACAGCCGCGAAAACAAAGAAATGGACTTGTTTGTAAAGTGGCGAAACGATATTTCGTACTTAGATTTTATTCTGGTAAAAGGTAACCATGATATTTTAAAAAACGAATGGTACAAAGCAGCTAACATTACTGTTGTTGAGCAGCAATTGTGCGTTCATCAATTTATTTTTACCCACGATGCCAACGCTGTAAACTGCACTGGCATTGAGCTTCCGTATATTTTTAGCGGGCATATTCATCCAGGTGTTGTTATAAAAACAGGCAGCAGGCAAACGCACACCTTTCCTTGCTATCACTTCAGTAAAGAAGGTGTCATTCTTCCCGCGTTTAGTAAATTTACCGGCGTTTACATTACCCCTAAACAGCCGGGCGATGCTGTGTTTGCCATCGTCAATCAATCCGTGATAAGAGTATAAAAAAAGCCCCGACATGTCGGGGCTTTTTGTTTTTGCACAAAAAGTTTAGAATGGCAAATCATCCATCGGCTCTGTAATTTCCTGCGGATGTTGCGGCGCCGATTTTGATGCCGGTTGTGTGTTGTAATTGTTGTTATAATTATAGGTTGAACCCTGAGCAGAAGCCCCTTCGTTGTTGGGAATACCTTCATTGTTCTTGCCGCCAATCAACTGAACGCTTTGTACACGTAAGGTAAGCGAGCTTCCGGTTGCTCCTTCTTTGGTAGTGTAGTTCCTAATATCGGGTGAGCCTTCCACATACACTTGTGTACCTTTTTTCAGGTAAGGTGCAATGGCTGTTCTGTCCGTCCAGTAAGCACATTCTACCCAAATGGTTTTGTCTTTTTGAACACCCATACTGTCTTTAAACTTTTCAGTGTGCGCTACACTAAAATTAATAACGGTTTTGTTGTTCACTGTGTTTACCGTACAATCTTTACCCAGATTGCCGATGGCTGTTAACTTTATCATTGTGTTACATTTTAAACTACGAATTGGTAAGCAATACTAACGATTTTATGGCAATTAAAATTCTTTAAAAAACAAACCCTTTTATTAAAAAAAGATTTGGCTTCAATGATATCTAACTTAAAAATTAATTAAATCAACTAAAATTTTAACAGTTGGCTCTTTTTTGTAAAAGTTAAACTTAACTTGTATCTTCATTTAAGAATTTTTCCATTATGTAATTGGAATCAGGAACAATAGATAGGAATTCAATAAATCAAAAAACAAAAACCAGCTAAGTAAATCAAAAGCGAATTCAATTATTCAACAATCAGTTATTTCCGTTCACAATTATATTCATCCAAAATCAGATTATGGAAAATCCTTACAAGATTCTATTGGCAGAAGACGAACCTAAGTTAAGTCAGGTTATCCAGGAAGAGTTAAACCGGCAAGGCTTTGAAACAGACGTAGCTTTTGATGGCAACGTGGCTGAAAAAATGTTTAAGCAACACGATTATTCTTTGGTTTTATTAGACATTAATTTGCCTTACAAAAATGGACTGGCTCTTTGTAAAGAGTTTAGAGAAGCCAACAGCCAAATACCTATTATTATGCTTACAGCATTAGGCGAACTGACTGACAAGATTGATGCTTTTAGCCTCGGAGCTGATGATTACATTGTAAAGCCGTTTCATTTTGATGAACTATCAGCACGCATTAAAGTGTTTTTGAAACGTGCTGAAAACAGCATTTCGCCAACTGAGAAAATTGTGATTGCCGACATGGAAATTGACATCGAAAACAAACTGGTGTCGCGTGAAGGAAAAAACATCAACCTTACTGCTAAAGAATACTCTTTGCTGCTTTTGCTATCGCGCAATAAAGGCAAGGTGGTGAACAAGCAAGATATTTTAGAAAAAGTGTGGGAACTGAACTTTGATACGGGAACCAACACCATTGAAGTGTACATCAGCTTTCTTCGCAATAAAATTGACAAACCGTATTCAACGAAGTTAATTCATACAAAACCAGGTTTTGGTTATTATGTAAAAGAAACGATGATATAAAACAATGAAGCTTCGGTTTAGGTTTACAGCGTTCTTTAGCCTGTTGTTTACACTGCTTTTACTGCTTTCAATTTTTGTTATTTATTACTTTATCGAAGGAGTACGCAAACACGATTATAACAACCGATTGTGGGCGCAGGCCTACTATACATACAGTGTTTGGAAACATGAACCTTTGCCTGATTCAGTTCAAAAAATTATCGCAGATTATCGTTTTAGCAGCATTAACAGTTTTCATGTTTTCATAGTTGATTCTTCTGCACAAAAGATGCTTTTCCAGGTGGCTGGAAACACCAAATTTATTCCAGCTGCCAACCAGCTTAAAACGTTAAAAAGTAATAAACCTTTATACACTACGCAAGATGATGCTCAAGTTGTAAGCATTCGCATTGCGGCGCCACAGCCTTGTTATGTTATTGCTTACGGCTATGATAATCTTGGTTTTGCAAGAGTGAAAACGCTGGGGCGAATACTCATCATGGTAGCTTTAACCGGCGTATTGTTTATTATTGTTTTTGCTATAATTATTGTTAACCTCATTACGAAACCTTTCATACGAATCGGTTTGCAAATGCAGCGCATTACAGAAACCAATTTAGAAGAAAGGATAAAAATAAAAGCGCGAAATTTCAATCATGAAGAAGCAAAGATAGCTGCCCATTTTAATGCTATGCTCGATAGGCTTGAACGGGCTTTTGAGCTGCAAAGAAGTTTTGTGCATCACGCTTCACATGAACTGCGAACACCATTAGCCACCATGCTTGCACAAACAGAACTGGCGCTCAATAAGGATTTAACAGTTGAAGACGCAAAAAAAGTGTTCCAGTCGCTTAAAGAAGACCAGCAGGAAATGGTTGAACTTACCAATTCGTTATTGCTGCTTTCGCAATATGAGCGCACCAACACTTCTCCTGAATGGCCTGTACTTCGGTTGGATGAATTGTTGTACGATACGATGGGCATGGTAAAGCGTATGTTGCCTAATGTAAACGTAACGCTCCAGTTTGCACAAATGCCCGATAACGAGTTGTTTTTGTCTATCCAGGGAAATGATTCGCTCATTCGTTCCGCCTTTAGAAACCTGATTAAAAACGCCTGGTTATACAGCGAAAACAAATCGGTTGCCATCACTATTGATGCAAGCGCCAGTAACATTTATCTCCATTTCGATAACAATGGAAAACTGCTTTCTTTAGAAGAACAGGAACGTTTGTTTATACCCTTTTTCCGCGCTTCCAACTCAACACATAGAAAAGGATTTGGCTTAGGACTCAACATTATTCAGCGCATTGTTACCTTACACAAAGGCAGCATTGGCTATATCATTTACAACAATTTAAACCGCTTCACTTTACAGTTTCCAAAGTTGCAGCCCGCCAGTGCTGAATCATAAATTGAAAATGCCGCTGTTAATGGCTTGCAACGCTTCTTTTTTATATTCAGAAGAAACCAAAACAGAAATGTTGTGATGACTGCCACCATAACTTACCATGCGCACCGGAATGTTTTGTAAAGAATCAAATACTTTTTGCAACATGTTGGGTGTTTGCGCAATTTCATTGCCTACAATAGATATTATCGTTTGATTCGTATCTATTTCGACAAAACCAAAAGGTTTTAATTCCTTTACAATGTCAGAAAGTTGTGCATCACTATCAACGGTTACTGAAACAGCTACTTCCGACGTGGTGATCATGTCAATTGGCGTGCGGTATTTTTCAAACACTTCAAATATCTTCCTTAAAAAACCATAGGCCAGCAACATGCGACTGCTTTTGATGTTGATGGCAATAATACCATCTTTTGCAGCAACGGCTTTTGCGCCGGTACTATTGGCTTTTTCGGCGATAAGTGTGCCTTTTGCTTTTGGCTGCATTGTGTTCAACAGCTTCACCGGAACATTGGCTTGCTGTGCAGGCCAGATACAAGTTGGGTGCAAAATCTTAGCACCAAAATATGCTAATTCAGCGGCTTCGTCAAAGCTCAGTTGTTCAACCGGAACGGTCTTGTTTACAATGCGCGGATCGTTGTTGTGCATACCATCAATATCCGTCCATATTTCACAAGCCGAAGCACGAATAGCTGCTGCAATTAAGGAAGCTGTATAATCGCTGCCGCCACGTTTCAAATTGTCGACTTCGCCACGTGCATTTCTACAAATATAGCCTTGCGTGATAAAGAGCTTTACATTGCTATGTTGCTTTAAAAGCTCGCCCAGCTTGTGTTGTATAGATGTTAGTTCGGGTTCTTCATTGGCATCAATGCTCATAAACTCAAGTGCCGGAAGCAACAAATGATTGATGTTTTGTTCTTCTAAATAAACACTGAACAATTTGGTGCTTAGCAGTTCGCCCTGCGCTAATATATCTTTATGCAAGGCATCGCTGAACGATATTTTTAAGATGATGTGTAAGAACTCAAAATGTTCTTTGATGATAGCAGACGCTTTTACAAACGCCTCTTCTTTTTCAACCAGCAACGAAGCGAAATGGTCATAATGTTTTTGCAAATCTTCAATGGTTTGCTGCGCTTTTATGCGGTTGCCGGTAGCAATGGCATCGCTGATAGAAACCAGCGCATTGGTAGTACCGCTTAATGCGCTCAACACCACAATTTTCGGTTCAGCATCTTCTGTTATCAGGCGTGCTACTTCGTGCATACGTTCAGGTTTTCCAACAGAGGTACCTCCAAACTTCATTACTTTCATCAGTAAAAATTAAAGGTTGCAAAAGTATTGGCTGAAAAGAAAAAACGAATAAAAATTATTGCATTTCCAAAGCCTGCACAAATTGTTATTTTAGCTGCTCCAAATCATCAAGCCAACTGCTATGTCGGAAACCAAAAATGAGCTGCACAAAGAATTTGAATTGGAGCGTTTGATTTTATTCAGCGATGCGGTATTTGCCATTGCCATTACACTAATTATCATCGAAATCAAATTTCCTGATATTGAAAAAGGCGCAACCTCATTGCAAATCTGGGAGGCTTTCAAACCAACATTAGTTCAATTTGCTGCATTTGTATTAAGCTTCTTTTTTATCGGAACTTTGTGGATGCGGCATTTGCAAATCTTCCGCTATCTTATTACCTATGATAAAGGCTTAATAAAAAGAAACCTCTTCTTCCTGTTTTTTATTGTTTGCTTTCCATTTTCTGCATCAGGTATTACCGAACATATCCGGCCCGGATTTATGCTTCCTTTTCTGGTTTACATTTTTAATTTGGCTGGAGTAATGGTTTGCCAATATTTTCTGTGCAGGTATATTTTTCAAACAAAACCTCAACTGTGCAAACAAGGGAGTGAAGCAGAGAAGAAGTACCTTCTATTAAATGTTATGTGGTTGGCAATTATCTTATCTGCTACCGCTATCATTTATCTAATTGAGCCGCTTTTCTTTCCATACAATGAGTGGAGTATTGCAGTGCCAATTTATCTGTTTGCTTTTATGATTTTATTGATGAGAAGAAGAATAAAAAAATACAAACCGGCTGTAACAGATGGTTTGTAGCTTTTGGTTTTGCCCATTTTTTATTTCGTTTCGGCCAATTCCATTATTCTCATCCATTCATCCTCAGTAACAGGCTGAACAGATAGGCGTGAAAGCCGTACCAGCGCTATGTTTGAAAGTTGTTTATCTTCTTTTATCTGCATTAATGTTACCGGCTTGTGCAATGCTTTTTTGGGTTTTATATCTACCACAACCCAAGCCGCATTATCAGTAGTTGGGTCTTGATAGGCTTCTTTTGTTACTTCGGCAATGCCTACAATTTCCAAACCTTCATTGCTATGATAATACAACACCTGATCGCCCTGCTTCATGGCTTTTAAATTGTTTCGCGCAGCATAATTGCGAACACCGTCCCAGGTAGCTTTTTTATCTTTTGTAAACTGTTCCCAACTGTATTTTGCAGGTTCAGATTTTACAAGCCAGTAGTTCATTGTTGATTTTTGAATTGTGATTTTTGATTGATGTTTGTAAGCTGTGAGCCGTGATTTAAGACCTACGAGATTTTAGTGCAAAACCAAACCTTTTCACAATCGCTTTTAGCTAATAGCTCAAGGCTCGCAGCTTACTCAAATTTTGCAAGTACGTCGGCAATATGAAGCACTTCCAGATTGGAATGTTTGTGTTTGATACAACCATCAATATGCATCAGGCAACTCATATCGGTGCTGATGATGTATTGCGCTCCCGTATGGGCCGCGTTCGTTATTTTCTGATCGCCCATGGCAACACTTATCGGTTCAAACTTTACCGCGAATGTGCCACCAAAACCACAGCAGGTTTCAACATCATTCATTTCACGCAATTCCAAACCTTTCACATGGCTTAATAAAGTGCGGGGCTCTTTTTTGATATTGCATTCCCGCAAAGCCGCACAGCTATCGTGGTAAGTTGCGGTTGCATTGAATTTTGCACCCACATTTTCTACATTTAGAACATGAATTAAAAAAGAAGAAAATTCAAACAAACGTTTGCCTATTTCTTTTACTTTATCGGAGCCGGGAAACAAGGCTTGGTAATAGTTTTTTACAAAACCTGCACAGCTTGCGCTCGGCGTAACAATATAATCGGTGCCTTCAAAATCTTTCAAAAACTTAGAGCAAACCGCTTTCGCTTCTGCGCGATAACCAGCGTTGTAAGCCGGTTGTCCGCAGCAGGTTTGGTTGCTGTTGTATTGAACGGTGCAGCCCAACTTTTCCAATACTTTCACCATGTTGAAAGCAACGGTTGGATACAACTGATCAATAAAGCAGGGAACAAAAATGCTTACATTCATCTTTAAAAATACAACTCAAAATTCGTTAGGATAATGATCTTTTCAAAGCAATCATCTTCAAAGCAGTAAGGGCAGCTTCTTCGCCTTTATGACCGTGAACACCACCGATTCGTTCCAATGCCTGCTGTTCTGTATTTACCGTTAACACACCAAAAATAGTGGGCGAATCCAAATTCATGTTCAGCCATACAACACCTTCGGTTACGGCTTTGCATACATATTCAAAATGCGGCGTATCGCCTTTGATAACTGCACCTAAGGTTATAAATGCATCAGCTTTTTCCTCGTTACTGGCCGCATACATTTTTACTGCAAATGGAATTTCAACAGCGCCTGGAACAACCAACGTCTTGTATCTTGTTCCTTGTTCCTCTAAAACTTTTATAACGCCTTCCTCCAAAGCATTTGCAATGTGCGCGTTCCACTCCGTTTTCACCATTACAACAAAGGCATTCCCGATGTTTGGAATGCCTTTGTTCAATTCAATATTGCCTTTGCTTGCCATGTTTTATTTTACACTAAATTCATTCGGTTCAATGCTCAGACGGTAAATGTATTTGTCTATTTGTGCACCGCGTATAGTGTTAGGATATTTGTCTTTGATTTGTTTGTACAAATCCAGGGCTTCTTTGTTTTTGCCCAAAATTTCGCTTAACAAACCTGCGCGAAACAAGTATTCAGAACTATTGTCTCTGTCATCTTCAAAAGTAGCAGCAGCTTTTTTATAAGCATCCACCGCATCGGATTTTTTATTGGCTTCCCCGTACGCATCACCCAAACAGCCATACGCCATCATTTGCACAGGTTTGGAATCGGTAGAAAAATCTTTTAGGTATTTAATGGCTTCGGTAAAACTGCCCAATTTTAAATCGCAAACACCAGCATAATATTTGGCGAGATTGGCGCTCTTGGTTCCGTCATAATTTTTAATGATGTATAGGAACCCTTTGTTTACGCCATCGCCATCCAATGCTTTGCGAAGCGAATCCTGCGCGAAATATTGCTGCGCTTTAAAAATAGCATCCTGCGCTTTTTCTTCTTTGGGTTGAACCACCCATGCATTGTAAGCGAACCATGCACCGAAGCCTATAATAAGTACCGCAAGCACAATGGAAGCAGGCTTGCCCCATTTGCCCCAGTAGTTTTGAACTTCTTCCAATGGCTCCTTATGCACACCGGCACCGCTCACTTTTGTTTCAACGGCCATAATTTGATTAAATATTTAAAATGTAAGATTTATTTTTTTTCTTTTCCTACCCGAAGCTCACAGCTCGCAGACTTTCCTTCTAATCGGTAATGAAAGGATAAGCCGCATCTCTATAAACATCACCATACACTTCGCTTACATCAGGGAAAGCGCTTTCTTCTGCAAACTGTACGCATTGTTCTACCACTGCACTCACACGTTCGTCAATGGCTTTGATTTCTTCATCCGTAGCGAAATTATTTTCCTTAATGGTTTGTAAGATAGACGAAATGGGATCTTTCGCGCGATACTCTTCCACCTCTTCTTTGGTTCTGTACTTTTGCGGGTCGCTGATGGAGTGTCCTTTGTAGCGATAGGTTTTCATTTCCAGCAAGGTAGGACCACCACCTTCACGGGCTCTTTTCACCGCGCGTTCAACGGCTTCGTGCACGGCTTCTGCACTCATTGCATCTACTTTATCGCCAGGCATTTCATAAGAATCGGCAAGTTTGTAAATGTCTAACACATTGGAGGTTCTTTCCACCGAAGTGCCCATTGCGTAGTTATTGTTTTCGCAGATAAAAATCACCGGAATTTTCCACAACATGGCAAGGTTAAAGGTTTCGTGCAAAATGCCCTGGCGTGCTGCTCCATCACCAAAAAAGCAAAGACAAACGTTGTCCGTGCCCTTGTATTTTTCGGCAAAACCAATGCCTGCTCCCACACCAATTTGTCCACCTACGATACCATGACCGCCAAAGAAAAAATGCTCTGCGCTGAAGAAGTGCATACTGCCGCCTTTTCCTTTGGCAATACCGGTAGCTTTGCCATAGAGTTCAGCCATACAGGCATCGGCGCTTACGCCTTTTGCCAAAGCCAAACCATGATCGCGATAGCCGGTGATGAACGGATCTTCCTGCCGCGTTGCCGTCATGCAACCTGCAGCAATGGCTTCCTGCCCTATATAAGCATGAAAGAACCCGCGGATTTTACCCGCCATCTTATACATTTCTTCGGCTTTCAGTTCAAACTGACGAATGAGTTGCATCAGTTCGTACCAATACAGATACGTTTCTTTGGAAAATTTTGTTGGCACTGCTATCAAAATTTGAGGCGGCAAATATAATGGAAAGAGTTATAAGGATTTTAAAAACATTACACCGTTGTATGCCTTACAATGCTAAAAACATTAAGATACTATTTGCACAAATAAAACAATTCGAAAAATATACTAAATGAGCTTTTTATACTTTAGCCGCAACCATTAGTTTGATAATAAAACAAAATCTCTATTATGAATTTTATTTACAAGAATGTGAGTCTGATTGTAATTCAAATGTTCTCAGCGGTTGTTTGTTTCGCACAAACAACCACGCTTTTATCGGGTTCTATTTTTGGCTTAGACAAAGGCTCTCAAATTAAGGTTGAAAGCGTTTCAAGTCGTTTTATCGACTCTTCAACTGTGGGAGATAATAATCATTTCAACTTTCAATTACCTGTTGAAAAAGGAGATATTTATTTTCTGAATTATAGTATTAACGGTCAGGCTTTTGTCGAAGCCTTTTATCTGCAAAAAGGCATGAATATATATGTGGTAAGAAAGAAAGATAAAAACGATTTCGACTACTCTGGTTCCGCTCTCGCTGACGAACAAAATACTTTTCTACATGGTGTGCTTTCTATCTATAAAAAACAATCTGATTTGGACGGGAAGGTTCCAACAACATCTAATTCTTCTACCCAAAAGCAATTGAAAGTGTTAAGTGAAGATGAAACAAAGAAAGAACATGACTATTACGTAAAATGGGTAAAAGAACACAACACTTCGCCATTTAGTGTGGCTGTTATTTATCTTTACATGCAAGATATGAGCGCTTCCATCACCAAGCCTCTTTACAATAATTTATCTGAAAAGGCTAAAGTAAATAATTTAATTACCAATTTGATGCCTTATCATTTAGCAGCAAGCAACACTGATGAACATTTTGAAATTGGAAAGCTAATAAAGAATTTTACTTTAAAAGATACATCTGGTAATGAAGAAACGTTTTCGAACTTGAATAAAGACTCTTACGTATTGATTGATATTTGGGCAAGCTGGTGTGGCCCCTGTAGAAGAAGTGTGCCAACAATAAAAACCATTTTAACCGCTTACTTCAATAAGAATTTGAAAGTAGTTGGTATTTCTGCTGACGATGATGTTAACCTTTGGAAAGAGGCAATCAGAAAAGACAATATGACCTGGTTTCAATTGTGTGACCTGCAAGGAACTGACAAAGGTTTTATGAAAGACAACTTTATTTTTGAATATCCAACCTATTTATTGGTATCGCCCGATGGAAAAATCATCGCAAAACCAACTACCATTGAAAGAGCTGAGGAAGAACTGGCCGAGATATTTAAGAAAAAGAGTTAAAACAAAATCGGTTTGCAATCATTAACAAAAAGAGAATCCTCGCAATAAAACAAAACTTTCCTTGTTTTGCATTTGGCTTCATCGTTGCACAACACATACAATGATCAACTCGTCGCAAAAGTTATTCTTTATTGTTATTCTTTCTCTGCTGTGTTTTCATGGCATCTCGCAGACCAACGACATTGATTCTTCTCAGTTCAGTCATAAGTTGGATTTGAAAGACATTGTTCATAAATGGATAAAAACAAAACATACAAAACCGGCAAGCAGTACGAAAAACTTTCAGTGGTCGGTGTATCCTGCAGCAGGTTATTCCTCTAACACCAGTTTTGCCGTTTTGGGTGGCGCCAATGCTTTGTTTACTGTAAAGGGCGCTTCCAAACAATCGAATTTAGTTACCAATCTAACCTATACTTTGTACAACCAAACACTGTTTCCTTTTCAGGCAAGTGTCTGGACGAGAAAAGATAAGTTCAATATTATTTTAGATGACCGTTACATCAATTATCCATCGGCTGCGTATGGCTTGCGTGGCAGATCGAAGTTAGACAGCGGTTATTCCATCAATTTCAAATGGATAAAACTACATACTTCCGTTTTGGTAAAAGTTACCGATAACCTGTACGCCGGTGTTGGTTTGTTTTACGATTATTTCTGGAAGATAAAAGAAATAGGAGTACCGCAAACTAACCCTAACCCATCAGGCAGCAACACTGCATTTGAACATTATGTTGGCAAAAGAATTCCTGATGCGCATGAAACAGCGTTTGGTCCGGCTTTACGGCTATTGTACGATTCGAGGGACAATCCTTTAAACGCTTACAGGGGCATTTATTTTTCGGCTATTTACCATCCATCATACAAAAGCTGGGGTAGCGATACCAATTGGAGCAACGTAGTTGTGGAAGCCCGAAAATATTTTTCGTTTTCACATAAAAAGCAAAGCGTTCTGGGTTTGTGGGGCTACTACTGGCAAACGTTTGGAAAAGCCGCTTTTTTACTCTTACCAAGCACCAATTGGGATGAATATTGGAATACGGGCAGAGGCTATTCGCAAGGCAGATACCGTGGCAGCAACATGCGATATGCAGAAGCAGAATACCGTTTTCAAATCTCAGGAAATGGTTTGATAGGTGGCGTTGTGTTTAGCAATGTTCAGAATTTTCCAACCGAATTATACACATCTTACTCCGAAGTTCGGGGAAGAAAGAATGTGAATGTTACTGAGATTGGCGGCGGTTTGGGTTTGCGTTTAAAATTCAATAAATATTCAAGAACTAACATTGCTTTGGATGCTGGTTTTGGCCAGAAGTTTCCGCATCCCTGGATTGCAGTTAATTTGGGAGAAGTGTTTTAGGAGTTTGCTTTTGCCATAATTTTCTTTCTTATAAGCAGGGCTTTTTTGTTCGTTGCTCGTATATTTTTGTTGTTGATAAATGACATTTCGCAGAATCGGGATGGGGTTTTCTAATTCACATTTCAACCGTTACAAAAAGCTATATTTGTTAAAAATGAACGCAACCAATTTTATACAGCGCAATCATATTGTTGTTCGGGGAGAAGGCACATCGCCCATGATGTTTGCTCATGGTTTTGGATGCGACCAAAATATGTGGCGGTTGGTTGTGCCCGCCTTTGAAAAGGACTATAAAATCATTCTGTTCGACCATGTTGGCTCAGGCCAATCTGATCTCTCTGCTTACTCTAAAGAAAAGTATGCAAAGCTCGATGGCTATGCAGACGATATTGTAGAGATTGCACAATTACTGGAACTAAACGATATTATATTTGTCGGCCACTCTGTGAGTGCCATGATTGGTGTGATAGCTGCCATAAAAAATCCAGAACTTTTTAAAGCATTAATCCTGGTAGGTCCTTCCGCTTCTTACATTAATGATGGTGGTTATACCGGCGGCTTTTCTAAAGAGGAGATTGATGAACTTTTGGTATCGCTTGACCGCAATCACATGGGATGGTCAATGGCAATGGCGCCTGTGATAATGGGAAATTCCAACCGTAAAGAACTCGGTGAAGAACTTGCCAACAGCTTTTGCAGAACGAACCCTGAAATTGCAAAAGAGTTTGCGCGTACCACTTTTCTTTCCGATTGCAGGGATATATTACAAGCCAACACAATACCGGCTCTTATTCTTCAGTGTTCAGATGATGTGATTGCACCCGTTGAAGTTGGGAAGTACATTCACAGTAACATGCCTCAAAGCGAATTTGTGCAGATGAAAGCTACAGGACATTGCCCCAATTTAAGTGCTCCGGAAGAAACCATCGCGGCTATGAAAAAGTACCTGGCAGGAAACAGGGAAATCAAAAATGGATAACCAGTTATTACAGGAAGATTTTGAAGATTTTTTCGAAAATTCTCTTTGTGGTTACGTTACAACGAACCTGAAAGGAGACATCATTCGTTGTAATACCTGTTTGGCACACTGGCTACAGTATGAAAAAGAAGATCTGAAAGGCAAACGCTTTTCCAGCTTGTTAGCCATCGGTGGAAGAATGTACTACGAAACGCATTTAGCACCCCTCATGCGGTTACAGGGTTTTTTCGATGAAATAGAACTGGAATTAGTAAGCAAAAGCGGTGAGCGACTGCATTTTTTGGTAAATGGATACGAACGTCATGATACACATAAGGCTCCGCTTTTTATACGCCTGACCATTTTCAAAGCCTCCGAAAGACATGTCTATGAAGAAAATTTACGTCATGCAAAAGCAGTAGCTGAAGACAATCTTTCTGCCGAGCGACAAATGGCAATACTAAGAGAGCAGTTTATCGCTGTATTAGGGCACGACCTTCGCAATCCTCTTTCTGCCATTAATGGCGGTGCCCAAGTGTTGTTAGATTCAGCAACCAACCAACAGACCACAGCGTTAGCGCAAATGATTAAAAGAAGTTCATCGCGAATGACTGAACTGGTAGAAAATATTATGGACTTCGCCAGAACGCGCTTAGGTGGCGGAATGCATTTTGAAAAACAGTTTATTGAGTTAGAGCCCGTTTTAATACATGTTGTGGATGAATTGCGTTCAGGCTGGGCTTCTCGGGAAATAGAAACGCATTTCTCTGTTACTCATCCTGTATATTGCGACAGTGCACGTATCTCCCAGCTTCTCTCAAACCTGGTTGCCAATGCACTTGTGCATGGGTTGCCAAAAGGCATTGTACATGTTTATGCGCATACAACCGAAGATAGCTTTGATATGTCTGTTAGTAACAGTGGCAATCCAATCCCTGAAGAAAATATAAAAACCTTGTTTGAACCTTTCAAGCGTGAAAGAACAAGCCCGAGCAAACAAGGGTTAGGATTGGGATTGTACATCTCTTCCGAAATTGCACGCGCACATGGCGGAACATTAATTGTTGTATCTGATGAACACGAAACACGGTTTACATTTCGCATGTTACGATTGGCACAGGTTAGTTAACCTCATTATTAATAACGCCTTGACTCACGTTTGTTTTTGCCTTATTTTTCTTGTTGATGGATAATCCTTTTAGATAAAAGCTAATCAACTTACCAATTCTTATTTTCTGTTTTCAAACGCTTGAATTACCGTTCTCAGATGGGTTAAGAATTTGTTGATGTCGGGATTATAACCATAGCCTTCTTCTGCAAGTCTTTTTTCATTTCCATCAAGAAAAAAATAAAACGGCTGGCTGTTGGCGCCAAATTTTGTAACCTGGAAATCTGCATTCTTATCACCCAATGTTTCTACCTGCTTGTTCAGCGCTTTGGAAAAATATTGTTCGTTTTGCGGTAAATCAAGGTTCTGCACATCTACATACAACGATACGATGATGAAGTTGTCTTTCAACATCTGCATCACCTGTGGATCGCTCCATACCTGCCCTTCCATCTTCCGGCAGTTCACACAATTGATACCTGTAAAATCGAGCATCAGCGGCTTGTGTGCAGCACGGGCAACAGCCAACGCTTCGTCGTAATCAAAATAGGTTGTCATGCCATATTTTACCACCACTTCAGGCTCGTATTTTTTCATCACCTCATAATACTTTGTTGGATGTGCAGTCGTTTTGTTTTCGTCAGAAAAATGAGCGGAAACGGCGCCAGATGAAGAAATGAAATCCTGTGTTCCTAAAGGCGGCACAAATGCGCTGATGCCTTTTAACGGCGCGCCCCACAAACCAGGAATCATATAAACCACAAACGAAAAAGCAGCAATGGCAAACAGCAGTCGCGGAATGGTAAGATAAGGCAAACCAAAATCATTATTGGGCAAATCATCATCGTGATGAAATTTGATTTTGCCCAATAAATACAAACCCAACAAAGCAAATATCACAATCCATAAACTGAGAAAAACTTCTCTATCGAGCAAGCGCCAGCTTTTCGATAAATCCGCATTGGATAGAAACTTCAATGCCAGTGCAAGCTCTAAAAAACCCAATGTTACTTTCACTGCGTTCAACCAGCCACCCGCTTTGCCCAATACATTTAGTTTTGATGGAAAAAAAGCAAACAAGGCAAAGGGCAATGCCAGCGCAACTGAAAAGCCAAACATACCAACGAGTGGTCCGTAATAGTTTCCTTTTGCCGCTAAAACCAACAGGTTGCCAATGATAGGTCCGGTGCAGGAAAACGAAACCGCTACTAAGGTTAGCGCCATGAAGAAGATGCCCGAAAAACTTTTCAATCCTGCTTTGCTATCGGCTTTGGTTGACCAGTTGGTTGGCAAATTAATATCAAACGCACCCAAAAAGGAAATGCCAAAAACCAAGAACAGAGCGAAGAAAATGAGGTTGGCAATCCAGTTGGTGGAAAGATTGTTTAAGGCAGCCGGACCGAAAATCAACGTAATTAAAAAGCCCAATAAAGTAAATATCAAAACAATAGAAATCGCGTAATACAATGCATTTCTAATGCCTTCGCTCCTTGTTTTACTCCGCTTTGTAAAGAAGGAAACTGTTACCGGAATCATTGAATATACGCATGGTGTAAACAAAGCCAGCAATCCACCTGCAAAAGCAGTAAAAAAGATCCATAGCAAGGTTTTGTTTTCAACACTATTGGTAGCTGTTTGAACTGTATTCGCCGTGATTGAAACGGGATGAATATAGAATGTAAATTTTTCTTCGCCCGGTATGTATTGATCACCTTTTTTATACAGATAGGTTACCATTCCTTTTAGCACAGCACTATCTGAAGGAAGCGCTTTTACTTCTTGCTGCCAAAGCACCGAATCAAAAAAGAAACGCACCTGTGCATCAACCGTTGCATCTTTTTCTGTATGCGCCGTTCCCTTCTCCATTACCGAATCTATCAACAAACGTTGCACTGAAGAATCAAACTGAACCGTAGAATACAACGCATTATTGTTGGCACTTTGCAATCCATATAAAGAAATATTTTTTGCAGTCGTCGCCCTGATAGAAAGCAACATTTCATTGCTGTTAATGCGCTCTTGTTTGTAACTGAATCGGATAGCGGTTGTATCAGCAAATGCAGTAAAAACAATACAGGTAAGGCACAGAAAAAAAAGGGCAAAAACAAATTTCTTCATCATAAAAACAGACTACAATTACTGCAACGAAACAGAAAAGGTTTGGGTTTTGGGCGGAAGACATTCGTTATCGTTGCAACTCATGAACTTTACATTCCCATCTACGTTTGTTTTTGCCTTGCCTTTCACTTTTACCGTTTGCACAAAATCCACCTGGTTGGAAAACTGTTTTACATCCACGCCAAAAAGTGGCTCGTGATGCGCTTCCAATTTGCCTACCTCTTTAGCTGTTCCATTGATAATCAACAAAGGATTTTTAGTAAAGAAAACAGAAGTTGGTACAGGACCACCAGCCGGTGTGGTTTGTGAATAAATGTGCCAGCCTTTGTCCATGTTAGCTGTGGCTCGCACTTCGTAAGTTGTAGCGTCTATTTTTTTGGAAGAAAACGTCCAATGTACCGGGTTTTTAATTTGCGCAAACGCACCATTGAACAAGCAAAAAAGGGCAAAAACAAAAATGAGTTTTTTCATGACATTTATTTCTATAACAGATGGAACCAAACAGCAATGATCCTATTTTCTGATGTAATCTTTTGTTAAGGTAAAGCCGGCATGAAAAACAAACGTATCGAACACTTCTTAATGCCCGATACGTTTGTTTTTAAAGGAAAAATAATTCACTTATGAAATCACAAAACCGTCTGGTAACACGGCGCCTTTCTTCACTACAATTACACCTTCTTTTATGGTATAAAGCACATGATCCGTATCCTGCACATGCGAGCCGCCATTGATGCGTACATCGTTACCAATGCGGCAGTTCTTATCTATAATGGCATTTTTTATAAAGCAACGTTCGCCAATGCCCAATTCAGGGATGCCTCTTTTTTTATTGGCTTCAATGGTTTCAAGCGTCTCATAAAAATCGTTACCCATAATATAAGTGCAAACAATGGTACTGCCATAGCCAATACGCGCACGAATGCCAACCAGCGATTGCTCTACACGGTTTGCCAGAATGATAGAGCCTTCTGCAATAACGGTTCGCTCTAAAAATGTACCGCTGATTTTTGCCGGCGGCAACATGCGTGCACGTGTGTAAATGGTGTTTTCGCTATCAAACAAATTGAACTGCGGAATGGCTTGTGTAAGCGCAATATTAGCTTCAAAAAAGGCGTAAATATTACCAATGTCTGTCCAGTAACCTTCGTATTGATAAGAAATGACTTTGAAATTGTTAATAGAGCTTGGAATGATTTCTTTACCGAAATCTTTTGCTTCCGGAAATTCATCTTTTAGTAAATCTTCCAGCACGTTTCTGTTGAAAATGTAAATACCCATTGATGCCAGATAATCTTTTCCTTCGCTGTGCATTTCGGGTCCTGTATCGCTTACCCAATCTTTATGCAATTCCTTTGTGGGCTTTTCAATAAACGAAGTAATAAAGCTTTCCTCGTTGGTTTTTAAAATACCAAAATCAGTGGCATCATCGCTGGTAACCGGAATGGTGGCAATGGTTATGTCGGCACCTTTATCGCGGTGATTATTTATCATCGTAGCAAAATCAATCTGGTACAATTGGTCGCCACTTAAAATGAGCACATACTCAAAATCGTTGTTGCCAATGTGGCGCAACGACTGACGCACAGCATCAGCCGTACCCTGAAACCAGTTGGTGTTATCGGGTGTTTGCTCCGCTGCAATAATATCAACAAAGCCACTACTAAAGTTGCTGAATGTGTAGGTGTTTTTAATGTGCTTGTTGAGTGATGCAGAATTAAATTGCGTTAAAACAAACATCCGGTGAATGTTGGAATTGATGCAATTGGAAATGGGAATATCAACCAACCGATATTTGCCTGCAATGGGAACAGCAGGCTTTGATCGGCTGGCAGTGAGCGGATACAAACGGGTTCCGGCACCCCCACCCAATATTACGGCAACAACAGAGTTAGATAGTGAAAACATAATGTGAGTTTTTATTTTAAGCTTTGATAAAGATGAATATATTGCTTAACGGCGTATTCCCAGCTATTATCAATCCCCATCATGCGTTTTCGCATAGCACTTAGCTGTTCTTTGCGCTGATACACTTCAAAAGCTCTGCCAACCGACGAAACAATATCTTCTATACTGGCATGGTTAAAACGAATGCCCCAGCCGCCGGGATCGCCCATGTCAATCACCGTATCCCGCAAACCGCCCGTGCTTCTTACCATGGGCACCGTGCCATACTTCATGCTGTACATCTGGTTCAATCCGCAGGGTTCAACGCGACTTGGCATTAACAAAAAATCGGCTCCTGAATACATTAAATGACTCAGGCTTTCGTTGTAACCAATCATCGAGTTATAAGAACCAGGGAAGTAATCGTTCAGTTGCTGTAACCGCCACTCAACGCTAGGTTCGCCGCTGCCAAGAATTAAAAAACCAACACCATTGCTGTATGAATACATAGATGATAAAATGGCATCGGGCAACACATCGGCAGCCTTCTCTCCCACCAATCGTCCGATAAAAATAATCAGGGGTTTAGAAACGTCTAAACCAAACCTTGTACACAGTTCTTCTTTGTTTGTTTGTTTGCCTTCATCAACGTCTTCGATGCCGTAGTTGACTGGAAGAAACGCATCCGTTTCGGGATTCCAAACTTCCGTATCAATCCCATTTAAAATACCGGAACATTTTCCCCGCTCATATTCAAAAAGTGCTTCGAGACCATTCGAATTCCAACGCAGCTCTTCCAAATAACTCCAGCTTACGGTGGTTACTTTCCAGGCGCATTTTACAGCAGATGCCAACGGATTAATGTCGTTCTTCCATTCCAGCAAACCGCTTTTCCATTCGTCAAATTGGGGCAATAAATAACTTTGATTCCAGCCCATCCAACCCTGGTATTGCGCATTGTGAATAGTAAGTACGGTTGGCACATTGGCCAGCATGTTATAGTGATATGTGTATTTAAAAATGAAAGGAAGCAAACCTGCATGATAATCGTGCACATGCACCACATCGGGACGATGTTGCCAATGGCTTAGCCAATCGGCAACTGCAATTTGAAATCCTACAAACCGCTGTGTGTCATCGGCATAACCATAAATGTTTTCGCGGTCGAGCAAGCCATTAATATCCACCAAAAACAAATTGAAGCCCAGTTTATCCGTGCTTTCTTTAATAATGGTATAATCGAAGTACCAGTTGCCCATCTGGGCGCGTCCTTTAAAATCAACCGTCCATTCGTTTTGATAGAGGAATTTGGTTTTGTACATAGGCATCACCACTTTGGCAATATGCCCCATTTTGTTTTGATACTTTGGCAAGGCACCCACCACATCGCCCAAGCCACCTGCTTTTGCCACCGGATAACATTCTGCCGATACATGAAGTATTTCCATAAAAGAATTTGGTTTTAATGGCTGCTCAAATGTTGCGAATAGAAATGATATGAGCAAATAAAGATTGGAAAATTTGAGTAAAACCAAAGATTGTCTTGTTGGAATGAGGTTTGATTTTGCATCGGGTTATTGAAGTTGTACAATGTGAGTTGTGTTATAGTAAGGATGATTTGCTAAGGAATAAAATTGTTCTTTCTTTTTATCTTTTGTATTTTAGTTTTTATGAAACCAGCTACTAATGATAATGCAATTCAGTTTGAAGCCATACACTATAAAGGCAACGACATTATCAAAGTTATTTTCGATTACAACAACGAATGGAATGCAAAATTAAAAGTAATGCCTGGCGCTACATGGAGCCAGACGTTGAAGTGTTGGCATGTGCCGGATACCGAAACCAATAGAATAAAGTTTAAGATGCAAATCAAAACAGCGTCTTCGGATGCACTCAGTGCTATTAGTGTTGACAACCAGCAACAGTTGGTTTTGTTCATACAGGAACTGCAGCTAAAAGCTTATAGCCACAGTACAATAGTTACTTATAGAAATGAATTCATCCAATTGCTGATGATACTGAAGAATGTGCCTGTAAATACGCTTACGACTCAACGGCTGCGTGATTATTTTGCTTGGTGTTACAATGTAAAAAAGCTAAGCGAAAACACAATACACAGCCGATTGAATGCAGTGAAGTTTTATTTTGAGCAAGTATTGAAAGGAGAAAAATTTTATTGGGATATACCGCGGCCAAAGAAGCGGCAGATTTTGCCTAAGGTGCTTGGCGAAGCGGAATTGCGCCGGTTATTTATAGCAGCCAGTAACCTGAAACACAAAGCGATTTTGTTTGTAGCTTACAGTGCCGGGTTACGGGTAAGCGAAGTGATAAACCTGCGAATAGAAGACATTGACAGAGAGCGGATGCAGCTTTTTATTCATTGCAGCAAAGGTAAAAAAGACCGTTATGTGAGATTAAGTCCACTAGTGCTCGATGTGCTGGAACAATATTATAAAAGCTATAAACCAAAGCCTGTAAAATATCTGTTTGAAAGCCTTATTCCCGGTGAACCTTATAGTATTCGCTCGGCGCAGCAAATTTTTTATGATGCGAAAGTGAAAGCCGGTATCCGAAAAACGGTTAGTTTCCATGCGCTGCGTCACAGCTTTGCCACCCATATGCTCGAAAAAGGTATTGACGTAAAGTATATAAAAGAATTGTTAGGGCATTTCAATATCAAAACAACAGAGCGTTATCTACACATCAGGCGGGAGGTACTAATTAATTTTGAAAGCCCGATTGACACTTTGTATAAAAACAATAAGTAATGTTGTATTGGCGCAACTACAATACAAAAAACGCATAGTAATAGCATTGATAATCAGATGGTATTTATTTTTTGTTGGTGTCGAATATTGCGTATAATATTGTGTTATATGCCACTTTATGACGACCGAACAGTACGACATAAAAACTAATATCAAAATCGGACAACAGATTTTTGAGAACTTACCTAACGACATTAGACCAGGTTGGGCAGGACTTATTCTATCACGTTTTGACAATTACATTAAAGACATCCCGACATCAATAAAAGAACTATATCCTATAATTGACAATAAAGACCGTTGGAAAGAAGCACACGGACAATTTAGTAAAATCAGACAGTTTCTTCTGGACAATAAAAACTATCAGCCAGAGGCATATTTACTTTTGGCAGAACTTGTAGCGAAAGTAACTTATAATGCATCAGGAGAAACAGCGCCTTTTGACAGCGACAGTGGACATCATATTCCAAGTCTAGTTCTTAAAGCAACAGAACATTTTGACGACAGCAGACTTGAAGACGAGGTAAAATCGGTTATTCTTTTGTTTGCTCGGAATAAAAAATTCAAAGACAATATAACAGCAGCAAAAGACTTCTTATTGTACAAGAAGATTGATGATATTCTTTGGTTTGACTGGGACCCAATTGGAATTAATGATATTGCACCACGAGACGAATACCAAAGCTATGTTCCCGAAATCTTTGGACTTGTAAAAGCAAAAGCAGATAGACAAGAAATTGCCAGTCGGCTTTTCAAACTTGAAACCGACAATATTGGAATGACCGGGACAATTGAAAATTGTTTGAGAATTGCAGACAAAATATTAGATGCTTCCAGTGACAGAGAGAAAAGCGGCATATAACATGGGTATTTATGCAAGTGTGGCTGGACGTTATGAATTAGGCGGACGAATATCACGGCATCTTATATTTTCAATCAACAGGAGTGCTGCCAATGCCACTCCTGCATAAATACCTGTTCGTTATGTGCAACTTTAAGACAAACCAGTGTTTGTCGCTTTGTTTTTGCCCACTTTTTCAAGGTTGACAAAGCTTGTGAGCGGCGTGTGTTTTTTGTGCTTTTTTCTTTCTGTGTAACACCCGCAGGCACGCTTTGTTGACAAACTCAAGTCTGCACATAACAAGGGGTTTTGTGTCAGCACGGCTGACTATCGTCAGCCGCTACTTCAGTTCTCTTCCCATCTTCGGTTATCGGCTCGACAGAACGCTATTGATCATCAGTAGTTGTTTGTATCTTCGGTTCTTTCATCAGCTTTTGTCCATGCCGACGGATTTCATCCGTCGTGCCGAACACAAAGCCCTTAACCGTTGCCTGCAAGCGTAAAACGACACATTACTAAATATGGAACTTGAAAAACATTATACAAATAGAAGTGGATGGCTAAGAGCAGCTGTATTAGGCGCAAATGATGGTATTCTTTCTACAACAAGCTTGGTGATAGGTGTAGCTGCAGCAAGTGATTCAAGAAATCCGATTATTCTTGCAGCAGTAGCCGGCTTAGTTGCAGGTGCATTATCTATGGCAGCAGGTGAATATGTTTCAGTTAGCTCACAATCTGATATTGAGACCGCAGACTTAGGAAGAGAAAAAAAAGAACTCGACACCATGCCAGACATAGAGCTAAAAGAATTGGCTAAAATTTATAAGCAGAGGGGGCTGGACAGCGATTTAGCAATGCAAGTAGCTATGCAACTTACAAAACGAAATGCCTTAGAAGCCCATGCTAAAGATGAATTAGGAATTAATGAAATGACTCAGCCAAAACCATTGCAGGCTGCTTTAGCTTCTGGTGCATCTTTTATAACAGGCGGGCTATTACCAGTTTTGGTTTCTTTATTTGCGCCATTTAATCAGATGGTTTTTTTCCAATATTTTTTTTCCATTATATTCCTTGCATTGTCTGGTGCAATTGCCGCAAAGGCAGGCGGTTCAAGTATTGCAAAAGGAATTGTCAGGATTTGCTTTTGGGGAACAATAGCAATGGGTATATCAGCTTTAGTTGGTTACTTGTTCGGGGTAAAGACAGGGTGACAAAAACTGAGTCTCTGTTAGACACGCCAGCAGGCAACATTCGGTTTGCTGCTATGCTGGCGGACGGAACAGCAATCGGCTTTTGAACAGCTATCGGCTAATATCGGGCGGACGGATTTCTATTGAGCATTTATTATTAACTTCATCATTAGCATTTTATTCGGCTTCGGTTGTGGGCGGACGAATATAAAATCCCAGCACAGCAGCAAGCCGGATGCGTTGCCTGCAATAGTAAAATGACACCTCAAGAGTTTAAAAATAGTTGGACAAATACGGATGAACCTCTTTCGCTTTTGAGTAAGTCACGTCTTGACCGTTTCAATTTACGAGAAACGACCTGTGACTTTCTTAGCATTGCGGGACTGCCTGTTTATTGTGAGCCCAACCTTTCGTTCTCTAATGACACAGACGACATTGTTTATGGCATCAACAGACTGACAGAACAATATGACTTTGAGGAAGACAAGCCAAAGTTCGATAGATACGTCGTTATTGGCTCTTGTCGAGACGGTGATGCTATTGCAGTTGATACAAGTGACAATGACAAAATCGTTGAACTTGACCATGAAGATTTATTCAGCTCAATGTATTTCAACAGTTCTATCGACACAATGGCTGACTTTTTAATTCTTTATCGTGACTTTGAAGCAGAAGTACTACAAGGCAAAGACCCAGACGACAATTTCCAATGTTTCAATTTTTCAGACAAACAGTTTGAACGGCTCAAAATCAAAATGTATGCAATCGACAGCAAAGCTTTGACAGAAAGAGGTTTTTGGAAAGAGGAACTTGAAATAATGCTTTCTATCCGAAAAGAAAAATTTGCAAGCCTCTAAATGGACACTACTGCAGGTAACAGGGGCTTGCCAATATACCGGCTGATAAACAAGTAATGAGCCAATCAATTCTATTGAACATTTGTAATAAATTTAGGCATACGGAATGCTAATGCCGGTACATCGGCAAGCCCTAATCCGTTGTGCGACATTTTAAATTGACAGCTTTCATTGCATGAAATATTCTTTATTCCTACTTCCTATTTTATTTTTTTCTTGTTCGACAATTCCAAAAATTAATAAATCAGATGTAAAGCCTATCACAAACAAAATTTCGAGTGTTTATAGCAATAGACCTTATTTGATTAAAACCAAATATGGAAATACAAAAGATGATTCTTCCACAACAATTTTACAACTTCTCGACACTTCAAAAAATAAAAAAGTAGATATAGACTCCATTCAAATCACCTTTAATTTAAAAGGACAACTGCAATTATTTTACAAAGACACTTCGATTTTTCAGCCAATAATTTTAAATGGTACGTTCTCAAATAAAGGTTATTATGAAATTTATTTTAAAAATGAAAAAGTTGAGATTCCACCTATCGTTCATTTCCTTTTTAGTAGACACAACATTAAAAGATTAAGAATTTATGAAACAAAAAACAATGACTTGATTATATACGAATATTATTTTGTTAGCGGTAATTTCTTATTCGCTGGAGGTGAAGGTCCAGATGAAAGACAATTCTTTTTTCACAGATTATAGCAATCTTAAGCCTTGACGAAAAAACGCCGCACAACAAGTGCATTTGTAAAAGCATGGCTTGACCAGCCGCACTTGAGCAGCAGTAATTCTTATCATCTTTTGTTCAAGCCGACAATACGCTATTCACCATTTGTATTTATCTTCAACTTTAGTTTATCAATTAAGCATTTGTACAAGCTGACTAAGTTCTATTTCCCAACCTGCACAAAGTCGTGCTCGTTGTGCGTAATTGCAGATGACAGAACTCAATCATTAGAAATAGATGAAACTTTTTGACTTTTTGAAACTCTTGACAACCGAAAAATTACCATTTAGAATTGAGTATATTGACTGGTGCGAAAATATCAGAGTGACTGTTGACACTTTCTCTAAAATTGAGATTTATGAATTTAAAGACAATGGAATTGTCGAATTTTTAGAATTGACCGAAACGATTACTACAGAGGATGATAATTTAATTACGGCAAGAGTTCAAGACTTAATAAACAGACCGCTTAGAACTTGGATTAGAGCAGCAGAAGATTTAGGAATAAAATTTATTTACCCATATAAATTTGTTGGTCTTGACAATGTAGAATATGAAGCGACTGGATTACTGCCAGACTTTGGACACGGTAAGGGAGTTTTAATAACATCAAGAAAAGATGATTACGAAGTTTCAATAATGGCAGAATTAAGTGGAGATTATTTTTTAGCAGGTTTAAGCCCAATCTATTATGACAATTACAATAGAGATAATATCATCCGAGCGTTATCAGACTTTGGATGGAATAGTCGTTCAGAAAAACCTGAATGGCTTAAAGTAAAATAGCAACTACACACAACAAAAGGTTTTCTGCTATGCTGGCTGACACATCTTACTTCAACAGTCATAACAAAAAACAGTTTCTTGAACACTTTCGATGAAGGTCTTATCCTGCAGGGGATTGATGCTATCAGAAAGCATCAGCCAAGGTGTGGAGGCAGAAAACTGTTCATCATGCTGCAACCCTTTTTTACACAACATAACATCAGCACCGGAGAGAGATAAATTCTTTGAACTATTGAAGAGGAATAAACTGCTCGTTCGCAAAACAAAACGTAATGTGTACACTACCATGAGCAAACATCACTTTCGGCGCTATCCCAACCTGGTAAAGGATTTTAAACCCACTGAAAAGCACATGAACTTTGGGTAAGCGATATTACTTACATACCACTGAAAGAACGCTTTGCCTACCTGTTTCTAATCACCGATGCTTATAGCAGGAAGATCGTAGGTTTTCATGTCAGTGATGATATGAAGGTAAGCTCGGCAACAGTTGCCTTGAAGCAGGCACTGGCACAAAAACCGCTGGAAACCATTGTTATTCATCACAGCAGAGCGGGGAATACAATAAGATAATAAGAGAATAGAACTATAATGACACAACAAAAATATATTGATACACTTTACTTGCCTAAGTGAGAATGGCTACGCACAACAAGAGTATTGCCGATAGTGGGGCTGGACGTTGGAGCAATCGGCATCAGTTCATTTCTTAACTTTTGTTCGGGCTTGACATTATTAATTGAGCTATGAATTTTCTCTGTACTTTAGTTTTTTAATCAGCTTTTGTTCCGGCTGACCGTACACGGAAGTCCGGCACAGCAGAAAGCCGTTTCCGTTGTGCGTCATTGTTTTTGATGTGGTAACGAAAACCGGAAACGCTAAAACGAATAAACTGAGCAAAAAATAAAATATGCAATGGCACGAATGATTGCAATTTACAAAACACCAAAAGACGCATACGCTTTTGACAAGCACTATTTTGAAGTACACATTCCACTTGCAAAGCAACTTCCCGGACTGATAAAGTATGATGTTGGCAGAAGCCCGATTATATCAACAACAGGACATTCAGATACCTATTGTATTGGCACTTTGCACTTTGATAGCTTAGATGCAATTAAAACTGCATTTGCTTCAGCGGAAGGACAAGCCTGTGCTGCAGACAGAAAAATTTTAGCCCCCAGCAATGATGATGTTCAAATTTACCTGTTTGACACTGTGGACGCATAATAACTAAAGGCGTGTGAGCAGACGTTGGTAACTTTAAACTGACTCCAAGAAAATTATCTATTGCATTTGCTTTTGCACATCATTCGAACTTAGTTTCGCTTTCAATAATTGAATTGATAACGTATCAAACAACACAACAACCATGAAAAAAGTAACAGGAATTGGTGGCATCTTTTTTAAATGCAAAGACCCTAATAAAATGAGAGAATGGTATCAAGCTCATCTTGGTTTAGACACTACTGATTATGGAGCCACTTTTGAGTGGAGAGAATCTGAAGACGCAACTAAAAAAGGCTCTACCACATGGAGTCCGTTTGCTGAAACAACAAAATACTTTGAGCCTTCAACAAAAGACTTTATGATCAATTATAGAGTTGAGAATTTAGAAGCACTTGTTGAGCAACTTACAAATGAAGGAGTAACAATTGTAGACAAAATTGAGGATTCTGACTACGGCAAGTTTGTACATATTCTTGATGCAGAAGGTAATAAGGTTGAACTTTGGGAACCCAAAGAGAGCGAATGAAAAATTAAGCGAACACAATAGAACATAAGACGAAATATTGAAACCTTATCAACTTTAATTTTCGCGATTCATATCTTTTGTTTTTGCCATAATTTTGTTAGCCTCCAAGCGGTAGAAAGGAAAGAGTTTATGTACGCCATTGTAGATATTGAAACGACGGGAAGCCACGCTCACAGCAACGGAATTACTGAAATCGCCATCGTGCTGCACAATGGCAAAGAGGTAGAAGGCAGGTATTCTTCTCTTGTAAACCCCCATTACCCGATCCCTCGTTTTGTGGCTGCCCTTACCGGAATTACTAATGATATGGTAGCAGGTGCTCCTGATTTTTCAGAGATTGCCCAAACCGTTTACAATCATCTGGAAGGCAGAATCTTCATTGCTCACAACGTAAACTTCGATTACTCATTCATCAAGTATCATTTAAAAGAAGCCGGCTTTGAGTGGAATGCAAGAAAGTTGTGTACGGTGCGATTGAGCCGAACTGCGTTTCCCGGCTTGCGCAAGTATGGCTTAGACTGGCTTTGCCAAGAACTGAACATCTTAAACGGCGAACGACATCGTGCAACAGGAGATGCAGAAGCGACGGCGATTTTGTTTGATATGATCATCCGCAGCAGCGGCACCAAACTCATTAAAGAGTATTTAAAAAAAGACAACCGCGAACAAATTCTGCCATCCAATTTACCCAAAGAACATGTTGCGGATTTGCCCTACGTTCCGGGTGTGTATTATTTTCACGATGCTAAAGGAAAAGTTATTTATGTAGGCAAAGCGAAGAGCATTAAACAACGTGTGGTGAGCCATTTTACCGGCTTTGACAGCGGTAGCAAACGACAGAATTTTTTAAAGCACATTCATGCCATTTCGTACCGCGAAACGCCAACAGAATTTATAGCTTACTTGCTGGAAAGCATCGAGATAAAACGATTGTGGCCGCAGTTTAATTATAGCCAGAAAAAGCTGGAATGGCAGTACGGCATTTATATTTATGAAGACAATCGTGGCTACCAGCGTTTGGCAATAGATAAAAAACGAAAGCATCTGCATCCGCTGCTTTGCTTTAGCACCAAAACAGAAGGCTATCAAATTTTGTGGAAGCTGGTGAAAGAGTTTGGCCTTCATGCAGGCTTGTGTTTTTTAGATACAACGATGACTAGTGTTGATGAAGATGTAAATGAATACAATGAAAAAGTGGCCGAAGCCGTGAAATGGATTTCTGAGCAAAAACAAACGTACCTGATAAAAGAAGAACTTCGCAACGGAACCAGTTGTGTGTTGGTTGAGAAGGGTAAATTCTATGGCATGGGTTTGCTGGATAATGAGCCTCTTTTTTCGTTAGAAGAATTAAAAGAAAAGCTGACGCCTTACCCCGAAAATGAAGTGATTAAAAGTATGATTCGAACATTTATCAACAAGTATCCGGACAAAGTGCAACGCATTGAAGACATAGCGATAATGATGTAAATCGCAAGTTGATTGTTCTTTTTTAACGCAGAGACGCGAATTTTGTTTTTGCCGATATTTTAACCACGGCAATATAAGAGCTACTACATAGAGTTTTTTTCGAGTTATGCTTAGCGTCTTAGTGTCTTAACAGTTGAAATTTAGCACTCTTTAAAATTAGGGCAAAAACAAACCCCGTTGGCTCACTTGCAAATCGCAATACAAATGAAGCCATGTTGGAATGAATGCAATTTATTTGGCTGAATACAAAGCCATCAATTTATCAAAGGCTTGCTGGTTGATGCTGCTGTTGATAGAAGTAGCGATGTCCTTTTTTTCAGATGCCGTAAGATGGAAAGAAATGGAAGCCATCTGTTGTTGTTTTGTGGGAACATATTGAAAAGAAATTCTGTACAAATTATCGCCATAACTGTCCGATAAGTAATCGAGCTGATGGAGCTGATAATAAGTTTGCAAACGAAACCAATTGTATTGCAAAACCAAAAACGGCTTGGTTAAAAAGCTGAGCACATTGTCGGTTTCCAACGGGCGATCCCAATCGCCGGATTGCCGGTCGCGGATTTGAATGATGATGACTTTTCCAACATTTTGTTGCAGCCAGTTTTTGTAAGTGCTGATGAAGCGAAACGTAGTTGCCTGCCCGAAATTATCGCGCAAGCCAGCATCCAAAACATCAATCACCGGCTCACTCGGCAGCCACACATTGGGCAGCACATAGGGAAACGTAGCATTCATTCGCAGTGCCGACAGCACGCTTAAATTCAGCGGATTTTTATCCCTAAAAAAAGAAGCAAAATCAACTGCATCTACTTCTTTGGTTGGGATGCGTGTGGTATCGAAACCACTTTGCATCAACCACCGTTTGGGGCTGGTACTGATAATCAATTGCCGTCCGTCTCTGCTGATAACAGAATTCCAAATAAGGGTTGGCAGCTGGGCTTCTTTTTCAGCTAAAGCATAGTCGCCAATGCGCTTGTTTAAAATGCCATGTGTGTTGCGGTTCAGCTTTTGTTCCCAGGCATAAGCACGGTCTTTTACATAGGTGTAACCATTTCTTTTAAAGTGCGAAGCAGGCCCCATTAAATCGCGCGTAATCATAGATGAAAATAGAGGATTGAGCAAGTCGCCTGCAATGTCATCTGCATATTTTGTAGTGCTTAAGTTGATGTTGTTGCCCTTAGTTTTTTCCCAATACAAAGCCCTGAAATAAGTAGCCGCCATCATGCCGCCTGATGCGCCGTTCATCAGCATTGTATGCGGCATTAAGCCGCCATTGGTAATACTATCCAAACGTTGCAAAACGTTCATCGCAAAGGTTGCACTCCGATTGCCGCCACCGCTTACATCAATCAAAAACATAACCGGCTTGCTTTGGTTTTGCCTTATTTTCCAGTTGTTCAATGTTACCAAAAAACTGTCTTTATCGGTTTGTATGTTTTGAGAAGAAGCCAGGTCTTCTAACGTCTGTTGATTGTAAGGCGACGGAGGGATTTTTTCGTCATAATTCAATCCATACGCACGATTGCGGAAGTCAATCACACGAATGTTGGTGAGCCAGTTGATCACCACATACAACAACACTAAAACAGGAATGCTCCAGGTTCTTAAAAAGAGAGAAAATGCACCTGCAACACCAATCAGGATAGCAAAGAAAACAGTGATGCTGGCAGCCGCTGGCACCTGAAACAAAGCACTATCACTGAGATAACCAACCAACAATAAAAATACAAATGCAATGAGCACTGCCAACACGGCTGCCAGGTGATGGCGCTTGAAGATGGTTTGTAACAAATCATCGCTGTAATGGCGCACATCGCGCGGCTTGCGAACATGAAGCGATGCGCTTAAAAACCAATCCACCCGTATCTCGCCTTTGTAGTGAGGCAAGGGGTTTTTAAGGATGGCAACCGTATACTGCTCATTGGCTCTGTGAAGCAAAGATTTCATACGGCGATAGATGGTTTTATCGGCGCCAAAAAAATAGGCAAAACCAATCAGTACAGAAACTATAAACCCAAACAAGAAGCTGGCATTTAAAAACAGGCTGTCTTTTATCGGCAATAGTTCTTCATGCAAATCATAATTTACCGCATTAAAAAAATAAAAGAATAAAAAGAAAACGGGCAGCACTGCATTGTTGATGCAATACTTTAAATAGGGCTGCGAAGTAGTGGCTAAAAAGCGAATGTGTTTGGTGTGAAGAATGAATGTGGTGATGTTCCAGCTCATTATAAAAATGCCGATGGAAAAGCCGACGAACGCGGTGCTTAAGGGCGTAACATTGCCTGAATATTCGGGAGCGAGATACAAAGTTTCTGCGCCATACACTTGCAAAAAATGACCGGCAACTGTAGCAAACAAAATCACCCAGAAAAGAAGCAACATCTGATACCGCCGGAAGTGCAGTAAGAACAATTGCACCGGCAGGGAATAAAAAAATCCTGTTGCGTATCGTTTCAAATGATGATTACAAATTAATCATTTACAATCGTTCTGTCATCTATCGGCTAACATCTTTCTTTCTTCTATCTCCAATCAGCACTTCAATTAAATAACTTACAATAGACAAAGTAATGCCAAACCAAAATGCCGACCACCAGGTTCGCACTGTAAAACCGGTTACCAAATCGGACGCCCATTTAATAATCAGTGTGTTGATAACGAGCAAAAACAAACCTAATGTGAAAACGGTAATGGGTATAGTTAAAATAACCAACAACGGCTTTACAAATGTGTTTAGCAACGCGAGAACAAGTGCCAGCACAATTGCCGTTATGCCGCTTTTAATGCTAACGCCGGGAATGAGATTGGAAGCAATGATGGCTGCCAACGCCGTTACCAAAATTCTACCTATAAACTTCATACGTTTTAAATTACGGTAAGCTGATAAAAGGCCTGGGGATGTAAATATTTGTTTGCCAGTTCCTGCAATTCTTCAGCAGTAATGTGTTTGATTACATTAATGCTTTTGTAAAAATATTGTTCATCCAAACCTTGCAAAATATACAACTTCCAACGGTTGATGATTTGAAACGGTCCATCTACATGACCAAGCAAAGAACCGATCATATAATTGCGAACCAACTCCAGTTCTTCTTCGCCAACCGGCTCATCGCGTAAGCATTTCATTTCGTTGTACACTTCAGTTATCGTAGCTTCCGCAACGTCTCTGCCTACTTCTGAAGAAATGGACAACGCCGATGTTTGAATGTGATTTTCAAGATAGCTATGAATGCCATATGTGTAGCCTTTGTCTTCGCGGATATTGCTCATTAAACGTGAGCCAAAATAGCCACCGAAAATGTTGTTGAGAATCTGCATTTTCGGGAAGTCTTCGTGGTGCCGGTTAGGAAATGGAATGGACATGCGAATGGCGGCCTGCACGCCTTTATCATCATTTCTGATGTTGTATTTTTTTTCTCCGGCAGGTTTGGTTTTGTGCTCTTTTTGTGGCAGGGAAGCGTTGTGAAAAGGCAGCGAGCCAAAGCTTCTGTTCAGCAATTCAATGGTGTTGTCTGGCAAATTTCCCGCAACAAAAATGGCGCATTTTCCTTCCGTGTAATATTGTTTGTAAAACGAAGTTAATTGCTCGCGTTCGAGGGCATCGTATTCAGGCAATGTCGTGTATTTGCCATACGGATGTTCTTTGCCAAACAGGTATTCATCAATTAAACGGTTGGCAACAAAATCGCATTTCTTTAAGTTCACCTGCAACTTCTGCTTTTGGTTTTGCCGATAAATAGAAAGCTCATCTTCAGGAAAGATGCTTTCTGTAAGCAATTCACCCATTACCGGAAGCAGTTCTGCAACATGCTTGCTTAAACAATGGAGGGTGAGCGATGCCGTTTCGTTGCCGCTGCTGCGGTTGAGGTAAGCACCATAAAAGTCAAAGTGTTCATTAATATCGAATGCACTGCGTTGTTTCGTTCCGTTCTTTAGTAAATAATTGGTAGTGGCAGCCACGATGTTTTTGTTTTCGTACCAATTGCCTGCATAAAACATCATTTCCAATTGTAACACTTCCTGCTCGGCGGCACCAATGGCGTACACAGGTGTGCCGTTGTCGAGCGTATAAAAATCGTAAGGCTTGAGTTGTACATCCAATTCTACCGGCTGATGAATGGGCGGAGCCTGCTTCCTGTTCAATGTTGTCATATAATAAATAAAAATGACAAAAGTAATGGTAAGATGGCAGTTGGGAGAAAGAAGAATATAAGGGCAGTTGATGTTCTGTAATGATGTTTGTTTTTGTATGAAAATGTAATATTACAATCGGAGCTTGGTTGACGAAGCAACGTAATCGGAGACCATATTAAACTGTACAGTATCCAGCAACGTGTTTGCCTGTATTTCAACAGTTATTTTTAGAACAACCGATATCAATATAATTTCAAGGGTATATCGTAAGCTGAGTTAAATTTTTTTGAAACGGAAATTGTGTCTGATCTATTAAAGTTGTATGTATCTGAAGTTACCCGAACATAACCCGACGAAGAATCAATTAAGCTGAGAGCAAATATAGAATACCCAAATGAGTTTGTTGCATAAGGCAAATAGTGTATGTACAAAACTGTGTCAATACTTTTTTCTGTAAATTGATATTGAGCAATAGTTTGTCCAGTAGGCTCGCTTGAAATTCTAAATAAAAGTGTATCGTAAGGATTTGATAACATTTGCAAAGTCAATTTCGCAACGCCCAATTCTTTTGCACTTATCTGAACGTTATTCAAATGATAAACATGATTCATTTTGTACAAAGGTTAATAAGCGTCTGCTAAATATTTTATATTGATGTTTGGATTTGAAAGGTTTTTTGTAATGCCCAGGGCATAATCATCGCTTCTTCCTTCGGCAGTATACGTTATATCAAAATTGCCGTTTGCATCACAAAGAACCGAGTCAAGCGGAATTGTGTCATAATAAGTTTCTACACCGATCTCTCCCAGACGATAATTGTGTCCGCCAAATAAATAAACGGTTGCAAAAGGCAAGCGTTTGTTTTGCATAAGGTCAATCACATATCCGTTGGCGGTAATGATTTGTCCTTTCGGCACCTCCTTTCTGCATGATTGAAGTAACCATGCAAACACAAAAAGAAGGCTTATTTTAAATGTGGTTTGTTTCATAAATATTTATACCAATACTTTATGCAATTTCAAGAATAATTTACTACTGATAAACAACAACCTAACATTATACTTCCCAATTGTAATTGCGCAAATACAAATCATACTACTTTAGCCTGTACCGGAATAATAAAAGCTATCAAATCATCCAACGCAATACCTGCACGCGCACAGGCATCAGCAATATCCTCCCGCGAAACATTGGCAGCAAACGATTTTTCTTTCAATCGTTTTTTCACGCCTTTTACATCCATGCCTTCATAACCGCCGGGGCGCATAAGTGAGTAAGCATGTATCAATCCACTTAATTCATCAAATGCGTACAACATGGCATCCATGCGGGTTTCAGGCTCAACACCAAAATGCGCCGGACCATGCGAAGCAATGGCATGTATGATTTCAGGGTCAACATGACGCTGCTCCAACTCTTCAATTATTTTTTTGCAATGCTGGTCGGGCCATTGGTCCCAATCGGCATCGTGCAGCAAGCCTGCCATTTCCCAACGCCATTGGCCAGCCTCATTTAAACCTTCTTTTGTTTTTGCCCAATTTTTCATCAACGCCGCAACCTGCTTCATGTGAAGCTGCAAGCGTTGATTCAATACCCATTCACTAAACAAAGCTTCGGCTTCTTCTCTCGATAACACATTGCCTTTATCAGCCACTTCTCCAAAACTGTTTCTACCCAATAATAATGACATGATTTTCTCTTTGAAAGAAACTAAAATAAACACTTATTCATGTAATATGCAAAATATAAATTGCATCATTGCGGCATACGAAGCAATCTGCAAATGGCACAAGGATGTTGTTTGTGATTGGTGAGTGAATAAAGCCAGAATTTATTATTTGTGAACAGCATTTGTTGTCATGTAAGGATAGCTTCGTACCTCGCAATGAGGAATGCTTTTATTTTTGCTCATATTATGCTTACACCTGAAGTTATTCGCTTAGCCAAAATTATTTGGGATTATCACCACGTCAATCACACGCTCGTTCCTTCTGACTGCATTTTTGTTTTGGGCAGTCACGATACAAGAGTTGCCGAACGCGCAGCCCAATTGTACTTAGAGGGTTATGCGCCGTTGCTCATTTTTGCAGGCGGTTTAGGAAGATTAACCGAAGGCATGTGGACGGAAAGTGAAGCCGATTTATTTGCCCGCATTGCAGTAGAAAAAGGTGTTCCCGAAGAAGTTATTTTAGTTGAAAACAGATCCACCAACACAGGCGAAAACGTTCAGCTTGTAAAGCGGTTGTTAGCGGAAAAAAAGCTCGACCCAACCACTTTTATTTTAGTGCAAAAACCATACATGGAACGGCGCACTTTTGCAACGTTTGCAAAGAATTGGAGCGAAAAGAAATTTGTGGTAACGTCTCCGCAGATTTCGTTTGAAGAGTATCCAACTGAAGAAATACCGCTCGAAAAAGTTATCAATATTATGTTGGGCGATTTGCAACGCATCAAAATCTATCCCTCCAAAGGATTTCAAATTGAACAGGAAATTCCCGATGAAGTTTGGCAAGCTTATGAAAAATTGGTTGAACTGGGTTTTGATGAGCAGTTGATAAAAGAATGAATACTATCCGTTTACTGCAACTGATGGCAAGAAGCAATTTGCCGATGTAGGATTGATGATTTATGATTTGTGATTGCGTTGATTAATAGTGTATGCTTACATTTTTAAATAGCTTTTGTTGTTATACACAGACTGCTTTGTGACACGATAAATTGAAGTAGCGAAAAGATTTTAATAAACAAATCTTCATAAAAATCTCCTGCTAATAACGCTTGTTACTCCGTGTTTAAAAATGGGCAAAAATAAACTTCGTGTCTCCGTATTTCATGGTAAAAAGAACAATCATTATGAATAATAAACTTACGCTTTACATCATCATCGCGATGGCAGTAGGCGTTGCGTTGGGTTATGTCGTTTTTCTAACCGCATTGCCAGCCACAGCACAAGCCATTTCCGACAATGTAAAGCTGCTCACCAAACTATTTCTTAACCTCGTGCAAATGATAATTGCTCCGTTAGTGTTCAGCACGTTAGTGGTAGGCATTGCAAAATTAGGCGATATAAAAACCGTTGGTCGTGTAGGAAGCAAAGCCTTGCTGTGGTTTGTTTCCGCATCGCTTGTAAGTTTATTATTGGGTTTGTTTTTGGTCAATATTTTTAAGCCGGGTGCAGGCATTCATTTAACCAATGCTGATGCAAAAGAAGCGGCTGCTTTGTTAGGCAACACACAAAGCTTTACACTTTCCAACTTCATAGATCATGTGTTTCCCAAAAGCATAATTGATGCAATGGCAGGCAATCAAATTTTGCAAATTGTGGTGTTCTCCATATTCTTCGGCATTGCAACCGCAGCCATAGGCGAGCGCGGAAAAATTGTAATCAAAGCCCTGGATGCAGTTGCGCATGTGATTTTAAAAATGGTAAACTATGTCATGAGCTTTGCGCCGCTTGGTGTGATGGGTGCCATTGCTGCAGTGGTTGCTACCAAAGGGCTTTCTATTTTTTTGTTTTACGGTAAATATTTTTTGTTTTTTGTAATGGGTATTTTGTTATTGTGGCTCGTTTTGATTGCCGTAGGTTATCTCATTTTACAACGAAGAACAACCACATTGTTACGCCACATAACACAACCGCTTGTGATTGCTTTCAGTACTACCAGCAGCGAGGCCGTGTTTCCGAAACTCACCGAAGAACTGGAACGTTTTGGCTGTAACAACAGCATTGTTTCGTTTGTGTTGCCGCTTGGTTATTCATTCAATTTAGATGGCAGTATGATGTACATGACCTTTGCTTCGCTTGCCATTGCCCAGGCTTATCATGTGCCGCTCGATATGGGCACACAGCTTACCATGCTGTTGGTGCTGATGCTTACCAGCAAAGGCATTGCCGGCGTGCCGCGTGCTTCGTTGATTGTAGTAGCGGCAACCTGTGCCATGTTTAAAATTCCGGTTGAAGGAATTGCTTTAATATTGCCGATAGATCACTTTTGCGATATGTTTCGCACGGCCACCAATGTTCTCGGAAACGCACTGGCAACAAGCGTTGTAAGCAAATGGGAAGGCAAGTTGGAGAATGCGTAATTTTGAAAAAAGTATTTATGAAGTTTTAAAGAATTGTTGTTAATCCTGAAATCATGATGGGCAAGCCATGTGTTAAAGGAACAAGAATGACAGTGGAATTAGTTGTAAAGAAGTTAAGTGAAGGTTAGTCATACGAGGAATTACTGCAAGCTTATCCAAAACTTACATTGGAAGATATTCAGGAAGTTCTTGCTCATACTTATGCAATCTTTACCAATGATAAAGTAATTGAACACACAGCAATATGAAAATAATTGTAGATGAAAGTGTGGATATTCGCTTTGTTGGGTTGGTAAAATCACTTTCATTTTCGGTGATGTCAATTGCTGAGAGCTTTCCGTCAGTTACAGATGAAAAAATTATATCAATGTCTTTGTCTCCGCCATCGCTTATCATTGCTGAAGATAAAGACTTCGGTGATTTGGTTTTTTACAAACAACTTTAAATTATATGCAGTAGTATTATTACGCTACGACAAAGCAGAGAGACAATTGATTGAAGAAAAATTGACAGATCTTTTAATCAATTATTCATCAGAATTAGAAAGCTCTTTTACAGTAATTACGTTCAATAGAATTAGAATAAGAAAGTTGTCTTTTGAAAGATAAGTTTTGTGTTATTTAGAACAATAAGAATTTATATGCTGAACAACTTAATAGAATGGATTATTGATCACGGCGGCTTGTATGCATTGCTGTTTATTGTGTTTGCCGAAACGGGCTTGCTGGTTGGTTTCTTTCTTCCCGGCGATTCGCTCCTGTTTGCGGCAGGCATTTACGTGGCGAAGTTATCAGAAAGCTTTTACAATGCTCATTACAGCGTTATCATTTTGCTTGTTGTTATTGCCTCTGTGCTGGGAAACATGGCGGGCTATTGGTTTGGCAACAAAACAGGCCCCATTTTATACCATCGGAAAGACACTTTCTTTTTCAAGAAGAAATATCTGCTGCAGGCGCATCATTTTTACGAAAAATATGGCAAGGCAACAGTGTTTGCGGCTAAATTTTTACCTATTGTTCGCACCTTTGCACCCGTTATCGCAGGCATTGTAAAAATGCCAAAAAGCACATTTACGTTTTATAACATTATAGGAAGCATTATATGGGTTTCAACAATGATTTTAGGCGGTCATTACTTAGAAAGATGGGTACAGAACCGGTTTGGTTTTAGCCTGAAAGAACACATCGAAGTGATTGCCATTATTATCATTTTAATCACCACGCTGCCGGTTTTGTTCAAATTATTTTTGGGAAAGAAAAAACCGGTTGCACAATCCGAAATATAAGCCACTGCCACTTTTGTTTTTATTCATTTTTTCACATGATAGCCACCATCAAAACCAACAAGCCAAACTTACTGACCATTCCATTGCTGGTAGCCGCTTTGGGCTACTTTGTTGACATTTATGATTTGCTCCTCTTCAGCATCATCCGCGTACCCAGTCTTAAAAGTTTAGGACTCACCGATTCACAAATTTTAGCAGAGGGTGAGCACATCATCAGTGTGCAGATGATAGGCTTATTATTGGGCGGATTGGTGTGGGGAATTGTTGGCGATAAACGTGGCAGGTTGAGCGTTTTGTTTGGTTCTATCCTACTCTATTCGGTAGCCAATATTGCCAATGGTTTTGTACAGAATGTAAACCAATACGCATGGATAAGATTTGTGGCTGGCCTGGGCTTGGCGGGCGAACTGGGTGCCGGCATTACGTTGGTTTCAGAAATTGTATCGAAAGAGAAAAGAGGCATCGCTACTTCATTTGTAGCGGGCATTGGTTTGATTGGTGCCATTGTTGCTTTTGCCGTAAAACAAACTTTTGTAAAAGCCGACAACAGCGGCTGGCAAACCTGTTATTTTATTGGCGGCGGCTTGGGCATCCTGTTGCTGTTGCTTCGCATTTCGGTGTTTGAATCGGGCATGTTTCAACAAATCAAAAAGGCAGGTGTGCAACGCGGAAATTTCTTCATGCTCATCAACAAAGGCGAGCGTTTGAAGCGTTACCTGTTGAGCATTTTAATTGGCTTTCCTTCCTGGTATGTGATTGGCGTGCTGGTTACGTTTTCAAAAGAATTTGGCAAAGCTATGCACATGCTGCAACCCATTGATTCAGGCAAAGCGGTCATGTATGCGTATGCCGGTTTATCGGTTGGCGATATTGCCATTGGCTTTGTGAGCCAGTATTTAAAAAGCCGCAAAAAAGCGCTGTATATCTGGTACACCCTCAATGCGTTTGTTATTCTTCTTTTCTTTACCATTCAACACAACTCCTCTGCACAAACCATGTATTGGCTGTGTGCTGCGCTGGGCATCAGCAATGGTTACTGGGCAATATTTGTAACCATTGGGGCCGAACAGTTTGGAACCAATTTACGAGCCACTGCAGCTACCACCATTCCGAATTTTGTAAGAGGTTTATTGCCGTTGATTATCCTGTTGTTTCAGGCATTGCGAAGCTATTTGTCACAGCAGGGTTTGCTGGCAGATGACAGCTATTTAACCGGCGCGTGGATAACCGGAATTATCGTAATGATACCTGGCTTCCTCGCTGCTTTTTCGTTAAAAGAAACCTTTGGAAGAGACTTGAATTTTGTGGAAGAATAATACGCGAACTGCAGAGAACGGAGTAAGCAGAACTTGTACAGAGTAACGCAGCTCAGCGTAAACTTTTCTTCTCATTTTTCTGCGGTTGAAAAGTAAAATTCTATCGAAACAAATCTTTGCATCTACCAAAATCTTCTGTACTTCGCAACATGAAGTTGTTGATTGTTCGTTTCTCTTCTATCGGTGATATTGTGTTAACCACGCCCGTTGTGCGCTGCGCGAAGCAACAACTCAACGCTGAAATTCATTATCTAACCAAGCCGGCTTATCGTTCCATCGTATCATCCAATCCATACATTGATGCAGTTCATTTGTTAGAGGAAGATTGGAACGAAATGATAAAAAAGCTGCAAAACCAAAACTTCGATTGCATCATTGACTTGCATCATAACCTGCGCACGTTGCGTTTAAAGCGAAGTTTGAAAAACGTAAAAAGTTATTCGTTTCAAAAACTCAATTTTCAAAAATGGTTGTTGACTTCTTTTAAGATAAATGTGTTGCCGAAGCAACATATTGTTGACAGATATTTAGCTACGCTTCAACCATTGCACGTAACGAACGACGGCAAGGGCTTAGATTATTTTATAACAGACAACGAAGGAGTAAAGCCGGAGCAAATACCGTTGAGCCATTGCGCTGGCTTTATTGCCATTGTAATTGGTGCGACTTATAACACCAAAAAATTACCCTTGCGTAAACTGAAAGAGTTGTGTAATAAAATTGATTATCCAATTGTATTGTTGGGCGGAAAAGAAGACGAAGAAAAAGGTGATCAAATTGCTGCCATCAACGATATTAAAATCTTCAATGCCTGTGGCAAATTCAGCCTGAATGAAAGTGCCGATTTAGTGCGCAAATCCAAATTGGTGATTACACACGATACAGGTTTGATGCACATTGCGGCTGCATTTCAAAAGCCTATTATTTCGATTTGGGGAAACACGGTTCCACAGTTTGGCATGTCGCCTTATTATGGCGATGCAACTGCTTTTTTATCATCAGAAAAATGGGCGAAAACAAACCCTTCATTTCTGTCAGAAGTGGAGCCTTTGTATTGCCGTCCGTGTAGTAAGATTGGGTATCGCAAATGTCCGTTAGGACATTTTAAGTGTATGGAAAATCAAGACCTTGCTGCTATTAAACGCGAAGTGATTAAACTGCTGAATGCCGCATCATGATTGCGCCTGATAACCTTAACACTGTTTCTGTTTTAATGTTATTTTTAAATCACAACATCGCAAACCCTGTCAGCGTTTTGAACTCCTTACTTCTTGTATTCTTGAATCTTGGACCTTGATCCTTCTCTTGTTTTTCTTTTCTTTACAAAAAAAAGATGCACTTAGCCCGATACATTGACCACACCGTTTTAAAACCTACCACAACCGTTGCCGATATTGAAAAACTTTGCAACGAAGCCATTCATTATAACTTTGCTGCAGTTTGCGTTCCTCCCCCATTTGTAAAAAAAGCAAAAGAAATAACGGCAAAAACAAACAGTAAAACCGCAACGGTAATCGGCTTCCCGTTTGGCTATTCGGCAATTGAAGCGAAGATTGCAGAAGTGTTGCTGGCAATGGTTGATGGTGCAGATGAGTTAGACATCGTTATTAATTTGATTGCTTTAAAAAATGGAGATTGGGAATATCTCGCCAATGAAATCAATCACTTACTACCTCTTATCAAACAACAAAATAAAGTTGTAAAAATCATCATCGAAAGCGGTGTGTTGAGTGATGATGATATTATAAAATGCTGCGAATTGTATGGCGCTGCAGGCATTGATTTTTTAAAAACATCAACCGGCTATGCAGAAAAAAGCGCAACGGTTGAAGCGGTAACGTTAATGCGAAAACATTTGCCTGCGGAAGTTCAAATTAAAGCGTCGGGCGGCATTCGTACTTATGAGTTTGCGAAGCAATTGATTGATGCAGGAGCTACAAGATTGGGTTGCAGTGCAAGCGTTGCTATTATACAAGGCGAACCTTCGGATGGTGGTTATTGATGAATGAAGCGGTTTATCATTTCATTCATACTTATCACTCATCGTTTGCTTTTACCTTTGTAAAAATGTTTATTCATCAACCAATGAAAACAACACTGTCTGTACTTTGTTTTTGTTGCATTTTTATCGCGCATGCGCAAAGCGATGATACGATTATCGTTCGCAAAGATGGCAGGCTCGATATGCTTACAACTATCCAGGCAAAGCTTAACAAAAAAGCGGCGCGAATGACGTACAATGGTTTGTATCACGGTTACCGCTTACAGTTATTAAGCACACAAAGCCGCGAGCAGGCATTCGATTTAAAAGCTAAATTATTGCAGCGTTTTCCCGACCAGAAAGCTTATACCATTTATCAATCGCCTTATTTTAAAGTGCGGTTCGGGAACTTTATTGACAGAAGCGAAGCTGAACGGTACAAGCACATTTTATCTTCCCTTTATCCGCAAATCATTTATGTGATCAATGACAACATTGAGTACGCACCTAAAGATGATGACATCACTTCTGATTAATTATGCTAAAACAAACCATTCAGCAATTAGCGCATCAATACAAAGACGAGTTTATACAAATCCGTAGGCATCTTCATGCCCACCCCGAACTGAGTTATCACGAATACAATACTTCTGAGTTTATCAAAGAGAAACTATCGGAGTGGAACATTCCGTTTACCGAAATGGCAACTACAGGAGTGGTGGCTTTGATTGAAGGAACGAACCCGCAAAGCCGCGTAATTGCATTGCGTGCCGATATGGATGCGCTACCCATTACCGAACAAAATGACGTACTTTATAAATCAAAAAATGAAGGTGTAATGCACGCTTGCGGGCACGATGTTCACACCACTTGTTTGTTGGGTGCTGCACAAATTTTGAACGAAACCAAACATCAATGGCAAGGCACAGTGAAGCTGATTTTTCAGCCTGGCGAAGAAAGAAATCCAGGCGGCGCCAGCATCATGATAAAAGAAGGCGTGCTTCAAAACCCAACGCCACAGGGCATTGTAGGCCTTCATGTGCATCCGGGCTTGCCGGTTGGCAAGCTGAGCTTTCGTAAAGGCAGAGTAATGGCAAGTGCGGATGAAATTTTTATCACCGTCAAAAGTGCAGGTGGACATGCCGCCGCGCCGCATCTCACCGCCGATACCATTTTGATTGCCTCGCACATTATTGTTGCGTTGCAGCAAATCATCAGTCGCAACAACAATCCCACTTCGCCTTCGGTGCTTTCTATTTGTTCTATTCAGGGCGGTTATACCACCAACGTTATTCCGAGTGAAGTGAAGCTGATGGGAACATTTCGCGCGATGGATGAAATGTGGCGAAAGAAAGCGCACGGGTTGATAACCAAACAGGTAAAAGGCATTGCTGAAGCGATGGGCGCAGAAGCTGATGTTTTGATTGATGTTGGTTATCCAACGGTTGACAACGATCCCATATTCACAGAAGAGGCATGGCAATTGGCAAAGGAATTTATACCGGCAGAAGATGTATTAGAAACTGAATTGCGCATGGGCGCTGAAGATTTTGGTTATTACACCCAACACATTCCAGGTTGCTTTTTTCGATTGGGAGTACGAAATGAAGAGGCTGGCATTATTCACAATGTACATACACCTTCTTTTAATATTGATGAACGAGCCATTGAAATGGGCATGGGAATGATGGCATGGCTTGGCGTAAGTTTATTGAACGACCGCCGAATATCTCATTAAGTTTCAACGTTGTATCAATAAAAATATTACTTTCGTTCAGGCAGAACTTTTTTTCTGTACACAGCATGAAAACTGACTTAAAGAAACGAGTGCTTATTTGTGATGACGATGCTGACATCCTTTTTATTTGCAGCTATATATTTGAAAAACAAGGTATTGAAGTCGTTACCCGAACCCATTGCAACGATATTGTTGAAACGGTAAAAAACGTTCGGCCCGATTTGATTTTAATGGACAATTGGATACCTGACAGCGGTGGTATTGTAGCCTCTCGTACTATTAAGGAAAGCACCGATTGCAACCACATTCCCATCATTTATTTTTCAGCTAATAACGACATTCAATCGCTAGCAAAAGAAGCTAAAGCCGACGCATTTCTTGCGAAACCTTTTGACCTTGAAGAATTGAAAAAAATTACCATCAGCCTGATGGATTAAGCTCACTTTTATTTTTGCCTCTTTTTTACCACGGAGCAACAAAAGTTACTGCACGGAATTTTTTTTCGCTGTTCAACACTCACCATTCACCACTCACTACAATCGCGTGCCATGTTTGCAAATCGTTTACCGCGGGCAATCTAACATTCGCTTTTTAAAACGGCTCCAATGTGTATGTTCCGGCACGTCTTCGTTTTCAGACTTGCGATTTTTAAAGAAAGGAATACGAAGAATAATATAACCATCGGCACTTTTGCTTTTGCGCAAAATTCCTACGTTGATGAGCGATGCTGAACCAAGGGTAAGTGGTCCTATCCGTAACGCCACGCCGCTTTGGAAACCGCCGGCAAACTGATAAGTGAGTGGCAGATAAAAACCAAGCCAGGAAAGTTCTGCACGCGGTGTAACATTCAATTGCGCCAACGTATGCGTGCCGATGTAATACGCCGCTGGCGCAGTAAGGATAGGCATTGAAAAAAGTGCAGCAGCCGATAGAAATGGATTGAAGCTATAATCGAATGTGAGATGCAAAGTAGTTGGCAACATCATAGTGAAATAAGTATCGGAAGGCACGCCGGGAACTTTCTTTTTTATCCAGTTGGCAATGCTTATTAAACTGGTACTGTCGGGTGGTGCTTTGAGGTCTTCAAAAATGTATTGCTGCCCTGTGAGATGTGTGTTGTAAGAGTTGGGCGATGAACGATACCGAATGCTGCCAATGTCGCTGATGGAAGCACCGGCTTTCCATTTGTAATTGTTGGTTTCTTCGTTGTAAGCCGTTTCGTAAACGTTCATCACATCGCGGAATTCGTAAGTAACACCAATATCAGCGCCAAGCCCGGGCTGACGAAAGAATTTGTAATGATAACCATTCGTCAAGTCGTCAATAAAATCAGAATAATTCACGTTGATATTGCCGGTTGCATTCACCGCGCCGCCATACTTTATTTGCTGAGCAAAATCGGCACGAAGCGAATCATTAAATGTAAATGATAAATGATCAGCCGTTAAGTAAGCGCCGCCTTGCCCACCCAACACTTTCAACGAAAGGGCAGCTTTCCAAACTCCCAAATCGCTTACACCAATTTGCCTGCTGTATGTGAAAGCCAATTCATTCCACGCATGAGCTTGTAAAGAACCACCTTTGATGTTGATGAAGTCTTTATTAAATGATGAAGGATCGTCCTGCAAAGCAATGTTCAACAGGTTTTTATCAAGCCTGTCGGCATTGGCGCTAAAACGAAACCGGGAAGTGATGGCGATTGCATTTTTATCGTCCAGACGAAGCATAAAACCTGGCCCCAACACATTGGCGAAAGCTGCGCCATTACCGGTTTTGGCAATAGGAAATGGAACGCGGGTGAAGTTGGCTTTATCGGCTGCATCTATAGAAAGAACATTGTTTTGAACACCTGCTGAAAAGCCAATTAAATTAATGTCGGCACGAAAGCGATGATCCAAGATATTGGCAGGATTGAACAACGTTCCATACACGCCGGAGTAAGAAGAAACATCGTACCCCGTGTACGATTGCGCTTTTGCAAACACGAGAAAAAATGGGCAAAAGAAAACTAAACAACAAGCTCGTTTCACAAAAAGGTATCCAGTTGGTTTTGCAATACTAACGCAATTCAGCGCAACTCTGTTGTTTGTCCATCCTGTTTTCAAGCTCTTTCTTACAACTTTGCTATTGTATTTGTTTTTATAAATTGCGTTACATTTTACACTATGACCAAAGCAAGACTGGAAGCTTTTAGCGATGGCGTGTTAGCCATCATCATTACCATTATGGTTTTGGAAATAAAAGTGCCGCACGGTGATGATTTTACATCTTTGAAACCTGTGATCCCTGTGTTCATTAGCTACGTGATTTCATTTTTGTTTGTTGGCATTTACTGGGGCAACCATCACCATTTGCTTCAGGCCGTAAAAAAAATCAATTCGGGCATTTTGTTAAGCAATCTGCACTTGCTGTTTTGGTTGTCGCTGGTGCCGGTTGCAACGGGTTGGATGGGCGAAAATCATTTTGCACCGCATACAATTATCCTGTACTCAATTATAGCTTTACTATGCGGTTTTGCTTATGCCATTTTACAGCGTTGCATTTTGCAAAGCAATGTGATGTCGGATGAATTGGCAGCAGCGTTACGACGACAAACCACGAAAGCTATAATTTCAATTTCCTGTAATGTTTTGGCAATACCGATGGCATTTGTAAATCCTGTTATTTCGCTCAGTCTCTTTGTGTTGCAATCGAGCATTTGGTTGATTCCAGACAGGCATGTGGAGAAGGCAATTGAAAATGAACATGACCTTTCTGAAGAATAATGTTTTCACACTTTTAACTGCCAAACATTAATATTTTCTTGCAAAAACAAACCCGCATTTCACTTCGCAATTTTGTATATTTATAAGCTATGACTCATAAAACAAAAGGCATTGTTTTGCGCACCGTAAAATATGGTGAAACCAGCGTGGTTACTACCATTTACACTGAATTGTTTGGTGTGCAAACCTACATTGTAAAAGGTGTGCGGCAGAGTGGGAAAAAAGTGCAGGGAAAAGCTACTTATTTTCAGCCTGCGGCGATGTTAGATATGGTTGTGTATCATAACGATTTAAAGAACCTGCAATTCATCAGAGATTACAACTGGAGCTTTTTGTACGAGAGTGTTTTGTTTGATGTGGTAAAAAATTCGGTGGCGATGTACATTGTTGAGTTGCTTTTGCACAGTTTAAAACAACCCGAAGCCAATCCCGAAATGTTTTATTTGATCGAAGATACATTGAAGCAATTGGATAAAGGAACCGATACATTTACTGCCAACCTTCCGCTTTATTTTATGCTTCATCTGAGCAATGAATTGGGATTCCAGATTCAGGGCAGCTACAGCAAAGCCACACCAGTATTGGATTTGAGCGAAGGTGTGTTTGTGCCTGATATTCCCGTGCATCCGCATTACTTAAGCGGCGAGCTGGCAAGAATTACTTCCGATGTAAACAACATTATCTTTTACAATGATCTTGAAAACATACAATTGAACCGCAACATCCGCAGGCAACTTACGCAGGCATATCAGCAGTTTTTGTCATTGCACATCCAAGACTTTGGCGATATGCGCAGTCTGCCTATTTTGCAGGAAGTATTGGGTTGATTTTATTTTTATTTTTGAAAAAAATGATTTGTGATGGAAGCGATCGAACAAGTACCGAAAACAGCATTAGATGTTTTCCGCATGTTGCCGGAAGGAACATTATGTGAAGTAATAGATAACGTTTTGTATATGTCGCCAGCACCAAAATATAACCACCAGAAGTTAGTCTTGTTGTTTTCGCAACGCATAGCTAATTATTTGGACAAAACCAAAAAAGGCATTGTAGCGATTTCCCCGGTTGATGTGTATTTTGAAAATTTATCGTCAGCCGTCCAGCCAGATGTTTTGTATTTATCAAATGAAAACATGGAAGTTCTGCACGACGATGGTTATTTTTATGGCGCACCAGATTTGATTGTAGAAGTGCTTTCGTCCGATAAGAATCGGGACAGGATTCAAAAGAAAAACCTCTACGAAAGAGCCGGCGTAAAGGAATATTTTATTGTAAATCCAGCCAACAGAAATGTATTGGCTTATCAATTAAAACAAGGTTCTTACGAATTGGTGTATAATGAGGACGGACGTTTTGCATCAGCATTATTGGGTTTGGAATTTTATTTTTAAATCAATCGCTTTACTTCGCTCAAATCTTCTTTTAATAACAAAACCCCAGGTTGTTTTCCTTTCTCAAAGCTTCCTAATTTTTCATTCATTTGTAAAGCATGCGCTCCGTTTGAAGTTGCAAATCGTAGCAGTTGTTCGGTGGTAAGTGATGGAAAATACGTTCGCAAACTTTTCATTTCATCCAATAAATTCAAGCTCCAGTTTGAAGCAAGACTATCGGTTCCCAACACGATGTTACAATCATTTTTTATAAGCATGTCTAAAGGCGGAACAGCAGCTTCAATGTATAAATTCGCATTGATGCAAAGGCACCAAAATAAATTCTGGTTCGCTTCAATCGCTTGTTGTTTTGCATACAATACATCTTCTTCTTTTGTGAATGTATTGTGCACCAGCATTACGTTTCGCGCTGTTCCTAATTTTGAAAAATACGTTTGCAGGCTACTCTTTTTTGAGGGCAAAAAATGACCATTATCCATCTTCATCATGCTGTACATGCGGGTAAAATCACCACTGCCTTGTATGAACAATTCATCTTCGAAATGGGTTTCCTGGTTGTGTATGCTCACCGTTTTGTTTTGAAAACATGGCTTTACTAATTGCCATAAATTTTGAGAAACAGAATATGGCGCATGAGGAACAATACAATTGTATATTGATGATTGATGATTGAATGATTCATAAATTTCGAATGCCTGTTTAAATCTTGTTTCTGCAACTTGTGGCAGCCAGCCACTCACTTCAATAAAAGTGTAATACTGCAGGTTGCCTTTTTGTTTCTGTTCCCATGTGAGTGTGTTGTTGCAAATATCTCCTACTGCTACAATACCATTGCTTATCATTTTCTGTTCAGCAACGGCAATAGCACTCAGGATTTGTTTTTGCTCAAAATTTCTTTTGGTTACTATCTCAAAAACAAAATCAACCAAGCCTGTTTTTTCGGCTATCAAACCGTGCAAATGGCTCAGTTCCAAATGGCAATGGCAATTAATAAAACCAGGGCACAAAATGCCTTGCACAAGTTGCACATCATCGCTTGATTCTTCATTTGAAATAACGCTTTCAATCGTTCCGTTTTCATCAACAATCAGGGTTTTGTTTCGATGCAATCCATAACCATCAAACAAAAAATCAGCTTTATATTTTCGATAACCCATACTCTGCTTATTAAGACAGGAATTACGCGCGACTGAAAGAATTGTTTTACCACGGAGTTGAAGGAGTGAAACACGGAGTAGCACTAATAGATTCAGGCCATTTCCTCTGTGAAACTCTGTGCAATATTCCATTCACTCAGTGGTTACATATCCAAATTGCGTAATTCCTATAAGAAATGCAAACCTAATTGAGAGTTTGGTTTTGCCCTATTTTTCATTCTCGATCCATCAATAAAAAAAGATTTAAAAAATAATTTGGTTTATTTTATAAACTAATTTATGTTTGCAATGTCAATTTGTTTTTATGAAACCAACTGTTCTTGTACTCCTTCTTTTAATTGCTTTTTCAGCCTCTGCGCAAGTGAAAATTTCTGGCATGGTAAAAGATGCGCGCGGTAAAAAATTAATCGGTGCCAGCATCACTTTAAAAGACACTTATGATGGCGCCACCACCGATTCAAGCGGCAACTATTCCTTTACTACAACCGAAACGGGCGCTCATATTTTAAGCGCTACTTCAGTAGGATTTTCTACCGTAAATCAGGCCATCAATATTGATAAAGAACCTCTTGGTGTCAATTTTTCTATTAAAGAGGAATTAAACGAGCTAAAGGCTGTAACCGTTACTGCGGGCGCATTTGCGGCGGGTGACAGCAAGCGTGCCGTTACCGTTTTAAATTCAATTGATGTGGCAACGGTCGGTGGCGGCAATGCTGATATTACGTCTGCCATCAAAACACTTCCCGGTGCGCAGCAGGTGGGCGAACAGGAAGGTTTGTTTGTGCGTGGTGGCGCGGGTTACGAAACCAAACAATTCATTGATGGCACGTTGGTGAATAACCCTTATTTCGCTTCGGTTCCCGACATTGCAAGTCGTGGCCGATTCCTGCCGTTTTTGTTTAAAGGTACAGTGTTTAGCACAGGTGGTTATTCAGCTTTGTATGGCCAGGCATTGTCTTCAACTGTTATTTTAGAGTCTATTGATTTGCCTGAAAAAACGGCTGCCAACCTTTCCCTTTCGCCCCTATTTGTAGGCGGTGGCATTCAATATTTAAATAAAAAGAAAACGGCTTCGTGGGGCATCAATTATGGCTATACGAATCTTGTTGCATACTTCAACATTGTAAAGCAAACGCCTGATTTTTTTAAAATTCCTGTACTTCAAAATGCGGATGCCAATTTTCGGGTAAAAACAAAAAGCGGTGGCATAATAAAATACTACACCACGTTTGGTACAAGCGATTTGGGCTTGCGTCGTCCTGATATTGACAGCCTCAGTCTAAAAGATGCTTTCCGCATCAAAAACACCAACTGGTACAATAATTTAAGCTGGCGCGAAAACTTAGGCAAAGGTTGGAAAATGAATCTGGGAAGCAGCTTCAGTACCAACAAAGACAATATTATGCAGCAGTTGCAAAATGGGCTGAATCAGCCGCAATACTTCGATATGAGTAAGTATTGGCTGTTTTATAAAAACTTCAACATGGAAAGACTGGATAATGTTTCGCAGGTAAAAGCCGTGTTTGAAAAGAAATTGGGCGGACTCAATGCCATTCGTTTTGGTGGTGAATACTGGAATTCGCTGAGCAAGTTCAACTTCAATGATTCGGCTTATAAGCTGGTTGATAATTACCAGGCCCTGTTTGCTGAAACCGATATTTACGTAACCAACAATTTAGCAGCTAAAATAGGCGCGCGTTTCGAGCATTCATCAATCATTGACAAAGTGAATCTGGCACCACGCATTTCAGTCGCGTATAAAGTGGGCGAAGGTGCATCGGTATCGGCAGCGTATGGCATGTTCTATCAAAAACCCGAGAACAGTCAATTGTTTTATACACGCAATTTGGGCTATACAGAAGCTACGCATTACATTATCAACTATCAGAAACTTACCAACGATAGAATTTTTAGAATTGAAGCCTATTACAAAAAGTATAACGACCTGGTAAAAACCGTTCCGCTCAACTATCAATATGCCACTTACAACAACGCCGGAAGCGGGTATGCGCAAGGCGTTGAGCTATTTTTCAGAGATAAAAAAACCTTTAAGAATTTAGATTATTGGGTGAGTTATTCTTACTTGGATACAAAGCGTGATTACCTGAATTTCCCCGAAAAGATGCAGCCCAATTTTGCAACGCCTCACACGCTTTCGCTGGTAGTAAAACGCTTTATCATGAAGTGGAAAACGGGCATCAGCGGCACGTATAGTTTTGCTACGGGTCGCCCCTTTTATAACCTGCAGTACAATTATTTAAACAACAAATATTTTATTGGAGACAAAGGCACAACCAAGCCTTACAACACGCTCGGGTTGAGTGTTTACTATGTTCCTTCGGTTGGCAAAAAAGATGCAAAAACAAACACCGTTTTGTTTGCAAGCGTTACCAATGCTTTGGGTACGAACCTGGTGTATAACTATAATTATTCGTTCAATGGAATGAATAAACAAGAGATTAACCCACCGGCAAAACGATTTTATTTTATCGGTGCATTTTTCAGCTGGGGAATTAACCGTTCAGAAGATGCAATTAACGGAAACCTGTAATAATTTTTTATTAAATATTGTTAATGGTCAACTTAGATTACTTTATCTTATAAATCATACTCATCATGGAAAATGAACAACAAAAAGACCAGATGCTTTGGCAGATGGCGAAACGGAGAGCTGCCTTCAAAGCGAGCTTCGCTATTTACATTGTGGTTAATCTGGCGTTGGTGGCTATCTGGTATTTTTCTTCAGGCCCGGGTTCTTATTTCTGGCCTGTATGGCCAGCTCTTGGCTGGGGCATTGGCATTGCGTTGCAATATGTGGGCGCTTATCATTCGAACAAACTATTTTCTGCTGAAGAAGAATACGAAAAGCTTAAAAAATTGAACAGGTAAGATTAAATATTCAATCATACATCTTAGATATTACATCAGAACAAACAATAAAAATCAAACAAAATGAAACAGTTCCTCCTTTCAATTGTAATGCTCGCAAGCGTTGCAGCGTTTTCGCAAAGTGATAAATACACACAAGCCATGCAAAAAAATCTGGCGATGCTTGATTCTGCAAAAACAGCTTCCGATTTCAATGCCGCATCGGCAGCATTTGTGCGCGTTGGCGATGCTGAAAAAACACAATGGCTGCCTTACTATTGGGCAGCTCTGGCAAAGGTTCGCATCGGCTGGATTGATAACACTGTTGATAAAGACAAACTTGCTGAAGAAACAAAAGCGTTGATAACAAGAGGTGAGGCCATCAATCAAAATTCGGAGTTCGAGGCGCTGCGCGATATGGCGGCTGTACAACAAATGATGGTTGACCCGCAAAACCGCTGGCAAACCTATGGAACCGAAGCTTCGGGGGCTCTTCAAAAAGGAATGCAGATGGATCCAAAAAATCCGCGCTTGTATTATTTGCAAGGGATGAGTGTGTTCAATACACCTGAACAATTTGGTGGTGGTAAAGCAAAGGCAAAACCCGTTTTTCAGCAAGCCGCAGACCTGTTTAAAACAGAAGAAAAAAAGCCATTGTATCCAACCTGGGGCGCACAACAAAACGATGCTATGTTGGCGCAATGTCAGTAATAAGTTTATCTATAGGAAAATTACAGTAGTGGTGTTAAAGCCACTACTCTTTTCCGCTTAATATTTTGAACATGCAAGAAGAATTGGAATTTTCGCCGCAGCAAAGTCTTCGGCTCATTCATCAAATGATTGCAAACACAAAGAATACGATTGGTAACGATAGCCCGTATTTTTTGCTATGGGGTTGGGCAGTATTCATTGGGTGCTTGCTACAGTATTATTTGAAAGTCATTGCCGGATATCCTAAATATTATTACGTTTGGCTAATAACACCTGTTGTAGTAATTATCCAATTGTTTCTTATTTATAGAAGAACGAAATATGAAAAGGTAAAAACATTTATAGACGAAGCCAATACTTATTTATGGACAGCTATTGGTCTTTCGTTTCTGGTGCTTTCGTTTGTGTTTGTGCATATCGGCTGGCAGTATTGTTTTCCATTTTATACTCTATTGTACGGTATCGGTACTTATATTTCCGGCAGCCTTATTAAATTTAAGCCGCTGATTATAGGAGGCCTGCTTTGTTTTCTATTAGTAGCAATATCGGCTTATACCAGCTATGATACACAAACCCTTCTTATAGCACTGGCTGTTTTTGTTAGCTACATTGTGCCGGGTCATATACTACGTTACCGATACCATAAACTTACATCTACAACACAATCTTTATGATTGAACAAGAAGAAGTGTTTTTTAGCGAACAGGAAAGTCTGCAACTGATAACGCAGATGATACAAAAAGCGAAGAATGATTTTGTTGAAACCGGCATCAGTGCATTACTCTGGGGAAGCATTGTTTCGTTTTGCTCATTAGTTCAGTTCGTTTCGTTTTATTATCCTTTTCAGGGGGCTGGTTATGTTTGGACCCTTACCTTTTTCGCAGTGATTCCTCAAGTAGTAATTTCAATAAAAGAAAACAAAAAGAAACAATTTAGAGGTTATCATGAAAGTGCTATCGGTAGTATCTGGATTACGTTTGGAATCAGCATGTTTTTGCTAAGTTTTTATTTTGGTTTTTTAAGCTCACAGGGCATAGATGCCGGCAAACTTCACCAGGATACATTGTATCTTATCGTTTATGGCATTCCTACATTTTCTACCGGCATAGCAAGGCGTTTTACACCTATGATAGTAGGCGGAATTGCTTGTTGGATATTTGCAATTGCAAGCGCATTTACCCCTTATCCTTACAACATGTTATTTGTGGCAGCCGGTGCATTGCTGGCATGGTTTGTACCCGGATTGATTTTGCAACGCAGGTACTTAAAAGCGAAGAGGAAAGAGCAGCATGTTTAACGATTTAGATCCCATATTGCACTCGCAGTTGCGCCTTGCGGTGATGAGTTTGCTCATTAGTGTAAAGGAAGCGGAGTTTACTTTTATTAAGGAAAAAACAAATGCTACCGCAGGCAACTTAAGCGTGCAGGTGCAAAAGCTGAAAGATGCCGGTTATATTGATGTTACCAAAGAGTTTAAAGACAATTATCCGAACACCACTTGTAAGGTTACGAAACAAGGCATCAAAGCATTTGAAAGTTATGTAGCTGCTTTGCAACAATATCTCAATGCAGGCAAGCAGGCGTTGAAATGACAAATCAACAAACCGAATCCAAAGCAAAACAATATATATGTATATTTATAAAATCAGATGCGCCTCGATTATTTTGCTTGCTGCCGGATATGGTTGGGCAGGAGGACATTTTATACCCGGCGATTCAACTATATTGTCTTACTTGTTTCAATTTATAGTGATAGCGATGTTATTAGCATTGGGTATTACTTATTTAACTCAGAAACCAAATGACTTCCTTAAAAAAAATTGGTCAATTAAAGGACTTAGCATTTTTAGTATTCTTTCGCTTCTCATAAACATTTTGAATGTAATTCATGGAGCTTATAATAAAGATATACATTCCTTTGGCTCACACAACTCGTTAGCAGATCTTATTCCAATTATTATAATTATCTCCGCTACATTACTTTGGCTTGTTACTTTTATAAAAAGCAAGCACCTCTATACAAAATAAATTCTTACGGTTTAACAAAGCCGCTTGTGCTACAATGGTACAGCATAGTTTGATAATCTTCTCAATCTAAAGAAGGCATCAAAATCTTTGAAAGTTATGTTGCGTTGCTTCGTCGCAGTACTATTTAAATGCTCGCAAGCAGATATTCCAGTGCAACTGAACTTCAGACGAAAGATAAAAACTGATAAAAGAAAACCAGACTTAATAATTACATTTTTACTCCTCATACAACTGATAAATCGCTGGAAGATTACGCCCCAACCCATCATAATCTAACCCGTAACCCACAACAAATTTATTAGGTATGGTGAAGCATTTGTAACGAATGTGAACCGCATGAATGGTTGCCTCTGGCTTGTGAAGCAGTACCGCAACAGAAAGCGAACGTGGCTGATGACTTTGCAGTTGCGGAAGAAACTGATGCAGGGTTTTACCAGTGTCAATAATATCTTCAAGAATGATAACATCCCTGCCTGAAATGCTCATATCTAAGCCGATAGCCGTAATCACTTTGCCGCTTGATTTTGTTCCCTGGTAAGAAGCCAGTTTGATAAAAGAAATTTCAGCTTCGATGGTAAGTTGTTTAAACAAATCGGCAGCGAACATAAATGAGCCGTTTAAAACACCAATCAGCAGTGGCTTTTTGTCTTTATAATCAGTATTGATTTGTGCAGCTAATGCGGTTACTTTTCCTGCAATAGCTTCGCTTGAAAGATAAGGTGCAAAATATTTATCGTGAACTTTTACGAGTTCCATCTTTTGGTTTTGCCGCAATAATAACCAATTGCCGCCCTTTATTTTTCTAAATAAGGAGGAGTATTTTGCAGATAAATTTTTTGGCCTACGTGAAGCGTTGCATCTTTAGAAATGCTGTTGTAGTCTTCTAAATTTTCGACGCGCACACCTTCGATTTGCGCAATATCAGTAAGGTTTTCATTAACGGTTACAACATGGTAAGGCTGGCTTCCCCGCTTGGATTTTTTAGCAAAATAAATCAGTTGGTTTTTATCTTCTGCGTTGTCCTTGATTTCATTGTATTCTAACAGTTTGCTGTACGAAACATTGTACTTGCTTGCCAATGCAAACAACGAAGTTCCCTGTTGTGCATACACCACTTTTGTACCGTTGATAGAAAATACACCGGAAGGATACAAAGCAGTTGGCGCTGTGATAATGGTTTGTGCTACTTTGGCTGTAATGGGAGTTTGTTTTTGCAGCATCTTTTTCATCGGCTTGCTCTTCGTTATTAATGCTACTGTTAGAAGATATTGTTGTAGTATTAGCAGCCGTTAAAGCTTCGTTGTTATTGCTTTCATTGCGTTGCAAAGCTATCAATGTATAGTCCTGCAAATGATAGGTAACAATTGATTTGAATAAGGATAGAAGCATACGCCGGGTTGGTGGCATAACCCGCTCTCTTCAAGCCTTTTGCCCAGCCTTCATAATCGGTTGGATCAAGATCGAATAAGAACGCATAGTTGGGACGATTTCTCAAAAAATCAGAATGATCGCGATACGAATCTTCTGCATTGTTATAACTGCGGAAACATTCTCCTTTGGCATCATCATCATGATATACCACTGCACCATTCCAACCAGCTTTACATTTGATTCCAAAATGATTGTTCGATTGTTTTACCAAATCGCACTGACCAGCGGCTGTTTCCAAAATGCCCTGCGCCAAAGTAATAGCGGCTGGAACGCCGGTACGAATTTCTTCGCGAATGGCAATGTCTTTATACGTGTTGATGTAGTTGTTAACAACATCGCTGTTTTGACAAAATGCCGAATGAATAAACAAGCACAAAACGGCAATCAAAAAAAATCGTTTCATCAGTAGTCAAATTTTTAATTCCTGAGCAGTTGTATTAACGAATGATATTGGGCCCTTTTTTTCTTATTACTAACAATCCATCGCGCACGGTAAGCATTACTTGTTCTGTTCGGTTATCGTTGAGTACATGCTGGTTAAATTCCTGGATAGCTTTTGCGTTTTTGTTTTTGACCTCTTTTTCCAGCACCTGCCCGTGAAACAAAACATTGTCTGCGATTATCCATCCATGTGGTTGTAAACGTTCAATCACCATTTCGTAGTATGTAATGTATGCCATTTTATCCGCATCTATAAAAACCATATCCCAGTTATAATTGAGCGTTGGAATAATCGCGGCTGCATTGCCTCTGTACAAATGTATCTGTTTCTCCTTCCCGGCAAGTTTAAAATTAGCTGAAGATTGTTCAGCATCGGCTTCTCTCAATTCAATTGTGTGTAATTCACCATCAGGTTGTAAACCTTTGCACAGGCACAATGCACTGTAGCCGGTAAAAGTGCCAATTTCCAAAATGTATTTGGGTTGAATCATCTGACTCATAAAAGAAAGAAACTGCCCTTGCGTTTCGGTGCTTAGCAAGTGCGCATGTGCGTGTTGTAAACTTTGCTGATGAATAGTGTGCAACAACTCATCGTGCGGTGTAGTAAAGCGGGCAGCGTATTCTTCGGCAAGCGGATTAACCAATTCCATTCAATAAAGATTTAATTCATCATTATTTATTCATTTGTGCTTTTGGTTCATTTCTTACCAGCATTGTGTTTTCTTTTTTAGAAATCATATACAAACCTAAAAAAGTAAGCAACCCATTGATGAATAACAACTCGATCCCAATGGCATAACCATTAAAAATTTGTGTTGAAAAGGAACTTAGCAAATAACAAATAATGGGCGAAACCAAACATACCAAAACTGTTAAGATGTTATTGGTAAGAACGCGCTTTGTAAAGATGCCAAATGTAAACAAACCCAACAGTGGTCCATAAGTATAACCCGCAACGTCTAATATGATTTTAATAATGGATTTGCTGTTGATTTGCTTAAACATCATCACACATAAAAAAAACAAAATGGTGAATAAAAGATGTACTATCAATCTTCTGTCTTTTTGTTGTTGTTCGGTGAGGTTTTTAGCTCTTTTCAAGCCTAAAATATCTATACAAAAAGAAGACGTTAATGCGGTAATAGCGCCATCAGCAGAGGGGAACAAAGCTGAGATTAAGCCGATGATAAAAATAATAGAAACAAATGCCGGAAAATAGTGCGTTGCAGTTGTAGTGTTTAATGCAACCGATGGAAACAAATCATCACCTTTTGTAGTGATGTTGTATTGTTGAGCGAACAAATACAGCAAGCCGCCAAGCAATAAAAAAAGTAGGTTCACCAACACCATGATGGCGCTAAATGTCATCATGTTTTTTTGTGAATCTTTCAGGTTTTTTACGCTGATGTTTTTCTGCATCATTTCCTGGTCAAGCCCCGTCATACCAATGGTGATAAACATTCCACCTATAATTTGTTTCAGCCAGAATGCTCCGCTGTTTGCATCAGTGTTGAAAGTTTTGGTATATCCTTTTTCGTTCAGCAAATGAACGGCAGATGAAAGCGAAAGATGCAAATGGTGCAAAATAAAAAGGGTGCAAACAATCAATCCCAGCAACATGAAAGTGGTTTGCAAAGTATCGGTAAACACAATGGTTTTTACACCACCTTTAAATGTGTACATCAATATCATCAACAGGATAACAAATGTGGTTGTCCAAAACGGAATCTGCATGTTATTCAGGATGAATATCTGCAGCACATTGATCACCAGATACAATCTTGCCGTAGCCCCCAACACACGTGAAATAATAAAAAACAAAGCGCCGGTTTTATAAGCCGTAACACCAAAGCGATGGTAAAGGTAATTGTAAATAGAAGTGAGCTGCAAACGATAGTACAAAGGCAACAACACAAAAGCCACGATAAAGTAACCGATGAAATAACCCAGCACTACCTGGAAGTAACCAAAGCCGTTAGTGCCAACGGTTCCGGGCACACTCACAAACGTAACACCGCTTAGCGAAGTACCAATCATACCAAAAGCAACCAGCATCCAGTTACTGTTGCGGTTGCCAATAAAAAACGATTCGTTGTTAGCATTGCGGCTGGTGTACCAGGCAACGCCGAGCAGAATCAAAAAATAAATCAGAATGAATGAAAGCAACAGAAACGGCGACATAGGTAAGAACAAAAATGAACAACAAATTTGAAGGAAAAATAAATGGCAAACGCACGGAAAAAAAAGAAGTACAAATTTTTGATTTGAACTAAGTAAAAACACTGAATTTTTTACAAACAATCTATATCTTTCAAACCCAATTACTTCTTCGTTCCGCTATATTTTTAAATGGCACAATTATAGAAGTTTTTTTATATAAATTTTCAATTGCTAATACCTATGTTTTACAAAAGCACCTTATTTGCTATAGCAATATTTTTTCTATGCAATGAAATGAAAGCGCAGGATGCAGCACAAGCATCGACAAAACCCCAATTGCCGCTTACTGCGCCCAGCAACGAAGCCAATAAAAAACAGCTTCAATCGGCTCGTGCAGAAGGCGATTCAGTGGACAAGTGCATACAGGCTTTACTAAAGTTTGGCGGTGCTTCAGCCGGACAAACAAGAGCTGGTGAATACATCATTACTTACCTTGTTGGTAAGCCCGAAGGCTGGTACGAATTGGAAGATAAAAACAAACTGATGTGGCACGAGCCAACCGGCGCAAATGCGCACTTGTGGCTGTTTGTACAGGATGGCTCTGACCGGCGTTTGGTGCCTGGTTTGAGCATTACAGCATCATTAGAAAACGGGCAAAAACAAATGCCGTATGGCTGGGCACCTTTGATTAACGGCTATAGCGATAACATTAATTTATCTAACAACAAAAATGAAGTTGTTACCATTAGCATCGCGCCACCTCAATATCGGCGCCACGACCCTTATAATGGTGATCGTTTTACAAAGCCAACTACGGCTGTTATTTCTATCAACCAAAATCAACAGGCACAACAAACATTGGTGAGTAAATTTATGGAAGAACAGAATTCATTATCAAGCAGTGCCGGTGCAGGTTATAGCAACACTTTAAAGATAATGTACAAGCAGGCAAACGAAGGAAAGGATACAGTACAAGGCGATTATTTTATTGCCTTCGCTGATGAATATTCAGAAGGCTGGTGGCATTATATGAATGGAAAACTGATGTACATGACTCAGAACGATGAGGGTGGCAAAACCAACGCCCACATAGAAATTGCAGTAGCCGATAAAACCACTCATCGCTTTTTGCCCGACCTGAATATCACAGTTACATTATACGATAAAAACAAAAAATCTCTGGGCACAAAGCCAATCCCTTTTATGTGGCATCCGTGGTTGTACCATTACGGCGAAAACTGGCGCATACCGGTAAGCGGAAAGCAATATTCTGTGCATGTGCATGTTGATGCGCCAACCTATAGAAGATATGGAAAACAAGAAGGCAACCGCTTTGCAACGCCCGTGGATATTGACTTCGACAATCTTACCATAAAGGGAGGACAAAAATAACTGCACATGAAAAGGAAGTTTGTTTTTATCATTTTTATTGTTACAGGTAGCTTCATCAATCATACGTTTGCACAAGAACTCTTATATAGGGTGTACCAGGTTGAAACGCCTTACCAAGGTCATGTAAATGTGAACTTGTGGACAACAGGAATTATCAACAGCAGTAGCAGTAATGAACATTTCGGAAAGATGCTGAACAACAAAGGTTTGCTTGGCAATTCGGTTGAAGTAGAATATGGATTGCTCGATCATCTCGAACTTTCGGCTTATGCCGATTTTGTTTCAGGTACAAACCAAAATTTCAGTTTTACTCAATCACATTACTCATTGATGTATCGCTTCGGCGAGCGTTATGATAACTTTATTAACGCAGCTTTATATGCTGAATATTATTTCCCGCGACAGGTATATTCAAATAGTCAGGAAGCAGAATTAAGATTGATTTTAGACAAAGACATAGAAGATTTCCGCATTGCTGCCGATCCTTACATCAGCAAGTACACAACAGGTGATGAAAGCAAAGATTTAGGATATGGATTATCGGCTGGCTTGTATTACCGTCGTGGAAATAAAGTGCAGCCAGGCATTGAATATTATGCTGATTATAAACAGAAAACAGCCGAACTGTTTCCTACGGTTGTACTCTATCTTTCACCGCGTATAATATGGAATGTAGGTGCAGGCTTTGGATTGAACAAGCAAAGCGATCAGTTCATTATCAAAAGCCTTTTGACGGTTGATTTGCAGGTGATACGTCCTTCTAAACTATTAAGAAAGAGGTACGAGCCAACACCATCGTTGCAGTGATATAGTTTATTACAAAGAACTGCCATAAAAAAGCATTTGCCATTACCTTCACAGTATGACTTTATCTGAAAGAGACAAGCAATGCATCTGGCATCCGTTCACACCGCAAAAAAATATGTCTTTACCCATTGCCATCAGCAGCGCAAAAGGCACACTTTTATTTGACGAAAACAACAAGGCTTACATTGATGCCATAAGTAGCTGGTGGGTAACGCTGCATGGTCATGCGCATCCTTACATTGCCCAAAAGCTTTACGGGCAAGCATTACAGCTTGAGCATGTTATTTTTGCAGGCTTTACACACAAACCTGCTGTTGAGCTTGCCGAGAGATTATTGCAAATTCTGCCTTCCCATTTTTCTAAAATATTTTATAGTGATAATGGCTCTACTTCAACCGAAGTGGCGTTAAAAATGGCGATACAATTTTGGTGGAACCAAGGGGAAACAAACAAGGCACAAGGAGCAAAAAGCAAGGAGCTAAAGAGAAGAAAGATTTTAGCTTTCAACAATTCGTATCATGGTGATACATTCGGAGCGATGAGCGTGAGCGATAGAAGTGTATTTACGCTGGCGTTTCACGATATGTTATTTGAAGTGATATTTATTGACGTTCCTGATGAAAATAATATCAATGAAATAAAACAAACATTGGAACATCATACTGAAGAAATCGCAGCATTTATTTACGAACCGTTGGTGCAAGGCGCAGGTGGAATGAAGATGTATGATGCGTTCTGGATGGATGAACTGTTGGAATATGTGCAAAACCAAAACATCCTTTGCATCGCCGATGAAGTGATGACCGGGTTTGGCAGAACAGGAAAGTTATTCGCATCGGAATACATGAAATGCAAGCCCGATATTATTTGTTTGAGCAAAGGTTTAACCGGCGGCACAATGGCATTGGGCGTTACGGCTTGCTCGCAAAAAATTTATGATGCATACTTAGATGATGATAAGTTGAAAACGTTTTTTCACGGGCATTCGTTTACTGCCAATCCACTGGCTTGCACAGCGGCTTTAGCAAGTCTGGATTTGTGGTTTCAAAACAATTGCATGGAAAAAATAAGCTGGATCGAGCAACAAAACCAATGGTTGTTGCAACAATTGGTGCAAAAACAAAAAGTAAAGAATTTACGCGCATTAGGAACCATTGCAGCTTTTGAAATTACGGAGGGAGAAGACGAATATTTAAATAACATCAGCACAATCATAACAATCCGAAGCCTTCAGCAAGGTGTTTATTTACGTCCGCTTGGCAACACTGTTTACATCATGCCACCGTATTGCATTACTGAAGAAGAATTGAACAAAGTGTATGATGTAATTGTGGGTCTGGGTTGATTAATTCTGATGATTCTCTGCAATTGCTTTTAGCTTGTCTAAGCCCGCTTCCATAAAGGGTCCGAAGATTTTATCACTTGCAATAGCAGGCAACCGCTGCCACGGATACCAGCTTAGTTTTTGCTCGAAATACCAATTCAATTTTGTTGTGTTGCTGGCTGTATTGTTCGATAACTGAAAAACGCAAAGCATCGTTTTACCATTTTTGTTTTGCCATATCGTTTCTATTGTATCTCTTGAATTTTTTACAATATAAACTTGCTGCTTACCGTCAGGGGAAATATCATTTTTTACAACCCCTTTCTGAGGCACGAAATGAACGGTGTTTGCGTTGATTCCTTCCATCCATAACCCCCAGTTGTTTACATCACCAACATAATTATACAATGTATCCTGAGGTGCAGTTATGTTGATAGTACGCGTAACACGTACTGTTTGAGGCAACAGCAAACCCATACCTGTTAGAATCAAAAACAAAACAACGATGCTGATGATAGCGAGTTTAAGAATCTTCATACCCGGGCCCCTACTGGGAAGCTTTACAAGTGGATAAGATAAATGAACGTTTTACTGAAGAATGCCTTGTAAAAAAACCTTTGTATCTTCTTCACTATTGGTTGAATTTTCAATAGCTTTTATGTATGCCGTACCAATGATAGCGCCATTTGCAAACTTACAGGCAGAGCCAAAAGTAGCTTTGTCTTTTATGCCAAAACCAACAAGAATGGGATTCTGTAAATTCATACTTTGCAAGCGTTGCAGATAAGTTTCAACCGCAGTAAAATCCTTATCGCTGCCAGTGATGGATGAAGAAGAAACAGCATACAAAAAACCAGTGCTCAATGAATCTAATCTACGTATGCGTTCTTCCGATGTTTCAGGTGTAATGAGAAAAATAAAATCCAATCCATAACGCTTGATGATGTCGCCATACACCGTTTGATATTCGTATTCAGGAAGATCGGGAAGAATCAAACCATCAACCGGGAGTTCTGCTGCTTGTTTACAAAACCTTTCAAAACCATACTGTAAAATGGGATTCATGTAACCCATTAAAACAACAGGTATTTTTATAGCATCTTTTACATTCGATGTGTTTCTAAAGTCTTTTAATTGATCAAACAGTTTTTCTATTGTCATACCATTCTGTAACGCAATACCGTTGCTGTGCTGAATCGCAGGACCATCCGCTAAGGGATCGCTGTAAGGCATTCCAATTTCAATAATATCGGCACCATTGTTTTGCAATGCCTTCATCACTTCGATTGTGCTGTTAAGCTGCGGATAACCTGCTGTGCAGTAAACATTCAACACATTTTTGCTTTTATGCTGAAATAGATTCTTCAGTAATCCCATAAACGTTTAACCATTAAAAATTTACAATTAAAAATCACTTCTCCATCGCCTTCATGTACGTATCCAAATCTTTATCACCACGCCCGCTCAAACACACTACCAACACATCTTTCGGGCTTAGTTTTAATTGGTCTAAGGCGCACAAAGCATGAGCACTTTCCAATGCCGGAATGATGCCTTCTAACTTTGCCAACTGAAAGCCTGCCGCCAGCGATTCACCATCTGTTGCACTTAAAAAAGTAGCACGACCACTCGCATACAAATGTGCGTGCATAGGCCCAATGCCGGGATAATCCAAACCTGCTGAAATGCTGTGTGGCTCAACAACCTGCCCGTCTTCTGTTTGCATTACCAGGCTTTTACTTCCATGCAACACACCTGGTTTGCCAAGCTGTGTGGTAGCTGCACTCTTGCCACTATTAATGCCGCAACCGGCTGCTTCTACGGCAATGATTTTTACACTGTCTTCATCCAAAAAATGATAGAACGTTCCCGCAGCATTGCTTCCTCCACCCACACAAGCCACTACATGTGTTGGTAGTTCTTTGCCGGTATGTTCTTTCAACTGCCATTTGATTTCTTCGCTTATAATGCTTTGAAACCGAGCCACCATATCAGGATACGGATGCGGACCAACTACACTGCCAATTACATAATGTGTTTCGAGAGGGTCATTGATCCACGCGCGAATGGCTTCGTTAGTAGCATCTTTCAACGTTTTACTGCCGCTGGTAGCAGGAACTACTTTCGCGCCGAGCATCTTCATGCGGGCTACATTGGGTGCCTGTCGTTCAATATCAACTTCACCCATATACACCACACACTCAATGCCTTTCAAAGCACATACAGTCGCCGTTGCCACGCCATGCTGACCCGCACCGGTTTCAGCTATGATGCGCTTTTTACCAAGCCGTTGTGCAAGCAATACCTGGCCAATGGCATTGTTGATTTTATGCGCTCCGGTATGGTTTAAATCTTCACGCTTTAAGTAAACGGTAGTATTGTATTTGTTGCTCAATCTTTCTGCTAAAAACAAAGGTGTGGGTCTGCCAACATAGTCTTTCAGCAAGCTCTGAAACTCTTGACGGAAGCCCGCTTCATACATGATTTGCAGATAATTGTTTTTCAATTCTTCCACATTGCGATAGAGCATTTCAGGAATGTACGCACCGCCAAAATCTCCATAATAACCAAAGATGTTTGGCTGCTTGTAAGTGCCTCTGTTGTTGAATGAGGTAATGTTTATCATAGTTGATATTGTTATCGTTGTTATTGCTGTTATTGCTGTTGTTGCTGTTGTTGTGCGAAGTCTCCAGACTTCACACATATTATGTTCTTCAAAGCCTCAGACTTTGTTTTACACTTTTATGCGTGATGTTTTCACAAAAATCAATTATACTATCTCCACATCTAAAATTCCTTTTCTGCCAGCATAATTTGCAGCGCTGGAATAAACATAGTCAGCCGCTTCCTATACAATGCCTGCTCGTATCGGGTTTTCATGAATGTAATTGACTTTTACATCTATAAACGCTTTATTAAAACATTCTTCCGGATGGTTGTTATTTGTCCAGATCTGGAAATTTTCATTTTTACTATTTTGGTTGCCATAGAATTTAAACTGATGCAGCATCCATAGGCGACGGCTTTCTTTTTCACTGTCTATAACCTGCATCATTTGTTTATGGGTAAACTTTTTAAAATACCGAATGATATCACCCAACATAGCACTTTCTTTTGCCTGCGCAAGTATGTGAACGTGATTGCTCATAATTACATAAGCGTACAAAATCAAACCTTTTTGTTGCTGGCAAAACTTGAACGAATCAATTAATACATCCTTGTATATTTTCCGGGTAAATAAATCAATCCAACCGCAAACTGTGAATGTAAGAAAATGTGCAGCACTTTGATCTTTGATTTGGTATCCGCCTTTGAAATGTATTGAGTCCATAAGTTTCATTTACAAAAAGCAAAGTCACAGACTTTGAAGAACATAGTAGGTACGAAGTCTGGAGACTTCGTACAGCTTAAAAATTTACCTCATTATCAACTGTATGGATAGCTTTTTCTTTCGCACTATTAATTACAATATCAACTCCATGAACTTTAAATCAAGCCATCGGTTAAACTTATAGCCCACTTCTTTAAAATGTGCCACTTCTATGAAACCAAACTGCTTGTGCAATGCAAGGCTCACTTCATTAGAGGCATCAATACCAGCAACCATAGCATGTAAGCCTAAGTTTTTAGCTGTCTCTATCAATGGTTTCATCAACATTTTTCCAACGCCTTTGCCTCTGCAATCGTTTTTTACATATACCGAATTTTCAACGGTGTATTGGTAAGCCTGCCAGGCACGAAACGGGCCAAACGAACTAAAGCCAATAATCACTTTACCTTCTTCAGCCACAAACACCGGAAAGCCTTGCTGTTGCTTTGTTTCAAACCATTCGGTACGCATTTCCAAGGTATGCGGATCATAATTGTAAACGGCAGTTGTATGCAAAATCACGTCATTATAAATGTCGAGTACTTGCGGCAAATCTTCTCTTGTTGCTTCGCGAATAATCACTTTATTTTTGTTAGATGGATCATCCAGTTGAATCATAGCACTTTTGGTTTTGCACGTTTTCTCAATCAAATTCCTTTATCACCAATGAATCATTTTACCTGCTTAACATCACTGATAAATGTCTTTACTCTTTGGACATCTTTTACGCCCGGCGATGTTTCAAAACGACTATTAATATCAAGTGCAAATAAATCTTTTGCCCCCGCATGTTGTTCAAATTGCTGAATGGCACCAACATCACCCGGCGCAATGCCACCGCTTAAAAAAAAAGGTTTGCCAATATTAATTTCCATCAATTTTTGCCAGTCAAACTTTTTCCCTGTACCCCCATAACTTGCGCCTTCAGTGTCAAACATGAACAAATCGGCTACATCGTAATAGTCTTTTATTTTCCACAAAATGTTGTCGCCTTCACTTACTCGAAATGCTTTAACAACTGTAATATATTGCGAAATCTTCTCGCAGTAACGCGGCGATTCATTGCCGTGAAGTTGCACTAAGTATAAGCCGCAAGCATCCACTGTTTTCAATACCTCATTTACATCTGCATTTACAAAAACACCTACTTTATTCATGTTGCGAAGCTTTTTAATTTCGTCTGTTTGCATTCGATTCAACACATAACGCGATGAAGGCGGATAAAAAATAAATCCAACAAAATCAGCTCCTGCTTCGGTTACTTGTTGCGCCTGAACCGCCTCGGTAATGCCACATACTTTTACTCTCATGTTGTTTGTTTCAATTCATTTACAAACTGAATAAAAGCAGTTGACGGATCGGTATTCTTCATAAAATTTTCACCTATTAAAAAACCTTTGAAGCCTGCGCTGCGCAAGGCTTTGATACTATTTACATTGCTGATTCCGCTTTCTGCAATGGCAGGCTTTTCTTTTGGCAATAAAGTTATCAGGTTTAAAGATGTATTGATGTCAACTTCAAATGTTTTGAGGTTGCGATTGTTTACACCAACCATGGTTACTTCGTCGCAAATGTGGTGGAGTTCTTCTTCATTATGAATTTCCAACAGCACTTCCAGGTCTAATTGCCTTGCTGCTGTTGCAAGTTGTTTGACTTGTTGTTGAGAAAGACAGGCCGCAATTAATAAAATAACATCTGCACCGATAGCCCGCGCTTCGTAAAGTTGATATTCGTCAACAATAAAATCTTTACGCAATAAGGGAATAGCAACCACATTTCTTGCTCTTATCAAATCCTCATTACTACCGCCAAAAAAAGGCCCGTCGGTAAGCACCGAAATACCTGCAGCATACTGGCTGTAAGCGGCTGTAACGATTGCTACATCTGCATTTGCATTAATAATGCCTTTGGATGGCGACTTGCGTTTGAACTCTGCAATAATGCCTGTTGAATCTTCTTTCGACAATGATTGTCGCAGTGATTTTCTGGCAAAAGCAAACATTGGCATTTGTTCGTACGAGGCTATTGAAAAAGACTTTTTCTTTTGTTCAATTTCTTTCCTTTTTTCAGCCACTATTTTGTCGAGTATGTTCATGTTATTGCATGTGAATTAATGTTTCCATACAATTGTATGCGCTACCATTTTCTAAGCTCTTTACAGCGGTTTTGTAGGCATCATCGTAATTATCATAATTTCCTGTACAATGCAGCGCCATCGCAGCGTTCGCAAGCACCACAGCAGTTTGCGCCCACGTGCCCTCGCCCATTATAATTTTAGTAAACAGCTTCGCAGCTTCTTCGGTTGTATTGCCACCGTAAATATCATGTTGTTCAACCATTCGCTTGCCCAATTGTTCGGGTGTATATAAATACTCGCCTTCGTTGGTAATCACTTTTGTATCGTTTGTGAGTGAAATTTCATCATAACCATCCAAACTATGAATGATGGTGAAAGGACTTTTATTTTGCTGTAATAAATAGTTATAGATTCTTGCCATTTCCAAATTGTAAACACCTACCAACTGATAGGTGGGCTGCGCAGGGTTTACCATTGGTCCCAGCATATTAAAGAAGGTTCTTAATCCAAAATTTTTACGAATGGGTGCTACCGTTTTCAATGCCGGATGAAAGAGCGGCGCGTGCATAAAACAGATATTAGCTTCTTCCACTTCGCGAAGTAGTTTCGCATTGTCGTTTGAAAACCGATAGCCTAAATTTTCCATTACATTGCTTGCACCGCTGATGGACGTTGCTCCATAATTGCCATGCTTCGCAACTTTCTGCCCCGATCCGGCAACAATAAAACAAGCCAATGTTGAAATGTTGAATGTATTTTTTCCATCGCCACCGGTGCCAACAATGTCAATAGTCTTATGCCCATCCAGGTTTACTTTCACGCATAATTCCAGCAACGCATCCCGAAAGCCCTTCAGTTCTTCAACGGTAATGCTACGCATCAGAAATACAGTGATGAAAGCCGTTACTTCGGTATCATTATATACACCTTTTGAAATAGCAATGAATGTGTCTTTCGCTTGCTGATATGACAACGTTTTGTGCTCGAAAAGGTATTGTAATAGTTTTTTCATTTGCTCTTATTATGCTTGTAACCAGTTTCTCAAAATTATTTCGCCCATTGGTGTCAACACACTTTCTGGATGAAACTGTACGCCTTGTACGTCGTACGTTTTGTGTTGTAAACCCATGATAAAACCATTGTCATCTTCAGCCGTAATTTCAAGCTCATCCGGAAAGGCTTCTTTATCAACCACCCAGGAATGATAACGACCAATTTCCAAACATTGCGGCAATCCTTTGAATAGTGGACTGCTAACAGATGACAGTTGGCAACTTGTAGCCACACCATGAAATACATTGGTTAAATTGGTAAGCGTTGCTCCAAACGCCTCTCCTATTGCCTGATGCCCCAAACACACGCCCAGTATACTTTTGCGGGCTGCATATTCTTTTATTAACGGCAATAACAAACCGGCTTCCGAAGGCACACCAGGGCCTGGGGAAAGAATGATTTTATCGTATTCAGCTACCTTCTCCAACGGTATTTTATCGTTGCGAAACACATCTACTTTATCATCTACAATCTTTTCAACCAGATGAACAAGATTGTAGGTAAACGAATCGTAATTGTCAAACACTAATATTTTCATGATCATTTTTTCTATTTATTCACCGGATAAATCCGGTGGCTATGTAATGTTTTCCGCCATCACAATCGCTTTCTTCAATGCACCTAATTTATTGGCCACTTCTTCCAATTCATTTTGTGGATTGCTTGCCGCAACAATGCCACCGCCAGCCTGGTAAGTAAGCGTATTTTCTTTACTTAAAAATGTGCGAATCATTATGGCTTGGTTGCAATTTCCATCGAAGCCAACCGAGCCAATGCAGCCACCATAAAAACTACGTGGCGTCGTTTCGTATTTGTCAATTAATTCCATTGCTTTAAACTTAGGCGCGCCACTTAATGTGCCGGCAGGAAAGGTAGCTGCAAGTAGTAAAAACGGATTTGTGTTGGGTTGAACCGTTCCGCTTACTTCACTCACCAAATGAATGACATGTGAATAATATTGCACCTGCTTGTAAAAATTCACTTTTACGTTGCTGCAATAGCGGCTTACATCGTTGCGCGCTAAATCAACCAGCATCGTATGTTCAGCGTTTTCTTTTCTATCATTTTGTAAAGCCGTTGTTAGCCGTTTGTCTTCTTCTTCATTGCCGGTTCTTTTTGTGGTTCCGGCGATAGGGTGGATGATGGCTTTGCCGTTCCTGATAATCAATTCCGATTCAGGACTGCTGCCCATTAATTTGTAATCGCCATAATCAAAATAAAACAAATACGGCGATGGATTGATGCTGCGCAACGCCCGATACACATTGAATTCATCACCCGAAAACTTTTGTTGAAAGCGGCGACTTAATACAATCTGAAACACATCGCCGCGCAGGCAACTTTGAATTCCTTTTTTTACCATTTCGATGTGCTGCTCATCGGTTATGTTCGATGTTTCTTGGCCTTCATTCTGAAACGGAAACTGGGGCACATCTTTACTACGGATTAACGATTCTACCAGCGACAATTCCGAAGGCAAATTCTTTATCTTATTCTCGCAGATGAACATTTCATTTTTGAAATGATTGATGGCAATTATATACTGATACAACCGATAACGCATCAACGGAATGGGAGGTTTGGTTTTGCCGCTATTTAATTGTATCGTTTCAAAAAATTGTACGGCATCAAACGTTGTATAGCCAAATAAGCCTTGCGCAATTTTCACGGTTTTATCGCTTGTTTCTTTCACATCAAATTGCTGCATAAAATCCCAAACAATGTTGGGTACATCTTGTCCGTTTTGCAATGCTTTCTTTTCGGGTTTTCCGCCGGGATACTTGCATTCAATTTCATTATAATTGCTGATTTCAATACCGCCAATAGCATTGATGCAAATAAATGAAGAACTGTTTTCAGCAGAATTGCTTTCGGCACTTTCCATCAAAATGGTATCGCGAAATCTATCCCGCAAACGCAGGTAAATGCCAACCGGCGTAAACACGTCCGACAGTATTTTTTTGTAAGTGGTTTCTATTTCTATTTTCTTCATAAAAATTATGTGTAAAAACAAAAAGCCCCGACTATGTCGAGGCTTTTCACTATTGTATGATAACGCATGAGTACGCGCTGCTACAAGCCCCGATCGAGGATTGTGTGCCACCACCAATTGTTATTTTGTATTTGCTTTTTCATTTGCGCAGCGAATATAGAAAGGGAAACGGAAACAGAACAAAATAATTTTTTACAATTGATTTTTACGGTTTGGTTTTGCCTCTTTTTCACGCTTTTGTTTTTCATGATAATTGTCGGGCAAACCGGTTTCATAACCAAACACATTACCATCTTCGTATTCACCGCAATCTTTTACCCATTGCGATAAAAAACCATTATCACTTTTGCTTTGATTGATACCAATTAAATAACCAATCAAAATGCCTGTTATCAATCCGGCAAGCACGCCACCTGTTATTGTTTTCGACTGTTTGTTTATCATACCATTGGCAACTTTATTTCGTATTGCTACTGTTTCGTAATGCTGATAAAGTTAATCAAAAACTATACAATAAAAAAAGAGGTGGTATAAATAACAGAGAGATAACGGACGCTTTTATTTTTTAAGCAAAGCAAATGCAGCAGCAGCAAGCCATGTAACACGCTCTATTGTATGTTTATAATTTGTGTAAAGAAATGGAATGATTTTGCGTACTCTTTCAAAAAATACATCATCTATGAAAGCACTTGTTTTTCACAAACCCAAAACGGTGAGTGTTGATACCGTTCCCGATCCAACGATTCAAGTCGCCAACCGATGCCATTATCAAAGTAACCTCAACCGCCATTTGCGGCTCTGATTTACACATTTACAATGGCATGATTCCGCAACCCAAACCTCTCACACTCGGACATGAATTTATGGGTGAAGTGGTTGAAGTTGGCTCCGGCGTTACCAATTTGCGAAAAGGCGACAGAGTAGTTGTGCCCTTCCCCATTGCGTGCGGACAATGTTGGTTTTGCACCCACCAGCTTCACGATCATTGCGAAAACTCAAACTCTAATTATGGTCCTGAAGGGGGTTTGATGAAAGAAAAAGGCGGCGCTTTGTTTGGCTATACCGATTTGTATGGTGGATATGATGGCGGTCAGGCTGAATATGTGCGTGTTCCTTATGCCAATGTGGGTCCGCGCAAAGTGCCTGAGGGCTTGCGGGATGAAGAGGTTTTGTTTTTGACTGATATTTGGCCTACCGGCTATTCAGCCATTGAATGGGCAGATATGAAAGGCGGCGAAACCGTGGTAGTGTTTGGTTGTGGACCTGTTGGACTGATGGCGCAGAAAGCCGCGTGGATAAAGGGCGCCAGCCGTGTAATTGCTTTGGATGTAGAAGACTACCGGCTTGCCAAAGCAAAGATTTTGAACAATGTGGAAGTAATTAATGCCGGCGATGAGGATGCGATTGAAAAAATTCGTTCCATGACCAACGGGCGCGGTGCCGATGTAGTGGTAGATGCTGTGGGCATGGAAGCACATCGCTCCTTTTTAGACAAAGCTGCCACCATTGTTCGTGCAGAAAAAGGAACCATCAATGCTTTAAAAATGGCTGGTAGTGCGGTGCGCCGTGGTGGTGTGATTTCGATTGTTGGTGTGTATGGATACAACTATGATAATTTCCCGATTGCACAATTTTTTGATAAAGGCATCACATTGCGAATGGGACAAGCCTGGGCGCATGAACTGATTGATCATTTGCTCGATTTGGTAGCACAAAAAAAGGTTGTTTTGAATGACATCATTACACATCGCCTGCCTCTGAGCGAAGCACCGCGCGGTTTTGAAATTTTCAACGATAAAAAAGATGATTGTGTAAAAGTAGTGCTGCAGCCGTTTGCATGAAAAATGGAACACGGATGACACGGACTGCATGCACGGATTCGCAGGATAGTTTGAACTGGGATGAATGGCATGTTTGAGATTAGTGAGATGCTTGTTTTTACAACAATAGTCAATCCTTAACATCCGTGCACGCAGTCCGTGTCATCCGTGTTCCTATCAAAACAAAAAAGGAAACGGCATTGCCGTTTCCTTTTTCTATAAAAGATTTATCGGATTTACTTCACTGAATTAATCAAAGCAGTAAACGAAGCCGGTTCGTTCATCGCCATATCGGCCAATACTTTCCGGTTCAGTTCAATTCCTTTTTTGTTCAGTTTATCAATAAACTGGCTGTACGTTAAGCCTTCGGCACGAACCGCTGCATTGATACGTGCAATCCAAAGCTGGCGGTATTCACGCTTTTTTAATTTGCGACCTACATAGCTGTAAGTCATCCCTTTTTCAACAATATTTTTGGCAACGGTATAAACGTTTTTACGTTTGCCATAAAAGCCTTTGGCCTGGTCTAAAATCCGTTTTCTTCTTGCACGCGATGCAACTGCATTTACTGAACGTGGCATAATTAGTTATTTAATATTTCAGATTGAATATTGAATATTAATTCTGAAATGAATGATGTAATGTTTTTAAAATAAAATCTTCCGAATCAGATAAATCGTATGAAATCCTGATTTTTATTTCAAACGAAGAAGGCGCATCACAAAATCTTTGTTGGCAGCACCTACTACGCCTTTCTTGCGCATCGCACGTTTGCGTTTGGTAGATTTTTTTGTAAGAATGTGGCGTTTGAAAGCTTTCTGGAATGTGATCTCGCCGGTGGCGGTTACTTTAAAGCGCTTCTTTGCGCTTGAGTTTGTTTTTACTTTTGGCATATTTAATAACCTAATTAAAGATTACACCCTGCTGGTGTTCCCGAACCGACGGGACGCTTGTTGAACCTTACGGGTAATGACCTGCTTTTTAAAACAGGGCTGCAAAAGTACGGCAAAAACAAAAGACAGACAAAGGATTGAGAAAATTTTAAGATTGCTTCGTTCCTCGCAAAGACGAAAATAAAACTCCGTGCAATCACTCTTATTACTCAGTGGGTAAAAAACGGGCAAAAACAAACTTCCATAGAAAACAAATTCCTTCTCTACAATAAGCGTTTCTACAAATAACTTCAATAACGATTTTTATATAGATCGGTTCGCTTGCGGGTTCCGTAAGCGGCTACCGAATCGAATAAAGTTTGTAAAATATCAGGATGCGCCTGGTAATAATTCATGCTTTTGTAAAAGCCTGCCTTATCAGTTTTGTATTTTTGAAAAACCTGCAAATACAGAGAAGTAGCATCCATACGCAGCGAATCGGGCTTCATTAAAAACCGGGCAGTTGCAGTTTGTTCTGCTACTTCCAAATCCCAAACCATCATCTTCATTTTGTTCATCGGAAACACATCGGGCGGCAACTTGTCTTTATTGGAACAAGACAAACAAAAAAGGGCAAAAACAAAACTGAGCCATTGTTTCATCGCAAATCGTTTCGGTATTTATCTGCGTTAGAAGGGTCGAGTTCAACTAAAATCTGAAGGGCTTTACCGCGCACATCGGGCGACGCTTTTTTAAACATGCCAGACAATTCGCTGTACCGGCTTTGCATAAAAAATTGCAACACCATCGTGTTTGGGTTTTCACGGTTGAACGTTTGCAATTGCGTTAGCGTTGTCAGCATATTTTGTTGCGCTGTGGCTGCATCTTCATACATTTTATCTAACCCATTGCGATAGTATTTGTAAATGATGTCATTTATCACATTGTATCTTGTATTGGTCATGTTGTTTGCCAGCCAGTAACGGTTGCGCTGCCCGTCAAACGCCTGCCAGCCGCTGATGCCGCGCGTTTCAGGCGCATTGACTACAATGTTTTGCGCAGCCACAAAATAAGGATCGCCGCCTTTTGGCGAAAACGAATCGTAATCAAAACCCAAAATCAGGTACACATAGTAAGCGATTACCGCTGTAACATTTGCCGTTAAGGGATCAGTGCCCGCAACCTGGTTTTCATTGAATTGAACCGGCTGAAACTCTATATATTTAAACGCAATGTCGTTATCAATAAAATTAATGATGGGCGATTTGTACGATGAATTAAAAACAGGCCGCGCCGATTGCACCGTAAGCGTTCCGCTAAAAACATCCTGATCAGATGATTTATTTAGATTGATCAAAAAATTACACTCAATTTTTTCCTGCTGATTGAACTGATCTTTTGTCCATTGCCGGTTGTTGATAAGGTTGGTAAGCTGCGTTGCCAAAGTAGTAAAACGTTGCTTGCTTACCGATGTTGGCAATTGATTGGCCAACACGGTAACTTTTGCCTGTATCTCCTGCGCCTGTAATGCAGAAGCAGCAAGCATTGCACACAAATACAAAACAAAGGCTCCTATTTTATTTTTCGTTACAAACAACATCCAGAATAAATTTAGCGATTTCTTTTTTTGATGATAAGTCGGATTCATATTCATTGCCTGCTGCATCGAAGACGGTAACTTTGTTGGTATCCCCTCCAAACGTTGCGCCTTCGTCCTGCATCGAATTTAAAACGATAAAATCTGCCTTTTTCTTTTGCAGCTTTTCTTTTGCAAACATTTTTTCATTTTGTGTTTCCAAAGCAAAGCCAACCAGCGTTTGACCGTTTCCTTTTTGTTCGCCCAGCGATTGCAAAATATCTTTTGTTTTGGTTAACGAAATGGTAAGCTCACCCAGCCCTTTCTTTATTTTTTGTGAAGAAGGGTTGGCGGGCGCATAATCGGCAACCGCTGCCGCAAGAATGGCGATGTTTGTTTTTGCAAATAAATTGATGCAAGCTGCATACATTTCTTCCGCTGTGGTTACAGAAATATATTGTATGCCAACAGGTGGTTGCAAATGCACAGGACCCGCTACCAGCGTAACTTCTGCGCCTTCGTTCCTGCATTGTTCTGCAAGTGCAAAACCCATTTTACCCGATGAATGATTGGCAATAAAACGAACCGGATCAATGGATTCATAAGTAGGTCCTGCGGTAATTAATACTTTCTTTCCTGCTAATCTTTTCGAGGCTGAGAAAAAAATTTGTAAATAATCAATAATCTCCTCTGGTTCCGCCATTCTTCCTTCACCAAACAAGCCAGACGCAAGCTCGCCGTTGCGAACAGAAATAACCGTATTTCCAAACCATTGCAGCGTTTCTATGTTTCGTTTTGTAGCCGGGTGATGCCACATATCCTCATCCATTGCGGGCGCAACCATTACCGGGCAAGTAGCGGATAAATACGTTGCCAATAACAAGTTATCACATGCACCGTTTGCCATTTTGCTTAGCGTATTGCAGCTTACCGGAGCAATCAGCATCACATCGGCCCATCGCCCTAACTGAACATGATTTGCCCATGTATCTTCTTCAAACAAGTCAGTCAGCACTTTGTTCTTTGATAACGTTGAAAGCACCAACGGCAATACAAAACTTTTGGCAGATGGAGTAAGAATCACTTTTACTTCGGCGCCTTCTTTTACCAGCAAACGTACCAGTGTAATGGCTTTGTAAGCGGCAATGCTGCCAGTAATGCCAAGAAGTATTTTTTTATTGTTGAGCAATGGGTGGAATGTCTTTTTGTGATTACAAAGATGGATGCCTTTTGGTTTTGCATCAAAAACAAGTTTTTTAAACAATAAATTTATTGGACTTCATTTTTGAAGAAATATGGTAAGAATAAATCTGTTTTTTACATCACCTTATCAACACTACCGTTCCTTTTTTTACAATCGGATGGTTAAGATAATCAATTGCAGTGGCAACAAATACATACGTTCCCGGTGGCTGTTTCACTCCTTTGTAAGTCCCATCCCAGCCCACGCCCACCGATGGAGTTGTGAATAATAACTGCCCTAACCGATTGTAAATACTGAAATTTTCGAACTGTTTGATACCGGCAACGATAGGAATTAAAATATCGTTCCTGCCATCGCCATCCGGCGTAAATGCCGATGGTATAAAAATTTGAGGAACCGTTTTGAATTGATACACTTTTACAGAATCGTAACCCACACAGCCCTGTGCTGTTGTGCCTTTCACAGCGTAGGTTATTTCCTGTACTTCATCAGGCAACTTTACAACCGGGTTAGCAATGTCGCTGTTACTCATACCGGTTGAGGGTGACCATTGATAGCTGTTGGCGCCTGTTGCATCTAACTGCAAAGGTTGTCCGGCTACAATGTTGGTATCGTTGCCCGCAAACACCTGCACAGGCGGAATGACCACAACAGTAACCGTGTCGCTCACGGGTTTGGGGCAGCCGTTTACTGACCTATCGTAAGCCGTAAATGTATAAAGTGTTGTCTGTTGCGGGCCTGCAGTAGGTGTGAGCGTATTGTAGTTGATTAAAGAATTAATTGGCGACCAGGTAAAGTTCGTTCCTGTATAAGAAGCATTGAGTTTTGTGGTAGAACCAAAACAAACCGATGGCGCTGTACCTGCGTCCGCCACAGGATAAGGCGCCGTGTTTACTGTCATTTCACCATCGGTAAAACAAGTGCCAATGCTGGCTTTTACATGATAGATGGTTTTGGATGAAGGAACAGCCAGCGGAGATTCAGCAGTGCTATCATTTAATGTTGAAGAAGGCGACCATGCAAATTTTAAGGCGTTGGAAAGTGCAGTTAACTGCACCGTATCGGTTAAGCAAATGGTGGTATCTTTTGGTAATACCAGGTTTACTTTATCAGTTACATTTACCCGAACCGAATCATTATTCACGCACCCATTTCCGGCATCTACCGTCACATAATAAGTGGTAGTGGTTTGCGGGTTTACTACAGGGCTGGAAGTGTTTGCATTTCTAATTCCCGACAGGGGCGTCCATGTGTAAGCAGCCGTGCTTACATCGGTAGAAGCGGAAAGTTGCAATTGGTCAATATTACAAATCAGCGTATCACGAAACGGTACCGTAACAGTGGGCTTTTCATAAATGATTACCGGCTGCAATAGCGTATCAAAACAGCCTTTGGAATTGCTCACAATGAGCTGGGCTGTTACCGTTCCGGTATCGCTGTATTTATAAGGCTGAGGATGTTGCAAAACAGAAGTATCGGCTGTTGAAGCCGGATCGCCAAAATTCCATCGCCAGCCATTTACAACGCCATACAGTGTAGTGCTTTTATCGGTAAAAACAAACGCGTTCTGCACACAGCTTCCACTCACCGAAAAATTGGCTACAAAGCCTGGAAATACATTTGCCTGAGCCGTAGCAGTAGCTGTACATTCGCCGTTTTTGTTGATGATTAAAGTTACATTGTAGGTTCCTGCTTTTGAATAAGTGTGCGTTGCCTGCGGTAATGTGGATATACTGTCGGGCGATGCAGCATCGCCAAAGTTCCAGTAATATGAATTGATGTTAGCCGAAGTAGATTCATTAGAAAAGGTAAGATCAAATCCATTACAGGTAATGTAAGATGGGTTCAATACTGCCTGCGGAACGTTACAGTTTTCAACCCGCAGAATAAAATCCTTCCGGTGTTGTGCGATGTTTACCCCTTTTCTCCATTCATACACTACTACACTTACTACATACAAACCTGCTGCCGGTGAAACGCCACTGATTTGCCCGGTAACCGGATTGATGCTAACCTTACTTCCCAGCGGAGAGCTGCCCGAAAAATTTTGAGCCGTGTTGTAACTTACAAAGTCATAAGGCGGCGTTTCGGCGGGCTGCGCATCGTTGGCTCCGGCAAACAAAGCTCCTGAAGAATAAGCTGGTTGAAATGAAAATGAAACCGAATCGCCAACATCAGGATCGGTGGCGCCATAGTCCAATGTAAAATGGCTGTTGAAGCAAATAATATCAGGTTTTTTTAAATTAAAAACTGCTGTTGAATTGTGCCCGGTTGACAATAAATTTTTTCCGGGAATTGAACAGTCGTACGTTACACCCGGTAAACTTTGAACAGAATATCTGTTGTTGTTCAGAACGTTTAAAGTAGTAGCCCGACAACAGTTTTCATAAGCTAAAAGATAACCGTTATTGTTATCTGCCAGCGTAACTGTTGTAGAATATGTTTTTACTTCATAGCAAATGGACGGTTTGGTAGTAATGCAAGGCGGATAATCGCCAAGAAGCGCAGGATCCAACGACAGTGTTTGATCATCAGTAAGTGGTAAATACAATTCCGAAATAAATGTGTTGGTTGCAGATTCATATACAGCGATGACTGTTTGCGCAGGCAAGCAGGCTACGTTAGTGCCATCACCGCAGGGAACAAGACAATCTCTGAACAAGCGCAGTGATACTTTGTAGGTGCTGTTGCCATTGCCATCGCTGCTGACGTATTGATAAAATACTTCGCCACCCACAATGTGCGTCGCATGGCACAGGTTGGCAATGAGTAAAAACAATACAATGCTGAGGATGCTTTTCATGGATGGTTACACTTTCTCAAAACGTTCTGTTGCTGTTATATCTTGCATAAACGCTAATAAACTTTGGTTTACTTTTTCCATTTCTTCCCACATGCCCATGTGCGCGCTGTTTTCTAAAATATAAATGTAAGCAATAAGGGGCAAATGGGCTTGTTGTAAAACGTCATCAACGGGCGCGGCTTTGTCTTCTTTACCCATAATAAAAAACACAGGCACTTTGCTGCTTCTTAAAACAGAAGTTTTGTCTTCACGCAACATCATCGCTTTGTAATATTGCTGTAAAGCAGCGGGTTGAAAGTCCTTTCCCTTTTCAATCAACAAAGCTATTTTGTCAGGATGGTTTTGTTTAAAATCTGCCGAAAACAAATTAGCTGTTGTGCTTTTTATAAACCCATAACTTCCGTATGCTTCAATGGTAGTGATGCCTTTTGCGCGCATCGCTTTCTTTTGATCGCTATCGGCAAATGCGGTGGAATGAACAAAACCAAATCCTTTGATAATGGTTGGATATTTTTCGACCAACGCCAATGTAATATAACCACCCATGCTATGCCCGAACACTGCGCAGGCATTGATGTTCTCGCGTTGCAACAAGGCAAATATGCAGTCAGCATAATCAGCAATGGTTACAACTTCACCGTTTGGTTTCGCCCATATTTCTGAGGCTCCGCTGCCAGGCAAATCGGGAATGATAACCGTAAAATTTTCCTGCAAAAACAAACTCTGGTTCTTCCAAATATCGCCGTCTTCAGCAAAGCCATGAATGAGAACAATGGGAAAGCCCGCCCCTTCTTTTCGGTAACTGAGCCTTTTATGTTGGTAGATGAATGTTTTCATGTTGATTTTTTGAACCACGAACCTGCGTACCTGTAGGCAGGGACACCAAGTTATGAAGTTACACGAAGTGTTCTTTTATTTATTCTTTGTGAACCTTGGTATCTTACTGCCTTCGCGGTTCAAAATCTTTTTTCATCGCAAGATTTCCATAACGGTATAACATTAAAAACACAAATGGCACCAATGAAATATTTAGTTCCTGCGGCAGCCACCACCAGCCAATCAGAAGCAACGCTGTTAGCACAAAAGCGAAGTAAAAGTAGTTGCACAGCCATTGCGGGCCTTTCCATAAAAACAAAACGGCAACGATATTCGTTGGCAACGCCCATAGCAAATTGAAGTTGTCTTTCGTCATCCGGTGGTCGGTTCCCCACCACATAAAAATAAGAAGCAAACCCAGTAAGCCCGTGAGATACAGAAGAAAAGAATCTATCAACCTGCAAATGGTTTTCGCACGTTGAGAAGGCAAAAAATAAAGTGCAGCAATGAAGCCACAAACAATGGTAAAAACAATTAGGGGAACATACTTGCCGGTTGCTTCGATAGGCGTTGCCAGGTTTAAGATCGTTCGTTTTTGCTTCACTACATGCTGCGCGTTGTTGATGGTTGCGCTGTCTGTTCCTTTCAATAAAATTTCGGGTAAAAACATAGCCACGTTGTTATCAACCGGCTTGTCTAATTTCGCTCCAAGCAAAATATCAATGCCCAATTTACTCCAGGGTTCGCCGCCTTTATCCAGATAGTTGTGTATGAGATTACGTGCCGTTGTGCCTTTGGGAACAAGACTGTTTTTGATACCAATTCCGGCGAGAGAATGAAAGATTAAATCGCGAACACGGGTGGTGCAGTTGTCATACACAAAATCGTACTTGTAGTAACGGTTGCTGCCTTGCAAATTAGTATTAAGTACCGTAATGATTTCTTGCTTTTGAGCACAACTCAAATTCAATTCCTGTTCCTGTACACTGCGTTGAAAATATTGATATTCGTACATGAAATCCGGAAACTTATCAACCGATAACGAATAATCCAATTTGCCGCGAATGAACTTGGTATAAAAGTGAGGATCGTCAAAATCGAACGTGCCGTAATTATAAACAAGGTCTGTGCCCCGCGTACTGTCCTGTATGCGCAATGCCGTATGTCCGAAAGTAGAGTACAACTCTGCACCCGGCGCACAGGTAAGCAGACTGATGCGCACATGGCAACTGTTGTCTTGCGCAAATACGTTTTGAAAAAAGGGTAAAAACAAAAGAAGTAAACAGAATAGTTTCTTCATACAACAAATAAAGGGTAAAAGTAAATGCGCAACAGTGAGAAGCACGCATTTAACAACGGTTTGAAAAAAATCTTGTGTTTTACAATCTAGTATTAAACACATAGACTGGTAGGAACATAAGAAAGCACATAGAAAATCTATGTGAAAACTATGTTCCTATCATTCTATGTGTTTCAAAAAATAAATGGTTGGAAACCCAATAGAAATTAATATTTGGCAGATACCGAAGCACGCTATTATTTTGCAGCCGGAGAGCTGGCAGAGTGGTCGATTGCGGCAGTCTTGAAAACTGTTGACTGTAACAGGTCCGGGGGTTCGAATCCCTCGCTCTCCGCACAATACAAAGTTCCCGCGTTTGCGGGTTTTTTTATGTATTGATAAAAAGTGTTCGGAGAGATGCCAGAGTGGTTGAATGGGACGGTCTCGAAAACCGTTTTACGGGCAACTGTAACGAGGGTTCGAATCCCTCTCTCTCCGCTGATAGTAAAAATCTGTTGGCTTTTATTTTTCTATTCTTTCAGTTCTTCAACACACCAATTGGAACATTGCCGGCATTGCCTGTACGCTTTGGTTTTGGCTATCCTACTTAGTTCAACAACTACTTTAAAAGAATTACTGGAACAAACCCTAAATCGCTTTGGACTTTGAAGGTTTGATATTCTTACTCATTGGTTTGATATTATTTACTAACAAGGTAATCATCGAACCACCTTTGTTGTATTATATCGAATCAATGAATAATGAAAAATCCGGCAAAAACAAATGCAGCTGGTGTGCCTGCTAAAGTTATTAAGCGAATTGAATAAAATTGTTCAGCATCGTTCGATGAACAAACAAGACTCATCAATTAAAAAATAAAGCAGGGCAAAGGGCAAGAAAAGATAGTACAGTTATTGACGGAAGTTTTGACAACAAGCAAAACAGATTTACATTTTTACATTTAAACAAAATTATCAACATGGAAACAGCAGTAGCCGCAGAAGGCGGTAAAACACTTAGCGCAAAAACAGTAAAAGCATTTGGTACAGAAGCCGCAACAGCACCCTTAAACTCATTACCTATTCAAAGAAGAAAACCAACTCCGCATGACGTAGAAATTGAGATATTGTATTGTGGTGTTTGTCATTCTGATTTGCACACCGCAAGAAATGAGTGGCATGGTACGGTTTATCCATGTGTACCGGGTCATGAAATTGTTGGAAAGATTGCAAGTGTGGGTGATCATGTCACTAAATTTAAAGTAGGCGATTTAGCAGCAGTGGGTTGTATGGTTGATAGTTGTCGCGACTGTGATTATTGCAGGGAAGGACTCGAACAATACTGCGAAACCGGCAACACATTAACCTATAATTCTCCCGATAAACATTTAGGCAACCATACATTTGGTGGCTATTCTGAAAGTATTGTAGTTGATGAAAACTATGTTTTGAAAGTGCCCGAAAATCTTGACCTCGCCGCAACAGCACCATTGTTATGTGCAGGCATTACCACTTATTCGCCACTGAAACATTGGAATGTAGGTGCCGGCAAAAAAGTAGGCATTGTTGGTATTGGAGGCTTGGGTCACATGGGAGTTAAACTTGCCAAGGCCATGGGTGCAGAAGTGATTGTGTTCACGACTTCAGAATCGAAGTTTGAAGATGCAAAACGGCTGGGTGCAGATGATGTAGTGCTGTCAAAAGACAAAAATCAAATGGAACGTTATGCAGGCAAGCTTCATTTTTTATTAGATTGTGTATCGGCAAGCCACGACATTAATGTTTACCTGAACCAGCTTAGAGTTGATGGCACTTTGGCTTTGGTAGGTGCGCCTGAACATCCGCTTCCTGTAGCTGCATTTAGTATGATTCCTTTCCGGAGAAATTTTGCAGGATCAACCATTGGCAGCATTGGTGAAACACAGGAAATGCTCCATTTCTGCGGTGAACATAACATTGTAGCCGACATTGAGATGATCAACATTCAGCAAATCAACGAAGCGTATGAACGTCTGCTGAAAGGTGATGTAAAGTATCGTTTTGTGATTGATATGAAATCATTGAAAAAATAATACAAAACAAAAATGGTTAGCAATGGAAATTACCAAAATAGGTTCACAGGCTTCGGTAAAAGGACCTGAAGATTGGTTCACAGGTTCAGTTCGCATTGATAATTTATTTCAACCCAATGAATCGAGACGTGCGGCGGCAGCCAGCGTAACTTTTGAACCGGGTGCAAGAACTGCCTGGCATACACATCCGCTGGGGCAAACCTTACTTGTTACAGCCGGTTGCGGATGGGTGCAGCGCGAAGGTGGTGCAGTGGAGGAAATTTATCCCGGCGATGTAGTGTGGTTTGAGGCGAATGAAAAGCACTGGCATGGCGCAACCGTAACAACAGGTATGACGCATATTGCCATACATGAAAACCTGGATGGAAAAGTAGTAGAATGGATGGAAAAAGTAAGTGATGAGCAGTACAAAAGTTCTCAATAATTTCAGTAAAAACAAACCATTGCCTAAACAGCAATGGTTTGTTTTTACTGAAGTTGCTATTGCCTCTTAAATGCTAACCATCATCTTCAGCACACTTTGTTGTACTCGTTCCATTCCTGAAGCTAAAACGAGGATTTCACACTTATGTGTTTACCTTATTTTTGTTTTGTAACAAAGGCAATTGCACTATGAAAAACATCCTGCACCTGTTGTCGGTTCTGAGTTTGTTTTTATCCGAAAATCTTACGGCGCAGCTAACGAAAGTGGCTTCGCAGAAGGACACTACTTTTTCGAATCCTTTAGCTGTAGAACTGGGCGACCCTTTTGTTCTGCATACAGGCAATACTTATTACATGTATGGCACAGGTGGCGCAGATAAAGGTTTTGCCGCTTATTCATCTACCGATTTGGTGCATTGGAAAAAGGAAGGGCAGGTTTATTTTCATGATAACAAAAATGGCTGGAGCAATCCGAATGCAAAATGGGATGGCGCTTACTGGGCACCGGAAGTATTTGAGGTAAAAGAAAAGTTTTACCTGTTTTACAGCGCGCAATGGAAGGAAAACCCAACGAACGAGGAAGAGAACTTTCGCATTGGCGTTGCGGTGGCAGATAAACCCATAGGGCCTTTTATTGACCTCAACAACAATCCTGTTTTTAATCCTGGTTATCCTACCATTGATGCCGATGTGTTTTTCGATTCTGATGGCAAAGTTTATCTCTATTATTCGCGTGTGGCTTACAAGCATCCGGTGGAAAGTGAAATTGCCGATTGGGCACGAAAGAAAGGCTGGTACAAAGAGGTTGAAGAAAGCTGGGTGTATGGTGTTGAATTAAAACCGGACTTCTCGGGTGTGATTGGAGAGCCGGTGTTATTACTTCGTCCGCCGGTTAAGATAAGAGATAAGCAGTCGGAATGGGAAAGCCAGTCCGTAATGCAACACGAAGTAAACCGCCGCTGGACAGAAGGTTCTGTAACATTCAAGAAGGATGGTATTTACTACATCATGTATTCAGCCAATTATTTTGGAGGTCAATATTATGCGGTGGGTTATGCCACTTCTCATTCGCCAGTAGGGCCGTTTACAAAAGCTGTCAACAATCCGGTGCTGCAAAAGAATACAAACAAAGGTGGTATTGTATCCGGCACAGGGCACAACAGCATTACCTATTCACCAGACGGTAAGGAGATGTTTTGCGTGTATCATGCCCGCACTACTAAAACAGGAGATGAACGCGTAGTATTCATTGATCGTATGACAGTGAAGAATGGGAAGATAACCGTTCATGGACCTACTACTGCGCCGCAGCCGTTGCCTTCGGGAGTGCAAGCGAAGAAAACTGAAAAATGATCGGGTTTGGTTTTGTTGAAAAAGTTTTAGATTTCAAATCAGGAGATCAGATAATTGTACGACGTAATCTCCAACTACGTCAAGCAGAATGGAATAGCTAAGAGGTTGTTTAAACCGTTTTTAAATCATTTATCTTTTGTGGATAAAAGCCATTTCTGCTGGTGGCACTGCTGAATAGCTTTGTAACCTTTTAAATCGTAAAGAACATGATCCAAACAGATTGGCTGGTTGAACCCGCAAGGGGGAAACAGAACAACCTATACAGTAAATTGAGTATTGTTGTCTTCCTTATTTCATCATCGCTCATCACCTATGCCTTTGTTACTGCTCCTGTATGGTTTGCGGCAAAGAACCGGGGCAATCGTGCAGTTGTAGCCGTTATTGCCGCAGGTATGGTTGTGTCTTGTATCGCCGGAGCAATGCTTAGTATAGCCAGTGTTATAAAACACGAAAAACCGGTGTATCTAAAAATCACCGGTGTTATTCTCAATTGGCTGCTGTTACTGTTGATGATAGCTGCTTATGTATTTGCAAAGATGATGGATAGCAGAAAGTAAAGTACGAAACGATTATCTCGCAGTCTCTACCTTTACTTATACTTATGTTTGGCACCACTACTGTTCATCTCCATAGTTACGGGCAACCCGTTACCGTTCATCTTCTCTCTACCGGGGCAGTAGCTGTTAAAAACAAATTCAGGGAAAACAAACATGCGGGTATCGCAGCCATCGCTTCCTTTGTGCTGGATACACAATTTACAGAATGGCTGCCCATTCATGTGATGGTGATAGAACATCCCGAAGGCATTTTTATCATTGATACAGGCGAAGTAGCTGCTGTTACGAACAAACATTATTTCAGGTCATCAGGGCTTCTGGCAAACTGGTTCGACAGGTCGCAGTTCCGCTTCTCCGTCAACCGTGAGGATGAAATTGACAAGCAGTTGGAAGCGCTTCGATTGCACCGCAAAAACATTAAGGCGGTGGTGCTTACTCATCTTCATTTCGACCATACAGATGGCGTAACCCACTTTCCGGATGTGCCGATATTAGTGAGCAAGAAAGAATGGGAAAAGCCTTATGGCGATTTGCCAAAACTCTATCCCCCGTGGTTTGCGCCGCAACGGGTGGAACTGAAGGAACGCTACGATGTATTTCCTGCTGCTCATTTTCTTACAGAAGCCAAAGACTTGGTATGGATAGAAACGCCCGGTCATACTTATTATCATACTTCTGTGCTGCTACAAACGGATGAATGTTTTCTTCTCTTTGCTGCCGATATCTGCTACTCGCAGCAGCAGTTGGTAAGAGGAACCTTCCCCGGCAACAATGCAAGCAACCGGCTGGCGAAGAGTACCTACGATATGATAACCACTTTCGCGAAACACCACCCGCTCCTGTTTATTCCCTCTCACGATGGAGAAGCGGCTAAGAGATTAAGCCGGTTGGAAACGCTGTAAGAAGTATAGGCAATGTGCATAAAGCGATTGAAGGTAACGTTGCAAAGAAGAGAAAGACTTATTTCAGCTCGAGCAACACACAACTTGCATTTTCTGTTTGGTGATTGCTGATGTTAAGTGGCGTATTCGGATTAAAGAAAAGGTATTCTCCCACTTTTATAGTTTTACTTCCTGCATTCAATTCACCGGAAATACAAACAAGTAAGTGCGCACAATGGCTTGAGGAAATACGCAATGAAGAACTTTTGGAAACATCAAATTTATACACACGAACCAGTTTTTCATTAATCGCTGTTTCAACGCCACTTTGTTGCAATGCGGCGCAGGAATCGGGTGAAGGTTCTTTCTTTACCAATTCAATATCCATAACATGATATACATTGGTATCAACATTAAACACTCTGTGTGTTACAGGGGCCGTTTCAAAATGCACGAAACCAACATTACCAGGCAATGCGGTTGATGGTGTTCCCGGCGCTTCACCCCACTTTTGAATGCCTGTCGTTGTTTTTGAAATGGGTACTATAACCGATGCTGTTTGGTGTACATGATACAAGGTGGTATCACGAGGGTTAAGATGCACATCCAGCAACCGTACATACTCATTTACCAAAAGGGGTTTGTGATGGGGTTCTTTGATAACCGGAACTGCCTGTGCTTTTATTGTATGAAATGAAAGAATAGCGAATAGAAAAAGAAGATACTTTATGTACTTCATAAAAAAGATTTGAGCAGTAAAGCTATCAATTAAAAAAGGATTGAATGGGTAAGTGCCGTTTGGCGCGTTGGCAGTTTCGCTTAGTAAGGAATGTGTGTACAGATGAAATCTATTTCAGAAGTTGCCCGTACAAACATTCAACGGGCAGTGTTATAGCTTCAATATCTTTATAAACTACAGTGAGGCAAGGATATGCAGGTAAGAATCTTTGCTCACGTTACAAAAGTTCCTTCTCCAAGTTCTTCTTTCCAGTCGGGCACAAATCCAACAACACACATTGTTTGCAAGCCGGATGATAATACAAACAAATTTTTTGTCCATGCTTCATCATCAATTGATGATTGTCGTACACGTCTTGTGCTGTAAAAACCCCTGGCAGCAAGGCTTCCAGCACGCGGTTGGCTTTGGCTTCACCTATTTTTTCTTCAATAATACCTAACCTGACTGCTACACGAAAATGATGCGAATCAACCGGCAAAGCTCTTCCGCGCAAAGTGCTAAACGAGAGTACCGCAGCGCTTGTTTTAGGACCTACGCCGGGCAATTGCTCCAGCCACTCCCTTGCAGCAGGAACATTCATCGTGCTTAGAGAATCCAACGATAATTTTCCTTCTTTTTCAGTTATCATTCGCAATACCTGTTGTATGCGCGGCGCTTTTTGTTCGGGCCAGGTACAAGGTTGTATGGCAGCTTCTACTTCAGCGGTGGGCGCATCGCGCACGGCTTCCCAGGTGCCAAAGGTTTGCATCAGATTATCGTATGCCTTGCCTGAATCTTTATTTTTGGTTCGGTGAGATAAAAGTGAGGATACCAGTTCGCTTAACGGGTCTAAATCGTGAAAATACTTGATGCCGCTGCCGTAAATTTCCGACAACCGTTTGTGCACTTCCAATACCAGTTGCTGCTTGCTTCTCAGCTCTTCTTCTGTTACCATGCTCATTTAATTATTCGTGCAAAAACAAACGTTATTTGTACTGAAGGCCGAACCATTTTGTTTTTGATTGAATCAATACAAAAGCCAAATCTTATGCCGTATGATAACAAGCCGCCATCAATAAAGAAGTAAATAAAATTGCAATAAATACAGGGTTCTCTCAAAAATGGAAACACAAAAAACGGGCAAAACCAAACCCTTTTCTATATCAGTTCGATAAAATTTGTAAACATCCTCTCTCCTGCTTCCGCGCTTTTTTCGGGATGAAACTGCACGCCGTAAAAATTATCTTTTTGCAATGCTGCACTATAAGGTTGAACATAATTTGCGGTTGCAATGGTATTGCTTCCCAACGATGCATAATAACTATGCACAAAATAGCAATAGCTGTTTTCGGTTACATTTTGAAACAAATCTGACCTTAGATCGTAAATGTCGTTCCAGCCAATTTGAGGCACTTTAATAGCATCGGCTTGTGGTGCAAAGCGTTCTACTTTTTCTGTAAAAATGCCGATGCATTCCGTGTTGTTTTCTTCGCTGTAAGCGCATAGAAGCTGCATTCCCAAACACACGCCCAGCACGGGTTGTGTAAGGCTTTGGATCACTTTATCCAACTTTCTTTCACGCAAATAATTCATTGCCGTACTCGCCTCGCCAACGCCCGGAAAAATAATTTTGTCTGCGCTTTGTATTTGCTCAATATCATCGGTAACAATGGCGCTCGCTCCTATCCGTTCCAACGCATATAATACTGATTGTGTATTGCCGGCGTTATATTTTATAATTGCTATGTTCATAAAAATTGATAAAAACAAAAGTAACACGAAGAAGTAAAATTTCACGGCGTAAAACTCATAGCGCTAAATTCTCATCTTCCTAAAATAATTAGAAAAAAAGGGATAGCTGTACATTTCACCAAAGCGAACCTTTACTTTGTACATTCACGAATTAACCATACATGCAAACCGGAGAAGACATTCGCAGCCTGAATGAAGCCATTGCGGGGCAAGCCCAATTTATTGATGCGCTTCGCCAGGAAATGCACAAAGTAATTGTAGGTCAGCAATACATGATTGACCGCTTGCTCATTGGCTTGTTAAGCAACGGCCACGTGCTGCTGGAAGGCGTGCCAGGACTGGCGAAAACGCTGACTATAAAATTGCTGGCACAGGCTGTTCACGCTCATTTCAGCCGCATACAGTTTACGCCCGATTTGTTGCCTGCCGATGTGATTGGTACGATGATTTACAACCAGCAACGCAACGAGTTTGTGGTGCGCAAAGGTCCCATCTTCGCCAATTTTATTTTAGCTGATGAAATTAACCGCGCGCCAGCCAAAGTGCAAAGTGCTTTGCTGGAAGCAATGCAGGAAAAGCAGGTTACCATTGGCGAAAACACGTTCAAACTGGAAGAGCCTTTTTTGGTTTTGGCTACGCAAAATCCATTGGAGCAGGAAGGCACCTATCCCTTGCCTGAAGCGCAGGTGGATAGGTTTATGCTTAAAGTAATTGTGGGTTATCCTGATCGTGCGCAAGAGCAGCAAATCATCCGTCAGCAAGTGCAGGGTGACGCCGCGCCAACCGTGAACGCTATCATTTCAACACAACAAATTATTGACGCTAGAAATTTGGTAAGGCAAGTGTACATGGATGAAAAAATTGAAAAGTACATCATTGATATTGTGTTTGCCACGCGCTATCCCGATGAGTTTGGCTTGGGCAAAATGAAGAACCTCATTTCTTATGGCGGCTCACCGCGTGCCAGCATCAACCTGGCATTGGCAGCCAAGGCTCATGCGTACATGCAACGCAGAGGTTTTGTGATTCCCGACGATGTAAAAGCAATATGCAAAGATGTGCTGCGTCATCGCATTGGCTTAACTTACGAAGCTGAAGCTGAGAATGTGAAGTCGGAACAAATCATAGACGATATTATGAGAGTGGTGAAAGTACCGTAGGAAAAGAGATGATGGATGACAGAGCAAAGATGTACACTTAAATTACAAATAGCAATACCTGACATTTATGATATCGTATCAAAAATTGGAAGTGTGGAAACAATCCATGCAGTTGGTAAAAGAAGTTTGTGTTGTGACAAAGAAATACCCAAAGGAGGAACTGTTTGCTTTAACATCTCAAACTAAACGGGCTGCGGTTTCTATTCCATCAAACATAACAGAAGGAATAGGAAGAAACTATAAGAAAGATACGATTCGTTTTTTACACATTGCCAGAGGTTCTTTGTATGAATTGGAGACATTGTTGAACATCGCTGTAATGGTTGAAATCATCTCAGAGCAAGACTTCCACATCTTTCCAAATAAAATTGATAAAGTCATAAGAATGTTGAATGGCTTAATCAGGAAATACGAACAAAGAACCGATCTAAAATAATTTGTCTTATCTGTCAACTGTCACCTAACATCTCTCATCTGTCATCTAACATCTCTCATCTCCAATGAATTCATCCGATCTCATCAAAAAAGTCCGCGAACTGGAAATCAAAAGCAAGCGATTGACCAATCATTTGTTTACGGGCGAATATCACACGGCTTTTAAAGGCAGAGGTATGGCGTTTAAAGAAGTGCGCGATTACCAGGCGGGTGATGACATTCGTTTTATTGACTGGAATGTATCGGCACGCATGGGACATACTTACAGCAAAGTGTTTGAAGAAGAACGCGAGCTAAGCGTGTATTTGCTGGTAGATGTGAGTGCCAGCAGTTTGTTTGGAACCTATAAGCAAACCAAAAAAGATTTAATCACTGAAATCTGCGCTGTGCTCTCGTTTTCGGCTATTAACAACAAGGATAAAGCGGGCTTGATTTTCTTTAGCGATAAAGTGGAAAAGTTCATTCCCGCAAAAGGCGGTCGCGACCATGTGTTGTACATGGTTCGTGAGTTGTTACAATACCATTCCTATTCCTGCACCACCGATATTGTAAAAGCTTTACAGTTTGTGAACAGTATTTCCCGGCGCAAAAGCATTGTTTTTATTTTAAGCGATTTTGCCGATGCAGGTTATAAAGATGCGTTGCGCGTTGCGGCTAAAAAGCACGATGTGATTGGCATTCAGGCTTACGACCGGCGCGATGAGCAGTTACCCAAAGTGGGCTTGCTCCAGGTGCGCGATGCAGAAACCGGCAATATGCTTTGGTTGGATACAAACGATGCCTACGTGAGGCTGCAATACAACAAACAGTTTCATAAAATAATTGATGATGCAAAAACAACGTTTCGCAATGCCGGTGCGGATTTGCTTCAGTTGGCTACCGGCGAAGACTATGTAAAAGTATTGCAGCAATTTTTTATCCGCAGAGCATAATGAAGATTCAAGTTTCAAGATTCAAAATTCAGGGAACAAGTTTCAAGGTTCAAGGTTCAAGGTTCAGGCAAACCGTGTGTCTTGTTCGCTTGTATCTTGTATCTTGCTTCTTGCTTCTTGGTTCTTCTTGCTTTTCCCAATCTGTTTCTGCAACTATTGACAGGGATAAAATTGTATTGGGTGAACAAGTAACGCTCGAATTAAAAGCGGAAGGTATCAACCCGCAAACCGCATCGCTCAGCAAATGGTTTGCTGTGCCTGATACAGCGAATCATATTGAAGTAATAAAGCGTTCACCCATTGATACGCTTACCGTGAACGGAACGGTGTCGTACATGCAAACAGTAACCATTACTTCGTTTGATTCGGGTAGCTGGCAACTGCCGCCGCTTTTTGTTTTGATGCAGAAAGGGGGAAAGGAAGACAGTTTGTTTGCTAACAAATTAACCTTACAAGTATTGCCGGTTGACATTAGCAATCTGAAAGATTATCACCCGATGAAAGACATCATTGAGGTGGAAGTAAAGCCCGACTATTTACTAATTGCATTGATCGTAGCGCTGGTGATTTTTTCAGGTATCGCTTTATATTTTATCTTCTTTAAAAAGAAGCAAAAACAAACGCCTGTAGTACAGCCAATAGCATCGCGTTCGTTGCTGGATAAGGCTTTGGAAGAATTAAATTTGTTGCAAAAACAAAACCCTCCTTCCATAGTATTTTATACGAAGATGGATGAAATTTGCCGCACGTTTTTGCAACAGCAATTGAACATCCGTGCGTTGCAATCAACCAGCGATGAACTGATGTTGCAACTGAACCATTATATGCAGGGCGATGAACGTACGCCGTTTTATCAATTGTTGAGATTAATGAATGCTGTAAAGTTTGCAAAATACAATCCTGATGGATCACAAAAAATAACGGACATCCATACGGCTAAACAAGGCATACAAAACATTTATCATCGTTTGCAAAGCCACACACCGCAACATGCTTAACAACTGGTTTCAACATATCGAGTTTGCGTATCCTTGGGTGTTCACGTTGCTTTTTGTTTTGCCCATTTTTATTTACGAATACATCCGCCGCAACCGCAGCAACAGTGCGGCTCTGCTCATTACTACTACGCATTTTATCAAACAACCACGCACGTTTAAAAATGTTTTTTTTCATTTTCCTTTTGTGTTGCGTTGTCTTGCTATCCTGTGCTTGATTGTTGCGCTGGCACGACCGAGAACAAAGTTTACTGAAGAACAAAATGAAGGCGAAGGAATTGATATTGTATTGTGCTTTGATATAAGTGGCAGCATGACCGAAAAAGATTTTTTGCCTAACCGTTTAGAAGCCTCAAAAGCAGTAGCAACGCAGTTTGTAGAAGGGCGGCCGGGCGATAGAATTGGCATTGTTATCTTCAGCAATTTATCATTTACGCTATGTCCGATTACAGTTGATCACAATGCTGTTTTAAGTCAAATCAACAACATTCAAAGCGGTTATTTGCAGGATGAAGGCACAGCAATTGGCAGCGGTTTGGCAACAAGCGTTGACAGGCTTCGTAACGATAAAACCAAAACGAAGATAATTATTTTGCTAACCGATGGCGTTGATTTTGGAGGCACCATTTCGCCCGATATTGCTGCAAACATGGCGAAAACATACGGCATTAAAATTTACACGATTGGGGTTGGCAGCGAACAGGAAATTGAAGAAACAGTTGATTCGCCGTTTGGTCCCGTTACACAAAAAAAGAAGCTTGAATTTAATGAAGATTTGTTGAAGCAGCTGGCGCAAACTACCGGGGGGCAATACTTTCATGCAACGGATGAAAACGCATTGAAAAAAATTTATGCAAGCATCAACACACTTGAAAAATCCAAAGTACAAGTAACCACTTACAACCGCTATACCGATGAATACATGCCCTGGTTGCTGGCGGCTTTATCATTGCTCATTGTTGAGATGCTGTTGCGTTATACGGTGTTTAAGAAGTTCCCATGAAATCACATAATTGATATTTTCTTATACTCTTTGACGCTAAATTAGCTGCTTGCTATACCATAACTAATAAGTTCAATCAACCAAACATTCTTCACTTTTAAAATCAATTCTGAATGAAAACATTATTTACACTTACCTGTTGTTTTATTGCTTTAATTGCTTCTGCACAAAGCACTTTTGAATCTGCCATTTCCAACCCAAATCACACGGAACATGTGCAAAAAATAATACAGTTAAAAGGAGGCAGTTATGTGCTATTAGGTTACAATGGTTCTTTTGATATAGGTTATTATATAATAAAGTTGGATTCCAAGGGTACTATTGTAGCTCAAAAGCAAATTGAATCGGGAATAAATGCATTTAATACAGGAATAACTTCAATCACGGCTACATCCGATGGTGGTTTTGCCATAACGGGTGGAATCGGTAATGTTAGTTTCCCTTCTCCGCCATTTTTTGCAAAATATGATTCTTCTCTGAATCAAACGGTTGCATTATCCTATTACCCTCCTTCAGTTGCAAATGGTATTTCACTTCAAGCACCTAACAAAATATTGCAAACACAGGATAGTGGCTTTTTAATAGCTGGTGGAACAAATGCAGTCATCGGAAATGGTTATTTTTTTAAAATAAGGAATGACGGTCGTTATGTGGCAAATTCACTTCAGATCTTGAAACCTACACCTCAGGAGATTCAAGACTATGGAGGATACGTATTTACTACTGCAGTTCTAGATATGGTTATGACAAAGGATGGTAGTCTTTTATTGTTATGCATTACTTCCTACACTAATCCTGCTGGGGGAAATCAAAATGTTCGCTACTACATCGTAAAAACAACATCTCCTACGAATGGTAGCTCTACTCCTATATGGCAAGAAGGATTCGCTCCTGTATTAGGTGGTGACCTGCCTTTACAGGCTCTTTACCCAACTTCAGATTCGGGTTTTATTTTTACAGCTTCAGGTAACTATCCTCAATCGGTTATATGTAAAGTAAATGTTTTGGGGAATCTTGTTTGGAGTAAGAGTGTTAACCTCCCTTATACAAATTCCCCGTTGGAAGGTGGTTGGAATCAAAAGATGAAGCGCTTATGTATTTGCAGGCAGTTATAGAAACTCATTATCAAATGGGAACGACACAACAATAAGTTATCTGTTTAAATTGAAAAAAGATGGAAGCTGGCAATGGAATAAAACGTTCGCATACCGTGATAGTGTAACATCGGCTTTCTTCAATATAATACCTACGTCAGACAGCGGCTTTGCTGTCGCAGGTGATATTGGAAATTCTAATCTTTCAATCAGCGACCTCATTGTTTGTAAGTTTGATAGTGCGTTTACTACATGCAGTCCTCTCGGTTCAGATACTACCAATCCAATTGCAGACTTTGCATTGTACCAGGGAGGCGGCGACAGTTTTCAACCTTCACATATAGACTCTTTACATATAGATACATTATCTCTTACTCAAACAGCAACTGCTTTTAGTTGCACTCATCCATGCAGCGAGATACTTTCGGTGCAACTGCTTTCTTTAAATGCAACACTGCAAAACAAAGCTGTAAACGTTGCCTGGAAAACAACGAATGAAATCAATACAGATCATTTTGTTGTTGAGAGAAGCACTGATGCAAGAACTTTTAGCGATTTGCAAACGGTAACAGCAAAAGGCAATGGCAGCACAAACGTTGAAAGCTACGCTACTGTTGACTTACAGCCATTACAAGGCACGTCATATTATCGCTTGAAAGAAGTGGATAAAGAAGGAAAGATTACTTACTCAAATGTTGTTTCTGTAACGATGCTTGCTAATGGAACGCTGGTTATCAGTCCAAACCCGGTGCATGATAATGTTCATGTTTTGTTGCAAAGCACACTAAGCGGAAAAGCTACGTTTATAGTGAGTGATATAACCGGAAAAATTGTGGCAAAACAAAAGAATCAAATCGTTGTAGGAACGAATACTGTTCAAATTTCATCAGCCTCTTTAAGTAAAGGAATGTATGTATTGAAAGTAATTCAAAACAATGCAGTACAATCCGTGAAGTTTATAAAGCAATAAAAAATTACTGTAAAACCAAAAGCCTTACCGTTTTTGTTTAATAAGGCTTTTGGTTTTGTACTCAATCCTGCAATACCAGTTGGTTATGTACTGCTTACAACTTTTCTTTACAGGAAGAAACATGTATCAATTCATTGTCTATCATTTTATAAGATAAACAAACGGATGTTTATATTGGCATTTTTTCATCTATCTTGTGCCAAAAACCATCAATTATGAAAAATATCTTTACATGTATTTTTCTTCTCTTATCTTATGCTTCATTTTCTCAAACCACTTTCCGAACTGCTATTGATTCTTCGGGCAATTACATTCAAATCAATAAACTGGCACAGTTGAGCGATGGCAGTTATGTGGGCGCAGGAACCAATAATATTTTTACCATACCTGAAGTCATCGTGGCAAAATTTGATGCACGAGGCAATCTGCTTATGCAAAGAAGTTTGTTATCAAATGCTGGAATTTTGGCCGCTTCGGCTTACAATCTTTCCATCAACTCTGTTATCACCACAAGCGATGGAGGCGTTGCTGTTGCAGGGTTTGACACTTCAGCCTTTATACTTAAACTTGACGCAAACTTAAACCTGCAATGGCAAAACGAATATTCATTTCCCGGTGGTTATGCCTGCCAGTCGGCAAACCAAATTGTGCAGGCTTCAGATGGCGGATTTTTATTAGTGGGTCAGGTAATGGAAACAAGCGATGGCAATGACTATGAAGACGGATACGTGCAAAAAACAGATAACAATGGCAATACTGCTTGGATAAAAACTTATTTGGGTTTTGACCAAAATGAAATTGTAGGAATCACGCCTACCAACGATGGTAATTATGTTTTACTGGCATCCACATCTGATAGCCAACCGGGTGCAACCATTCTAAAAATATCATCTGATGGTACAACCGTTTCGTGGACAAAACAAATTGCTTCGCCTGCCGGAGAATTTAACCCGGCGGCACTTGTGCAATCTTCAGACGGCAGCCTTGCTTTTGCAGGTGATGTAAACAACAAGCAATTGTTGATTGGAAAATTGGACGCCAATGGCAACGCTTTGTGGAGCCAAACTTTTGTACAAGCCGGCCAATACAACAGCAATCAAACCTACGCATTGGCAGCCACCGCAGATGGCGGTTATGTAGCCGGCGGATCTTATTTTGCAAAAAGCGGCAACTTAGATTTATCGCTGGATACCACCTATGCTTTTCTCACAAAACTAAACTCGGGCGGCAGTACGGTGTGGACAAAAACATTAAATGAAACCAACCTCGATCATTCTACCGCCGGACCTCAATTCGATGGTATCATCTCAACCGCAGATGGCGGCTTTGCAGCGTCGGGTACAGGTTATGGAAGAACCGGCTCTTATTTTACAAGAGGTTTTATATACAAGTTTGATAACAACAGCAACATTTGCGGCGATGCAGCCGGCACCCCTTCTTTTACACTGAATGATGGTGGCGTTACAACCTCATCTGTTTCATCCAATGCTACGGCATTAAACCTCGCATCTGCCAATACAACAGCTTTTGCAATTCATTCGTCCTCCGAATTTTTTGAAATCAGTATTTGCCAATCTATACTTCCTGTTCAACTGCTTTCGTTCAATGCAACACTTCAAAACAAGAGTGTAAACATTGCCTGGAAAACAACCAATGAAACCAATGAAGACCATTTTGTTGTTGAAAGAAGTAACGATGCAAGAAGCTTTAGCGACCTGCAAACCGTAGCATCGAAAGGCAATGGCAGTACAAACGTTGAAAGCTATGCTACTGTTGACTTACAGCCATTGCAAGGCACGTCATATTATCGCTTGAAAGAAGTAAGCAAAGATGGCTCTGTAACTTATTCCAACATTGCTTCGGTAACAATGCTGGTAAACGGGACATTGGTTATCAGTCCAAATCCGGTATACAACAACATTCGCATTTTGTTGCAAAGTGTGCACGGTGCCATCATCACTTTGCAGGTAAGTGATATGAGTGGAAAAACACTCACCACGCAAAGCGCCCGGGTAAGCGAAGGCATGAACACAATCACCATTCCGGCTGCTTCGTTAAGCAAAGGAATGTACATTTTGAAAGTGATCGAAAACAACAATGTTCAAAACGTGAAGTTTATTAAACGATAACTTGAAACAGCAAAACAAAAAACCCCGATGAAAATATACTATACGTCGGGGTTTTTTGTTTTGCTTAAATTGTGGCGAAAACAAATGCCTGTGATGGATGTTCATTAATAAGGCGTTATTCAATAACAATTCATAGTTTGTTTTTGCATGAAAAATCATCACTATCATCTTACTATAACCTGGACCGGCAACCTTGGAGAAGGAACAAAAAGCTACAAGACTTACGAGCGCGACCATACTATTGAAGTAAGCGGAAAGCCAGTAATACCAGGAACTTCAGAGGTTTCGTACCTGGGCAATCAAACGCGTTACAATCCCGAAGAGTTGCTGGTGGCAGCCTTATCATCATGCCACATGCTTTGGTATTTGCATCTGTGCGCAGTGAACAGCGTTGTGGTTACGGCTTATGTTGATAAAGCCACCGGAACCATGCAAACCGACGCCGATGGCAGCGGGCATTTTACAGAAGTAATTTTGCAACCACAAATCACCATTGCCGGTTCGGCTGATGAAAGCTTATTGCAACAGTTACAACAGAAAGCCAATCATTATTGCTTCATCGCCAATTCATGTAACTTTCCTATCAGGCATCAGCCTTCCTATGTTTTTGTTTAAGTACGAACAGTTTTTGAATAAAAATAAACACATAGAATGATAGGAACATAGGTTTCACATAGATTGCCTATGTGTTTATTCTTATGTTCCTATCATTCTATGTGTTTCATTATTTCATGCACTTTTCTTAACATTATAAAAATGGGCAAAAACAAAGTTTGTTTTTGCCCATTTTTAAACGCGGTTTTATCTCATCCTTTACTTTGCTGCATCGCTTCCTTTGTATTCATAAGGCTGTGAATCTACTTTTCGATACGCCCATCCAAAGATTAACGGAAACACCCACAACGAAAACATCATCGCGCATAAAATACCACCGATAACAACCCTTGCCAACGGTCTTGAACTTTCCGAACCAATGCCATGCGAAACAGCTGCCGGAAACAGACCAATTGCCGCCATTAAAGCCGTCATCATCACAGGTCGTATTCTTGAATTCACGCCCAGTTTAATAGCCGTATAAAGCGAGCCTGGCTGACCTTTCACACTTTCTAAATTGTGTTTAAAAACTGTAATTAACAACACGCCATCTTGTATACAAATACCAAACAAGGCAATGAAACCAATGCCAGCAGAAATGCTGAAATTGGTACCTGTTATGAACAATGCGAGAATACCACCCACAATGGCAAACGGCACGTTTAAAAACACAAGTCCGGCATCTTTTAAATTTCCAAACATGGTGAACAACAACAGGAAGATAAGTAGTAACGAAATGGGCACTACCTGCGTCAACCGCTTTTCGGCACGTTGCTGATTTTCAAAATCGCCTTGCCATGCCATTTCGTAGCCCCGTTTTAGTTTTATTTTATTATCTACTTTCTGTTGCGCTTCGGCAATGGTACTGCCCATATCTCTTCCGCGTATTGAAAACTTCAAAGCTGCATATCGTTCATTATCATCTCTGAAAATCAAACAAGGACCCGTTTTTTGAGAGACGTTTGCAATCTCTTTAATCGGCACTTTCGAGCCACGTTCCGTTGGCACCAAAAGATTACCAATGTCATCCGGCGTTCTTCTAAATTCTTCCGGCAGGCGAATGCGGATGTCGAACGTTTTGATGCCTTCATACAACGTAGATGCCGTTAATCCTCCGATTGCCATTGCTACCACTGCATTGGCATCTTCTGTTGCAACACCGTATAAAGCCATTTTTTGCTGATCGAGATTGACATCCAGCTCGGGCTGCCCAATGCTGTGAATCACACCCAAATCTGAAATGCCATTCACGCCTTTTAAAATGTTATAAACTTCACCAATCTTTTCTTCGGTGTAATTTAATGAATCACCATAAATTTTTACGCAGATAGAGCCTTTCACACCCGAAACAGCTTCTTCTACGTTATCGCTGATGGGTTGCGAAAAATTAAGCGAAGCGCCGGGAATGACGGATAATTTTTGACTCATTGAATCTATCAGTTCATCCTTTGTAATGTGAGGTTTCCACGTATTTTCAGGATAGAGCATCACTGAAAATTCGTTGTTGTAAAAGCCCGCCACATCGGTTCCGTCATCAGGCCTACCCGTTTGCGAAACGGCATATTTTACCTGCGGAAATTCCATCAATATTTTTCGAACCTGCGTTGATACCTGCACCGATTTATCGAGTGAAATGCTGTAAGGCATTTGCACACGAAGCCAGATAGAACCTTCGTCTAGTTCAGGCAAAAATTCAGAGCCTAAAAACTTGAACGAAAACAAACCTATTGCCATCAAAATAAACGATGTTATCACCACTACTTCTTTTCGTTTAAACGCAGCTACGAAGCCACCCAACATAATCCTGGTAAGAAAATGAAGAATGGGATTGCGCTTTTCGTGCACATTCTTTCTCAACAAAAGGCTAATGAGAACGGGAACGAGAGTAAGTGTTGTAATCAATGCACCCAACAAGGCAAAACCCAACGTATAAGCCAGTGGCGAAAACAGTTTGCCTTCTACTTTTTGAAACGCAAAAATGGGCAGCAAGCCAGTGATGATAATAAGCTTCGCAAAAAAGATGGCTTTGCCCAATTGCGCGCCGTTTTGTTTTATCAGTCCTAATTTGCTAAGCTTATTAAAACGCTCCATGCCAACCTCGGCAGCTTTGTGGTCGAGTACTACAAACATGCCTTCCACCATCACCACCGCACCATCTATGATAATACCAAAATCAACTGCACCAAGCGACAATAAATTGGCACTCATGCCCATCAAATGCAGGCAAATAAAAGCAAACAACAAAGCCAGTGGTATGATGATAGAAACAATTAATGTAGTGCGCCAGTTGAACATAAACAGCGAAACCAAAAGCGTTACCAGCAAGATGCCTTCTATCAAATTGTGAAGTACGGTATGTGTGGCATAATCAATCAAATCGGTACGGTCGTAGTAAGGTACGATGCGCGTATCGGCAGGCAACACACTGTTGTTGAGCTTGTCAATTTTTTTCTTTAATGCCTCAATTACCTGCGTCGGGTTTTCGCCTTTGCGCATAACAATAATCGCCTCAACAACATCGGGCTCATCTGTAATTTTTCTTTTGCTGTTTGTGCTGTCGGTCAGCCCGTTGGAACGCGCTACCCAGCCCAAACGCGGGATGTTGGAGATTTGCACCGATGCCACATCTTTCACCAGCAAGGGCACGCCGTTGTTGTTTTCAATTACGATGTTTTTTATCTCTTCAATATCGTTCAGCAAACCAATGCCACGCACTACAAACGCCTGGTTATTTTGAATGATCATATCGCCACCGATGTTGATGTTGGTCTTTTGAACGGCAGTAAAAATATCCAGCGGTGTAAGCCCGATAGATGCCAGTTTTGCCGGATCAACTCCAATTTCATAGGCTTTGGTTTTGCCACCAAAAGCTGTGATGTCGCCCACACCGGGCACTGAACGCAGTTGCCGGTCAACCACCCAATCCTGCATCGTTTTTAGTTCCCGTACATCCCTTATTTTGCTTTCTAAAGTATAACGATAAATTTCACCGGTAGGCCCGGTTGGTGGTTGTACCGAAGGCTGCACATTGTTGGGCAAGGTAGCATTGGGCAAGAGGTTCATCACTTGTTGGCGCGCCTGCGCATCCATCACGTCATCGTCAAAAATGAGCTTGATATAAGACAGTCCAAAAATGCTGGTTGAACGAAGACTGATTTTCTTTTGCACCGGGTTCATGGCAATTTCCAACGGTATCGTTACAAATTTTTCAACCTCTTCTGCGCTTCTTCCGGGCCATTGTGTAATGATGCTGATTTCAGTATTGGTAACATCGGGGAAAGCCTCGATGGGCATATTTTCAAACGTGATGATACCGGCGATAATCAGCAAGAGAGCCGCAAAAAGGATGAAGTATTTATTTTTCAGTGAAAAAGCAATTACCTTTTTCAACGTTTTAATCATAACAGAAATGTTTTAAAATAAAAGAAGATTTAATCATTCAGATCGCCATAAATCAACAGCGCCTGCGAAGCCACAAGTTGCTGCCCGGGCTGAACGCCCGACTGGATATACGTTCTGTCGCCAATGGTGTTAATGATGTCAACCGGTGTAATGGTGATATCTTTCCGGCTTTTGTACACCAACACATAATACTGGCTGTTATCGTAGATAAGCGCATGTGAAGAGATGCACAAAGCTTGTTTGTTTTCCTGATTGGTAGCCGTAACAGTTACAAACATTTGGGGCTTTAAAGCATAATCAGGATTGTCGAGCACAATACGCACTTTCATTACTTTGCTTCCCGAATCAAGCATGTTCATCATTTTATCTACTTTGCCCCTGAATACACGCCCTGGATAAGAAACCGTAGTAATATCAACCCCATCTCCAAGATGAATGTTGTTGATATTCGACTCATACACATTTGCCCAAACCCACACATTATGCAGGTCGGAGATGGTAAACAAACTGCTGCCATTGTCGGTGCGGATAGAGGTATTGTTAGTTACATTTTTTTGTACAATGAATCCGCTGATGGGTGCTTTAACTACGCCTGAACCATTATTGTTGGCGCCACTGATGTTAAGCACTTCTCTTATACGGCTCAACTCGCTTTTGGCTTGCTGATAAGCCGCTTCGGCCGCGAGAGAATCGGGCATGGAAGCCAGTCCGCCATGATACATGTCTTTTGTTTTTGCCAGATTTTTTTCAGCTACCGTAAGATTGGTTTCTGCATTAATTAAATCGTTGCTATAACCCGCTACTTCTGTACTTCTTATGGTGCCAAGCGTTTGACCTTTTTGTACATAATCGCCCAGCGCAGCCGTAATTCCCTGTAAGTTTCCGCTTATCAACGGATAGATGTTCACTACATTATCCTGGTTAAAATCAACCTGGCCCGTAAGCGTTATGGCGTTTACCAACTGGCATTGTTTTACCGTATCAATCACCAGAGTTTTAAATAATGAATCGGGCATTATATAAGGTTGTCTTTCTTCAGTGGCTTGTTGTTTTTTTCCACAGGAAAAAATAAAAATGGAAACGAAAAAAAGGGCAAAAACAAACGTTGTGTATAGTGATGATTTTATTTGTTTGTTCATACAATAAAATTTTAAAAGCCTTAATAAAAGTTGGTTGCAGTATAGAAATTAATGTCTTCAAATGCCTGCACCCGGTTGTATTGCACGGTGTTCATCTGAAGGGTATTTTGTTTGAAAGAATCATAAAAATCAAGAAACTCCAACAAGCTGATGTTTCGCCGCTGATAGTTGAAAACAACCTGGCTCAGCAGGTTTGAAAAGCTACCCATGAACGACTTATCAATGCTCTTGTACATCTTATCCTGCACATAGGCTTTTTGTAATGCATTCGATACATTTTCAGCCACCGTTTCTTCCACATTTTTTTGCAGAGCCTGCGTGTTTTGTATCATAATTTTTGCCTGCCTGATATTGCCTTGATTGCGGTTGAAAATAGGAATGTCAATGCCCAACCCGCCTGACACAAGATTGTTTAAAAAGCTTCCTTGTTCATCATAACCAACCGACACAGACAAATCGGGAACTCCCAACGCTTTTTGATAGGTGTAATTGAGTTGATTGATGCTGGTGTTTTGCCTTGCGATAGCCAAATCGGTTCGGTTGTGATAAGCCGAATCTAACAACGTAGCCAAAGGAAAACGTGATGGATCGAGCCGTTCAAGCCCGCTTGTATCCGCCACAGGATTGATGAACGTAGTTGGCTTCATCCGAACCAGCAAACGCAGATTGCTTTCGAAATCGGTGATTTGATTGATGAGTTGGCTATACTCGCTTGTGAAACTGTACAATTGAGCGCGGATACGAATCACCTCACTTTGTGCGATATAATTCTTTCCTTCCTGTTGCTGGTAAGCTTTTACAATTTGTTGCAGGGCATCAATTTCTGCACTATACACTTTGGCTGATTGCCTTAAATAATAAATGTTGTAAAAATTGCTGTGCAGCTCATATTGCAAGGTTCGCAGCAAATCAAAAAACTGGTATTCGGTAAGTGTTGTATTGGCTTCTGCCAGTTTAATTTGCTTGTTGCGCTTGCGGGCCAGCAATATCAGTTGCGAAACACTCGCGTAGGTTTCATCGTTCTTTCCTATCGGGAAAAACTGATGCAATGTACCTGAATACAAAGCATGACCAATACTGAAACTTGGATTCGACCATAAACGCGCCTGTAGCTCTGCAGCTCTTGTCGCATCTATATTGTAACGCGATGCCAGCAAATTTAAATTGCTGTCAATAAACATTTGTTCTGCCTTCGGCAATGTCAACGAAAGCGTGTCGGTAATTTGTGAGGATGCTGAAAAAAAGGTGCAAAAACAAAACAGTAACATCAGCAGTTTGCAGAACCACCAATGTCTCATAAAAAGGTTCATCAGTATCAATAATTATGAAGTAAAAAATAATGCAGCTCTATCCTGAAAGAACAACTGCTGTAGCTGGCTGGCATTGCGCACAAAACATGAGCGCGATGCAACATTCAACCACTTAACTAACAATAAAAAGAAAGAGTTATACAAACCACTTAGGCGGCGGAGCTACGATATCAGGACTGAAATTGGTATAAATAGAAAGCACAAACGAATTGTATTTGTTTTCAGCTTTAGCCAAAAGGTTTAGCTTATCAAAACAATTGTTGATGGCAATTTTAAAAGGCTGAAACTTGATAAGGTTATCGTGGCTGTTGCTTTGGTTGGGCGATTCTTTTTTTTCAGGGAAGGCGTTTTCTTTGTGCATCACTACTTCGGCAATGTATTCCGTAACCGAGTTGATGATATTGGGTTCGTTGCCGTCTTTATCTTTTGCAATGTTTTCAAAATCCTGCGCATACAAGCCAAGATTAAGTACCTGCAGCATTACCAGGGCAACAATAAAATAAGTGAAATATGTTTTTACTGCGCAGAACATAAGAATACTGAAACCGCGTGCAAGTTACAAACTCAAGTATTGTATAAATAAAAATTGTGCTGTTAAAAACAGCACAATTGCAAAAAGGATACGAGTTGATTTAAAGGGTACACAGCATTCATTTGAAAAGGTTTATATTTTAATGCTAATGTTATCCATGCCCATTTCTTTGTTCAGTATCTCGCTGTTTTCAAGTACAATCACACTGCCGTTTGAGTTGTAGGATACACGGTAGGTTACTATCAACGTTTCGTTGCGGTTCATTACATTATTCACATTCATCTTTGTGTTGATGGCGTTGGCAGCCGTTGGAAACTGCTTCAGTTGCAGAGGAGTAAATACTTGCTTAGAGAGAATAACCTGTTGGTTGTTCTTCACTTTGCTAACGGTTACTTGGATAGTCACCTCTTGATTGTTGTAAGCAGGCAGAGTGTAATTGTTCTCTGTAAAAATTGAAAGGTTAATTTCTTTAGTAACTTTTTGTGTGCTTTTGAAGAAAGACAAATTGTTAGGAAATACTAAGGTTACGATGAACAGTACCGGTAAAATTATGATTAGCTTTTTCATAAAAAATGTTTTTAAAAGTGATGCGATGAGTAGTCGCAGGATTGTGCCGGAACCTGCCAGCTTCTCTTTGGTTATCAGACGAGCGGCAATAAGGAATGATGAACGGACAAAACGTTTGAATGATTGGCTGAAAACAGCTGCTACAATGTTTTTGGGCAAAAACAATAAGAGATAAAAACTGTTCGTACCGGACAAAAACCGTTTGGCTTTGATACAAAGGGAAGAGTGGAGAGTAGCGTGATGCCGTCATTCCGCCCTACAGCACTGTGGGGCCGAATGACGAATAACTTCATTCTAAAATCACAAATCATAAATCCCAAACCTTATTTTTACCTCCAACAATTTCAGGTATGTATTCAGCAGAGGAAACAAAAAAGGCACAAAAACAAACGAGTGAACTTTTACAGGATTTACAAACGATTGGTGCAAATGATTTACCCCAATTGAGAAGCGTTTTGCGCTTTCATGAATATCGTTATTATGTAGAAGACAATCCTCTGATTTCAGATTACGAATACGATACGTTGTATAAAAAATTAATTGAAATAGAAACCGCCGATCCGGCATTGGTAACGCCCGATTCACCATCGCAACGGGTGGGCAAAGGCTTAACCAAATCGTTTCCAACAGTGCAGCATCTTGTGCCTATGTTATCGCTCGAAAACTCCTATGATGCTGAAGATTTGAGAGATTGGGACAGAAAAGCAAGAGAAGCTTCCGGTTTGGATTTGATTGAATACTGTGCAGAACCAAAATTTGATGGAGCCAGCATTTCATTGGTTTATAAAAACGATCATTTGCTTCGTGGCGTTACGCGCGGCGATGGTGTAGAGGGCGAAGACATCACTACCAATATCAAACAAATCCGTTCCATTCCTTTGTCAGCTTCGTTTTCAAAATATGGAATTGATGAAATTGAAATCCGGGGTGAAGTGATTATTACAAGAGAAAGGTTTAAAAAGTTTAATGATGGGCGCATGGAAGCTGGCTTGCCTTTGCTTGCCAATCCGCGCAATGCTGCCAGTGGTTCGTTGCGCATGATTGACCCGGCAGAGGTGGGCAAGCGAGGATTGGAAGCGTTCCTTTATCACATCAGCGATTACACAACAACGGAAGGTATTAAAGTGTCGGATGAAGAAAATCATTCAAAAGAAAACATACATCATGTTGCACCATTCACCACACACTCAGGATCACTGGAGCTCTTATGGAACCTGGGTTTCAGAAGCCCGGCAAAAGAAAAAAGAGTGTTGAAAGGCATTGATGAAGTGATAAATTATTGCCATGAATTTGAAGCGGGCAGAGATAAGATGCCGTATGAAATTGATGGCATGGTGATAAAAGTAAACGACCTCAAATTGCAGGACAAATTAGGCATGACATCGCATCATCCGCGATGGGCAATTGCGTTTAAATTTAAGGCCCGACAAGCCACCAGCAAACTAAAAGAAATTGAATTTAATGTGGGAAGAACCGGCGCAGTTACACCTGTTGCCAAGATTGACCCGGTGCACATTGGCGGCGTAACGGTAGCCCGTATTTCTGTTCACAACGAAGAGTATATAAAAGAAAAAGATTTGAAAATTGGCGATGCGGTACTGGTAGAAAGAGCCGGTGATGTGATACCGCAAATTGTAAAATCCTTATCCGAATTGCGAACCGGAGGCGAAGAAACGATTGTTTATCCAACACACTGTCCTGCATGCAAGAGCCAATTGTTTAAAGAAGAAGGCGAAGCCGTTTGGCGTTGCCCCAACATTGAATGCCCTGCACAGACATTAGAACGCATCATTCATTTTGTAAGCAAAGATGCGATGGACATTAAGCATTTTGGAGAAGCCAATGTACATAAGTTTAACAAAATCGGTTGGCTGCCCGATGTGCCATCTATTTATAAATTAGACTTTCAAAAAATAAGCGAATTAGAAGGCTTTGGAAAGAAGTCGGTGGAGAACCTGCAGCAATCTATTGAAGCTTCAAAACAACAGCCTTTGCATCGCTTGATTTATGGCTTGGGAATCAGGTACGTTGGTGAAACCACAGCCAAAACATTAGCCAATGAAGTGAATACCATTTTTGATTTTACAACCATGAGTGAAGAAGGCTTGCTGGAACTGGAAGACATTGGCAGCAAGGTTTCCAAAAGCATACAACACTTTTTTTCCAACCCGCAAAACATTGCCATGCTGCATGAGTTGGAAGCGTTGGGCTTACAGGTAAACAACGAAAAGAAATCATCTGCGGGCAAAAAAAATATCCTGCAAAACCAAACTTTTTTATTTACTGGCAGTCTGTCTAAAATAACACGCAGCAAAGCAGAAGAAATGATAGAACAGCAGGGTGGAAAATTATTGAGTGGCATCAGCAGTAAGCTCAATTACCTGGTGGTGGGCGAAGATGCCGGAAGCAAGCTGGAAAAAGCTAAAAAAATAAACACCATCCGGATCATTAATGAAGATGAATTTTTAAAAATGACAGAAAGCGAGTAGTGAGAACTGAATAGTGAGTAAGAAAATTTATACCCCACTACTCGCCACTCACAATTCATCATTAACAATTACCAATTAACCATAGATTTGCTTTACCATTTGAAATAATAAACTATGAACACTTCCCGAAGAACATTTCTCAAACAAACCAGCGCAGCCTCTGCCTTATTTTTGGTTTCGCCTAAAAATCTGTTTTCAGCCGATGCCAACACCTTAATTGGTTTGCAGCTTTGGACGGTTAAAGAAGATGCTGCTAAAGATTTAGATAGCACGCTGAAACACATAGCTGACGTGGGTTACAACAATGTTGAATTGTTCGGCTATAACAAGCGCATTTATTTTGGCCATACCGTAAAAGAAGTAAAAGCGATGTTGAATAAGCACAACCTTCGCAGCACCAGTGCGCATGTTGCCATTAACGAGTTCCTGTTTAACAAGAATGAAGATGAGTTGAAATACGCCATTGAAGACGCCAAAACATTGGGGCATGACTACTTAACGCAACCGTGGTTTGCCGAAGACAAGCGAAGCATAGATACTTTTAAAATGCTGGTTGACAGGTTCAACAAAGCCGGTGAAGAATGCAACAAAGCCGGATTGAAATTCGCCTATCACAACCACAATTTTGAGTTTGAAAAACACGATGGCACCTGCGGCTACGAAGTGTTGCTGAACGGCACACAGAAGAATTTAGTGCACTTTGAAATGGATTTGTACTGGGTAGTGTACGCGGGTGAAAAGCCTGAAACATGGTTTAAAAAATACCCGGGTCGCTTCCCCATGTGGCATGTAAAAGATATGTCGAAAGCTGCTAACCGTGAATCAACCGAAGTAGGAAAAGGCACGATTGACTTCAAGCAGATTTTTACTCACAAAGCCGAAGCCGGCTACAAAACATTCTTTGTAGAGCAGGAAGCTTTTGCTGATGAACCACCGGCACAAGCCATCGAAACCAGTTTTAAATACATCAAAAACAACCTTGTTTAATCTTACAATTATGAAACAAAAACATCTCCTGATTGCTGCTGCTTCGCTCCTTTTTACTTCACTCGCACAGGCGCAAACCAAGCCCGAAGAAACTGAAATTTATCAGCCGGTTCCGAAAGTGGTAACACCTGGCAAAACCAATGCTGACGCACCTTCTGACGCTATTGTGCTGTTTGATGGCAAGGATTTGAGTCAGTGGGTGTTTGCCAACGACACTACCAAACCCGCCACCTGGAAAGTTGCCGATAACATACTTACCGTTGACAAAACCACGGGTAACATTCAAACCAAAAGAAGGTTTATGGATTACCAGTTGCACATGGAATGGAAAGAGCCGAAAACACTGACGGGCAGCGGACAGGCACGCGGCAACAGTGGTTTGTTTTTGGCATCTATCGGGCCTGGTGACGATGGTTATGAATTGCAAATTTTGGATTCGTACAACAACTCAACTTATGTGAACGGACAAGCGGGTTCTGTTTACAAACAAGCCGTTCCGCTGGCAAATCCTGCGAAGCCGGATGATGTGTGGCAAACTTATGATGTAGTGTGGACGGCGCCTCGCTTTAACGCCGACAGTTCCTTAAAAACACCGGCTTATGTAACCGTGTTTTTTAATGGTGTGCTGGTGGAAAACCATTTCGAATTAAAAGGACCCACACAATACATTGGTACGCCTGCGTATCGCAAAGCGCATGGCGCATCTCCCATTAAATTGCAGGCGCATGGCGATAAAAGCGAACCCTTAAGCTTTCGGAATATTTGGGTAAGAGATTTATAAACGATTTAGTCTTTACATTGTAAAAAGCCCGCAAATACTGCATTTGCGGGCTTTTGGTTTTACGTCATTGCGAGCCTGCCTGCCGGTAGGGAGGGCACGAAGCAATCTGTACTTTACAAATAAGATCTGTTTATAAGCATTTAATCTGTGAGCATTATTCACTCACAACTCACTGGCTGCCTCGTTATCCAGTCTACAGATTGCTTCGTTCCTCGCAATGACGATAATCATTTTACTCGAGCCTCATCTTCTTTTTGTCCTTCTTTATTTTATCTGCAAAAAAAGCTTTGAAATCATCATTTGCACCTTTGGCTACCATTATTCTGTCGCCTCTTTCGCGGGCATATACATTGATAACGCTATCAGAAAAATAAGCCTCGCGAAAATCTTTCACATAATCTTTTTTCAACTCATCCGGATCATCACAAACCAATATTAAATTATTCCAGTTTTTGTTTGACGGCAGCCAGTATAAAAAGCTTGCGTTATCGCTATACGCTTGGGGTAAATTGTATTTCTTACCATAAAAATTAACTGCTCCTGCCATGCCGTAATTGTTGCAAAAGATGATGGAGTTTTGTTGTTCTTCCGGTGTTAAGGAGTGATACGCTTTGGCTACTTTGGCAGTCATTTCTTCCCAACCTTGCATGTCTGAAAAATCTTGTGGCAGCGGATGATTTTGTTGGTCTTCCCAACGCAAAGCACCTGTGTTTTTAATGTTCCATTTTTCGTAAAAAGAAACCAGTTTAGCAGGTGCAAAAACGGGCAATGCAACAGGTATCATGATGATACCTAACAATATTGGAACAAAAACAAACACATAACGCAAAGCCTTTCTTCTTACAGCTGTAAATTTCTCTAAATGATAAGAGCCGAACGCAAACAAAACAGGATACGAACCAAGTGCATAATATCCTTTTCCATGACTAACAATTAAAATAAGCAAAACAAAACAATAAGCCCATCCAACAAAGCGAAATGGCTTTTCATTCTTTGAAAATAAAACATTGTACAAGCCGCACAACCAAATGAAAAGGCAGGGAAAAAAATCAAGAATTTGATCGCCCAAAAACTCGCCCGGACTTACATATTGCAATTGTGTTCGTTGTAATTCAGCCATGTGATACACTACCGGAAAATGATGTTGCCATTGCCATAAAAAGTTGGGTAAAAAAATGAGCAAAGCAATCCCGCAAGCGATCCAGAAATGTTTGTTCACAAACATCTTCCGATGTGATGATAATGAGCAGACCGGCTAATACGCTTACAACATAAAACAGCACTGAATATTTGCTTAACATACCCAAACCTGCACATATCCCAAAGCCGTATAACCATGCCAGTTTGATGTGTTTGCACATAGCGAATGAGGCAGAATACAATCATCGTCCAAAAGAAAATTTCAGGGGCATTGGGCTGAAACAAAAAGAACACACGCAGGTAGCCGCTTAAAAAAAAACGATAAAAAAAGGAGCCATAAAGCGAAGCGGCTTCCGCCTAGCGAAAGAACGAGTCTGCCCATCACATAAAAAGCAGCGGCACCAAACAGGGACGGCCATAATTTTATCCAAAACATACCATCGCCCAACAAGTGCGTAAGCCATGCAAAAATGCTGAGCATCGGCGGCACTTCCATAAAGCCAAAAGAAAGATGAGTTGCCTTCGGCGAGATATAAAAACTCATCTCTGTGCGGCTCATACATGCCGTTTTGCAGGAAGTAGGGAATGATAATTCTGAGCAAAACCAAAAGCCATAACAAGCGTGTATCCCTTTGTTTCATAAGCATCATTTCAGCACGAAAAGTACATCGCTTTTCCGTTTCCTTTTTCAGTGTTTATTTTTGCCCAAATTCTGTTTATGCTGAAAACCATCACCACCTGCTTCTTTTTGTTTCTTGTTGTACAGTGTTTTGCGCAGTTTAACGATAGCACACATCACCGGTTTCGTTATCTCGGAACCGGCTCGCTGAATGAAACTAAAACTTCAAAAGCGTATCTGTTTAACAATGGTGTTATGTTTAACACCAGTTATCCCAAAACGGCTTTCAGCACTTCTGCCAACTGGACGTACGGGCAACAAAACAGCCAGCTGACCAACAACGATTTTATTGCTCTTGCCAATTTAGATTTTCATAAAAAAGGCTCTAAGCTTTATTACTGGGCATTGGCCAATTATCAAACGAGTTATTCATTGCAAATTGAATACAAAGTGCAGGCAGGTGCGGGTGCGGGCTATTCCATCATTGATTCGCCTAAAACTTACATTGGCATCAGTGATGGCTTTTTATACGAAGCCAACAATTTGCACACTGCACAGGGCAATGATGTATACAGCACGCTTCGCAATTCGTTTCGATTGCGATACAAGTTTATCATCAACAAGATTGTTACTCTTAACGGAACTGACTTTGTACAGCCATCAATGCTTTCTATCAACGATTACATTTTAAACTTTAGTAATGATGTTTCGATACAATTAAGAAAATGGCTGAACTTCACGGCAGCCCTGAATTACAACCGCATCAACCTAACGAGACGCGACAATTTGTTGCTGACGTTCGGAATAAGTGTGGACAGATATTTTTGAGTAAAGAAGCAATGTCGTCATTCCGCAAATGCCCTCAATACGTGCTTTTCATAGATCACTTTCTCGAGGGCTTTGTGCGGAATCTGATGATTGATTAGTAAAGGTGTCGAAATGAATGAAATCAACTTGCAGCACAGTAACAGGTTCAAACTTGTAAGAGCAGATTCCACACAAAGCCCTCGCTATGGCTATGAAAGTTTGAGTTCGTGTTGAGGGCAATGGTGGAATGACGAGAACCGTATTCATCTTCAAACAACGAAACATTACCTCAACAATTAGCACGATTTTTTGTGCAAAAACAAAATCATCAAAAACAAATTATCATGAGCGACTTTCAACAAGTGATACAACAAGACAAGCCGGTGCTGGTTGATTTTTTTGCCGAGTGGTGCGGCCCCTGCAAAACCATGGCGCCCATTTTAAAACAAGTAAAAGATTCGCTCGGCGATGCCGTTACTATTATTAAAATTGACGTTGATAAAAATCCGCAGGCGGCAGGTGCATATCGCATCCAGGGAGTGCCTACCTTGATGCTGTTTAAAAAGGGCGAAATCAAATGGCGGCAAAGCGGTGTAGTGCCTGCAGCCATGCTTACCAACCTAATTAAACAACATCAACCATAGTTGCATCATTTAGTGCCAACAAAATGCTGCGGCAACGCCTTCCTTGGTAATGGTTACAGGCAAAATATAACCGTCTTTATCAAAGTCCATTTCATCTATGCAGGTAACACGGTGGTTGCCGTCGGTTTCACCCAAAGGCCGGCGGTGATAAATAATGTACCATTGATCACTTTTGGCATCATGAATCACCGAATGATGACCTGCACCCGTAGCCACTTTCGGGTCTTGTTGCAACACAGTAGTCAGTCTTGTAAAAGGTCCGAACGGAGAGTCCGACATTGCATAAGCCACTTTGTAATCGGGGCCGGTCCAGCCGCCTTCGCTCCACATAAAATAGTATTTGTTGTTTTTCAAAAACATATACGGTCCTTCCACATAACCCTTCGGAGTAATTTCTTTGTACAAACTGCCATCAGGCAACGGTTCGATGCCGGTAAAATCCGGTTTTAGTTTTACCACATTACAATGCCCCCAGCCGCCATAATACATGTAATAACTGCCATCTTTATCTTTAAAAACAAATTGATCAATCGGCTGTGCACCATTTACTATGTCGTTAATCAAAGGCTTTCCCAGGAGGTCTTTGTAAGGACCTTCGGGCTTGTCGGCAACAGCAACACCAATGCCGCCTACTTCGCCTTTGTGCACATCATTCGCTCCAAAAAACAAATAATATTTCCCTTCTTTTTCCAACACAGCAGGCGCCCACATGGCACGCTTTGCCCATTTTACAGCAGCCGTGTCTAAAACATGTGGATGCTTTGTCCAATGCACTAAATCGGGCGATGAAAAAGCATCCATAAAAAACTGCTGCTCATACGGTGCCGAATACGTTGGAAATACCCAATACTGCTTTCCATAAATCGTTCCTTCGGGGTCGGCATACCAGCCCTGAAAAATGGGATTGCCGGATAAATTACTAGGAACCGCTTTTTGGTTTTGCCCATAAATTGAGGTGAATTAGAAAAAAGCAAATTGATACAAAACAAAACTTCATGATGGTGGTTTTGATAAGACAAACATGATTGATAACAACACTGCAAGATAGCCGTTGCAACTTTATTTTTTGTGCAAAAACAAAAGACAGAATCAAATCATTTGCAGCACATTTTTTGTTTTGTTGTTGTTTCGTTTATCATCCAACAAGCTTCGTGCAATGGAAGCCCAAACTGCAACATACAACGAAGAGAATGAGGTTTCTGAAGCATCAGCTAACCCGCCTACATACTGGCTTACGCGCTTTGTGATTCTTCGTTTATTGGGTGCTATTTATGCAATCGCTTTCCTTGTTGCCATCAATCAAATTCTTCCTTTAATCGGTTCCAATGGCTTGCTTCCAGTTGGCGATTTTATCAAAAATATGGGTGCTGCACTCGGCTCAAAAGGTGCAGCTTTTATACGCCTGCCTTCCCTGTTTTGGTTTTGGCATTCCGATACCGGCACTGCTGTTTGTATGCTGGGTTGGGTTTCTTCTTTCACTTCTTGTGGTAGCGGGTTATGCTAATGCGATCAGTTTGTTTTTGCTTTGGTTTTTATACATGTCAATCGTTCATGTGGGGCAGGATTGGTATGGCTATGGCTGGGAAATTCAGTTGACTGAAACCGGCTTTCTTGCCATCTTTCTTTGTCCTTTGTTAGACATGCGTCCCTTTCCAAAACAGGCGCCGCCTTACCTCATCATTCTTTTGTTTCGCTGGTTAATCGTTCGCATCATGTTGGGTTCAGGTTTGATAAAATGGCGCGGAGATGCTATCTGGCGCAATGGAACTGCCTTGTACTATCATTTTGAAACGCAACCTATTCCGGGACCGTTAAGCCGTTGGTTTCATTTCCTGCCAAGAACAGTTTTAAAGATAGGCGTATGGTTTAATTTTCTGGCTGAATTAATTGCACCACTGTTTGCCTTTTATCCGCGCATTGCCCGCCACATTGCAGGTGTGGTAATGATATTGTTTCAATTCAATATTATCCTGAGTGGCAATCTTTCTTTTTTAAACTGGCTCACTATTGTTCCTGCTTTGGCTTGTTTGGATGATGGTTTTTGGAAAGCAGTTCTTCCCCATGCATTGGTTCGCAAAGCAGAAAGAGCTGCAGCGCAAGCCGAAGAATCAAAGCCAATGCTCATTACATCTCGTGTGGTTGCCGTGGTAATTGCAGTGTTAAGCATTCAGCCAGTTGTGAATTTGCTTTCGTCGCAACAAGTAATGAATACTTCTTTCGATCCTTTGGATTTGGTGAATACCTATGGCGCATTTGGAACTGTTGGTGAGGAACGATTCAACGTGGTATTTGAAGGAACAAGTGATAACGATACAACGGATGCTGGACACTGGAAGCCTTACCTGTACAAGGGTTTGCCGGTGTTGTTGGATAAGAAGCCGCCTCAAATTGCGCCTTATCAATTGCGATTGGACTGGCAAATGTGGTTCGCTGCCATGTCAACGCCTGACGAATATCCGTGGACGGTGCATTTGGTATCGCAGCTACTTCATAACAATGCGGGTGCAGTCAGTTTATTTAGGAACAATCCGTTTCCGGATGGCCCGCCGCGCTATGTTCGGGCTGTTTTGTATCGCTACAGCTTTGCGAAACAGAACAATCCCCAACATCTTTGGTGGAACCGCGAGCGATTGGGCAATTGGCTGCCTCCACTTTCCGCTGATGATCCGCGCCTGACTTCATTTTTTCACAGTGAAGGATGGAAACCCTGAGTAAAAATTTCGACATTCTTCTTCACAAATAACTCAACCACCATTGCCGGTGCGTGCTTCGATACCTGTAGAACCATTGGCAAGGCTTGTACAAAACAACAATTACAAACAACCAGATGAGGTAAACAACCGGCAAATGAAAACCAAAGTTTTGTGGGCGAAACAAAAAAGGAGCTTGCGGGTTTACAATGTCCTTTTCACCATAACCAGAAAGAAAAAAAGCAATAACCAGCAACAGATGAATCAAATAAAAATGAAGTACGTAATAAAAAAACGGAACCGCACCATACATGCGGAATACACGGCTGGCGCGGCTTTGCGCGTTGTCGAGCACGCTTAATAATATCATAGCAGGTCCTAATGTCATGCAAGTATAAAGGAGAGACGGCGGATATTTTGTAACATTTACAAATGACAACAATGTATATAAACCATTTCTTTGTTTGAGCCAGGGAGAAGGATCGCCATACGAATTGATAAACCGAATTATGATAAAAAACAAACTAACGCTGATGCCTAACCTGAGTATCTTTTTTCTTGATAAAGAGGTTGCGCCATTGTTATAAACTATTCCAAAAGCATAGCCTAAAAACATGATGCCTGTCCAGGGCAGAATGGCATATAAATCCAAAACAAAATGAGTGTGGTTAATAGGCATAAATTTATCAGCCGATGTAAAAAGAAGGCTGCTTACAATTTGCTCCCAACCCGATTTAGGAGCCGGCATAAAATCGAGAATATTATGCCCGAAAACGAGCAAAAAACCAATAACAACAATCATTTGGAAATTAATGAATGAAAACAAACCCAGCAACACCATGCTCCAGCCAATTGCCCAGATTACCTGAAAGATAATGGTATTATAAAAAGGATTGAATGTTATGGCTAAGGTCATTACAATAACTTCAACAAGTACCAGCCAAAAGCCACGCTTGATTAAAAACAAACCGGATTCCTTTTTAGTTCTTTTTCGCGAAGCGAGATAGGCAGAAGTGCCTGATAAAAACACAAATATGGGCGCACAAAAATGAGTGATCCATCTTGTGAAAAACAAAGCGGGTGTTGTGGTTTGCAAATCCAAAGGATCGGCAGTCATAGCTGTTATGTGAAAGAAATCACGCACATGGTCGAGTGCCATAATCAGCATTACAATTCCGCGAAGAATGTCAATAGAAATGATGCGTTGTTTGGGTACAGATAAATTTTCCATGTCAGCAGTTAATGCCGGAAAATTACAGCAACAAAACGGGTTATCAATAATGAAGTTCAATCATCAAACAAGTATCTTATCAACCTTTTGAAATGGTGAAACTGAGGTTTGTTTTTGCCGTAAAAACAAACCTTTTGTTACAACGTTTATCTCTTTCTGTCATTAGCAAATAATCGTTTGCTATTCTATCTGTACAAACTACCTTTGCGCCCTAAAATTTTAATAGAAGAACAAGAATGTTAAGTGCTAAAAATATAACCCTTGCCTACGGCAAACGCGTGTTGTTTGATGAAGTGAACATCAATTTCACAAAAGGAAATTGTTATGGTGTGATTGGTGCCAACGGCGCAGGCAAATCAACGTTTTTAAAAATATTAAGTGGCGAAATTGAACCCAACAAAGGCTCTGTTGAAATTAGCGGCGGCGAACGCATGGCAGTGCTCAATCAAAACCAGTTTGCGTTTGATAACGAAACGGTTTTGAATACGGTGCTGATGGGTCATAAAAAGATGTGGGACGTTATGCATAAAAAAGACGCCATTTATGCGAACCCTGATGCAACCGAAGATGATTATATGCGTGCCTCCGAAATGGAAGCTGAGTTTGGTGAAATGGGTGGCTATGAAGCAGAAAGCAATGCAGGTACGTTTTTGAGCGATTTGGGCGTAAGTGAACAATATCACCAAAGCCTGATGAGAGACATTCCGGCCTCTTTAAAATTGCGCGTTTTGCTGGCGCAGGCCTTGTTTGGAAACCCCGATATTTTGTTGCTTGATGAACCGACCAATGGCTTAGATATTGAAACCGTTGGCTGGCTGGAAAATTTTCTTGCCGACTACGAAAACATTGTGTTGGTAGTAAGCCACGACCGCCACTTTTTAGACCAGGTTTGCACCAATGTTGCCGATGTGGACAGGAGCAAAATAAAAGTGTTTACCGGCAATTATACCTTTTGGTATGAAAGCAGCCAGTTGATGGCAAGGCAAATAAGCGACAAAAACAAAAAGACAGAAGACAAACGTGCAGCCCTGCTTGATTTCATTGCCCGTTTCAGTGCGAATGCATCGAAAAGCAAACAGGCTACTTCACGTAAAAAAGCGTTGGAAAAATTAACCATCGAAGACATTGAACCTTCTAACCGCAAATATCCGGGCATCATTTTTCAGCCGTTGCGCGAAGTAGGAAATCAAATTTTGAATGTTGAAAATCTGGCCAGCAGTGCCGATGGCAGAAAGCTATTTGATAAAGTAACATTCAGCATTAACAAAGGCGAGAAGATTGCTTTTTTAAGTAAAGACTCTTTAGCAGTTAGTAATTTCTTCGATATTATTACCGGCAATCTGCAACCGGAAAGAGGCAAATTTGAATGGGGAACTACCATCACCAAAGCTTATTTGCCGGTGGAAAACAGCGAATTTTTTAAAGAAGGTTTGACGTTGATGGATTGGCTCAGGCAATTTGTTCCGCCGCATGTAACTGATGCTGATGAGCCATTCTTGCGCGGCTTTCTCGGCAAGATGTTGTTTAGCGGCGATGATATATCGAAGAAAACAAACGTGCTGAGTGGTGGCGAAAAAGTGCGTTGCATGATTAGCCGCATGATGTTGCAAAATCCGAATGTTATCATCCTCGATCAGCCCACCAACCACTTGGATTTGGAAAGCATTCAAAGCTTTAATGAAGGTTGCCAATCATTCCCGGGGATTGTATTAATCACCAGCCAGGATCACACCTTTATTCAAACGGTTGCCAACCGCATTATTGAATTGACACCAACTGGAATTATAGACCGGTTGATGACTTATGATGAATACATGTCAGATGCAAGAGTGAAAGCCTTGCGCGAAGAAATGTATAAGTGACGGAATGTGCAATTTGGTTTGATAGTGGATACAAGATGATTGCTGAGTTTTTGGAAAGGGAAAAGATGATGGGATAAGGAAAGCATAAGCTCCGTAGGAGTGATATGTTTTTGATGCAATCAACACGCCGCTCGCATGGAGACAGGGTTTGTTTTTGTACATATTTTCCTTTCTGCAAACACGTAAATCTTAATGGGCATCAAACCATTTGTTCATCACACATTTGATAACACAGCCAGATTATGAATTGAAAACTCAATAAATCAGAAAAGAAAAACACTGCCTCAAAAAATTCTTTTACTTTTATCTTTCACTAACAACAAACAATTGCTATGGCCGGAGTAACCATGACTTCCTCATCTGCTCACAAAATTCAATCAACAGGCATTCCTACGAATTATGGAGCGTTAAGTACTTTAGTTACCGTGTTTTTTTTCTGGGGTTTTATTGCGGCAGGTAACAGCGTATTTATACCGTTTTGCAAACACTATTTCAACTTAGACCAGTTTCAAAGCCAGCTGATTGATTTTGCCTTTTATGGTGCGTATTATTTGGGCGCACTTGGCTTTTTTGCCTATGGTTCGTTTGGAGGGAAAGATTTGGTAGGAAAATGGGGTTACAAAAGAAGCATTGTGTATGGGTTACTCTTTTCTGCATTGGGCGCCATTGCAATGATTATTGCGGTAAATGCAAACACATTTACCGGCATGTTAGTAGGTTTGTTTATAGTAGCTTTAGGCTTCTCTTTACAACAAACAGCAGCACAACCTTTCGCCATTGCCTTAGGCGATCCGTCCACCGGAACAAGTCGTGTAAATCTTGGTGGCGGCATCAATTCATTCGGCACAATGATAGGTCCTATTATAGTTGCGTTAGCCTTGTTTGGAACCACAGCCGCTTTAACCGAAGAACAAATAGCTGCCTTAACGCTTGATAAGGTGATTCTTTTGTACAGCGCGGTGGGCGTATTGTTTGTATTAGCCGCTGCTTTGTTTTATTTTTCAAAGAAAGTACCGGCAGGTATCATGATTGAAAAAACGGAAAAAGCCAACAAGGCTTTGAATACATTTCTCATCATTACCGGCTTACTTATCATCATGTTTGCGCCGGTATTCAGCAGTTATAAAAGCGATGATGCGAAACGATTACAAACCTTAAATGCACAGGTTGCCCCGGTTCAAAAACAAATTGATGCCGCACAGGCTGGCAACAACGGAAATAGCACATCAGTTACAGAACTTACCAGTAGCATTCAACCGCAATTAACAGAAATAGGTCAATTAAAGCTAAAGCTCGAAACTTATCGCATGAAGTGGTTGTTTGGTGCTTTGGCAGTAGTGGTTATCGGTTTGTTGTTTTCTTACTCAAGCGCCAAACGAAAGCCAACAGGATGGGGCGCCATGCAATACCCACAATTGGTGTTGGGCATGCTGGCGTTGTTTTTATATGTTGGAACTGAAGTAACCATCGTAAGCAATATGAGTGAATTGTTACGACAAAAAGCTTTCGGTAGTTTCCAGTCTTCGCAGGTAGCACCTTATATTTCAATGTATTGGGGAAGTATGATGATAGGACGATGGGTAGGCTCTATATCAGCTTTTAATTTTACCAACAGCACCAAAAAAATATTAATGACTGTAGTGCCGCTCGTGGCATTCGGCATTGTAATAGGCGTGAACACTTTAGCAAAGAACGACATGACACCGTTGTATGCCTATATCATTTGTGTGCTGGTTCAGATCGGAGCTTTTTATGCCAGTAAAGACAACCCGGCAAGAATGCTTTTGATATTTGCTGTGTTGGGCGCCGTTGCTATGATTGTTGGAGTTTCATCAACCGGAACAACTGCTATCTATGCTTTCCTCAGCGGTGGTCTTGTTTGTTCTATTATGTGGCCTTGCATTTTTGCTTTGTCGGTAGCAGGTTTGGGCAAATACGAAAGCCAGGGTTCTGCTTTTTTAATTATGATGATATTGGGTGGAAGCATCATTCCTCCGCTGCAGGGCAAGCTCGCCGATTATCTTCAATCGAAGAGCGATATAGCAGGCATTGGCATTCATCAATCGTATTGGGTACCTGTTTTCTGTTTTGCCTATGTTGCGGTTTTTGCTTTTGTTGTAAAAGGCATATTGCGCAGGCAAGGCATTGATTACGATGTGCCGCCCGCTGCAGTGATAGGAGAAACCACTATTGCCGGCGAGGGAATCGCCTGATAACGAATGAATTGATTTCCTCAACCTCAGTAAAAAAGAGCAAAAACAAACCACGAATCTTATTTAAACCAAACATCAATTGTAAACATGATTCCTGTTACACAACAATTAGCCATTGGCATAGATGTAGGTGGCACCAACACAGTGTTTGGCATTGTAGATCATCGCGGCGAAATCAAATATCGCGGTGCTATCTCTTCCCGCAAACATGCTGATCTTTCTAATTATCTGGATGAACTGTATGCTGCTGTTGAACCTGCCATTGAACATGTAGGAGGTAAAACGTATATTAAAGGAATGGGAGTTGGCGCACCCAACGGCAACTACTATTCAGGCACTATTGAATTTGCGCCAAACTTAATATGGAAAGGCATTATTCCATTTGCCGATCTAATTTCAAAAAAGTTTGATCTGCCTTGTGCGCTTACCAACGATGCTAACGCTGCTGCAGTTGGTGAAATGATGTATGGCGCAGCCAAAGGCATGAAAGATTTTATTATGATCACGCTGGGCACAGGCGTTGGCAGCGGCATTGTTATTAACGGACAAGTGGTGTACGGTCATGATGGTTTTGCAGGTGAATTGGGACATACCATTATCATTCCTGAAGGACGTTATCATCCCGGTACCGGTGCAAAAGGCTCATTGGAAACCTATGCGTCTGCAACCGGCGTGCGCATGACGGCTTTAGAAATGTTGCAACAACACCCTGATGAAAACACATTGCTGCGCAATTATCCTTTGGATGAAATAGACAGCCGTGTGGTGTATGATTGTGCCATACAGGGAGATACAATGGCAAAACAAATTTACGATTGTACAGGCAACGTTTTGGGTAAAGCACTGGCCAACTTTGTAATGTTCTCCTCTCCTTCTGCTATCATTTTATTTGGTGGTTTGTGCAAAGCTGGTGACCTGATTTTGAAGCCCACCAAACAGGCAATGGAAGAAAACTTATTGCCCATTTTCCAAAACAAAGTGAAGATTATTTTTAGTGAATTGAAAGAAGCTGATGCTGCTATTTTAGGTGCGAGTGCATTGGTTTGGGAGATTAAGTAAAGATAAAATATGTGCAAAAACAAACCTCCGCTCATTTAGTTCGATGCGGAGGTTTGTTGTATATGGGCGGATAGAATTTTAGTTATGAAGATACAAGCCAACAGTAGCCGCCCTTTGTGCTATCCAAAACCCTACCATCCATTTTATTAAAACAACCTTATCATCTTTTGTCAAAAAGATGTCCTGTTTCTGTTTAATTTTTTCTTCTGCTTTCGATTCAGAATATTCTATTACTACATTAGCTTCTTCCTCGCTAAAACGTTTTTAAAATAGTTCATATACTTTTAAATCTATTGAAGACATGATCCGTTCTTTTCAAAAAGAATCAAAAATAAAAATTTGCAAAATATATATCTCGGTTCATATTCGATGTTAGTAACCCATTTTGTTTTATGGCACTTTATACAATGCCGCACCACCCATTAAACCTGCGCCGGCTGCAACCAGAACAACATGCTTACCAGCTTGCAACTTACCACTTTCATAAGCCTGACGCAATGTTATAGGCACCGTTCCTGCAATGCAATTGCCCGCTCTGTTAATAGATATTTCCATTTTATCTGGCGGAAGTTTGAGTAAAGCCGCTGCTTTTTTCATTATAAATAAATTGGCTTGATGAGGAATGAACACATCAATGTCCTCAACCGAAAGCCCGTTTCGCTCACAAACATTCAAAGTTAAGTCTGCCATTTTTCGCGCAGCCCAGGCGGCAAACTGTTTACCTTCTATTGTTAGCAACGTACCATGCAAATCATCATCAATCGTTTTGTGTGAAGAAGGCATTGCACTGCCGCCCGCAGGCACATACAATTGATGGAACCCTGAACCATCTGCCCACAATTGGATGTCTAAAAAGCCTTCATTAGCATCACCATTGGTAAGCAATACCCCGCCCGCGCCATCGCTGAACAGGGGCAAAAAAACAGGATCACTTTTTCTGAGTTGCCTCGATTTCATATCAGCACCAATCACCAGCACATACTTCATTCCGGTGGCAATCATGCGCATACCTAAATCTAAGGCGTATAAAAAGCCACTGCACGATGCCGTTACATCCAACACAGGACATATTGCACTTAACTTTTGTTGCACCAAACACGAAGCACCAGCATTGATGTAATCAGCCGTTTGCGTTGCCACAACAATTCTATCTAGTTGCGCAGCTTCGATGCCTGCATCTTGCAACGCTTGCCTGCCGGCTTCGGCTGCAATGTCGCTCGTAGCAAGGTTTTCAGCCGCCCAATGCCGTTGATGGATGCCCGTAATTTCTTCGTGTCGCTTTGCGTTAAATTGGAGCAATTGTAAGCGTTCCTGCAACTGTTCATTTGTGATTGGCTCACTTGGCAAGCAAGCGCCAAAGCCAATCATTTTTACGCCCCATTCCGTTTTGTTTTTGTGCATATTCTTCTAATAAAAAATAGCTGCCATTTTAAGAGCAGCTATGAATTCAAAATCGTCTTCCCGCCCTTTTATTTTCCCAACACTTCCAATGCTTTTTTTATCATCGCATCGGCCGGATTCACCATCTCAAAATAGCCTTCAGTTCTAAACATTTGCCGTGCTAAATAAGCTGGCAGCCTTTGCAACACTTGTTCTTTGGCAGTTGGCGAAACATTGTTCAAAGCAATGCTGTCACGTGCAGCAAACTGCAAAAGATCAGCCCAGCTAAATTTGTTTTCGGTGTATTGCTCCTTCAACTCTTGTGGTGTTTTTATTTTATCCAACGCGGTTTTGTTTTGCACAAAAAAATGATAAATGTAATTGCTGATGGTGCCTTTGTAAAACAGATCAGCAACCGCTTTCGGTTGTGCCGTTGTATCGAACGGAACAAAGATGTCTGGCGTAATGCCACCGCCGCCATACACAATTTTTCCCAATGGTGTTTTGAAAGGATGCGTGGTGGGTTTGGTAGTATCGCCAACCACCACTTCGCCATTGTGAAAGCGTTGAATCAGTTCTTCTTCATAAGCATCTTTTCCCTTGTTGTAAGGCTTTTGAATGTTCCTGCCCAGCGGCGTATAATATCTTGCCACCGTAAGCCGCAAAGCACCGCCATTGCTTAAGTTGTATTGTTGTTGCACCAAGCCTTTTCCAAACGTTCGCCTGCCGATGATTGTAGCCCGGTCCCAATCCTGCAAAGCACCACTTAAAATTTCACTTGCCGAAGCCGATGTTTCATCAACCAATACTACCAGCTTTCCTTCTTCAAACAAGCCCTGCTTTTTGCAACGATATTCTTCACGTGGTTCTTTAGCTCCTTGCGTATAAACTACCAGTTTGTCATCATTTAAAAACTCATCGGCAATGTTTACTGCCTGCGATAAAAAGCCGCCGCCATTGCCACGCAAATCGAGAATTAATTTTTGCAAACCCCCTTTTTTCAGTGTTTGCAAAGCAGCTACAAACTCACCGTAAGTAGTTTCGCCAAATTTATTAATGCGGATAAATCCAACCTGCGGCTCAATCATGTAATCAACATCAACCGAGGGCACGGGAATAGACGAACGTGTAACATTGAACGGCACAAATTTTCCATTGCGAAGCACCGTAATTTTTACAACCGTTCCTTCTGCTCCACGCAACAAACGGCGAACATCCTGCGGCAGAATGTTTCTGCCGGTCATAGATACGGTATCGTTTATTTTTATCAATTTATCACCGGCTTCAATTCCGGCTTTCTCACTCGGTCCACCCGGAAGAACATTGATTACATTGATGGTATCACTGAAAATTTGGAACTCTACGCCAATGCCTTCAAAATTGCCTTGCAGATCTTCATTTACCGTTTGTAAATCTCGGGGTGGAATGTACACGGAATGCGGATCGAGATGCGCCAGCATATCGTTGATGGCATCGTCTTTCAGGCTATCGGTACTTACATTGTCAACATACTTTTGCTGAATCAATTTTAAGATTTCCTGTAAAGCAGAAGTATTGTTGTTATTGATAAAAAACGTTGAAGCGCCTGCTGTATTCTGTCTTAATTTATAACCGATTGACATGCCCCCCACCATCGTAACGGCGAATAGCAAAGGCAGCCAAACCTGCAATTTTTTACTTCCCATAAATTGTTGTTCTTTGCACCCACTCTTAAAAACGCGAATATCTTACAGTTTACCGAAAAGGATTTTAAAATTTATTCAAATGGCTGCAACGTTGATTGCGGATAGCGGAGCCACCAAATGCGAATGGTGTTGGTTGCAGGACAACGAACGAAAAACGATTATCACCACCGGCATCAATGCTTATTTTTTGTCAAAACAAAACATCATTCAGTTGTTGCAAACGGAACTGTTGCCACAGTTGAACGGTTCTTCACCTGAAGAAGTTTTCTTTTATGGAGCGGGTTTAGGAAACGCCGACAACAAAAAAGCAGTAGAAGCCTTGTTGAAAGAAATTTTTGCAAAAGCAAAAGTGGCTGTAGAAACCGATATGGTTGCGGCTGCACGTGCGGCTTGTGGCAACAGCAAAGGCATCGTTTGCATTTTAGGAACCGGCAGCAATTCATGTTATTACAATGGAAAAAAAATAGTGAAGAACATCGCAGGCATTGGCTTCATTTTGGGCGATGAAGGCAGCGGTGCTTATTTGGGTAAGAAAGTAGTGCAACATTATCTGTACAACACATTCGACGATGATCTTCGCGCTCGCTTTGATGCCCAGTTTGTAACCACGCCAAAAGAAATTTTGGAGAATGTTTACAGCAAGCCATTGCCCAACCGTTATCTCGCATCGTTCACCGTTTTTTTAGCGCAAAACCGGGGTCATTACATGGTTGAAAATATTTTGGAAGATGGCCTGAACGATTTCTTTTTTCAGCATTTGTGTAAGTTTAAAGAAAGCTGGCAACTGCCTATTCATTTTGTTGGCGGCGTGGCTTTTGTTTTTGCAGATATTTTGAAAGAATTATGCAAGACCTATCAGTTTGAAATGGGCACCATAATGAAGAATCCAATGGAAGGATTAAGCCGTTTTCACAATAAATAATCCAGGCTTTTACAAGGGCTGCTTTTCGCTTTTACTAATAATTTTTTCGCTCAATCTGCATTATTTGTGCGAGACTGATTTGAAAAACACAATTTTGCAGTTTCAACAAATCATTGAACGATTTTTTAGAATGAATAACTTTACGAAAACTACTGAACAACCCTCTTTATACCGGCATTTAGAAAAGATGAGCATTACAGAAATTGTAACGCACATTAATGAAGAAGATAAGAAAGTAGCCGTAGCTGTTGAAGCAGCTTTACCACAAATTATAAAGCTGATAGAAGCCACTGCCGACCGAATGTTAGCCGGTGGCAGATTGTTTTATATCGGCGCAGGTGCCAGTGGAAGAACAGGCGTATTGGATGCCAGTGAATGTCCGCCAACCTATGGCGTTCCGCAAAGTTTGGTAACAGGCGTAATTGCCGGTGGCACTCTTGCCATTACAGAAGCCGTTGATAGAGCAGAGGACAGTGAAACGCAAGGCTGGCTTGACTTACAGCACAGAGGCATTAGAGAGAATGATGTAGTGATTGGCATTGCAGCAAGCGGCACAACACCTTATGTTTTGGGTGCTTTACAAACCTGCAATGAACACAACATTGTAACCGGCGGCATTGTGTGCAATGCCGGAAGTCCGTTGGCTTTGCTGGCACAATATCCGGTGGAAGTAGTGGTAGGTCCTGAGTTTGTAACGGGTAGTACGCGCATGAAAAGTGGCACTGCACAAAAAATGATCTTAAACATGATTTCTACAACAGTAATGATTCAGTTAGGCAGGGTGAAAGACAACCAAATGGTGAACATGCAACTTACTAATGAAAAGCTCCTCGACCGCGGCACCCGCATGATAATGCAACAACTGCAATGGAACAATTATGAAGAAGCCAAGCAATTGTTAGTAAAGCACGGAAGTGTAGCCGAAGCTGTGAAAGCAGGCATGTAATCAATGCATGAATGCTTTGGATTAATTATTTTTTAATCTTTTTTTAAGGTTAAAAAATTGCGCTAACTTGCCTCTCAAAATCCTATCTATGTACAAAACTCTACTCTCTGTTTTTTCAGTTCCAGTTCTATTCGCCACATTTCAAACCGCAGAAGCACAAACTTCAACTGCGTTTGCCATTACCGGCGAAAGCAAAGGCAGCGTGAACTGGTCGGTAATCCGTGAAATTGATTTAACCACTGGTGCGTTGGTAAGAAACATTTACTTACCGGCTTCACAGAAACCTGCGCAAATTGATGCAGCAACTGGCAAAGAAATCGCTTACGATCCAACCATTGCTGCAAAAGAAAGTGCATCTACCTGCACCTGTCAGCCACCTTCACTGGCTGCGGCAACGGCTTATGATGCAAAACAAAAACGCTTGTACTTCACCACTTTGTTTGGCAACGATTTGCAGTACATTGATGTTACGAGGAAAGAACTGAAAGTGTATCATGTTACGGCTCAAAAACTAAAGCCATTTCCTTCCTCTCCGGGCGAAGGAGACAACATTACACGCATGGTGTTTGGCGCCGATGGCAACGGTTATGCCATCACCAACAACGGCAATCATTTCATTCGTTTTACTACGGGTAAAAATGTTACGATTACCGATTTGGGCGATCTGATTGACAAACCGAATAATACCGTTAGCATACATACGCAACCTGCCAGTTGGGGTGGTGATCTTGTGGCTGATGATGCGGGCAGTTTATATCTGTTTACCATAGCAGGGCATGTGTTTACCATCAATCCTGCAACCAAAGAAGCCGAGTTTCTTGGAACGGTTCAAAACTTACCAAAAGGCTTCAGCATCAACGCTGCCGCAGTGAACAAGGAAGGCGGCGTAACGGTTGCCAGTTCAACTGATGCAAGCCAGTATTTTACTATAGACATAAAAACGCTGAAAGCTACACCTGTTGTGGCTTCTAACAATTTTTACAATGCTTCGGATTTTGCTAACAGCAACTTGTTGATAACCGGTAAATCATCCAACAAAAAAACAAATCCAGTTGTTATTGTTAAGACTAATGAAGTAGTAAATGTGTATCCGAATCCGGTTAAAAACAAACTTATTAATTTGTATTTCAATGGCTCATTGCAAGGCAAACATGCGCTTGAGGTAGTAGATGTAAGTGGTAGAAGAATCGCTTTAAAAACGGTTGAACTGGATGCGAGAAGTAGTTCTCAAACCATTCAGTTGCCCCATTCAACAACTGCCGGAATGTATATTGTGCATGTATTAAACATGAGCAACAGCAAAGTGTTTACAGGTAATGTTGTGGTTGAGTAAAAGCCAGGATTTTATAAAATGATTCTGATTCGGCTGATTGAATAATTAGAGTAAAAACAAATCTTGCAGTTTCGTATGTAATAAACAATTTCAGTTCTTACTCATACTCAAAAAGTTCTGCATTAAACGGCAGAACTTTTTTGTTTTATTTTGTTGCCAAATCAAGCGTTACAATTGTTGTAAAAAGATACAATGCAAAGAAAAGAACCATTTCAGAAAAGTCCGTTTTACCAATCCAAGAGGAACATCGTTGCAGGCCGCAATCCGGTGATAGAAGCCTTGCGTTCAAATCAACTGATAGACAAAATTTTGTTGTTCAAAAACGCAAGTGGTGAAGCGGTAAACGAGATTAGATTATTGGCAAAACAAGCCAATGTTCCCATACAATTTGTACCGATTGAAAAACTAAACACCACCACCAACATTCAACACCAGGGTGTGGTTGCACTGAAAGCAAGCGTGCAATATCAGGATTTGCAGCAAGTGATTGATTGGGTGAATGCAAACGGTGAAACGCCCTTGTTTTTGATGCTGGATGGCGTTACGGACGTGCGCAACATTGGAGCTATTGCAAGAAGTGCTGTATGTTGTGGAGCACAGGCAATGATTATTGCAGAAAAAGGTGTTGGTGCATTGAATGAAGAAGCAATAAAAAGTAGTGCCGGCGCTTTAGAAAAGCTACAAATCTGCAGAGTAAGCAATCTGCTGAAAGCTGCAGAAACAATGCATTTAAACGGTTTCGCAGTATTTTCAAGTGAAATGAATGCGGGAAAAAAAATTTATGAAATAGAGGCAACAGTGCCCTGTTGTTTTGTAATGGGTGGCGAAGAAAGAGGCGTTTCCAAAAGCATTTCTGATGTGGCAGATGAACAGTTTTCTATACCCATGGCAAGCGGTTTCGATTCGTTTAACGTATCGGTAGCAGCCGGTATTATTTTATATGAGGCGATGAAACAAAGGGATGTACAAAATGGAAAATAACACATCAGGCAATAACCTGAAAGCTTTACAATTGATAGAATGCCCGCGCGATGCAATGCAAGGCTGGCCGCATTTTATTGATACAAAAACAAAAGCAGCTTACATCAATCAGCTCTTGAAAGTTGGGTTTGATACCATTGATTTTGGAAGCTTTGTTTCACCCAAAGCCATTCCGCAAATGAAGGATACAAAAGAAGTGTTGCAAAACCTCGAAATACAAGACGAGAGTACAAAATTGCTCACAATTGTTGCCAACCTTCGTGGCGCAGAGGAAGCGGCGGTTTATGATGAAATCAGTTACATTGGTTTTCCGTTTTCCATCTCTCCTACTTTTCAAATGCGGAATACCAATTCAACCATCGAAGAAAGTTTGCACACCGTTGATGCGATACAAGAAATTTGTGCAAAACAAAACAAGCAGCTTGTTATTTATTTAAGCATGGGTTTCGGAAACCCTTACGATGATGAATATAACGAAGATGTGTTGCTCCATTTTGCCAATGTAATTGCCAACAAAAACATCAGCATCATTTCTTTATCCGATACCGTTGGCGTGGCAATGCCCGAGCAAATCAAAATTGCATTTTCAACTTTAATTCCTCAATACCCTACTATCACTTTCGGTGCACATTTTCATACTACGCAAGCCAACTATAAAGAAAAGCTGAAAGCCGCACTGGATGCGGGCTGCAGGCGTTTCGATGGTACTATTAAAGGCATTGGTGGCTGCCCGATGGCAGGCAACGATTTAGTAGGAAACATGCCTACCGAGCTGATGATTGATTATTTGGAAACGCTCGATTTTTATACCCATATCAATCATGCTGAATTAAACAAAAGCATTGAGATGGCGAATCAAATTTTTGTGTAAATGCAGTTTCAAATTCCGATACAAATTCAACGTCTTGATCCTCCTGTCAATTATCAGAATAAATTGCTACTGATTGGTTCTTGTTTTACTGAACACATCGGTAATTATTTGTCGAATGTAAAATTTACGGTGCTACAAAACCCGAACGGAATTCTGTTTGATCCCCTTAGCGTTTGCAGAAGTTTGATCAGTTATGTTGATAACAAACAATATACTGCAGATGATTTATTTTATCACAATGAAGTCTGGCATAGCTGGCAACATCACAGCCGCTTTTCGCATCCGCAAAAAGAAGAAGTGCTACAAAAAATAAATGCTTCACAACAGGAAACACATCATTTTTTGAAAGCAACCGATTGGCTGATCATTACATTGGGTTCATCATTTGCTTACCGGTTTGCTTATGATGATACCAATCTTAATGCAATCAAAAACAATTACGTCGCTAACTGCCATAAAGCACCTCAGAAGCTATTCAATAAACATCTTTGCACCATTGAAGAAACCGTTACAGCTTTGGATGGTGCTTTATTTCGTTTGTTTCATTTCAATCCAAAACTAAACATCATTTTCACCATTAGCCCGGTTCGGCATTTGCGTGATGGCGTGATTGAAAACAACAGAAGCAAAGCGCGTTTGCTGGAAGCTGTCCATCATTTAGTAAATAAATTTAGGGGGCTGCACTACTTTCCGGCGTATGAATTGGTGATTGATGTGCTGCGCGATTATCGCTTTTACGATATTGATATGGCGCATCCCAACTACGCAGCTACGCAGTTTGTAATAGAGCATTTTTTTGAGTGTTGTGTTGATGCAAAAGGAAGAGAATTATCCGAAGAGATCAGGAAAATTATGATTGCCAAAAACCACAAACCTTTTAATGCGGCTTCGCAACAACACAAGCAATTTCTGGCTTCGTATAGGAGTAAAGTACAAACCTTGCAACAACAGCATCCTTACCTTGATTTTGGCAGGGAATTGCGCTATTTTACAACATAAAAAAGCCAATACACTTTTAGTGCATTGGCTTATCCGCCACGCGGCGGACAGATTATTTTTTGGAGAAGCCCGGTTAGGCGATACTAACCGAAGGCGTCCATGAACTATCTGTAGATTGCATGAATACCTCCTTTTCTTTGGTGAGTTGTAAAGATAAAAAATTCTCAGTTTTAGAGCAAATCAATTTCTTGTTTTTAACGATAAAATTGATACTTATTTTTTCAAAAGTTATGACATGCTGAACGTGTTGATGTATAAAGAATTTTCTTTATCAACATATTCGTTTTTGATGTGCCAGTCAAGCACTATAAATGTTTGCTTTCCGGTTTTTGTGGCACCACAAAACAACATCAGTTTGTATCCATTGCCTTCTTTGGTAAAAAGAAGTTCTTTGTTTTCAAACATATAACCAAGGCAACTTTCAAAAAGTTGCGTAGAATAAATGATAGTATTGTTTTGCTTTTTGATGAACACTTTTGCGTTAAAAACAAACCCGTTATAGTTGAATGTTACAATAAATTTTTTCATGCTGTTGTTTTTAGTTTTGATAAAATAAAATTATAACAACAGTGAGACTGTAAACATTATAATGCGATTAATTTGTTTTAAAAAGTGCTTAAAAGATTTACATTCTTACTAACAAACGTTCATGTAGACAATCGTCTTTACCAACATTAACTGGTTTGTTTTTACCCGATAATTTGTAACTGGTACTGCAAAAAGTTAGACGTTAAACGAATAGTTGTGTTCAATTTTATTGCAAAACGAAACTGTATTAAACCGCTATCAATCAATAATAAATAGCAAGCAGATTGATGAAGAAGTTTTGGTACAAGAGATGGTTTGAATAAATAAAAACTACATCGGGGTTAGCCTGCATACAATAAAAAAATAACCGGAATTTTATGTAGTTGTGGCAGCGGTTGGCTCTTCCATTGTTGAAGAGTTTGTGTAAGGATGCTTTCGTTTGTATGGGTTATGTTCATTGCGATGCAAAGTTTGGTTTGCGGCGCACAAGCTGTTAAAATATCATTCAGCAGAGCGCCGTTTCGATAAGGCGTTTCAATAAAAAGTTGTGTTTGGTTTTCGCGCTTCGATTCTTCTTCCAATGCTTTTATTTTTCTCTTTCTTTCGCTCGATTCGATGGGCAAATATCCATGAAAACAAAACTGTTGCCCGTTCATGCCGCTGGCCATTAAAGCAAGTAAGATTGAACTCGGACCAACCAATGGTTTGATGATTGCTTTGTGTTGCTGCGCAACTGCAACCAATAGTTGTCCGGGATCGGCAATGCAAGGGCAGCCAGCTTCACTAACAATACCAATGAGTTTATTTTGTTGCATTGCATTTACGAACGCCGATTTTACGGCTTCTTCAGCCTTGCCGATCGTATGCCATTCGTAGCTGTCAATCACCATTTCGAGCCATAATTTTTTGAAATACCGCCTTGCTGTTTTTTCATTTTCGGCAAAAAAAACATGACAGCTTTTTATGGCTTCCAACACATATTGCGGAATGGCTTTGATGGCTTCTTCATCATCGCTTAGGAGCGAAGGAATAAGGTAAACAGTTGCGCTCATGAATTGTGAATATTGTAAAACAAAACCCCGCAAAAGATGATTGTAAAATTCATTTTGTTTTGATCAAAAACAGCGTTTCCTGCCTTCAACCTCTTCGTGCTATGTTGGAGTTGCCTGTTGTAATGAAAGCCGCGAAAATATGGACAAAAACAAACTTGAAGAGACATAAAATAAAGTCAAAAACAATTCCTTTGCATTCCTATTCTTTACCCTTCAATTATTAAACCTATAGAAACCTCTGTAACAACAAAGCCCATCTTAAACAAGACAGGCTTTTAGCAAGCAATCAAAGATTCGTTAGAGGCCACTAATCGCGCAATGCCTCACGGGCAATCACAATTTTCTGTATTTCAGAAGTGCCTTCACCAATGGTGCAAAGCTTGGCGTCTCTATAATATTTTTCAACCGGAAAATCCTTGGTATAACCATAACCCCCAAAAATTTGTACGGCATCATTGGCAACTTTTACCGCCACTTCGGAGGCATAATATTTTGCCATCGCCGCAGCTTTTGTTAAGCGGCTGGTTTGTAGTTTTTAAATGACAGGCATTTTGAATCAATAAATCGGCGGCTTCAATTTCGGTTGCCATGTCTGCCAGTTTGAAGCTAATGCCTTGGAAAGAAGCAATGGGCTTATCAAACTGATGTCTTTCTTTCGCATAATTTTTCGCGGCTTCAAATGCGCCTTTGGCAATGCCCAGCGAAAGAGCAGCAATCGAAATTCGCCCGCCATCCAGCACTTTCATTGCCTGGTAAAAACCTTCGCCCACTCCGCCTAATCTGGCATTATCTGAAATGCGGCAATTATCAAAAATCATTTCGGCAGTTTCGCTGGCTCTCATGCCCAGTTTGTTTTCTTTTTTACCACCGTAAAAACCCCTTGTGCCGCCACGTTCTACAACAAAAGCGGTTGCATTATTTTTGGCGCGCGGTTCGCCGGTGCGTGCAATTACCACGGCAACATCGCCGGTTTTTCCATGCGTAATCCAGTTTTTAGTTCCGTTCAAAATCCAGTCATCGCCATCGCGCACGGCAGTACATTTCATGTTGCCCGCATCGCTACCCGTGTTCGGTTCGGTTAATCCCCAGGCACCAATCCATTCGGCAGTGGCGAGTTTGGGAAGGTATTTGTACTTCTGCTCTTCATTACCAAACAATAAAATATGATTGGTGCAAAGCGAGTTGTGTGCAGCTACGCTCAAGCCAATGGAACCGCATACTTTAGCAATTTCTTCAATCACTTCCTTGTATTCGAAATAGCTTAAACCTGCGCCCCCGTATTCTTCTGGAACAAGCACGCCCATCAATCCGAGTTCACCTAATTTCTTAAAAACTTCTACCGGAAACGTTTGCGCTTCATCCCATTCCATCACATGCGGACGAATGTAGCGCTCTGCAAAATCGCGGGCCGTTTCTTTTACCTGTACTGTTATTTCTTCCACTAAAAAATCCATACTAACAATTGTTAGTTTGCAAATGTAAAGAAGTTTTTTACTTGAAAAATTTATTTACAAAATTTTTATTCAACCGCAAGCAGCGGTGCTATTTTTTGAAACAGTTCATCTTTGATAAACACAATCTTTTTAATGTCTTCAACTGATGAATACTTGCCGTGTTGCTTCCGATAAATAACAATAGCTTCTGCAACATCAGAAGGAATAACAGGGTTTGTTTTTAACTCATTTACTGTTGCAGTGTTGATGTTTATTTTTTGTGATGATGATGATTGAACATTTGTTTTCTGCAGATGACAAACGCAAATAAGGCAGGATGGTTTGATACGCTGAATCAGACAAACCATACGTTTTCTTTACTCCTTCCAACGAAGTAAAGCCACCGATTTTATCGCGGTATTTTACAATGCGGTTGCTGAGTACATCGCCAATCATCGGTAGAGATTTCCATTGTTCAACAGTGGCAGTGTTCACATCAATGATCTGTGGTTTTGGTTTGAGGAAAGGTTTGTTTTCATCATTATTCCGGGTTGCTGAAAGCGTTTGTTTTTGCGCATTGTTGATGGTTACAAAAGGCAATAACCGTTCGGCTTCCTGTGGCAATAAACCATAGATTTTTTTCAAATCATCAGGCTTATAAAAACGCCCGCCTTTGTTGCGATAATTGATAATGGTATGAATCGTTTTATCGCGCACACCGAGTCGTTTCCATCCTTCTTCATCCAACAAATTAGGGTCAAAAGAAAACATCTGAACATTCGCTGCTATTGATGAAACTGCTAAGTTTGTTTTTGCACTAAAATGTGGCTGTAACGCAGTACTGTCGAGCCTTTCAGAAGATAGTGTTGCAATTGATTCATCCAGACTTTGTATTGCCGGAATTTCTTCTTTTGGGCTATAAAAAAGAAGCAACAAACAATAGCCGGTTAAAACAATGATTAACCCGATAACAACGCGTCTTTCTTTTTTAGAAAAAACAAAATAGTCTTTCCATGATGAATTGGTATGCATAGTTTTGGTTGTAACATTAGCAATAAAGCACTAAACCATCGTAAGCTAAAGATATGTGTTTTGGCAGAGTTGGGTTTACCTCTTTATGTCTACCCAACTGATGACTGATGTGCGTAAAATAAGCCTGCGGAACTTCTAACTCATTTACAAGATGGATCGCTTCGTTTAACGTAAAATGCGACAAATGATTTTCTCTTCGCAACGCATTTACCACCATCACCTGCGAGCCTTTGATGAGGTTTTTGTTTGGCTCATCTATTTTGTTGGCATCGGTAATATAAGTGAAACTTCCAAACCTGAAACCATACACCAACATCTTATGATGCCACACCACAATAGGCGTTACCGGAATATCGCCAATTACAAATGGTTTTTCGGAAATGGTGATGAGATTGATGTTGGGAATGCCCGGATATTTATGTTCCGCAAACACATAAGCAAATTCCTTTTTTAAAGCGTTGCCTGTAAACTCATTGGCATACACATCAATAGCGAGACCCGTAAAAAAGTTGTAAGGACGCACATCATCCAATCCTGCAATATGGTCTTTGTGCGAATGCGTAAACAAAACGGCATCCAATGTATTGTTGTTGATGCGCAGCATTTGTTGCCTGAAATCAGGTGTCGTATCTACAACCAGTGTAGTAGTTGGCGACTGTACTAAAATGCTGGTACGAAGCCGTTTGTCCCGCTCATCGGGCGATGTACACACTTCGCAATGGCAGCTAATCATGGGAACGCCGGTGCTGGTGCCGGTTCCTAAAAACGTTATGGTTAATGGCGGTTGCAAAGAAGCAAAGTAAAGATTTCGGGTTAATAGTTATGCGTTTGTTTTTGCCGCTTTTTTTACATCCTCATACAACAATTGCGAAGCATGGGTAAGCTTATCAATATCAATGGGCAATTGAGGAATGAGTTCAAGCAAGGTATTCATGCGACCTTCAGCATCTAAAAATTTATTCAGCACAATTACGCGTCTGCTTTCCAGTAAACACCAGCCGCTTTGAAACGTACCACGCTCATAACGCAACGTATATCCGGCTTCATGAACAATGGCAGATAATTTATCCAAATTGTGTTGTGTGGGTTTCATAAGGCAAAGGTATTGGTTTGAAAAGTTCAAGTTTTATAATGACTTCAAGTTTTGCATTCTTAAAAAGGCTTATTCTTTACCTTCGCCGCAAATGGTGAACCCTATGTCGGAAACGGTGGTTTCTATTCAAAATGCAAATATTTCTCAAGGCAGTAATCTGGTGTTGCAAAATGTAAACTTTATCGTGTCGCGCGGCGAGTTTGTTTATCTTGTTGGAAAGACAGGCAGCGGCAAAAGCAGTCTTTTAAAAACCTTATACGGAGAGCTTCCTTTAACCGTTGGGAGCTGTACTGTGGTTGGGTTTGATATAACCACAATGACCTGGAAAAAGTTGCCGTTCTTACGTCGTAACCTGGGTATGATATTTCAAGACTTTCAGTTGCTTACCGATAGAAACGTGTATGAAAATTTGCGCTTCGTGCTGCGGGCAACAGGCTGGACAGACAATAAATTGATGGACGAAAAAATAAACGATGTACTGGATAAAGTGGGCTTGAAAAGCAAAGGTTTTAAAATGCCGTTTGAAATGAGTGGTGGCGAGCAACAGCGCGTTGATATTGCACGGGCTTTACTTAATTCGCCAAAACTTATTTTGGCTGACGAACCTACCGGAAATCTCGATCCCGAAACCAGTGATGAAATTATGCAATTGCTTATGCGCATTTGTAAAGAATACGGCACTTCACTCATCATGGCAACGCACGATTTCATGCTTTTGCAAAAATATCCATCGCGCATTCTTACCACCGAAAACGGAAAAGTGATTGACAGCAAAACGGTAGCTGTGTTATGATTTCCTACCGCCAGGACGCTAAGGCGCAAAAAAGCGCATAACCGGCCTTCGCGTCTTTGTGCCTTAGCGGTAAATAAAAATTAAAATATTTATTCCAGCCTCATGCTAAAAGATAAAGTTTGTATTGTTACCGGTGCAGCTCGCGGCATTGGTGAAGCCATTGCTATAAAGTTGGCTGAAAACGGTGCGCACGTTGCATTTACTTATGTAAGCGAAAGTAGTAAAGACAAAGCTGCTGCATTAGAAAATAAGCTAACTGCAATGGGCGTAAAAGCAAAAGCTTACCAAAGTAATGCGGGCGATTTTAAAGCCTGCGAAACATTTGTAAATGATGTGGTAAAAGAATGGGGAACAATTGATGTTTGTGTGAACAATGCAGGCATTAGTAAAGATAATTTGTTGCTTCGCATGTCGCCGGAACAATGGGATGATGTGATGGACATCAACCTAAAAAGTGTGTTCAACATGACAAAGCAAGTTATCAGACCAATGATGAAAGCAAAGAAAGGAAGCATCGTCAATATGAGTTCTATCATCGGCATTCATGGCAACGCAGGGCAAAGCAGTTATGCTGCCAGCAAAGCGGGAATTATAGGCTTTACCAAAAGTGTTGCGCTGGAATTAGGCAGTAGAAACATCCGCTGCAACGCCATCGCACCAGGCTTTATAGAAACAGACATGACGCATTATTTAAAAGAAGGGGCCGCATCTGATGAGTTTAAAAAGAAGATACCCTTAGGTCGTTTCGGAACCGGCGAAGAAGTAGCAAAAGCAACCTTGTTTTTGGCTTCTGATATGAGTAGCTATGTAACCGGACAAGTGTTGAGTGTGTGTGGCGGCATGAACATTTAAGCTTACTATTTTGACGTTATCCATCATCATAGTCAGTTACAACGTAAAGTATTTTTTAGAGCAATGTCTTTGCTCGGTAAAAGAGGCAATTCAAAACATAGAAGCCGAAGTTATTGTGGTTGACAACTGTTCGCCCGATAATACAATTGCTTACTTGCAGCCCAGATTTTCGTGGGTAAAATTCGTGCAAAACCAAACCAACGAAGGTTTTGCCAAAGCCAACAACAGAGCCTTACAACAAGCGAATGGTGAGTACATTTTATTTTTAAACCCTGATACCATTTTGGCAGAAGATACATTGCAACGATGTATCTTTTTTTATAAAAACAAACCCGGTGCTGGCGCAATTGGTGTGCGCATGATTGACGGCAGCGGCAGGTTTTTGCCAGAAAGCAAACGCTCGTTTCCCTCGCCGATGGTTTCATTTTATAAGTTAATAGGTTTGTCTTCTTTATTTCCAAAACACAAAAGATTTGGGAAATATGCGCTTCAGTTTATGGAAGAAAAAGAAGCGCATGAAGTAGATGTGATTTCTGGCGCTTTTATGATGATACCAAAACAAATTTTAGATAAAACTGGCGGTTTTGATGAACGTTTTTTCATGTATGCCGAAGACATTGACTTGAGTTATCGCATTCAAAAAAAGGATTGTCAAAATTATTATTTGGGCAATGTAACCATCGTTCATTTCAAAGGTGAAAGCACAAAAAAAGGCAGCTTTCAATACGTGAAAGTGTTTTATAACGCCATGAATTTGTTTGTAAAAAAATGGTATCATGGCAGCGGTGCTTGGCTGGTTCGGCAAGGCCTGCAAGTGGGCATTTTTATACGTGGTTTTATTTCAGTTTTAGGTTTATCATTCTTAAAAAAAGGCAAAACCAAACTTCAACCATTTGATGAGATTGTATGTATTGGAAACGCAGATAGAACAAGCATTGCAGAGAGTATTCTTCATTTACATTTTCCGAACAAAACCATAAGCAGGCAATCTCCTTTTAAAGAACTCATATCTTCATTCAACAACAAAATGCTTGTGTTTTGTATGGATGATTTGTCTTATAAAAAAAGCATTGAATTATTGCAACAGACCAACGCTCAATCTTATAAATGGTTTGGTAAAAAAAGTCAAAGCATGGTTGGAAGCGATAATAAAAATAACAGCGGCGATGTGATTGCAATTAAATAAATTAATGAAGAGAAATGACACGTTCAAACCAAGTCATATTTAACCGCGAGCCGGATTAAAGATGCCGTGTTGTTGGCTTCAAATTTCATCAGTAAATTCCGGCGATGCGTATCAACCGTTAGCTCGCTAATAAACAATTGTGAAGCAATTTGGTTGTTGGTTAACCCTTCCGAAATCAATCCTAAGATTTCCTTCTCCCGCCGCGTAAGCACGGGCATTGGTTTCGTCGGCTTTTCTTTTTGCAATTCCATCATACCAATATCATGGCTTAAATACATTTTGTTTTGATGCACGGCTTCAATAGCGTCACTTATTTCTTCAGCTGATGCGCTTTTAATTAAATAGCCCATTGCGCCGTTTTGTATCATTTGCGCCACATAGTTTCTTTCCCTGAATGTACTCATGGCCAGCACTTGTACGGAAGGATAAACAGATTTTATTTTTTTACATAATTCAATGCCGCTTACATCGGGCAAATTGATGTCGAGAATGGCAATATCAACAGGTGAAACTGCCAGCCGTTCCATTGCTTCAAACGCGTTACCTGCGGTAGCAATCACTTGCATGTTGGATAATGTGTTGATGATGGCTCGCAAGCCTTGTATCACCATTGGATGGTCATCTACCAACAGAATATTTATGTTACTCATAACTGTTATCGGTTAGGTTATCTATATGCACCGATGTGCCTTTGCCCCGTGCAGATTCAACATCCATCGTGCCGTGCAAATAGCTTACACGCGAACGTACATTGCTTAGCCCAGCGCCTTTGTTTATGCCACTTTCAGCCATATCGAAGCCTTTGCCGTTGTCTTCAATGGTGATGTTTATTTTGTCGCCATTTCTTATCACTTGTACGACTGCTTCCGTTGCGTTTGCATGTTTTATTACATTGTTTAGCAGCTCCTGAATAATGCGATAAATCACAACTTCAGTGGTGCCATCCAATCGTTTTTCCAAGCCATACAATTGCAGTACACAATTGATTTGTGAACTGTCGTTGATGCCTTCGCAATAATCTTGTAGTGCTTGGGCAAGACCGAATTTCACCAACGCTTCGGGCATCATGTTGTGAGCCACGCGGCGCATTTCGGAAATAGAATTGTCAAGTTGCTCAACCGTTTTTGAAAACAGGTTGGCATTGTCGGCTGATAAAATTACGTTTCCTTTCATGGCATATAAAGTGAGTTTAATTCCAGATAACATTCCTCCCAAACCATCGTGCAAATCTTTGGCTACACGACTGCGTTCTTCTTCCTGTCCTTTCAGCAAAGCGTTAGTGGCAATCAATTGTTGCTCCTGTTCAAGTTCCCGTATTCGTTGGGCTTGGATTTGTTCATTTTTTTGTAACAACTGTTGCTTGCGTTGATAGCTTCGATAGAATAAACTGCCGATAATGAGTAATGCAATCAAACCACCAAGTAGGGCATAGTTTAAGGTTGATTTTTGCCTGATGGAAAGCTGTTGAATTTGCTGCTCTTTCTGAAGCTGCTTTATTTCATCCTGTTTCTGTGCTGACTGGTATTTGGCTTCAAGTTCACTTAATCTATCGCGTGTATCTTGGTTTAGCAACGAATCTTTGACGGCAGAATATTTACTGATATATTCATAGGCCTGTTTATAATTACCTATCTGTTTTTCTAATTGGGCTAAATTTAAATACGTTTCACTAAGCTGTTTCCATCCGCCGTTTTTTTCTGCATAATCAACAGATTTTAAAAAGCTTTTCATTGCTACATCAGGCTTATTTGTGCTAACGCATATTTCTCCTTCAAGGTTATAGGAAGCACTCAAATCTTCGTTATTATCTATTTGTTTAGCACAAACCAAATTACTGTCAGCATACAATTGGGCAACCGGATAATTTTTTGTGAGCAGATAATGTTCTGCAATATTATAGTAAGCGTCCTGCAAAGCATCAGTTTCGGCAGATCTACGGGCATACTCTAAAGCTTTTATCATATAATTGAAAGCTTTTTCAGTTTGATTTAATTGAACAAGATTCGATGAAGCGTTAACATAAGCTCTTGCAAGTATGCTTGTTTTTTTTGTTTTTAAAGCATATTCAATAGATTTTTCGCCGTATTCATAAGCTTTTTGATAGTTATGCATTCCATTAAAAACAACATTTATAGCAGAGTACACCAGCGCAGTATTGCTGGTATCTTTAGCCTTTGCAAAATAACTGGCTGCTTCAATGTAATAATTAACACCATCAATTCTTTGATTTCGGCGTAAGCAGCAATTTCCAAGATTACCTAAAGCTGCACCTGCAATTTGGAACGCATTTATTTTTTTAGCTAATTCCAAAGCCTCTTTTAAAACAATCACTGCTGTATCGCATTGTTCGTGTTGTTCGTACAACGAACCCAAGTCGTTAATACTGCCGGCTTCCTGGTTTGGCAGTTTTAGTTTTTTGCTTACTGCTATGGCCTGTAAATAATAAGCTTTGCATTTTTCAAAATCTGTTTGTTCAAATTCATAGCCTATATCTCTTAACCAAACAATGCGCATCGAATCTTCTTTTGATGCTTTTAATAACTGTAATAAACTATCGGCTCTACCTGATTGGCCATACAATGCTTTTACTGAAAATAATAGCAAAAACAAACATGCAGCTTTTAAAAACCGAAGATGAATAGTTTGCATAAGAGAAGACAATAAACAATTTAAAGTTACGCGCCCATGCTGATGCAGCAAGGCTTTTACTTAAAATACCGGAAAAGCAGTAGATAAGAAATCATGCTTTTATGCGATTGATGAAAAGGATATAAAGTAGAACTTTTGCATCGTTGATTAATATCATTCATCAGACTGTTGTGTAAAAAACATACCCCATGACATCATTCAAAAAATCATCATTATGAAAAAGATTATTCTAATCACTATCGCTGTTGCGGCGTTAGTTGGCATTGCTTCCATTTCATCCAAAGCGCAAAGACGAGGCAGCTTCAATCCTTATTCATCGTCCTATTCAAAAACAAACGATTCAACACAACATCATTTCAGGCAAATTGGTTTGGGCGTTGAAGCCGGTTTAAATTACTCTAATGTAACGGGCGGATCATCCATTAATTCATCATCCCGCAGCGGTTTCATGGCTGGCATTGTGTATATGCCAGGCGGTTTTACATCACACATTTTTGGCTATAGAACTGAGCTGATTTTTTCGCAGCAAGGCTACAATTTTTCAAGCAACACCACTACCGGGAATGTGAAGCTGAATTACCTGATCATGCCGCATCAAATGATTATCAACATCACCAAATATGTGCAATTGCAAATCGGTGGACAAACGGCTTATTTGCTGAATGCAAAGGCTGACAGCAGTGCGAAAGGCAATAGCTTTTTTGACACAAGCTCACAAACCAAATCAATTGCTTCCTTCTATAACAAATTTATTTTCGGGTTTGCAGGTGGCGTTGAAATCCATCCCTATAAAGGCATTATGCTGGGCGCAAAAGCTAACTTTAATTTTAATAGCATTAATAAAACATCAACCGATGGAATGCCACAATATCCTACCCTCGTTCCATCAAAAGAGCAACTAAAAAACAATGTGTTTCAACTTTATATTGGCTATTGTTTTTAAGCTTTTTATACAAGCAGTTTAATTTCTTCAACCCTTTACTTTGTTTTGGAAATCAAAAAGCCTGTCAGGTAAACTTGACAGGCTTTTAAAATATTGATGATGAGTATTGTTTATTCCCACTCTTTCACTTCCTGTTGCTTATCATACTCTTCCATTGCTTTGTAAGCCTTTTTGGAAACAAAGATGCTTAACTCATACAACGACATTAAAGGAATGAATACAATCGTCTGGCTAATCCAGTCGGGGCTCGGTGTAATAAAAGCCGCAATAATTAAAATGATAACAATGGCATAGCGGCGTGAGCGGCGTAAAAAATTGGGCGTTATCAAACCAATGCGCGTAAGCACCGAAGCCAGCACCGGAAGTTCGAAAGCAATTCCGCAACCTAAGATAATGTTGGTTAAATTTTCTAAGTAATCTGATAAGGTTGGACGCGTTACCAGCATTCCTTTTGTTCCCAATTGAAATGTGCCTAAAAAGTTGAACGTGAACGGACCTAAAATAAAATAACCAAACGCGGCACCCAAGAAAAAGAAAAACGAAACCCAGAAAATAATAAACCGCGTGTTTCTTAATTCTTTGGGTTTTAAAGCCGGTTTTATAAACAGCCAAAATTCCCAAAATATGTAAGGAAATGCAGCCAGCAAACCGCCCGTAAGCGCAATGGTAATACTGCTTAAAAACTGTCCGCCATAGGTGGTGGTCTGCATGTCAACATGAAACGATTTGAGGCAAAGCGCGTTGCCTGCACCAATCAAATGACTAAACTTGCACAAAGCAGAATAGGAAACGAAATCGGGGTTGATAGGACCGGCAATTATGTAATCGAACACCCAATCGCGGTAAACGAAAATAACAATGCCAAGAACAAGGATAGCAAGAACAGAACGGATAATGTGCCAGCGAAGCGCTTCGAGATGATCTATGAAAGACATTTCGGCTGTTTCGGGACTGCCTCCGCGATTAAAAATTGATGTAGCCATTGGTATGAAATACGAAATTATTGCGGGCAAAGGTAGGCTTGCCAACAAAATGTTATCGCAACACTTTCATTTTTATCATTTCTATGCGTGTGTTGCTCACGTTCAGCACATCAAACTCGTAATCGCCAATAATAATGCGCTCTTTAAACTTGGGAATGCTTTTGTGTTCGTCAATGATATAACCCGAAAGCGTTTCCGATTCGCTTTGCGGAAACTCAAATCCATATTTTTCGTTCAGGCAATGCAACTCAATTCGTCCCGAAAAAATGTATTCGTTTTCGCTTAACTGTTTTTCAACCAGTTCATCAGTATCATACTCATCTTTTATATCGCCAAAAATTTCTTCCAGCACATCTTCCATGGTTACAATCCCTGCCGTTCCGCCAAACTCATCTACTACCCAGGCAATACTTTTGCGTTCGCGCGAAAATTTAGTAATCAAATCAGTTGCGCTCATGCTTTCGGGCACAGCAGGAATAGGCAATAAAATAGATTGTAAGCTATCCGGTTTTTTAAACAAATCCAAAAGATGAACATAACCGGCAATGTTATCAATGTTGTTTTCAAACACCACCATGCGGCTCAATTTCGTATCTAAAAATTTTTGCTTTACAACATCAATGGTGATGTTGATGTCAACCGCTTCAATTTCGGTGCGCGGAACCAAACAGCGGCGTATTTTAATGGTGGGTAATGAAAGCGCATTTTCAAACAGTTCTTTGTTCAGTTCGGGATGATCTTCATTTTGTTCGTTGCTTTGCTGGTAGTAACTTTCAACATCGGTTTTTACAAATGGTTCGTTGTCTTCTTTCAATCTTACATTAAATAAAAACCGCAAAATACCCGCAGCCAGTGAAACAAAAATGCGCACAACAGGATGTAAGATGTTATAAAAAAACTTAGCGAGCGATGCAAAAAAAGAAAGCAGTGAATCGCTTTTGGCACGAAACAAAGACTTGGTAAACAGTTCCAAAAAAAATACGAGAACAAGGATGCCTGCCAGTGCATCGGCAACTATTAATAAATAATCGTTGTGAATATTTTGAAAGAACGGAAGGCGCCAAAGTGTAGCCGCTAATAAATGAATGAGTACCAAAACAAATAAGACTAAAAACAAAACAAAGCCAGCAATGCAAACGCCAAGAAAAGCATTTCCGTTTTCAAAAAACTGAGAAAGGAGAATGCCACTTCGCCTGCCTTGTTTTTTCTTCAGTTCAACACCCAAGCGGTTGGCACTCACGAAGGCAATTTCAATACCTGCAAAAAGAAGGAGAAACAACAAAGTAATGCCTAGGAAAATAGAAAGTCCAACTGCTGTCATAAGCTAAAAATAGTACGGAGAATGAAGATAAGAGCAAAAAGATAGACACATTTTATGAATAAGTTGTTGCTTTGTTTTTGCATAAAAAATAATGCTTTTACAAACTTCCTTTTTCTCCTAAAAACAAACCGGTATAATGAACCTGAATGAGTTTGAACAAAGCCTGACAAACAATGCACCACCACAAAACGCATCGGTGTATTTGCAGGCTTTATGGTACGATGCCAAAGGCGATTGGAATAAAGCGCACAGTTTAGTTGATAGCCTGCAAGGCAGCACTGCGGCGGCTGTTCATGCGTATTTGCATCGTGTAGAAGGCGACAACTGGAATGCAAATTATTGGTATAAAAGAGCCAACAAAAAAATGCCGGACATCAGCCTGAAAGAAGAATGGAAACGATTGGTGGAAGAATTGTCTCAACCGGGATAGATGGAGTTTATGGAATCTTTGGGATATTGATAAAGCGAACAATTGCCTTATAATATTCAATCTAAAGAATCCGTGCACAAAATCCGTGTCATCCGTGTTCTATGATTCTGCATATTGTATCATGTTCAAAATCAAATCGGGGTTGGGACAGTTTTGCAGATATTTTTCGCGTTCGCTAAATGCGCAAACGCCCGGGTAATCGCCCCAATAATTGTGCATATCTTTAATGATTTGAAAATGCAGATGCGGTGGCCAGTTGCCGTTTTCAAACGGTTCACCGAAGGTCCCAATCGGCTCGCCAAGACTGATGTATTTACCTGCCTGCAAAGTGGCAAGATTGCGCACACTCAAATGTCCGTACAAAGTATAAAATGCAGTACCATTTAATTGATGTAACAAAACAATGGTAGCACCATAATCGCCCGGTTTATCGTTAAAAGCAAAGCTGTGCACTACACCGCCAAACGGCGCAAACACAGGCGTGGCAGGCTCTCCCCAAATGTCAATACCCAAATGAAGTCGGCGTGGCTCTACGTTATCATTCGCTGCATCAAACACTTTACTACGTGAATAAATGGTGCGATGCTCGGCATAACCGCCAATGCCATATTGGGCTCCGCTTTGCTCTAATTGGTTGTTGATGTATTGCGTGAACAGATGAGTGTTGGTCAATATTTCATCAGTTAGTTGCCCATTTTTCGCAGTAAAATCCATCAGCAACAACTTATCTTTTCCGGCGTTGAATGGCACAACTGAATGAAAAGATATGGCACTCTGCTGAAGCTTTGTTTCTAACGTAAGTGTTTGCAAAATCACAAGATGAAGATAACAGAAATTGGGACAATTGTTTGCAATAAAAACGATAAAACCAAACGTTTGGAAACGCTTATTTTATTTGCGTAAATTGCAGTTGCCATGAATGTAATGCATGAACATAGAGAACCTGATTACGAAAAAGCAGAGCTTGATTTATTAAGAGATGCTTTGAAGAAATCGCATGAAGAGAGGTTTCTGACAATGACGAGGTTAATGAAAAGGAGTATTATGTTTCGGAATGCAAAAATTGTTCATCAACCATTATTGGCTACAAATAAAAAAGCAATTATGAAATCAGAAGAAATAGTTAGTAAAATTGCTGAACCTTCGTCACAATATGGCTTTTTACATCAATCTGAAGATGAAAAATTATTGCAAGATGCCACGCGCCCGTACATTGAAAAATTACAACTATTCACAAGAATGTTGAAACGAAATAAACTTCTGAACAAGGCTATCATAACTTCAAAATAAAAGCTATGGATGTTTTGGATGAAGAAATGCTTTTGTTCTGGAAAACGTTGAACGAATGTAATGTGCGTTACATTATGGTTGGTGGTTTGGCAACAAGATTTCATGGATATAACAGAACAACCGATGACCTCGATATTTGGATTGAAGATACTCTTGACAATAGAAAAAACTTTAGAAAAGCTTTCATAGAATTGGGATATGGTGATTATCTTTCTTTGGAAACCATGCAATTTATTCCGGGCTGGACTACCTTTTATGCTGCCGGTGTTGAATTGGATATTATGACTGAAATGAAAGGTCTTGAGCATCTTTCTTTTGATGAATGTTTACAAATGGCAGCTATTGCGGAAATTGAAAACGTTGCAATTCCTTTTCTTCATATCAACCACCTCATCCAAAACAAAAAAGCGGTCAACCGGCTCAAAGATCAACTCGATGTTATCTATCTCGAAAAAATAAAACAACTGCTGCAGGAAGAAGAGGACAAAACCAAACCTCAATTATAAATTTCGCTTATTTTATCCTTGTAGGTTTCCATGATTACTTTGCGCTTTAAGCTCATTTTCGGTGTCATTTCCCCGGTTGCAATTCCCCATTCATGGGGCAGCAATTCAAAGCGTTTGATTTGCTCTACATGATTGAAAAACGCATTGTATTTATCGCATATTGATTTGTACAAATCAATCACCTTCGGCTCTTTAATAATTTGCTCATTACTTGCGAAAGGCACGTTGTTTTCTTTTGCCCATCTTTGCAATGCCGTGAATGAAGGAATGATCAACGCACCTACAAATTTTTCACCCGCACCAACAACCATAATTTGTTCAATAAACATACTTTCTTTCAGCTTGTTTTCTATCGGTTGCGGTGCTACATATTTGCCGCCGCTGGTTTTGAACAATTCTTTTTTTCGGTCGGTAATTTTCAAAAATCTATCTTCTTCCATCACGCCAATATCGCCGGTATGCAGCCAGCCGTTAATAATCGTTTCAGCCGTTAAATCGGGACGTTTGTAATAACCCTTCATCACGCTGTTGCCACGCACGCATATTTCACCATCTTCTTCAAATTTCAATTCTACTCCTTTAATTACAGGTCCTACAGTTCCAAACTTTACGTCTTCTTTTGCTTTGCGGTTCACGGCAATTACCGGGCTGTTTTCTGTTGGTCCATAGCCTTCATAAACCGGTATTTGCGCGGCATTAAAAATGCGCAACAGCTTTTCGCTGCAAGCCGCGCCGCCCGTAACAATGAACGATATATTTCCACCTAAGGCTTCACGCCATTTGCTAAACACGAGCTTGTTGGCCAGTTGTAGTTTCGTGTTATAAAGAGCACCGCCATCCTTTCGGTTGTCGTATTGAGTTGCTGTGCGAACCGCCCAAAAAAACAACACGCGCTTCACTCCTTTTAATCCAGAACCGGCAGTCATAATTCGTTCGAACACTTTTTCCAGCAAACGCGGTACGGTAGTAAATCCGTTAGGTTTTATTTCTTTTAAATTATCACCAATAGTGTCTAAACTTTCTGCATAATAAATGGAAATGCCACTGAATAAATAAATGTAGGTAACGCATTTTTCGAAGATATGATTGAGCGGTAAAAAGCTTAATACCTTAGTACCAGGCGCATCTTCAAACGGAAAGCTCTCTTTGGAATACAAGGCATTGCTCACGATGTTTTTATGAGTCAGCATTACTCCTTTTGGCGTGCCAGTTGTGCCCGATGTATAAATGAGGGTTGCCAAATGTTCATCCGGAATGGTGGGTTTGATGGCTTCAACTTTTTGCAGTGCTTCATCATTACTTTGGGATAGTATCTCGCTCCAATGTTTAGCGCCATCTATTTTTTCGAACGTATAAATTTCCTGCAATGATGGTACGTCTTTTTGAATTGCTTTTATTTTTTGATACAAATCTTCGCTGCTGACAAAAATGTATTTTACCGAAGCATCCTTTAAAATAAAAGTAATTTCCAAAGGATTGGTGGTTGGGTACAAAGGCACCAGAATAGCGCCCGTTTGCTGCACAGCTAAATCGGTAAAAATCCATTCAGGACGGTTGTTGCTGATGATGGCAATTTTATCTGCAGCATCAGGTTCAAAGCTCCGTGCGCCCACACCCAATTGCAGCAAGCCTGCACTGAATTGGTTTACTACTTTTTTTACTTCTTCCGTGCTGTAGGTTTTCCATTCGCCGCTTTCTTTAGCAGCCAACATGGTAACGCTACCAAAGCGTTGCAATTGCCATTCTACCGCATCAAACAATCGTGTGGGTGCATTCATAAAAAATTGGGCGTTTGTAAATGGAAACAAATATAACTGTTGCAAATTGTTTCAAGAGAATGTTTGGTTTTGCCAATATTTCATTCAACAATTGCATTTCCTTCCACTTCCCTCCTTTCCTTATCTTCGCTATGATTGAAGTAGTATTATGAATACACGGTATAAAAGTTCATCACGCGGCATAAGTCCGTTCGGGCAATTCGGTATCTTACTGGGGCTGTTAGGTTTGGGGATGATATTGGCAACCTTTGTAACTGTTATCATTGCAAAAATAGCTCTGGGCGTGCCTTTCAGCGGCATACCTGCAGCCATTTTAGATCCCAAAAATGTACAGGCAGCCCGCATCGTTCAGGTAGTAAGCACGCTTGTTTTGTTTGCGGTTCCTGCTCTTTTGTTTGCCGTAATTGTAAACAAACAACCGTTTCGCTTCCTTGGCTTTGTTACACATTCTAATTTCCGCCAGTTTTATTTAGTGTTGCTGATAGCCATTGCTGCCCTGTTTTCACAAAGCCTCATTTCACAGTTAAATGAAATGATACCCATATCAAAACATTGGGAGCAGGTTTTTAAAAACATGGAAGATGAATACGCAAAAGAAGTGCTGAACATGGTGCAAATGAAAACGTTCACCGATTACATTTATTCGCTCATCATCATTGCTTTTTTGCCTGCTTTGTTTGAAGAATTGTTTTTTCGCGGGGCTTTGCAACAAATGTTTGTTGGCGCCTTTCGCAATGCGTTTTGGGGGATTTTTATTACAAGCATTTTTTTCAGTGCCGCGCATTTTTCTTATTACGGCTTTCTCACGCGTTTGTTTCTGGGTTTGGTTTTGGGCTATATTTTTTATTATGGAAAAAACATCTGGCTCAATGTTACAATGCACTTTTTAAACAATGCGGTTGTGGTAACAGGTTTGTACATGTTAAGCCGTTCCGGCAAACTCACCGAGAAAAGTATGCAGGACGACAACTACCCTGTTTTTATCGGCATCATTGCCATTCTCGGCGTACTTGCATTGTTTGTAATGTTTAAAAGAGAATGTACCAAAACAGTTTTAGTTACTAACGATGGCAGTACCGAAGAATACCAGTTAAACAATAGAACAAACGAAGAGAACAACAATATTTTATAACGTTCTGAAGCAAAAACAAGAGCCCCGACAGTACTATTGGGGCTCTTGTTTTTGTGCTTATTTTTTATGCGTTACGATTGATGCAATTCAAATCGGCAAACGCTTCTTCCAATCGTTTTACAAAAGTTTCTTCCGCTTTGCGAAGCCAAACACGTGGGTCGTAGTATTTTTTATTCGGCTTGTTTTCTCCTTCGGGATTGCCCAACTGAGCCTGCAAAAAGCCTTCATTCTTTTGGTAATAATTTTTCACACCATCCCAAAATGCCCATTGCATATCGGTGTCTAAATTCATTTTAATAACGCCATAATTCAGGGTTTCTTCAATTTGGTTTTTAGGCGAGCCGCTGCCACCATGAAATACAAAATAAACAGGCTTATCTCCTGCAGGTAAGCCCAATTGTTTGGCAACGTATTCCTGACTGTTCTTTAAAATTTCAGGCCGCAGTTCCACATTGCCCGGACTATATACACCATGCACATTTCCAAAGGCAGCCGCAATTGTAAACAAGTTGCTTACCTTACTCAATTCTTCATACGCCATGTAAACATCTTCGGGCTGTGTATATAATTTTGAATTTTCAACACCGCTGTTATCAACTCCATCTTCTTCACCGCCGGTAACACCAAGCTCAATCTCAATGCTCATTTGCAGCTTGCTCATGCGTTTGAAAAATTGAACCGACGTTTCAATGTTCTCGTGTATTGGTTCTTCACTTAAATCGAGCATGTGCGAGCTGTACAAAGGCTGCCCGTTTTTTTGCATATAGTCTTCACCCGCTTTCAGCAAACCATCAATCCACGGAAGCCATTTTTTAGCCGCATGGTCGGTATGCAACACCACAGGAACACCGTAGTATTTAGCAACGTTGTGAATGTGCAAAGCGCCACTCACCGCACCCGAAATATTGGCTTGCAGTTTATCGTTAGGCATTCCTTTGCCGGCAAAAAATTGTGCGCCGCCATTGCTAAACTGAATGATAACTGGCGAGCCCACTTTTGCTGCCGTTTCGAGCACAGCGTTTACGGTATTGCTGTTGGTAACGTTTACGGCAGGCATGGCAAATTTGTTTTGCTTTGCATCTTCGTACAACGAATGGAGTTCTTCTCCAAATAAAACACCGGCGCGGTATTTAGCCATAGTTGTTGTTTTAATTTTTAAAAAAAGCGCGGCGAAGTTAGGGAAATACAATTTATGATTTGGGATTTTTGATTCAGGGTTAGGCTAAGGTAAAATTGGTGCAAAAACAAACTTTGATACTGAAACACTTTACAACTGGGTACCTCTTACTTTCTTTTCAAACGAGTTTTTGTTAACTAAGAATTTTATTACAACCTCTCGTTACTTTTACCCCCGTGAAATTTTCGTTTACGGCTGAAGTGGATGGAATGATAGTAACGTTAACCGCCGAGCGGATTTATCGCTCCAAACAATCGGAGCGTTACAAGCTTACCATCAACGGAACCGATTCGGTAATTGTTGTGCAAACCAATCGCCCTGCGGTAGAAGAAAAGAAGGCTGGGAAAGCCGTGCAATGGCACATTGTTGAAGGTAAAATAAATGACAAAACCAAACTTACTAATGTGTATCAAAAATTAGAAAAAGCCATTCGAAAACAACCTTCTTCTTTTCAAGGAACATTGAATTTTATTCACCAGTTTTGATTTTGTTTTAATCAATTTTATTATCATGTGGCAAGCCATACAACAAGCCGACAGATATTGGTTTCAAAAAATAAATACCGACTGGACTAACTCTTTTTTAGATTCTGTTTTTCCATGGTGGCGTAATCAAAATACATGGTTGCCGCTGTATTTGTTTTTACTACTTTTTGTGTTTATGAACTTTGGCTGGCGAATTTGGAAATGGGTGGTTACGGTTGCTCTTACTGTTACATTAACCGACCAGTTTAGCAGCCATTTGATAAAGTTGTGGATTCAAAAACCGCGGCCATGCCAGGATCCGTTGATGATGGACCATGTGAGGTTGCTGATTGGTTGTCCAGGCAATCCGGGCTTTACTTCTTCACACGCTACCAATCATTTTGGTGCGGCTTGCTTGTTTTATTTTACGCTAAAACCCGTGCTGAAAAACTGGAGCAACTGGTGGTTTTTTTGGGCAGCAACAGTAAGCTATGCACAAATCTATGTGGGCATTCATTACCCTTTAGACGTAGTGGGCGGCACTGTTTTCGGATCCATTATCGGCAGCGGAATGGCGGCTTTGTACAACCATTATGTTGGCTTACCACCGCTGCTGCAAAAGCCTTTTGGTTTGAGTGAATAGAAGGCATTTGTTTTGTGTTGATGTTGGAAAAACCTATGAGATTCTTACCCACTTCCATTCACTGCATTTTAGATTATTTATATGGAATTGCATTTATTGTCGCACCCAAATTGTTTCATTTGGATGGACAAAATGTTGGTACAATTACTACCATCATTGGCATTTTGGTGATTGTTTATAGCTTGTTTACAAACTACGAATTGAGCCTTTTTAAAAGGATACCAATGAGGGTACATTTACTGTTTGATTTTTTAATTGGTGTGTTTCTTACTGTATGTCCATTGTTGTTCCATTTTGATCATAAAACAAACGTTATGTTCATCGCTTTTGGAGTGTTTTCTATTGTTGCATCTTTTATCACAAAAACAAATTCAACCTTATTAACTCCGACGAAATACTAATTAGGAAGAAGCAATGCGATACACGCTGGCTGCGGCTTTCAGCGATGCATTGTCACCAGCGGCTAACTTTTGTTTTAGCTCTGCATAGTCTTGCTGAATTTGTTTTTGCCTCATTTTATCGTTCAACAACAATTGCAGTTCAGCAGTAGTATTAGCCACTGTTAGTTGGTGTTGAATCAACTCTTTTACTACCGGTTTATCCATTATCAGGTTCACGAGTGAAATGTATTTGATAGTGATTAACCGTTTTGCAATTTCGTAAGAGATGCGGCTGCCTTTGTAACACACAATTTGGGGCACGCCAAACAATGCTGTTTCCAAAGTTGCTGTGCCGCTGGTAACCAATGCGGCTGCGGCTTCTATCAATATGTTGTACGTTTTACCTGAATAAGAAGAAACGTTTTTATAGCCTTTTAAAAGTTCATCGTAAAACTCATCTTCCAAACCCGGTGCCTTGGCAACTACAAACTGGTAATCAGTAAACAGCTTGCTTACTTCCAGCATGATGGGTAGCTTTTTTATAATCTCTTGTTTGCGGCTGCCAGGAAGAAGTGCTATGATTTTTTTTGTTGACAGTTGGAAGTTGACAGTAGGCGGAAAGGGGCTTTCATTTTCTGTCATCTTCTCTCTGTCATCTGTCATCTTGCTTTCATTTTCTGTCATCTCATCACTACTTACTGCTTGCTTAAAGTCCTCAATTACCTGCACCAACGGATGTCCAACATATTCAACGTCCCAATCCCATTGCCTTTTGTAATACTCTTTTTCAAACGGAAGAATCACCATCATGTGATCAATGGTTTGCTTCATTTTTTTTACACGGTTTTCTTTCCATGCCCACACTTGCGGCGAAATGTAAAACACCACTTTATAACCTTTGTTTTTTGCCCATTCTGAAATGCGCAAATTGAAGCCGGGATAATCAATCAAAACCAAAACATGTGGCTGAAAGTTTTGTATGTCTTCCTTGCAAAAAGTAATATTTTTTAAAATGGTTCGCAGGTTCATCACTACTTCAGCAAAACCCATAAAAGCGAGATCGCGGTAATGCTTTACCAGCGTGGCTCCTGCAGTTTGCATCAGATCGCCACCCCAACAACGGATGTTTGCTTTTGCATCAATTCTATGCAATTCTTTTATTAAATTACTGCCATGCAAATCGCCACTGGCTTCTCCGGCAATGATGTAATATTTCATATTTCATTACAAAGAAAAACAGAATTAAGACACGTAACCGCAGAGAAAAGAGATATGGAGCTTTCGCAGAGGAAACTTACTCCGCGCAAACTCTTTTACTCCTGTTCTCTGCGGTAAAAGCTAACGCACAACTTTATAAGCAACACTAACTTCATAACCGGACAACAGGTGTTCGTTTTCGTACATCTGTATAATACAACTACGCTCAAACACAATCCCAGTAAGCATTCCGCACATTGGCACAGCCGTTGGTAATTTTGCCTTAACCAAATCAATCAATGTATTATGGCATTAATCAACATACAACACCTATCAAAATGGATAACCATTGGTGGCACGCGAACTTTTATTTTAAAAGACATCAATCTTGAAATCAAAGAAGGGGAGTTTGTGTCTATTATGGGACCTTCCGGTTCAGGAAAATCAAGTCTGCTCAACATCATTGGTATGCTTGATGAACCATCTGAAGGCAAATATCTTTTTAATGAAGAAGATGTATATTCTTTAAAAGAAAAACAACGTTCGCAATTGTATAAAACGCATATTGGCTTTGTGTTTCAGGCCTATCATCTCATTGATGAACTTACTGTTTATGAAAACATTGAAACGCCGCTTATTTATCAAAGCCATAAGTCGGCAGAGCGCAAAGCCATTGTCAGCGATATTCTCGACCGGTTTAATATTGTTGGTAAGAAAGATTTGTTTCCAACGCAGTTATCAGGCGGTCAACAACAATTGGTTGGCATTGCGAGAGCCCTTGTTGCCAATCCAAAACTGATATTAGCCGATGAGCCAACCGGCAACTTAAATTCAAAACAGGGCGAAGAAATTATGCAATTGTTTACTAAACTGAATGAGGAAGAAAATGTTACCATCATACAGGTAACGCACAGTGAAAAAAATGCAGCGTACGGACATAGAATTGTTCACCTGATGGATGGCAGAATTGAAAAAATAGAAGACGCTTCAAAAAAATAATTCGTGCAAAAACAAAGGCTTTATTCAATGAAAAAAAGTATGAAGAGAACATATCTGGCAATGTTTGTTTTTGCCTTATTTTCAATGCAATGCTTTGCGCAGGATTCAACAGCAACAGGCGTTGCACTTACTTTAAAGGAGTGTGTGGAAACGGCTATCAAAAACAACATTGACGTCAATCGTAGCGAGTATTCATCGGCTGTTGATAAAACCAACTTAACGCTTGCCAAAGGGCAGCAATTGCCGTTTGTAAATGGCTCTATTTATCATGGTGAAAATCAAGGACGCAACATCAATCCTTACACCAACACTTACATCAATCAAAGCATTAACACAGCCAATTATGCGCTCGATGGTTCGCTTACTCTTTTTAATGGATTGAGTCTTGACAACAGCATCAAACAATACAGATTGGCTGTAGAAGCGGGCAAAATGGACGTTCTGCAACAGCGCGATTTTGTTACCATCAATGTGATATTGGCATACCTGTCAGTGTTAAGCAACCAGGACCAGTTCACGCTTGCCCAGCAACAAGCCGATGTAAGCAGGAAAGAAGCCGAGCGGCTGGAAATACTGAATAAAGAAGGCGCTATTGCACCATCGGCGTATTACGATTTGAAAGGCCAGCTGGCAAGTGATGAACTGAATATCATTACAACCAAAAATGCTTTGGAAACTGCAAAGGTGAGTCTTGCACAACTGATGAACGTTCCCTATCGTGAAGACATTGTTTTGGAGCGTGTTTACAACAACCAATCGCCCGCGCAGTATGGTTCAGATGTGGCTTACATTTATAACTCTGCTGAAAAAAATCTTGCCATTGTAAAAGCTGCCGAACTGCACCATCAAAGCGCTTTGAAAAGCATCAAAGCTGCCAAAGGCTTGCTGCTTCCGAGGTTGAGTTTGAACGGTGGTTTAGGAACCAATTATTCGAGCGCAGCAACCTTGCAACAATTCGTTTCAAGCAGTGATCTTGCGGGTGATAATTACATACTTTTCAACAACCAAAAGTTGCCGGTGTATGCACCTTCACCCACTTATAATACCACAAAAATCTCATATGGAGATCAGTGGAAAAACAATTTCAATTCGTATGTAAATATCGCTATCAGCATTCCTCTTTTGAGCGGGCTGCAAACACGCACACGAATTAGGCAAGCAAAGATAACGGCTGATCAAACTGCATTTATAGAAACCACTACAAAAACTCAATTAAAGCAATCTATTGAACAAGCTTATGTAAATAACAAATCGGCGTATCAGCGGTATCAAACCCTGCTTCAGCAAGTGGATGCTTTTACGGAATCGTTTCGCGAAGCGCAGATAAAATTTGAAGCCGGTGCGTTTACTTCTATTGATTTTTTGAAAGTGAAGGAAAACATAGATCGTGCAAAAACAAACCTTGTTTCTGCACAATACGATTACATTTTCAGAAGCAAAATTTTGGATTATTATCAGTCGAAGCCGTTGTGGTAGTTCCTGATTTAGTCCTTGCTGGCTTTGTTTAAAATTTCTAATGCATCTTCATCCAACCGAAACTGCACTGCATTGGTTAATGACTTCACTTGTTGTAAATTGGTAGCACTTGCAATGGGTGCAGCTACACTTGGTTGTGCTATGAGCCAGGCAAGCGAAACCGTTGCGGGTGTTGAGTTGTAGCGTTCGGCAACTTCATCCAATGCATGTAGAATGGAAAAGCCACGCGGGTTCAAATACTTCTTCATGCCACCACCGCGCTGGCTTTTGCTGAAGTCGGCTTCACTACGATATTTGCCTGTTAAAAAACCGCTTGCCAACGAATAGTAAGTGATCACACCTATTTTGTTTTTCAGGCAAATAGATTGATAATTCTCTTCAAAATATTTACGTGCATATAAGTTGTACTCCGGCTGTAAAGTTTGGTAAAAAGGAAAGCCTTTTTCTTCACTCATCTTCAACGATTGCAACAAACGCTCTGCACTCATGTTAGAAGTTCCAATCCATCTTACTTTGCCCGCTTTCACCAATTCGTTGTAAGCTTCCAAAGCTTCATCAACCGGCAACACTTCATCATCATAATGGGTTTGGTATAAATCTATGTAATCGGTTTTCAAACGACGTAACGATTGCTCAGCTTCTTTTACAATATAAGCTTTGCGAAGCGTTTTGCCTTCACCCATATCGCTGCCTACTTTGGTGGCTATAATTACTTTTTGGCGACTTCTTTTTTGCTCCAGCCAATTGCCAATAATAGTTTCGCTTTCACCACCTTTGTTGCCCCGCTTCCAACGGCTGTACACATCAGCCGTATCAATAAAGTTACAGTTAGCATCAACAAACGCATCTAATAATTCAAATGAAGTTTTCTCATCTATCGTCCAGCCAAAAACATTACTGCCAAAACAAATTGGCGACACATGTAAATCAGAATTGCCCAATTGTCTTTTGTTCATAAAATATCTTTAAAAATAAAAAAGAAAACATTGTTCCAAAAAGCAAAAGCCGGACTATAAGGCAGAAAGAAAGAAAAAAAGTTTAAGAAATGTATGTTGGACCTATAAGGTTTTTAAAACCTTATAGGTCTCTGTTCATAATTGTAAAAGTGGAAATTGCACAAAAACAAACCGAAAAGTTTATGAAATGATATTTCTTTACAGCATGGAAAAATGGGCTGCTATTGTTGCCGGTGGTACAGGCTCGCGAATGGGAAATGCAATACCAAAACAGTTTTTGTTTTTGCACAAAAAGCCGGTGCTATGGCACACTATACATGCTTTTCAACAAGCTTTTGCTGATGTTAACATTGTGCTTGTCGTTCCGCAAAATCATTTGGAGAATGAGATCATTCAAAATCTGTTATCAAACAAAATCATTGCTGTTGAAGGTGGTGAAACCCGTTTTCAATCAGTGAAAAACGGGTTGCAAAAAGTGCCGGATAATACCGTTGTTTTTGTGCATGATGGCGTTCGATGTTTGGTTTCGCAAGAATTGATTCATCGTTGTTATAAACAAACTCTCACGAAAGGAAACGCCATTCCTGTTGTGGCAGCGATTGATAGCCTGCGCATTGAAAACAGCGGTTCGCACAATGTAATAGAACGTGAAAAAATAAGACTGGTACAAACGCCGCAAACGTTTTTATCAACCGAATTAAAACAAGCTTTCGAGCAACCGTATCAACCTTTTTTTACCGATGAAGCAACTGTAATGGAAGCCGCAGGAAAAGAAGTGTTTTTGATAGAAGGTGAATATGAAAACATCAAAATCACCCGACCTATTGATTTAATTATTGCAGAAGAAATCATCAAACAACGTTTATCTTTTCAACAGCCGTAACGGAAAGGGAAGATGATTGAAGTGATAATAAAAATAAGGCTGGTTAACTGCTCCAAACGATTGATAAAACGCTTTGATGCCAGGAACATCGGAGCCTTCAAAGTCAAATATCATGCGGCTTCCGGCGTATTGTTGAATCACATTATCCAACAAAAAATGCATTGCATTCGCTTTCCTTCCTTCAGCAGTTGTGGAAGGAAGAATATTGTAAATGCGGTTCTCATCTTTGAGAAACAATGCAGTTGCAACCACGCTGTTTTTTTGGTCAAAAACAAAAGCGACAAAACATTGATTTGATAAAACAAATTTTTGCGCAAGTGTTTCTAATCGTTCAAAATCACTCCTTTTAATTTGCGGCAAACGACCGGAATACAAAGATTGAAACAAGGAAACCGCTTTGTTTACATCGTTATTTATTTGGAATGTAAGTTTGGTTTTGCCCGTTTTTTTCAACTTCGTTTGTAAGTGTTGCGAGTAACCGTTGTAAATGGTTTTATAATCAGCAGACAAAGGCAACACGTAGTTTTCAGCAACTCTTACGTTCGATAGATGGTTTGGCATTTTGTTTCCAAAATTGAAAAACAAATCGCCATACCGAATGTGCTTTGTAATTGTTTGTATTACTTCTCTCAACAACGTTTCATCATCATTTCCAAACAAACCCAATTGCTGAACAAATGGCGTGTCATAACAATATTTTATTCCCCATTTTTTACGAAATGGCACCGGCATGATAGCTTCATAATCGTTCACTACAACCCCTAACCAATTATCAGTAAGGCTTTGCAGATAGTCATATTCAGCATACAACATTTGGTTTTGCGCCTTATGCAAACAGGCATTCCATTCCTTTTTATCAATATTGTTTGATGATATAATTTCTATGGAATGATGTAACGACATAACCACTATAATGGCAGGTTGCGGTTGATTTTATTGGGTTGAAACTGACGCAAATCAAAACTAAAAGAAAACGTACGAATGATGCGATTGGAAGGATAAAACGACTTGTAATAATCTCTGAATACTTTACTGTAAACCACCGGCAGATACACGCTGAATGCAGATTTGAGAATAGAGATTTTAAAACCGGCATCGTATAAAAATCTGCCGTTGCTGTTATCTTCTTTCCATACATCACTGTATGTTCCTACATCAGCAAACAATTGAATGGGAATCTTAAAAGGAAGAAGATTGAACGGATTGATTTGGTCAGGAATATCGCTGTACAGGTTCAATGCTAGCAACCAATTGTCGGTTTTACCAACGGGGTTATCAAGCAGTGGTGTGCTGACTTTAAAAAAACCATCGCGCTGCATTAATTGCTGGCTCAACCTGCCATCAAACTGACTACGACCCATAAAGTAATCGCTGTACGTAAAATCTTCATATCCGTTCGGTCCCGAAAGCGTTAACAGGTAACGATCGTTATTGCCTTTGGAAAGCAATGTTTGGGATTGCAAATAAAAGAACTTGCCCGCGAAAAAACGAGCTTGTAAACCCTGATCTTTTTTCTGATAATTAAAAAAATAATTGCCAGTGAAGCCAGTACGGAAATACGTTGCGCCTTGATTAATAGTCAGGTTAGCCTCGTATGGATACAGTGCCCGGTTATCAGTGAGCGTTGCGCTTAATTCATTCACATAGCGATAGGTCTTTTGCTTTTGCGCTACATAAAAAGTATCGGGCGGAACAATGGCTGTAGTGCCATTTCCAAACTGATCTTCCCAAATCAAAAAAGCTTTTGGCAGTAAACGTAATTCGCTGTGTAGAACGCAAATCTTTATTGTACAAACGATACATCACCGAAGGCGTTATGCGCGTCATTCCAAAATACAAATGGCTGTTATCGTATTGCGTGAATGAATTGATGTTGTACTTAATCCCGCTTAAAGAAAATTGAAGCCAGCTTTCTTTTGTAAACGTGCTGAAACTCGCTCTGGCTGCGCCATTCAGAGTGCCGCTGCCGGTTGCATATAAAGGCGCAAACAAAAAGCGAAAGCGGTTTAAAGGGAACTGGTAATTGTGCACCAGACCACCAATCATGAGTTTGTCGTAATAGTTATAACCCAACGCCGGTGAAAAAGAAAGGTAGTTGTATTTGTTGGCTTCCTGTTCATTAAAAAGTAAAGTTGGTTTTATCGTTTTTATTGAATTGAAAAACGACAAGCCCGTACTATGAAGCTGGTTGAAATACGTTTGTAATGATTGTCCGCTTGATCTTTCCAAGCTCTGCTGAAAATCCTGCGGATAAGGATGTTTAAACTGCCACTGATTGTAATAGTTTTTCATACAGCTATCAAACAACGGCCTGCCCAAACGCCGTTCAATTGTTTTCAGCCACATGGCAGTTTTGCTATAAGCAATAAAGTTGTAATTGAGAAACGTAAAGCTGTCAGATTGTGTTTCAATCGGCTGGTCTTTGTGCAGCGCCATGAGGGTTTGCAATATCAACGTATCGTACTCAACCGGCAGCTTATTAAAGGGAAATTTGCGTTGGGGAATGAAAGGATAATACTTTTTAATGTACCGGTTTTCGTAAAAAGTATTGATGCCTTCATCCATCCAAGCATGGGTTCTTTCATTCGTAGCTAAAACACCATATAACCAGTTATGTCCCACTTCATGAGCTATGATGTTATCCAACTCTTGCGTACTGGCGCTCACTTCAATAAAAGCAATGGTTGGATATTCCATACCGCCGGTTTCTTTATAGGCATCGCCCAGCACCACGCTTACAGCATTGTATGGATAATCGCCGAGTTGAGCCGAATAAAAATGAATCGCTTTCTTCAAATAGATAACGCTGTTTTGCCAGTTGGCTTTGTGCCAGGGGTTGTAAAATGTAAAAGCATCAACCGTGTGCGAAGCGAGCTGAACCGTATCGTGCTGAATTAGAAACAATTTGCTTCCAAACCATGCAAAATCGTGTGCATTGTGCAGGCTGTAATGCAGTGTTTTTAAAATGGAAGATGAAGTTGGCATTACATCGTAAAACCTTTGCTTTGAATAGAAGGCTTTGCTGCGATAATGATTGCTCCATTCTGCATAATTGTACTGATTACCTGGCGGCAGGTCTCCTGTTTGTTTTAGTTTAGTCAACTCCTCTTCATCCTGCAAATCGCCCGATGCGGCAATGATATAATTTTGCGGCACGGTAATGTAAACATCAAAATCTCCTATCTCGCTGTAAAATTCTCCCTGGTCTAAATAAGGCATTTGATGCCAGCCCCGTTTATCATACACGGCAGGTTTGGGGTACCATTGTGTTGCCTGGTATGTTTGTCCTTCACGCCCGCCGCGCGAGAAATTATAAGGCAGTTTTACATGAAACGGCGTAGCAATTGTAATGCTTTGATTAGGTAATAATGGATGCGGCAGAAAGAGCTTTGCAATGTCAATATGATTGCTGTCGTAAGTCAATGTTGCGGCTGCATTGTTTACTGTAAAACGAAGTCCGTTGATGTAACCACGTTGATTTTCGCTCGAAAAATAAAAGTCGGTATTGCCATTCCGAAGTTCCTGTTCACTGAATGTGGTTCTATCATTTTTGTAAGCATTTTGCCACAAATGAAAATAAACAAAGCGCAACGTATCAGGCGAGTGATTTGTGTAAAGTATGGTTTCATCACCATCCAATGTATTGTCGGTATCATTCAATGTAACATGAATGTTGTAAGCAACCTGCTGCTGCCAATAGCCTGCTTGCGCAAAGGCAGAAACAGAGAAGAACAAAAGGAGAAAGACAAAGCTGTATTTTAAAAACGTTGGCACCTGCTGATTATATGATTGTAAAGTGGAAGTGAAGATAAGGGATGCTCTTTTTTGTTTTTGCAGATATTTTATTCACTTCCCTTTTCTCATCATAATGATGCGGATGGTATGCAACATGATTCGCAAATCAACCAGCAAAGAAATATTTTTAATGTACACCAAGTCGTATTGCATTCGTTCTAACATTTCTTCAAGCGAAGAAGCATAACCAAATTGTATCATACCCCAGGAAGTCAAGCCTGGCTTTACTTTCAGCAGATATTTGTAGTAAGGGTTGTATTGCACCATTTTGTCAATGTAATATTTGCGTTCGGGTCTCGGCCCTACAAGACTCATATCCCCGATAATAATATTCCACAATTGCGGCAGTTCGTCCAACCTCCACTTGCGCATCGTTTTTCCCCAGGCTGTAATGCGACTGTCGGTATCAGAGGACAGTTGCGGCTTACCACTTTGTTCGGCATTCATAACCATCGAACGAAATTTATAAATGGTAAACGGCTTGCTTTTATAGCCGATGCGTTCCTGTACATAAAAAATACTACCGGGCGATGATAACTTGGTTCGCAAAGCCACATACACAAGCAACGGGCTTAGCACTACAAGAGAAGCCATACTTGCAAACACATCTATTGCCCGTTTTATATTTTCCTGCCAGGCAGGCATGAGACCCGTGCTAATGTCAATTAAGGTTGCACCCATCACATTTTTGGTTTGTACGGAGCCGGTAAGAATATCTAAATTATCAGGTGCGATTTTTATAGAAATGTCTTTGTCGCTCAATCGTGCCAATAAGTTTTGTTCTGTTTTCAATTCTGTTTTGTCGAGTGTGATAATCACTTGTTCAATCCCTTGTTTGTCAATGATGGTTTCCACTTCTTTTACAGTTCCGAGTTTAGGCAGGTAATGGCTCAAGCCGTTGCTTGTAGAAGCATCTGTTGTTACAAAGCCTACGGCACTAAAGTTTGCGACCTGCTTTTTTTGGATGAGTGATTTATAAATTTCTGATGCTTTATGACTGTTGCCGATAAACAAAGTTTTGATGGTAAAAAGACCTTTTGACAATTGCGCTTTTACCAAAGAAAGCAATAGCAACCTGCCTGCGTACGTCGCTAAAATCTGACAAATAACATACACTGAAAAAACTTTGTAATAATACGAATAGCTGTCGGCTTTATCATTCAGAAAAATAGCAAAAAAAACAAGGGTGCAACCCATTAAACATTCAATAATGGTGTTGGTAAGCTCGGTTAACCGCGAACGCGTGTACAACGAATGTTTATAAGAACCGGCGATGGTAAAAAACAACACCCAAAATAAGGGAAACGACAAAAATGATTTGATGAAGAAGTGATTGTTGTAGGTCAAAAGTTCGGCAAAAGAAAACGTTTCATGAATCAGTTGTTGCCGGTACAAAGAAACGCATATCCACACCAGGCACGAGGTAATGAAATCGGCAATCACATACCATTTTACAGAAATTTCATGTGGGGTAAAACGCATTGGTAACGTTGCTTACGCAACAATTTTTGAACTGTTGATTTTATCTAAAATTTGGTGTGCCACTTCCATTGCAGCAAAGCCATCTATTTCATTCACAGCCACCGGCCTGTTGTTCAAAATAGCGTCGGTAAACGAAGAAAGCTCATCTTTGATAGCATTGGTTGAAGGAATGACCGGGCTTGAAACCAGGATGGTTTTTTTGCCCTGCGTCGTTTCAATTTCAATCGGCAATGCACCGTTTTCGTTTTCGTTTTTCAACTGAATCACTTCTGTTTTTTTATTCAGGAAATCAATGCCGATATATGCATCCTTTTGAAAGATGCGCATTTTACGCATCTTCTTCATACTGATGCGGCTGCTGGTAAGATTAGCTACACAACCATTGTAAAATTCAATACGTACATTGGCAATGTCGGGCGTATCGGTAAGCACGGCAACGCCACTTGCGGAGATGTGCTTTACATCACTTTTCACAATGCTCAAAATGATGTCAATGTCATGTATCATCAAATCTAAAATTACGCTTACTTCTGTGCCTCTTGCGTCAAACTGCGCCAGCCTGTGCACTTCAATAAACAGCGGGTTCAGCTTTCTGTCTTTTACCGAAAGAAAAGCAGGATTGAATCGCTCCACATGGCCTACCTGCACTTTTACATCGGCTTCACGTGCCATTTTCACGATCTCTTTTCCTTCGGCAATGGTGTTCGCCAGGGGCTTTTCAACAAACACATGTTTACCCCGCCTGATTGCCAGTTCGCACAATTCAAAATGATGCGTAGTTGGCGCAACAATATCGGCTGCATCAATGTCGTTCATCAAGGCTTCGGGCGAATCGTATCTTTTTATTTTGTACAGATTTTCTACCTCGGATGCGGTTGCATTATCCGGATCATAAAAACCGGTTATCTTCACCTTATCCACTTCTTTCCAGTTATTCAGATGGTACTTTCCCAAATGACCCGTTCCAAAAACTCCCACTTTCAGCATTTGTAATCATTTTATAAGTCACAAATATAGATAAACGAAAGGTTGATGGTTATGGTTTTGCGTTGTTCAAAAATTCGGGCAAAAACAAAAAGCCGTCCTGACATGTCGGGACGGCTTTTTGTTTTTGCAACACTTACTTCTAATTAAACAAATAGCGCAAGCCAAACTGCATTTGCCAGCGCGAAAGTGTTGATGTATTGTAACGGAACGACTTTAGATAAGGCGTTGTGCCGGTTGAATAAGGGAAAGAAAACACCGGATAGGTCTGTCCGTTTGTGGTTATTGTTTTATCAAACTTAAGCGGTGTGGTAACGGTTGGTGTTGAATACAAACCTGCATTTCGGTCAATCAAATTACCCAGGTTGGTAATGTCGAGCGAGAAACGCAGCGTGTGCCTGTCTTTGCCTGTCTTGATGTAAATGTCCTGCGTAACATTGGCATCCAGTCTTTTGAACCAGGGATATACCAAAGCGTTGCGTTGCGCAAACTGACCGCGATGGGTAGCCAGATAATTATTGTTAATGATAAACGTATTGAGCTGATCGCCAATTTGCTGTGGCGTGCGCATATCAGACGCATTTACTTTTTCCAACTGGCTGTTAGCAATGTATGTTTTAATATCGGCTTGCGTAGGAATGTATATTAAATCGTTACTGGTAAAATTATCATTGTTGATATCACCGGCATACACATAAGAACCCACGCCGGAAGGAGCCGCTTCGAAAAACAAACCTACCGAAGTAGCAAAATGCTCTGCATATTCTTTTCTGTAAAACGTAGAAGCAATGATGCGGTGTGGTAGATAGCCTTCCGAATAACCTAAGGTAGCCTCGTTTGGATTACCTACGATAGGACGTGAACCCCACATAGTGGAAGCAGTAGAACCGCCCACCATTACATCTTTCGATTGCTGATAGGTGTAAGCTGCACTGGCATAAAAGTTCTGCCATGTTTTTTGAATTTGCAAAGTGAGTGTGTAAGCATAGCCTTTGTTTACATTGGTCATGTAAATGGCGTTGCCGATATTGGGATTGTTTATACTGTTAGGAACACCTGCCAACGGATAGATTTGAAAATTTGAGAATCTGGTAACTCCGCCAGGTCCGGCCAGTTGCGTTCCGGTTTGCGGCAAATTGACATTTTGGAAGAAAGCAGAATTGATATTTTTAGTATAAATACCTTCAAGGGTAAGCGTCCAGTTATCAGGTAACTTTTTATCGAGCGCAAGATTGGCTTTAAATGCTTGCGGAAACTTAAACTTCGGATCCGTAACATTAATACTATATGATTTGCTTAAGCCGCCTTTTATCGAATCAAGGTTGGGTTTGTAAGCGTTGGGATCGGCACTGAAAGCATATCCTTTTCCATTGCTGATAGAGCCAAACAAGGCCACACCACTGTTGCTTGCCTGGTTGCTGATCCAAACAAAAGGCGGAGGACCGGCAAACAAGCCTAAACCGCCACGCAATTGTGTGGCCTGTTTTCCGCCCGATAAATCCCAGGTAAAGCCGGCGCGTGGCGAAATCAGAACGTTTGTTTTTGGCGCCTGCCCAGTATTTACATGTGTGCCATTATAAAATTTGGATAAGGTATCTACAACAGGATTGTAGAGGAAAGTGTTTTCGAATTTAGGCAAATCAAAACGCACACCATAGGTAAGTGTGAATGTTTTTGTAGCTCTCCATTTGTCTTGTGCAAACAAGCTGTATTCCTGATCTTTCGGGCCTACTAATGGAAACTTACCACTTGGGTTTAATGTATAAGAAAGATCGTAACGGGCTGCTTTAAAAGAGGTATCATTGGCAGCATTATAAAAATCCTGTAAACTGTTGAAGCGGTACACGCCATTGTAAGCCGGTGAAAAACCATTCTGGTATTTCTTGAATGAATTTTGTGTTCCTATCGTTATTTCATGTGCGCCTTTGTAAAATGTGAAGTTGTCATTCAACTGATATACATCTGTGTTGAGGACGTTGTTGTAAGTATATTGTTCATAACCAAACGATGTGTAAGGCTGACCATCTTTTAAAATATCAACCAGGGGAAAATTAGAAGGTGAGAATGCTGAACGGAAATCGCGCAAAGCTGTGTAACCAACCTGTAATTTGTTGGATGAACGATTGCCAAATCTTGAGTTCAATTCAGCTATTACAATGTTGAAATTGTTGTTGATGGTATAACTGCTGCTGTTGAATGGCATATCATATTGACCTGGCGTGCGACCATAAGAAGTATTGGCTGAACCACTATTACTTGCAGAAACGTTTCTTGATGATTTCAAATAACTATATTTGATAGTAAATGTGTTGCTCCGGTTGATGTTCCAATCAATTTTAGCGGTCAGCTTATCGCTTTGGGTTTTATAACTATAATCCTGAAACTGACCTGGATCGTATTTGTATTTATTAATTAAAAATTGCTTCAACGCATTCAATGTATCAGCATTGGCAATGGAAACACTGGAACCATTGGGAGCATGAGTAGCATCAGAAGCAATGTAGCTCGTAGCAGGTTGCGTTAATCGTTCTTGTTCGCCACTGATAAAGAAGAAAACTTTGTTTTTAATAATCGGTCCGCCAATCGCTGCACCTCGCAAATTGTAGCTGTAATCCTGCTTTGGAATAGTAACGCCGCCTACTTTATAACCCTGTGTATTCGGTCCTCTCAAATAAGTATAAACCGTGCCTTTAAACTGATTGGTTCCACTGCGCGTAACTGAATTGATGCCAGCGCCTTCAAAGCCGCCCTGCCTTACATCATAAGGAGAAAGATTCACTTGTATTTGTTCAACAGCATCTAAGCTGATGGGTTGCGAATTAGTTTGTCCGCCCAACGTTCCCGACAAACCAAATGAGTTATTAAAATTCGCGCCATCAATAGTAATGTTGTTGTACTGGCTGCTTTGCCCTGCAAACGACAAACCATTAGCTGTGGGTGTAAGTCTTGTAAAATCTTGCAGCGAACGGTTGATGGTAGGCAATCGCTCAATCTGGTTGCGGCTGATGATTTCCTGCGAACCGGTATGGTTGGTGTTGAAGATTTTGTTTTGCCTTGTAGTAGATACAACCACATTTTCCAACTGCTGCTGTGCCGTGTTCAATTGTGCATCGCCAACAAAAGCCTGGCCTAATAAGAGCGTTACATTTTCATACTTTTTGTCTTCATATCCTACATACGAAATGGTAATGGTATAAGGACCGCCAACACGCAAATTGGCAAGGTTGTAATGACCATCACTGCGCGTTGTTGTACTGTATTGCGATGCAGTTGGCTGATGCACAGCTAAAATAGTTGCACCACTTAACCCTTTGCCGTTGGCATCGGTAACAATGCCCTGAATTTCGGAGGTTGTTTCCTGCGAGTATAAGTTTGAAACCGCAAAAAACGAAATAAGAAGAACAAGGATGTGTAGAAGTTTTGCATTATACATAAGCGAAGATTTGATGTTGGTTGATAGGGATGCGTTTTTCAAGCAGCAAAGGAAATAAATAAACCCCAACGGTTACTCTTTTTGTGTTAAGAAAATATTACCAACTATTGAATAAAAGAATGGATTCTTCGATAATTGAATACGATTATATGCTTACAAAAAGATTATAAAAAGGGATAGTAAAAATGTTTGCTTTTGTAAAAGATTATATCCCAAAAGCAAATTGATGCAATCATTATTTGTACCAAAAAAACACTCATCTTACATTATAAAGCCATCACCGAAAATTTAGTTGCTCTTATCCATTTTGCAGTTCATAGCATATTATTTGCGCGTTTGTTTTTGCCACAATTTTTATTTATACATTGTTTTATGAGCGAAAACAAAAACGCCGTTCCTTCGGAGGAAAACACCAACGCCACCACACGAAGAGAATTCATTACACAAACATCAGCCATTACGGCTGCTATTGCATTCAAAGGTTCTGCTACCAAAACAATCGCAAACAAATTACGCGCTGCCCAGCCAGGCATGATGACGGTTGCTTTGGACATTAATGGGAAACGCAAAACGTTGGAGATTGATCCGCGAACAACCTTATTGGATGCCTTGCGGGAAAATCTTCAGTTGACCGGCACCAAAAAAGGATGTGACCGTGGACAATGCGGCGCCTGTACGGTACTGGTTGATGGGCGAAGAGTGAATTCCTGTCTTACACTCCTTGTCACCTGCGAAGGAGCGCAGGTAACCACCATTGAAGGCTTGGGAACAGAAGATAAACTGCATCCGGTACAAGCAGCGTTTTTAAAGCATGATGCGTTTCAATGCGGTTATTGCACGCCGGGTCAAATTTGTTCTGCTGTGGGCTTATTAAAAGAAGGTCATGCAAAAACAGACGATGACATCCGCGAAGCCATGAGCGGTAACATTTGCCGTTGCGGCGCTTATCAAAATATACTCGATGCAATAAAAGAAGTTCAGCAAAAGGCATAACACATACAATTCATTTGTTTATGTATCCATTTACATTTATTAAGGCAAAAACAAAAGGGGAAGCTTTTTCGGCTTTTGAAACCGGCACAAAATTCCTCGGCGGCGGAACGAACCTGATTGATCTGATGAAAATGAACATTGAAACGCCGCAGCAATTGGTTGACATTACTTCTCTTCCTTTACAAAAGATTGAAAGATTATCCAACGGTAACATTCGCATTGGTGCTTTGGTGCGCAATACAGAGTTGGCTTACAACGCAGACATTGTGAAGCAATTTCCGATGTTGTCAAAAGCCATTCTTGCCGGTGCATCGGCACAATTAAGAAACATGGCTACCACCGGCGGTAACATTTTACAACGAACGCGCTGCTATTATTTTTACGATACCGCAACCCCCTGTAACAAACGGGAACCGGGAAGCGGCTGTTCTGCTATCAAAGGTTACAACCGCATTCATGCTGTGCTGGGCGTAAGCGACCAATGTATTGCTACGCATCCTTCCGATATGTGTGTGGCGTTGGCTGCGCTTGATGCCATTGTTCATGTAGAAAGTAAAAACGGGGAGCGCTCTATCCCTTTCGTAGATTTTCATCTCCTGCCCGGAAATACACCACACATCGAAAACACTTTGCAGCCAGGCGAGTTGATAACCTCCGTTGAAATTCCGGCTTTGCCTTTTGCAAAAAATTCAACGTATGTAAAAGTGCGCGACCGTGCTTCTTACGAGTTTGCATTAACATCGGCTGCTGTTGCTTTGGATGTAAAAAATGGACAAATCCAAAACGCGCGAATTGCATTGGGCGGTGTTGCAACAAAACCTTGGCGGGCAAAAGAAGCCGAGCAAACGTTGAATGGGAAAAAAGCAGGTGCCGACGCTTATAAGGAGGCAGCCGAGATGGCATATGAAAGAAGCGAAAACTTACAAGTACAATGCGTTCAAACCGCAATTGGCAAAACAAACAATTATTAGTGCATTACAAACGATAGGAGGTTAACATGAACAGCATTATCGGGCAACCTGTTGACCGTAAAGATGGAAAAGCAAAAGTAACCGGAACCGCTACTTATGCAGCCGAATGGAATATTAAAAACATAGCTTACGGAGTAACGGTGCAAAGCACCATCACCAAAGGGCATATCAACACCATTGATACGGCTGATGCCGAAAAATTAAAAGGCGTGTTGGGTGTAATGACTTATAAAAATGCAATGAGTTTGCACACGCTTTCAAGCGGTGGCGATCCCGGCAGCGGAAAATTTGCAGAAAAAGATTTGCTTCCCCTGCAAAGCGAAAGAATCTTTTATAACGGTCAGCACATTGCGGTTGTTATTGCAGAAACATTTGAAATTGCACAACACGCTGCTTCTTTAATAAAAGTAACTTATAACGAAGAAAAGCCTGTATTCAGAATGGATGATCCTGACGCCAAAATGTATCAGCCATCACAAGGATTGGGCGGAACGGAAGTGCAGGTAAAACGCGGAGATGCTGACAATGCAATGAGCAATGCTGAAGTAAAGTTTGAACAAACTTATTATACACCTGTGTATCATCACAACCCGATGGAACCTCATGCAACTGCTGCCGTTTGGGATGGCGACAACTTAACAGTTTACGATGCCACACAATCGGTGTATGGAAATAAAATGGCTATCTCAACTATGCTGGGCATTCAACCAGATAAAGTGAGATTGATTTCTCCATTTATAGGCGGTGGTTTTGGTTCAAAGGGTTTTATGTGGCCCAACTCGCTTTTAGCGCCAATGGCGGCCAAGTTGGTGAACCGCCCGGTAAAGGTTGTTCTCGAACGAACCGTGCAAATGTTTACTTGTGCAGGCAGACGTTCCTTTACAATTCAAAAGATTGGTTTGGGTACAGATAAGGAGGGCAAATTCACATCGGTAAAACATGATACCACATCGGAAACATCTTTCGTTGATGAATTTGTAGAACCGGCAGGCGTTGCTACAAAGATGTTATACGAAACTCCTAATCTTGATATAACTCAAAACCTTGTTCGATTAAACAAAGGAACACCTTGTCCAACAAGAGCGCCTGGCGAAGCTGTTGGAACATTTGCTTTTGAAGTGGCGATGGATGAATTGGCAGAACAATTAAACATAGATCCAATGCAGTTGCGGCTCTTGAACTACGCTGAAAAAAGCCCCGATGATGGTCATATCTTCTCATCAAAAAACTTGCGTGAATGCTACGAAAAAGGGGCAAAAACAATAGGCTGGCCAAACAGAAAAAAACAAGCGGGTATTACCAAGGAAGGCAACTATTTAGTGGGGTATGGCATGGCAACAGCAACGTATCCGGCCAACCGAAGCAAGGCAACTGTTCGTTTGAAATTGTACCAGGATGGTCATGCTGTCGCGGCTTGTTGCACGCAGGATATTGGCACCGGGACTTATACAGTAATGGCGCAGGTAATGGCAGAAGCTTTGGGCTTGCCCATTGATAAAGTTGAATTCAAATTGGGCGATACGATTTATCCGCAAGGACCCAATTCGGGCGGTTCGCAAACAATGGCAACTACAGGTCCTGCCGTGCGTGCAGCAGCTTTGACAGTAAGAAGTAAAGTTATTAAGCTTGCGATAGGAGATAAAAAATCGCCTTTCTACACACAGGAAGAAGCTGCCATTGATATAGATAACGGCAAATTGTTTTTGCGCAACAATCCATCAAAAAGCGAAACCTATTCTGATATTTTAACCCGAAACAAACTGCCTTTGGTGGAAACCGAAATCACTACCAATGTATCTACCCGCGAAACGCAAAAAAGCGAAAGCAATCCTGCTTCAAAACAAGGTGGTAACAGTAGTGGCAACGGGCAGAGTAGTTCAAAACAAAACGGTGGTGGTGAAAAAGGCGGCAGTAAAGATGAAAGCAAGGACAATTTTTTTGTAAAAGAAGATGTGGAACTTGACCGCAGCAAGATCGCTTTTCATTCTTTTGGGGCACAGTTTGCAAAAGTGTTGGTTGACCCGCTGACCGGAATGGTAAAAGTTGATAAGATTGCAAGCGTGATGGACATAGGTACGATACTGAATGAAAAAACAGCAAAGAGCCAGATTATGGGTGGTGCTATTTTCGGTATTGGCATGGCACTCATGGAAGGGAGCGTGTATGATGAAAATACGGGTCGTATTGTAACGAAAGATTTGTCTGAATATTTAGTGCCTGTTCATGCTGATATGCCCCAGTTTGACGTTCAGTTTACCAATGTAAAAGACTCTTATATAAGTCCGGTTGGTGCAAGAGGTGCGGGCGAAATTGGCATTACCGGAATTACCGCAGCCATTGTAAATGCCGTGTATAACGCAACGGGTAAAAGAATAAGAGAACTTCCCATCACACCTGATAAACTAATGATGTAAGAAGATGAAGGAGTTGTACGATATTATACAGGCTTACAACAAAACCCGTTTGCAAAACAAACAAGCTGCACTGGCAACGGTTGTAAAAGTTGAAGGCTCATCGTATCGCCGGCCCGGTGCAAGAATGCTGGTAACAGAAGAAGGCGAAATTACCGGCGCAATCAGCGGTGGTTGCCTCGAAGGCGATGCTTTGCGCAAAGCTTTGTTGGCAATGGCACAAAACAAAAATAAGCTTGAAATATACGATACAACGAGCGAAGACGATGCAACACTCGGCATTCAATTGGGATGCAATGGTATTGTATATGTTTTGTTTGAACCTCTGCAAATTAATGACGCAAATAATCCCATTGATCTTTTACAAAAAGTAGCCGAACAAAGAAGAGACGCGGTGATAGCAACTCTTTTCAACGAAAACAAACAATTGCAACAAACAGGAACCCGTTATTTTGTAAATGAAGAACAAAACTGTTGCTCGTTAAATGCACCTGATTTTGTTGTGTCGGAAAGCCAAACCATTTTACGGCAAAAACAAACTTCTGTTGTAAAATACAAATATCAGTCTGTTCTTTATCAGTTTGTACCGCCAGCCGTACATCTTGTGGTTGCCGGTGCAGGCAACGATGCGCAGCCTTTAATTCAAATGGCAAATTTGCTGGGCTGGCAAACAACACTGATAGATGGAAGAGTAACACATGGTACGAAGCAGCGGTTTCCGCAAGCGCAAAATATCATCGTTTCCAAACCTGCCGATGCATTATATAGTTTGAAGATTGACGAGCAAACAGCTTTTGTGTTGATGACCCACAATTACAACTATGATCTTCAGTTATTCTCACAACTGCTTCAATCACGATGCAGTTACATTGGTATGTTGGGACCCAAAACCAAACTACAACGCATGTTGAATGATATTGAGAAAAGCGATGTTGCAATAATTGCATCACAACTTGTAAATATTTATGGTCCGGTTGGGTTGGACATCGGTGCTGAAACCGCAGAAGAAATTGCGGTGTCAATCATCGCCGAAATTAAAGCCGTTTTATCGGGCAGGAAAGGAACGATGTTAAGAGACAACGCGCTTCATATTCATCAACGTCCCTTTATTAATGTGTTATGAATGCTACCGGCATTATTATTTTAGCTGCCGGAAATTCATCCCGCTTGAGAAGACCAAAACAACTTCTATCATACCAGGGTAAAACTTTACTGCAACACATTATTGACGAAGCTTTGGCTGCGCAGTTGCATCCGGTTGTAGTAGTTACCGGAGCAAACTCTGAACTCATTTCACAAAGCATATATCCACCTGTTCGTATTGCTTTTAATCAAAATTGGCAGGAAGGTATGGCTTCTGGTATTGCTGCCGGAACAAGAGCTTTACTGGCAACTGAAAACATTATTGAAGCTGTTATTCTTGCGGTTTGCGATCAGCCTTTTGTTTCATCCGAATTGTTTCTTCAATTGATTAACGTGCAAAAACAAACGGGCAAAGGAATCGTAGCATCACACTATGCAAACACAATGGGAACGCCGGTTTTATTTACCCAATATTACTTTAGTCAACTCATAAATTTATGGGGTAAAGGTGGTGCCAAACAACTGTTGGAAACGAATCAAGAGGATGTTGCTTCTGTTTCATTTCCCAAAGGAAACATTGATATTGATACAGAAGATGATTATGAAGATTTGCTGAAAAACAAAAAGCGTTTTCAAAAAAAAGTTGAATAAACAAATTTTACTTTTGCTTGTTGCTATACAATCGAATTCGTTTAAAAGATGGATAAAAACAAAGATAAACGCAACCGATTACAATTTATTCCTTAGCATTGCTTTGCTTTTACTCACTTAATGCAAATACTTAAATAAAAGCCTGCTCATTCATACTCTTGTTATGAAGTATATTTAAACATGAACTTTTTAAAACAACCAGCACATTTCATTCCCATTTGAACAAAATCATCAAAGCGAGATCATCGTTACACGAGGCAATTATTCTTTTTATATTTAAAATCAAATAAAAACATTTTACGTTATGCAAGTATTGTTAGGGGACAGAGAGTATTTTAAAGACATTGGACCAATCAGGTATGAAGGGTTGGAAAGTGACAACCCGCTTTGCTTCCGCTGGTACGATGAAAACAGAGTTGTCGGAGGCAAAACACTCAAAGAGCATCTTCGCTTTGCCTGTGCTTACTGGCATTCCTTTGTCAACGAAGGCTCCGATCCTTTTGGTCCCGGCACCCACCTCTTTGAATGGAATCAAAAAGAAGACGCCGTTGCACGAGCCAAAGACAAAATGGACGCAGCCTTTGAATTCATCACCAAGATGAACATTCCCTTTTACTGCTTCCATGACGTGGATGTGGTGGACTATGCAACCGACGTAAAAGAAAACGACCGCCGCCTGCAGGCAATGGTTGACTATGCCAAACAAAAACAGGAAGAAAGCGGTGTAAAGCTCTTGTGGGGCACTGCCAATGTGTTTTCCAATCCCCGTTACATGAACGGTGCTTCTACTAACCCCGACTTTCATGTATTGTCTCATGCCGCCGCACAGGTAAAAGGCGCCATTGATGCTACCATTCAGCTCGGTGGTGAAGCTTATGTGTTCTGGGGAGGAAGAGAAGGTTACATGACGCTGCTTAACACTGACATGAAGCGGGAAAAAGAACACCTGGCCCGCTTCTTACATACTGCGAAAGACTATGCAAGAAAGAATGGGTTTAAGGGCACCTTCCTTATTGAGCCCAAACCAATGGAACCGACGAAGCACCAATACGATTATGACTGTGAAACAGTAATTGGCTTTCTGCGCCAGCATGATTTACTCAACGACTTTAAGATCAACATTGAAGTGAACCATGCCACCCTTGCCGGTCATACCTTTCAGCATGAACTGCAGGTAGCGGCAGATGCAGGTGTGCTGGGTTCACTGGATGCCAACCGCGGTGATTACCAGAACGGCTGGGACACGGACCAGTTCCCCAACAACATCAACGAACTGACAGAAGCGATGCTGGTGTTTCTGGAAGCGGGTGGACTCAAGGGCGGAGGCATTAATTTCGATGCCAAGATCAGGAGAAGCTCAACTGATAAAGCCGACATCTTTCATGCACACATTGGTGGCATGGACACTTTTGCAAGAGCCCTGATAACAGCCGATGCCATTCTGCAGAAATCGGATTACAGGAAGCTGCGCAGGGACAGGTATGCTTCTTTTGACATGGGTAAGGGAAAAGCCTTTGAAGAAGGGAAACTATCGCTCGAAGACCTTCATGGGTACGCCATTGAAAAGGGGGAACCGGAAATGGTCAGCGGTAAGCAGGAATATCTTGAAAATATCATCAACCGCTTTATTTAAATGAATGTGTAAGATAGAATATTGAATGATCTATGAAGTAATAACGACTTTTGTTTTTGCACAAACTTTTACCTGTAAAATATTCAATCTTACTTATTACTTATTCAACTCATTATGTTATTACTTGGTATAGACCTTGGCACTTCATCCGTTAAAGTTTCTGTTGTTGATGGCGCTACGCATCAAACCCTTGCATCGGCACAATATCCCGATAGGGAACGCGAAATCATTTCGCTGCAGCCAGGCTGGGCAGAACAAGCACCTGAGCGCTGGTGGGAAGATGTGAAAGAAGCGATCAAAAAAGTGAATGCATCCGGCAGATACAACAAAGGCGATATTGGAGCCATTGGCATTTCGTACCAGATGCATGGTTTGGTTTTGCTCGATAAAGAAGGCAATGTATTGCGCAACAGCATCATCTGGTGCGACAGCCGTGCGGTGGCCTATGGTGAAAAGGCTTTTCAAAATATCGGCAAAAACAAATGTTTGAGTGAACTGCTCAATTCGCCAGGAAATTTTACGGCTGCAAAATTAGCCTGGGTAAAAGACGCTGAACCGCAGATTTTTGAAAAGATTGATAAGGTAATGCTGCCCGGCGATTTCATTGCGCAGCGACTAACAGGAAACCTTACAACTACACCTTCTGCGTTATCGGAAGGCATCTTCTGGAATTTTAAAAAGAAAGGACTGGCAACAGAAGTTATGAATGAGCTTTGCTTTGATGATACCATCATTCCAAACATTCAAAATGTATTTTCTGAGCATGGAACACTAAGTGAAGAAGCAGCAGCAGAACTATTATTAAAAAAAGGCATTCCTGTTACTTACAAAGCCGGCGATCAGCCCAATAACGCCCTATCATTGAATGTACTTCATCCCGGCGAAGTAGCTGCAACAGCAGGCACTTCAGGCGTTATCTATGGTGTGAGTGATGCACTTACTTACGACCCGCAAAGTCGCGTCAACAGCTTTGCGCACGTTAATCATACCAACGAAGAAACAAGAGTGGGAGTATTGCTTTGCATTAACGGAACAGGCATATTGAATAAATGGGTGAAAAACATCACCAACAGCGCATCGTATCCGCAAATGAACGAAGCTGCCAGTGCTGTTGCACCCGGTAGTGATGGCTTGTTCATATTACCCTTTGGTAATGGTGCTGAACGCATGTTGAACAACCGCCTGGTAGGTGCTCACATGCAGAATATTGACTTGAACAAACATACACCGGCTCATATTTACCGTTCAGCGCAGGAAGGCATTGCTTTCGCTTTTCGTTATGGGCTTGACATTATGCGCAGCAACGCAATGCAACCAGCGGTGATACGCGCCGGCAAAGCTAATATGTTTTTAAGCCCCCTGTTTTGCGAAGCGTTTGTAAATGCAACCGGCGTACCCGTTGAGTTGTACGATTGCGATGGAAGTGTTGGCGCTGCCATCGGCGCTGGCATTGGTGTTGGTTATTTTAAAAATTTATCTGATGCTTTTGTAAACCGCAAGGTTTTGAATGTGGTTGAGCCATCGCAAACAAGCTTGTATAATGAGTTGTATGAAAAATGGAAGACACTGCTTCAAAAACAATTGAATGATTAGTTTGGTAACAGGAACAGTGCAGGTGAGTTGAGCAATAAAAATGAAATGAGATAAAGAAACCCACACAGATAATAATCTGAAAAAAATGAACAAAACCAAACCTCAAATCAATACAAGCTTGTTTTTGATGGAACAAACAATGCGTTGGTTTGGACCGAACGATCCGGTGCCGTTATCGTTCATCAGACAGGCGGGATGCACGGGTGTTGTTACGGCTTTGCATCACATTCCTGTGGGTGATGTTTGGAAGATAGACGAAATTAATAAACGCAAACAAGCAGTGGAAGACGCAGGCATGACGTGGCAAGTGATTGAAAGCTTGCCTGTGCATGAAGACATCAAAAAACAAACCGGCAACTATCTTCATTACATCAACCATTACAAACAAAGTCTTCGCAATGTAGCTGCCTGCGGATTGAAAGTGGTAACGTACAACTTTATGCCGATCCTCGATTGGATGCGCACGCATATCTCTTATTCTCTGCCCGATGGAAGCAAGGCTTTGTATTTTGAACGAACTGCTTTTATTGCTTTCGATTTATTTTTATTACAGCGTCCTGGTGCTGAAAACGACTACACCAAAGAAGACATTGAAAAAGCAAAGCAACGTTTTGGTAACATGACTGATGAAGAAAAAGAAGTGCTGTATTCCAATGCCTTGTTGGGGCTACCCGGCAGTGAAGAACAATTTACAAAAGAGCAAATTCTTGCAGCTCTCAAAACGTACGATCACATTGATGCAAAGAAGTTAAAGGAACACTTGTTTTATTTTTTGCAACAGATAGTGCCGGTAGCTGAAGAAGTTGGTGTAAATATGGCAATTCATCCCGACGATCCGCCCTATCCGATTCTCGGCTTGCCACGCATTGTAAGCACCGGAGAAGATGCAGAAGAATTGCTGGCGGCTGCGCCCTCTCCTGCCAATGGTTTGTGCTTTTGCACGGGTTCGTATGGCGTAAGAAAAGACAACGATTTAGTAGAGATGATACAACGTTTTGGCGACCGTATTTACTTCCTTCATCTTCGCAATACCAAACGCGATGGCGAAGGCAATTTTTATGAAGCCGATCATTTACATGGTGATACTGATATGTATGCTGTGGTAAAAGAAATTGTGCGCCTGATGAACAAGCAAGGCACATCTATTCCCATGCGCCCCGACCATGGTCATCAGATGTTAGATGATTTATCAAAGAAAACATATCCGGGTTATTCTGCAATCGGCAGGTTGAAAGGGTTAGCTGAATTAAGAGGCTTGGAATTGGGCATCGCTGGAACAATGCAAGACTAACACTCGTTATCGGTTCACCTTTGGTTTTACCCAATTTTTCTTATTGAATACAATTTATAATTAGATTGCGTTATAAGCAATCTAATTTTTCAGATCAAAACAAAAAAGCATCGAAAAAATCAATGCTTTTTTAAGCGGACTGGACGGGACTCGAACCCGCGACCTCTGCCGTGACAGGGCAGCATTCTAACCAACTGAACTACCAATCCTCATTTTCCCTTTCGGGGCTGCAAATATAAGCGCAAACATTTTTTATCAGCAAATCTTTTCTACCTTTATTTTTACCTTCTATTTATTGAAAAACAGTATGCCACAATATCCCAACAGACAGTTTCTTGATTTTGAACAGCCGATAAAAGATTTATATGAACAGATTGATGGTACCAAAAAGCTGGCAGCTAAAAATCCAAAAATTAACTACGATGCCACCCTGCAACAATTGGAACATTCGATTATAGAAAAAAGAACGGAAATCACTGAACATCTTACACCCTGGCAGCGTGTGCAATTGAGCCGTCATCCCGACCGTCCCTATACTTTGAAATACATCGAAAAAATGACAGCCAACTTTGTTGAGTTATATGGCGACAGAAACGTGCGCGACGACAAAGCAATGGTGGGCGGCTTTGCCGAACTGGATGGTGAAACGGTGATGATGATTGGTCATCAAAAAGGGGCAAATACAAAACTGCGTCAGCTTCGCAATTTTGGTATGGCAAACCCGGAAGGTTATCGCAAAGCTTTACGCTTGATGAAGCTGGCAGAGAAGTTCAATAAGCCCGTTATCACTATGATTGATACGCCCGGCGCATTTCCGGGAGCCGAAGCTGAAGAACGTGGTCAAGGTGAAGCCATTGCACGCAATATTTATGAGATGATCCGTTTGAAGGTTCCGGTGATTTGCGTGATTATTGGCGAAGGCGCGAGCGGCGGTGCACTGGGCATTGGCGTTGGTGATAAAATACTAATGATGGAAAACACATGGTACACCGTTATTTCACCGGAAAATTGCAGTTCCATTTTATGGCGCAGCTGGGAGAAAAAAGAAGTGGCGGCAGAGCAATTGCATCTCACTTCAAAAGACATGAAGGGCTTTGGATTGGTTGATGAAATTGTTCCCGAACCTTTAGGCGGCGCACATTGGGATTACGACGAAGCAGCACGACTATTGAAAGAATCTATTACCAAAGCATTAAGAGAAGTAAAAAATATAAATGCTGAAGAACGCATTAACCAGCGCATTGAAAAATTTGAAAAGATGGGCTTTTGGGAAGAAGTATAATAAAGCAAATGCGTTGTAAAAGCTCTTTTGTTATTGAGATTTTTAAATCACAAAGAAAGATAAGAAGTAACACGAAGCATTCTCTTACTCTACTTTGTATCGCTTCATGTTAGTTTTTTTGTGGTATAAAAATTTGTGCAAAAACAAACGCTAATTGTTGATGCGCAAAGTGATAACAGAAAATTTATCGTCAGCACCTTTACTCATCACCGTAATGTTATAATTGTTTTTACCTATCAGTTTACCTGTAACATACATAGTTCCTCCCATTTCGCGCTGTGAAGTAACGCTACACGAAGTAATACCGTTGTCGGCAAAAAAGCTTTTTACTGTAGAAGCTGCCTGTGCTTTGGAAACGCCTTTTATTTCGTTGCTGTTAGGAAGTTTTACATCAATACTGTTGTCGAAATATTTTGCAAACTCTTCAGCATTGGCGGCTTTTAAAGCAGCTATCATTTCATTTTTGTTTCCTTGCGAAAACACAGACGAGAACACAGCAAAAACGGCTATTAATAAAAGTAAATGTTTCTTCATAAAATTGTTTATTCAACTAATTTATAAAATTACAATAACCAATCCATGGTTAGATGTTCATTCACCACAAGGGTTGCAATCTCTCACTAAAAACATTCAGTTTTAACAAATGGAAAAGAAAGTTATACTCATTATCATGGACGGCTGGGGATTGGGCAAAGTGTCTTCCTCCGATGCCATTCAACACGCCAATGTGCCTTTTGTTTCATCGCTTTATCAAAAATATCCCAACACTACTTTGATAACCTGTGGCGAAGCCGTTGGCTTGCCTGAAGGACAAATGGGCAACAGCGAAGTGGGACATTTGAATCTCGGCGCAGGTCGCATTGTATATCAGGAATTGCAGCGCATTAATGTTGCCATTCGGGATGCGGAATTTTTCAAAAACGAAACATTACTCGCCTCTATTCACACAGCGAAAAACAACAACAAGCCCTTGCACCTGTTGGGTTTGGTAAGTGATGGTGGTGTGCACTCTCATACATCTCACTTAAAAGCCATTACCTCTTTGTGCGCACAGGAAGGTTTAAAGGAAGTGTACATTCATGCGTTTACCGATGGCAGAGATACTGACCCAAAAAGCGGCTCCGGTTTTATTTCAGATTTACAACAACATTTGAACAAAACCGTTGGAACCATTGCCACCGTTTGCGGACGTTATTATGCGATGGACAGAGACAAACGCTGGGACAGAATTAAACTGGCTTATGATGCGCTTGTAAACGGACATGGAGAAACGGCAACAGATGCAGTGGAAGCCATCAAACAATCGTATGAAAAAAGTGTAACCGATGAGTTTATTTTACCAACTGTAATAGTAAAAGACGAAGAGCCTGTCGCCACAATACAAGATGGCGATGTAGCCATCTGCTTTAATTTCAGAACCGACCGCTGCCGCGAAATAACGCAAGTGCTCACACAGCAGGACATGCACGAGCTGAATATGCACAAATTAAATCTTTATTATACCACCATGACGGAGTATGATAAGACATTTAAAAATGTGCATGTTGTGTTTGAAAATGATAACCTCACCAACACGCTGGGCGAAGTGTTGATGCGCAATAACAAGAAACAAATTCGCATTGCGGAAACGGAAAAATATCCGCATGTATCTTTCTTTTTTAGCGGGGGAAGAGAAGTGCCATTTGAAGGCGAAGTGCGGTTGATGGTGCCATCTCCTAAAGTGGCAACTTACGATTTGAAGCCGGAAATGAGTGCGGTAGTATTGACCGAAAAATTGCTTCCTGAAATTGAAAACGAAACAACAGATTTTGTTTGCCTCAATTTCGCAAATGCAGATATGGTTGGGCATACCGGCGTTTGGGAAGCGGTAATAAAAGCGGTAGAAACAGTGGATAGCTGCGTGCAGCGAATTGTTACAGCCGGCTTGCAGCATGGCTATGCGATACTGCTTACTGCTGACCATGGCAATGCCGATTACATGAAGAATGAAGACGGCTCGCCCAATACGCAACACTCGTTAAATTTGGTGCCCCTATTTTTTATCAGTAATGAATTTAAAGGAACCTTAAAGAACGGCAAATTGGGCGATATTGCGCCTACCATTTTGCATATTATGAGTCTTCCAATCCCGAGTGAAATGAAAGGGAATGTGTTGGTGAGTGAATAAGGTGTTCTTCCTGACTGTATTGTAAACTTAGACCTATAAGGTTTAAAAAACCTTATAGGTCTTTCATTAGGTGCTTCACTTGAAAGATAAGCAAAAACAAACTTGTTCATGCAAATACTCAATTTGCAAGTATCATAAATCAAAAATCACCTCTTCCATCTTTATATTTGATGTGTGAGCATCGCATCTTCAACAACAAATTTGCACAAAACCAAAGGGTACCAAATTATACAGCAATGGCTGGCTGCTAAAGGCTTTCAGCCCTTCGCTTTTCAGGAAGAAACCTGGCAACATATCATCAAAAACAGGAGCGGTTTGGTAAACGCGCCAACAGGTTGCGGCAAAACCTTCTCTGTGTTTTTAGGAGCCGTCATTCAGTTCATTAACGAGCATCCAAAAGATTATCAGAACAAAGAAAAAAAATGGACTTGCAACTCTTATGGGTCACGCCTTTACGTGCGCTTGCCAAAGACATTGGCAGAGCCATGGAAGAAGTAATATTTGAACTGGGAATGCAGTGGCAGATTGGCATTCGCAATGGTGATACTGATGTAAATGAACGGCAAAAACAAAAGCGCAACATGCCCGAAGTGCTCATCATTACGCCCGAAAGTCTGCATTTGTTTTTGGCACAAAAAGGCTATCCCGAAATCTTCAAAACACTGCGCACCATTGCCATTGATGAATGGCACGAATTGATTGGCGGCAAGCGTGGTGTGCTGGTAGAATTAGCGTTATCGAGGATTGTCAATTGCAAGTTGACAGTTGATAAGATTGAGATGACAGAAGAAAGCCAACCGTCATCTGTCATCCGTCATCTGTCAACCGTCAACTCTTCTCTATCCATCTGGGGCATCTCCGCCACCATTGGTAATTTAGAGCAGGCAAAAGATGTATTGTTGTATCCGCTTCAAAACTCTCCTTTAGCGGTCAGGGGCATCATCGTAAAAGCATCTTTAGATAAACAAATTGATATAGAATCTATCTTACCCGATGAAATAGAGAAATACCCGTGGGCCGGGCATTTAGGTTTAACGCTTGCCGATAAAATTATACCCATCATTGAAGAAAGCACCACCACATTAATCTTCATTAACACGCGTGGCATGAGCGAGCGTTGGTATCAAAAGCTTCTCGACATTGCGCCGCAATTTGCCGGTGCCATTGCTTTGCATCACGGCAGTATTGAACACGAATTGAGAGTGTGGGTGGAAGAAGCTTTGCACGTAAAAAAACTGAAAGCCGTTGTGTGCACAGCCAGCCTTGATTTAGGCGTAGATTTTCGTCCGGTTGATACGGTGATTCAGGTAGGTTCGCCAAAAGGTGTTGCGCGCTTTCTGCAACGTGCAGGCCGCAGTGGTCATGGTCCCGGCGAAGTGAGTAAAATTTATTTTTTACCAACCCATTCATTAGAATTGGTGGAAGCCGCTGCATTAAAAGATGCCATCCAAGCAACACAATATTGAAAGCCGCGAACCAATGGTGCTTTGCTTTGATGTGCTTACACAATATGTGTGCACAATTGCCATTGGTGAAGGTTTTTATGCTGATCAATTCTTCAACGAAATCAAATCAACACATTGTTTTAGCGAGATAACAAAAGGTGAGTGGCAACAAATTTTACACTCTGTAACAACAGGTGGCAACGCGTTGCAACAGTATGATGAATACAAAAAAGTAGAAGTAGAAAGTGATGGCTTGCACCGGATAAAAAACCGCAGAATTGCCATGCGCCACCGAATGCACATTGGCACGATTGTAAGCGATGCCATGCTGAAAGTAAAGATGTTGGGTGGCGCTTATGTGGGCATGATTGAAGAAAGTTTTATTAGTCGTTTAGAGCCTGGTAATGTGTTTGTTTTAGCAGGAAAAGTGTTGGAATTGGTTAGCATTAAAGATATGACGGCGATGACCAAAAAATCAACGTCGAAAAAAGCGCTTGTACCAAGCTGGAATGGAGGCAGGATGCCACTTTCAGCCAATTTGGGTGTGATGCTTCGCAAAGCTTTTAATAGTGCATTATCGAAAAAAGCAAAGGCAATTGAGATACGCGTTTTGCAACCTTTATTTGAGTTGCAAAAAGAATTATCACACATTCCAAAAGAAGGTGAATTGCTGATAGAACAGATAGAAACAAGGGATGGTTTTCATCTGTTCGTTTATCCGTTTGAAGGCAGGCTTGTGCACGAAGCAATGGCAGCGTTGCTTGCCTTTCGCATCAGCAAAATCAAGCCCATTACGTTTTCAATTGCCATGAATGATTATGGCTTTGAATTGTTGAGCGATCAACCCATTCCGGTTGACGACAGCAATGTGTACGATTTGTTTTCGACCCAAAATTTACTACGCGATATTCAGCAAAGCGTGAACAATGTTGAGATGGCAAGAAGAAAGTTTAGAGACATTGCAGTAATTGGCGGTTTGGTGTTTCAGGGTTATCCGGGCGAGCAAAAAAAAGCAAGGCATTTACAGGCTTCATCTTCGCTTCTTTTCAATGTTTTTTATGAATATGACCCGAATAATTTATTGTTGCGACAAGCTTACCAGGAAGTGCTCGATCAGCAAATGGAAGAAGTGCGTTTGCGCAATGCACTAACGCGCATTCAAAACGAAAATATCATTCTCACATTTCCGCAACGGTTAACGCCATTTTGTTTTCCCATAAAAGTGGACAGCATGAGAGAATCCTTGACGTCAGAAAAATTGGAAGACCGCATTCAACGAATGCAAGAGCAATTAGAGAAAGGGTAAAGCCGAAAAAAATGGGTAAAAACAAACTATTCTTATTCAACTTATTTACCAACAAAAATAAAGTTCATTAAAAGCTTTACCTTTCAAATCCGAAATCAATTTTCAAACTCTTTATCCATGCAACCAAAACAATTGTTCTGTATAGCCGCATTGCTGTTGGTTTGCAAACTTTACTCACAACCGGTAACTATAATATCGTATAAAAATTATTCGATTGAAGGGTTGGTGAAAGAAGATAGTAGTCTTAGTAAATTGCTCCAACCCTATACCGATAGCTTGCATAATTACATGAATGAAGTCATTGGCTTTAGTAATGGAGTATTGTACAAAAAACATCCCGAAAATGCTTTGGGAAATTTGATGACAGATGCGATGAAAGTATATGCAACCAAAGCCTTCAACACCAATGTTGACGCGGCTTTTATCAATTATGGAAGCATCCGTTCTTATATACCAAAAGGAAATATCACAAGGCAAACCGTTTACGATATAATGCCGTATGACAACCTTATTGTTCTTCAAAAATTGGCTGGAAATACGTTGCGTCAGTTGCTTGATTTGTTTGCTTTTAAAGGTGGCTGTGCTTGTTCGGGCGTAACAATGAAAATCAAAAATAAAAAGGCAACTGATGTTTATATTAACAGTGTTTTGTTGAACGATACTCTAACTTATACCATTGCAATTTTAGATTATCTCGCAAATGGTGGCGATGGATGCACAATGCTAAAAAATGTGACAAAACAAAACCAAAACATCTTATTCCGAACCGCTTTGATAGATTACATACAAACGTTCACAAACGAAGGCAAACCGGTTACTGCAAACATCGAAAATCGCATCACAAATGCTGATTAACAGAAGATACTTTTTGCAACAAACAATGCTGTCGGCTGCAGCAGTTACAATTTCATTTTTATGGCCCGAAAACGAAGTAAAAGCCAATGCAGAAGAACAACAAATTGTCATCCTTCATACCAATGATATGCACAGTCATTTGGAGTCATTTCCTATGGATGGAAGCGCCAGTCAAGGTCGTGGCGGAGTGGCTGCACGTGCGCAAATCATCAGTGAAATCCGAAACAAAAACAAACATGTTTTATTGTTGGATGCGGGCGACATTTTTGGTAACACACCAATGTTTGAATTGTATAAAGGTGAGCCAGAAATAAAGGCAATGAGCGCTATGAAATACGATGCTGTAACCATTGGCGAACAGGATTTTTTATCAGGCATTGATAACTATGCAAACATGATTAACCGCTTTGCTAATTTCCCGGTTGTAATGTGCAATTATGATTTTACAAACACATCCTTAGAGCACAAAACATCTCCTTTTATTATATTGAAAAAAGGAGCTGCAAAAATTGGCATAACCGGCGTGGGCATTGAGTTACAGGGCTTGATAGCAGATGATTTATATGGCAAAACCAAATGCCTCAACCCTATTGAAAACGCAAACAGAACAGCAGAGATTTTGAAACGAAAAGAAGGATGCGATTTGATCATTTGCTTATCGCATTTAGGCGATGCCTACAGAACCGATAGGATAAGCGATGAAGTATTGGCAAAAGAAAGTTATGACATTGATTCAATCATCGGTGGACACACACATCGCTCTTTTCCTGAACCTCGTAAAATGTTAAATAAACGGGGAAAAGAAATGATTGTCAATACAGCAGGTTGGGCAGGTATGCAATTGGGAAGATTGGATTATAATTTGCTTAAAAGCGGAAAAAATTTTTTAGATACAAAAACAATACTCATTGGAAAAAAATATGAAGATTAAAAATTTTTTTTTCAACAAAAAGGGTAGAAATTCGTCCTCCTGTCCTAAAAATTTTTCATAGCCAAACGTAATTTTTTTGAACAGAGCTTACTAACAAATCTTATTTTTTAACTGTGTAAACCGGGTTGCTTTCTCACTATGACTACTATGACAACTACAACTGCAGAAGCGATATGGAATAACTGTTTAAAAATAATAAAAGACATTGTAGAATGGCAACATTTTAAAACCTGGTTTGAACCCATCAAGGCAATTGAATTAAAAGGAAATGTGTTACTTATTCAGGTTCCCAGCCAGTTTTTTTATGAATATTTGGAGGAACATTATGTAACCCTTCTGGCAAAAATTTTAAAGCGCGAATTGGGCAAAGAAGCCCGTTTGGAATATCGGATAATGGTGGATAGCGGCAACAAAGGCCGCAATGGTTCCATGGATGTTTCGGCTTCTTATGGAAAGGTTTATACCAATAACGAAATGGATTTTCCATTGGTCATTAACAACCCTGTTAAAAATCCATTTGTTATTCCGGGTTTAAAAAAAGTACAGATTGATCCGCAACTCAATCCTTCCTATGTTTTTGATTCGTTAATAGAAGGCGATTGCAATCGTGTAGCTCGTCGTGCCGGCAAAACCGTGGCTGAAAAGCCAGGTGCCAGTTCTTTCAATCCGCTGGTTATTTATGGCGGCGTTGGTTTGGGCAAAACGCATTTGGCACAGTGCATTGGCAACGAAGTAAAAAAGCTCAATCCCAATAAAATTGTGTTGTATGTAAGCAGTGAAAAATTCATCAATCAATTCCAGGATCATAGCCGGAACAACGCCATCAACGATTTCATTCATTTTTACCAGTTGATTGATGTCTTGATTATTGATGATGTACAATTTTTCAATCGCGCAGAACGCAGTCAGGACGCGTTCTTCGCTATTTTCAATCATCTTCATCAAAGTGGAAAACAACTGGTGTTAACATCGGATAAACCACCAAAAGATTTAGATGGTTTGCAGGAACGTTTGTTAAGCCGTTTTCGCTGGGGTTTGAGTGCCGATTTAGCAATGCCCGATTATGAAACCCGCATTGAAATTTTAGAGCGTAAAATGAGATCTGATGGCTGCGACATGCCTATCGAAGTGATTAAATACATCGCTTATAACATCACTACCAATGTGCGCGAGTTGGAAGGGGCTTTGATTTCGTTATTGGCACAATCGTCGTTAAACAAACGCGACATTGATGTTGAGCTTGCCAAGAAAGTGCTGCGCAATTTTGTAAAAACCAGCAACAAAGAAATCACCATTGATACCATTCAAAAAATGGTGTGTGAATACTTTGATGTGCCTTACGATAAGCTGTTGCAAAAAACCCGTAAACGCGAGATTGTACAGGCGCGACAAATCACGATGTACCTCGCTAAATCGTTCACCAAAAATTCATTAAAAACAATAGGCGAGCATTTTGGCGGACGCGATCATACTACCGTAATTCACAGTTGCCAAACCGTAAAAGATTTAATGGACACGGATAGTTTGTTTAAAGAAAACGTAATTGAACTCACACAAAAAGTGCAACTCGCTTCTATGTAATGAAGCAGCTTTTGGTTTTGCCCGAAAAATAAACAAGCCAACTTCAACAAAACAATTTTTTCTATAAAAACAGAACAGGCTGCCACAACGGGCAGCCTGTTTTTACAAACAGAAAACCTACCTACCATTTTTACCAGCCGCGATTATCACGATCACGATGTTCAAATTTATCATCACCACGATCAAATCTATCATCATGGCGATCAAACCTGTGGTCATGGTCATAAGCCATATCAGGACGAGGGCCACCATAATTTCTAAATCTTTCTACATGAAAACGGTTTTCGTTCCATACATCAAAACCATAATGGTTCACCACAAAGCGAGGCTGATTATCTAACCAAATGTAGCGTGGCAAACGATAAGAAGTTGTCCAGGCACCCTGAAACGGATAAATGTATTGCCGCGTTTCAAAACTATAATACACATTACTTTGCGGATAGTAATAAAACGATTGCTGCCTGTTGTCTCTGCAATCATTTCCTTGTTGCTGATAAGGCGCATTATAACCACCGTCGTACTGTGCAGAGGCATTGTTACTGGTAAAAACAAACGCAGCAACAATAACGATTGTGTAAAAAATTGTTTTCATAATTGAACGTTTTAATTGCATGTATTGACGTGATGAAAACAATGATGTAAAATGGCTCTGCTCTCTTTAACATTTTACTGCTTATTTTTTCTTGCTTTAATATTGCAGTAAAAGCAGGGGTTCTGTGTTGATGAAACAAGCTTTGTTTTTGTCTCATTTTTTTAATTACGCATACAGAAAAAAGGGCAAAAACAAAAACACGCAAACGATAAAAAAGAGAGTTCAAGAGTAATGCAAAAAATAAGCTTAAAGTTGCCTTTCATCAATCACAATTCGTGAAAGTGTAGTATATTTAAAGGATAACAAAAAAGAGAGCACAGATAGATAATGGCAAAAAATTTATTGATAGTAGAATCGCCTGCAAAAGCAAAAACAATTGAAAAAATTCTGGGTGATGATTTTGAGGTGAGGAGCTGTTATGGTCATATCCGCGATTTGGAAAAAGATGATATGGGCATTGATATCAAACACGATTACAAACCCCGCTACATAGTACCCGAAGACAAGCAAAAAGTGGTGAAGGAACTGAAGCAGGTAGCTAAAAAATCCGGCGAAGTATGGCTGGCAACGGATGAAGACCGTGAAGGCGAAGCTATCAGTTGGCATTTGTGCGAAGTGTTGGGTTTAGATCCACTAACAACGAAAACGAATTGTGTTTCATGAAATCACGAAGCCTGCCATTAAAAAAGCAGTTGCACAGCCACGGCTTTTAGATATGAATCTAGTAAACGCACAGCAGGCAAGACGTGTGCTGGACAGAATTGTGGGCTTTGAATTAAGCCCTGTGCTGTGGCGCAAAATCAGTATGCGCAACTCGTTAAGCGCAGGCAGGGTGCAGAGTGTAGCCGTAAGGTTAATTGCGGAAAGAGAAAGAGAAATCAATGCGTTTAAGGTCATTTCTTCTTTTAAAATTGAAGCCATTTTTTCCGCTCCTGATGCGGCTGGCAAGCCGGTAAATTTCATCGCCGAAGGCGACAAACAAAAAAATGAAGAAGGTGCACAAGCTTTTTTGCAAAGCTGTAAAGGTGCGGTTTACACTGTAAAAGATGTGCAGGTAAAGCCAACAAAAAAATCGCCTGCCGCGCCGTTTACAACATCTACTTTACAACAGGAAGCGAGCCGCAAGTTGGGCTATGGCGTAAGCAAAACGATGCTGCTTGCACAGAAGTTATACGAGAATGGACACATCTCTTATATGCGTACTGATAGCGTGAGTTTGAGCGAAACAGCAATGCAGGATATTGAAGCAAGAATCAGCAGCCAGTATGGTAAAAATTATGTACAGCAACGCAAACATAAAAACAAAAATGAAAATGCACAGGAAGCGCACGAAGCCATTCGCCCCACTTACATGAATAACACCACGGTGAATGATGCCGATGCTAAACGCTTGTACGAACTGATTTGGAAACGCACCATGGCTTCGCAAATGGCAGATGCGCAATTGGAAAAAACGATTGCAAAAATCAATGTGTCAACCAACAGCGCAGAACTAACCGCAGAAGGTGAAGTGCTGAAGTTTGATGGCTTTTTGAAAGTGTACATGGAAGGCAGAGATGACGATGATGAAAATAATGATGAAAACAAAGAAGGCATATTGCCACCGTTGCAAAAGGGGGTGAAGCTTTCGTTCAGAGAGATGAAAGCTGTAGAACGCTTTACCCGCGCGGCTCCCCGATACACCGAAGCTTCGCTGGTAAAGAAGCTGGAAGAGTTGGGCATTGGTCGTCCGTCAACTTATGCTCCTACCATATCAACCATTTTGAAAAGAGGTTATGTAGAGAAGCGCGATAAAGAAGGTATAAAACGTGAGTATCGCGTGTTGGTTTTGAAGAATAATGATATTTACAAAACAAGAGAAAGTGAGAACACCGGTGCTGAAAAATCGAAGCTCTTTCCAACGGATCTGGGTTTGGTGGTTACCGATTTTTTAAACCAGCATTTTGATGACATCATGGACTATGGTTTCACCGCAAAAATTGAAACCGAGTTTGATGAGATTGCCAATGGCAAAGAGAAGTGGACAAAGATGGTTGATGATTTTTATCAACCTTTTAAAACGGATATTTCCAACACTTTGGAAACTGCTCAACGCGCCAAAGGCGAGCGTGAATTGGGCGTTGATCCGGCGAGCGGAAAACGGGTAACGGCGCGCATTGGAAGGTTCGGACCCATGGTGCAAATTGGCGAGACTACCGATGAAGAAAAGCCGCGTTTTGCAAAGCTGAAAGCCGCGCAAAGCATTGAAACCATTACGCTGGAAGATGCGTTGGAACTGTTTCGCCTGCCACGTCATTTAGGACTGTTTGAAGGCAGTGAAGTAACGGTAAATGTGGGACGCTTTGGGCCCTACATTGCACATGATAAAAAGTTTTATTCGTTATCCAAAGAACAGGACCCGTACAGCATTTTGCTGGAAGAAGCAGCCCCCATTATTGAAGAAAAGCGCAAAGCAAAAGACGACCGAACCATCAAATTGTTTGAGAAAGAAAAAATACAAATTTTAAAAGGACCTTACGGACCGTACATCAAGCAAGGCTTGCGCAATTATAAACTGACCAAAGAGCAACAAGAACGCGCATCGCAGCTTACCATTGAAGAAGTAAAAGCGATTATGGATAATTTAAAAGCGAACCCGCCGAAAAAAGCTCCTAAAAAAAAGAGTAAAAAAAGCGCATAGATTTTTTGCATAAAACCAAAAGGGAGCATAGAGAAGCTTTTTCTCTATGCTTGTTTGTTTTTTTCACAAATCTGTATAACTTTCTTGCAGAAAAAACAAAAGCAGAACGTACTTTGTATGAGAAGATTGATGCACGAAACGAAAGAAATAACAGCCTTGTTTTCTCTGTTGGACGATCCTGATGAGGAAGTGTTTTCAACCGTGTCGGAGCGGATTGCAGATTACGGTAAAAACATCATTCCTAACCTCGAATCGCTCTGGGAGACTACGCTTCGCGAAGAAGTGCAGGCGCGCATTGAAATGCTCATTCACAAACTGCATTACAAAGACCTTACTTATGATCTTCAGCAATGGAACAGCAGCGCGTATAACGACTTGCTGTTTGGTACTTTGCTCGTTGCCAAATTTCAATATCCCGATTTGCAAACTACGCCTGTGTTACAGGAGATAGAAAAAATACGGCGCAACATTTGGCTTGAACTGAATAGTTTTCTCACGCCGCTCGAACAGGCAAATGTGCTCACCAGCATTGTTTACAATTACTACAATTTAAAAGGCGTTGAAGTTGCCTATACCAACCCCGACGATTTTTTGCTTCACAAAGTGCTGCAAAGCAAGCGGGGCAACGCTTTGTCGAACGGTTTGTTATACTTAGTGCTGGCAGCTTTGCTTGATATTCCGGTGAAAGCCATCAATGTGCCCAAGCATTTTGTTCTCGCTTTTTTTAAGCCTGAATTTGATGCCGCTTTGCACAAAAGCAATCCGCAGCAATACATCCTTTTTTATGTAGATGCTACCAGCGGCCAGGTGTTCACACACAAAGAAGTGGAACTGTATTTCAAACGCATTTCTGTGCCGCCTACTCCTTTTTACTTTCGCCCGCTTTCCAACAAGCGAATCATTCAATTGTTGATTGAAGAGCTCGCTAAATGCTTTACTGATGCGCATGTATCTTATAAAAAAGAGGAACTGCTGAAACTGGCTACGCTATTGGATTAAGAGAACCAATTTATAAAAACTCAAGTTCTGGTACTTACTGAGCTATGTGAGTTGATTTTGGATTGACGATTCATAATTTTTGATCCACAAGAAGCCCTTGATTTGTCGGGAGTTTTTGTATAAAATAGAATGCTTTAGTTAAATTAGCTTTGCAGTTTTGTCATCATGCCATCACAGCCGTTTATTTCCATTTGTATTCCCTCTTACAAACGCACGCATTATTTGCAACGACTGCTGCAAAGCATTGCGGAACAAACTTTCACCAACTTTGAAGTGATTATTTCAGATGACAGCAATGATGATTCTGTAAAAAAATTAATCGCTCAGTTTGAAGATAAGTTCGCATTAAAATATTGGCAAAACCAAACTTCATTGGGCACTCCAGCCAACTGGAATGCTGCCCTCAGCAAAGCGAATGGCGAATGGATAAAGCTGATGCATGATGATGATTGGTTTGCTACGCCTTCTGCCCTTCAACAATTTGCTGAAGCAACAAAACAAAACAATAAGTTTATAGCTGCTAACTACAACAATGTTGACGATAACAATCACATTTTATACAAGCCATCGCTAACTTCATTCAAAAAGAAAAGATTGCTTCGTGAGCCTCAAATTTTGCTGGCAGAAAACATCATGGGTCAACCAAGTGTTTGCATGGTACATCGTTCTGTAAAAGCAAACTATGATGAGCGAATGAAGTGGCGCGTTGATATTGATTACTACATGCAATTGCTTTATTCTGAGAAGGCTTTCACGCACATTCCAAACGTGCTCATTAACCTTGGCATTGGCAGCACGCAGGTTACGCATAGTTGTTTAAATGTACCCTCGGTTGAGTTGCCCGAAGGTTGGTTGTTGATACAAAAATGGAGCATCAAACCACTGAAAAATATAATGGTGTATGATGCCTGGTGGCGCATCCTTCGCAACACAAAAACGCGCAGCATTAATGCATTGAACCAATTTGCTTCGCCGTGGCCTGAAGTGATTGAAAACATCGTAAAAAGACAAAGCACCATCCATCCATCGCGTTTACAAAAAGGGATATTTTCAAAGATGTATATGTTGATGAGTTATGTGAAAGATAGGAATCAAATAAAGTGATGTTTGGTTTTGCCGCATTTTATGTTATCATTGAATTGAACCGCAAAGACGGGAAGGTTCGCAAAGAGATTGTTCTTCGCGTCTTTGCGGTTCAAAAGCTTACCCTGAATTATTTGCATGAAAACAATTGTTGTCAATACAAGATGGTTACGCAAAAACGCGATGGATGGCATTGGCTGGTTTACTTACAACACGCTGCGCCACATCGTTCAAAACAATCCATCCATCACGTTTCATTTTTTGTTCGATAACGGCATTGAGGAAGAATTCTTATTTGGAAAGAATGTAATTCCTCACAACTTATTTCCACCGGCTAAACATGCGGTTTTAAATGTAATTTGGTTTGAAGTTTCGTGCAGAAGATGGTTGAATAAAATCAAACCTGATTTGTTTTTGTCGCCCGATGGCATTTGCTGTTTGGGTTGGAAGGGCAAACAATATGCAGTAATTCACGATTTAAACTTCACTTATTACCCAAGAGATTTAAAGCTTACCAATCGCATTTACTACAATTACTTCATTAAAAAAAGTGCAGAAAAAGCAACACGCATCGGCACTGTTTCTAATTTCAGCAAGAATGATTTGGTAAAAACGTATCGCATCGCTCCGTCAAAAATTGATGTTGTTTACAACGGCATCAACAGCTTTTTTGTTCCGCTTGATGAAGAACAAAAAAAAAGGGTTAAAAACAAATACAGCGGGGGAAACAATTATTTTTTATTTGTGGGAACCTTGCATCCGCGCAAAAACATTTTGCGTTTATTACAGGCATTTGAAGCCTTTAAAAATGATGCCAGCAACAACATTCATTTGCTCATCGTTGGTAAAGAATTGTACAGAACCAGCGAGCTTCACAATTATCATCAAAGCATGAGGAATAAAAATGAAGTTCATTTCCTGGGACGCTTGCGGGATAAGGATTTGCAGGCTGTACTATCGTCTGCCTGCTGCCTTGTTTATGTGCCTTATTTTGAAGGCTTTGGAATTCCCATTGTAGAAGCGATGAACTGCGGCGTTCCGGTGATTACATCCAATGTTACATCTATGCCCGAAATCGCAGGCGATGCAGCGTTGGTGGTTGATCCGTTCAATGTGGCTGAAATTGCGCAGGCCATGCAAACCATTGCATCAAACGAACAACTACGACAAGATTTAATTACAAAAGGCATTCAACGCGCTGCACAATTTTCATGGAAGCAAACGGCTGAACTGTTATGGCAGGGAATATCGCAATGTTTGTAAAAAATGTTGTGCGATGGTTTCTGCGTTGTACACCTGGTAGAATGCTTCGCCGATGTTTGTGTTGATGTATGATGCTTGTTGAATGCAATCAACAAAGCCTTTCCAATCATCGTCTTCTACTATCAACAGCTTGTCATTGCAAACAGATACATCTATTCCAACCGCTCCGCTTCTTGTGCTCACTGCATTGCAATTAAAAGCCAATGCTTCCACCAGTTTTGTTTTGATGCCACCGCCTGTAACAACCGGATTGATGAAAATATCGGCTGCTAAAAAGTAAGAAGTTATATCAGCCACAAAGCCTGTGTAAATGATGTTTTCAGCTTTGGCTTGAATTTGTTTTTGCATCATTTCCGGCAGGTTTTTACCACAAATAAAAATGGTATAAGCTAACGATGTTTGCTCAATGAGCAAAGGATGGATGCGCGAAACAATTGCTTCTACGGCTGCTGTATTCGGAGCATAGCCTAAGTCGCCATTGAACAATAAAACGGTGTTGGAAAAAGGAATGTTATACTCTTTGCACAAGTTTGTTTTTGCCCGTTTTTTTTCATCCGGCGAAGGCGCAGCTTTTTGATAAATTCCGTACGTGAGCACGTTGCATTTTTGTTGAGGAACAGAATACGTATTGATTGCAAATTGCCTGTCATCATTCGTTATAAAAAAGCTCATATCCGCTTTGCGGTGCACCCAACTTTCGTAACGCCACATTAGTTTCCACCACCATTTTTCCAATGTTTTAAAGCGCACCGCTTCAATGTTGTGCGAGCGAACCATCCATACAACACCAGCATATTTTTTCAATAAAAAACCCAGCCAGCCGGTGTAAGGATGTTCCATTAAAAGATGTGTGATGCGGTTTTGTTTAATCAGTTTTTTAATCCTGAAAAAATAAAACAGATTGATATAGTGAAGCGGACTTGTGCTGAACAACGGAATCAATTTGTAATGTTGCGCCAGCGAGACATCGTTATTGCTGGTTGATACAACGATGGTTTGGATTAAAGAACCCACTTCTTTATACAATTGCTCAATCGCTTTGTGGCCGCCGTTTACAGCCGGAAGAAACCGATACGGCGCAATGCACAACAGGTTGATGCTTTGATCTTTCAAAACCTAAGCTTTAACAGTTGGCGATGGATTGCGTTTCCAATACCAATACCCAGCCGCGACAATACACAACAACAGAATTAAATTACCAACATAAATTAAAGTTTGCCCTGTGTAGTAGGAAGAAGGATGAAACTTAAATTCAATCTCGTGCTTTCCGGCAGGAATGGCCATGCCCCGAAGCACATAATTTACTTTGCAATAAGGCGCTTCTTTTCCATCAATGTATGCTTTCCATCCTTTGGGATAGTAGATTTCGCTAAACACTGCAAAACCGGCTCCATTGCTTTGTGAAGTGTATTTTATATTATCGTTATCATAGCTCACCAATTGTATTTTGCTGCTGCTATCGCTTCCATTAACAGTGCCGGCAATGCTTTTAAAACTGGCATCTACAATGGCTGTATCAGCAGGATTAAAATTGTTGAGCGCAGTCATTTCGGCAGCAGCACCGTTTACATAATTGATTGCTTTTACAAACCAACAAGCACCCAAAGCTGCTTCGTTGCGTTGCACGGTAAATGTGTTAGCGGCATTGCCTTCAGGTGCTAAAAAATACTTCGCATCCAGCATGTTCAGGATGGGCATATTTAGTTTTTGACTGAGTTGATTTTCTATCAAGTCCTGATAGATACTCAGCTTCGCTGGATTGTAGCCGCCAATGCAACGATAATGATAGGCAGTGATAGATTCGTTGTACCGATCGGGCGATAAATTAACAGTTCTGAAATGCGGATCTTTGTCGTTTTGCAGGTTCTGATAAGCATTTGGGTCGGTTGGCGTACCGTGAAGCGATAAGTTGAAATTGGCTTCATACGCATCAGGTTCTACATAATTGGTATCGGTTAAGTATTTGCTGTCAACTTTCAGCAATTCAAACGTGCTGATAACAATCAAGGCAATGACCACAACAATTGGTTTTACCCAATTTTTTAAGTATAAAAACAAAGCACCAACCGTTATCAAAGCAAATACCAATGCACGTAGCAAGCCGTCGGCAAACATGGTTTTGCGTTCTGCAATCATGCTGTTGTAAATGATGTTTGAAAACTCTTTGTTGTTACCCGTTACCTGGCTCAGAATGCTTTTTGTTTGTGTATCATTTGCACTGGTAAAATCGCTTGATAGATACATGATTCCGATAAAAACAAACACGCCGCCCACTGCGTATAAAATTGGTTTCAGTGAGGCTTGTGCTTGCTGCTTTGTATCTTCAAACAACAATTTTTGCAGTGCTAAAACTGCAAGCAACGGAAACAACAGTTGCGGAATAACGAGCACAATGGTGGGCGCGCGAAACTTGTTGTACAAAGGAAGATAATGAAACAAAAATTCATTGAAGCCCGATAAATATTTGCCCGCCGCCATCAACACCGAAAACAAACAGGCGGCGAATATCCACCACTTTTGTTGCGGACTGACGACTACCATTCCGATGATAAATAAAATGCAAATGATAGCGCCTAAGTAAACGGGACCTGCGGTTGAATAATTGCCACCCCAATACTTTGGCAATGATTGTGCAAGCTGTTGTGCGTTGCTTTCGGGTACGCCTTTTTCAATTAATGTATTGGCTACTTTGCCATCGGGATCAAAGGTTTCGCTACTACTTCCGCCAAATACTTCGGGCATTAAAAAGGTAAGAAATTCAGTTTTGCCCTGGCTGTATTGAAATGCATACTCTTCGTCTAAGCCTGTTGTTTTCACGTCTTTCAAAGTTCCGCCGCTGTTGTCTAATGTTTTACCACCGCGCATGGTGTATTTGGAATATTCAGCCGTGGTTAACAGAATCAAAGCCGAGTTGGCAACCGCAACAATGCCTGAAAACAGGGCAAGACTTCCTGCAATGAGCATGTGCTTCCATTGTTTTGTTTTTGCCCATTTTATAATGTAGGCAATCGTCATTATCGCGGCGATGAGAATGCAGTAATAATTGATCTGCGGATGATTGGCAAATATTTCCAGGCTGGCAAACAAAACTGTTGTTGCTAACCCGACGGCATACTTCTTTTCATACAACAAATACAAACCCGCAATGAGCGCAGGCATGTAAGCAATGGCAAGCATTTTCGTGTCGTGACCAACCGATATAATGACAGGATCATAAGTGGAATACGCAAAGGCAAGCGAGCCTAAAATGGCAACGAGATAATTGGTCCGGTACGCGGTGCAAAGCAGGTAAAAACAAAGACAGGCAAGAAAGAAAAAATTAGCAGGCTTTGGCAACCATAGCATCAAAATATTACTGACGTACAACAGCGGTTGCACATACGTCATAGCAATTTGATAGTTGGGCATACCACTAAACAAATGCGTGTTCCAAAGCGGCATTACGCCTGTTTTTTCGCGTTGTGCCAACGCATCCTGTGCCATACCGCGCCAGTGCACAACATCGGTTTGTTGCAACACTTGTCCTTGAAAAGCAGGCTTGCAATACACAATGGCAACCAATGCAAAAACAACAATGGCTATTAGGTGAGGAAGCGCTTTCTTCCACTGAACATTCTTCATAGTTTGTTTTCTCGTGGCGGCAAACCTAAAGCAAGTGCAACAGATGTCAAAAGATTAGTAAAGACATTTGATTGAATAAAAAATTAAAACTGTCTTTGGTAGTTTAAAAAGATTTGAACTACGAAGGCATTGAGGACACAGCGTTTCACAAATCTATCGGCAGATAAAGATGGCTAAAATGTATTTTGTGTAACGATTTACTGTTTGCTTGCATTAACGGTAATCTGAGCAATGTGAGCCTGTATAAAGATAAAAAGCTACATGAGAAATTGCTGCTGACTGGGATTCGTCAGCGCAATGACAGCCGTCCTTGTTAGCGGCACTTGCTTTTAATTGAAAGATTGTCTGAACGCCAATGGCGAATAACTCGTTTTTATTTTAAACAACTTACTGAACGATTGCGGATGCTCAAAGCCCAACTCATAAGCAATTTCATTCACTGTCAGCTCCGTTGTCGACAGTTTTTCTTTTGCAAGGTCAATCATCTTTTCTTGTATAAACTGCTTTGTACTTTGACCAGTCAATGTTTTAAGTAAACGGCTCAGATAGTTGGGTGATAGATGTAAAGCGTCTGCAAAATATGTTACGGAAGGTATGCCCTCAATATGTAATCTATCACCTTTAAAATAATCGTTCAGCAGTTCTTCCATGCGACTGATGATTTGGTGATTACTCGCCTTACGGGTAATGAACTGGCGCTGATAAAAACGCTCGGCATAAGTAAACAACAGTTCTAACTGAGCAACCATAACGTCCTGACTGTAGCTGTCAAGCCGGGTGCGGTATTCCTGCGCAATGTTTTGCATAATGCCAACAATCATCTGTTCCTCGCTCTCCGACAGGTGGAGCGCCTCGTTCGCCTTGTAATCGAAATACTCATACTGCCGTATTTTTCCGGCCAAATGAGTATTCCATAAAAGGTCGGGATGAACAAGTAGCAACCAGCCCTTATGGCTGGCTGCCGGTTCGTGGGGCCCTTCAACAGAAAGCACCTGCATGGGCGCCATAAACAGCAACACGCCTTCGTCAAAATCAACTTCCTGCTGACCGTACTTCAGCCTTGCATGAAAGCTTTTCTTCAAAGCTACACTGTAAAAATTATGAATGATTGACTTAGGCGCCTGCACGGAATTGTATGCTATATCTTCAAACCGCGTTAAACTCACCAGCGGGTGCTCCGGCTTAGGCAGACCTAACATGCTGTGGTATTTTGAAATGGTTTTAATATGAACCGGTGTGTGCTTAGCCATCTGGTAAAAGTGCCTTTGTTTTATAAATTAAGCAATAATTTTAAGCCTGTTTTCAAGGCTGTTGGCTTGCGGCCCAGCGCATCTTCCAGATCTGTACTTACAGTGCTTCCCTGCCCGTTTTTAATATCAGTCATAAAGGGTGCCATTGCCTCCACCATATGTTCGGACATGCCTTTTTCTTTTGCTCTGTTTTTGTAAGTGTCCATATCAATTGGTGTATAAATAACATGCTTACCCGACAATTCACTGAGCGTTTCTGCAACGTCGTAAAATGAATAAGTTCTGGTGTTGGTGAAGTTATAAATCCGGTTATTACAGTCCCCGCCTGCCAGTACATTACCAATGGCTTCCGCTTCGTCGCTTCTAAGCGCATACGATACACGTCCGTCACCCGTTGGCAGATGAATACCATTCTCTAACACATCTTTGCCTATCATGAACATAGCCATCGAATCCATGTACAAAACATTTCTAAAAATCATGTAATTCAGTCCGCTGGCCATAATATAATCTTCGGTCTCAAAATGAGTTAGCATAATTTTGTTTGCCAGTGTATTTCTATCCTGCAGGCAGTTGCTGGTGTAAGCAAGGCATTTTACACCCTGTTTTTTTGCAGCATTCACCACGTTTTGGTGTTGTTCAACCACTTTAGTGATGTCTAAACCCGATATCAGCAGCACTTTGCCAATGCCTTTCATTGCCTCGTCGAGCGAAGGCTTGTTGTCATAATCGCCGATACGAACATCAATGCCTTTTTCTTGTAAACGCGCAGCCTTGCTCTCGTTCCGTACCAAAGCTGCAATCTGGTGGGCTGGTATGTTATTCATCAGTAAGGTTTCAATCACTTTACTACCCAACTTGCCAGTGGCGCCTGTAATTAAGATCATAATTATCTGTTTTGTTCAGGCAAAGATCAGTAGAGTAAAAGGGGGAAAAGTAGTCGAATCTGGCTTTATAGAAGCTAAATCTGACATTAATAATTTATACGTACCCGAAAGTCTATTGCGGTTGCCACACTCACATCTCTACTGAAAACGTGGGACTTCAACTTTGCAAAAAATGAAACCGTTTGGTTTTATCTAAATTTAATTTGCCTATTTTCTTTTTTACACCTTACTTTCGCGCCGAAAATGAAAATCAGCATTCGTACAGCAAAGCGCATCATAAAGTTCTTCTTAAGAGGAAGGTAATGCTGCATGTATGATACAAATGATAAGCAAAAGCCTTCCTCACTTGAGGAAGGCTTTTTAATTTCTGCAAAAACAAAACAAACAAATATGAAAGTAGCCGTAGTAGGCGCTACCGGTTTGGTAGGAACCAAAATGTTACAAGTACTGCAAGAACGCAATTTTTCGGTAACCGAATTGTTTCCGGTGGCTTCCGAAAAGTCAGTTGGAAAAGAAATTAGCTTCAATGGCAAGTTATACAAAGTGGTTTCTATGCTTGATGCCATCGCCGCAAAGCCCCATGTGGCCTTGTTTTCAGCGGGTGGCAGTACATCACTGGAATGGGCGCCAAAATGGGCAGAAGCCGGCGTTACCGTAATTGATAACAGCAGCGCCTGGCGCATGGACGCTACTAAAAAACTGGTGGTGCCTGAAGTGAATGCACACGTACTGACTGCAGAAGATAAAATTATTGCGAATCCCAATTGTTCAACCATACAAATGGTGGTTGCGTTGCAGCCCTTGCACAAACAATATACAATCAAACGCATAGTGGTAAGCACGTACCAAAGTGTTACGGGCACAGGCAAAAAAGCGGTTGACCAGTTGTTTAACGAACGCAAAGGTGAACAAGGCACGATGGCTTACAAATACCCGATTGACTTGAATGTGATTCCGCAAATTGATGTGTTTACGCCGAATGGTTATACCAAAGAGGAAATGAAAATGGTGAACGAAACCAGAAAAATTATGGGTGATGATAGCATTCGGGTAACGGCAACTACGGTGCGCATTCCGGTAATTGGCGGGCATAGTGAAAGTGTAAATGTTGAGTTTGAAAATGATTATGATTTGGAAGAAATCAAACAACTGTTATCTAATGCGCCAGGCGTTGTTGTGCAGGATGATATTAATAACGCTGTTTATCCGATGCCTTTGTGGGCGCACGATAAAGATGAAGTGTTTGTTGGAAGATTGCGCCGCGATGAAACACAACCTAACACTTTAAATATGTGGATTGTAAGTGATAACCTTCGCAAAGGAGCAGCCACCAATGCCATACAAATTGCGGAATATCTGCAAAGCAAAAATTTATTGTAAGAGGTTTTGGTTTTGCTATAATTTTAAAAGACGGGCATGAATGAAATCGTTATAAGAAAAGCAGATACAGAAGATTTCGATAGCATTATTGAACTACAAAAAGAGTTTGCGCTCTTTCAAAGAACACCGGAAAAAGTAACCATTACCGTTGAGCAAATGAAAGAAGAAAAAGAATTCTTTCGTTGCCTGGTTGCTGAAACAAAAGATAAAGCCATCATTGGTTTTGCTACTTATTTTCCGGTGTATTTTTCATGGTCGGGCAAGGCAATGTATGTAGATGACTTGTTTGTAAAAGATGATTTTAGAAACAAAGGAATCGGCAAGCAATTGTTGAATGCTGTAATCAATATGGCAAAAGAAAATGGTTGTAAAAAAGTACGCTGGCAGGTATCTGACTGGAATACAAATGCAATTGATTTTTATAAACGCATAGGTGCTGAGATAAACAACACGGAAAGAAACTGTGATTTGATTTTGTGAGTGCTCAAACCGCTAAGGCGCAAAGACGCAAAGTTTGGTTTCGCCGCTTTTTTAACCACGGAGTAAGAAGAGTTACTGTACGGAGTTTTTAGTTGTTCTTTGCGCCTTAGCGGTTCATATTCGCACTCGCTTTCATGTTCAATTCTTTTCAGAACGTTGAAGTGAGTGACACAACAGACGATCAACAAGAATTCCTGCAGCCGGGTACATAAAACTGTATTTTGTATTTCTCACTCACCATTCACAACTCACCACTCACTACTTCACCAGCAACTGATTGAACGTTGCCGTATCGCCATTGAAAACATTAAAATCGGTGCTGGCTGTAATGCCGTTTACAGTGCCGTGTTCATTGAATTGCCAGAAGGCCCAATCGCGCTGAATGCGTGGCTGACGGCGTTGCACATAATGCGCAATCCACAAAGGATAACCATCGAAATCTTTACCCAAATAATTTTCGTAAAAGTTCACATAGGTATAAATAATAGGCTTCACGCCGTAATGCGTTTCAATCATGTTCAGCCAAAGCTTTAACTCAATACGCATGGCTTCCGGCGTTGTGCCATACATCTTTTCAATGTCAACAACAGGCGGCAAATCGCCGGGTTGCAGCTTTACCGTTTTTATAAAATTGATTGCCTGTGCTGCGCCGCTTTTGTTGGGCAAATAAAAATGATACGCACCATGCGGAATGTACAATTCGCGGCACTTCATCCAGTTGCGTTTGTAACAATCATCCACTTTGCTGAGGCCTTCGGTGGCTTTGATATAAGCAAAATCAAGCGTGATGTCTTTTACCTGCATCTTTTTTACAGCGGGCCACACAATGTTTCCCTGGTGATGGCTGATGTCGATGCCATGAACCGTGTAGCCCATCGGAACATCAATGTTAAAGCCATCGTAGCGAACAAAATCAGCTTTGTAATACAGGTAAATCTGATAGAGTTGATAGCTTACATAACCAACCGTCATCATCGCAATAATGATGATGAAATACAACCATTGCCTGCGTTTTATTTTCTTCTTACGTTTCGCCATTGCTCGTGCACACTTTGGCTTTACTGCCTAATGAATTTGTTTTTACTGATATTTTTTTTATCGTTTTGTATCGTTACAAAATAAACGCCTTTGGCAAGTTGCGCAACTGGCAAAGCAATGGTATTTTGTGTGATGTTAGTGAACGTATCTTTTATACACAACCGCACCTGATGCAGCGGTAATGAGTTATCGTTTGTGTATGTGAAGAATCGGTAGATGGAATGTGAATGTAAAGAAGTTGATTGGCAGGATTCGGATATACAATAATTTGGTTGTTATCGTTCATTAATACCACACCTTCTACCCTTTTTGAAACATTGTTTTTACTAATGATGATACTGCATCGGATCAATCAAAACCGTATCAGGATTAAAGCCAAAGACAAGGATAATTGCGTACGATGTTTTGTGCAATGTTGATAATGGTATCTTTCATTTGTGAGGCATTAGCAAAACGCAACTGCAAAGGTGTTGCAAAGAGACGACACCGAAGCATTGCTGGTGGTTTGTTGTATTTGCAACTGAAGTTTGTTTTTACTCCAATTCCATTGCACAGCAAACGAAGGAAAGCCTTTGCCATAAAACCATTGATTGAAGAAATCGGTTAATGATTGACCGCTTGCTTCTTCTAAGTGTCGTTGCAAATCTTTGGTGCGTGCAAAATTGTATTGCAGAGAAGGATCGGTAAGATAATCGCGAATGCCTTTGAAGAAAAGGGAATCGCCCAAACGCCATCGCAACATGCGCAGAAGCATCGCTCCTTTTTTATAAGATAAATCAAAATTAAAGATGCGATTCACATCTGTTGTATCGTCCACCCAAACTGAACCATCCGGCTCTCTCGTTGCATAATCAACGCTCTGCGATACAACAAGAGCTAAGTTTTGAGGACGAAAATGTTCTGTATAAAAAATGTCAGCGAGATAAACGGCAAAGCCTTCATTCAGCCATATATCCTGCCAGCTTCCCAACGTTACTTTATCGCCAAACCATTGGTGTGCAAGTTCGTGAGCCATTAAATATTCATCGGCATTGTGAATGAAAGAATTGCTTTGATGCTCCATGCCGCCGCTCCAGTTGAATTGCGTTTGTCCATATCGTTCTTTACTAAAAGGATAATCACCAAAAGCACTATCGTACAATTGCAAAGCATTGAAAACGGGCGTTATGGACGTTTGAAAATAATCCAACGATTCAGGATACGCTGTTGTGGTAACAGGCAACTTTATATGCTGTAATTGCACTTCTTTTGTAAACGTGGTAAAATTAGTTACCGCAATGCCAATTAAATAGGTTGCAATGGGATAACGATGTTTGAAATGGGTAGTTGTGAAACCGTTATTTATTGATGTATCAACCAACAAACCATTGGCGGAAGCGGTGTATTGCGAAGGATGCGTAATGTAAATATCAAGGCTGTCAATTTTATCATCCAAACCATTTCTGCAAGGAAACCAATCGCGTGCGCCATACGGTTCGCTCAAGGTCCAGATAATAGGAATAGTACTGTTGTGAACGTCTTTTGTAAATGAGCCGAAGCCATTGCTTGCGGGCATTCCATGATAATAAATAGTTAGCGAATCGGTTCCGTTTTGTGCGATTATTTGGGCAAAAACAATGCTTAGCGTTTTGTTGTTTTGTGTAAATACAAGTTTGGTTTCCCGCATTAAAATGCTATCAATTTGCAGTGAATCATCCAAATCAAAAACAATGTTACTTGCATCTTGCGTAATGCGAAAATAATAAGTAACAGAGCCGCTGATGTAGTAAACATTCGGGTCAATATTCCATTGGAAACGCGCATAGTAAGTAACAAAATTGGCAGAAGCCGAAGAGAATGAAACGTTGTTGCCAAGTATTTGATGTACCCTTCCTTTCTTTTCCAAATCGGCAATGTTAGAATGGCTTCCTGAAGGCTGTGAAAACAAAGACTTCGATAACGGGAGCAGTAGTATAAAAAGAAAGAGCCTCATATCTTTTCCAATTAAAATAAAGATAGGCAACCCAGAAAAAACAGGGCAAAAACAAACTATAAATGATGATTAAAACTTAAGTTGTCTGACACTTGATAAGTGTCTGACAACTCTCTCACACTGCCACCCGAATAGAATGTATGGCATCGCTCATTTCTTTAATAAGGGTTGCATCTTTTTCAATGGCATTGCCAACTACAATTACATCAGCGCCGGCTTTGCAGTTGCGATACGCTTTTTCAGGATCGGTAATGCCGCCGCCAACAATCAACGGCGCTTCAATGTGGCGTGCTACTTTTTCAATCATCAGTTCGCCAATGGGTCGTTTGGCGCCGCTGCCGGCATCCATATAAATCAACTTCATGCCCAGCATTTCGCCAGCCATAGCCGTGCACATGGCAATTTCATTTTTATCGGCAGGAATGGGCGAAGCGTTGGAAATGTAAGACACTGTTGTAGGTGCGCCGCCATCAATTACCATGTAGCCCGTGGGCATAATTTCGAGCCCGCTGCTTTTTACAAATGGTGCGCTGATTACATGCTGACCAATTAACAATTCAGGATTGCGACCAGAGATTAACGAGAGATACAACAGCGCATCAGCATACTTGCTGATTTGCGAAGGCGAGCCGGGAAACAAAACCACCGGAATATCGCATGCTGCTTTGATTTGCTGGATGCACCCATCCAAATGATTGGAAATGACCAAACTGCCGCCTACAAAAAGATAATCAACCTGCGCGTCAACCGCCATGGCTACCAGCTTTTCTGTGTGCGAAACATCAACTTTATCAGGGTCTATCAATACAGCAAACGATTTATGCCCGAGCTTCTTCCTGTCGTTAAATTGTTGATATAGTTGGTTCTTCATGCCGTATGATAAAGATAAGATAGCTGCAAAAATGCGAAAACTTTTTTACATCGGCTTCACTGGCTGCTTCAATCAAAATAAAGGCAAAAACAAAAATGAACAGTCTGTGTGGTTTCGTACAACAAATGTCCTTTTTATTCCAAATCTCTCCACACTTTACGATGGCTTCTAAAATTAACCCTCTTTTGTAAGTCTTTCAAAATCAAACACCAAAAATTTTTTATTTTTTATTTTCCAACGTAAAAGTTTTTCCGACAAAAAACTGGCACAATTCTATAAACCATTTTTGCGTACTTACAAAAAAACAACGTTATGACTTCACTTTCTTTGAATACATCGAACACCAGCATCAGCACTGTTTTGGCCATTCCAACTTCAGCTACTTATGGCAGAAAAAAGAACGTAGCAAAAGGCATGTTCAGTTATGCAATTTCGTCTAAAACCGGCTACCGCAAACCGTCAGTCCGATTCGCTTCTGCTGATTGGGATTTGAACAGAAATGAACTTGAATTTGAGTAAAGTTTGTTTTTGCACAAATTATCGTTGTAACATAGCTGTTTATCTTTGCCGCGATGCAAATCAATTGTACCGACAAAGAATTGTTTCTTTTTAAAAAGATAGCTGCGGCTGCGCAGCAATTGCAATATCCAACTTACATCATTGGTGGTTTTGTTCGAGATAAAGTCATTGGTCGTGCATCGAAAGATGCAGACATTGTTTGTGTTGGTGATGGCATTTCGTTAGCGCAAAAAGTTACCGAACGTTTCAACCCTAAACCTTCTGTAGCTTTCTTTAAAAACTTCGGCACTGCGCAAATTAAGATTGATGGATTTGAAATAGAATTTGTAGGCGCAAGAAAAGAAAGCTATCGCGCCGAAAGCCGCAACCCGCTTGTATCTCCGGGCTCTTTGGAAGACGATCAAAACCGCCGCGATTTTACCATTAATGCGCTTGCCATCAGTTTAAATGAAGAAGATTATGGAAAATTGATAGATCCGTTTGACGGAGTAAAAGACATCGAAAACAAAATCATCCGCACACCGCTCGATGCAGATATTACTTTTTCTGACGACCCACTTCGCATGATGCGCGCTATTCGTTTTGCCTCACAATTACATTTTTCCATTGAAAAAAAAACACTGTCTTCCATTCAACGCAATGCGCATCGCATTTCTATCATTTCCAAAGAAAGAATTACCGATGAATTGAATAAAATTTTATTGAGCAGCCAACCTTCGGTGGGTTTTGGTTTGTTGTTTCAAACCGGTTTACTCCAAATTATTTTTCCGCCAATGGCAGAGTTGCAGGGCGCTGAAAATGTTGATGGCATGGGACATAAAGACAATTTTTATCACACATTGCAAGTGATAGATAACGTGTCTGGCAAAAGCGATGATTTATGGCTGCGCTGGGCAGCTTTGTTGCACGATATTGGAAAGCCCGCCACCAAAGGGTTTGAGGAAGGTCATGGCTTTACCTTTCATGGTCATGAAGTGGTGGGCGCACGCTTGGTTCCTAAAATTTTTGCCAAACTAAAATTACCGCTCGGCGACAGCATGAAGTTGGTACAAAAGCTGGTGTTACTACATTTAAGACCGATTAGTTTAACCAAAGAAAACATCACAGATAGCGCCATCCGGCGTTTGTTGTTTGATGCCGGTGAAGACCTTGATAAATTGATGTTGCTTTGCCAAGCCGACATTACCACAAAAAATAACTACAAAAGAAAACGTTACCTGCAAAACTTTGAGTTGGTAAGAGAACGTTTGCAGGAAGTTGAAGAAAAGGATAAGATAAGGGCCTGGCAGCCGCCGATAACGGGTGAAATCATAATGCAAACGTTTGGGCTGAAACCAAGCCGTGAAGTGGGTTTGATTAAAGATGCCATTCGTGAAGCCATGCTGGATGGTGTTATTCCAAATGATTATGAAGCGGCTTATCAGTTTATGTTGCAAAAAGCAGAGGAGATTGGGTTACAGCCTTCCTCAAAATAAGAATGTTTGAACCACGAAGACAGAAAGAAATAAAACCTGCTTGTCGGCAGACAGGGTTGACGAAGAGTTTGAAAAGAATACTTAGTGAAACTTTATTACTTTGAGCCTTCGTGCTTCAAGCAATTCCATCACCAACACTTTGTGAATGTTTGGTTTTGCCCCTTTTTTAGGCATCAATTCAATATTTTTTAAATGCGGGATTCCCCTATTTTTGCCGCTCTCAAAATTTTGTGAAGCTATATGTCAGTCATTCAGCGAATTCGTGATAAAGGTGCGTGGATTATTTTTGGTATCATCGCCCTTGCTTTGGTTGCTTTTATCCTTCAGGATGCCGCCCTGCGAAAAGGAAATTTGTTTTCCAATACTACTACCGTTGGTACCGTTAACGGCGAGAAAATCGAACGTACCGATTTTCAAAATCAAATCTCTTTTTTTGAATCGGTAAGCAAGCAACGCGGTCAGGAAATGCCGCCAGGTATGTTGAACGGGCAGGTTTGGAATTACGTGGTTCAACAAACATTACTGAAGCAGGAAATTGCTAAGCTGGGCATTGGTTTTACCTCAAAAGAACTGGCAGATGTGTTGTTTGGTCAGAATCCACCTCAATGGATGCAGCAACAATTTACAGATCCAAAGACCGGCATTTTTGATGTAGCGGCTGCGCGTCAGCAATTCAACCAAATTAAAAAGAATGCCGACGATGCACGCGTGCAGCAAATTCAAAAACAGTTCATTGATCCTACCATACAACAAGCTTTGTTTGCCAAGTATTCTTCTTTGTTAAGCGAAGCCACTTATGTTCCCAAGTGGATGGCTGAAAAAACAAATGCTGATAACAACTCGGTGGCAAAAGCTTCTTTTGTTTTTGTGCCTTACAGCACCATCAGCGATAGTGCAGTGAAAGTGAGTGATGATGACATCAATGCATATGTACAACAACACAGCGAGCTGTACAAGCGGGATGAAGAAACGCGTACCGTTCAATATGTAAGTTTTAGTGAAGCGCCCAGTGCGGCCGATTCCGCGGCTGTAAGAGATGCGCTAACGTCGTTGAAACCTGCCTTTGCATCTACCACCGATGTAGCTTCGTTTGTAGTGTCGAAAAACAGCGATGTGGTTTACAACGGAACCTACACAACAAGGAAAGATTTGAAAGATGCTGCGGCTGATACCATTACTAAATTGAGGGATGGTGAAGTATATGGTCCGTATTTAAATGGCGGCGATTATGAATTGGCAAAGCTGGTTGGCAAGCGCATGGTACCCGATTCAGTAAAGGTTCGGCACATTTTAATTAAAACTGAAGATGGAGGCAAACAAGTATTGCCTGATAGCGTTGCGAAAAAAAGAATTGACTCCATTGTAACGGCAATACAACATGGCGTTTCGTTCGATTCGATGGTACAAAAATACAGCGACGACCCGGGTAGCAAGGGCACGCATGGTGAATACAATTTTCCGTATTCGCAATTCAAAACTATTAGCAAGGAGTTCGCAGAAACGGCGTTTTATGATCCTGTTGGCACAAAGAAAACGGTGAAAGTTGCCAACCAACAATATGCCGGTTATCACTACATTGAAGTGTTGAGCCAAAAGAATATGCAGGACGCATACAACGTGGCTTACATTGCAAAACCTATTAACGCCAGCAGCGAAACCATTAACAACGCAAGCTCCGCTGCTGCACAATTTGCGGCTGCCAGCAAAGACCCGAAAAGCTTTGATGCAACCGCTAAAAAGGACAAGTTAACGCCAGTTACTTCGCAGGAAATTAAGAACGCAGATTACTCTTTGAGCATGATGGGCGGCGAAAACCGCGACCTGATCAGATGGATTTTTAAGAATAATGTAGGCGATGTTTCAGACCCCGTTGAATTGGGTGATCAATACATTGTTGCCATGATTACTTCGGTTGATAAAAAAGGCTTGCCATCTGCAAAAGCAGCCCGGCCCCTGGTGGAAAATTTTGTGCGAAACGAAAAGAAAGCGCAAACCATCATCAACACAAAAATGAAAGGCAATACGCTGGACGAAGTTGCCAAAAACGCGGGCGTATCGGTTCAAAATTCTGATAGTCTTACGTTTCAATCGCCGGCAATACCCAACTTAGGTTTTGAACCGAAGTTGCTGGGTGCAGCGTTTAACAAAAGCCTGACTTCAAAAATCAGCAGCCCCATTGCAGGAACATCCGGTGTATTTGTGGTGAAAAGCAATGGTGTAACGGCTTTGGCTTCTTCAGGCTTGCCGATTGAACAGGTACAAAGCAACCTGAAACGACAATTGCAGCAGCAACAACAAAGCAGTGGCGGTGTGTTTGAAGCGCTTCGCAAAAGTTCTTCTGTTACCGATAACCGTTCCGATTTTTATTAAATTTTATTTTAGATTTTTTGCACAAACGGCTGCTTCACCTTATGTTGCAGCCGTTTGTTTTTGCCCATATTTTAAATTATACAAAACATGAAGCAGTCCCTGATTCATCATGCCATTTTCTGGTTGAAAAATCCTACGAAAGAAAACCGGGACAAACTGGTTGAAGGAGTAAAAACATTATCAGCCGTTCCGCAGGTAAAAGCCCTGCATGTAGGTGTTGTGGCTTCTACCGAACAACGAGATGTGGTAGATGCATCGTGGAGCGTTTCTGAAATTATGTTTTTTGATAGTTTGGACGACCAGGCAATTTATCAAACACATCCGGTTCATCAATCGTTTGTTGCTAATTATAGCCATTTGTGGGAGCGGGTTCAGGTGTATGATGCCTTAAACGTTTAATCACCGGAATTCGAAAAATTACTTCCTGAAAAATCGGTGTTTTTTTCTTTCAATAAAGTAGCAATGTCTTTTTGAAGCTGCTCTAAATCGGCATTTTTTAAACCATCATAAATTTCACCGCGTAGGTTTCCATGTTTGTCAACCAACGCTAAAAACTGGGTGTGTAAAAACTGGTCGTTGATGTTCACCACAGCATTCTTCGGATCATCAAGCAAGTAACTGTTGCGGGCTTGCTTGTACAAACTGTCTTTTCTGCCGGTTAAAAAAATCCATTTGTTTGTATCAACGTTCATCTTTTGTGCGTACGCTTTTAACTGCGCTGCCGAATCGGTTTCCGGGTCGGAAGTATGTGAAACAATTAAGAAATCAGGGCTATTTTTAAATTTCTCATAAATCGTTTTTAAGTTGCCGTTCATGCGTGGGCAAATGCCTTTGCAGGTGGTAAAAAAATAGTTCACCACGCATACTTTTCCAAGCATGTCTTTCCGGGTAAAACTTGTGTTGTTTTCTGTAGTGAAAGAAAATGATTGCACCGAAGCCGAAAGCTGTGGCAGCCTCTCTTTCCAGTTATCGGTTCCCCAAAAAACAAACAGGAGATATACAATCAAAAGACCGATGAAAAAACCACCGTAAATGAGAAGTTTTTTTCTTTTCATGATGCAAAGTTACAAGGGTTATTTTTTGCACGATTTACTCTAACATTCTGTTATACCCTTTTTATAATGGTTGGTATTTTGTGGTTCGCTTTTATTTTTGCAGAATGCGTTTAAAAATCAATTGGGATGGTGTAGGTGTAACGGCTTCACTTGCCTGTGCTATTCACTGCGCAATATTGCCTCTTGTTTTTACAAGTTTGCCCTTCTTTGGTATTGAATTGCTCGACAATCCAACCTTTGAAATCGGCATGATTGCCCTTGCAGCAGCCGTTGGTTGTTACTCCCTATTTCATGGTTACAACAAGCATCATCATCGCTTGTTGCCACTCCTTATTTTTCTCCTTGGCATTTTGTTTTTATGTGCCAAACAAATATGGCACGATAAGCAAATGTGGCTGCTTCCTCCGGCTGTTGTATTGATTGTGCTGGCACATTATATCAATTATAAATCGTGCAAAAAAGCAGCCATTGCCATACTGATGATTGCAATCATTGATCCTTTTCATTCATGCCCAATCCATATTTTCAATTCAAGCAATTTATAGTTCATCAGGAAAAATCGGCAATGAAAGTGTGCACCGATTCCTGCTTGTTTGGTGCATGGGTGGCTGATTATTTGGGCAAAAACAAACCTGTCAAAAACATTCTTGACATTGGTGCAGGAACAGGCTTGTTAAGCCTTATGCTGGCACAACAATGCGATGCAAGCATTGATGCAGTTGAGATAGATGAAGCATCTGCCAATGAGGCAAAACAAAACTTTTTGCTATCGCCCTGGCAGGAAAGATTGCATTGTTATGAAGGAAGAATACAGAATTTTCAATCGAATGAAAAGTATGATTTCATCATCGGCAATCCGCCATTTTATGAGAACAATTTATTGGGCAAAAACAAAAATAGAAATATGGCGCATCACAATTGGGGCTTGACTTTGCGCGAATTGATAACCGCCATAAAAAGATTGTTGCATGATGAAGGAAGCTTTGCTCTTTTATTGCCGTATCATCGAACACAAGAAGTGGAAGAAATGGCAAATGAAGAGGGCTTTTTTGTGCAAAAACAAACCTTCGTAAAACAAACCATCGACCATTCATTGTTCAGAAGTATCAATCTATTTTCAAAACAAAAACATTCAATCATTCAAAGTGAAATCTGCATAAAAGATGAAAACAATGATTACACGAATGAGTTCATTTCTTTATTGAAGAAATTATTACCTCTATTTATAAATGCAATAATCTAATGTGCCGCATAGTCTTGCAAATACTCGTAACGATCTGTTAGTTTGCCTCTTTCCAAAATCGTTGCACGCTGAATGATTTCGCTGTTGCCGGTTATCAAATCGTGCAGAACATATTTTATCAATTGTTCGCCAAAAAAATCAGAAGCATCGCAGGGTAATTCATTCGGCAAATTGCCAACCGCCATTATATCAATGCTGTCAGGAAGAAAGGATTCTGTTTTTTGTGCCGTTTGTTTATCAACACCGTAGATTGGATTTTCTATTGTTCCATCAGCAATATTTATAGGAACGCTGCCTTCCTTATCGTCGGTAATGTCAGCAATGGTTTGTATCCTGAAATCCACTCGCAGCAAGGCTTCCGGCTGGAATAGGCGAGGCATCGTTGTCTCCCAGTAAATGCCATTGATTAAAATATCAGTCTGCGAACAATAAGTATCGAACAAGCACTCATAATCTTGTGGGTTTGCATGAAAATCATCGCGACTGAAAGTACGTTTGTCTTTGTGTGTATATAAGTTTCCGCCTTTTAAATGCACATACACGGGATAGGCAAATTCTTTCGCTAAAAATTCATCCGCTTCCACTTCCTGAACGTCCATTAAATTCATCACTTCCAATACACCATGCGCTACTCTCCCACTGCCGGTAACTGCAATTTTTATATTGGGCAATTTCAAACCAAAGTAACTTCTTATCAGGTTTCGGTAATCGGTGCTTTGGTAAACGCGAGGCAATAAAAATGTATTGCTGCGAATGCCATACGCCATCATGCCGTTGTGTGCACCTACAACACCCGCAAAAAAGCCAAAACCAATGATGCGCTGACCATCTTCATGCTCCAGACATTCGTAATCAATCAAGGTAATTTTCTTGTCAATCATCGCGTGCATCAGTTTTTGGTTATGCTGTTGTTCTTTTTTGGTATGCGAAAAAAACAGGTAGGTTTTGTTGGGTATCAATTCATTTACCGGCACTTCTTTTATACCTAACAACACATTACAGTCATGTATATTTTCTGAAATAATAGCCCCTGCTTTTTGATAAGCTGCATCTATAAAGCAACGTTTATTAGAAGGTTGCACGATGATTTTACAATCGTATTGCTTCAACAACCATTGGCAATGTTTCGGTGTCAATGCTACGCGGTTGTCTTCCGGTATTTTGCCTTCACGGATAATTCCAATCACAAACATTAGTATGTTTTTGAAGGCAAGATAATCGTTTAAGAAAATAAGATGACAAAGCATTTACAAAAGGCATTTTATTTTAGTATTCTGTTTGATGGAATGCACTATAGCTTTGCAGAGAAATGAATTATTTTGAATTGTTCGAAATGCCGGTGTCGTTGCAGCCGGATACAAAATGGGTGAAACAAAAGTTTTATGCGTTAAGCCGGAAGTACCATCCTGATTTTTATACCAATAACTCTGAAAGCGAACAGCAGCAAGCGTTAGAGCTTTCTTCGGAAGTGAACAAAGCTTATAAAACGTTTGGAAATAAAGACGAAATCGTCAAATATGTTTTGAAAGAAAAAGGATTGTTGACAGAAGAAGAAAAATATGAATTGCCACCTGCTTTTTTAATGGAAATGCTGGAACTGAATGAGCAACTGATGGACGCAAAAATGGAAGGCGATGAAGTATTAATGACAGCAATTCATCAACAAATTAAAAATTGGGAAACAGAAATTTATGAGCCTGTTAAAAACATTATTGAGCATTATAAAGAAGGTGTTACTACCAAAGAAGAGCTGCTGCAAGTGAAAGAATATTATTACAAGAAAAAATACCTTTCGCGTATTTTGGCAGGAATGCGTTGATGCTTTACTTTCGCAGCCCTTTTGAAGGGTTATGCCCAGATGGCGGAATTGGTAGACGCGCCAGACTCAAAATCTGGTTTTCGCAAGAAAGTGCAGGTTCGATTCCTGTTCTGGGCACTTGAAAATCAATTATTTAGAAAGGTTTGTTTTTACAAGCCTTTTTTATTTGCAAACAATTTTCAATTAAACTTAGAGGCTGCTTAAGATTGAGTGATTCATTTATTAAGAGATACACGATAGCGGCGATAATGATCGTAGCAGTTGTCTTCTGCTTATCATGTAAGTAAGTTTACAACAAAGTAATTTGCAATCGCTTTGTAATACAAGTTACTTACTTTTGGAATTGGAGCTACGCTTTACCTTTTTTAAGACGAAATCAAATTGAATTGATAGCTTTTGGTTACTCATCCCGATAAGAAAAAATAAGGCATGCGCTACTCGTGCAGCACAAGAACCGCTTTCACGGAACGGTTCATCACCTGATTCACCGTACTTCTGTTGAAAAGTCGGTAAATAATATTATTATGATGTTTCACCACACATAAAATATCTGTCTTACTGCTTGAGATAAAGTTCATAATACCATCCGTTTTTTTCCCTTCACTAATGTATTTGAATTCAACTGGCGCGCCGGTAATAAGCGATTTAATTCTGTTCTCACCTTCTTCATTCGTTCTCCAGTCATTGCCTTCGATCACATTTAATACATTTAGTTTTTCAACTTGAAAAGCTTTTATCAATTCGTTCAAAGCGAAAACATCGGTGTCTGAAAGATGGGAAGAAAAGTCTGTAGCAAGTGTAATGACAGGCCGAAGCGAAAATTTACTATCCAATGGTAACATCAAAGTGGGTACTTTTATTTTCTGAACAACGCTATTTGCATTACTTCCAAATATGCCTCTGATGCCAGTAGAGCCCATTGTGCCCATGACGACCATTTCTACAGGGTTACTCTCAACGTACTTAGCAATTGCAAAAGCTACAGATCCCACTTCAATGGCGGTGCTGTATTGTGAACCCTGATATTCTTTATCGGCGGCAAAACTGTTGGCCCATACGGTAAGAGCTTCTTTTTTGTTTTTACGATAATCATCTATGTAAATGGCGTTGAAGATATTGTTATCAACACCTTCATTCAAACCAACAGCATGTAGCACGCAAACCTCTACACCAAGTACTTTTGAAAGTTCCAAAGCATATTCAAAAGCATTGCCGGCGCAAGAGGAAAAATCTGTTGCAACCAATATACGTGAATTAACAACCACATCAACAGAAGGGCAGCACCAAAACCAAACAAAGGTGAAAGTATGAGCGAAAGGCCGATTTCTTTTGCCTTGTCCCAATTAACGCCACTGCCACCATAAAAATAAGTGAACGCCAAACTGCCACCAATCATTGAGCCGATCATGGTATGCGAACTCGAACACGGGATTCCAAAATACCATGTTCCTAAATTCCAAATGATTGAGGATAATAATACAGCCAGTACAAGACAAGCCCCAACCTGCACAGGTAAAGCCATTAATTCGTTCAGTGGTACAAGTTTTAAAATGCCCATAGCCACTGCAACGCCACCGGTAAACACGCCCAGAAAATTCCATAATCCTGACCAAGGCACCGCAAGTTGCGGCTTGAGAGCGCGGGTATAAATCACCGTTGCCACGGCATTTGCAGTATCGTGAAAGCCATTTACAAATTCAAATGCTATACAGGCGAGCAGGCATAAAAGGAAGACAAACAAGAGTGTGCCACCGAGGTCAACATCACCAACAAAAGGAAGATGTATGAGGGCCAAATCGAGTGGCATAATTTCTTTTTGACAAAAGAAGCCAATCCTGATAAAGACAAGATGTTAGTCATGTTATATAATAATTATTGATTTGTTATTAAAATTTAAGCTGGCTTTGATTTTATGGTTTTTCCTGTCTATCTCAAGCCACTTGAACTGCATTAAATGTTCTATAAAGGATGTAGTATTATTACTGCTAACGGCTTCAATTTTTTGTGATAGGGAATGTCTTTTTTCCCCTACGCCCTGTTCTTACACGGTTTATCTTACTTGCTATTCAAACTATTTATAAAAGCAATTATGTCCTACTGCACTTTGCTGGTTAAATTCAGTTGATCAAACGGCAGCGTTTATTTGTCTATACTGATACCTAATATTGTTACTTACTTGGCATATCTGTTGGTTTCATACATTATAAAGCTGTATATAATATCGTCAATACTATTTAGATCAAATAATATACAGATGGATGTAGTGGGCGATTAAAGTGACTGAAGGCATGTTCAAAGAATGGCGATTTGTAAGTCAAGAAAAATAGATAAGATGTGTGATTGATCGTCTGAGGTCTGCTTAATAAGATATGCCGGTATTGTTGCTACCAAGTTCGTCTGCAAAATTATCCGCTTCCTTTTTCACCTTTTTAAACAGGGTATGGGTTCTTCCGACGATATAGTGTTGCCTTTGCGTTTTAGTCACCCAAAGTTATATTTTGCATGTCTTCATCCATAATTAGCACATCGGGATTTTTAATATGACGCATGACCAACAGATGTACTGTAAGAGAAGAAGCATTTTTTTCAATTGACTTCGCCTGGTTATCTTGATTGCTTTCTATAGCATCATATTTATGCTCCAACTTTTTCTCTTTTCTCATTGGCCGCTTTTTTCCTTCTGGGCAGAAAAGGATAATAATAGGCAAAAACAAATCATTTGAAATCGCTTGCAAAAGCACAAGTGAATTAGTTAGTAATAATAAATTCATATTGCTGCAGCTCTGATTCATTTTAATGTACCCAAAAAAAGAACCTGCATATAGGGGCTTCCTTTTTTTCGTTTTGATTCCCTTGAATTCTGAAGACATTTTGGCGTTGGTATGACCAAAGTGTTATCAAAACATTATGGCTCTATTAATTCTTTATTGAGGGCTAAAACAACAGCAACTGAAAACAAATATTTGCAAAACGAATTGACAAATGCAGTTGCGTTACTTTTATTTATGGATTGTGGGTGGGATGCTCTTTGCATTGCAAGCAAAAGCGCAGGTAAGTGGCATTGTAAGAGACAGTGCAACAAACGAAAAGCTTTCCAATGCAACCGTTATCATTCAAAATCAGGTTTCCCGGTACATCAAAGAAACCAGTACATCAGGCGAGTTTGTTTTTGACAAAATAAAAGAAGGCAGCTACACCCTTACTGTTGACTTTGAAGGATATCGCAGCTACTCTAAACCAATCAACATTACAACTTCTTCACTCCGTTTAAGTGTGTTTTTGTCTCCGGTATCTTCAGCACTTGGTAATGTAAATGTATATTCCAGCATCAATCATGAATTGGAATCGTCATCTCGCAAGTCGGAGAAAAATGCAAACAACATTGTCAATATCATTTCGGCACAAATCATTCAACGTTCTGCCGATGTAAATGCAGCTTATGTATTGCAACGGATGCCGGGCATCACTCTTCAAAAAAATACGGGTGCCGATGAAGCGTATGCCATTGTGCGAGGACTTGAACCACGCTATAACAACACGTTGGTTAATGGCATTAAAATAAGCAGCCCTGATGAAAAGTCGCGTTTTGTGTCGCTCGACATTGTGCCGTCAGATTTGTTGCAACGCATTGAAATCAGCAAAAGCTTGCTTCCGGAGATGGAAGGTGATGCCATTGGCGGTACGGTCAATTTAATCATGAAAGATGCACCCGATACCACCACCTTCATTGGTACGGCATCATTTGGTTACAGCAACATTTTGCTGAACAGAAAATACACATACTTTTCAAAAAGCGACATTCAACAAAAAAGCCTGACCGAAAGATTGGGCAGCGGCTATGTGGCACAACCCAGCGATTTCAGTCGCAGCAATCTTGATTTTAAACAAAAAGTTGCATTACCAACGGGCATAGCAGGCGTCACATGGGGCAAGCGTTTTTTGAATCAAAAGCTTGGCTTTCTTATCAACGAAAATTTTCAAAATCAATACTACGGAGCCAACACGGTATTGAATACGGTGGTTCCTGATGTGAATCTTTCAATACCAGCCATCAGCGATGTTTCGAACCGGATTTTTTCTACGCAACAGTTAAACAACGGCTTGTCGGTGCATGTAGATTATAACATCAATGCAAAAAACAAAATCACGGTGAACAATGTATTGCTGTACAGTTATGTGGTGCAAGCCCGCACTTCTATTGATACGGCAATCAAAGGTGGTAACGGCGGCAGAACCGTTCCTGGAACAGGACCTATAAGTACCGATTATCTTTCTCTCACCACGCATGAGTTATTGGAAAATTTAAAAGTAGATGGCTCACATATTTTATCGTCTCATTTTCTTTTTGATTGGGCAGGCGTTTACTCGTACGCTGCCAAACGTGCACCCGACAGAGCCGACATCAGTGTAAACAAAAAGATAGATACGCTGCACACCACCAGGGATGCAAACGGTCCTTACACCTTTACCATTACACCTAACTATTTTGATGACATCACGCGCATCTGGCAGCACAATGAAGATAGGGATATGAGCGGCTATGCCAACCTAAACTATAAAACGGTGATTCGTAAGACCATTGTAGATATTAAAGTGGGTGGTTTATACCGGCATAAAGAACGGTTTAATAAGCAGGATGAATACGACCTAAAGCCCACCACCAACAGCAATGGTGTAAAACAGGTTTTTACCGACATCAGCTCCGCACAATGGGTGGTGTACAACGCCGCCGGAACTTATAACTATGATGTAAACAATTATCATGCGTTTGAAAACATTGGTGCGGGCTATGTAGAAGCCAAAATTTCGGCACCGAGAGTAGATGTGTTTGGCGGGGTAAGAAGTGAAACAACGCAGCAGGGCTTTACCATCAATACTTTTTATGCCGACCAGGTAAATGGGGTAACAAAGAACTACACCGATTTGTTGCCAAGTTTGATGATTAAATACAAGCTCAACAACAAAACCAATATCAGGGCTTCTTATTTTAAATCCATTGCGCGCCCCAATTATTATGAGTTGGTGCCTTATAGAATATTAAGTAATACAACGGCAATTGATGAACAAGGCAACCCGAATTTAAGACACTCGGTTGCCGATAATTTTGATGTCCGGTATGAGTTGTATCCCAAGGAAGAGGAGCAATTGTTCATTGGTGGGTTTTACAAACTGATACAAGACCCTATTGAGTTTGCTTATGTAGATGGCACCACTTATACACCCGTTAATTTAGGCACGGCAACTCTGTATGGCGCAGAGCTGGTATGGGGTAAAACCTTTGGCAACATTGGTTTTTCTGCCAATTACACTTATATCTATTCAAAGATTTACTCAATAAAATCTTATACAGATTTAGCAGCGCAAACCACCTACGACAAGTTGCAAAAAAGAACCATGCAAGGGCAAACGAACAACACCGCCAATCTCTCTCTTTATTATAGAAATACGCAAAAGAAAATCTTTGTTCAGGTAGCCTATCAGTACTTGGGCAAAACGCTTTCTCAAGTATATCCCATTTACGGGTTCGATTATTATCAACAGCCGCAATCCTTTCTGGCGGCTTCCGCCGAATACGGATTGGGAAAACATCTCACCTTTTTTGGCAAATTCAACAACCTGTTGAACACACCTACAATTTATAAAATCAACACACTTACTGTTGGCAAGGACATTTACAAAGCCTCATTCTTATTGGGCTTCCGCTATCATTTATAAAAATGAAATATAAACAACATGAAAACATCCATTTTTTCTTTTGCCGCTTTTTTTGCGTTGTCAGTTTTCGGTTTGGCTTCGTGCAACAAATCGGAAAATACAACGGTAGTAACACCAACTGTACCTCCTTCCAATCCTATTGCACCGGGTAATATTTCCGGCTTTGTAAAAGGTACGCTTACCACAGGTAACACTTACACCATCACGGGCGATTTAACCATTAAGCTTGGCGATACGTTGGCAGCGCAGCAGGGTGTAAATGTAGTGGTGGCGAACAATGCGCAAATCAATGTACAAGGCACTTTATTGCTGGTAGGCACATCCTCCAGTCCGGTCGTTTTTAATTCTTCCAGCAACATGCCCGGTTCCTGGGGCGGCTTTCAGTGTGATAGTGCGCAGAGTGTAACCATCAAGTGGGCGAAGATCCAAAACACAGGTGGTGCCGATCCTACCGGCAGTCCACGCAAAAGCGTATTTGTTGCAGCCCCTATTTCGGTGGATATTGAGGATTCGTGGATTACCAATGGCCAGGATGACATCCTGCGGATGCAGAAAGGCGCCATTGTAAAAATCCTTCGCAATACCATCACAGCTTCAGGAAGCACTGATGGGGAAGCCATCAATCTAAAGACCGGCGTTACTGGCGATGTGGCTTACAATGTGGTGTATAGCCAGGCAGGCACAGGCGTAAAATTAGAAACGAGCAGTACTGTTCCGTTTCCGCAAACCATCGTGAACGTTTATAACAACACGCTGGTGAGCAATGGCTGGCGCAGAGGCGCTGCCGAACCTGGCAGAGGCGTTTCTGTAGGCGTGAATGCCATCGGGTATATTTACAATAATATCATGGTGAATAACTACCAGGGGCTTGAAATCTTTCAGGATGCCGATACGGTTCACACTACTTATGGCAACAACTTGTTTTACGCCTCAGCAGACACTTACTCCGATACGACTGTAACCCCTAATATCTCCATCAACATCAGGAGCAATTTTTATCCCGGGGATGGCGTGGGCAAGCCGCAAACCACCGATCTTATCTCGAATGCAGTTGGCAACAATGATCCTATGTTTAAAGTATTTGATGGCAGGATTGCGACGCCCAATGGCGCTGCCAATGTCAACGATTTTCACTTGCAAACCAGTTCTCCTGCGTTTGGTAAAGGCAATGCAAAGTACAGTGCCGATTTGGGTGCCTATACATCTGATGCGGTAAAATCAAACCATCATTAGTTGATATTTTAAAGCAATAATTGGATAAACAAATTCATCCCGCAGACAACACAGATATACATCGTGTTTGAGTTGACTGTGGGATGTTATTGAAGCATTTGTTTTTGTTACTTTTATAATTGCGAACATGCGATGGGTACTTCTTGCTTTTGTTTTATTAAAACTGCCATCGGTCGGTTGCGCGCAAAGCGATTACCTCAATACTAAAACTCTTTATCAACCGCAGCAACTTCATCATACGCCGCCACCTAAAGGTTACCAGGTGTATTTTATCAATTATGTGGGAAGACATGGCGCGCGGTTCCTTACCTCCGCTGGTAGCGATGTAAGCCTTATCAGGCTTCTGGAGGAAGCACAAATGGAGCAAGGGCTTCTTCCAACCGGTGATTCAATCTTGATGCAATTACATCAATTTGAAGTGGTAGAAAAAAACAACTACGGCAACATCACGCAACTTGGCAAAGACGAGCAAAAGGGCATTGCCGGGCGTTTGCAAAGTGAGTATTCATCCTTGTTTGAAAAGGCAAAGTTGCGGGTAGAAACCACCGAAAAAATAAGAACGCAGCAAAGTGCCAATGCCTTTCTCTCTGGTTTGCAAGGCATTGATTCCAGTGATGTACAAACCATTATTTACCCGCCTGAGGCAGACAGCCTTTTGCGTTTTTATGACTTATCTTCGGTATATCAGCAATACAAAAAAAGTGATGCGGTAAAGAAGCACTTAGATTCGCTATCCAGCGATCAGAGAACGGAAGAAGTGGCTTCACGGGTTTGCCATCAACTATTTACCAACTCTTTTATTCAAAAGATACAAAACGGTAACCTCAAGCTTGCTGCAAAAGGTAAAAGCGATAAGGCAACACTTGTGCAGATTTGCAGCAATTTATATGACGTCTATTGTATTTTGTTTTCTGCCCAAAAAGAAATGCAATCAACCGGAACACCTTTTATCAATATGGCGTCCAAAGCCTTCACCGATGCTGATTTGGCTTGGCTGGATCAACTCACCAGCGCATCTGATTTTTATGAGAAAGGGCCTGCTGACAATGCAGCCGGAATACAAATCAGCATTGCCGCCCCTTTGTTGAGAAACTTGATAAAGACCTGTGACGAGAATACCCGAAGCAAAGCGTTCAGCGGTATTTTTCGATTTACCCATGCCGAAGCTATCTCTCCATTGGCTACATTAATGGGCATTGTGGAGGCTTCACAAACCGCTTCTTCTGTTTTTAATTTTTCAACAAAATGGAGTGCGGCGAAAATCATTCCGTTGAGTGCGAACGTTCAATGGGTTGTTTACAAAAAAGACAATGATTATCTGCTCGCTATTTTATTCAATGAAAAAGAGGCAAGGCTGCCCATTGCAACCCATCAATTTCCATTTTATCAATGGAAGGATGTAAAGCGGTATCTCGAAAACAAATTAGCACAAATCCAAACCACTAACTAAACAAACCATTGTTTTAAATCAATCAATATGAAATCTTTTCTGTTCTTTCTTCTTGTAATGGCTATTTTATCAATCTCATCAAGTGGCGCGTCTGCCCAACAGAACAACGGGTATGTGTTGGATAAAACGATTTCAATACCTGGCAATGGGGGCTACGATTATCTGTCTATTGATGATGTCAACCATCACTTGTTTGTATCGCACGGCACTTGTGTAGATGTTATTGATTTGGCCACAGAAACACTTCTTGATAGTATCGGGGGCATGAAAGGGGTGCATGGCATTGCAATAGTAAACGAAGTGAACAAAGGATTCATCAGCGATGGCAAAACCAACGCCGTTACAGTATTTGATTTATCTACGTTGAAAACAATCGTAACTATTCAACTGAGTGGTAAAAAACCTGATGCCATTGTATATGACCCGTTCTCGAAAAGAGTGTTTGCGTTTTGCGGCGATGATAACAAAGCCTGTGTTATTGACATTCATTTATTAAAAGAAGTTGCCGCGGTATCCTTACCGGGCGCACCCGAGTTTGCGGTGCCGGATGGCAACGGGCTGTTGTATAACAATCTGGAAGACAAAAACAGCCTCGCCATTATTGATACCAAAAACCTGAAAGTTGCTGGAACTCTTCCCCTTGCGCCCTGTGGCGGTCCAACTGGTTTGGCTTTAGATAAAATGAATCGCCGCGCATTTTCCGTTTGTCGCCAAAACAAAGGAATGAGCGTTATTGACATCAATCGGCAACGAGTGGTAACTACCGTTCCTATTGGTGCAGGTGTAGATGCCGTAGTATACGATTCGACACATCACCTTATCGTTTGCTCAAATGGCGATGGTACAGCAACCGTCATTCAACAACTTTCTGCCGACGATTATAAAGTGGTGCAAACATTACCAACAAGCTACAAAGCCAAAACGATGGCTTTAGACAAGCAAACCGGGAAGTTGTATTTCAGCGCAGCAAAATTCGATGAAAACAAAAAGATGCTTTCCGATTCTTTTAGGGTATTGGTGTATCGGATGAATGCCAAACCATAAATTTATTACAAGCGTCTGCGTAAAACAAAAGGGTGAAGTATAAACATTGGTTGTTGCTTGTTATCGGCGTCAATGCTACGGGTTTGTTCAGTGGTATATTGGAGCCTGATGGTGCGTTGTATGCTTACATTGCCAAACAAATGGCACAGCACAACGATTTTATTAACCTTTACAACAATACCGACTGGCTCGACAAACCTCACCTTCCGTTTTGGTTAACCGCAATCAGCTTTAAGCTTTTTGGCTTCACTTCGTTTGCTTATAAGTTACCTGCTTTTTTATTATGGCTTGTTTCTTTGCATTACTTGTACCGGTTGGGCAAAACCCTTTACAACAAAGCAACTGCAATGGTTGCAGTGCTCATTTTTGCCACTGCGCTGCAAGGCGTTATCAGCTTGTTTGATGTACGTGCCGAGCCCTACTTAACGTCTTTTATTATTGCTTCCGCTTATTACCTGTATAGGTTGTACGAAACGCAAAACGCAAAGTATGTGTTTCTGGCTGCTTTGTTCTCAGCATGTGCGATACTCACCAAAGGATTGTTCTTTTTGGTTACCATTACCAGTGGTATGTGCTTGTTGATTTTGGTAAGAAGAGAATGGAGTCAGTTCATCAACTACCGGTGGTATTTATACTTGTTGCTTACGTTTGTTTTTATTGTACCGGAACTCTACACTTTGTATGCGCAATTCGATTTGCATCCCGAAAAAATGGTGTGGGGTAAAACGGGCGTTTCGGGCATCCGGTTTTTCTTTTGGGATAGCCAGTTCGGAAGGTTTCTCAACACGGGTCCCATTAAAGGCAGGGGCGATGTGCTTTTCTACTTTCATACTGCTTTGTGGGCGTACTTCCCATGGAGCATATTGTTGTATGCAGCCGTAATACGAATGATCAGATACCGCAGCCTGAAGTACAAGGCAACACAATGGATTGTGGCAGGAAGCGCAGCCATTACGTTTCTTATTTTTTCGGTATCAAAGTTTCAACTGTCGTATTACATAGTGATCCTGTTTCCGCATTTTTCGTTGTTGTGTGCTGATTATTTAATGAACACAGCCTCCTTTAAGCCGCTTCGGTTTTTTATTCCCCTTCAACGCGGGTTGCTGATTACAGCATGGCTTGCCGTAGTTGTGCTTTCACTGTTGTTTGGATTGCCATACAAAGTCTTGATTATCTGTGTGGCTACAACGATAGCGGTTTTGTTTTTGTCACTTTTTCGGGAGAGGAGCTATTCTTCCGTCATCCTTAATGGCATTGGATTTTGCATTGTTGTTAACTTGTTTTTGAACGTTTGTTTTTACCCGATTTTATTGCGTTATCAGTCCGGTGAAGCGGCTGCGAAATGGCTCAACCAAAACAAAAAAGAAGAGTCTGATATTGGTTTGTTTGATAAAGAAAATTTTAGCCTTAAGTGGTACGCAAATGCAAACGTTACTCTCACAGATACATTACCTGCCGTTGCAAAGGACGGCTCCATTGTAAAGTATTATTTTACCACAAAACAAAAAGCCGATAGCCTGATCCATGCAGACGCTCCTGTAACGGTTTTGCAAGCGTTTCCAAACTTTCATATCTCTATGCTTACACTGCCATTTCTAAATCGGCAAACCCGGGCTGCAACGTTGGATACAAGTGTGGTTTTTAAAATTCAATTATAAATATTTCTTGACCAATTTTGCAAGGCTTAAGGTGTGGTTTGTGTTGTTGTGATGGCAATGAAAACGCCATACAACGCAGGCAGTAGTAAAGTCATCACCGGTAGGAAAGCGGACAGCTCAGATGCTTTTAAAAGCATAGATATTACACCGGGCAGTGATACACCGACATATGAGTTTACAAATTCTTGCGCATCTTCTGTAATTAATAGTAGTGTATTAGTTTGAAAAATAATTGTCATAACCTGACAGGTTTTTATTGACATAGTTTCAAACTGATACACTACCTAATTAATAGAAGAAATGCAGGCGGGTTAAAAAGCTCTAAAACCATTCTTGGCAGCCATAAAATAGTAAGGTCTTACTTCGGCCACTGTCCACAGGCGGATGTGAAAAATTATGCCAGCAGAAGACAAAAATATAATGTTCCTTTTTAGTTTGGTAGTAGCTGCTGGTACGCCTGTTGAGAATCCTATGTGCAATAATTTTAAAAGCTCTATTGATTGTTGTTCATGTAATCAAATTCAAAGGCAGCCATACCCTGAAAACCAGAGTTCTTAATGACGAATAAAGAGCCTGCTAAAGGCTGCTCTTCCTGTTGTTGTTCTGTTAGTCCCACCTTTGCAGAAGTGACGTACAGGTCTCCTAAATCTTCGCCACCAAAAGTGCAGGAAGTAATGCGGGAAGCCGGTAAATGAATGCTCATCAGCTTTTCGCCCGAAAAAGGATTCCAGCGGGCAACTTGCCAGCCATCCCAATGCCCGATCCACAACATACCTTCTTTATCTATAGTCATACCATCCGGGAAGCCCTCTTTCTTTGGAATGGTAATAACCACTCTTTTGTTAGTAATATCTCCTGTCGCTAAATCATAATTGTATGCAATAACCTGCAATGTAGGTGTGTCAATATAGTAGAAGGTTTTATGGTCAGCACTCCATGCCATACCATTAGAGACAGTAACCCTTTTTATTTTGACTGTATGCGAAAGATCTCTCTCAATCATATACACGCTTCCTGCACCCGCCTTTTCTGAAAGTGACATGGAGCCTATCCAAAACCTGCCAGCAGGATCACACTTACCATCGTTGTAGCGGTTTTCAGTCAAATGACTTTCGGGGTGATGCAACCGTTCTATTTTACCGCTTTTTCTGTTTATAAACGCGAGCCCGCTTTTTAACGCTGCCAGAAAATCTCCATTTGTACATACGGTAACAGCACCCACCATTTCGTTAACAGGTATTTTTCGATATTCGTTTTTAGAGGGTGTAAACTCGTGTATAGTACCATTCAAAATATCTACCCAACAAATGGATTTGCTAACGGCATCCCATAGCGGTCCTTCACCTAATAAAAAGGTTTCGGTTATCAAGACTTTATAAGGTAAATTTAATACATCTGGCATATTGTTGTTTTCTAATCAATCGTTAGCACTTGATTTTATAAAGCCACTATTAGTTTCACTACTGATAATTGATAACCGCATATTATCATTCAAAAGGATTGTTTTATTTAATAGGGTGAGGGGCTGATGCTTGTCCAGCCACCATCAATAATTAAGGTTTGTCCGGTGATGTGCTTTGCTTCATCCGAGACAAAAAATGCAGCGGCATTTGCAATATCATCTACGCTTGCAGGCCGTCCCATTGGCGTAATATGTGACCATATTTTTTCATAATTATCATCTGCCAGTGTTCTTTCAGTTAGTGTTGCACCAGGTGCAATGGTATTAACATTAATGCGATAGTCAGAAAGCTCAATCACTAAATTTTTAGCTAACATTTCAATAGCAGCTTTACTCATTCCATAAGCACCCAGGTTTTTATGTGCCTGGTGACCGGTAACAGAAGACATGAATAATAAACTGCCACCATTACCTTGTTCCTTCATTTGTTTAGCGGCCGCTTGCGCAAGAAAGAAAGTACCTCCGAGATTTACCTGCATAACCTTAAAAAAAGCTTCCGGTGTGTAACTAAAAAAATCGTCAAACAAAGTAATACCGGCATTGGCAACAACAATATCCAGTTTACCAAATTTCGAAACCGCTGTATTTACTAACTGCCGAATAATGTTTATATCGCTGCAATCACCGGAGACAGCAACAGGAGCATTATTCGATGCAACTGCATTTGCCGCTTCTTCTGCTAACTCCTCATTTATATCGTTGAGAATTATATTGGCGCCCAATGCCGATAGCTTTTTGCATATGGCTAATCCTATGCCTTGACCGGCTCCGGATATAATGGCTACTTTCCCCTTAAAATCCATATCGCAAAATCTTTTTTAGTTAGTTCTACAACTGTTTATCTAATAAGCGAATTAATGCGAGTCTCTGGTTACTTCACTACCGGAAGCACCGCGCAAAAAATCAAGATCAGCACCAAGGTGTGCCTGCTCAACGTGTGTTTGGTAGAGGTGCACATAGCCCCGGTTTTCAACTGTTACAGTCACCTTTTTGTTTTGTTTTCGTAAAACAATTTCTTCATCGGATATATTTACCCTTAACAAGCGGTTTTCTACATCTAATGTAATTTCATCTCCATCCTGTATCACACCCAATGTTCCGCCATCAGCCGCTTCCGGTGATATGTGCAGTACTACAGTACCAAAGCCTGTTCCACTCATACGCCCGTCAGAAATACGTACCATATCTGTTATCCCCTTAGCTAACAGTTTGGAAGGCAGTCCCATATTGCCTACTTCAGGCATACCAGGATAGCCTTTAGGTCCTACATTCTTCAACACCAGAACACTGGTTTCATCCACCTCAAGATCAGGAGCATCAATACGGGTTTTATAATCATCAATATTTTCAAACACAACCGCTTTGCCTCTATGTTGCATGAGTGATGCGGTAGCAGCGGAGGGCTTAATAACTGCACCGTTTTCACATAAATTACCTTTCAGGATAATGAACCCTGATAGGGTATTAAAGGGCTTGTCAATGGTCGTGATAATATTTGGGTCATAACACTTCACTTTACTAAAGTTATCCTCAATCGTCTTCCCATTTACCGTAATGCAGTTTTTATTTAAATGCGGCAGCAGTTCTTTAATGATAACAGGAAGCCCTCCGGCATAATATAAATCTTCCATGAAGTAAGAACCGGATGGTTGTAGGTTGGCAATGAGTGGAATAAAGGAAGAAAAGGTATCAAAATCATCAATGGTTAGCTCTACTCCAATACGACCGGCTATCGCCAACAAATGGATAACAAAATTGGTAGAACCGCCAATCGCGGCATTCACCATAATGGCATTTTCAAAAGCTTCTCTCGTGAGAATATCCGAAAGCTTCAGGTCTGCTTTCACCATTCGCACAATCTCTGATCCTGATAGTTGTGCCAGCACTTTTCTCGCTGCATCAGGTGCCGGTATGGCTGCATTGCCGGGCAAAGAAAGCCCAAGTGACTCTACCATACAAGCCATCGTTGAAGCCGTTCCCATTACCGCACAATGACCATCACTACGGCACATACCGGCTTCTGCAAGCGTCATTTCCATGTCGTCCATCTGCCCGGCACGGTTGGCTTCTGAAAAGCGCCAGATGTCAGAGGTACTAATGCTTTTACCTTTGTACCTGCCGGTGAGCATTGGGCCGCCGGATACAACAATGGTAGGCAGGTTCACACTGCAGGCACCCATTACTAAGGAAGGTGTTGTTTTATCACATCCGCATAGCAGCACTACTCCATCCAAGGGATTGGCTCTGATAGATTCTTCCACATCCATGCTGACGAGATTGCGGTACAGCATAGCGGTTGGTTTCATCAGGGTTTCACCAAGAGACATGACGGGAAACTCTACCGGAAAACCACCCGCTTCATATACGCCTCTTTTTACATGTTCTGCCAATTCCCTGAAATGCGAGTTACATGGTGTCAACTCCGACCATGTGTTACAAATGCCTATGACTGGGCGTCCATCAAATTCATGAGAAGGGATACCACTCTTTTTCATCCAGGCTCTGTAGATAAATCCATCTTTTCCCTGCCGCCCGAACCAGCCTCTACTACGTAATGGCTCATGATTGTACTGTTCCATCTATTGTTTAATACGGCTTGTTAATGATTCCTGATTAAGTAAAAGCGAACAAAATAAGTTTTTTAAAACTTAGTGTATTTAAGAATGATTTCAAGAATTTCATAATGCCTCAAAAATTTTCTTTTCATGCAGTTAATATGTAATACCAAGTAACAATTGCTACTAACAGATAGAACCGATCCACATGACGCGAGATGAACAGATCAATCGTCATAATGCAATATCGTAGGTAGGTTGATATCGTTTGAGAGTAATTACATCAGACGGTAGCGGATGTTCATTCCAGGCTCTTTTTATGGCGATGGCTGCACCAATAGCCGATGCCTGTGCTACCATTGCCGAATATACTTCAACATGCGGAAAAGCGGCAGCCAACAAATACATATACACATCGTTTTTGCTGAACCCTCCATCTACAAAAATTTTTTTCACAGATTTGTTACCAATAATAAGTTTTGTTGATTCAGTTTGTTGCTTGATAATGTCAATAATGAACTGATGATAGGCTTCTTCACCCGTTTCAAAATCGTAAAGGTTTCGCGTTGCGAACATAGATTCACCTCCCATCTTAAAAGTGTGATTACGAACCGCAGAAAGTGAAACCCGATGAAGCTTCTGAAAAATTGAGGCATCATACAATACCGTTTTGAAATAGTCAGAGGAGGTATTAAAATGCGCAGCTAACCTTTTCATCTGTTGTTCATGCTCATAACCAGCAAACAGGCGTGACGCTTTTACCGAATTACCCTCGTAAGAAAGATATTGTAAGCAATCCTTGTTTAATTCTTCACTGGTTAATGACCTATGATTGAATGGGTTGAGGCTGATACTCCATGTGCCGGTAGATAGCAAAACAAAAGGTTCGTGAAAGTTGGTAAAATAAGGTATTAAAGCCGCCGAGCTATCATGCAAACCAGAACCCATAGGTTTGTTTTCATCAATATTTCCGGCCATTTCCGTACAAGAAATCAGCGGAGCCAATTTCTTATTAATGTTTTCGTCAAATACCCAATTGTGATAATCATGAATGTTGAAGTTCCATAGATTGGTATGACAACCTATGCTTGTAATATCACTATACACAGAGCCGCTTAACACATAGCTGATGTATTGCGGAAGATGCAGGGAACACCATACTTGCGAATACAATTCCGGCTTCTTATGTTTTAGCCAATACAATTGCATGCCTGAGTTGAGATTGCCCAATACCGGCGAGGCTGTTTCCTTAGCTATCTTGTCTTCTCCTCCGTACCTGTTATAAAACTTCTTTTGCAGTTCATCATCATAAGGCTTTAAGTAATTGTACAGTGGAAGAAAAGGCTGCTTTTTATAATCAAGATGAACAAAGGAAGCGCCGTAAGCAGACACATTTACCGCTACAATGTTAAAACGTTTATCCTGCTGTATGTTTTGAAATGAACTTCTTGTCCATTCTGTCAACAAATGCACGTCTTCACATGGAAAACCATCTTCATCAACCGTCTCTTGCAGTTGTGTAACTTCTTCATAAACCAACTTATATTGTTTATCGAACAACAATAGTTTCTTATTGGTTTTGCCAACATCGAATATGAGTATAACAGGCAATGACATGGCAGATTGATGTTAGCTAATTGTTTATGTGAGCTTTCCGGATGTTTGAATTTATAATCCCGTAGCAACCGTTTTGCTTCCTCTTTCTTTAATCAAATTTTCTCTTACTTTTTCTTTGCGATAAACAGCCAACGGGTTCAATGCTGCGCCGCTCCTCAAGCGTGCTTCTGCAACAAGCGGCCGGACATCGGTACGAAATGCGTTTTGCAAAATCTCTTGTGCCGTTACCACATCGCTGTTGCTTTGTGCTTCAGTTAATTTTGTTCTGTCAACAAACAAAGCCTGCGCATACGAAATCATAATGGCTTCAACAGATTGCAACAAATCTTCCAGCGGATCTTTTACATTATGGCTTGCATCAATCATCCAGGCAAGGTCGGTTGCATGATTCATGCTTCTTGCATCCATGCCGTCAACCAACTCATTAAAAATTAAAAAGAGTTGATAAGGCTTGATTGAGCCAACCGTTAAATCGTCATCGCCATATTTGCTATCGTTGAAATGAAAACCACCCAGCTTACCTTCCATCAACAGCAGGGAAACGATTTGTTCAATGTTGGCATTGGGCAAATGATGACCTAAATCAACCAATGTATATGCTTTCTTTCCAAGTTTTGAAGCATACAATAACGATTGTCCCCAATCGCCAACGGTTGTTGAATAAAAATTGGGTTCGTAAGCTTTGTATTCAACAAATAATTTCCAGTCTTCGGGCAACTGCGCATATACTTCCCGCAGGCTTTCCAATGTATTTTGAAAAGCCGTTCTAAAGTTGAGCTGACCAGGAAAACACGAACCATCTGAAAGCCATACTGTGAGCGACTTTGAGCCTAACTCTTTACCATATTTTATAACTTCAATATTATGTTCGACAGCTTGTTTGCGCACTGCTCTATCTACATGCTGCATCGAGCCGAATTTGTAACTGTATGGCTGGTCTTTCTGGTCCTGAAAAGTGTTTGAATTCATGGCATCGAACTGCAAACCAAACTGCGCAGCGAGCGCTTTTGTTTTTGCCGTATTTTCCGGTATGTCCCAGGGGATATGTAAAGAGATAGCGCCGCTGGATTGGCTGAGTGAATGAAGCAATCCAATGTCCTCAATTTTTTCTTCTAAGTTTCCTGGCTCACCGCCGCCGCCAAACCTTCCAAAGCGCGTTCCACCTGTGCCCAAAGCCCAGGAAGGAATGGCAATTTGAAAGTCAGCTAATTTTTGAATGATGCTTTCTACGTTGTTTATTTCGGAAGCCATAAAACGGAATTTGCGTTGATGTTCTTTTAGAAGAACATCATTGTGCTCCTGAATGATTTGTTGTTCGATTTTCATACTGGCAAGTTGTCTGAACCACGATTTGTGAAATTCATCTGATTTTGCGATGCAGATGAATTTCTTAATGAGCAAATGAATTTATAATCTTATCAATCAAAACAATCTTGTCTCTTATCTCAAAAATGCCGCAGCAACGCCACCATCTACATTCAACGCGTTGCCGGTTGATTTGTTCAACAAGCCACTCACAAAAAGGAAGCAGGCATTGGCTATGTCCTGGGGCAAAATGGTTTCATTCAATAAAGTTCGTTTTGCATAATAGGCTGGCAATTCTTCCACTGTAATTCCATACGCTTTAGCTCTGCCTTCAGCCCAGCCACCTGCCCAAATATTTGAGTCAACAATTACAGCATCAGGGTTCACCATGTTTACGCGAATTTTATCACCTCCCAACTCCGCAGCCAACAATCTTGAAAGGTGCGCCTGTGCTGCTTTTGCGCTTCCATAGCCCCCATTGTTGGGACCAGACACGACAGAGTTTTTGGAAACAATATTGATGATGTCGCCACCTATGTTTTGTTTTCGCATGATTTCTATACCGGCTTTTGAAACAAGGAATTGTCCTTTTACTAAAATGTTGTACAGTTTATCCCAATCTTCAATTGAATGATCGGTGATTGATTTTGAAATAGAAATACCAGCATTGTTTACCACAATGTCAACACCACCAAAAGCAAGTGCAGCATTGGCAAACCCTTTTTCAATCGTATCGTTTTTGGTAACATCCAATAATGTTGAGGCAGCCGCATCTTTACCAAAGCTCTTTTCAAATTCTTCCATTGCGCCCTGCAATCTTTCTTCATTAATATCATTGATAACCACGCAAGCGCCTTCTTCTGCAAACTTTTTAGCAATGGCTTTACCAATGCCGCCTGCGCTTCCGGTTATGAGTGCAATTCTTCCGCTCAACGATTTCCCTTTTGGCGCTCTTTGCAGTTTGGCTTCTTCCAATAACCAATATTCAATGTTGAAAGCTTCTTGCCTTGGTAATGAAGTATATTCGGAAATGGCTTCTGCACCCTTCATTACATTGATGGCGTTGATATAAAATTCACTTGCTACTCTTGCTGTTTGTTTGTCTTTTGCAAAAGAAAACATGCCCACGCCCGGATACAAAATAATCACCGGGTTGGCATCCCGCATTGCAGGACTATTGGCATGTTTGCAACTGTTGTAATAGTTTGCATACATCTTTCTGTAGGCTTCAAACTGTGGTTGCAATTTTTGTTTGATATTTTCTGTGTCGGTTACATCTTCCTGGGGCATAAGAGTTAAAACGAGTGGTGAGATTTTGGTGCGAAGAAAATGATCCGGACAAGATGTGCCCATCGGCGCTAATCTTTCCAAATCATTTGAGTTGATGAACTCCAACACACGCTCATCATTGGTAAAATGACCAATGGTGCCCCTAACCCCTGAATGAGAATTTTTAAGATCGCTGCCTGAGCAAAAACCACGAAGTATAGGAGCCAATGCTGCTGCCTTTTGTAATCGTTCTTCTTTTGGTAATGAACTTATTTTTTGTCCGCCAAATACAGGTTTGTTTTTGCCCGAATTTTCTTCAAGATATTGCGAGCATCGTTCAATCACTTCCAATGTGTTGATATAACTTTCATACGCTGTGTCGCCCCAGGTAAATAAGCCATGCGAGCCGAGCATGATGCCGCGCAGGTTTGGTTTTGCATCAATTTGTTCTTTTAATTGCAAACCCAAATCAAAGCCCGGACGTTGCCATTCTACCCAACCAATTTCACCGTTAAACAATTGTTGTGTAATCTGCTTGCCATCTTTTGCAGCCGCAATGGCAATGGCAGCATCAGGGTGCAAATGGTCTATGTGTTTGTAAGGAAGAAACGCATGTAACGGCGTATCAATCGAAGGTGCTTTTGAACTCAAATCGTAAATGCAATGATTGAACAATTGAACCATTGCATCTTCCTGATCAATGCCACGATATACATTTTGTAAACTGCGCAATTTATCAACGTACAAAGCTGCAAGACCATTGCGTTTCATCGTACCTAAATCGCCACCGCTGCCTTTTACCCACATCACTTCTACTTCCTTATTGGTAAGCGGATCAGGTGCCATCGCTTTGCACGATGTATTGCCTCCGCCATAGTTGGTTAAACGCAAATCTGCACCTAACAAATTGGAACGATAAACAAGCAAGGCGACTTCATCGCCGGCAAGCGATGCAGCTTTCGCTTCATCCCATAAATAAGAAACATGCTTGAAGTTTGTTGTGGCTGTATTCATAACATAATTATTTTGAAGTCAAAAGCATATCAACCCAATGCAGTACTGCAAAAGTGAATATAAAAAACGTTGCATGGTGTGCTGGAATAAGTATCTATTCTAATGATGTTATAGATACTCAGAGGTTTCATAATGCCTGAATGTTTTGTGTAAACACTTGGTGTGTATTGAAATTATTTTGCTCAGTGTTATAGTAAAAATAAAAACTCGTGTCGTAAGATGCGGGTTTTTATAAAATAAAACCTGAACTTATGTATTACAGTGCAGCTTCAATTCCTGTTCGGGATATACCGCCACTTGTTTCAGGTGGCTTTTGGTTTTGCAGGAAAAGGCAGCTCATTCAATGATTCTTTTTCTCTATCCCTTTAGAAGTGTTCATCTTTGCAGCCAAAAATGAGTATGACAAAGCTGAGTGTAAACATCAATAAAATTGCAACGCTTCGCAACAGCAGAGGAGGCAACAATCCTGACGTTGTAAAAGCCGCCATTGATGCCCAGATGTTTGGTGCAGATGGTATCACCGTTCATCCCCGACCCGATGAGCGCCACATTCGTTATAACGATGTGCGAGCCATCAAACAAATTATCAAAACTGAATTTAACATTGAAGGCAATTGCAATGAACCACGCTTTGTTGATCTGGTTTTAGAGGTAAAACCCAACCAGGTAACATTAGTGCCTGATGCGATCTACCAAATTACCAGCAACCACGGCTGGAATACGATTGAAAACAAAAAGTATCTAACCGAAATGGTTACTCTTTTTCAAAAAGAAGGAATCCGCGTAAGCTTATTTGTTGACCCTTTTGTTGAAATGGTAGAAGGCGCTGCTACCACCGGAACCAACCGTATTGAGCTTTATACCGAAGGATACGCAAAAGGATTTTTAATCAATAAAGAAGAAGCTATCGCGCCTTATGTGGCAGCCGCTAACAGAGCTAAGGAATTAGGTTTGGGTTTGAATGCCGGGCACGATTTGGATTTGCATAATCTTCGCTTTTTCAAACAACATATTCCGGAGCTTGATGAAGTTTCCATTGGTCATGCGCTCATCTGCGATGCTTTGTATTTAGGTTTTGAAAACGCGATTCAAATGTACAAGCGACAGTTGGCTGAATGATAAAAAAACGGGCAAAACCAAACTTAGCTTTTCGTTTTTTATAAATTGAATTGAATGCCTTGTGCCAACGGCAAATCGCTTCCCCAATTGATGGTGTTGGTTTGCCTGCGCATGTACGCTTTCCACGCATCAGAACCACTTTCACGTCCGCCGCCGGTTTCTTTTTCGCCGCCAAACGCACCGCCAATTTCAGCACCGCTCGTTCCTAAGTTTACGTTTGCTATACCGCAATCGCTTCCTTTGTAAGAAAGAAATTGTTCGGCTTCGCGAAGGTTCAATGTCATAATCGCGGAGCTTAATCCTTGCGGAACAGCGTTCTGCAAAGCGATGGCTTCATCAATGGTTTCATATTTTATCAGGTACAAAATCGGAGCAAAGGTTTCGTGCTGAACAATGGGCCAGTCGTTATTTACTTCCGCAATGCAAGGCTTTACATAACATCCGCTTTTAAATTCCTCACCTTCCAAAACACCGCCTTCTATAATAAAATGCCCGCCTTGCTGCTTGCATTGTTCAATGGCTTGCAAATATTGTTGCACAGCACCTTTATCAATGAGCGGTCCTACATGGTTTTCATTGTTCAACGGATTGCCGATTTTCAATTGCTGATATGCACTTTGCAATTTCATTTTCCAGGTTTCATATTGAGAAGAATGAATAATCAATCTTCGTGTTGTGGTACAACGCTGCCCTGCCGTTCCTACTGCGCCAAACACACAACCAATCAGCGACATATTGATGTCGGCATATTCTGAAATAATCACCGCATTGTTACCACCCAATTCTAAAATGGTTTTGCCCAATCGCGCTGCTACTGTTGCACCAACTTCTTTTCCCATTCGGGTTGAACCCGTAGCCGAAATCAAAGCAATGCGTTCATCCTTGCACAACTGCTCTCCCACCGCTCTATCACCTTGCAGCAGGCAACTCACGCCTTCTGGCACATTGTTCCTGGCAAAAACATCAGCGATAATTTGCTGGCAGACAACAGCACACAACGGCGTTTTTTCGCTCGGTTTCCAAATGGTAACATTTCCGCAAACCCAGGCCAGCGCTGCATTCCAGCTCCATACAGCTACCGGGAAATTAAAAGCTGATATAATACCTACAATGCCCAGCGGATGCCATTGTTCGTACATTCGATGATGCGTTCGCTCGCTGTGCATAGTAAGTCCATACAATTGCCTCGACAAACCAACAGCAAAATCGCAGATGTCTATCATTTCCTGCACTTCACCCCAGCCTTCCTGCAAGCTTTTGCCCATTTCATAACTTACTAATTTTCCCAATTCATCTTTGTGTTGCCGCAACGCTTCACCCACTTGCCTCACTACTTCACCGCGCTTTGGAGCCGGTACCGCGCGCCATTGCAAAAAAGCGTCCTGAGCTTTGGCAAGCACAGTTTGATAAGTGCTTGCATCAGCCGCTTCAACACTGCCAATTTTTGCACCATCTACGGGAGAAAAAGAATCAAAAGTTGTGCTGCCTCCATACCATTTATTGCCGGTGGCGTTGCCCAAATTGTGTTCTTTCAAATGAAGTTGCTCAAAAAAAGATTGCATACATTTTTGATATAGAATTGCAAGATAGCAAACACAAAGTATGTGCTTGCAGAAAGAAAATAAGGCATAAAAAAACCGGATAGTTTAACAATCCGGTTTTTGTTTTTATAAGATTTATTCTACCAAATGTTTACAAAATTACTGGTACTCACATGTAGATTCGTGAGCATTTTTATTTTAGCAAACGCATATAAAAACCCGTTCAATTGCTCCTGAAGCATCTTCCGCAAATCGCCGGTAATTAAATGATCGTTCAGCAATTTACGAAACTCGCCGATTAAGCCTTTTTCAATACTTGCGCAATCTTCCAATACTTTATCTATCTGCTCCCGTCCTGCATTTTCCAAACCTTTATTATCATACTGATAATCGGTAAAAATCGTCTCATTAAAAACAGGCTCGCCTTTCAATACCTGCATATAAAGCGATAATTCTTTGTAAAACTGAAACGACTCGGTAGCCATACCAAATACCAATATCTGCGCTTTTCTATCTCCACAACGACCTGCGATGTGCTTAAATGCCCTGTTTGCATTTTGCAATGTTGAAACTAAATTGCGTATTTTTCCTACAACAACAGAGGTTTGTTTATTTGTTGTTTTTTTTGACAAGATAAGTGGATTCATATATGGACGTTTTAAATTGTTTGCAATCAGCTAAACACCTGCAAGAACCATACGATACCGACTTTCTGATTCCTTAAAACTATCTGTAAATATAAATTAGGGTGTTTCCAAAAAGAGAGAAAGAAAAACGACTGCCATCTATTCTGCTATAAAATTAAGCATGTAGAAATTAATACACAAATTTATTTCATTAAAAATGATATTTTTTTAAACGCTATGATAATCAATTGATATAGGTATAGATTTTGGTTAGAAATACAAACAAAACTGTACATTATGTTCAAGCCCAGCGAAATGACCAGCTCTTCAGTTATTTTAGAAAAACTTCGTTTAAAGAAAATGGATAACGAATTTCAATGGACCGATAAAGGCTTTACAGCAGGTAAGAATAAATTTTATCAACCCCAGGATTTAAAGATTATCAAAACGTACCGCTTTGAAGGAGATTCCGACCCTGGCGATATGAGCATCATTTATTTGATTGAAGCAAATGATGGTCTAATCGGCTACAGTATGGATGCTTATGGAGTTTACACATCTCATGATACAGATGAAGAAGGATATAACAATTTTATCAGACAGATACCTGTAGAGGAACGTGATGAACAATTGATTTTTGAAGTATAAACAAGAAGCAGAAATAAAAAAGAGAGCATTGATACAATGCTCTCTTTTTTATTTTACTGATAACAAAACCGGTATGAAAATATTAATCTATTTTTAAATTTAGCATCCTTTAAAAGCCTTTAATTTAGCTTGTTCAAAACAAAAAAGACATTGGCGAATAAAGCCTTATTATGAAAAAATATATCACTGTTTTTGTATTGGCTGCCCTGCTTTCAGGCATGTTTACATCCTGTGCTACTTCGCGCGGAACACGGGTTGGCGATTGTCCTTCGCACGATAAAAATTATTTCAGAAGATAATTTTCAAGGCACACAATTTGACTTTTTTTAAGTATGAACTGGATAACACTTAACAATATCAGTCAGCTCGATGAAATCAAAGAAAATTCCAATCAGCGTCCGCAGGTTATCTTCAAGCACAGTACGCGTTGCAGCATCAGCTCCATGGTTTTAAAACGTCTTGAACGGGAAGGCGCACCGGATTCAATGGATTTTTATTTCTTAGACTTGATTAAATTCAGAGATATTTCTAACCACGTATCTGAGATGTTTGATGTTTCGCACGAATCGCCACAAGTATTACTGATAAAAAATAGTGAGTGCGTGTACGATGAAAGTCATTATGCCATCTCAATGGATGCGCTGACTGAAAATTGATTTTTCAGTTTATTATTTCCCGATTTACGGGCTTTTATAAATTTTAGGTTGAAACAATTTTTTGCGGTTACCTCTGTAATAACTTACTGAAATCAGTTCACTTATTGTGTAAGCCTTGTTTGAAGAAACTAATTAATTTTTATTGGCAATCAAATTGTTATTCATAATATTGGCTCTCCTTTCAGAAGATAAGTTGATTCCGATAGCTATGAAACGCTCCGCAATTCCAAAAGCTAATAAACGCAGTAAGTCATCCAACAACACTACTAAAAGCGTATCCTATCAACTTACGGAACACTTTTATAAGCAAGTGTTGGAAAGCCTGAGCGACTATGCAGTATTTACCACTGATACAAAAAGAAGAGTAAATAGCTGGAATGCAGGTGCACAAAAATTATTGGGTTATACGGAAGATGAGATACTGGGAATAAAAGCTGATGTTTTGTTTGTACCAGCAGACATAGAAAAAAAAGAGCCCCAACACGAAACAAAAACTGCTATAAAAGAAGGTAAGGCTGCCGATAACCGGTATCATAGACGTAAAGACGGTTCTGAATTTTGGGTGGGCGGTTTGCTATTTCCTTTGTATGATGAAAAGCATAAACACATTGGCTTTACCAAAGTGATGCGAGACCTTACCGAAGCAAAGAAAACAGAACAAAATTTAGCCGAAACCAAAGAATATGCTGAGAGCATAGTGGAAACAGCCCGGGAGCCGTTGATTGTTCTGCATAGCGACCTTACTATCAACGCTGTAAACCGTGCTTTTTGTAACACATTTAAAGTTGATAAAAACGATACCTTTAATAAAAAAATTTACGACCTTCAAAATGGGCAATGGAATATTCCGAAACTACGCGAGTTGCTGGAAGTAATTGTACCGCAAAACGAATCGTTCAATAATTATGAAGTAATGCATGAGTTTTCCGAAGTGGGTACTAAAACTTTGTTGTTAAATGCACGTAAGCTGTATCGCCCGGGCAATCACACCAACATGATTCTACTTGCAATTGAGGACATCACCGAGCGCAAAGTTTCTGAGACGACGAAGGACACATTTATTTCAATTGCCAGCCACGAATTAAAAACACCTATCACTACCATCAAAGCGTTTGCGCAAACGGCACAGCAAATGGCTGAACAAATGGATAACAATCCTTTACATTATCCTCTCAAACGTATTAACGAACTTACCGATAAACTTACCACGCTGCTTTCTAAATTGCTCGATGAATCAATGTTAAGTTCGGGCAAATTTTCATTGCAAAAAGAAAAGTTTAGTCTTACCGAATTGGCGGCTTCTACCATAAAAGATTTTCAAACCATAAGTCCAAAACATATCATTCATTTTTCAGCCGAGCACGACTGTTTTGTTTTTGCCGATAAAATAAGAATCAGGCAGGTAATTACCAACCTTCTTAGCAATGCCATTAAGTATTCACCCGAAGCAGATAAAGTAAATATTACCATAAAACAAAACGGGCAACAAAGAAAAGCTTCACTGTGTGTAAAAGATTACGGCATTGGCATTAACGAGGAAGATAAAAAGCTGCTGTTTCAAAAATTTTCACGAGCCTCTAATGTGCGAAAAACAAACATTGCAGGCATTGGTTTAGGTTTGCATATTTCCAACGAAATTATGAAGCAGCATGGTGGCGAAATTATTGTTACCAGTATTGAAAACAGGAGCACCGAATTTTGCTTTTCGCTACCCTGCCAGTAAGGCGATTCTTTAAAAATGGGGCAAAACAAAACCTATTGTTTACTCATCGCTCCTATTGCTTTGGCTGCAAGCCATCCGCTTGTCCAGGCATGTTGAAAATTGAAGCCGCCGGTGATGCCATCTACATCCATAATTTCACCCGCAAAAAACAAACCTTCCAGTTTACGGCTTTGCATTGTATTCGGGTCAATTTCAGATAATGTAATACCACCGCAAGTAACAAACTCATCTTTAAAAGTAGTTTTTCCCCTCACTTCAAACGCTTGCGCAGTAAGGGTTTGAATCAGTTTATTTCTTTCTTTGGAAGAGACATTCAACCATTTTATTTCTGCAGAAATTTCTGCTTGCAGTAAAAAGTATTGCCACAAACGTGAAGGCAAATGAAATGGATTTTTAGAATGAAGATATTGCGATGACAACTGTTGCTGTAACGTTTGCCATTGCTCTCGTAATGATTGTTCTGTATAAGCAGGAATCCAGTTGACCAATATAGAAAATTGGTATTGTTTATTGGCTAATTCTCTTGCTCCATAAGCTGATAATTTTAAAATGGCAGGACCACTCAACCCCCAATGCGTTATCAAAAGCGGACCTGATTGCGATAGCTTGCTACCCATAACCTTTACAACCGCATTGTTAACGCTAACACCCATCAGTTGGGTAATAGAATTATTGGGAATATTAAAAGTGAAAAGCGAAGGAACCGGCGGTTGAATCGTATGCCCCAACTGAACCAACCAATCGAACTGCTGCAACTTAGGAAAACCGCCACAAGCCATACAAACATAATCAGCTTCGTATTGTTTTTCGTTTGCGGTTGAAATACAAAATTGAGCGTTTGTTTTTGCCACTTTTTTTACATCCGCGCCCGTTACAATCTCAACATTGTATTGGTTGGCTTCGCGAAGCAAACAATCAATAATCGTTTGCGAAGAATTGGTGCCTGGAAACATGCGGCCATCATCTTCTGCATGAATACTTACACCCCGTTCTTTAAACCAATCAAGGGTTTGTTTTGTGCCAAAATAGTGGAATGTTTTTTTTAGAAAATTTGTGCCACGCGGATATTTGGTTATCAGTTTATCAACTTCAAAACAGTTATGGGTTACGTTGCATCTTCCACCGCCGCTAACCTTTACTTTGCTTAGCAGCTTGCTGCTTTTTTCAAGAATGATAACACGAAGCGATGGGTTTGTTTTTGCCGCATTTATGGCACAGAAAAAACCGGCTGCGCCACCGCCAATAACAATTAGTGTTTTGTGAGATGAGATAATGTTACCGGACATAAAGAAAAAATTCTTTGTAAAAACAAAGACAAAAAAATGAACAAAAACAAACTTTGTTTCAAGGTGTTTTTATGGCAAAACAAAACTCAGTTAGCGTAATATTTTGTATTCAAATTCGGATTCGCTTTTTCAGCCGCTTCAATGATGCTGTAATTTGATAAAACCAAAGCTTTGTTTCTCTTTACACACACGTCATGTTCAAAATGAACGGAGGGCTTACCATCGCGGGTACGCACTGTCCATCCATCGCTATCAGTATAAACATCTTTGCCGCCCATATTAATCATCGGCTCAATAGCCAGCACCATATTTTCATTCAATTTAGGTCCGTTGCCACGCTTTCCGTAGTTGGGCATCTGCGGGTCTTCATGCAGGCTTCTTCCCAAACCATGACCCACCAATTCTCTGACAACACCATAACCATTTTTCTTTTCCGTATGCTCCTGGATGGCGTATGCAATATCTCCGATACGGTTGCCAGCCACGGCTTTTTCAATACCCTTGTAAAGCGATTCTTTTGTTATGCGAACTAACTTTAATACCTCATCGCTTACTTCGCCTAAAACAAAAGTATAAGCATGGTCGCCATGCCAGCCGTTCAATATCACACCCATATCTATCGAAACCACATCGCCATCTTTTAACGGAATCTGGTTGGGGAAACCATGTACCACCACATCATTCACCGAAGCATTAATGTTGTGCGGATACCCTTTGTAATTTTTGAAAGAAGGAATGGCATTGTGATCGCGCACAAAGGTATTGCACAACGTATCCAACTGCATAGTTGTGATGCCTGGCTTCAGCACTTTGGCTACTTCGGTTAATGTTTTGCTTACCAGTTCTGCGCTTTGCTTCATCAGCGCAATTTCTGCTTCTGTTTTATAAAATATCATGTTTTTGATATGACTCATCTTGTTATCGGGTAACTATAAAAAAACCTGTCAGATTTTTCTCCAACAGGTTTTGTTTTTATGTCTTTTTCATTCAATTAAAAACCACTCACGGGCGCAGTAGAAGTTTGTCTGCCTTGTAAGCGACCGCCTTTCATTAAACCATCGTACTGACGCATTAAAAGGTGGGTTTCTATTTGCTGTAAGGTATCTAAAATAACACCTACCATAATTAATAATGATGTTCCGCCAAAGAAAGAACTGAATACCTGTGTTACGCCTAACCGTTGTGCAAAGCCAGGAAGAATACCAACCAATGCAAGAATGATAGCGCCTGGAAGCGTAATCTTATCCATGATTGCACCGATGTAATCAGCTGTTGGCTGTCCGGGTTTTACGCCGGGAATAAAACCATTGTTGCGCTTTAAATCCTCGCTCATTTGCTTTGGATTAAAAATCAAAGCGGTATATAAGAATGTAAATGCAATCACCATGACTGCATAAATCACCATGTACCACGCATTGCTATGATCGGAGAATACTTTTACAATGCCTTGCGCCGATTCCAGGTTTGTGAATGAAACCAAAGTTGGTAAAAACATTATGGCTTGCGCAAAGATGATAGGCATTACACCAGCGCTGTTTACTTTTAACGGTAAAAACTGGCGGGCGCCTCCGTACTGCCGGTTGCCTACAATTTGTTTTGCATAATTTACCGGCACCTTACGCACTCCCTGCACCAGAATAATTAAGCCAAGAATGATAGCGATGAGAATGGCAATTTCAATTAAGAAGATTAACAAGCCGCCACCGCCGCGTGTTTGTTTCGCATCAAATTCCTGTACAAGCGCTTGGGGTAATCTGCCCAAAATTCCTATCATGATGATAATAGAAGTACCATTACCCAAACCTTTGTCTTGGATCTTCTCACCCAGCCACATTACAAACAAAGTTCCAGCCGTAAGTACAATAGTGGTTGAGGCAAGAAAATAAGGTGCATATGATGGAATTAAAGCTTCGGCATAGCCCGGCGTTTTTAAATACTGTACATAAGCAATTGCCTGAAAGAGGGTAACAATCACCGTTAAGTAGCGCGTCCACTGATTGATTTTCTTTCTGCCGCTTTCGCCTTCTTTTTGTATTTTTTGCAATTGCGGAACCAGTATCGTTGCCAACTGCATAAAGATAGAAGCCGAAATATAAGGCATCACCCCCAAAGCCAAGATAGAAGCATGAGAAAAACCACCACCTGCGAATGAATCGAACAAGCCTAACAAACCATTGTTCTGACTTTTGTTAGCAGCATTTTGAATGATAGATGGATTTAAACCAGGCAGGATGATTGCATTGCCTAAACGATAAGTAAATATCAAAGCCAGCGTTACAATAATTTTGGTACGCAGTTCATCAATCGTCCAAATGTTTCTTAGTGTCTGTACAAACTTTTTCACTGATCGTGTGTATTGAAGTAAATTTTCTGCAAGCTAAAAAACGCATCGCTAACGGATGCGCTGTTTGCCTTATCGGCAACATGGGGCAAATATCGGGAAAATTATTTTATAATTTCAATCGCACCGCCTGCAGCTTCGATGGCTTCTTTTGCTTTGCCGCTTATCGCATTTACTTTGAAAGTAAGTTTAGCTTTTAGTTCACCGTTGCCCAAAATTTTCACCTTGTCAGTTTTGCTGATCAAACCATTTACATACAGGTTATCAACTGTTACTTCGCTAAAACCATATTTTTCGGTAAGTGCATCCAACTGACCCAAATTGAAAACTTTATATTCAATACGGTTGTTGTTTTTAAAACCACGTTTGGGCAAGCGGCGTTGAATGGGCATTTGCCCGCCTTCCATTGAGTTTCTACGGCTATAACCGGCACGGCTTTGATGACCTTTATTACCCTTGGTTGAAGTACCGCCTTTACCACTGGCTTCACCGCGGCCAAGGCGTTTTTGTTTGTGGGTTGAACCTTCTGCAGGTTGCAGTGTGTGTAGTTTCATTTTTGTTTGATTTTAAACTTAACGGGAAAATCGTCCCTCGCGTTTGATTGATGATGTGTGAAGCTGGATTTTGTTTTTACCCTAATTCTTCAACGGTTACCAAATGATTTACTTTGGTAATCATTCCTAAAATTTGCGGAGTGGCTTCTACTTCTTTCGTCGCGTGAAGTTTGGTTAAACCCAAAGCTTTCAGCGTATTCTTCTGGCGCTCCGAACGGTCAATACCGCTTTTAATTTGAGTGATTTTAATCTTTGCCATGATGTGTATTTGCAAGAGATAAATAGTAATGAAAACAAAAGACTATCCGTTAAATACTTTCTTCAACTGGATGTTACGGTTTTTGGCCACTTCTATCGGCTCGCGCAACATGGTTAAAGCTTTTAAAGTTGCTTTTACCACATTGTGCGGGTTGGCAGAACCTAAGCTTTTAGCCAACACGTCTGTAATGCCTGCGCTTTCTAAAACTGCACGCATACTACCTCCGGCAATAACACCTGTACCATGCGCAGCAGGTTTAATCAGAACTTTAGCAGCTCCTTCTTTAGCTAACTGATCATGCGGTATAGTGCCATGCATTATAGGAACCTTAACCAGGTTCTTTTTTGCATCTTCAATGCCTTTGGTGATGGCTTCCTGTACTTCTTTAGCTTTACCTAAACCCTGGCCAACCACGCCGCCTTCATTGCCTACTACAACCAATGCAGAGAAAGAGAATGTACGGCCGCCTTTAGTGGTTTTTACCACGCGGTTAATGGAAACTACTTTTTCTTTAAGCTCCACATCACCGCCGGCTTTTACTTTATTTGAAATAACTTTTGACATCCTACTGATTTGTAATTTATGAACGATGATTTATGAATTATCTAAGTAAGTTTGTTTTTACCCGAAAATCATAAACCAAAAATCTAAAATTGAAGTCCTCCTTCACGCGCACCCTCTGCCGCCGCTTTCACACGACCATGATATAAGTAACCGCTTCTGTCAAAAACAACATCAGTTACACCCAATTCCGATGCTTTGCGAGCAATAGCAGCACCTGCTAATTTTGCTTTGTCTGTTTTTGAGCCTGTTTGCGCTTCAATGTCTTTATCTTTAGTTGATGAGCCGGTAATCGTTTTTCCGCTCGCATCATCAATGAGCTGAAGATAAACAGAGGTATTGCTTCTGAATACAGACAGACGAGGCTTTTGAGCCGTGCCGGCTATCTTCTTGCGAATCCGGTAATGTATTTTTTTTCTTCTTTCAACTTTTGTGTTCATGGTTCTTATTTATGCTTTCCTGATACTGCCAGGAAAATGAAAAGAATCAAATTTATAGTTAACAACCTCGCTCTATTCTTCCACCTTAGGCGGATTGGGGGCTTTACTTACCAGCCGCTTTACCAGCCTTGCGACGAACCACTTCAGTAGTGTACTTCACACCTTTGCCTTTGTAGGGTTCCGGCTTGCGAAGACTGCGCAATTTAGCTGCTACCTGACCTAACAATTGCTTATCGCTTCCTTCCAACATAATCTTTGGATTCTGACCTTTCAAGGTTTCGGTAGTTACTTTTAGTTCTTTAGGAATTTCAAAGATGATGTTATGTGAAAATCCTAATGACAGGTCTAATGTATTACCAGTGTTAGCCGCTTTATAACCTACACCTACCAGTTCCAAATCTTTCTTATAACCGTCCGTTACACCTTTCACAAGGTTTGAAAGTAAAGAGCGATACAAACCGTGCATGGCACGATGACGAATCTGGTCAGTTGCACGAGTTAAGTTAATTTCATTGTCTTTTACTTCAACCGTGATATCTCGGTCAATTAACTGCTTTAATTCGCCTTTTGGCCCTTTCACACTTACCGTGTTATCACTACCAACATTTACAGTAACACCTTTTGGTAAAGCAACAGGTTGTTTTCCTATACGTGACATATCTTCAATTTGAAAATGATATAAATTGTGTTTCTGATAATGTAGCCTGCTTCTTTTTCAGTTACCGTATAGAAAACTTAGATTAGAAAACAAGTTGATCAAACTGAAACCATTATCATATTTCAGCTTTTTGGTTTTGCCCATTTTTATGAAATGTAGCAAAGCACTTCGCCGCCAACATTCTGGCTCTTTGCCTGCTTATCAGTCATTACGCCTTTAGAAGTGCTCAAAATTGCGACGCCCAAGCCATTAATAACACGACGGAAATCGGCTGGCTTTGAATACTGACGCAAACCCGGACGGCTGATTCTTTCCAGAGAACGAATAGCCGGGAGCTTTGTAGTCGGATCGTATTTCAATGCGATTTTGATTAAGCCCTGCTTGCTGTCATCTTCAAATTTGTACTTCAGGATATAACCCTGCTCGTACAAGATTTCGGTGATGCGCTTTTTTAAATTAGACGCAGGAATTTCAACAATTCTGTGTCCGGCTAACTGTGCATTTCTTACGCGGGTAAGATAATCTGCGATAGGATCAGTTACCATTATATTCTTAATTGATAATTGTTAATTGAATTAATTTTTATTCTCAATTGACCGTTACCAATAGTCAATTGAACCTACTTCTACCAGCTTGCTTTTTTTACACCAGGAATTTTACCGTTCAGTGCCATATCACGGAAGGTAATACGTGACAAACCAAAATAACGGATGTAACCTCTCGGACGTCCGGTAAGCTGGTCGCGGTTTTTTAATCGAACCGGCGAAGCATTGCGTGGTAGTTTATCCAAACCAGCATAATCGCCCGCAGCTTTTAAAGCAGCGCGCTTCTCTGCATATTTGGCTACCATTGCCTCGCGTTTTCTGCCTCTGGCTTTAATTGATTCTTTTGCCATAATCTTATATTAAACTTCTTGAGCGTCTTTTTTCATGTTTTTAAAAGGCAATCCCAATTCCTTCAACAATTCGTAAGCTTCTTCATTGTTTTTTGCAGAAGTAACAAAAGTGATGTCCATGCCGGTAATTTTATTTACCTTATCAATGTCAATCTCAGGAAAAATAATTTGTTCGGTTACTCCCAATGTGTAGTTGCCACGACCATCGAAAGCTTTATCACTAATGCCTTTAAAATCGCGCACACGAGGTAGAGCCACAGCAATCAAACGGTCGAGAAACTCATACATTCTTTCACCGCGCAGCGTAACACGAGCACCAATCGGCATGTCTTTGCGCAACTTAAAGTTAGAAATATCCTTCTTGCTTCTGGTTGCAATTGCTTTCTGACCTGTTATGTTTGATAGTTCATCAACCGCAACATCTACCAGCTTTTTATCAGCCACAGCACCGTTTACACCACGGTTCACGCATATCTTCTGCAACTTTGGAGTCTGCATAATGCTTTTGTAGCCGAATTTTTTTACCAGTGCGGGTACAACTTCTTTCTTGTACTTATCCGCCAATCTTGGAGTATATTTTACAGTACTCATGATTTAACTGCCTCCCCTGACTTTTTAAATATGCGAACTAACTTTCCTTCCTCACGTGTGCGCTTAATTTTAGATGGCGCACCAGTTTTTGCATCCCATAGCATTACATTGCTGATATGAATAGGTGCTTCTCGCTTTACCAAACCGCCTTTCGTATTTTGCGCAGATGGCTTTGTGTGTTTGGTCATAATATTTACGCCTTCAACCACCACACGGCCTTTGTCAATAATCACTTCCAAAACCTTGCGGGGCTTTTTCAGGTCCTTATCATCACCGGCAATCACCACTACGTTGTCGCCTCGTTTGATATTATATTTCGGTTTGAATCTGTTACTCATTGTTTTGTATTTGCGGAGTAAACCGTTTTATTAGTAAGCCGCCTTCAAAAAACGGGCGGCAAAGATACGATTATAATACTTCAGGTGCAAGTGAAATAATCTTCATGTAACCTTTATCACGAAGTTCCCTGGCAACGGGTCCAAAGATGCGCGTACCGCGAGGTTCGTCAGCATTGTTAAGCAATACCACTGCATTGTCGTCAAAGCGGATGTAAGAGCCATCTTTGCGGCGCAACTTATTGGTAGTGCGAACGATAACAGCTTTTGAAACCGTGCCTTTTTTAACACCACCGGCGGGCAACGCATCCTTAACGGTTACTACAATTTTATCACCTATCTTGGCGTAATCCTGACCAGAATTACCTAACACCCGGATGCAAAGCACTTCTTTCGCTCCGCTGTTATCGGCTACATTTAACCTGCTTTCTTGCTGAATCATTTTATTAAGCTTTGAGCTATTAGCTGCAAGCTGCGAGCTTTGAGCTGCGAGCTGCGAGTTGTTAGCAATTTACTTTTATATTTCACTTACAAGCTCGTAGCTCAGGGCTCGTAGCTCATAGCTTTTCTTATTTTGCTTTTTCAATTACTTCCACCAGGCGCCAGCGTTTGGTTTTGCTGAGCGGACGGGTTTCCATAATTTTTACCACATCACCAACAGTGCACTCATTCTTTTCATCGTGCGCATGAAACTTGGTGGTTTTATTTAAGAATTTACCATAAATCGGGTGCTTCACTTTACGTTCAACCGCGACAGTGATGGTTTTCTCCATCTTATTGCTACTCACAACACCGATTCTTGTTTTGCGTAAATTTCTTTGTTCAGCTTGTGTTTCCATTGTTTTTGTTTTTGTGCCTTTTTTGAAGACATCTATTTAGTAAAGAACACTAAGCCTGTACTGTTCTTTTTTTGATTTCTGTTTTTATCCTTGCAATGTCTTTTCGCAGATTGCGGACGCTCATTGGGTTCTCTAAAGGAGAAATAGCGTGCGCAAATTCCAGCTTTTTCAAACGTACTGTATCTTCATTCACACGAGCCTGCAAGTCGGCATCGCTAAAGTCTTTCAGGCTTTTATTAAACTCGTATTTTTTATTAGCCATTGTATTTTGTTTTTATTGAAAAAGAATACAGGAGCTATGCCTGAAGGTCTCTTCTGATAACGAATTTTGTTTTGATAGGAAGCTTTTGTGAAGCTAAGTGCATAGCTTCTTTTGCTGTTTCCATAGGAACACCATCACATTCAAAAATGATACGTCCTGGTTCAATTACGGCAGCCCAAAACTCAGGGTTACCTTTACCTTTACCCATACGCACTTCTAACGGCTTGCGGGTAATGGGTTTATCAGGAAATATGCGAATCCATACATTCCCTTCACGCTTCATGGCACGGGTCAAAGCCTGACGGGCAGCTTCAATCTGGCGGTTGTTCAACCAAATTGGTTCTTCGGCTTTTAAAGCATAAGAGCCAAAGGCTATGCTGGTGCCACGTTTCGCCACATTGCGAATGCGACCTTTTTGTGCTTTTCTATGTTTGCTTCTTTTCGGCTGTAACATTGTGTTTTGTTTTTGCTCTTTTTTTCAGTTGTTTTTATTTACCGGAAACCATAAACTGGTAACCAGCAACTGATTTATCTTCTTCCACCGCCGCCCCTTCTGTCTCCACCTCCACCGCCTCTGCGGTCGTCTCCTCCTCTTCTTTCATTACCACCACGACGGTCGTCTCTTCTATCACCACCGCGATGGTCATCGTTTCTGCGGTCATCTCTTCTATCACCGCTTACGTCTTTACCACCAATGAAATTTGGATTTAAATCGCGCTTACCGAGAACTTCACCTTTACAAATCCATACTTTGATACCGATTTTTCCATACACAGTTTGTGCAAACACGTTGGCATAATCAATATCCATACGAAGCGTATGAAGGGGAACACGACCTTGCTTAAATTTTTCGCTTCGCGCAATTTCTGCACCTCCCAAACGACCGCTCAACTTTACTTTGATACCTTCTGCACCCATGCGGAGTGTAGAGGCTACCGCCATTTTAATAGCTCGTTTGAAGTTGATACGGTTTTCAATCTGCCGGGCAATGGTATCGCCTACAATAGCCGCATCCAACTCGGGTCGGCGAATTTCCAGAATGTTGATCTGAACATCTTCTTTGCCCGTGAGTTTTTTCAATTCTTCTTTGATGCGGTCAACTTCTCCGCCGCCCTTACCTATAATGATACCAGGCTTTGAAGTATGAATGGTAACAATCAGTTTGCCTAATGTACGCTCGATTACAATTTTGGAAATGCCACCTTTATTGATACGTGCGTTTAAATAGGTTCTTATCTTGTGGTCTTCAATCAGTTTGCCGGCATAATCTTTTTTGCTGCCATACCAATTGCTTTCCCAACCTCTGATGATACCTAATCTGTTACCAATAGGATTTGCTTTTTGACCCATATTGTTTTATTTACTTACAGGCTATTTGCCTGCGGAATATTTTTATTTGCTGTCAACAATGATTGTTACGTGATTGCTGCGCTTCCGTACGCGGTAGCCACGGCCTTGTGGTGCCGGACGCATCCGCTTCAATACGCGACCACCATCAACAAAAATCGTCTTTACGATTAAATTTGCGTCAGCAGCGCTTGTGCCTTCGTTCTTCTGCTCCCAGTTGTTGATAGCGCTTCTCAACAGTTTGTATAAAGGAACCGCATTGTGTTGCGGATGAAATTCTAAAATTGCCAACGCTTTTTCAACATTCATACCACGGATAACATCTGCCAGCAAACGCATTTTGCGAGGCCCTGTAGGATAGTTATTTAATTTAGCAACAGCTTCCATTTTCTAAATTTTTAAGTTTCAGTTTATCATCTTGAAACTCGTAGCTTATTAACTTTTATTTCTTACTGCCTGAATGTCCTTTGAAATTACGTGTTGGAGCAAATTCGCCTAATTTATGACCTACCATAAACTCGGTAACATAAACCGGGATGAACTTATTTCCATTGTGTACAGCAAAAGTATGACCCACAAAGTCGGGCGTAATGGTAGAGCGGCGACTCCATGTTTTGATTACACTCTTTTTGTTTTTGCCCTCATTCATGTTTAAAACCTTGGTTTCAACGTTTGAATCTACATAAGGACCTTTTTTTATCGAACGACCCATAATTTTGGAATGAGTTTATTTGAAAATTATTTCAATGTCAGTTTCTTACCGTTTCTGCGCTGAATAATCAGGCTGTCAGAACTTTTATGCTTACGTGTTTTTAAACCTTTTGCATACTTACCTGTACGGCTGCGTGGATGACCACCTGAGGCTTTACCTTCACCACCACCCATCGGATGATCAACAGGATTCATTGCCACACCGCGGGTGCGGGGACGAACCCCTTTCCAACGGTTCACGCCGGCTTTACCAGCCTGCTCCAAATTGTGGTCACTGTTGGAAACCACGCCTACGGTTGCATAGCAGTTAATCAACACCTTTCTTAACTCACCGCTTGGCATTTTCAATACAGCATAACTCTCTTCTTTGTTGGTTAACTGAGCCGAAGAACCTGCGCTGCGGGCAAGCTTGCCACCTTGACCGGGTTGCAATTCAATATTATGAATAACAGTACCGAGTGGCATGTTTTTCATTTGAAGTGCATTACCCAATTCAGGAGCCACTGTGTCGCCTGAGGTAATCGTAGCCCCTACCTGGATGCCCTGAGGTGCAAGGATGTATCTTTTTTCACCATCGGTATATTGAACCAATGCGATAAAAGCGGTACGGTTTGGATCGTATTCTACAGACACCACTTTCGCATCTATACCTTTCTTATCTCTTTTAAAATCAACAATGCGATAATGGTGTTTGTTGCCACCACCCATGTAACGCATAGAACGGCGACCTTGTGCATTGCGACCACCCGTGCTGTGCTGTACTTCCAACAAGCTTTTCTCCGGCTCATTGGTTGTGATTTCAGCATACGCATTCCCAATTCTCCAGCGTGTGCCGGCTGTCATGGGTTTGTATTTTTTTAATGCCATTTGTTTGATTCTTTAAGCGAACTTTTCAGCTTCGCAACTATAATTTAAATATTTGAATACAAATCAATGCTTTCACCTTCGGCTACAGTAACATAAGCTTTTTTATAGCCAGGCTTTACGCCTTTGATGAAACCGGCTTTTGTAAATCTTGTTTTGTTTTTGCCCGGAACAATTACAGTATTCACATCTTCCACACTTACACCATACAAATCTTCTACGGCTTTCTTAATTTCCAGTTTGTTTGCCTTTTTAGCCACTTTAAAAGCATAGCGACGCAATTTCTCTTGTTGGGCGTTTGCTTTCTCAGTAAGAACAGGCTTTATTAATATCTCGGTCAATTTCATGATTGATAACGATTAATACGTTCGTAATTAAGCTTCTACTTCTGCTGTTTCTTCTTCGCTGAAAATTTTAGCAGCACTTTCCGTCAACACCAATGTGTCGGCGTTCACTACTTCATAAGTGTTCAGGTCGGCCAACAATGTGCTTTCTACTTTTGGTATGTTGCGAAGACTGAGGTAAACATTATCGTTGTAATCAGCCAACACAAACAAAGTTTTTTTATCAGCAATATTCAAAGCTTTCAATGCATCAGCAAACTGCTTTGTTTTGGGTGCTTCTAAGTTAATATCTTCAACCACTACAATGGCATTGTCTTTTGCTTTATAAGAAAGAGCGCTTACTTTGGCAAGGTCTTTCACTTTCTTGTTCAGCTTAAAGCCGTAGCCGTGTGGCTTAGGTCCGAAAATGGTACCACCGCCTTTATACAAAGGGTTACGAATGTTACCCTTACGCGAACCACCGGTACCTTTTTGTTTGTGCAGTTTCGGCTGGCTCCCTGCACTTCAGCACGGGTCTTTACTTTATGAGTACCCTGGCGCTGTGCAGCCTGATATTGCTTTACTGCGAGATACAATACATGATCGTTTGGCTCAACAGCAAAGATTTCATCCGGCAACTCAATTGTTCTTCCGGTGGTTGCGCCTTGTATATTTAAAACTTCTACTTGCATTTGAATTTGTTTTTGCTGATTATTTCTGAATTAAAACCATTGAACCGTTATGACCCGGCACAGAACCACTCACCAGAATATAATTTTTGTCAGGGAATATTTTTACGATTTTCAAGCCTTTCATCTTCACGCGGTCATTACCCATTCTGCCTGCCATGCGCATACCTTTAAATACACGCGAAGCATCAGACGAGTTACCAATAGAACCTGGTGCGCGCTGACGGTCATGCTGACCGTGCGATTGTTCGCCAACACCATGAAAGCCATGACGCTTTACAACACCCTGAAAACCTTTACCTTTTGTGGTACCAACTACTTCTACTTTTTCACCTTCGGAAAAAATATCAACAGTAATGGTTTCACCAATATTTTTTTGGAGAGAACAATCGCGGAATTCTTTTACGAATTTTTTGGCTGGAGTATTAGCCTTTGCGAAATGAGCGATTTCGGCTTTAAGGGAGTGTTTTTCTTTTTTGTCGCCAAACGCTAATTGAATGGCATTGTAACCATCTGTTTCCTCGGTTTTTACTTGTGTTACCACACAAGGACCGGCTTCAATAATGGTAACAGCGGTTTGTTTACCGTCTGTTCCAAAAATGCTGGTCATCCCAATTTTTTTACCAATAATACCTTTCATCGTTTGTTGCGGTTTGTGCCCCGCAGAGGTGTTGAGGACATTGCGCCGATGAAAGTGCAATTCAATCCTTGTTTTCCGCCGACCTTTTCTTTTGTTTCCGCCGTGGCGGAGTAGAAGTACCGGAGGTAAACAAACCTCGAAGGGCTTGTTATTATGTCTCAACCAGGATTGTAAGCGATTGTTTGGTTTCGCCTGATTTCCTGATTATTAATTTTTATTCAGAGCTCTTTTTTCGCTTTCGCAATTGAGAGATGAGTGATTTTTTATAAGATCTTTTGCTTGCGGCTTGTAGCCGATAGCTTGCCGCTTGCTTTACGCTTTGATTTCAACTTCAACACCACTTGGCAGGTCGAGCTTTGATAAAGCATCTACTGTGCGGGAAGATGAAGTATAAATATCCAGCAAGCGCTTGTGCGTTGCTAATTGAAATTGTTCACGGCTCTTTTTGTTCACGTGAGGTGAACGCAGAACAGTAAAGATTTTTGTATGCGTAGGTAAAGGAATAGGACCTGTAACTACAGCACCGGTACTGCGAACAGTTTTTACGATTTTTTCAGCAGATTTATCAACTAAATTGTGATCGTAAGACTGTAATTTAATTCGTATTCTTTGAGACATTGCCATGAGCCTGATTTCAAATTGGGAGCGCAAAGGTAACGGGTTGATACATAGCAGACAAGCTTTTTACAATTATTTTTGAGTTTTTATTATTTTTTAGGAAAACTCATACCAGTGATGAGTGAATAAGCGGCGGCTAAGAAAGTAAACCGACGATGTAAGGTTTGTTTTTGCACGTTTTTTATCTCTCTTTCAATCGTAGCAAATTAAGTTTGAACGTCTCAGATTTCGAAAAGAGAAGTTTGAAAGAAGTTAGTTTTTATTGATTCGAAGCCAATGTATCTGTTTTTATTACTCTGCCCGCACCGCGATAACGGCTGTTCCAATAGCTATCGTTCAAATCGCTAATCATTACACCACTACTCGTTGCTGCATGAACAAATTTGTTATTGGTTATATAAACACCAACATGCGAAATGTCTCTGCCCCCTGTTTGAAAAAAAAGCAAATCGCCTTCCTGCAAGTCCGGCATTTCAATTCGCGCACTGTTATCGTATTGCGCACGTGCTGTTCGGGGAATCTCAGTTTTATAAACATCGCGCATAACAATTTGCGTAAAGGCGCTGCAATCAATACAAGTTTCTGTACTTCCACCCAAACAATAACGGGTTCCCCACCAATGCTCTATATCCTGCAATAAAGAAATATTCTGCAATCGCTCTACGGAAGCATCTAACAAAATGGCGTATTTAAACTGCAGACCGGTTGCAATTTCAATATTATAATTGGTTGTTGATACATCGGTAGGCGGCGCATATACCACTTTAGAAGTTTGCTTTTTTCTTGTTGAGGGAGCGTTTTGCGGCTCATCAATCTGTCCGCTTTTGCCTCCGTTATTAATCGCAATGTCATCTAAAAACTGAACATTTCCGCGATGTTTGCGCTCGGTTGTGCCGTTCCTGGTTGACGTATCGCGTGCAGAAATGCGTTGCAAGCTTTTGCAACTATATATAAATAGGCACAAAACCAAAAAGGCAAATCGCTGATAAGTAGTCGGCATCTCACTTGCAAATTATACCATCCAAACATAAATAGCTTCTAACGTGAAAAAGTTGCCGTTAAAACAATTTTAATTGTTTGATGTGGAAAACAAAACCAAATCTCACAAAGTAAAAATGGATTTCAATCGTCAATATAGCAAAACCAAAAACAGCTCAGCATGTATGCAACGGTATTGGCATTGCATTCTTTAACCAGATGGCTGGTTGTAGTCAGTTTATTATTTGCCTTGCTTGTTTCTTATCGCGGGTGGCTTCGCAACAAGCCATTTACAAAGTTTGATAATGGAACAAGACACATCACGGCAACCATTGCACACATTCAATTGCTGTTGGGTTTGTGGCTGTATTTCATCAGTCCACTCATCTCTTACTTTTTGCACAATTATAAAATAGCGGTAAAAGACAGAAGCATGCGTTTTTTTGGAATGGAGCACGCCGCCATGATGTTAGTTGCCATCATTATTATTACTATCGGTTCAGCCATTGCAAAAAGAAAAAAGTTGGATGAGCAAAAATTTAAAACGATGGCAATTTGGTTTTCTATTGCGCTTGTTATCATCATCATAAACATTCCCTGGAAATTTTCCCCCATGGCAAGCCGGCCTTACTTTAGACTATTTTGAATAATAAAAAAATGGGCAAAAACAAAAAGTCCCCGCTAAAAAGCAGGGACGAATAAAATGCAGCTCAGAGACTGCTTATGCGTTTTGTAAAAGTAGTTGTAAGTGAAAAGTCTTATTTAATAAATGAGATGAACGGTAAAAATTCAGCTACCAATTGCTGATGAGCTATCTTTTCTGGGAGCCAGCGTAAAACCAACCGTTGTTCCAATGTCGGGTTTGCTGCGTACATGAATCACTTGCCCGTGCGCTTCAACAATGTGTTTGCAAATGGCAAGTCCCAAACCCGTGCCGCCAACATCGCGGCTGCGAGCCAAATCAGTACGGTAAAACCGCTCGAAAACACGCGGCAAATGTTGCGGCGGAATGCCAATGCCATTGTCGCTGATTTCAATTAACACATGGTCTTCATCAGCACGGTAAATACCGGCAGTTATGTAACCTTCCTGTCGGCCGTATTTCGTTGCATTTTCAATCAGATTAATAAGGACCTGACGAATTTTTTCTTTATCGGCAAAAACAAACACTGCCGCTTCACAGCCTTTTTTTATGGTTGAAGAAATGTTTTTGGCAGCCGTTACAATGCTTAAAGATTGATAGACTTCTTTTATCAAATCCTGGATGATAAAATTGCTTTTATTCACCAGTTGCTCACCACTTTCCAGTTTTGAAATCTCATCCAAATCGTTCACCAGATTCACCATGCGTTGCACATTGCGGGCAGCGTTTTCTAAAAATTTTTTGTTGATTGCCGGATTGTCCGAACCGCCTCCCAGCAAGGTTTCCACATAACCCTGAATGGCGAAGATGGGCGTTTTGAATTCGTGCGATAAATTTTGCAAAAATTCTTTCCGATACACTTCATTCATCTTTAGTATTTCAATTTCGTCTTTTCGCTGCTGTGCCCATTGCGCAACATCCTCGCGCACCTCGTCAATACTTTTATCGGGCAAAATGTATTTGTAATACATCTCTTCGCGCTTGCTGGCTTTGGTTTGATAAATAAATTTATAAATGAGTTTGATTTTACGGTAAATGAACCAACGAAGCACAAAGCGAAACAAATAAAAACAAATGAGAAAGCTAACCAGTAAAGCAGCAACAGCCACTTCAAACCGAAAGGAAACAAAGTAAAAGGCAATGCCTGTTGGCACTGATAATACCAACGCCGTAAAAAAAGAAAGTTGGGTAGGTGAAAGATTCTTTGTGGTGAACATCAATGGGCTTCGAGATATGAGCGATTTATTAATGCTAAAAAAGAAAAATCAACATTCAAATTTGTAGCCCACGCCTTTTACGGTGGTAACGCAATCTATCTCTAATTTCTGACGAATTTTACGAATGTGAACGTCAATAGTTCGGTCGCCAACAATTACATCGGTTCCCCAAACGGAAGTAAGAATTTCGTTGCGCAAAAACACTTTTCCTGGCTTGGATGCCAGTAAGTACAGCAGTTCAAATTCTTTTTTGGCAAGAGTAATTTCTTTGTTTTTTACACTTACAATGTATCGCTGGGGATCAATGGTAATACCGCTTACATGCAAAATCTTTCCGTCACTATCAACTGGTTTTACCATACGGCGAAACAAGGCATTTATGCGGCTTACCAGCACTTTGGTACTAACTGGTTTGTTGATGTAATCGTCCGCACCAATATCCAAGCCTTTTATGTGCGAAACATCATCATTAATAGCGGTTAAAAAAACAATTAACGTATCATCAAACTTCTCCTCCTGCCTTAGTTTGCGGCACACTTCGATGCCGGTTTTGTAAGGCATCATAATGTCTAAAATGATCAATTGCGGCAAAAGCAAACGTGCCTTTTGAAGAGCTTCATCGCCATCGGCTGCACTATAAACATCATATCCTTCATTTTTCAAATTGAATTCAATAATCTCTACAATGTCCGGCTCATCATCGGCAATTAATATTTTTTTTCCGTTACTTTCCATTAACCATTTGTTTATACAAAATTAAAATACAATTATGAGCACCTGTTTATTAATTCATTATCTTATTGTTAAGCAGTTATCTGCATCAATTTTGCAGAGAAACAGCCAATTTTATTAACTCTTTTATGAGGGTGAAGATAGAAGATCTTAAAGATGAAAGCCGGATATTTACATTTTAGTTTGAAGTTGTAAACGAACTTTTTTTGTGATGATGAAACGAATACCTTTTTTGTTTTTGCTTCTTTTTTTGGGATGCCTTCCATTGGCAAGGTTACAGGCGCAATCTTCTAAAATTCCGCTGATGCGGCAGGTATTTCACGACAGGATTGACAATTTGCAAAAACGCTTGCTGAAATTAGATGGAACAGCTGATAACAGTTTGAACATTACGGACAATGAAGACTTAAACCTGCAATTAACTTACACCGTTACGAAACGCATTGATGCGATACAAAACAGCATCGAATCGGATACTGGCAATAGCAATTCGAAGATAAAATATCTCCGTGCATTGGCCGAAACGCTGGATGGATTTTTTCTGAATTACAGAAGACAAACGATGCGCATTGCACAATTGCCGCCGCTGGTAAATGCCTTTGCACAGGGAATGCAATTGGAAAAGCAAAACGCTTCCATTGTATCGCTTATCAAAAACCAGCCTTTTGAAATTGGCGATGTGTTGCTAAAAAGTGTTTTGTTTGAAGACAACCCGACTTACGGGGAAGGGAAAAATATTGTGTTTCTAAAAGACGTGCGGCTGCACCCTGATAAGATTTTACGTTCCCTGAGTTCAAACTCCAATTATCCTTTTACCGATAGTTTGATCAGCGTAAGTGCGCGTTACAAACCCGATGAATTGTATTCATACGCTGCTGCCTCCAATCAACTGGCGCAAAAAATCCGGAACAGTCCTGACACGTTGGTTCAGATCATCTCTAAATTGTCTAAATACAAATCCGGGCAATTTTATTTTCCTTTTCTCGATAATTTGTATCATAATAAAATCACCATCGAACAGATTGATGCGGTGCACGATGACCCAATGAAATATTATCGTTTGCTGGTGGAAACAAAAATTGATTACTCAAAACGATTGTTGGAGCATGATACGGCAATGGGCATTTCTGCGATAGATGATAAGATAAGCTCAACCGGGAAATACTTCATCAATGAAATCAACGGCCTGCATGAATCGCCCGATGCCGTGCGTTTTAAAATACTCGAAAATCTTAAACCGGAAGAGTTGTATTACCTCGCGGTGATGAATGAAGAATTGATTTATACATCAAGTTATGTGCGTGGTGTGTATCCGCGCATCTGGCAAAGAATGAAAGAGCCACGCGGCGATTCGTTACTGGTAAATGTTCGGTTCGACCATTTTAAAAAATGGATAAAAATGGCTGCTAACTACAACACGCTGGATGATTTTTTGAAACGCATGGATAAAGACAATGCGCTGGTGTTGATGAAAGCATTTGCCAATGGTTTGGATAAACAAACCGGCAAAGACAGCCTTGAAGACGCGGTTGATGTTGCGGGTTCTTACGTTAGTATTTACGACAAAAACATACAGCAGTTAATATTGAACCAGGTACAGGAAAACCTAAGTGCAGCAAAGCTCACAGGCAATGAGCGCGGCATTAATATTTACAACATTTTGAACACTTTGTTTTTATCAATGGATTCCTCCAACCACATTGATGTCTCAAAAGAGCTGGGCATTCGTCCTGTATATTTTATGGACAACAAAACTTTGAAAGACACAACAGGTCGTATTGTGGTTCAACAATTTTTCTATGGTGATAAAGGCGGACAAACTGATTTCAATGCGTTTGTGAATGCTTATAATAAAGCTGGCTGGAAAATGACATCAACACCAGAGTGGGTTACATTTACATCAACGAAAGGCACGCCTGTCACCATTTTTTCAAACCGGCCTTTGGACGAAAACCAGGGATTGGATGACAAAGCACAGGCAGATTTAATTAGCTATCTGGAAGAGCACGAGATAGAGCCAACTCTGGTTTTGCATCGCGGTCACAGTTATTATTTAATCAACACCATTAAACAAATGCCATCATCAGCACAAGTCGTTTTGCTGGGCAGTTGCGGAGGTTATCAAAGCCTAAACCAGATACTCAAAATTTGTCCTGAAGCACAGATCATTTCATCTAAACAAACCGGCAGCGGTGCAATTAATTTGCCCCTGATCAGTGGCATTATTGACAATTTAAGGCAAGGCAAAGATTTGGATTGGCCTGTAATGTGGCAACGTTTTTCAAAAGAGTTTGGAAGTGGTAAAAACAAAGAGTTGTTTGACGATTATGTGCCGCCTTATAAAAATTTAGGCGCCGTGTTTATTATGGCTTATACAAAATTGCAGGAAAAAGAAAACGGATAACTTACAAAACAACCTATGAAAAAAACACTCTTTGTTTTGATGATTGTCTTCATCAGTCAATACATTTTTGGGCAAAAACAAACTTCCTCTCCACGGTGCAATGTACTGGCTTATTACACAGGCGATTCAGCACACATTGACAGCTTCAATGTATCGCAGTTGACGCACATCATTTTTAGTTTTGCACATTTGAAAGACAGCAGTTTGTTTATTCAAAACAAAAGAGACAGTACAACAATAACGAAGCTGGTTTCTTTGAAACAAAAATATCCCCGTTTAAAAATTATTATTTCGATGGGCGGCTGGGGTGCCTGCCAAAATTGTTCAGCAACGTTCAATACGCCGGAAGGTCGTTTGCAATTTGCCACGTCGTCAAAATTATTGCTTGATTATTTTAACGCTGATGGAATTGATTTGGATTGGGAATATCCAGCTATAGAAGGCTTTCCGGGACATCAGTTTTTACCCGAAGACAAACAAAACTTCACGTCTTTGGTTGCTGAGATGCGAAAGCAATTCGGCGCTCGTTACGAAATCAGTTTTGCTGCCGGTGGTTTTACCAATGCCATCCTGCATTCGTTCGACTGGAAGAAAGTAATGCCGCTGGTAAACCGCGTGAACATAATGACATACGACCTTGTGAGCGGCTTTGCAACGGTAAGCGGTCATCACACACCTTTGTATTCAACAGCACAGCAAAAAGAAAGCATTGATCATGCAATTCGCCTGTTGGATTCGCTGCATGTTCCGCTTCGTAAAATTGACATTGGCGCGGCTTTTTATGCACGCATTTTTCAATTGCAGGATACATTGCAAAATGGTTTGTACCAACCTTGCACGTTCTTAAGAGGCGTTGATTACAAACACTTCGATAGCACCATTTTAAATGATTCCAATTACGTGTATCATTGGGATGCAAAAGCTCATGCACCTTACTATTTTAATGCAAAAGAAAAGCTGCTGGTTTCGTTTGATGATAAGCGATCTCTCGCTGATAAAACAAAGTACGCAATGAGAAAAGGTTTGGATGGAATTATGTTTTGGGAATTGACCAACGACGTATATAACAATGGTTTGCTGCAAGCCATAAATGACGCAAAAAGCGGCAAAACCAAACCCTATTATTCACCTGATAAAAAATTGTAATCCTGCATTGATTTTCATTCTATTTTAATGAAAACATAAGTTGTATTTAAGTGCTTTTGCCAAAACAAATTGCACCTTAGCAACCGAAATCCAATATCATGAACTATACGGTTATTAACTGGGAGGAGATGCTGCATATTATTGACGAAGATGAGCATCCGATTTATCATCTTGATGGTGAAACGCTGCAAAAGCTATCCACTATTGATAATGCAAATTGCTCTGCATGCATTTTTCATCTGGCATCTTATGGTGCGTTGCCCAACCCTATTTTGTATCAGATTGCTTCGCACATTCAAAAGCAGTTTCCTTTTCTGCATATTGATTGGTTTACTACTTTCTATTATGTTGAAAGAATCAGCTATGTAAATCTTTCTTTTCAAATAAAGGAAATGCTGGACCATAAAGCACTTATAGATGAAAACCGGTTACATCGTTTTATTGAATTTGAACAGAACGATCCTGTTGAAAACACTGATACCATTTTGTTGAAAATTGTGATGATGAACATCATTCATTATAATATAAAAATGAGGTAGCCATTTTTGTTTTTGCCCGTTTTTATAAGCGTGTTCTCTCTTTATTTTTGCTCCTCTTTTATCAATCGAAATAAAGAATGACAGAGCCAAACAAAGAAGCGCAAAAAAATATTCTGGGATTGGAATTACCAACCGATCCGCGTTGGGTAAATCTCGCTGCCGTGAGCTTGCAGCACATACTTTCCGACCATGCATATTGCGAACAAAAAGCTGCCATCAGTTGCATCTCGCTAATTCAATATTATTCCGGAAAAACAGAATTGGTTGATGAACTGTCGCCCATTGTAACAGAAGAATGGGGACACTTTCGGCTGGTGTTGGCTGAGCTTCGCAAACGCAATTTAGAATTGGAAAGGCAGCGCAAAGATGAGTATGTGAACAAACTACTCCAATTTAAAACAACAGGCGGGGATGAAAAAGGCCGGCTGTTAGACCAATTGCTGATGATGGCGTTGGTAGAAGCCCGAAGCTGTGAGCGTTTTAAGCGATTGAGCGAAGGTTTGCCCGATTTGTATTTACAACAATTTTACCGGCGTTTTATGGAAAGCGAAGCGGGACATTATGCCTTGTTCATTCGTCTTGCTGAACTGTATATTGACAAAGAAAAAGTGCGCAATCGCTGGCAACAATGGCTTGCATATGAAAGTGAAGTAATGAAAGAATTGGTAGTTCGGGGAGACAGGATGCACTGAAGAAGCCATGCTTTCTTTCTGTTGAATTTAGAAATACCGGCAAAAACAAAAGATGTGTGAAGTTGTGCAAATCAAAAATGAAACAAAGTCCGAACCCTTATTTTTGCTTAAATTGATTGCATGAAAAAAGGGCTTTTATTAATTGCACTGGTTGTTGTGTTGGTGGGCGGCTACTTTGCCATTTTTGGTAAAAAAGCAACGGGCAATAATGATACGGTAACTACCAAAGACGAAAAGCAACCAAGGCTTGCTATCAGCAAAAATTCACCGCAGTTTAACGATGCGTTTGGCAACCTGCTTCAAAGCTATTACAACGTAAAAAACGACCTTGTAAACTGGGACAGCACTAAAGCCGGCAGCGACGCTCAAAGCCTTGCCCAGCTCGCTTCTGCCTTACCTATCAATACTTTAAAAGGAGACAGCAATTTAATCACTACCGCCAAAAATTTTACCGGTGCTGTAGCAACACAAAGCAAAGCCGTTACCAGCGCAAACAATATTGAAGACAAACGCCGTGCGTTTAGTGTGGTATCTGATAATTTGTACAGTCTGATTAATACAGTACGTTATGATAAAGAAGTGATGTATTACGACATGTGCCCGATGGCATTTAATGAGAGCGAACAGGGATATTGGTTAAGCAAAGACAGTGCAATTCAGAACCCGTATCTCGGTAACAAACATCCCAAATACAAAGGCGCAATGGTTACTTGCGGCAGTATAGAACAAACGATAAATTACTCGAAGTGATTTAATGTACGATGTTAGATGTAGAATTTAAGATGGAGGTTGTAACTTGTGAAGACAAGTTTTGTTTTTGCATGTTTTTTAATGAAGAAGAACAAGATGAAAAACATCGTACATTCTACTTCTAACATCCCACATCCGTTCACGCTTTCACCTGTAATAATTGCTTCACACGGTTGGCTTTGTGATTCATGTCGGCAACATCAGTGCAGAGAATGGTTACATGCCCCATTTTTCTGCCTGGCTTCGTTATCTTCTTTCCGTACAAATGCACAAACGCACCATCCATTTTCAGCACATCATCCAACCCTTCATATTTCGCTTCGCCGCTGTAACCGTTGGCACCAATAATGTTTACAATGGTAGAGCAGGTAATGTTTGCAGTATTGCCCAACGGATAATTTAAAATCACACGCCATAGCATATCGTATTGACTGCAATAGCTGGCTTCAATTGTATGATGACCGCTGTTGTGAACACGTGGCGCCGTTTCGTTTACCAGCACTTCGTTGTTTTTATCAACAAACATTTCTATTGCAAACAAACCAGGGCTTGCCAAACTCTTCACTACTTTCAAAGCAATCGCTTCGGCTTTCCACAATACATCTTTCGTAATCCGGGCAGGCGCAATCTGATAATCTAATAAGTTTAAAGAAGGATTGAACACCATTTCAACCGGCGGATAAATAGCGGTTTGTCCTTTTGCATTCATCGCTATAATAATAGCAATTTCTTTTTGAACATTCACCATTTTTTCCAACACAGCTGGCGCGTCAAACGCAGTATGGGCTTCACTTTCAGCCTTTATTATCTGCACACCCTTTCCATCGTAACCGCCTTGCGCGAGCTTGTGAACCGCAGGTAAAAACGAAAGATGATTTTTGATTTCGCTCTTATTATTGGTGATTACAAATTGCGGTGAAGGAATGCCGTTATCCTGGTAAAATTGTTTTTGCACAATTTTATTACGAATCGTTTTAATGGCTGAAGGCTTTGGATAAATGGTCAGGCCTTCTTCTTCCAATTTTTCAAGGGCTTCTACGTTCACAGCTTCTATCTCAATGGTAAGTACATCTACTTTTTTTCCAAAGTTATAAACGGTATCGAAGTCTTTAATATCGCCTTTTACAAAATGCGTACACAAATGAGCAGCCGGGCAGTCTTCGTCGTTTTCCAACACATAGGTTTCTACCACGTAATTAGCTGCTGCCTGCAACAACATTCTGCCCAACTGCCCGCCGCCTAAGATGCCTACTTTCATGTAAGATTTATTGTTTTTATTTGATGCATGGAATTTTGTATAAAAATTTTCATCGCATAATTTAAAATTACCCGGAAATTTTTATACTTCATTTCATAATCATAACAAATGAAATGCGAAGATAACAGCCAATATTTGCCGCTATAAAAAATTATGCTTTAACCTCTATTTAATAGTGTAATTCTTTCAATTCAAATATTTTTGAAACCATGAAATGCCGCTTCTCTTTTCTTATTCTTTGTCTCTTCTTTCTTTGTATTCATACGTTCGGGCAAAGTTCCTTTCTTGATTTTCAAAAAACATTTTCGCGTGTAGCTTATGCGATGAAAACAAAAGAAGACACACTGCGCAAACAGTTTGCAGCCGCTAATTTGAGCTTCCCTCCGAAGCAGATTTTTATTCGCTCGTTTAAGTACGACAGCCAGTTGGAAGTGTGGGTGCGCGACAATGACAATGAAAAATTCAGGCTTTTCAAAACCTATAAAGTATGCGCTATGGCAGGCACACTCGGGCCGAAAAGAATGCAGGATGATTACCAGGTTCCCGAAGGTTTTTATTACATCAACCAGTTTAAGCCCAACAGCAATTATCATCTTGCTTTGGGTATTAATTATCCAAATGAATCCGACAGAATTTTCAGCGATTCTTTATCTCCCGGCGGCTCTATTTTTATTCATGGCAATTGTGTTACCACGGGTTGCATTCCTATTTTAGACAATCAAATTGAAGAAGTGTATTTATTGGCAACGATGGCAAAAAGTGCAGGTGAAGATTTCATTCCGGTTCATATTTTTTCAGTTCGCTATAACATCGAAAAAAGTATGCAATACCTAAGCAAAACCACCAAAGACAATCAGGATGTACAAAAATTTGAAGTACACCTCAAAGAAGCCTATGATTATTTTGAACAACACAAAACACTTCCGTTTATCGGCACAAATAAAAAAGGCGAATACGTGATTTTATAAACTTTTAGTCGCACATTTGCACGCGATACATTACTACAAAACACCTATTGCAAAACCAACATTATACAGAAGACGAATTGCTAACGAGCCTGAAACAGCACGATGAACAGGCTTACCGCTTTTTGTATGATAATTACTCGAAAGCTATCTTCACTATTATCAAGCAAATTATTCCGCAACAGGAAGTTGCAGAAGATGTGCTGCAGGAGTCGTTTGTAAAAGTGTGGCAAAACATTCAGACTTACGATATTAGTAAAGGAAGACTTTACACATGGATGATAAGTATAGCCAGGAATTTAGCCATTGACCGTACCCGCTCGAAAGAATTTAATAAGCAAAGTAAAACTACAACGCTACAAGATAACGTAACTATGATGAGCGGCACGGTTGAAAACAAATTTGCAGATACTGGCTTGCAAAAAGTGTTAACCACTTTGCCATCCGATAATGCAAAGCTGATTGACCTTGCTTATTTTAAAGGCTTTACACAGGAAGAGATTTCAAAAATTTTGATGATCCCTGTGGGGACTGTAAAAACAAGAATGAGAAGCGCGATTTCGTTTTTAAGAAATAAAATAAAACCATAATTATTTCAACACTTTGGATATAAGTTGCATCATATCGTCCGGTGATCTTGAACTTTATGTTCTGGGTATGCTTTCGGAAGAAGACAACATAAAAGTTGCGCGTCTTTCTGAAATGTTTCCCGAAATAAAAAAAGAGATAGACGACATTGAGCAATCGCTCTTACAAATAAGCAATGAAGCGACTGCAACAGATGCACCTTCACCAGAAGTAAAAAAAAGTTTGTTCGAAACGTTACGTTCATTGCCAACAGAAGAGATGAGTGTAAAAGGGAACAACACGATGAACGTTGTTAATGAACAAAAAGAAGCGAAAGTTATTCCGATGCAACGCCCCGTGCGCATCATGAGCCGAGTGTTGCTGGCTGCTTCGATATTGGCTTTAATCGTTTGCGCAGCCTTAATTTCGCATTTGGTTTCGGCCAATAAACATTATCATGAAGTGGCCGATAACATGACTTCCAAGGCAACACAACTGCAGCAAAGCACTCTCACGTTGCAGCAAAATTTAAACTTATACCAGGATACCAATTATCAGAAAATAAACCTCACACACGTGCCCGGCAAGCCCGAAGCTTTAGTGCAATTGTTTTGGAATAAAACTACGCATCGTGTGTATGCAGCCGATATTTCATTGCCCGAAGCACCTGCCGGAAAGCAATACCAACTATGGGCAATTGTGGATGGCAAGCCTGTAAACGCTGGTATGATGAACACCAAAAAAACGCCGCAGCAAATGTTTGATTTTGCCAAAGCCGATGCCTTTGCTATTACGCTTGAAAAAGCCGGTGGCAGCCCTGCACCAACCATGACAGAATTGTATGTGATGGGAAAAGCTTCGTAGCTTCTTGCCTTAATTTCTCTTCTTTGTTTTTATCACTTTTTTTAATGAAATATTTTGCAGATAAAGCAATGCGCGTCATTCCGCAAATGCCACCGTTTGGTTTTGCACTATAATCATTTTTGCAGGTGGCTTTGTGCGGAATCTGCTCTTAAGAATTTGAACCGATTGCTATGCCCTAAACATCTTTTCTTCATTTCAACATCATAACAATTCAATCTTCAGACCTGCCTGTCGGCAGACAGGTTCCGCACAAAGCCATCGCAGTTACGACGAAGGTTTGAGTTCGTGTCGAGGGTCCCTCACAGTATTGTGGGGACGGAATGACTGCATACTTACTCACCTTTTTCCCAACACGCATTTACTCTTTCTCTCTTTGTGCACGAATGAAATCTTACAGTTACAATTATCATTTAAAATTTTATTTGATTCACTGAAAGCCTTATCTCCACTGCATTACAGCGCTCTTAACGAATTACATCGTTATTAAATTTTGCCCAAAAACAAACCTTTATAAAACCATAACCTCTTCATTCACCGTAACTGATTGAAACAATTTTATGAAGAAGTTATTAGCACTGGCAATGATTGCCGCAAGTATTTCTGTTAGCTCGTTTGCACAAAGTACCAAGATGGTTGGCGGCGCACCTATGTATCCCACAAAGAACATTGTAGAGAATGCTGTCAACTCGAAAGATCATACAACTTTAGTGGCTGCTGTAAAAGCTGCTGACCTGGTTGATGTATTATCAAGCGCAGGTCCGTTCACTGTGTTTGCACCAACCAACGAAGCGTTTAACGAACTTCCAAAAGGCACAGTTGATAACCTGCTGAAACCTGAAAACAAAGAGAAGCTGCAAGGCATTTTAAAGTATCATGTTGTGGCTGGAAAAGTAAGTTCAGATGATTTAAAAAAGATGATTAAAGAGAATAACGGCAAAGCCACTTTGAAGACGGTAGAAGGTGATAATTTGTATGCAAGTATGGACAAGAACGGTGGCATTTGGATTTGGGATGAAAACGGTGGAAAGGCAATGGTTACGATAGCGGATGTAAATCAAAGCAATGGTGTGATACATGTTATCAATCATGTATTACTGCCAAAGATGTAAGGATGAGAAAAGAGGTAAAAGCAAAGTGGTGTTGCAATCCCGGCATTCAATGTCGGGATTTTTTATTGATATAAAACCTGTACCGTTTCCTTGGTTTGCTGCCGCAATACAATGGTTTTGTTTTGCAGCATTTTTTCAATCATTTCGCTAGTAAAATGCCGGATGGTAAGTAGGTTTAAATTACGTTCTACCTGCACATCAAAAACAGCAGAAGCGGCGGCTGCCAACTGGCTCACTTTATCGCTTTTATCATCCATGCAAAGCTGCACATTAATAGCTCCGGTTTGTATTAAGTTGGGTTTTAATTTTAGCTCGCCAAATATCTCGTACAACTTACTCATTGGTGCTTCTCCAACAAAAGAAAAATCCTGGCTATGCAAATGAAGCAGCGCCTGGTTTTCTTTTATAATAATAATGGGTGGCAATTGTTTGGTGCCTTTGTTAGAAATGGTTGTGCCGGGAAGCGAAACATCCAAAAAGCATTTCACAAGCAGTGGAATGCCTTTATTTTGTAAAGGTTTTATCGTTTTCGGATGAATGACCTGCGCACCATAATAAGCCATTTCAATCACTTCGTCAAAGCTTAGCTCACTTATCAGTTGCGCATCTTCAAACCGGCGCGGATCGGCATTCATCACACCTTCCACATCTTTCCAGATTGTAAGACTTTCAGCATTTAACAGGTTGGCAAAAATAGCGGCTGTAAAGTCGCTGCCTTCGCGGCCAAGTGTGGTACTTTCATTTTCATCGGTGCTACTAATAAAACCTTGTGTAACGATGATGTTGTTATTGAGAAATATCGGCAAAATGGAAGCATCCATTTTTGTTTTTGTTGTTGTCCAATCAATGGAAGCATCGCGGAAATTATTGTCGGTGCGAATGGTATCGCGTACATCAATCCATGTGTTTGCAATGTTTTTCTCAGCCAAAAAATAACTGATGATACAAGTGCTCAATAGTTCACCTACGCAAACAATCTGGTCGTAATAATAATCAAAGGGCTTAACGGGTTTATCATGCAGTAACCATTCAACTTCGGTAAAAAAATCATTCAATTGTAAAAAACAATTATTGTACTGTGTTACCAGCAAATACTTCGCAGTCGTAATGTGTTGCCCTTTTACCACATCAAACAGGCGTAGGCTTTCTTCTTTATTACTATCATAGAAAGCTTCTGCAACTTTTTCCAATGCATTGGTGGTTTTGCCCATGGCAGAGATAATAATCATCAACTTTTCATCAGCATATTGTTGAATGATATTGGCTGTATTGTGTATCCGTTCTGTTGAATTAACGCTGGCTCCGCCAAACTTAAAAACTTTCACCATGATTGCTCTTTATTTACAATTTATTTGTAATGAAAGGATGTTTTCATCGTTATAAAAAACGAATAAAAACAAAGATAGCTGTTGAGGTTGTTGGTGGTGATAAAAACAAAATGTTATCACAAACAAAAAAACATTACCTCATTTAATCGAACAAAACAAACATCGTCTTATCAGCATGATAAAAAATAAAACCCTCTTTTTTGTTTTTGCCCTATTTCTTACAAGCCATTTTACAGCTTGCGCACAGGTAAAAGATTTACGCAGCCGGCTCACGGCATACAACCGCATTGACCTTGCCAACATGAACAGCCGCATTTTAGAATTGGTGAACGAACATCGCCAATCCATTGGCAAAGGCGCTTTGAAAATGATTGATGTAGCTTCTGCACAAGCAATACAACACAGCCGCGACATGATGAATAAGAACACGCCGTTCGGTCATGAAGGCTTTGAAGACCGCGTTGATGTGATCAAAAAAAGCGTTGGTTTTATTAATGCGGCGGCTGAAAATGTGGCGTACGGGCAACTCACCGCAGAGGAAGTAGTTAACGGCTGGCTGCACAGCCCGGGACATCGCAAAAACATTGAAGGCGATTACAATTTAACCGGCATTGGCGTTGCGCAAAACGGGCAGGGTCTTATTTATTTTACCCAAATATTTGTGTTGAAGAAGTAACTTGCCCGCATGAGCAGCACCATTATTTCGGTAAAAAATCTTGTAAAAAAATACGGCGATTTTACAGCGGTGAAAGGCATCTCATTCGATGTGTATGAAGACGAAATATTTGGTTTGTTAGGACCCAACGGTGCAGGCAAAAGTACCACGCTTGAAATCATTGAAACGCTTCGTACCAAAACAAGTGGTGAAGTGATTGTTGACCGTTTTAATTTGGACAAACAACCTGAAGAAATCAAGAAAATTATTGGCGTGCAATTGCAAACGGCTGGCTATTATCCTAATCTGAATTTGGTGGAATTGCTGAACATGTTTGCTGGGTTGTACAATAAAACAATTTCTCCGCCTGATGTGTTGGATTCAGTCAATCTTCGCGATAAAGCGAAAGCCAAATATAAAGAATTGAGCGGCGGACAAAAGCAACGGTTTTCCATTGCCGTTACGCTCATCAACCAACCCAAAATTATTTTTTTGGATGAACCCACTACCGGCTTGGATCCGCAGGCAAGAAGAAATTTGTGGGATTTGATTCGCAACATTCGCCAACGCGGAACGACTGTTATTATTACTACACATTACATGGATGAAGCTGAAATTTTGTGCGACCGCGTAGCGATTATTGATGCCGGAAACATTATTGCTTTAGCCACTCCCGACCAGATGATTGACAACCTTGTTGCCACAGGGTTTGAACGTCCTAAACAAGTGAAAGAGGCAAATTTGGAAGATGTGTTTATTCATTTAACGGGAAAGAACATTCGGGAAGAATGATGGAATTGAATAAGTAAGAGGTAAGATTTAATATTGCACCATAAATAACATCTTACATCTTCAATATGCAATCAGATCTCCGTTATCCCATCGGTAAATACGAGCCACAACCATTCTCGCAAGAGCAAAAAAAGAAGTGGCTGTTAGACATTCAATACCTGCCTTCTGATATTGAACAAGCCGTTCAAAACTTAGATGAGGCGCAACTGCAAACGCCATATCGAGATGGTGGCTGGACGGTACATCAACTCGTTCATCACATTGCCGACAGCCACATGAACGCATACATCCGTTTTAAGCTGGGATTGACAGAAAACAATCCCACCATTAAGCCTTATGAAGAAGCGGAATGGGCAAAGCTGAACGACGTGAAAACCTTACCCATCAACATTTCCATCACTTTATTGTTTGCTTTGCACGAGCGTTGGTACGCAGCCATTAAAGATTTATCAGACGAACAATGGATGCGCACGGTGTATCATCCAGAACAAAAAAAAGAAATAACATTGTGGCATTTGCTTGGCATGTACGCATGGCACAGCAAACATCACACACAACATATTTTATTATTAAGAGAAAGAATGCAATGGTAGATCATACAAACGACGACAAACTGCGCTGGAAAACTTTATCATCCGAATATTTGTTTAACGACCTGTGGCTTCACGCCCGCAAAGACCGGTGTCTGCGCCCTGACGGAAAAATTATTGACCCGTATTATGTAATTGAATATCCGCATTGGGTTACGGGCCTTGGCATTACCGAGAACAACGAAGTGGTGCTTGTAAAGCAATACCGGCAAGCATTGCAGATTGTGTGCATGGAAATTCCCGGTGGATGTATTGATGCGGAAGACGAAACACTTGAAGCCGCTATGCGTCGCGAATTTGTGGAAGAAACAGGCTACACGTTTGATAAGGCTGAATATTTGGGAAGAACCTCGCCCAACCCAAGTACCAACGCCAATTGGATGCACATGTTTTTATTAACCGGCGGTAAGCTTACACATCCGCAATCGTTTGACGAGAATGAAGAAATTGAAGTTGATTTGGTAACGGTGAAAGAATTTGTTGACATGGTGTTGAACGGTGAAATCATTCAAAGTATGCACATGACAACTGTGTTTTTTGCCCTGCACAAATTGGGTTTGATGAAGATTGATTTATAAAAAATCATACAGTTTTTATTTATAAAAAAGAAGCATCACTCCTATTGAGACGTGATGCTTCTTTTTTATAAATTAGTACAAAAACAAACTTACACCTCTTCCATTTCCATCTTTTCCTTCTTTACCTCAAGTGCAATAGGGGCGTGCTTTTCAGGCTTCGTCATTTTAATAACGCCGGTATAATTCAATAACTTAATAATTGGATAACAGGGATCAAACTCGCCTCTGGCAGAAGCAAAATTGCTGCGCGATGGAAACACATGATGGTTGTTGTGATAGCCTTCACCAAACATCAGCCAGTCTATTTTAAAAAGATTTTTTGAAGTGTTGTCGGTTTCATGATTTACACTACCATATTTATGCGCAAACCAGTTAATTACAACGCCATGAACAGGACCCATAGTAATGTGAATGGGCAACAATAAGAACCACCATGCTGAGGGCGCAAAAGCGGCGTAAAACCAAATATATAAACCTACCCATAACAAGCGGGAATAGTAAGAATGTGCAAAAGCTTCAAACGATTTCCAGCGCGGAATATTTTTAGTAAAGCGAGGCTCCACTTTGGTTTTGCCGGTAAAAATGTCGTTATAAACATTTTTGGTGCGCCACATCATAGCAAAAAAATTCTTGTCGAACAGGGGCGAATGCGGATCATCTTCCGTATCGGTAAACGCATGGTGCATCCGGTGCATAATGCCATAAGCCGTAGCACTTAAATAAGAAGAACCTTGGGTAAGCCATGTCAACACAAAAAAGAAACGCTCCCAGCCTTTACTCATGGTAAAAGCGCGATGGGCAGCATAACGATGCAGAAAAAATGTTTGTGTAAATAAGGACAAATACCAATGGGCAACAAAAAAGACGAGAATGATAATCAAAACCAGAAATTAAAAAAATAAAGAAATAAGATGACCGAAACGGCAGCAAGATAATTCATTTGTTATAGTCGCAAAACGAATACAATTTATTTAGGCTTTTTTTGTTTTATGAACGTTTGTTTTCTATAAAATATTCACTTCACGTTCCAGCGTAACACCAAATTTTTGTTGTACGCTTTCGATAATCTGCTGCGATAAACGATAGATTTCTTTACCTGTTGCCTTGCCATAATTCACTAACACCAACGCTTGTTTATCGTAGCAGCCTGCATCGCCGTAGCGATAGCCTTTCCACCCGCATTGTTCAATGAGCCACCCCGCAGCCAGTTTGGTTTTGCCACTATTTGTTGCAAAACCAACCATGTTTGGATATGTATCTTTTAGTGCAAAAAAATGCTCATTATCAATGGTTGGATTTTTAAAAAAAGAACCCGCATTGCCGATGAGGGTTGGATCGGGTAGTTTGCTTCTTCTAATATTAATAACCGCTTGCGAAATGGCAGCAATGCTCAATTGCGAAACATTCATTCTCTCTAATTCTCCTTTTATCGCGCCATATTCTGTATGAAAATTGGGTTGTTTGTTCAAGCGAAATGTAACGTTTAAAATCACAAACCTGCCTTTGTATTCCCGTTTGAAAACACTTTCACGATAGCCAAAGCTGCAATCCTCTTTTGTAAAAGTTACAATTGATTTTTCTTTTATATCATAAGCTTCCAATTCGTGAAACACATCTTTCAATTCCACGCCATACGCGCCAATATTCTGCATTGGGCTTGCGCCTACATTGCCCGGAATCAAACTTAAATTTTCCATGCCTGCATAGTTGTTGGCTACACAATACATCACCAGCTGATGCCAGTTTTCTCCAGCTGCAGCCTGAACATAAAAATGCTCTTCCTCTTCCCGCAAAAGACGAATGCCATGAAGTTTGTTTTTGATAACAATACCATCAAAATTTTGGGTAAATAATATATTGCTTCCACCACCGAGCACAAAAAGACTTTCGTTGGGTTGGATGTTTTCAATTACTTCTTTCAATTCATCAACAGAAGCAAAAGCAGCAAACTGTTTTGTAATTACATCAATTCCAAACGTGTTGAATGGTTTGAGAGAAACGTTTTGCTGTAGCTGTATCATTTTGTATAAGAAATGTTACCGCAGAGAAATGAGTTGTATGAGTTTACGCAGAGTAATAAAAATCTCTGAGCAGCCTCATTTTCGTCCCTTCTCTTCGGTAAAAAAATGGGCAAAAACAAACTTTACACATTAAACCGGAAGTGCATAATATCGCCATCTTCCACCACATAATCTTTTCCCTGCACAGCAAGTTTGCCTGCATCCCGGCAAGCTGCTTCCGAACCCAATTTTATAAAATCTGAATATTTGATTACTTCCGCACGAATAAAGCCTTTTTCAAAATCGGTATGAATCACGCCGGCAGCTTGTGGCGCTATCATTCCTTTTGTTATCGTCCAGGCACGTACTTCCTGTACACCGGCCGTAAAATAAGTAGCCAGGTGCAGCAATGAATACGTTGATTGAATCAACCTTGCCACACCACTTTCGTGCAAGCCCATATCTTCCAAAAACATCTGCCGGTCTTCAAAGCTGTCCATCGTTGCAATTTCACTTTCAATAGCTGCGCTGATGAATAGTATTTCTGCTCCTTCGCCTTTAATAGCTTCAGCAATGGCGGCTGTGTGTTTGTTTCCGGCTATCACCGATTTTTCATCCACATTGCACACATACAACACTGGCTTTGCAGTCAACAGAAACAAATCATCTATAAACTTGGCTTTGTCTTCTGCAGAAACTATAAAGCTGCGCGCATTTTTCCCCTGCTCTAAATGTTGTTGTAACCCTTGCAACATTTCCAAACCACGCAACGCTTCTTTATCGCCGCCGGTGCGGGCGGTTTTTTCGCTTCGCGATACTTTTTTTTCAACACTATCCAAATCTTTCAACTGCAGTTCGGTATCAATAATTTCTTTGTCGCGAACCGGGTTTACGCTGCCATCCACATGAATCACGTTGTCATCATCAAAGCAGCGAAGCACATGAATGATAGCATCTGTACTGCGGATGTTACCAAGAAACTGGTTGCCCAAACCTTCACCTTTGCTGGCGCCTTTTACCAAACCTGCAATGTCAACAATCTCAACGGTAGTGGGCACTACACGGTTTGGTTTTACTAATTTTTCCAATTGAATGAGGCGCTCATCCGGAACCGTAATTACGCCAACATTTGGCTCGATGGTACAAAACGGAAAGTTGGCGGCCTGCGCTTTGGCATTGCTTAAGGCATTAAATAAAGTTGATTTTCCTACATTGGGTAAACCTACAATTCCAGCTTGAAGAGACATAATAATGTATGATGTTAGAAGTGTGATGTACGATGTTGCTGCGTTTGTTTTTGCAGCATTTTTGAAAAGAGTTATTTGAACCACAAAGACATGAAGGACACAAAGGTTCACGAACCTGCCTGCCGGTAGGCAGGCTTCTTCTCTTTGTGGCTCAACTTTTTCAGCGCGCAAAAGTAGGAAACCAATTTTATCCCGTTCTGTAGTATTTTGGTTTTAAACTTGTTTAACACGATGGCAGGAAAGAGTGTAAGCGATTGATAACTGATTTTTTGAGAGGAACGACAATGCGAAGAGGGAGGAACGAACCATGGAAAAGAAACAAATTTTTACTGACGAAAATATCATTACGGATGAGCAGATAGAGCAGTTGCTTACCGATGCACTGGAACTGTACGGGTTCGATTTTACCAATTATTCGCGTGCATCGGTAAAGCGGCGCATCAACCGCTTGTTTGCTATAGACAGGTTTCCATCATTTGCCGAATTGCGGTATCGTTTGCGTACCGATGCCGCTTATCTTACCCGTTTTGTCGAAGCTATCAGCGTAAACGTAACCGAGATGTTTCGCGATCCGTCTTTTTACCAGGCTTTGCGCAACCAGGTTTTACCGCAATTAGCAACGTATCCGTACATCCGCATCTGGCACGCAGGCTGTGCCTCAGGCGAAGAAGTATATTCGATGGCGATCTTGCTAAAAGAGATGAATTTGCTTCACAAATCGTTACTGTATGCTACTGATATAAACGGCGAAGTGCTGGAAAAAGCGCGACAGGGAATCTTCCCGTTGAACAACATGAAGCTGTATTCGGAAAATTACATTCAGGCCGGTGGTACGCGGGCATTCAGCAATTACTATTCGGTTACTTATGACCGTGCAAGGCTTAACGATGATTTGAAAAGTAAAATGGTGTTTGCCATGCACAATCTCGTTTCCGATGGTTCGTTCAACGAGTTTCAGTTGATTTTGTGTAGAAATGTTTTGATTTATTTCAATAAGGAATTGCAGGATGTTGTCATCAATTTATTCGATAATAGTTTGGAAAAATTAGGTTTCTTAGCTTTGGGTACAAAAGAAACGCTTCGGTTTACCCATGTTGCGAGGCATTTTAAGCAGATTGACAGCAAAGAAAAAATATGGAGAAAAATAGTTTAGATAAACTGTTTGTGATAGGCGGCTCCAGCGGCAGCCTTAGTGTTTTGCTTTCTGTTTTACCCAAATTACAACCGTTGGGAAAAAAGGCAATCGTAGTGGTTTTACATCGCAAAAACTCATGGGATTCTACACTGCCCGACATCTTTTCCGTTCACTCTTCCCTGCAAATAAAAGAAGCTGAAGAAAAAGAAATCATTAAAGCAGGAAGCGTTTACATTGCTCCGGCAGATTATCATTTGCTGATTGAACGCGATGGTACTTTTTCATTAGACGTTTCAGAAAAAATAAATTTTAGCCGTCCCAGCATTGATGTTTGCATGGAAACGATAGCAGAAGCTTACGAAAAAAGAGCGGTAGGCATTTTGTTATCCGGCGCTAACGCTGATGGCGTAAATGGTTTGCTGAAAATAAAACATTGTGGCGGCTTTACCATTGCCCAACAACCTGCTACTGCCGATGTTGATTATATGCCGCGACAAGCCATTGAAAAAGGTGCTGTTGATGCGGTTTTGACGCCTGCTGAAATTGCAGAGTTTATTAATAAAGGATAATTGCAAAACAATCATTTTCCCACAAAAACAAAAGGTGTTTGTTAATTGATAACCGCACGATTTCATTTCTTTCTTCAACCTCTATCTTTGCTCGCCCCCTTGCTTACGAGTAATTGATAGGAATGAAATGGATTGTAATAGTTTTCTTTTTCGGATCTACCCTTTCTGTTTGTGCACAGGATACGCTTCATCAATCTCAATCATCACGATTTATCATCGTTAATAACATTACGGTTACCGGAAATAACAAAACAAAAAATTACATCATTCTTCGTGAGTTGCCGTTTGCAAAAGGCGATACCGTTTCGAAAGAAAATCTTGGACAAAAATTAATTTTAGCCAAACAGCAAGTCCTTAATACCTCTTTGTTTTTAACGGTTGATGTGAGCACCCAAAATAGTGACGAAAACAAACTTGATGTAAACATAAAAGTAACGGAACGCTGGTACTTTTTACCCATACCGTACTTTATTTTGGTAGATAGAAATTTCAATCAATGGTGGACAGAGGAACACCATAGCTTTCAGCGTGTGAATTACGGTTTAAAGATCATACAAAACAATGTAAGCGGGCGAAACGACAATGCGTATTTGTGGCTGATTGATGGCTACAACCATCAGATTGCTGCGCGGTATGAAGTGCCGTTTATTGATAAGAAATTGCATCATGGAATTTCGTTTGCCCTTTCTTATTTAAACCAGCGCGAGTTGAATTATGCAACGTCAGCCGATAACAAGCAACTGTTTTATGATGGCAATTACTTTTTACGTCAGCAGCTCCGCGCCGAGGTTTCTTACCTGTATCGTCCTGCCATTAAAACAAAGCACAGCTTTACTTTCAGGATGGTTGATGAAAAATTAAACGATACCATTTTGCATCTCAATCCGGCTTATTTTCCTTACAGCAGAACGCACATTACTTATCCGCAGATAAGTTATACAATGCAGTATTCCGATGCCGATAACATTGTATATCCAACCAAAGGTTTTGTTGCCGATGCATCGTTTATAAAAAAAGGGTTGGGTGGAATTATGAACCTTTGGCAAGCTGCTTATCATGCGAAATATACCATTCCTCTTAACCCAAAAACAAGCTTACAATTGCAATCGGCAGGCTTGTTAAGTCTGCCTTTTAAGCAGTCGTTTTTTAATAAGCAAATTGTAAATTATACTGGTGATTTTTTTGTACAAGGTTTGGAATATTATGTAATTGATGGTGTTGCTGCAACCATTAATCGGGCTACCTTGCGGCAGCAGATTTTTTCTTACAAAATCAAAAATCCGGTACACATAAATAAGCTGGATGAAATACCTGTGAGGTTCTTTTTTAAAGGGTATGGAAACGCAGCTTATGTATATGACAATGCAGCTTTGCCCGGCCGGTTTAATAACAAACTCATTACCACTTACGGAGTTGGTTTGGATATTGTAACCATCTACGATATTGTTTTAAGACTGGAATATAGTTTTAACCAGTTGGGCGATCACAATCTATATCTTCATTCAAAAGGAGATTTTTAATGGTGCCGGAAATTATTTTTGATAGAGAAGCAAACGCAACCAAGAACTAAAAACAAACGAAATGAAAGTAGCTATTTATAGCCGTGGGCTTGACGACAGGCAGCTTACAACCTTATTGACTTTAATAAACGAACTACACCGGCACGGCGTTTATATTGTGGTGTCGGCTTCGCTGGCGCAGCGCTATTGGGATGCAATGTCGGCAATACAAAATATACAGGTATTTGCCAATCAGCTGGATGCTAATACAGATTGCTTAATCAGTCTTGGCGGAGATGGTACCATTCTCGATGCGGTTACCATTATCGGCAATAAAAACATTCCTATTCTGGGTATCAACTTTGGCAGATTGGGATTTTTAGCTGGCATCGGTAAAGATGAATTGACCATTGCCGTTGATTCTCTCGTGAACGGAACATTTGTTATTGATAAACGAATTTTAATTCATTTGGATGCCGATCTTCCTCTCTTTGGAAGTGCACCTTATGCCCTGAATGAGTTTGGTATTCACAAACGCGATACTTCGCCCATGATTAAAATTCATACCTATCTGAACGGTGAATTCTTAAACAGTTACTGGGCAGATGGTTTGGTGGTTTCTACACCTACCGGCTCAACGGGTTACAACATGAGTTGTAACGGACCGATTGTTTTTCCCGATTCCAGTTCGTTTTGCATAACCCCGGTGGCTCCGCACAATTTAAACATTCGCCCGATTATTGTGCCCGACAGTAACATTGTTTCGTTTGAAGTAGAAGGCAGAACAGAAGAGTTTATTTGTACTCTAGATGCCCGCAAGGAAATTGTGAGTAAGAACATTCAGTTAGCGGTGAAAAAAGAAAATTTTACCATCAGCCTTATTCGTTTAAATGAAAATAGTTTTCTTTCCATGCTCCGCACCAAACTCGCCTGGGGTTTAGACAAAAGAAATTAAACCAACCATCCACACAAGAAACCACCAAAACATTCGTTTATGAAACATCAGCTATTTTGTATTTGTATGAGGAAATACATTCTTCCACTTTTTGTTTTGTCCATTTTTGCCATCAATGCCAAGGCACAAAATTTTTATGGTGGCGAGCAACGCACCGGCGAGTTTGGATTGGCCGTTGGTGCCGCACATTATTTTGGTGATTTAAACACGCGTGCAGCTTTGAACCGCCCCAAGTTTTCAGCCGGAGCGTTTTACATGAAACAGTTTAATGATTATATCGGTTTGAAGCTGGCAGGCAATTACGCCTTTCTCGGCTATTCAGATATGTACAGTAAAAACGAAACGCAACGCCGCCGCAACTTGAGTTTCAATACCAATGTTTGGGAAGTTTCATTGAATGGACAGTTTAATTTTTTTCATTATCGCCCGGGTGTGGAAGGTTATAATTTTACGCCTTACGTTTCTATAGGCATCGGTGCTTTTTCTTACGATCCTTATGCTTATTTACATGGCACTAAATATTTCCTTCGCCCATTAGGAACCGAAGGGCAAGGCAGCACACTGTATCCCGACCGCAAGCCTTACGGAACTGTAGCCGCCTGCTTTCCGCTGGCAGTAGGTTTTAAGTTTGGATTGAATGAAAATACCAACGCATTTTTTGAAGTCGGTTATCGTTTTACTACAACCGATTATTTGGATGATGTAAGCACTACGTACGTTGGAGATCAGCCGTTTTATTACGCCGGAACGACTTCGGTAGTTGGCGTTGACGGGCAAATCAATCCTGCATATTTGTTATCCGACAGAAGCTATGAAACAGGCGACCGCATTGGCATTAAAGGCAGGCAGCGTGGCAACAGCCTGCAAAAAGACGCGTATGCCATTGCACAGGTTGGTGTTTCTTTCAACTTAAATTCGTATAAATGTCCTACTACCAACGCTAAAAAAAGTAAGTTTTAAACGCATATTGTAATTGAAGCAAAAAGGCTCGTTGCTGATGTAGCAACGAGCCTTTTTGTTTTTGCCATATTTTTATAAAAATTATTTCCGTAAAAAAAGCTGCCAGTAAAAGCAGCTTTTTTTAAAACAAGAAAGGTAATTATTTATGTATTCATCTCTTTTGATTCTTCGTAGCTTTTAATTTTATTGTACAAGGTTTTACGATCAATTTTTAAAATCTCCGCCGCTTTTGATTTGTTGTTATTCACTTCTTTCAATAAGTTCATAATGGTTTCATACTCAGCTTTGGCAGCCGCATCTTTCAAATCAATTTCTTTTACCGAACCGGTAGCAGAACCTGCAAACGCAGGTTGCGTTTGAGTTGCCTCGTGTGATGACTTTGTAAAAATGTTGGTGTTGGTAATTTCCCAAGGCAATGTTTTGGCAGATATTTTATTTCCCGTTGTCAGCAACACAGCTCTGCGCACCACGTTGCGAAACTCACGCAAATTGCCTGGCCATGCGTAATGTAAAAACATACTCATCACATCATCCTCAAAGCCTTGTATGTTTTTGTTCAGCTCACCATTTGTTTTTTCTAAAAAGAATTGAGCAAATAGAGGAATATCACTTTTGCGTTGACGCAACGGTGGAAGGTTGATGGAAAATTCGTTAAAACGATGATACAAATCTTCACGGAATTTTCCTTTGTGATAGGCTTCCTGCAGGTTTTCGTTGGAAGCCACAATAATACGAATGTCAATTTCCATTTCTTTCGTTCCGCCTACACGTTTAAACTTGCGTTCCTGAATTACGCGGAGCAAAGTAGCCTGAATGTCTAACGACAAATTCGCAACTTCATCTAAAAACAAAGTACCGCCATTTGCCATTTCAAAATGACCTTCTTTATCAGATAATGCGCCGGTAAACGCACCCTTCACATGCCCAAACATTTCACTGCCAGCCAATTCTTTCGATAGCGTTCCGCAGTCCATAGCAATGAAAGGTCTGTTTTTTCTTTCGCTGTATTGATGAATGGTTTTAGCAATTACTTCCTTGCCGGTTCCGCTTTCGCCATACAAAATAATGCTGTAATTGGTAGGTGCGATGATTTCTATCTGGCCATACAATTCCTGCGTTGATTCAGACTGGCCAATGAGAAATTCACCATTGGTTTTGAATTGCAGCTTTTTTGAATTGGAAGCAGACTCTTTGCTTGCAACCGACGCAACCTGCGCAGTTGCTGCATGAGATACTTGCGCGTGGGGATTTTTAAATGCAGAAGCCAACACGTTCAGCACTTCGGCAGGTATCAAGGGCTTGGTGATGTAATCATAAGCGCCCAGTTTTATCACTTCAACTGCCGTTTTAATATCGGAATAGCCGGTGATGATTAATACAATTGCCTGCGGGTTGATGGTTTTTAACTCAGCAAGCACATCTCTGCCTTCTTTGTCGCCCAAACGATAATCGCAAAGTACCAAATCAAAGTGCGTTTCCTTAAACTTAGCGATGCCTTTGTTTCCGGTATAGGCTACTTCAGTTTCGTAGCCTTCTTTGTTCAGAAATCTGCTTAATAATGTGCAGATGTCTATGTCATCATCAATAATTAAAATTCTCTTCTTCATAAACTTGCTATGGTTTACCACCTGTTTTGTTGCTTACTGCAAATTATAGGATAAATGTAAGTGTGTGATTGCAAAGAACTAAAGAATTATAAACAGTTGTATGGATTCGATGCTTTTACAAACTCCTACATGGAAACCAGCTGCTACAAATGTAAACAACATCTAATTACACCGAATATAAAACAAACAATCTTTTTGCTTTTTAATTTATTGGCTGCAAAGAAAGAGAACGAAAAGAAAACCAATCGTTTTGAAATGAAAAAATTAGCTTAAATCAAGAAACAAGATAAAAGAAATAAAAAATAAAAAAATGAGCAAAACCAAACCTACAAAAACTGCAATTTGCTTATCGTTTAACAACCCTTTCGTTGCTCATCCTTTATCTTCACGCCATGAATTTTAGTGTTCAAAAATTATTGCGCGATAACATTCGCAATCTCACTCCTTATTCTTCGGCACGCGACGAATTTAAGGGTGTGGCACAAGTAAGTTTAGATGCCAACGAAAACAGTTTGGGCTCGCCGCTCACGAAGTGGTACAATCGGTATCCCGATCCTTACCAGCATCGGTTGAAAGAAGAGATCAGCAAAATCAAAAACATTGCTCAGAACCATATTTTTTTAGGCAATGGCAGCGATGAATGTATTGATGTTTTGTTTCGCTGCTTTTGTACGCCGGCAAAAGACAACATTATTATTTGTCCGCCTACATACGGTATGTATGAAGTAAGCGCCAACATTAATGATATTGCTATTCGCAGAGCGCCATTGCTTCCTGGTTTTCAACTCGATCTCGTGCATCTGGAAACATTGGTTGACGATCACACCAAAATCATCTGGATCTGTTCGCCCAACAATCCAACCGGCAATTCAATGCAGCGCGAAGACATCGAAACCATACTCAATAATTTTAATGGCTTGGTGGTAATTGATGAGGCTTACATCAATTTTTCAAAACACAAATCTTTCATCCAGGAATTGAATGAGTACCCAAATTTGGTGGTGCTGCAAACTTTTAGCAAAGCCTGGGGTTTGGCAGGTTTGCGATTGGGATTGGCTTTTGCTTCGCCCGAAATTATTGGTGTGATGAATAAAGTAAAACCGCCTTACAATATAAGCGAAGCTACCCAGCAACTGGCTTTACAGGCATTGCAGAACGTAGATCAGGTAAATGATATGATTTATGAATTAGTGAGTATGCGCGATGCGTTGAAAGAAGTGTTGGAAAGCTTGCCCCTCGTTGAAAAAGTATATCCTTCCGATGCCAATTTTTTATTGGTAAAAACAAACGGCGCGAAAAAAGCGTATCAGTTTTTATTGTCGAAAGGTATTGTGGTGAGAGACCGCAGCAACGTGTTGTTGTGCGATGATTGCCTTCGCATCACCATCGGCACTGAAGAAGAAAACACAAAATTGGTAGATGCTTTGATAGAATATAGCGAAACTATTTTTGCGCATCAATAAACATTCATTTTTAATAATTGCTAATTATGAAATTCATCAAAACAAAAATCTTGCTTTTATCGCTGTCTGTTATCTGTATGAAGGCTTCGTTTGCCGGAGGCAACAACGATTCTTTAATTAAAAAAACAAACGCAGTTGAAGCCGATGCCGGCAACGCAGGATTGAAATTGCCTTCTGGTTTTTCAGCAATGGTAGTTGCCTCAAACTTAGGTACAGCGCGGCACATAGCCGTTACACCGGAAGGTGATTTGTATATAAAATTAGATGGAAATGTAAACGGTAAAGGCATCGTATTTATTCATCCGGACAAAGATGGCAAAGCGGAAACTACCACTGGCTTTGGTGATTACGGTGGCACTGGAATTTTGATAAGGAATGGTTATTTGTATGCTTCATCCGACAACGATGTGTATCGTTATAAATTAGATGCCAACGGCAAAGTTGCCAATGGTGCATCGCCCGAAAAAATTATAACCGGATTGATTAACCGGCATCATCACAGTTCCAAATCTCTGGCTTTAGATAACGATGGAAATTTGTATGTAAACATTGGTGCACCTTCTAACGTTTGCGCAGAACGCGGCAATGAAAAGAAAGGACAAATGCCTTGCCCATTGCTCGATTCAACGGGCGCTATCTGGAAATTTAAAGCCGATAAATTAAACCAAACGTATGGCGATGGCGTTCGCTATACGTCCGGTTTGCGCAATGTAGTTGGACTGGATTGGAATAACACTACCAATACTTTGTTTGTAATGCAGCACGGGCGCGATAATTTAGGCGAAACCTTTCCTGAATTTTATACATTAAAACAAAGTGCTGAGTTGCCTGCCGAGTGCATGTATGAACTGCACCAGGGCGATAATGCAGGATGGCCTTACATGTATTATGATTGGATTCAAAAAAAGAAATTTGTGTGCCCCGAATATGGCGGCGATGGCAAAAAAGAAGCAGATAGCAAGTACCTGAATCCTGTTGACGCTTTTCCGGGGCACATGGCGCCGGATGGTTTGTTATTTTATACCGGCAATCAGTTTCCCGAAAAATATAAAAACGGCGCCTTCATTGCATTTCATGGCTCGTGGAACCGTGCGCCCGAACCGCAAAAAGGTTATCTCGTTGCGTTTGTGCCTTTTAAAAATGGTAAGCCCAGCGGCGATTGGGAAGTATTTGCTGATGGCTTCGCCGGTGGTGCAGAATTTATGCAACCGGGCAGCGCAAAGCATCGTCCCTGCGGGTTGGCGCAAGCGCCTGATGGCTCCTTGTATGTAACCGATGACGCGGGCGGAAACGTGTATCGCATTTCTTATAAAAAGTAAATTCTCTCTATTTTTTATGAAATACCTAAGTTTGTTTTTGCCCTTTTTTTTGATGAGCGTTTGCGCCTTTTCGCAAGCAAAATCCACTTCATCAACCGGCAAAGATGTATATATAAAGTATTGCCTTGCCTGTCATCAGCAGGATGGAAAAGGCGTTCCTAAACTCAATCCACCATTGATTAAAACGTCTTATGTAAATGGCGACGCTAAAACCTTAATCACTTGGGTTTTGCGCGGCAGTGGTGAAGAAAAAGTGCCGATTGATGGCAATTATTACAACAACAATATGCCGCCACAATCGGCATTGAAAGATGAGGAACTTGCAAAAGTACTCACTTACATTCGCAGCAGTTGGGGCAACAAATCAGGCGCTGTTTCTCCAGCAGAAGTAAAAGCAGTACGAGTTTCTTTGAAGTAAAATATATTTTTCTACAAAAACAAAAGGTGCCTGTAACAAACTTACAGGCACCTTTTGTTTTTGCACTTTTTTTAATCATTCAAATAAAAAAAATCCCGTGCATGTATGCCGGGATTCACTTATCCTATCTGTAGAAACAATACCCTTAGTTATCAGAATAAGCCACGCTGTTTACAATGGTTTGCAACGATGCACGTACCTGTTTGCTCAGGCGAAAATGCTGTGCAATTTGCTCAATGCTGGTTGTTTTCTTCTTTAAACGGTCAACAATTTTTTCGTACACTTTTGAATCCTGATTCAGCCAGGGCTTATCGGCAGTTGCCGTTTTACCGTTGGCTGTTTCGGCAAGCGTAGAAGAACCATGTGTAGCTGCATTGGCGTCATCATCATCGTCAATGTTTAAGCCTAACACAGCCGCCAAAGCATACCGACGCATGTAACTAATAACACTGCCCTGTGCCTGCGGATCGCTTTTGCTTGGATTCATGAAATAATCGGTTTGCATGTACTCGCCGCTTTCTGTGTGCATGAGAACCGTAGTTAAACCATTCTGCCCTGTGGGAAACTGAGTGAACGACAAACCGCTTTCTATCAAAGGCGTTTTTATCGCCTCCAGAATGTTACTCAGCGTAGCATATTTGCTGTTGAAAAATGGGTTGGTAGCATCTTTGCCAATCTTGCCCATTTTAGAATGAAAGTCGCAAAGAGCTTTTGCGATGTGAACGATTGATTGTGATTTTTCCATAGCCTTAAATTGTACCCAAATATACCAATTTTTTTAGCAGAGAAGAAAAGAAAAAATGTGAAAATTTTGTTGTGAATATTGGTTGTTTACTCGGTTGCAAAATGATTTGAATTAGTCTTATAAAGTAATTGATTACCAATAATTTATATAAAATAAATTGAACATAACTAAAAGTCCTTCTCTTGTTTTGTTGTTGTATTGAAGAAAGAACCGCAACTAATAAAAATTAAATTTGTTTTTTCAAAAAAGAAAAGGGTGCAGGAAGCTCTTTTCTTTTATATAAAAGAAATATTGCGCTTGTACATAAGGGTTGTATATTTGATAAGTTTCATTTCAAAAATGAAACTTTTACAACCGATTATCTGACTTTAAAACTGCTCATTTCCAGTTCAAACCAAACTCTACTTTTACAATCAACTTTATTGTATGAAGCCAACTGTCTTACTTATTTTCGTTTTTGTTTTTGCCCTTATTTTTTGTTCCTGCCAAAAGGATTTGCCGGATTATGTGAATGGCGCGGGCGACAGCACATCGAACAACAGCAACTCGATGCTTGTAAAAACCTATACCGAAGATTATTATTCAACAAGCGCACCCGACCAACACCTGAAAGATTCATTTGGATTGACTTATGACAACAAGGGAAGATTGTTAAGTCTTACTGAACTTGATTCGACATACGGTTTACAACTTCTTTATCACTACCAAAATGACAATACCATCACTTTGGATCAATACGACAGTGGCAAGGTACAGGTTCATGAACTATTATACCTGAATAGCTTTTCTTATCTTGATAGTACCTTTCAATACAATAACGAAGGTGATAGTTCAACCGAAAAATATATTTACAATGCCGGTAAACAATTGGTTCAACTCAACACCTATGATTATTCTTCCGCCGATGGTTCGTCATTAAGAGAGTTTGACACCTACGCTTATGATAGTTACAACGATATTATAAAAGAAGTTGACAACAATGTATCAGATCCGGGAAATCCTACCGTTGTCACATCAACATATACAAACCAGATCATCAACAATCTGAATATTGGATTGAATGTTCGGCTTCCTCAAAAATATTTGCCAGATATTGTTACAGGAACTTTAGCTGGCGAAACGCAAAGCGCTACCCATGTTTATACATTCGACAATAAGAAACGATTGACTATGGATCAGGCAACGCTTAGCAATGGGTACATTGCCATCAAACGATATTATTATTAAGCCATAATTTGCGCAAAAACAAAAGCCCGCTGTTGCAGTAACAGCGGGCTTTTTGATGAATTTATTTTTACTTCAATCTGGAGAGTGCTTCTTTAATTCTTGCCCAACCTTTTTCGATGTTTTGCATACTGTTGGCAAATGAGAAACGCACACATTTCGGCTCGCCAAACGCATCTCCCATCACAGAAGAAACATGTGCTGTATTGAGCAAATACATGCTGAAATCGGCAGCGTTGCTGATGGTATTTTCGCCGTCGCTTTTTCCATAGTAGGATGATACATCGGGGAAAATATAAAATGCGCCTTCCGGCTCAAAGCATTCAATACCGGGCACTTCTTTTAGTATTTCCAGCACACGTTTGCGGCGGCGGGTAAACTCTTCCACCATTTCCATACTGGGTCGTAAATCGGTGGTTAATGCAACTACAGCCGCTTTCTGTGTGATGGAACAGGTTGCACTTGTAAACTGACCTTGCAACTTTTCGCAGGCTTTTACAATATCAGTGTTGGCAGCGATATAACCCAAACGCCAGCCCGTCATGGCAAAGCCTTTGCTCAAGCCGTTAATTACAACCACTCTGTCTTTCAGTTCAGAAAACTGCGCAATGCTTTCATGCGCCCCAACAAAGTTGATGTATTCATAAATTTCATCCGCCAGGATGGTAATATCGGGATGTTTTAAAAACACATCTTTCAAAGCTTCCAATTCTTCTTTGCTATACACAGCACCGCTTGGGTTGCAGGGCGATGAAAACAAGAACACTTTTGTTTTTGCCGTAATTGCCTCTTCCAGTTGTTGCGGCGTAATTTTAAAACCGCTATCCGTTGTGGTGCGAATTTCTACCACTTTACCGCGTGCAATTTTTACCAGTTCGCTGTAGGTTACCCAATACGGCGTTGGAATAATTACTTCATCATCGTCGTCAACCAAAGCTAAAATAACATTCGACAAACTTTGCTTGGCACCGGTTGAAGCGATGATATTTTCAGGTTTATAATCGAGGTTGTTATCACGCTTCAATTTAAAGCAAACCGCTTCGCGTAAATCAGTATAGCCAGCCACAGGTGTGTAGTGGCTCCAGTTATCAGCAATGGCTTTTACGGCAGCGTCTTTAATGTGTTGCGGCGTATCAAAATCGGGCTCGCCCAAACTCAAATCAATAACATCAATTCCTTTGGCGCGAAGTTCACGCCCCAGTTTTGCCATCTTTAAAGTTTCAGGTTCGGCAAAACGATTTAATAAAGAAGATATATGCATGTGGTATAAAAAATTTGCGGCGCAAATGTAGTGATTAAGATGTATGAATTGAGATATGTTTAAAGAAGACAAACAGATTAACCCATTCGCTATTCTTTAGTAAGAAAGATTCCTTACAAAAACAAACCAGACGACTCTTGTGTTGTACAATTATGAGTTTGGTTTTGCCCCAATTTTTTGTTGCTCTGCTTCCAGCTCTTTTTCCTGCTGCACAATTTTACTTAAGGTTGCATCTTTCAGCATGGCCACCGTTTCGTTGCGAATGTGTGCAAACACTCTTCTGATGCCGCAGGTAGTTTCATCGGTACATTCTTCGCATCGCTGATAGTATTTATGCGCCACACAAGGCAGCAAGGCAATGGCACCTTCAAACAAGCGCACCACTTCGGCAATGTTAATGTCATCGGCACTTCGTTGCAAAAAATAGCCGCCCATTTTTCCTTTGCGACTGCCCAAAATTCCGGCATTGCGAAGGTCAAGCAAAATGGCTTCTAAAAACTTGCGTGGAATGCGTTCGTTCTCAGCAATCTTGCTGATTTGAATGGGCGCTTTTGCATCCTGCTTGGCAAGATAGCGCAGTGCATTGATGGCATATTTTGTTTTCTTAGAAAGCATTGAAGCAAATATAGCAACACGCTTTATAAGATGCCATTTTGGATTTGTGATTTATGATTGCTGATGAAAAGCAACGATAATGAATGGTTGTGTAGCAGGTGTTTTAGCCTAAGACCTATAAGATTTGCTAAACCTTATAGGTCTTACTCCAACGATATGAAAGAAAAAAGGCTTTTGTTTTTGCCTTAATTTTATTGATAGATTTATTTATTAAACCCCAAATCGTATGTGATGGCTAAATAATACATCGCACCAATGGTTGGACCACCCGCATACTGAATGTAGCGATGATTCAAAATATCAGAGCCACCGGCTTTGAATACCGTATTGATTTTGGGTGCTTTAAATGTTACCTGCGCATCAAAAGTTGAATAAGCAGCTATGTTTCCATTCACCAAAGGACTTTGCCAGTTAAACGAATTTTGCCAGCGCCAAACCACATTGTAACCTATATTTTTTGCAACCGCACGATTGCCAAACGATAAGTTGGTTGCCCATTCGGGTGTGTTAAAGCCTGTTACAAAAATATCGTTGGGGTTTTGCGATTTGAGCTTATTAAAGCTGGCATTACCGGCAATCACATACGATTTGTAAAAGTTATAATTGATGCCGATAGAAGAGCCATAATTCACGTAATTGTTTTTCGCATTGGTATAAACGCGGTATCTATCCTGTCCTCCGCTGGCGGCTGTGGCAGGCGATGAAGAAGTAGCAGACTGTGCAGCAGCAGGGTCTCTGTTTCTATCCAGCATTGCTAAAACAGCCGCATCTGAGCCAACCGTTTCACTATGAGGAACATACACCTGCACCTGTCCTAAAAATCCATTGTAAGTGTTGGTATAAGCGTCAATATCAATCACCAGTTTGTTATTGAACAAAACACTTTTATAACCCACTTCAAATGAAGTAATTTTTTCGGGGCGGGCATCAGGCAAATCAGCTTTTTGCAAAAGAGAACGGTTTGCCAGTGCGGCCGAATCGGTATTACCTGCAGCAGATACTACAGAGTTGAATTTAATAACCGAAGCCTGAGAATAGCTATTATCCAAGTAACCCAAACCTTCATTAATAAAAGGTAAGCTGCCAACGCGGCGAACCCTTCCGTTGTTTACAAAAGATAAGGCTTCAAACAAAGATGGAAAACGGTATCCCTGTTGAAACGTAGCCCGGAAATTATGCCTTTTAGCAACGGTATAAACTGCTGAAACACGCGGTGTAAATTTCGCCGTAAAGTACGGATTGTAATCACCCCGAAGAGATGCCCAAAGCTTTAGTTTTTCATCGAAAAAGGTTTTGGAAGCTTGCACAAAACCGCCAAACTTTTTGTAGTACACATAATGCCCGAAATTGCCGGTAGAAGAATCAATTTTGTTTCGTTGATTTAACGGACGGGAAAAATCAACAAAATTGTTACCATCCGGAATCACCTGGTAAACGCGTGCATCGGCACCCACCAACACATTCATGATTTTAATAGCGTTGGTAATATCCCATTGACCTTCTACATGATACATGCGACTTCTCTGCCACAAAGCAGCACCGCCGGTTGGAGGCGCATTGGGAATTTGTTTGGATTGGATATCCCAATTGTTGATACCAATGATGCTATCTTTCAAAGCATTAAAATAAGCTGTGCCCGGTTCTGCGCGCCCCGCATCGGCCTGCTGCCGTGCATACGCGTTGGCAGCCGCTAAATTTGCCGAAGTTAAGCCTCCATTGTTACTGGCATATTGCTGCAAAGCAGCTTTATATTTGGCAGTCCATACACTGCTGCTTCCACCGCTTCGCAAATCCAAATTATCAGCAAGCGGTTTTAAATTGTAAGAATGCCCTGTGTTTTCAATTGACACATAACCTCGTATTAAAAAGTTGCTTCCCTTAAATTCTAATTTATGATTTTGCACCACCACACCATGCAAAGCAACTTTGTTACCGCGTTGAAACACGCCATCCATCTCCCCTACCCGGTAGCCATACTGTACTTCGGTGCTTTCTGTTGGTTTGTAATGCAAGGAAGCGTCAAACTTTGCGTTCTTTACTTTCGGGTCAACCAAATCGGTTTCCCAATAGCCGGTTCTTACCACGCGTAATGTTTGGTTCCCTTTCCCATCTATAGTTAAGCCACCGATAGAGGATAAATTGCTGCCCGCCAGCGCATCATCACCATATTTATTCCAGCCATCATAAGCGGCATTGTTATCGCCGTTTAAAGAAGGAAATTTAGGGTTGGCGCTAGGTAAATTATTAGGATTTTGATCCAGTCTTGTATTGCTTCGCCAATCGGTTCCCTGCATGTAACTCGCATTCAATTTAAACGCCCATTTGTTGTTCCAGGCTTTGGCAAAACGAACAGCCGATTCGGTAAGAATGCTGGGCGACGCATCAATGCCATCTACATGATTAATGCCCGTACGCTGATACACGCTGATGCCCTGGTATTTAAAAGGACTTTTGGTAAGCAAATTTGCCATGCCGTTAATAGCATTCATGCCATACAGCGCAGAAGCTGCGCCAGGCGTTACTTCTACGTTTTCAATGTCTAATTCAGTAGGCCCAATGGCATTGCCCAACGGCACGCCCAACGTGGCAGCCTGCATATCAACACCATCTACCAACTGCATGAAACGGAAATTGTTAGGAATATTAAAACCTCTTGTATTGGGTACTTTAAAAGTTAAACTTGAAGTGGTCATCTGCAAGCCTTTAATGTTTTCCATCGCATCGTAAAAACTTGGAGCCGGAGCTTGCTGAAGTGTAGTTAAGCTTAGCTTTTCAATTGCCACCGGCGATTTTAAAATGCTTTCTGCCACTCGCGAAGCCGTTACCACAACCTGGTTCGCATAAATATCTTCGGTTTTTAAAGCAATGGCAATGGGTGAAGTTTCGCTCGAAACGGTAAACTCCTGATCGGTGTAACCGACATAACTAATCAGCAAAATGATGGGTAGCTTTTGCGAAATTTTTAATTGAAACGAACCATCCTCTTTTGTTGCTGTCGCCCCTTTTGCGCCCTTTACTTTTACCGTAGCTCCAACTAAACCAGACGTGGAGGTAGAATCATAAATTTTGCCTGAAATTAAATAACTGGTTTGCGCATGAACGGTCTGTATAAAAAGTACAAAAACGAGTACCGTAAATAACTTCATGTTGCGTTTGGTTTTATTTACTATTTAAAGCCTATTGATTTAGTAGAGTAATAAGGTGCGAAAGTAATTGGAAATACAAAACCAGCCAATTTTATTAGAAATAATTTTTTGTTTCTCTATTCGAAATTTGCAATTTCTCCTTCTTTTAAATGTGCAATCCTTGCATACTATTTATAGTAACGACATCAGATGCCTGCCAAAATATGGGCAAAACCAAACTTACAAAAACTGTCTCCTTTTTGTTTGAAGAAACACCGACATTGCAAACCACACTTAGCATTCATGTGGGAAGCATACAAAAAAGGATTCAAAGGTTATTTGCAGTTAGAGAAATCGCTGAGCGAAAACTCAGTAGAGGCGTACTTGAGAGACATCACGAAACTCACCGATTTTCTACAATTGACCAATAACTTAAAAACACCGCAAACTCTTACACTGCGCGACTTGCAGCAGTTTTTGCAATGGATTGGCGAACTGAATATCTCTCCTTCTTCACAGTCGAGAATTATATCCGGGATTAAGAGTTTTTATAAATATTGTTTGATGGAAAACATTGTAACGGCTGATCCTTCTGCGCTTCTCGAATCGCCCAAACTGAAAAGAAAATTGCCTGATGTATTGAGCTTTGAAGAGATAGAAAAGATTATTGCAGCTATTGATGTAAGTACACCCGACGGCGCACGAAACAAAGCAATGCTGGAAGTGATGTACAGCTGCGGCTTACGCGTGAGCGAACTGATTAACCTGCGTAAAAGCTGGCTGTTTGTAGACATGGGTTTTATCCGTGTAATTGGCAAAGGCGATAAAGAAAGATTGATACCGATTGGAGCCGATGCTATTAAATATTTGAACCTCTATCGGGAGCAAATTCGTGTGCATCAGAAGATTGCAAAAGACAATGAAGACATTGTTTTTTTGAATCGTTTTGGTAAACAGCTATCGCGCGTAATGGTGTTTTTAATTATTAAAGATCTGGCGAAAAAAGCAGGCATTTCCAAAAACATTTCGCCGCATACATTTCGCCACTCATTCGCCACTCATCTTGTGGAAGGCGGTGCCAACCTTCGCGCTGTGCAGGAGATGCTGGGGCATGAAAGCATTACAACCACTGAAATTTATACGCATCTTGACAAAGATTTTTTGCGAAGCACTTTGCATTTGTATCATCCGGCGTTTCAAAAATAAAGTTCATAAACAATGTTTGAACCACTAAGACGCGAAGACGCAAAGTTTCACGAAGAAATGATTTTACGTCTTTGCGAGGAACGAAGCAATCTGTGGTTAACATTAAATGATGTTTACAAACAATGAAGCTCCTTACATCATTCACTCACCATTCACCACTCACAAACAACTTCATCGTTTTGTCCACAGATTGTTTCGTTCCTCGCAAAGACGGTTGTTGTGTTACCTGTTCTTTTTTGTCAAATCTTCATTGTTTAGTTTTGCCGCTTTTTCTATCAACTGCACTAACTCTTTCCGATAACCTTCTTTGTCAAAATCAAGAGTTTCGTTTGCCAGGGTTTTTGCACTTGCATAAGAAGCATTGCCTTTGTATGCCGAAGCCCGAAGCAACATACCAAACTGTGCTACGGCTGCAGCCAGTTTATAGTTATCAGAAGAAGCAGTGTTTTCACTATCAATAACAGCTTGTTGCAAAAGCGTACTCTTATTCCCGTCCGGTTGCTTATAGCGCAGTTTGATGTTTATTACTTCATTGCCAAAATCACCTGCAGGTTTTGTTCCTTTTGCAGAAGAATACCGTAAGGCATCAACACTGTTTAGTTCATCAGCTTTTACTCCAACCGGAATGATTTCATACAGAGCCGTTACAGTATGACCGCTTCCCAACTCACCGGCATCTTTTGCGTCGTTATTAAAATCTTCTTTTGCCAGCATTCTGTTTTCATAACCAATCAACCTGTAGCCCTGTACTTTGGAGGGGTTAAATTCTATTTGCAGCTTTACGTCTTTGGCAATGGTGAACAAGGTTCCTCCAAATTCATGAACCAACACTTTATTGGCTTCGCTGATGCCATCAATGTAAGCATGATTGCCATTGCCTTTATCTGCCAGCTTTTGCATTTTTGCATCCTGGTAATTCCCGGTGCCATAACCCAAGACCGTAAGAAACACGCCGCTTTCGCGTTCTTTTTCTATCAATCTTTCCAACTCATCATCACTACTAACACCTACATTAAAATCGCCATCGGTACACAAAATAATCCGGTTGTTGCCGCCGGTGATAAAGTTTTGTTTTGCCACTTTATAAGCCAGTTGAATGCCTTCGCCACCAGCCGTTGAACCGCCCGCTTCCAATCTGTCAATCGCATCCTTGATAGTCCCTTTTTTATCGCCGTTTGTTGATGGCAAAACCAAACCTGCATTGCCAGCATAAGTTACCAAAGAAACTCTGTCCTGCGGGCGCAACTGATCGGTTAACAATTTCAATGATTGCTGCACAAGCGGCAGTTTATCTTCTTCGAACATGCTGCCACTCACATCAATTAAAAACACAAGATTGCTTGCGGGCAAGTTTTCGGCAGGAATAATTTTTCCCTGCAAACCAATCATTGCCAGCTTGTGAGCATTATTCCACGGACAAGCCGCTATTTCTGTGTTGATGCTGAAAGGCTCATTACCATTGGGTTGTGGGTATTGATATGTGAAATAATTAATCATCTCTTCAATGCGAACCGCACCCGCCGGCGGCATTTCTCCATCATTTAAAAAGCGACGAACATTGCTGTAGGAAGCGGCATCAACATCAATAGAAAAAGTAGAAAGCGGGTTATCGGTTGTTTTTAAAAAAGGGTTTTCGTCTATCTTATCATAGCCTTCGCGGTTATACTCTGAATCGGGTTGTGAATGATAAATTTGTTTATTAAAATTTTGTTCTCCTTGTCGCTTCGATAGATTGTTGACATAAACACCGGCAACGCGTCCAGCCAACGCTCTTGAAGCAGACATTGGTGCGGGTGCAAATGATTTGTCGTAATCTTCTGTTGCTACACCATAACCTGTTACCACCACTTCCTCCAAGTTATTTTTACTGGCCTTTAAAACAATGGTTGGCGTGTCGTTGTTGGTAAGTTTGTATTTCAATGTTTGATAACCAACAGCAGAGATAATCAATGTAGTATTGTCGTTAGCAGTAGTTATCGTAAAATCGCCGTTCACATTTGAAGTGGTTCCTGTTTTTGTGTCTTTGATGATAATGCTTGCACCTGCAACCGGCTGGCTTTTTTCATCTTTAATTTTTCCGTTGATGGTTCTTTTTTGTGTTGGAATAAAGGAAAGTATAAGCAGGCAAATGCCGCTGAAAAAGAATAGGCTTTTCATTTGAAATGATTTTAAAAAGTAAACAATTGCAAGCTTGCTTTCTAACAGATGCAGCTTTGAAAAGCATTACACAAAGAGGAAGAAAATATATTTTGTTTCTAAATGAATTTACCGCAGGGAAAGGAGAAAATGGAGTTGCGCAGAGTTTGATTTTCTTTGCGAAACCTCTTTTACTCTTGTTCTCCGCTGTAAAAAATTTACCCATTTGGTTTTGCACATATTTTATACAAACCCATTGGCACCAACTTAGCAATACATCATGAAAAAAGGCTCACGATGTCCCAATTCATTGCTGATGTTCATCTCGGGAAATTAACGCGCTATCTGCGTTTGCTGGGTTTTGATGTGTTGTATAACAATTCTTATCAACCGGCAGAGATGATTGATATTTCTGTAAAACAAAACAGGACTTTGCTTTCAAAAAATGCTTTGCTACAGAAGCAATATCCTCAACTTTCTTTATGCGTGATAAAACACAGCGATTCATTGGAACAGTTACAACAAGTCATAAAACAGTTTGAATTATTCAATCAATTCCAACCATTCACTCGTTGCCTCGTTTGCAATGGAATGCTCGTATCGGTTTTAAAAGAAGACATCATTTTGTTTTTGCCTAAAAACACTGCAACGTATTATGATGAGTTTTGGCAATGCACACAATGCAGCCACGTGTATTGGAAAGGCGCTCATTATAACCGGATGATAAAATGGCTGCACCGTTTGCAGGAAGTGATAAAATAAAACCATCGGTTAAAAAGCATGCTGATTGATTTACATGTATATAAAACAACGGTTGTACTTTCACAACGAAAAAATAAATGCAAAACCAAACTTTACAACACATGCGAATCGCCGAACTGCTGCTTCTTGAACTGCAACAAGAATCTGCCAACACAAGAAAAATGATTGAGCGCGTACCAACCGATAAACTCGAATGGCAGCCACACGAAAAGTCAATGACCATAGGGCGTTTGGCAACGCACATTGCTGAGCTTCCGGTTTGGTTTGGCAGAATTCTTTCTGCTGATGAATTTGATTTTTTTGCATCCACATTCAAATCGCAAAAAAGAGAAACAACTGCTGAAATTGTTGACCTGTTTGACAAACAAATGGCAGAGGCAACAAGCCTTTTACAAACAGCAGGTGACGAAGCGATGAACTCCATTTTTACTTTGCGACGCGGCGAACATGTGATGTTTCAACTGCCGCGCAAAGTGGTGTTGCGCACGTTTGCATTGAACCATGTGTATCATCATCGCGGGCAGTTATCGGTGTATTTGCGCCTGTTAGACCTTCCTGTTCCCGGCATGTACGGACCATCAGCCGACGAAAAAAAATGATGGCATAACAACAAACCCCAGATTTGTTTTTGCACAAAAAATAAGCATGACTATTTCACTTCATCATACAGAAACGAGCGCACCCAAAGGCTTTGCCAAGGCGGCTACAGAAAAGAAGACCAAAACATTTATTAAGAAGTTAGACGACCTGCAAAATGTATTGTTTGCAGAAAAGAAACACTCGCTTCTTGTGATTCTGCAAGGCATGGATTGCTCGGGTAAAGATGGTGTGCTGCGCAATGTGTTCAATCATTATAACCCAAGAAATATTAAAGTGCATTCGTTTACTGTACCAACCGAAGAAGAAGCTGCACATGACTTTTTATGGCGCGCTCATAAGCATACGCCCGCAAAAGGCATGGTGCAAATTTTTAATCGCTCGTACTACGATGATGTGCTGGAAACGCGTGTGCACAAGCAATGCAGCGATGAGGGGGCGAAGCAACGCATGAATGCCATTAACAATTTTGAGCACCTTTTGAAAAAAGATAATAACACAACCATTCTAAAATTTTATTTGCATGTTTCCAAACAGCAACAGGAAAAGCGAATGCAGAAACGTGTTGATATTCCAGCCAAGCACTGGAAGTTTGATGCAGCGGATTATAAAGAAATTGCGCTGCACGACGAGTACATCAAAATGCACGAAGATGTATTTCTTCATTGCAGTAAAATATCGTGGACCATTGTAGCAGCCGACAACAATTGGTATAAAGAATACATCATTGCTAAAACAGTAGTTGAGACATTAGAAGGGTTTGATATGAAGTATCCGCCGTTGCGTGACTTCTAAAACCGATTCTTTCACAGACAATAAAATTGCTGCAAAAACAAACTTGCCTGTTTGCCATCATTCCGTTCTTAAACTCTTTACAGGATTGGCAAGCGATGCTCTGACCGCTTTATAACCAACGGTAATCCACGCAATAACAACCGACAACACAACTGCAATTAGAAACGTCCAAACCTGGATGTGAATGCGATAAACAAAACGGTTTAACCAACTGCTGCTGATGTACCAGGCAAGCGGTGCTGCAATTACAAAAGCAACAATGATTAACAAGGTAAATTCTCTTGAAAAAATAAAAATGATATTGCCAATGCCTGCGCCCAATACTTTGCGGATGCCCACCTCTTTTGTTTTTTGCACGGCCATGAATGATACCAATCCATACAATCCCAAACAGGAAATAAAAATGGCAAGACCTGCAAATATTTTATAGAGTAATGACAATTGTTGTTCTTGTTTGTAAAACTCATTAATCGTGTCGTCGAAAAACTGAGCATTGTAAGCGTAATCGGGAAAGGTTTTGTTCCATAGGTTTTGAACTTGTTGCTGCATTTGGGGCAAATTGTTTGTTTGCAGTTTCATTGCAACAGTGAAATAATATTTTTGGTTGCTGCCAATCAACATGGGCCGTACTTCATCCCGCAAGGAAGCCGCTTTAAAATCCTGTACCATGCCTACAATCGCGTTCCAGTTGCCGCTGCCCAAACGAATGGTTTTACCAATTACATCTTCAGGCTTCTCGGGGCTTATTTTCTTTGCCAAAGTTTCATTCAGCAGCACTTCTTTCAGGGTATCGCTCGGCATAACATTCCTACCAGCCAACAAGCGCATACCATACGTTTTTAAATAATCTTCATCACCAAATTTTAAATACACCTGGTACCTTTCATCAGGTAAATGGTTGTAGGCAAAATTGGTTGACCAACTGTTTTCGGAAGAAGGTGGATCGCTGTTAAACGAAGCTGATTGCACGCCGGGCAAATGGAGTAATTGTTGTTTGAAAGAAGCCTGCTTCAACAAGCTAAGACTATCGTTACTTCCCCACAAAACCAACACTCCGTTTTTATTAAAACCAAGATCTGCATTGTTGATAAAATTCATCTGGCTAACGGCAACAATGGTGGCGATGATTAACACCTGTGATATAGCAAACTGCGTAATCACCAAACCTCTGCGAAGAGCAATGCCACCGCTTTGCCTGGTGCTTAATTTATTTCGAATTGCGGTAATGGGGTTGAAGCGAGACAGCACAAAAGCAGGATACAAACCCGCCAGCAGCGTAACAAAAAAAACAAGCAAACCCAAAGTTGTGATCGTTGGTAGTGTGAACACGCTTAAATTTTCTTCAATCGAAGCAATGTGTTTAACATAAGGCAAAGCAGCCTGAACCAATACTAAAGAGATGAACACTGCAATACAAACTATCATTGCCGTTTCGCCCATCATCTGTAAAAACAAACTTCGCTGATCGCTGCCCAGCACTTTACGAATGCCCACTTCTTTACTTCGGTTTACCGCTTGCGCCGTAGATAAATTAATGAAGTTGATGCAAGCCATGATAATAATGACAAAACCAATAATGGACAATATCCACAACTTGGAGCGACTTACCGGCGGCACGCCAAACAAATTAAAGCGCGTATCGAAATGCATGTTACTTAAGCGGTTGTAAGAAGTTGGAGGCCGCATTGGTATTGTTTTTTGGATAGTGTGCGTTTCCAAATTGAAGCAACCTTTTATTCATGTCAGCTTCCGTCAAGCCTTTCGGCAGCAGCATAAAAATTTGATGACTGCTACTTACACTTCCCCAGTCTTCATTGTAGTTATACAACTGCCCGTTCGCTTTCAGGGTAGAAAAAGAAATGAGCACAGAAAGCGGCAAATCAGTATTTCGAGGAACGTCCTGTAAGACGCCTGTTACTTTTAAGGTAATAACATTATCAATCTTTATTGTCTTACCAACTGCGGTTTGTCCTGTGCCAAAATATTTTTCAGCCGTGCTTTTGCTCAAAACAACGCTGTTGGGTTGCTGTAACGAAGAAGCATTGCCTTCGAGCCACTGATAGCTGTTGAAAACAGTAAAGAACTGCGGCTCACAAAAAAAGATGCCGTTGCTTTCGATAAACTTTTTAGCACCTTCGGGTACAGTAACCTGGCTTCCGTTGATGTTGTTGAAGGCAGCAAACTGCACATCAGGCATGTCAGCGCGCAAGGCATCCAATGCAGGATAGGCAATGCCTGCATTGTAGGTGGTGCCGGTTGAAAATTTATTTTGTGTAACAACATGATAAATGCGGTTGTAATTCGTTTGAAACCGCTCATAACTCAACTCATAATTTACAACCATAAACAGAATAAGACTTGCTGCAATGCCTACTGCAAGACCGCTGATGTTGATAACAGAAAATACTTTGTTGCGGCGCAGATTGCGCAAGGCGATTTTGAAGTAATTATTGAACATTGTCTGAACTGGGATTTGTGTGATTAAACTGATTTGCCTTATTTTTTATTCACTACTCACAACCTCATTCTGTTCGTAAGCTCTTGACCGGATTGGAAAGGGCGGCTTTGATGGCATGAAAACTTACGGTTGTAAATGTTATTACCAACATAACAATACCGGTAATACCAAACACCCACCATTGAATGGAGATACGATATTGATAGCTTTGCAACCAGCTATGCATAGCCCACCATGCAATAGGAAAAGCTACCAGTAACGCAATGGCTGCAAGGCCTATAAAGTCTTTAGATAATACAGCCACAATATCACCAATGGAAGCGCCCAACACTTTGCGCACACCTATCTCTTTGGTCCGTTGTTGCGCCGCAAAAACCGATAATCCAAACAACCCTAAGCAAGCCAGTAGAATGGCAATAGTTGAAAACAAATTCATCATACTGCCAAGCCTTAACTTCCGCTTCATACAGCTTGTTGTAATCATCATCTAAAAACCGATAATCAAAGGGACGTTCAGGTACCAACTCTTTCCATTTTGTTGCTATAAAAGAGATCGTTTGCGGTAAGTTGCGACCGCTAACTTTTATCAGCAATTCTCTTCCGTTTTCTTCAGGAAACAAAACAATTGGCTTGATGGCATTGTGCAGCGATTCAAAGTGGAAGTCTCTAACCACACCTTTTACATAACCCGGCCGGGTAGCGTCCAAAAACATTTTTTTACCAATGGCTTCCTGCGGTGTCCAGCCCAGTTGCCTGGCAGCCGATTCATTCAAAATAAAATGAAAGAGCTTTTGTTTTTGTTCGTCTTTTACATCTTTCAAATCCTGTTCGGAAAGATTACCGCCAGCCATTAACTGCAACCCGGTAGCCCCGATAAAATCTTCATCAATAGGATTGGCAGTAACCGCGAGTTGCTCATTTTCGGGCATTTGTGCTGAGCGCATGTTATATCCGCCACCACCTTCCACCGGTGAGCGGTAACAGGCTGAAACACTTACCACATCAGGGTTTTGCTTTAGCTGTTGCTTGATAAGCGGAATGCGGTTTTGCAATTGATAGCCGGTGTTTACTACCAACACATGCTCACGGTCGTACCCTAATTTTTTATGCTGAATAAAATACAACTGCTGTTGAATGACAAACGTTGACACAATCAGAAACACAGAAATCACAAACTGAAAAACGATAAGAGATTTGCGTAGCCAATGCCCCGAACCGGTATTTTTAAATGCTCCTTTTAAAACTTTCACAGGTTGAAATTGCGATAAAACAAAAGCCGGATAACTACCTGCCAACAGGCTGATGAATGCAATAGCTACAACAAGCATGACAATAAAAGGGGCTGAAAACAAACCGCTTATTTGCAGTTGTTTATCAGTTAACAGATTGAAGGAAGGAAGCAGCAAAACCGCAGCCAGCAAGCTTGTGAAAACTGCGATGCAACATAAGCCTACAGCTTCGCTGATGAACTGCCAGAAGATTTGCTTTTTACCAGCGCCTATTACTTTTCGCACACCTACTTCCTTTGCCCGTTCAACCGAACGTGCGGTGCTTAAATTGATATAAGTAAAACAAGCAATGATAAGAATGAGCAAGGCTACAGCCGCCAGAATATAAATGTAAGTAATGCTGTTGTTAGGCTCGAAGCCATTGTACTCCGAGTGGAGATGGATGCTTTTAAATGGCTCTAAATAAAAGTTGATGGTAGCTCCTTGCCCCTGCATTTCTTTCTTCATAAAGGCGGGTAGTTTTGCCTGCAGAGAAGCCATATCAGTCGGGTGCTTTAAAAGAAGAAACGTAGTAAAATTCGCATCCCAATAAGTGTCTTCCCAATCTTTTGGAATCTGTAACGAAGAAAACGAAGCCAGAAAATCGAATTTGATCTGCGAGTTAGAAGGGCAATCTGGCATTACACCGGTAATTTGGTACAAGTTGCTATCATTACTCACCTTTAATGCTTTTCCAATGGGGTTTTCATTGCCAAAATACTTATGCGCCGCCGATAGGGTAAGTACCACATTATATGGCGAAACCAAAGCTGTGCGAGGGTTTCCGCTCATCAGGTGAAATGAAAACAGATCAAAAAACGATGGGTCGGCATACATAAACCGTTTCTCGGTAAAGAGTTTGTTCTTGTAAGCCACTACCCTTTCGGCTTCAGTCATTCTTACCGCCGATTCCACCTCCGAAAAATTTCTTTTGAACACCGGTGCCACACGAACAGAAGTATAGTTTCCTTTTTGGGATTCCGCTCCGGTGAATTTGTATTCCATAATCACCCGAACCATCCGGTTACCCTTCAATTGAAAATCATCATAGCCTACCTCATGCTGAATGTACAGCGCTATGAGCAGGCAACTGGTAATGCCAACGGTCAATCCAAACACATTAATAAAAGAAGCTGTTTTGTTTTTACCAATATTTCGCCAGGTAGCTTTTAAATAGTTTTTGAACATACAATGTTGATTTATGATTGTTGATTTATGATCGTTGACGTATCACTCACAATTCACTGTCTTATTCCGTTCGTAAGCTCTTCACCGGATTGGAAAGGGCGGCTTTAATTCCATTATAACTAACCGTTACAACGGCAATTACAATTACTGTTAATGCGGCAAAAACAAACATCCACCAAGATAAATGCGTATGATAATCCATCTGCTCTAATACCTTTTGTAAAATGAAACCAGCAATGGGCGCAGCGATGGCAAACGCAACCAACACCGGCTTTAAAAAGTCTTTTGATAAAGCAAACCACAAACTGGCTGCGCTGGCACCAAGAATTTTGCGAATACTGATTTCTTTACCACGGCGCTCGGCAAGAAAAGCCGATAAACCAAACAAGCCAAGACAGGAAATGAAAATGGCCATGCCGCCAAACGCATTCGCCATTTGTTTTAACGAATCGAATTCTTTGAAGTTTTTCTGGTATTCTTCTTTGGTAAATTGAAACTCAAAAGGAAAATTGGGATTCACTTTTTTTACCACCTGTGCAATTTGAGCTATACAACTTCGCCAATTGTTATTGTTGGCAACGCGCACAAAAAAATGATTCATATTGCCTTTGCCTAAGTACACAATCATGGGCTGTGGAGATGAAAAAGGATGGTTGTAAACAAAATCCTTTACTACGCCAATTACAGTATTGCTGCCTAATTTGGTTCCGACAATGGGTTGTTGCAGATTCATCCTTTTTGCAGCCGCTTCGTTAATAAGACAGCCTGATGTATCGGTGCCGAAAACCTGACTAAAATCGCGACCTTCTGCCAATTGAAGACCTGCTGTTTTTGTCCAATCATATTGCACGTTTGTAGCTGTGATATAGAAATCCTGGTCGGGTGTTTTCCCCGGCCATTCAAGCCCATTAAATGCACCGCCAAACCGCACAAGATTATCCGTACCTGCGGAGACGCTAACAACGCCCTGAATTTGCTTTAATTCGTTTTTTACTGTATTGTATTCACCACCAAGATTACCGTTGGCAGATATGTCAATTAAATTATCGGCATTGTAACCTAAAGGTCTTTGTTCAAGATAATCTATTTGCTTAGAGATAACGATGGTAGCAATGATGAGAGAGATGGAAATAATGAACTGGAACGTTACCAAAGTTCTTCTTAAAAGGCCACTGCTTTTGTTGCTGCTTGTTGTGCTTTTCAGTACCAGTGCAGGTTTAAAATGACTTAAATAAAACGCAGGATAACTGCCGGCCACTAAGCCTGTAACCAACCCCAGAGAGAGCAACAGCAATACAACGCGCCAGTTTGTATAATCAGGCGTGAAATAATTACCGGAAATGCGCATAAAAGCAGGCAGGGCTACATTGGCAAATACAACGCCTAACAGCAGTGCAAGGAACGACAGCAACAAAGCTTCGCCAAGAAACTGAACAATAATTCGCCTGCGTGAAGCACCCAGCACTTTGCGAACGCCTACTTCACGTGAGCGTTGCTCGGAGCGAGCTGTAGCAAGATTCATAAAATTGATACAACCAATGAGCAAAACAAAACCCGCGATGACGCTAAGCAATGTGATGATGTCTATAATGCCTCCGCTTGGCTTTCCATTCTTAAACTGGTCGTGCAATCTTATGTCGGCAAACGGGTAAGCAAACAGCACGATATTTTTTTCATCCTGTTTGCTGAGGAACAAAGCCTTCAACTTATTGTTTACTGTTGCCAGATTTGTTTTTGGCCGAAATTGCACCCAGGTTTCAATCCTGTTATCGTCCCATTTTTTCAACCAGTCATTTTTGCTTTCGTAAAGAGAAAATGGAATGGCAATGTCAAACTTGTTGGTACTGTTTTGCGGTATGTCACGAATAACAGCCATAATTTTTAGCGCGTCTGTATTGTTCAACAGCAATGTTTTTCCAACAACATGTTCTGTATTGAATATTTTTTTGGCTGTGCTTTGCGTAATAACGATTGAATTGGGTTGCGAAAGTGCGCTTACCGGATTGCCCTCTACTGCAGGAAAGGACATAATGTTGAAGAAGTCAGCGTCGGTATAAATATCATTTATATTAAACGTTTTATTCTCATTGCGCACCATGTCGCCTGAAGAACAGGTGCGCACTGCATATTTGATTTCCGGGATTTCATTTTTTACACTCGCCGCTAATGGGCCGGGTGTTGCCTTCCCCGTTATGATGTCGCCATTCATGTTCTGGTTCTTCATTAACAGGTAAGTGTCTGCGAGGTTTGTATGGAATGTATCGTAACTGTATTCGTTTACAATCACCAACAAAATAACAATGCCGGTAGCCAGCCCAACCGCTAACCCACCAATATTGATGAATGAGGAAACTTTGTTTTTGAACAAATTCCTGAAAGCGATTCTAAAATAATTTTTAAACATATATTTTGATTGATGATTGTTGATTTATGATATGTGATTTTGGAATGCATTCTTACTCTGTTCGCAAGCTCTTCACCGGGTTTGCTATTGCTGCTTTAATAGCCTGAAAACTCACCGTAATTAATGCGATGACTAGTGTAATTATTCCTGCAAAAACAAACACCCACCCGCTTATATGAATGCGATAGGCAAAACTCTGCAACCATTTGTTCATTGCCCACCAAGCCGCAGGAAAAGCAATGAGCGATGCAATGAAAACCAGCTTTACAAACTCTTTGGAAAGCATTCCGGTTACCTGGCTTACGCTTGCTCCCAACACTTTTCTGATACCAATTTCTTTGGTGCGTTGCTCGGCAGTGTAAGTAGCCAATCCAAACAAACCAAGACAGGCAACAAAAATGGTCAGGATTGAAAACAGGTTGAGGATACTACTTGTTTTTTGTTCAACTGCATAGGTTTTATCAAACAGGTCATCTATAAAATTGTAGGTAAAAGGTTCATTGGTGTTGTAACTATCCCACCTCTTTTTCATGGAAGAAAGTAAGCCTGCAACGTCTTTTGTTTTTACCTTAAAAATAAGTCCCCCTTCGGGCTTCAGTGTCATAAACAAAGGGCTAACCACTTCGTGCAACGATTTAAAATTGAAGTTTTTTACTACACCAATTACATGATATGCAAAGTTGTTGCCTCTGTCGCTGTTCTGCCTGATGAGTGTTTTACCAATAGCCGTTGTATTGTTCCAGCCTAAGGCTCTTGCTGCGGTTTCATTGAGAAGAATAGCAGAAGAATCGGTTGTAAAATCTTTTGAAAAATTTCTTCCGGTTGCCATCTGCATACCGAATGTTGGGATGTAATTTTCATCAACATGATAATCTACACCATTTACAATTAAATGATAGTTTCCTTGAGGATAAGCCAAAGCGTTGTTGTAATTGCTGGGACCTGCAGGCTTGTACCACGACATGGTTGCGTTTACAATTCTCGGGTCTTGCAGCATTTGTTGTTTGAACGATTGTTCATTCGTACCTAACACATAAGAGTTGGGTATTGTAATCAGTTGTTCTTTATCATAACCCAAATCTTTGTTTTGAATGAATTTCATCTGCTGATAAACTACAATTGTCCCGATGATCAATCCAACCGAAACAAAAAATTGAAACACCACAAGACCGCTTCGCAAACCAAAGCTTCTGTTATTACTTGTGAGTTTTCCTTTCAATACAGCAATAGGTTTGAAAGAAGATAAATAGAACGCCGGATACATACCTGCCAATACGCCAACCAATAAGCCCATTGCAACAAAAGCGATGATTGGTTTTGTATCAAAATGCAAATGTTTATCTGAGATAGAATTGAAGGCTGGCAAAGCAAGTTGTACTATGGCAAATGCAACCAGCAATGCAACCATTGTTATCATCACTGATTCTGATAAAAATTGTTTGATGAGTTGCAATCTGCCTGAACCTGCCACTTTTCTGATTCCAACTTCTTTTGCCCGTTTAGCAGCACCTGCTGTTGAAAGATTGATAAAATTAATGCAGGCAATCAGCAACATAAAAATGGCAACACCGCCAAATATGTACACATAAGTTGCATTGCCGCCAGGTTCAAATTCGTTGTTGGTTGTGGAGTGTAAATGAATATCAGTTAAAGGCTGCAAGCCGAAGCCAAGTGAGTTGCCTTTTGTTCTGAACTGCTGAAGGCTTAACCCCATCTGCTGTTGAATTTGCGGCCCCATGTATTTGGCAACCATATCCGGAAACCTCCTTTCCATTTTTGCAATGTCGGCACCCGGCTGAAGCAAAAGATAAGTGTGATAACCACCATCCATCCATGAATCGGATTTTGCAGCCTGCCAGCCGGTCATTGAGCCAAACATATCAAAATGAAAATGCGAGTTTGCCGGCATGTTTTGTATAACGCCTGTTACTTTATAAAACTCGGTGTTGTTATTAAAACCGAGTGTTTTGCCGAGCGCATCTTCTTTACCGAAATACTTTTCTGCTTCATTTTTTGTAATCACAATTGTATGTGGTTGTAGCAAGGCAGTTTTTGCATCGCCTTCAATCATTGGCAAAGTAAAAATGCTGAAGAAGTTGGGATCAACAAAGGCAAACAGATCATCTTTAAAAGTCTTTTCCTTATAAGTAACTTTTGATGCACCCATATTTAAAAGCCTTGTTGCATCGCGTACTTCGGGAAAATCTTTCTTCATTGTTTGGGCGACGGGTGGCATCGTAACACTTTCATTGATTTCACCACCGTTAATGTTTGCATGAAAAACAACCCGCACAATGTTGTCAGCATTTACGTTGAATTTGTCGTAGCACATTTCATCCTGCACATACAACATAATAATGAAACAAGTGGCAATGCCAATGGATAAGCCAAGAATATTGATGAGGGAGAAAAGTTTGTTTTTGCGGATATTTCGCCATGCGATTTTTAGATAATTCTTTATCATTGTCTGAACCTGGATTTATATGATTATGATGATTATTTTTTCTGAATCATGTTAATCTGTAAAATCAGATTAATCATGGTTCAGATATTTTATTCCGTTCGTAAGCTCTTCACCGGATTGGCAACCGCCGCTTTGATACTTTGATAACTTACTGTTATCACTGCGATTAATACAGATAGCAAACCGGCGCCTGCAAATACCCACCATTCAATAGAAATACGATATGTGTAAGAAGACAACCAGTGGCTCATTGCCCACCACGCAATGGGAGATGCAATGCAGAAGGAAACAATCACCAGCGTTAAAAAGTCTTTTGACAACAAGGTAGTAATGTTGGCAACCGATGCGCCCAACACTTTGCGCACGCCAATTTCTTTAATGCGGTTTTCAGCCATGTAAGTTGCTAAACCAAACAAACCCAAACAGGATATAAAAATGGTTAAACCAGCAAACAAACCTGCCAGTGTGCCGGTGCGTTGCTCTTCCTGAAACTTTAAAGCATACGCTTCGTCCGCAAACTTGTAATCGAACGGATATTGGGGATTGTATTTTTTAAATACATGCTCTGCCAGTTGCAAAGCATCGGCAGTTGATTTTTGAGGAGCCAGTTTGAAATGAACGATGTTAAATCCTGATGATGCCGGACCTTGTACCACCAACTGTTGTACTTTTTCGTAAGGCGATTGATAAATAAAATCTTTTACTACACCCACCACATACCAGTCTTTCCCATCCGATTTTACAATCTGCCCAATCGGATTTTTAAATCGCATCATTTTTACCGCCGTTTCATTCAGAAGCATCGCGGTGCTATCGGCAGGATAATTCTTTATGTCAATGTCTCTGCCCTGCAACAAGGTAACGCCCATCGTCTTAACAAAATCGGCGTCAGAAGTCATTCTTACAAAGTCAGTTTTTTCATCGCCTGGTTGTGCGCCTTGCCAGCTAAAGCCCCAACTATCGCTGTATCGCTGCGTTATCGGGCTCATGCTTTTGGTAACCGCAATGGCAGCACCACTGCTTAACAATTCATCTTTAATTGCATCGTAATGTTTGGCTATATCGCCTTGTATGGAAGTATAAACCAACTGGTCTTTCTTATAACCACTGTCTCTGCTTTGCGCGTATTTTATCTGGCGTTGAACAATGATGGTGCAGATGATTAAGGCAATGGCAAACGTAAATTGCAACACCACCAACACCTTCCGTGGCGTAACCAACGCATGAGCCGCTTTAAAGGTTCCTTTCAACACTTTTACGGGTTGATAGGAAGATAAATAAAACGCCGGATAACTGCCTGCAACAAATCCTGTGAACAAAATGAATCCGATAAAAAACAGCCAAAACCAAACATTGCCATAACCAATGTAAAGTTCTTTGCCAACCAATGTATTGAAAGAGGACAAACAAAGCTGAACGATAATAATAGCAAGGCTTCCAGCGATGAACGAAAGCAAAATGCTTTCACCAATAAACTGCGCAACGAGTGAACCTTTTTGTGCGCCAACCACTTTGCGAATGCCTACTTCTTTTGCCCGTTTTTCGCTGCGCGCGGTGCTTAAATTCATGAAGTTGATGCAGGCAATGAGCAGAATAAAAAGTGCAATGATGGCAAATAGTTTCACCATTTCAATACGCCCCCCTACAAACTTTCCATTCTCCGACTTTGAGTAAAGCCACGCGATTCTCAATGGTTGTGTAAACACTTGTGTGGTGCTTTTATCAGCATCTTTTGTATGGTTGATAGTTATGTTTTTAATCTTCGCATCAAATGCAGTTTGGCTCACGCCGGGCTTTAATAAAATGAAGGTTTTAATAGAGTTATTTCCCCAGTATTCATCATCCCAACCTATCTTCTTCATGTATTGCCAGGGCAGCAAATAATCGAATTGAAAGCTGGTATTATTTGGCAAGTCTTTCAGTACACCGGTAACCGTAAAATTATCGGTGCTATCAATACGTACTACTTTACCTATTGCATCCTCATTACCCCATAATTTCTTTGCAAATTTCTGAGTGATTACAAGGCTGCTTATACTGTTCAAAGCCGCACTTGCATTGCCTTTCAGAAGAGGGAAAGAGAACATTGTTAGAAAAGAAGGATCAGTAAAATAACCTTGCGCATTCAAATGCTTATCGCCAATCGTAAATAAAAAATTGCTTTCGTTTACTCTGGCAACGTCTTTAACATCATTAGCATATTCAAGTTTTAACGTAGGTCCTAAAATTTTAGGAGTGGTAGTCCATGCCCAAACATCACCATTAAATTTATCGCGGTTGGCAGCAATGTACAGGCGGTCTTCTTTTTGGTGAAACCGGTCCATGTTTAGTTCGTTTTGTATCCATAACAAAATCAAAATGGCGCTTGCCATGCCAATAGCAAGACCTGAAATATTGATAAAAGAAAAACCTTTGTTGCGAAGCAAATTGCGCCATGCGATGGTGAAAAAGTTCTTGATCATAATTGCCAGTTGTGAATGGTGAGATATGAGTAGTGAATGATTTTTAAATTAACAATGAACAATAAACCATTACCATTTTCCAACGCTTATGCCAATGCTGAAATGCGGTGTAGATAAGGCTTTCAGGGATATACAAAAAATAAAAGTGTTCGATAACGAACACTTATTGTACGATTTTATGATTGTTGTCTGAACGGAGATGAATGAGATGTTTGGGTTTTTTGGGGCAAGAAATGGAAGAACAAAATACTCGAATAACTTTTATGCTTTGGAGTTGATTAAAGACCTATAAAACCTGCAAAACCAAAAAGCTCAGCTTATAAAACCTTTGCGTCTTCGCGCCTTTGCGGTTCAACCCAATACTTGCTTTTAAACTTTTCTTTTTACAAAGCTGGCAGTGGTTACTTCGTTCAACTGGTAAACAGGACAACCGCCTTTTTGTGTAGTAACAAAGGCACCTAATTTATTGGCAAAATCTAAAATGTGCTCATAAGGAATGCGGTCGAGCAATTGAAAAATAACGGCCGCCAAAAACGAATCGCCGCTGCCAACTGTATCTGCAACCGTTACCTGAAAACCTTCGTGACTGTATAAAGTATTCTCTACTTTTAGTAGTGCACCCTTTGCACCTCTGGTTACAATTACAATTTTTGTCTTGAATTTTTCCTGCAAAAACAAAATGGCTTGTTCATCATTTTTGTAAGCCGTAAACCAATCTGTAATCAATTTTAATTCAGCTTCGTTTAGCTTTACAATATCAGCTTTCCGGAGCAGTGTTTCAACCAATTCACGGCTGTAATGAGGAGCCCGTAAATTAATATCGAGCACTTTTGTTTTTGCCTCATTTATCAATTCAAACAATGTGTTGCGCGAGGCTTCGCTTCGCGCTGCCAAAGTTCCAAACACAAAATAGTCAGCGTTTTTTACCAACTCACTTAATGTTCCATTGTATTGAATGTTATCCCAGGCAACGTTTGGTACAATGTCGTACACCATTTCGTGAGCCTCTTTCAAACGCGCTACCACAGTGCTTGTTGGCAACGCATCGTCTATCTGAATGTATTGTGTGTTGATGCTTTTTTCTTTCATCACTGCCAACAGTTCTTTACCCAAATCATCGTTACCAACACGCGAAATCATTGCAGGATTTTTACCCAATTTTCCTAAGTGATAGGCAACATTCATAGGTGCGCCACCCGATTGTTTTCCATTTGGTAGAAAATCCCATAAAACTTCGCCGAAACAAACAACAGGATGATAAGGAGCATAATTCATGGCAATCAAAGTTTAGAATAGCAATGTTATTCATTTAAAAACTTCTTTCTTAATTTTTGACATGACAGCTTCGCATCTTTTATTTTATTTCTTTATCCGTTCACGACATATTTTCTGCGAAATTTGTGAAGAAAAAGCAAGTACGACAGCCTTCGTCAAACTTATGTTAATTGGAAAAATGCTATCAGTAAAGGATTAAACAGAGTTGTTTATTTGCTTTCAAAAGGAACAAATTTTGCTTTATTAAAATCTAAAAATAAAAAAACAGATGAAACTCAAAAGTGTATTTTTAGTGGTATTGATTAGTGCAGCTACAGCCGTTTTGAGTGTTTGGGGTTATGGCAAATATATTCAGAGCGATTACTCCGACAATCAAATTACGAACGGCAAACTTCCCGTAAACTATGCCCGCTTTTTTGGAGATAAAACACCAGGCAGTACGGTAGATTTTACGGCTGCGGCTTCATCGGCAACACCTGCGGTTGTGCATATAAAAACAAGAACAAAAGCACGCCAGGTTACCAATAATTTGCCTAAAAGCAAAAACCCGTTCTCCGATTTTTTTGGCGATAACGATCCGTTTGGCGATTTCTTCAGCGGTCCTCGGTCACAAACCATTCCTGAACAGCGTGCCAGTGGTAGTGGTGCTTTGATAAGCGATGATGGTTATATTGTTACTAACAACCACGTAGTGGAAGGTGCTGATGAACTAACCGTGACTTTATCAAACAGAAAAACCTACAAAGGAACCGTGGTTGGTACTGACCCAAGCACCGACCTTGCCGTAGTGAAAATTGACGCTGGTAAAAATTTGCCCTACTTAGTGTATGGCAACAGCGACGATGTAAAATTAGGTCAATGGGTGTTGGCAATTGGTTACCCGCTTACGCTTGATGTAACCGTAACAGCAGGCATTGTAAGTGCCAAAGCACGTTCTATTGGCATTAACAAAAGCAAATCTCCTGTTGAGTCGTTTATTCAAACGGATGCGGCTGTAAACCCTGGTAACAGTGGCGGTCCACTTGTTAACACGACAGGTGAGCTAATCGGAATTAACTCTGCCATTGCTTCGCCAACGGGTTCTTATGCAGGTTATTCTTATGCAATTCCGGTAAATATTGTTCGTAAAACAGTAAACGATTTAATTAAATACGGCGCGGTGCAGAGAGGCTACATGGGCTTGTCGTATGCTCCCGAAACACTTAGCGATGCACAAAAGAAAGCCAATGGTATTAAAGACGGTGATGGTATTTATGTAACAGGCGTTGCCGATGATGGTGCAGCTAAACAGGCAGGCATTCAGAAAGGCGATTTTGTTACCAAAATAAATGGTGTTGCCATTAACAGCAGCGCAGAACTGCAGGAACAGTTATCCCGTTACAAACCCGGCGATAAATTAGATGTTAGTTATGCAAGAAACGGTAACGAAAAAACAGTGCCTGTTACATTGAAAAACAAATCCGGCACTTATGCTCAGGTAAAAGCGGAAACGCTAAGCGACAGGCTGGGCGGCGAACTGGCAACGGTAGATGCTGCCACTGCAAAAAAGAATAACATCAGTGGTGGTGTTCAGGTAAAAAAATTAGGAAACGGTGCTTTGAAAAACAGCCGCATTCAGGAAGGATTTATCATTTTGAGTGTGAATGGACAGGAAGTGAAATCGGTTGATGATTTGAATGCTGCTTTGGCAAGCGCAACCGGAACTGTTAAGCTCGAAGGTGTATATCCTGGTTATGACGAAACCTATGGTTATCCATTAAACTTAGGTGGTGATGAGAATGGAAATGGCGATAGCAACGATGATAATGGTGGTCAATAATCCAGTTTGTTTTTATAAAAAAGGCTGTACAGTTTTGTACAGCCTTTTTTATTTATAGAACACGGAGTACACGGACTTTGTGCACGGATTTGCGGGATCGTCTGAATTGGGATGGATGGGATATTTTGGATTTGTGGGATATAGATAAAAAGAGAAGTTTGTTTTTGTCATATTATTCAATCGTACGTCTTCAATATTCAATCCTATTTATCCGTGCATGCAGTCCATGTCATTCGTGTTCTATTATGGGTTCCACCAATAATTCAACTTAATAACCAGCGCTCTTGTTTTTGCTCCAAAAGGCGTTGAGAAATAATTATCGGTATAAACAATAAACAAATCGGAAGCAGGCTTGTATCGCCACTGAAAGCGCGAATTGATGTTGATGTTGTTTGCTTGTTGGTTGTATTGAATGTAAGTTGTAAAAAACAAGGTATTTGTAAACGTTACGTCAATGCGCGGTCCGATGAGCCAGAAGTGCTTATTGCCCCAGGGTTGTGGCAACATCAGGTCGCTGTAAGCCGCGTTCATGGTGATGTTTACATAGGGCTGAAAACGGTAACCAAGGCTGCCGCCAGCCGTGAATAAATGCCCGTTGTCATAGTAAGTACCGTATCGCAAAGTAGCCGTATAGGTAAAGGTGTGCTGTGGTTGCGAAGCATAATCGAAACCTATTAAATTGTAACGATGAACACTTCCTGCTTTCAACGAATCTTTGGTTATGTTGGTAGGATCAAATGGTTGTAGCAAGCGCACATAATCGTTTTGCGCCTGCACGGATAATGTGCTTTTGTTACGAAACGCAAACAACCATGCAAACACGTCTTCATGATCGGTGCCGTGAAATTTCGGATCAAAAAAATAATTCATAGTTAGCTGCGGGCCATGCGTTAAAATGATACCCTCCTTTGGAAAAAAATAACGCGTGATTTGCGGATTGAGCTTGATAAAATTGGTACGCGGAATGTAGCCAACTTCTGCATTGTAGTTCTTGCCAACATACTCATATTGCCCGTAAATCAACCATTTTCGGCTGCTGTATTGCAGGTTGGCGGCTTGCGTAAAATCGTTGCCGTTTTTACCCGGCGTGAACGATTTTAAAAACAAAGCTTTACCTGTAAACACATTGTTTGCAGATGCCAGGTTGTATTCAAGTCCCAAATTACGATTGTATCTCGTTGCAATATTTTTAATGCTATCATTATAAAAAGGATGATAATCCAATGCAGTTTTATCAACGTAAATCAATCCAATGTTCGAGCGTTTAAATACCTTTTGCTGCAGTGAAACAACAGCATAATTTTCAGCAGGTCTGCCTTCCTCCGTGTTACCGGCTGTTTCCATGTCCATCACTCCTATCCGTAAGGTTTTATTCAGCTTGCCGCTCAATCGCAAGCCGCCGTTAATAGGAACGTTCAAGCCAATTCTTCTTGAAAAAAAAGGACGAATATCGGCATAACCAAAATTACCAAACAGGTCGCCGTTCTCTAAAAAGAATTGCCGCTTTTCAGGAAAAAACAATTCATAACGACTCAAGTTTATCAACTGTTGATCCACTTCCACCTGCGAAAAATCGGGATGTACTGTGAGGTCTAAGTTCATTGCGGTTGAAAAAGTAAGCTTTGCATCAACCCCTTCTCTGCCTAAAATTCCGGAGGTTTTCCCTAAAGTAAAATCTTTATTAGTGCTCGTTAAAAAATAGGGAATAATGGAAATGTTGCTATGTGGCGTGGGTGGCGCAGCATCCCAAACCAACGTGCCGGTGTAAGCCAGCGATGCCGTTGGAAATTGACGTGGAACCGGCGTCCAACTGCTTTTTTCGGTTGTCTTTAAATCGTTGCGGCTAAAGTTGATTCCCCAGTGCAACATGTCTTTTTTATAACGCAATGTTTTGAAAGGAATAGCAGCCTCAAACACCCATTTTGTACTATCATTTTTTACAGCAGAAAGCCACTTATTATCCCAGTTTAAATCTACACTTCCACCCTGATACATGGTGCCATCCCATTGTGCGCCATCCGCATTAGCGCCAAACGAAAAGCCGGTTGTACCATCTTCAAACGGATCAATAAAAAGAAGAAAATTATCATTCTTACCAAAATTAAAATCGCGGTGCAGCGATTCTACCATGTTCACACCTTTCACTGCTTTGTAGCAGGTAGCCAGCAAATAAAAATAGTGTTCGTCATACGTTACCTTCACTTCTGTTTTTACCTGTGCATGGCTGGTATCCATCGGCAGCACCATAAAAAAATTGTTGGCTGGTGTAGCTTCCTGCCATGCCGGTTCGTTGCCGATGCCATCAATGTTAATAAGCGATGATACTTTATGAATGTGAAGCTCGTAGGCTGCATTTTTCTTTTGAGAAAATGAATAAAAAACGATAAAAACAAAGCTGATACTGAAAAATAATACTTTCATTGGCAGCAAAAATTGCGATGCGAAAGATATAGGTTTTAAATATGGTTTAGCAAAAATCCGGTACTTTATAAACAAAAAAATCCCCGATAGAAAACCACCGGGGAGATACAACTAAAAACACGACCTTCAATCAATGCTAATCCGGCTTTTTGCCGTCTAAAAATGTATTCAAAGTAGAAAGGTTGGCTTCCTTGCCGCCTTCTTTATTTACCGTTATTTTACTGTAATAATTTTCTGCGCCGGAGTTGATACTGTTGCCATACAGTTCCATGTTGCGACGCACATAGGCCGGCACATTATCAAACTCATTGTTCACTTCTGTATTGTTCATATTGAACGATAAGTTGCGCAGTTTTGCCATACGCTGTTGCGCACGTGCTTTCTTTTCCATCTCTTCATTCGATTCAACACCAAAATCGCCATTTTGCATTTGCGGCTGAACAGATGGCGTACCTGCATTTGGTTTTATTACCAATTCAAGCTGTACATCTTCTTCATTTTCACCAATAAATGGGTTGTTTACTTTCGGCTGTTGTACATGTTGTACAACAGGCTCCTCCTGCTTTACAGGCTGTTGTACGGTTTGCACAGGCTGTTGTACATACGTTTGTGGTTGTTGTTGCGGCGGTTGAACTTCTTGCTGTTGCGTAGTTTGAGGCTTGGCAGCTTCAGCATAAATATTCACCGGCTTACTTAAAAAACTGTGTTGATGTGGTATATGATGAACCGGCTGCACAGGCTGTTGATGAACTGTTTTTACTTCCTCTTTTTCTTTATATTCCATCCGTAAATGTTCAGGTTCGCTGGCAACAACTTTTGGCTTCTGTACAGGTTTTGGCTCTTGGATAAAATCAAACTGCAACACCCTATTCTCTTCTTCAACAGGCACAACAGTTTTAGGCTGAGAAGAAGGCACAAACTGTTTTGTTTCCATCACCGGCTCTGACAGTTTTGGCGTCAACAGATTTTCTTCTTTTGCCTGGACAACAGGTTGCTTCGGAGCTTCATTATTTTCGCTCAAAGCCATCAACACTTTCTCTTGTTTGGGTTGTTGTTTTAGCAATTGCGCAGCTTTTGCAAACGGGTCTTTTTGCTCGAAGCCGGTTGCAATCAAAGTAATACCGATTTTATCTTCCAACGCACTATCGTAACCCATTCCCACAATCACATCCGAGAATTCACCGGCTTGTGAACGTAGATGATTGTTGATGATTTCCAACTCATCCATCGTGCATTCATTTTCACCTTCCGCGCTGTTGATGTTAATTAAAATCCACTTCGCTCCACTGATATCGTTATCGTTCAGCAGGGGCGAGTTCAAAGCTTCTTCAATGGCACGCTGGGCGCGGTTTTCGCCACCTACAGCAGAGCTTCCTAAAATTGCCACACCACCGTTTTTCATTACAGTGCATACATCGGCAAAGTCAACAATAATATGTCCACGACTGTTGATAATATCAGTTATACATTTCGCTGCAGTAGCCAGCACATTATCGGCTTTTCCAAACGCTTCACGCATTTTTAAATTGCCATATTGCATCCGCAATTTATCATTGCTGATGACAAGCAAAGTATCTACATAAGGCTCTAATTGCTTGATGCCGTTTTCAGCTTGTGCATTGCGGCGCGGACCTTCAAACGGGAACGGTGTGGTAACAATGCCAACCGTTAAGATACCCAAATCGCGACAAATTTTTGCAATGATGGGAGCACCGCCTGTTCCTGTTCCACCGCCCATGCCAGCGCAAATAAAAGCCATCCGCGTGTTTACTTCTAAAATGCGTTTGATTTCTTCTAACGATTCTTCAGTTGCCTGCTTGCCTACTTCAGGGTTGGCGCCTGCACCCAAGCCTTGTGTGAGATGTGGTCCTAACTGAATTTTATTTGGAATCTTACTTTGCTCTAATGCTTTGGCATCGGTGTTACATATAATAAAATCAACGCCTTCAATGTCTTCACCGAACATGAAATTAACTGCGTTGCTTCCACCGCCGCCAACGCCCAATACTTTTATGATGGAAGACTTTTGCTTCGGAATATCAAACTCAATCATGATAATAATTTTATTGTTTTAGTTGTATTTTTTAATTGTGAGTGGTGAGCGGTGAATGGTGAATGGTGAGTCTGAATGATGAATCGTTTCCTATACTCACCACTCACCATTCACAACTCACTATTTCATCTCCATATCACCTTCTTCTTTAAAAAGGTCAATGATACTGTCTTTAAATTTATCCCAGAATGAGTTCAAGCCTTTCTTTCTTCTGCTGATGTCAACAGCGCTTGATGCTGCTGCTACAGCAATATTTTCTTTTACAGCAACCGGCTCTTCTTTTTTCAACGTTTGCGGTATTTCAATACGGGCAAATGAGGTATCGAAGTCTTTCTTTTGATTTTCAAAATCGCTATATCCTTTTAGTATCAAACCAATACAGGTTGCATACATGGGCTTTTTCAGTTCATCAATGTGAGCCGGAGCCAGGTGTTCATTAGGAAGACCAATGCGTGCATTTAGGCCGGTAGTGTATTCGGTAAGTTGCATCAAATGCTTTAACTGAGAACCGCCGCCCGTTAAAATAATGCCGCCGTTCAACATACGTTCAAGCCCGATTTGTTTTAAATGATAAGTAACAAAATCGAGTATCTCGCTCATTCGCGCCTGAATGATATTCGCCAGATTCTTTACACTGATTTCCTTGGCGGGCATTCCTTTTATTCCTGGTATCGTAATGTAAGCATTGTCCTGTGCTTCGTTGGCCAGTGCGCTGCCAAACTGCATCTTCATCGCTTCTGCTTGGCTTTTTAAAACGCCCAATCCTAAACGGATGTCGTTGGTAATGTTTTCACCGCCAAACGGTATTACTGCCGTATGTTTTAAAATGCCATCATAAAAGATAGCAAGGTCGCTGGTGCCACCGCCAATGTCTAAAATGGCAACACCGGCTTCCATGTCAATATCGCTCATTACAGCCGCTGCGGAAGCAAGCGGTTGCAATACCAAATCTTTTGTTTTTAAATGACTTCTTTCAATTGCACGATTGATGTTTCTGATAGCATTTCTATCGCCGGTAATGATGTGAAAATTAGCTCCCACTTTCACGCCGTTATAGCCAACCGGGTCTTTGATGTTTTGAAAATTATCAACATGAAAATCCTGCGGTATTACTTCAATAATCTGATCGCCGGCAGGGATAAATGTTTTGCGTTGGTTTTCGATTAACTGGTCAATTTCTTCTTTGCGAATTTCCGTTTCACTGTCTTGTCGTACAATGTCGCCGCGGGTTTGCAGGCTTTTAATGTGATGTCCGGCAACGCCTACATACACTTCTTTAATTTCAAGATCGGGGTTGCTTTCGTAACAGTTCATCAACGCCTGTTGAATGGCTTTGATGGTTTGATCAATGTTTAACACCTGACCGTGTTGTACGCCGTTGCTATTAGCGCGACCAAAGCCTAAAATCTCAAGTTTGCCCGTTTCATTTTTTCGTCCGGCAATAGCAGCAATTTTGGTTGTGCCAATATCTAAACCTACAATGATTGGCGCGTCGTTTACATTCATATATGCTCGTGTTTTAGTTGTTATCTCATTCCCAATTTCTACTGCTCAAGGCGTACATCTTTTATGGCATTGCAACATCAATAACAAAGCTGATATTGTTATGTCTGATGCGTGAATTAATATAAGTAATCTGTGGTTTGCTGCTAAAACACAACGTCAAAAAATCATTAGCAAGGATACGGATTCTCCTTTTGCCCCTTTAGTTCCAAAGAAATTGCAAGGTGCAAATTCAACATTATTTTGATGCAAAAGTGTACATCGTGTACATCTATATGCAATCATTTTTTTTCTTCACATTAATGTGATTTAATTGGGTGTTGTTTCTTTTGGCATCAGCAGCATTTCATCATTTTTTGTTTCTATACTTTGCTGTTGATTTTGCTTTTGCAGCAGAACCAAGTTTGTTTTTACTCATATTATTGTTAATAATTGCAATACTATCTATAGGCACTTTTATTACTTGTTGAATAGCTGTATCGGGCAGTGCTTTTTGCGCTATATCCACTTCATGAAAAAACAAAGAAGAATCTTTTAAGATATCAACGCCCGAACGCATAGCAGTTACGATTCGCTGCGCTAAAACCGAATCCACATAAGGCTTTGGTGCACCTCGCCGCGTAGCTACCACCTGGTTGGCAAACGACACGTTGATGATTTCATACTTTTCAAAACCGCTCTTTGCCCACACTTGTTTATAAAAAGCGGAAAGCTTGCTAAACTTCGATTCTAAACTATCGGCATTTCCAAAAATGATGGTTTGATTTCCTACCACCGGAATTAATATTGAATGTGCTTTGCGGCGTAATTACAACCTGCGAAATCATTGCATTCCAAAACGAATCCTGCTGAATAAATACAGCTATATTTTTTACATCGTTCAATAACAAACTATCGGGTTTTGACAAATGCTTTTTATCAGACGTAAAAGAGGTAAATACAGGTACATGTGCTGTATAATCAGAACTTAATGGCAATCTTTTCCCCACACTATCAATATAAAAGGAAAAGCCATTTAGGGTAATAATTCTTGCTATCGGTTCGCGCTCTTTTATTTTTACCTGCAGAACACTGTTGTTATCAAAATACAGTTCTGCATTCTGAATCCATGCGTTTGTTTTTACCGTATTTTCAAGTGTTCGCAATTCAATATCACTTCTTCGTTTACCAATAGCAACACCATTGTTTTGTAGTATTGTTACAATGTCTTTTTCATCAACAAAAGGATGTCCTTCGTTATCTTCAATCTCAACTTTTATATCGCTGCAAACGGATTGCTTTTTTTGTTGAACAGCCGCCACCAGTAAGCCAGCCACTGCAACGGCAAGTAGCCACCATAATGATGTTATGATGCGTTGCTTTAGCATGTTACAACAATCTTTCTTTTACCTTATTTACCAGTGCATCAATATCGCCTGCGCCGCACATTGCCAGCAGTTTCGGCTGTTCCTGCGCAATCACTTGCAGCGCCACTTCTTTTGATAAAAGCCTTTTGTTTTTAAGCCTTATTTCGTGGAAGATTAATTCGCTTGTTACGCCAGGCATTGGCAGTTCTCTTGCCGGATAAATGGGCAAAAGGATCACTTCATCAGCCAGACTTAACACAGCGCCAAACTCTTTATACAAATCTTTTGTACGACTGAACAAATGCGGTTGAAACATAACGGTTAAATGTTCTTTGTACAAGCTGCGCACACCAGTGATTAATGCCCGCAACTCTTCGGGATGATGTGCATAATCATCAATCAAAATGTGCTTTTCATTTGTAATGATGTATTCAAATCTTCGCCTTACACCTTTGAAGTTAGCAATGGCAGCTTTTATTTTCTCATCATTAATATCCAGATGCTTTGCAATGGTAATGGCAACAATGCTGTTTTCGATATTGTGCAATCCGCCCATGTGCAGCACTATATTGGTTACTGTCCAGTTTTTGCTAACTACGTCATAACGATAAGAGCCATTTTCTACTTTGACATTGGCTGTAAAAACATCTGCGTCTTTATTGTCAAAACTGTAAGTGAGATGTTTGTTTGCCTTCAGTTCATCGCTTCGGTGCAAGCCATATTTGGTCAATAATAAACCATCCGGTTTGAGTTGCTTTGTAAATTGAATAAAAGCGTTTTCAACTTCTTCAGGCGTGCCATAAATATCAAGATGGTCGGGGTCCATTGCAGTTACTACAGCTACATCAGGAACGAGCTTTAGAAATGAACGGTCATATTCATCGGCTTCCACCACAACAACATTATTTTCGCTGCTCCAGAAGTTGGTGTTGTAATTGGCTGCAATGCCACCCAGGAAAGCGTTTGCGCCATATCCGCTGTCGCGGAGAAGGTGCGCCGTCATCGTTGTGATGGTTGTTTTTCCATGTGTTCCGGCAATACAAATATTAAATGAGTTTTGTGTAATCCATTGCAACACATCGCTGCGCTTTACAACGGTGTAATTGTTTTTTTTATAAAACAAAAATTCTTTATGATCTTTCGGAATTGCAGGCGTATAAACCACTACATCCACATCTTTTGGAATGAGGTCAATGTTGTCTTCAAAATGAATCGAAATACCAGATTGAATTAACTCATCGGTAAGAGGTGTTGGCGTTCTGTCGTAGCCGCTTACATTGGCACCTTTGCTTTTAAAATAACGAGCCAGCGCACTCATACCAATGCCACCGATGCCGATGAAGTAAACAGAATTTATTTTTACATCGGCCGAAAGCAAAGGTGATGATAGTTGAGTGTTTTGATCCATAAAGAAGAACGATTATAAAGATTGTAAAATTTGTTCGGCAATGATTTCATCTGCATTTGTAACGGCAAGTTTTGCAATATTGGTTTCCAATTTTTGTTGTTTGTTTTCATCAAATAAAAGATTGGTAACCGTACTGAACAATTTGCCTCCTGCTTCGTTGTCTTTTACCAGTAAAGCTGCGTTTTTATCAACCAGGTATTTTGCATTTTCGGTTTGATGATCTTCGGCAGCATGAGGAAACGGAACAAACACGACTGCTTTTTTTGCAGCGCACAATTCGGCTACCGACATTGCGCCGGAACGTGAAATCACAACATCTGCCGCAGCATACGCTTTATCCATGTCTTGTATAAAATCGTTCACCCACACAAATGATTTTCCACTACCTCGCTGTATGTAAGTATTGGCGGTTGCTTTGCCGGTTTGCCAAATCAGTTGGGCGTTTAATGACGCCAGTTCTGATACATGATACGCAAGCACTTCATTAATGCTTTTTGCACCTAAACTTCCCCCAATGGCAAGGATGGTTTTCTTGCCATTTTCCAACCCAAAAAATGCCAATGCCTCTTGTTGAGAAATAGTAATGTGAGAAATAGATTTCCGAATCGGATTGCCTGTTACAACAATCTTTTCAGCAGGAAAGAATTTATCCATTCCAGTAGAAGCCACGAAAATTTTAGTTGCCCGTTTACCCAATAAAATATTGCTCTTACCTGCAAACGAATTGCTCTCGTGAATGAAAGTAGGGATGTTTTGTTTTTGCGCATATTTCAACACCGGATATGAGGAATAACCGCCCACGCCTATCACCGCATCCGGCTTGTATGTTTTAATAATGTTGCTTACCTGAAAAAAGCTTTTTATAAGCTTAAAAGGGAGCGTAAGGTTTTTAAAAAAAGAGCTTCTGTTGAAGCCGGCAATGTCAATGCCTTTAATACTATAACCTGCCTGTGGCACCTTTTCCATCTCCATTTTTCCTTTTGCCCCTATAAATAGAAATTGTGCGGAAGGTTGCAACTTTTTAATTGCATTGGCAATGGCAATGGCAGGAAAAATATGTCCTCCTGTACCACCACCGGCAATGATAAAACGCCCCCCCGCCCCTAAAGGGGAGCTATGAGCGAGCATCATTATTTGTTACTTCTTTCATTTTAAAATTATAATCAAAACCAAATTTACTTACGCAGCTAAAGGTTCCCCTTTAGGGGCGGAGGGGCTTTGTCTTCCCTTCCAGTTGTTCAACATTTGTTGCTACGCTTAGTATAATTCCAATGGCTGCACATGTAAATAAAAATGAGCTTCCTCCCATACTTACCAAGGGTAAAGTAACACCGGTAACCGGCGTAAGATTTACATTCACGGCCATATTTGCGAGAGCTTGTATCACCATGCTGAAACTCAAACCCAGTGCGAGAAAGGCGCCAAATGCATACGGGCATCTTTTAAAAATATTGATACATCGGAACAAAAAAATCATGTAAATAAAAATGATAAACGCGCCACCTAATAAGCCGTATTCTTCTATTATAATTGAGTAAATAAAATCGTTGTAAGCCTGTGGCAAAAAGTTACGTTGCCGGCTTTTGCCCGGTCCCAATCCGTACAACACGCTGCCGTTGGCAATGGCAATGTTTGCCTGCTGAACCTGGTAAGGTACTGCATCATCTTTAGCATATATAAAATCCTGCACACGACTTACCCAGGTTCCAAATCGTCCCATTGAAGTAAGCGTTTCCGATACTTTGTTTTTGTGCAATTCTTTTACGCCATCATTTGTTTTGCCAGTATATGTGCTTACCGCAATGGAAACAATTAAAGCAACAGGTAGAAGAGCAAGCCCCATCACCAACAACAAATGTTTGATGTGAACCCTGCCAATGAATAATAAGATTAACGAAGTAGCGCCAGTTAACAAAGCGTTGGAAAGGTTAGCAGGCATGATTAAAATACAGGTCAATGCGATGGGAACAATTAATGGAATAAAGCCCCGCTTAAAGTCTTTAATCACTTCCTGCTTGCGGCTTAACTGTCTTGATAAATACATGAAGAGAGCCACTTTTGCAAAGTCGCTCGTTTGAAACGTCATGTGAATCACGGGCAATTTTATCCATCGGCTGCCTTCGTTAATTTGTGCGCCGAAGAATAAAGTATAAATTAGTAGAGGAATGGAAATGAGGTACAATATCAACGCAACGCGGGAAAAGATGGTATAGTTGATGCGGTGCAAAAAATAAATGATGAGCAAGCCGATAACAATGAAGGAAAGCTGTTTAAACAAATACACTTCTGTATTGCCTTTGTACATTTTATAAGCCAGCGAGCCGGTAGCGCTATACACCACCAGCACCGATGCCAGCGCCAGCAACAGCACACAGCTCCAGATGTATTTATCACCTTTCGCCTTGCTGCTTAAATGGCGAAACGGCTGTTGTAAACTGAGTAAATCTGCCATAAACAAAAACGGCTTACAAAGCCTTCACAGCCTCTTTAAATTGCTTACCACGATCTTCATAATTCTTAAACAAATCGAACGAAGCGCAGGCCGGACTTAACAAAACCACATCGCCTTTATCGGCTGCTTCAAACGACTGCTTCACTGCATCAACTGCCGATGCCGTATCTATCACACGAACGATTTTATCAAACGCTTCATGTATTTTTTTATTATCAACGCCAAGACAAACAATCGCTTTTACTTTTTCACGAACCAACTCTTCAATGGCTGAATAATCGTTGCCTTTATCAACACCGCCCAGTATTAAAATGGTTGGCTTCATCATGCTTTCCAGCGCAAACCAGGTGCTGTTCACATTGGTAGCTTTGCTATCATTGATAAACTCAACGCCACGCACAACGGCAACCGGCTCCATACGGTGCTCCAGCGTTTCAAAGCTTTCCACAGCTTCACGGATTTTCTCTTTCCGAATGTCCATTGTAAGTGCTGCAATGCCCGCTGCCATTGTGTTTGACTGGTTGTGTTTGCCTTTTGCAGCAAAGTTGTAAATGTTCATGCTAACTCTTTCATCGTTGGCTTTCATTGTAATCTGATCGCCTTTAAGGAAGGCTCCTTTTTTTGGTTCTTGTTTCATAGAAAATGGCAATAATTTACTGGTGATTAAAATGCTTTCTAATTTTTTAATAATTACTTCATCGTCCATATTGTAGATGAAGTAATCGTCAGGAGTTTGTTTATTGATGATTTTAAATTTGCTGCTGATGTAATTATCGAAATTGTAATTGTATCTGTCTAAATGATCTTCGGTAATGTTTAATAAGATGGCAATATGCGCCCTGAAATCAACAATGTCATCCAATTGAAACGATGAAATTTCAGCGATGTACAATGGCTTTGGATCTTCTGCCACTTGTTTGGCAAAAGAGTAACCAATGTTGCCAACAATAGCGCAATCCAAACCCGCCGTTTTGCAAATGTGATACAGCATGGAAGTGGTGGTGCTCTTTCCATTGCTGCCAGTGATGGCAACAATTTTACTTTCGCCTGTAAAACGAAAAGCAAGTTCTATCTCGCTGATTACCGGAATGCCGCTGCTTCTTATCTTCTTTACCATTTCATTCTTTTCAGGAATGCCCGGGCTTTTCACTACTTCATCAACACCTAAAATTTTTTCTTCCGAATGCTTGTTTTCTTCCCATTCAATTCCGTTATCAGTAAGCTCTTGTTTGTAGGCCTCTTTTATTGTTCCGGCATCACTCACAAACACTTCGTATCCGTTCTTCTTAGCCAGCAAAGCAGCACCCACGCCGCTTTCACCTGCGCCTAAAATAGCTACCGACCAAATAGGCTTGATCGGTAAGCAGAGGTTGCGTTTCGTTGTCTGTTTTGTTTTTGTTCATATTTTTTGTTTATAGAACACGGATAACAGGGACTGCGTGCACGGATGTTATAGATTAAATATTATGGTAAAAACAAACTTCATTCTTCATCAATCTCCACAAATCCCATTCATCCCGGTTCAGACGATTTTGTTTATCAGTGCAGCAATTCCGTGTCATCCGTGTTCTATTTATCTTATTTTTAATGTTACTATCGAAAGCAACACACATAAAATAGTTACAATCCAAAAACGCACGGCGATCTTACTTTCATGAAATCCTTTCTTTTGATAATGATGATGCAAAGGACTCATTAAAAAGATGCGTTTGCCTTCGCCATACTTTTTTTTGGTGTATTTAAAATAACTTACCTGCAATACCACGCTCAGGTTTTCAACCAGGAACACACCACAGAAAATAGGTATCAGCAATTCTTTTCTAACAATCACAGCAAGTGATGCAATGATGCCGCCCAATGCGAGGCTTCCTGTATCGCCCATAAACACTTGGGCAGGAAACGCATTGTACCACAAAAAGCCAACACAAGCACCTACCAGCGCACCCACAAAAATGGAAAGCTCGGCAAGGTTGGGTATGTACATAATGTTGAGATAATCGGCCACTAAATAGTTGCCGCTCACATATACAAATACGCCCAAACCCGCACCAATAATGGCACTCACGCCTGCTGCCAAACCGTCTAAGCCATCGGTTAAGTTAGCTCCGTTTGATACAGCAGTGATAATAAACGTGATGATTAAGATGTAAGGAATCCAGGTAAATTTCTCTGCGCCGGGCCCTATCCAGCTTATCAGTTTGCTGTAATTAAATTCGTGGGTTTTTACAAACGGAATAGTAGTAATGGGTGTTTTTACTCTTGCAAAACGCGTTTCTTTCCCATCACGTACTCTGGTAACTTCATTCAAAGTTCTCTCGCCTTCATGCACGCCTTTTTCAACACCATTTATCGTAATGATTTCTCTTTCCACCACAACCGCGCTGCTGAAATACAGCGTTACGCCAATGATAATTCCCAGCCCGACTTGTCCAATGATTTTTGTTACGCCAGCCAGTCCATCTTTATCTTTCTTTTGATACTTTTCGCCTTTTTGCTGGGCTGTTCTTCTTGCTTTTAATTTAAAATAATCATCCAAAAAACCAATCATTCCAAGCCATATCGTACACAAAATCATCAGGCGGATATACACTTTGTCAAGGTCGGCGAACAGCAACGTAGGTATCAGCACCGAAAGCAAAATGATAATGCCACCCATGGTTGGTGTGCCTTTTTTTTGTTGCTCACCTGCCAAGCCAAGATCGCGAACTGTTTCACCAATTTGATTGCGTTTTAAAAGATTGATCAACCGCTTGCCATATAAGGTTGCAATGAGCAAGGATAAAATAACAGCCATTACTGCACGGAACGTAATGAACTGAAACAGTCCCGCGCCGCTCAAATGAAATTCTTTTCCCAGCCAGTTGAATAAATAGTATAGCATCTTTTTATGTACGATGTGAGATGTGGGATGTACGATGTGGCTTACACATTCATCTTCACTCACAATTTTTGTTTAGCATCTGTATTATTACTCACCACTCACTATCACCACTCACTATTCACCACTCACACTCACTTCTTCATCAATTCAAAACACTCCTTCAACACTGCTTTGTCATCAAAGCTGTGCTTCACGCCTTTACTATCCTGATACTTTTCATGGCCTTTTCCCGCGACCAGAATAATGTCTTCTTTGTTGGCCATTTCTACAGCCGTTTCGATTGCCTCTTTCCGGTCAATAATGGTTCGGCTTTTTCTTTTTGCAGCGCTGTTCAAACCCTGCTTCATATCGTTTATGATTTCTTCGGGATCTTCGCTGCGGGGGTTATCGCTTGTCAAAATCACTTTATCGCTCAATTCACAAGCTACCTGCCCCATAACTGGACGTTTGGTTTTGTCCCTATCTCCACCGCAGCCCACAACAGTAATCACTTGTTCATACCCTTTGCGCAATTTTTTTATGGTAGATAATACATTCTCCAAGGCATCGGGCGTGTGTGCATAATCAACAATGCCAATGATGTTATTGTGACTCACGATATAATCAAATCTGCCCTCTGCGCCATCCAAAGAGCTTAACACACGAAGCACTTCCTCTTTGTTTTCACCCAAACAAATGGCAGCTCCATACACACATAATAAGTTATACGCATTGAACTCGCCAATCAATCGAAAATGCACTTCCTTATCGTTCACCATCATCACCAAACCAGTGAGTGCATTCTCTAAAATCTTGCCTTTGAATTCAGCCATGTTTTTAAGGCTGTAATAATATTTATGTGCGGCTGTGTTTTGCAGCATCACAGTACCGCGCTTATCGTCTAAGTTTGAAATCGCAAAGGCAGAAGAAGAGAGATGATCGAAGAAGGATTTTTTTACGCGGATGTATTCATCAAACGTTTTGTGATAATCCAAATGATCGTGCGTGATGTTGCTGAATAAAGCACCGGTAAACTGCAAACCTGTAATGCGATGTTGATGAATGGCATGGCTGCTGCACTCCATAAACACATGCATGCAACCTTCATCCAGCATACGTTTTAATAAAGCATTCAAACTAACCGCATCGGGCGTTGTGTGCGTGGATGGCAACACTTCGTTACCAATTTGATTTTGCACCGTACTAATCAAGCCGCACTTATAATTCAGCTTTGAAAACAACTTGAACAAAACCGTTGCAATAGTGGTTTTACCATTGGTCCCGGTAACGCCAACTAACTTTATTTTGGTTGATGGTTCGCCATAAAAATTATGAGCGATATAAGCCACTGCTTCGTGCGTGTTGCTTACTTTTAAATACGTGATATTTTCAACCAGCATCAGGGGCATTTCTTCACATACAATGGCCGTTGCACCTTTTCCGATAGCTGTATCAATAAACGAATGACCATCACTTACCGCTCCGCGGATGGCAACAAATAAGGAGCCTTTGCCAACTTTGCGTGAATCAATCTGCACATCTTTTACCTCAATGTTGGTACTGCCATTGATTGCCTGCAAATGCACTTTGTATAATATGTTTTGAAGATTCGCCATGTTTATTTTGCCACTAAGACACGAAGGCACGAAGTGGTTTTGCTTTTATTCATATTTTTTGCGACTTTGTGCCTTCGTGGCAAAAAATCAATTCAATTCTATCGTTCACCAATTGTCCTTTGCTGATGGACGTTCCGCTTTGTACCGATTGTGCGGTTACTTTTCCGGCACCTTTTGCACTTACTTTCAAGTCCTATGTTTTCGCACAAAAACAAAGCATCTTTCAAACCCATCCCTTGCAGCGAGGGCATTTGTTGAGAAGACACATTCACTCCTTGCTCTGCTGATGCTGTTCCGCTTTTGGAAAGGTTCGTCCATTCGTTATCATTGCTTACCCCTGCCACAGGAAACTTCAGTGTATTTTCAATGACGTTCATCTCACGTTTTGAAGTGGTGTAAGAGTAATTGATGCTATCATTTTTATAATTGCCTGCATACTGAACACCACCCTGTTGACGCACATACAAAGTATATAAGCGATCAGAGATTTCCTTAAATACAGGAGCAGCCAGCGAACCACCAAAATGAACCACTGCATGAGGTTTTGTTTTGATAACCACAATGCAGGTGAACTGTGGATTATCGGCAGGGAAATAACCAACAAACGATGCCTGGTACACGCCGTCGTCGTAAGTATAAAAACCATCGGCAACATGTGCAGTACCTGTTTTACCAGCTACCTTGTAAGCACAATCTTGAAACGCAGCTTTGGCGGTTCCGAAGGCTGTAACCGCTTCCATACAAAGCTTCGCAGCCTTGATAACGGAAGAATTGCTAATGCTTTCGCGCAAAATGGTGGGACCAAATTGCCTGATGCTAACGCCGTCTTTTTGAATGTTATCAACGAGGTAAGGCTTCATCATTTTGCCACCGTTCGCAACAGCATTATAAAGTGTTAGCGTTTGTAACGGGCTTACCTGTATGGCATAACCAAAGCTCGCAGTTACCATTGCATGAAGTCCTTCGTTGGTTTTATTCAATCGGGGCAAGCGAGGTTTGGTTTCGCCCAATAAATCAATGCCGGTTACAGAATCCAAACGCAATTGATGCAGGTAAGCCGCAAACTTTGATGGCTGTGTGGCAAATGTGTTCCATGCAATTTTACTGATGCCTACATTGGAGCTATGGGCAAAACATTCTTCCACTGTCATTACCGGTTTGGGCATGGTTTCCGCTTCATTCACTTCGCGCACACCCACAAAACCTTCGCCGGTACTGCCCACTTCAACGGGTGTGTTGATGCTTGTTTTTCCTTCACTTAAAACAGATAACAAAGTAGCCAGTTTGATAGTAGAACCTGGCTCGGAAGTGCGCATTGCATAATTGTAATCTTCCCAATACGTGCCATTGGAATGACGACCTAAATTGGCAATGGCTTTTATTTTACCAGTGCCTGTTTCCATAACGATGCAGGTGCCCGTTTGCGATTCGCTCTGTTGCATCATATTCATCAGGGCGTTCTCTGCAATTTCCTGAATGTGTATATCCAAAGTGGTAGTGATATCCTTTCCATCTTCGGGTTCAATGTCCAACGATTCATCAACCGGCAGCGATACGCCGCCACCAATGGAACGCACCAAACGCTTGCCTGTTGTGCCTTTCAGGATGCTGTCATACGATTGTTCCAACCCGATTTTTTGGGCGTTCTCTCGTTCCAAACCAATGGTTCGGTAAGCCAGCATTTGATAAGGATTCAAACGAATGCTTCGCTCTTCTGCTATAAAACCGCTCCTATTTCTTCCCAATCTTACCAATGGAAATGTGCGCAGCTTTTGGTAATCGCGAAAGCTTACTTTTCTGTGCAATAAAAAATAGCGGTCTTTTTCTTTATAGCCTTCGTGATCAGAATGCGTTTGTAATCGGCTTTGGTTTTGTCATTAAACAAGCGAGCCAAATTATAACTTAACGAATCAATATTCTCTCTGAAAGCCTTTCCGCTTTTATCACGCAAGCCTTCAGCACCAAAATCAATATAAATGTCAAACTGCGGAATGCTGGTGCTTAACATCTGTCCGTCTTCACTATAAATGGTGCCGCGTTCGGCGTCCACTTCTTCTATTTTTTGGTGAAGACTATCGCTCATTGCACGCCAGCTATCGCCCTGTACCTGCTGAATTTTTACAGCTTTGCCAATGATGCACAAACACACAATCACCAATATGATAAAACACAAATACACCCTCCACAGGATGTCGCGCTTTACTTGTATGGTTTGTGCTGGTTTCATTTGTTTTTGCCCATATTTTCATCAATTACAATGTGCATCGGCGGTTCGGGTGAAAGCTTCAAACCCAATGGTGCTGCGGCTTGCACCATTTCGGCTTCGCGGCTTTTGTACATCAGTTCGCTTTTAGCAGTTTTGTATTCATACTGCAATTCTTTCAATTCATTAGCAGTTGCGTTGATATTACGAACCGTTTTATCGGCATAATGACCATTGGCGATATACAACACAGCAAGCACCGCAAGAAAAAGGAAGAAGGGAATATTCTTCACTACCCAACCGTAGTTGACGATTTGCCTGAGCGATACTTTTATTTTTTTACGTGCCATTGAATTTAATTAGCTATCTACTTTTATATTTTCTCTGCTACACGAAGCTTAGCGCTTCTACTTCTGCTGTTTTGTTTTACCTCTTTTTCCGTTGGAAGAATTGGTTTTTTTGTGATGATGAGGAATTCTTTTTTTCTTTCTTTCGTGATGAAAGGATTCTCATCTGTTTCATCTTCAAAATCTCCCTTTTTAAAAAAATTTTTAACCAATCTGTCTTCGCCAGAATGAAAAGTGATGATAGCAATGCGACCTCCGCTTTTCAACACATTTACCGATTGCTGTAGCAATTCTTTTAAAGCGCCCATTTCATCATTCACTTCTATCCGCAATGCCTGGAACACTTGTGCGAAATATTTATTCGGAGCTCCTTTTACTACCGGTTGTAGCGAAGACAAAAAAGATTCAATCGTTGTAAAAGAACTTTTGCTTCTATGCTCCACAATGTGTTTCGCCAACGTTTTTGCATTTGTTACTTCACCCCATTGTTCAAACATCTTATGCAATTGCAACTCATTGTAGCTTTTTAAAACATCAGCCGCTGTTGTCGTTTGGCGTGTGTCCATCCGCATATCTAACGGACCTCTAAACCGGATAGAAAAGCCTCGTTCTCCTTCGTTAAACTGATGACTGCTTACACCCAGGTCGGCCAATATGCCATCTACCTTTTCTATTTTGTGTAAGCGTAAAAAGCGTTGCAAATGGCGAAAATTATTAGGAACGAAAACGATGCGTTTGTCATCCGGCACATTGCTTTTTGCATCTTCATCCTGGTCAAATGCAATGAGCTTTCCTTCTTCTCCCAACCTTTCTAAAATGCCTTTGCTGTGTCCGCCGCCGCCAAAAGTGCAATCCACATACACACCTTCTTTTTTTATCTGCAACGCTTCCAATGTTTCGTTGTACAAAACCGGAACATGATAAGCGTTGTTCGTTGATGTGTTTGTTTCTTTCATCAGATGGTAACATTATAATCAACCATCACCATTTTGGCATTGTCGCTGAAATTCACACTTAGCGATTCAATGAGCTGTTTGTACTTCACAGTATCCCAGATTTCCAGTTTGTTGGTAGCCGACGACAAGGTGATGTCTTTCTGCAAACCCGCATATTCTTTCAAGGTTTGCGGTATCAGCATTCTGCCTGCATTGTCCAACTCAACTTCACTTGCGCTACCCAAAAAGAACCGGCGAAATTCCCGTACTTTGGGGTCAAAATCATTCAGACCACTCAACTTTTCGTATATGGGTTTCCAACTGGAAGAAGGATATAACCAAAGGCATTTTTCGGTGCCACGACAAAGCACAAAAGTGTTTTCGCCTTCGGGCAATTGCTTTTTGAAAGCGCCTGGAAGCAGGAAACGACCTTTGGGATCGAGTGTGGATTCATATTCACCAAGAAAGCCGGTCATTTGATTTGTGAATTACTATTTATTGACACAAAATAACACGTTTTACCACTTTTAATCCCAAAAAGCAAAGTGTTATTTTATCCACCTGATGTGAACATAGCTGAAACCTTTGCTGCCATTGGTTTTGCGCTGTATATTATAAAAAAATTAAAACCTGACTGTGATTTCACTGTGGAAAAACTGTGCATTGCCAGAAATGAAAAGAGAGGAATTATTGATAAAAGAGTTTAGTTATTCTTTACCCGAAGAAAAAATTGCCCGCCATCCTTTAGCGCAACGTGATGAAAGCAAGTTGCTCATTTATAAAGAAGGAGAAATAGAACAATCTAACTACAAACACCTCGCGCATTTTTTACCGCAAAACAGTTTTCTCGTTTTCAACAATACAAAAGTGATTGGGGCAAGACTGCTGTTTACAAAGTCCACAGGAAGCACAATTGAACTGTTTTGTTTAGAGCCTTCGGATGAATACAAAGATATTACTGCTGCCATGATGCAGCAAGGCCGTGTTCAATGGAAATGTTTGGTGGGCGGAGCAAAGAAATGGAAAGAAGAACTTCTGATCAATAAGACAGTAACTGATGAACAGGAAGTAATATTAACCGCAAAAAAAGGGCAAAAACAAAGCGATTGTTTTTTGATTGAATTTAGCTGGAATATAAACATAATAAGCTTTGCAGAGATATTGCAGTTGTTTGGCAATGTTCCCCTTCCACCATATTTGCATCGCGCCGCAGAGCAGGAAGATAAAGAGCGTTATCAAACTATTTATGCAAAACAAAACGGCTCGGTGGCGGCGCCAACGGCTGGCTTGCATTTTACGGAAGCTGTGTTTGAAAGCTTGCAAAAGAAACACATTGAGCACGATTTTGTAACACTGCATGTAGGTGCAGGAACCTTTCAGCCGGTAAAAACAGAAGCCGTTGCCGAACACACGATGCACGCTGAATGGATGGACGTTTCTTTTCCATTTATCGAAAATTTATTAGCTCATCTTTCTAATGCAATTGTTGCTGTTGGAACTACATCGTTACGCACAATTGAAAGCTTGTATTGGCTGGGCGTAAAAACAATAATGAATAAAAACATGGTGCCGGATGATTTGTTTTTGCAACAATGGGAGGTGTATAAAATGCCGCAAAACCAAACTGCAAGCGATGCCTTGCAAGCGTTATTATACTGGATGAAAAAGCAGCAGTTGGAACGATTGATTTGCAAAACACAAATCATTATTGTACCGGGTTATCAACTAAAAATTGCTGATGCGTTGATTACTAATTTCCATCAGCCACAATCTACTTTATTGTTATTGATTGCTTCTATTGTAGGTGATGACTGGAAGAAGATTTATGAATATGCTTTAGAAAATGATTTCCGCTTTTTGAGTTATGGCGATGGAAGTTTGTTGTGGAAGAAAAAGTAAAAAACTGAATCACCATGAATCAATTTCTTTTTCTATGTCTTCTTCCGAAATCACGTTTCCTTCCCGCACGTCTTTCAATCCTCTTTCAATTTTTGAAACAAAAGCAGTTCATTCAAAAATACTTCAATGCTGACAAAGTTCTTATCCGGCATTTGTTCAATGATCTGTATAATTTCGTTTCTGGTTAAAATCATAGTTCAAAGTTGATTTTGTAATGAATTATACGATGCGAAAAGATAAGTATTTCACCGCATAGAACAAGAGGAAAAGAGTTTGCGCAGAGATAGCAAACCCTCTGCGCAAACTCTTGTAACTTCTTTCTTTGCTGTAAAATTTACTTCTGAAAAGCAAAATACAACTTTAGTTCTTGCTATGATACCGCAACGTATTGCTATTGTTTTTATTGAAAATTTCCTTGCTGTTTTCTAAAATATCTTCTGCAGTAACGCTTTGGTATTTGCCCAATTCTTCATTCATCAATTCCACATTGCCAAGCAATTCGTAATACGCCAAACTGTTCGCGCGATTCATCAGCGTCATGTCTTCAAATGCAATGCTGCTTTCGGTTTTGTTCTTCACTTTCTGCAGTTCGGTTTCGCTTACTTTTTCTGAAATTATCTTTTCCAACACTCCATCTATTCCGCGTTCCGCTTCCTCAATCGTTCTGCCTTTCACTAGTTTGCCTTCTATGCAAAGCAAACCTTTATCGGTGCTGCCAAAATGATAACAATCAATATTAGAAAACAATTGCTGTTCTTTCACCAAAGTCTGAAACAATCGTGACGATTGGCCACCACCTAAAATTTCTGTAATCAGTTCGGTGGCATAATAACCCTCTTCCAACCGTGCGGGCATGTGCCAGGTTTTGTACAGCGCATCGAGCGGAACGTCAGTAAATACATCCAATGCGCGCGGTGCGGTTTGCGGTGGTTCCTGCGGAATATTATGTAAGTATTTTTCCCCTGATGGAATAGGCGCAAACCATTTCTCTGCAAGCCGCTTTACCTCATCCGTTGTTATGTTTCCAGCTACCACCAAAATCGCATTTGCAGGCGTGTAATGCTGAAAGAAAAAAGCTTTTACATCTTCCAATTTTGCATCTTCAATCTGCTGTAAATTTTTACCAATTGTCATCCATTGATAGGGGTGTACTTTATAAGCCAGCTCGCGCATTTTGTGCCAGGCATCGCCATACGGTTTGTTGATATAATGCTCTTTAAATTCTTCGCACACAACCTTGCGCTGCACTTCCAGGCTCTTCTTTGAAAATGCCAGGCTCAACATCCTATCGCTCTCTAACCAAAACGCCGTTTCTAAATTTTGAACCGGCAACTGGCAATAATAATTGGTGAGGTCGTTAGTAGTGTAAGCATTGTTTTCGCCACCCGATTTTTGCAGCGGCTCGTCGTAATCTTTTATATGAATGCTGCCGCCAAACATCAGGTGTTCAAACAGGTGCGCAAAGCCGGTTTTATCGGGACTTTCATCACGTGCGCCCACATCGTACATCACATTTACTACTGCCATCGGAGTAGTGGTATCTTTATGTACCAGCACTCTTAGTCCATTCTCTAAAACAAATCTGTCGTAGGTAATCATAAGAGCACGAAGATAAAAGAAAAGAGCTGCAAGCTACAGGCAAAGCCAATACTTGCAGCTTGTAGCTTACGGCTTGCAGCTTCCCATTGTCATTCCCACGTAACAAATTGTTATTATGCGGAGGCAACATTTTGTTTTTGCGTATTTTTGGGCTTTGATAAAACAAATAAGAAGTAAAACGAATTGTTATGATAAAAACCGGCAATCCTGTCATTTCGATTTACACAGAAATGACACCCAATCCTGAAACAATGAAGTTTGTTGCCAACAAGCTGTTGTATCCCGGCAAAAGCATTGATTTCCAGGATGAAATGAGTGCATGGCCTTCGCCGCTTGCGAAAGAATTGTTTTCGTTTCCGTTTATCAAAAGTGTGTTTATTGCTAGCAATTTTGTAACACTTACCAAAACATCAGACACTGAAGACTGGCAGGATGTGATTCCTTCCATCAAAGAATTTTTGAAAGAATATTTAGAGAACGGAGGTGTGGTTGTGAATGAAGATGAAGTGGCAAAAATAAAGCAGGAAGCCAGCAATACTGTGACTGCCGACGATGATGATGTAGTGAAACGGATTAAAGAATTGCTCGACAATTATGTAAAACCTGCCGTTGAAATGGATGGTGGTGCGATTCAATTTAAGAGCTATACCGATGGCACAGTGAACCTGATGTTGCAAGGCAGTTGCAGCGGTTGTCCGTCGTCAATGATAACATTAAAAGCTGGGATAGAAGGCATGATGAAACGTATGATTCCTGAAGTGAAAGAAGTGGTTGCCGAAGCTGAATAAAATATAGTGCAAAAACAAAAAAGCGTCCTGATAATGTCGGGACGCTTTTTTGTTTTTAGTATCTGCTAACATGAAACATAACATCGCGCGTCATTCCGCAAATGTCCTCGGCACGAACCCGAACATTCATCGTAACTGCGAGGGCTTTGTGCGGAATCTGATGATTAGTAATGAATGTTTTGAAATGAAGTAAAGTTGTTTACAACAGAATAACTTATTCAATTTCATTAGAGCAGATTCCGTACAAAGCCCTCGCCAGAACGTGAAGGTGCATCATCGTGTTGAGGGCAATTGCGGAATGACGCGCGCCACTTCATTAATAGTTTACTTGCTGTTTTTGCTATCTATCTTATGCTTTTGAAAACGGCTTCATTTACTTTTACCGGATATTTCTTCTTCAATTGCGCAATCCATTTGTCTTCTACCACTCCCTGATAATCGTTAATGACTGCGCCTTTGGCATCTTCAAAACTTCGTTGTTGAGGTTGTGTATGAACGGCAGTGATATACAAAAACGAATAGCCTTTTCCGTCATTTACAGGCACTATGGGCGTTAAGGAGTTGGGCTTTATGTTCGCATCCGTTTGTACCGGCAATTGTTCTTTTTCATAGCGATTGCTATCGGCTTGGGCAAGACTTCCATAGCTTTCTATAATGTAGCGCCAGTTAGTGGGTTGTTCATTTATTTTTTTTGCAATCTCATCGGCAACTTGTTGGTTGTTTGCCGTTACTGAAATGGCACTTGCACCGGGCATCCATTGGTATTTTTGTTTGTGCAATTGATAATATTTCAACAAAGCCATTGTATCGGCAGAAGCCTTGCTCCACACATGTTTGTCCATGGCAGCAAACAATAAATTAGCATCGTTAAACTCTTCTAATTGGTCTTTCAATTCAGGATGAAACTTTTCGATATTTTCTTTATAATCATTCACAGTTGCATAGCTGATAAACCCGGGAAACCATTGTTCATAGTTTGGTTTTGCACCTTTTTCATTCAGCTTCATTTGCACGAAGCGCACCCAATTCGTTGCTGTAATTTTTTTATCAGCAAAAACAAACAGAACGGTGTTATAACCAACGTTGCCAACATGCAAAGTGGGGTTGCCATTTCGCAAAGCCGTATCGGTAAACTTCCAAAGCTCTTCTTTGTTGAATTGAGCAGGTTGGTAGCCTGTTGCTATCCGCCACTTGCTTTGCAAATTTTGTTTTGCAATAAGTAGCCGGTCATCGGCTTTTAATTTTTCCTGCATGGCTGCTTTCGTTGTAATGTCGTCGGTATCGCCAATCGCTGGTTCTTTTTCAATTAATTTTATAATGTTATAACCATAAGTTGTTGCAAAAGGTTTTGAAACATCGCCTACATTTTGCAACGTAAATACAGCCTGCTCAAAGTCAGGACTGTATTGTCCTACACTTACTTCAATCGTACCGTGACCATTGCGGGTTCTTGGGTTAAATACCGCTACCAAATCGGCAAATGAAGCACCGGATTGTATAAGATTGTAAACAGAATCTGCTGTTTGTTTTGTACTCTGTTTTTCTTCTTCCGATGCCGATGGTGAAGTGGCAAATAAGATGGCTTGAACTTTCCGTTTTCCCAATGGAGGCCGCTCACCCAAAACTTTAAAAATATGATACCCTGCTGCGCTTTTATAGGGCTTTGCAAACTCGCCCCGCTTCAAACTATAAACGATATTTTCAGCATCGTAAGGCAATGTAAAAACCGTAATGTAGCCAATGTTTCCGTCCTTTGTTTTTAGTGTAGAATCAGGTGAGAATTGCTTGACAACCTCTGTAAAAGCCTGACCTCTTTTTAATAAAGAATAAGCCTCGTTAATTTTTGCAAACGCTTCAGTAGTATCACCGTTTTTACTAAACGGAACAAAGACTTGCGCCAATTCAATGTCTTTGCTGACTGCGCAAAAACGCTTCACGAACCAAGCTATTCAAGTTCGCTTCATTGTTCACGGCAGTTTCTGCCAAATCTTTTTTGAAGTTATCGGCTTCGCTTTTGTATTCATCGGTTTGGTTTAGCTTTTCTTCAAGTGCCGCCTGCACTTTCAGTTTGTATTTGATGTATAAATTGAGATAATTTTTTTTAGATGCATCACGGCTTGTAGTATCAATCGAAGGGTTCTTTTCAAACGCTTTTAGAAACTCATTTTTACTCACCGCTTTGTTGCCATAAGTAAATAATGTTTGCGAATGAGCGTTAATAAAAAAAACGGCAAAACAAAAAAGGAAAAGAATTGTTTTCATGTGGTTATAGTCAAAGATCAGCTTTGTTTTTATTGCATTTTATTCTTGTATTCTTGGCTCTTGTTCCTTGAACCTTGTCCCTTGGTTCTTGCACCTTCTACTTCACTTCCGTCTTTGTCTGATGGTTCATCACTTCATCAAACTGCAGCAGGCTCAAGCCTTTGGCAAGAATGTGTTTGTCTTTATCTAAAAGGTACATGGTTGGCGTTTGATACACATCATACAACTGCCGGTAGTTGGCGCGGTTGGCAGTTTCATCAGCCGTTTTCGCTTCTTTGGTTTGATATACATTTGTCCAGTCCTGCAGGTGATGCTCGTTCAAAAATCCTTTCCAGTCTTTCACGGCTGCGTCGGCAGTGTTCACGGCAAAAATCTTCACGCCTTCTTTCTTCCATTTGGCTTTGTAAATGCTGTCAACACGCGGCACTTCTATTTTGCAATGGCTGCAATTAGGATCCCAAAACACAACAAAAGTAAACGGTGCTTTTACGCTATATAACGAATGTATTTTACCCGATGTATCCGTCAAATCTAATTGTGGCGCGGGTTCGCCAATCTGGTTTGCCATCAGGCTATAAGCACGGTTGAAGATGTACTTGCGTTGATCGGGTTTCAGCCAGGCAGTATCGCCTTTTGAAAAATAATTTTCGAACAAAAACAAAAACACTTTATCCTGACCCATGATTTCAGGATTGATGTATTTATCAGTAAACTTTCCCAGCAAATACTGAAACATATCCTTGTTGGTGCGCGACGACAACAACATGTAGTTTACTTCTCCACTCACGCTATCGGGCTGTGCGGAAACATAGTATTTAAAGTATTCGTCAATCTTTGGATCGAAGAACGGCGTGTGCAGTAAACGGATGTCATCAAACGGCACGTCATCCCAAAAATGTTCTTTTACAAAATAGAACGCCTCAGCACTGTTGGGCTTCATGTTGGAAGGCACTTCAGGGCGCTTCATCGTTTTAAAAAAAAGGGCGAGCATCGAACCCGAATCGTTTTGAATAATGTTTTGCCGGTACGCCGCCATTGCCTCATCTTCTTTTCCTAATTGCGCATTGATTTTTGCAGAATCAGCTTTTGTTTTTACGTTGGAAAAGGATGCTTTTAATGCATTGATATTCGGAATATGCTGTGCTAAAAATTTCGTATAGTTTTGGAATTGCGTGTTTTCTTCCGAGCCGCTAAACTGTACCTGGTCGAGATGCGAAGTATCAGCTTTTACAGAGAAGTGCTGCTTATCATCCATCAGGATTTCAAACAAAATACTCTTTTGCGGACTTACTAAAAAGTAAATGCCTTTGTCAAATTTTTTAGCGCCTTTGAAAACCGCAGTGCCATTGCCATCGGTAACAGCCGAATCAGAGAGCGTTTTGTATTTGCCATAATAAGAACCTAGATACAACTGCACGTGCGAAAACGGCGTAACGGTTGCGGTTATTTGATAGCCGTTATCGGCAGTTTGTTTTTGCGCAAATAATTGAAGGAAAATGGTAGAAGCAATAAATGCAAAAGCAACTCTCTTCAAAACAAAAATTTTTATTGGGGTAAAAATATTATAAATGCAGATGACAGTTATTAAGATTAGTTTAAAAACGGATTTGGAATAAAGATATTTTAAAATGGCTGACCTTTGAAAAGAATACATTTATTCAACCATTAGATACCAAACAACTTACATCTTCCCTCACTTTACCAAAACTTTTTATCGTCCAATATCACATCTCTCTTACTTTTAACCGTTTCACAAAACATGACAACCATGGCTTTAGCAAAAATACTTTGGGCAGATGATGAAATAGACAATCTGCAATCGCAACGTTTGTTTTTAGAAAGTAAAGGTTACGAAGTGCAAACTTTTACCAACGGTTTTGAAGCAATTGATTATGTAAAAGACAATGCCGTTGATGTAGTGCTGTTAGATGAAAGTATGCCCGGCATAACAGGTTTGGAAACACTGGCAAAAATAAAAGAAGTGAACCCAACCGTTCCGGTAGTGATGATAACCAAAAACGAAACGGAAAACCTGATGGAAGAAGCCATTGGCAGCCAGATAACCGATTACCTTATAAAACCAGTAAATCCAAACCAGGTGCTGCTTTCGCTAAAAAAAATATTAGACAACCGGAGACTGGTTGCCGAAAAAACTACGCAGCAATACCAGCAACAGTTTCGCAATTTGTTTATGGCTTTAAATAGCAATCCTGATTACAACGAATGGATGGACATTTATAAAAAATTAACGTATTGGGAACTGGAAATGGAAAAGAGTGACAGCCCGGAAATGCAGGAAGTATTTCAAACCCAAAAAAGCGAAGCCAACACTGAATTTTTTAAGTTCATTTCAAGAAACTATGCGTCGTGGATTAATAAGAAAACAACACATGTTCCAGTGATGAGCCACACGTTATTCACTCAAAAAGTATTGCCCACTTTAGAGAAAGGAACGCCTACTTTTTTCCTGATTATTGACAACCTTCGCTTCGACCAGTGGAAAGCCATCCAACCTATCTTTTCAGAGTATTTCAGAGTGTTGGAAGAAGATACATTTTACAGCATTCTGCCAACCGCAACGCAGTATTGCCGCAATGCCATCCTTGCTGGTTTGTTGCCCATTGACATTGAAAAACAGTTCCCCGTGCAATGGAAAAACGATGATGAAGAGGGCGGTAAGAATTTGTTTGAAGAAGAATTTTTTAAGGCTCAGTTAAAGCGATTGAAAAGAGACGACATCAAATGCAGCTATACCAAAGTGGTACATTATAATGATGGTCAGCAGTTGGTGAACAACATACACAATTTGTTGGGCAACGATTTGAATGTTGTGGTTTACAATTTTGTTGACATGCTTAGCCATGCCCGTACCGAAATGGAAGTGTTGAAAGAACTAGCAAGCGATGAAGTGAGTTATCGAAGCATTACACGCAGTTGGTTTGAACATAGCGCCCTGTACCAGGCATTGAAAAAAATAGCCGATAAAAAAATCAATATCGTGCTGGCAACCGATCATGGCAGCGTGCGTGTAAAAACACCATACAAAGTAATTGGTGACAAACAAACCACCACCAACCTACGTTACAAACACGGCAGAAATTTAAATTATGAACCGCGCGAAGTGTTATCATTCCGTGATCCGCGCGAAGCGGGTTTGCCTGTTCCCAACGTAAACTCGTCTTTTATTTTTGCGAAAGAAGATGGCTTTTTGTGCTATCCTAACAACTACAACTATTTCGTGAATTATTACCGCAACACGTTTCAGCATGGCGGCGTGAGTTTGGAAGAGATGATTGTGCCGGTTGTGAAGATGACAAGCAGATAGTTACGAAATTTACTGAAAACAAAATGCTGTATCCAGAAACTGAATCAACAAAATATGTTTATTAAAATTGCATTGCTTTATTAAAAATACTGGTGAGGTTTTGTTCATACTCATACAATGTAAAATTTTGTATGAAATGCTTATAACCGTTGCATCCCATTAGCCTTCTTATATCGGGGTTCGCTATTAAGATGTTTAATTTATCAGCCAATTCATTTGCATTATTAGGAGGAAGTAAATACCCGGTTTTTTCATTGATAACCTCATCAGCTATGCCCCCAATCTGCGTTGAAACAACCGGCAAATTAAATTGCATAGCTTCCAAAATTACCAAAGGAAATACTTCATTCTGATAATACGTAGGAAGAACAAAAACATCGGCGTTTTTATAAAAATCATTTTTGTCATTACCATACATTTTACCGTGTGCAAAAACACACTCTTGCAAACCATGCAAACTTACTTCTTGATAAAAGGCTGTCTCCGTGATATCAGACCATGCGCCCACAAAATGACATTCAAAAGACGATAGATATTTTTCTTTTAAGATTGTGCAGGCTTTCAATAATACATAAACCCCTTTCTCTTCCATCATGTTTGATAAAAACAACAGTTGACATGGATGACTGTCCTTTCTTTCAATACATGTTGGGTTTAATGAATTGACAGGAATGCCATTGGGACAGTAAAAAATGTTTTTTTTATTTACATACTTCGCTACATCATAATACAAAAGAGGTGTTAGTAAAATACACTTTGCCTTTTTAAAAGCAACTTTATATAAAAAGTGATTTATAGCGGATTTACTGGCAGATGCAACACCTTTATTATGAAAATGATAAATTATATTATTACCAAAAGCTTTTACAAGCAACACAATTAAAAGGTCTTTGTAAAAGCCTGGTCCGCTTGCATTGAGTGTGATATAACACAAGTCGTACTTCCTTTTATAAAAAGCTTTGACAACAGCAGAGATAATATAAAAGAGTACAAATGCCTTTTTAACCCTGCCTTTGCCAGCATCCTGTAAGCTGCCGGCAGTCATCAGATTGACATAAGTCGTATCAAATGTTTCATTGATGGACAAACTATCATGTATGTATTTACCTGCTAAAGAAGCACCATGTACAGGTGGGGGAAGATGGAGAATAAAAAGTATTTTTTGCTTCATATCATTAAACCTTACTCTTTGCCATTTTTTAAAGCGGAGATATGAATTGGTGTAAAAATAAAAGCTATTTTCTACTTCTAATTTTGCGTTTATATATCAAATAATCAGCCAAGCTAAGTGGCGATAAGTTTTCAAATTCTTATGTTTGTATCCCTTCAAATCAGTATAAAAATTATATTTAGTGAATCGAAATCTGAATTTGTAAATTATAAATGCACTTACTATGTTTGAAATAAAAACTTACTGAATATAAATAACATATAAATATTTCATCCTACTGCCCTTACTTCATAAATCGGGCTGAATAAATACAGTGCGCCGGTAGCCACTTCTTTACAGCGAAAGCGTTTGCGCAGTCGGACGCCTTTTATAAATTGTCTGCCATCTTTAGTAATGAAGGTTGCATTTTCGGGCAATTGTTCCAACAAAAAGATACCTTCTTGTTTGGTATCGTATCGCCGCAATACACGCATTAAATCTTCTTCTGCACAACTGCTTGCAGCAGGATTCTTGAGCGATTGCAGCACTGCCATTTTTATATCGTCAGGAAAAATACTGTGTTGAACAAACGTTGCCAGCAAGCCACTGTAAACGGCTTTCCATTCTTTGCCATGCGCAGCTACTGAATGCCTGTATTTTTCAAATGTGAGAAGATGCGCCAGCTCGTGCAGCAACGTAAGTAAGAAAGAAAACTTGTTGAGGTTGCCGTTAACGGAAATGCGGTGATTTTTGTTTTGATGCGCATTGCGGTAATCGCCCAGCACGCTGCTGCGCGCTTTAGTGATGGTTAAGTGAACCTTGTAGCGGTTGAGATAATCCGCTACATAAACATAACAGTTGTCGGGTAAAAAAGCCGCTAACGTTTGTATAGGCTCTTCACGATGCCGTTCCATTGTTTGCCTGCTTATTCAGTTTAAAAATGCCGCGCATTTCAACTGTGGTGTAAATTACATACAGTAATAACCCGATAAGAATAGCATACGTATTTCCTTGCTCGCCGGCAATTAATAAATACAACACAGCAGCAGCTGCAATAACAAATAATTTTAAAACGGTTGCGCTCAACACGCTTCGCAGAAAAGCATTGGGATTGGGCTTGTAAAACGCTTTAATATGAATGTAAGCGCTACCAAACATCAATAAAAAAAGGAGAAGATTAGCGCCCTGAACCACTAAATGATTTATATGCCATTCATCCATTTTATTGTTAAAAATCACACATAGTGCATTTACAGCTACAAAAATGAAAACCAGCGGAAGGTAGGTGAAACTTAATTTTTGTTTTGTCATGTGTTCACTTCTTTGTTGTATCTCGAATCACTTTTATCATCATGCCTGTAAGCACCAGCAGCGGTAGAATCCAAACCAGCAATGGCATTGAGGTTTTAAGCCATTTATCAATCACAATTCCCAAATAAACAGAAAGACCCAAACCGGCAATCAACTGCCATGCAAATGTAAAATATTGAAGTAACAAATTGCGGTTTTGCGGTTGTTTATCCATAATAATTAATCGTTAGAAATATCGGTTTGGGGAACTTTAATTGGCGTTGTGTCTTTGATAATATTGCTATTGCCACTTAATACTTTTTTGATGTCATTCAAATATTGATCTTTATAATGCATGGCTTGCTGAAGCGAATCGGTTTTCATTTTCAGTATCTGCAGTTCACTTTTGCTTTGCCTTGCGTTGCCATAACCAGGTATATAATACTTTAATGGCGTAAACATAAACAACGAAATGGTTAAGCCAATCAGTAAAACAAAAACCGTACACAAGCCAACATACACGCTGGTTCGCGTAAGTTTGAACATAGTGATTTCTTCATAAGTATCATCGTTCATAATCACCAGCCGGTAGCGATTTTGCAGCCGCGTAAAAGTTGATGTTGTAGTTAGTTTTTCATCCTGCATGAATAAATGTTTTACGGGTAGCTTTTTTATGAAAGATGTTTTACGCTGATAAAAACCGGCAAAACAAAACTGATTTGTTTTACAGAAAAAATTCATCACCGTTATGGCAACAAAAATAGAACAATACCGCGGTAGCAGAAGTTTGCTATGCAAGAGGTTTGTGAAAAAGAAGTGAAAGGAAATGCAGTTGCTACAATTGAAAACCAATGTTTACAAACCATCGGTTGTAATGATAAATATCGATTGTGTTGCTTGACATTCCTTCTAACCAATAATACGAATTGAATTTTACGGATGACGTTTTATAGCTGTAACCGGTATTTATAAAAATTCGAAGCCGGTGAAGTAACGACATTGAAACTCCTACGGATGCTTTTGTGAAAAAGCCATGTTTATAATCTACACTTTGCTCCCAGCCACCGTAAATCATTTTCTGTTCGGTTGTAGGATTCGGAAAGTTAATGCCTGCAGATGCGCCAATAAACGGTTTGATTTTATGTTTTCCAAACTCCTTTTTTGCATCGAGAAAAAGAGGAATGGAACGAATGGAATAATTATCAATGCCAACACCAATCCCAGCCGACAATTGTTTATACGAAACGCCGTTACTAAAAAAATAAACCGAACTTTTATCGCTGCTACCTTTTGTTAACCCGGCTTCAATACTTGCGGTATAGTGCGGTTTCGTTTGTGCCTGCACAAGAAGAGTAACATTCAATAAAAAAAGGGCAAAAACAAACTTCATAAACAAATAGATTCAATTTAAAAGAAATCTTTCTTTTCAATTTATAATTTGCCTACAACATGTGCAGCAAACACATTTCTGTAATCAATAAAACACAAGCCGTCAGTTGCCACAACAATGGCAAGACCATTGTTTAAGATTACATCGTTGGCTTCAAAACCCAATATTGTTTTCAAAGTTGTTATGTTGTTTGCATCAATTGCGTTTAGTATTTTCAGGCCAGCTTTACCATCGCAGATAAACAAAAAGTTACCGTCTTTTGCCAGCCCGCGCGGATTATCAAAAGGATACGTTTTTACTAAAATGGGATTGTCAATGTAATCAATATTCAGCACGTCTAATTCATTGGTAAAGCCACCACAAGCGGTGCCATTTCGCAACGTTACATAAGCCTTGCTGGCATCAGCAATTACAGGATCGCAGGTTCTTAGATGGCCAAAAGTTCCTTTTGCAACGGGATTATCGGCATCCGTTATATCAAAAATATACATGCCATTGCTTCCACCTAAAAACAGGTTGTTTTCAAAAGGATAAATGGTCTCAATGCCACCCTGGTTAGTGTTCGCCGTTTGCACAAAAGAAGGGTTGCTGGCTGCTTGAATATTGTAAATATGAATGTTGTTATAATCAACCGTATAAAGGCGATTGTTTACAACCGCAAAGCGCGATGTTGAACCGCCGGTACTGATGGTGGATTTGGTAGCAGAGGAAGAGGAGAAGGTTTGAGCGTTTGGAATATCATCATAATAAACAGGCGGATAAACAAAAGGCAGATCGCTTTTCACTATTGTATCCACCTGGCGCCACGAAGCTACAATGTGATTGCTGTCAACACCATAACCATAATAGCTGTAAAAAGCATTTGGTTTTACATCAATTAGCTTCGCCCCTAATGGATTGGTAACATCAATGGTAAGCAAATCGGCATATTCATCGGCATACAAATAATTGTCTTTTACTGCCAGATCGAGATTACCGGGAATAGGTATAAAAGCTACATTCTGGGGCGATGAGGGATTGCTGTAGTCAATAATATGAATGCCTTTATTGATTTCATTCAGATAAATAAACGATCCTTTTACAAACAGTTTTCCTGGTGTTGAAATACTTTGCGCAGCACCGCTTTTAATATTGGCTTGCACATCCGATTTTAAGGCATATTTTGGAATGTAATAGGTATATTTTTCAAGCTTTTTATCTTTCAGGCAACTGTTGAAAAGCAAGCTTATCAAAACGAATGCTACAAGAGTAAGGAGCGTTTTCATACAACAAGTTTTATAGTATGATGAGTGATGAATAAAACAAAGTGTTGCACCCTTATTTAAAAAAATAAGTAGCTTTAATTCCGGCAGCACTGAGAGGATGATGAGCAAACGAACCATCACTATTTTGCAAGCCCCGCAAACCCCAGCGAACAAACGGCGATAATTGCCAGCGAACGTTTCCCTTGCCATAGATGCCAATAGGAAATGAAACTTGCAGCGATGGCTGCCAACGATGAAACCCTTGTGCAGTAATGGTTTGAAGCGAATCGTTGTGCCTTTGTTTTATTGATAACAACCATCCGTTATCCATTCCCGCTTGCACCGCAATCGAAGTGTTTTTTTTATGAAAGATAGACAAGCCAATGCCTGTATAAAGGTTGGCAGATTGAAAGTAATAGTTCGCATTGCTCCTGATAATATTGCCGAAAAGTGGAGTCGGCAAACTACTTAACGAAGTGGTTTGAATACTGAACTGTTGATAACGATAAGTAAGCGCACCATCCAAAAACCAACGTTTGGAAAGGTTTGTTTTTGCAGCTATTCCCAGCGCAGCATCCACTCCATTTTTTCTTTGTTGATAGGTTGAGGAACTTTGTGAGCCGCCACTTACATTGCCGGTTGGAATGCTTGAGAAATCAGCCAAACTTTTCGATTGGTCGCCAAACAATCCATTCCCTAACCAACTCGTTCCTCCTTCTGCGGTTACTCCCCAATGCCATTTGTTTTTGCCCTTTTTTTTGTTGATAGAAGTAAGCGATGAATCTTTGTTTTTGTTCAGCGTATCGTTTGTTTTTGCAGTCGTTTTTGTAATTGTTTTTACTGTATCACTGCCTTTAGCCTGCACATTTTGTAATGCCTTATTTTTTAAATCAGAGGCTGCATTATTATTCGCCAAAACATCTGTTTGAGATTGAATTGACGTGCTATCACCGTTTGTTTTTACATCTTTTTCTTTTGTTCTGTTTTTATGAAGAACAAATTGGGATTGGGGTTGAAATAGCGTCGCTTCCTTCTTTTGTTTTGCACCTTTTTCTTCCTGGCTCCTCAGATGATTCAATACAAGTAAATCTTTGTTTTTCTTTTGGGTAGATGCAACACTTCGCTTGCTGTTTATCGTTGGATGATTATCTGTTTTCTGGTTTGTACTTTCATTTGTTTTGTCAACTTTTTCTATTTTGCCTGAATTTGATTTTACGGTTATATTTTTATTTGCGCTTTCTGTTTTCTTGTGTAAAATTTTCGAATCATTCAACAACCAAAAACCCAAACCACATGCAACGCCCAAAGCCAACGTCCACCAAATGAAAGCCGCTCTGCGCCTGCGTTTGGGCGAGATAGCCGCTTTCACACGCTGCCACACAATGGGCTGCGGCGCCATCGAAAACTGCTCTGCCATATTGCGAGCCTGTTGTTCAAAACTTTCTTCAGGCATACGATGAAGTTTTATATTCGCCCGGCTTTTGTTTTAGCCAGTTTATCATTAACATTCTGGCACGCATATATTGGCTCCGGCTTGTGCCTTCACCAATGCCCAGCAGCTTGCCAATTTCTGCGTGCGTATAACCATCAATGGCATACAGGTTAAACACAGTTTGATAACCCGAGGGCAATTGCCGTATCATTTCAATCAATTCTTTTGTTTGAATGTGGATGTCAGGATTGTCGTCGCTTACGGGGTGCATGTGTTCTTCGCCCATCAGCATATCCGTGCTGTAAGCCGTATTTTTCTTTAATGAAGCCAGCGCAGTATTCACCATAATTTTTCGTATCCATCCGCCCAATTCGCCCTTGCCTTCATATTGCTTTAAGTGTTGAAACACTTTAATAAATCCTTCCTGCAGCACATCTTCTGCATCTTCAACCGATTTGGTATAGCGATAGCAAACGCCCATCATCTGCGCAGCAAAAGCATCGTACAATTGCTTTTGTGCGTGCGCATTACCATTGAGGCAGGCAGTTACCAACGCTTGTATATTCATGCAGTTCTCTTTTGTTGATTGAACAACATTGTAAATCGTTGCATAGCATGAAAAATATTTTTGGGCAAAAGAAAGAATTGTTGACAAAATACGTTTGTTGTTGCAGTCATTCCGCAAATGCCCTCAATACGAACTCCAACTTTCATCGTAACAGCGAGGGCTTTGTGCGGAATCTGCTCTTAAAAATTAAATTTACTTTTCTGTAGTAAACAACTTTACTTCATTTCAATATCTTCACAAATGAGTCATCAGATTCCGCACAAAGCCCTCGCTAAAACGTAAAGGTGCAAGCTCGTTTTGAGGGCATTTGCGGAATGACGGCAACATCATCCCAAACATCTCATCAATCCCCGTTCTTACGATTTATATTTGCCAACTCAAACCACATTCTATGCAAGCCTGGCAAGATTACATCGAACAAAACAAACAACGCTTTTTAGATGAACTGTTAGCTCTGTTGCGCATCCCAAGTGTAAGCGCACGCAGCGAACACAAAGAAGATATGCTAACCTGTGCCGAAGCGGTAAAGCAACGTTTGGAAGAAGCCGGTGCTGATGCCGTTTCTGTGTATCCAACCGCAGGTCATCCGGTGGTGTATGGTGAAAAAATAATTGACAAAAACAAACCCACCGTTTTGGTATATGGTCATTATGATGTGCAGCCGCCCGATCCGCTGGAACTGTGGCACAGCGGGCCTTTTGAGCCGGTGATTAAAGATGATAAAATTTATGCGCGTGGTTCGGCTGATGATAAAGGTCAGTTTTACATGCACATCAAAGCGTTTGAAACGTTGATGAAAACGGGCACGCTGCCGCTCAACATCAAGTTTATCATTGAAGGAGAAGAAGAAATTGGCTCGCCCAGCCTGGCTTCTTTTTTAGACGAAAACAAAGACAAGCTAAAAGCTGATGTGGTGTTGATTAGTGATACTTCTATGCTAAGTTTGGAAACGCCAAGTATTGATACCGGCGTGCGTGGCTTAAGCTATATACAAGTGGAAGTAACCGGACCAAACCGCGATTTGCATAGTGGCGTATATGGTGGCGCGGTGGCTAATCCCATCACCGTTTTAACGCAGATGATTGCGAGTCTGCACGATGAAAACAATCACATTACCATTCCCAATTTTTATGACAATGTGATAGAAGCATCGGGAGAAGAAAGAGCCGAACTGGCGAAAGCGCCGTTTGATGAAGAAGAATACAAACGCGATCTTGGCGTAAAAGAATTGTGGGGTGAAAAGGGTTATACCACCAACGAAAGAACTGGCATTCGCCCAACTTTAGAAGTCAACGGAATTTGGGGCGGTTATACCGGCGAAGGCTCGAAAACGGTGTTGCCATCAAAGGCTTTTGCAAAGATCAGTTGTCGCCTCGTTCCGAACCAAAAACACAAAGAGATAACAAAGTTGCTGATTGATCATTTGTATAAAATTGCGCCGGCTTGTGTTACCATCAAAGCCGAAGAGCATCATGGCGGCGACCCTTATGTAACGCCCATTGACAGTGTTGAATACAAAGCCGCTGCGAAAGCTATTGAAGCGAGTTTTGGCAAGCCGCCAGTTCCTCTGCGCGGTGGTGGAAGCATTCCCATTACCTCTTTGTTTGAAAGCATTTTGCATTGCAAAACGGTATTCTTGGGTTTTGGTTTGGATAGTGATAACCTTCACAGCCCGAATGAAAAATTTGATCTGGCTAATTTTTACAAAGGCATTGAAACCATACCTTATTTTCATCATTATTATGCTGAAATGAAAGAGTAAGAAGCAAGAGACAGGATTCAAGTAACAAGGTTCAAGATTGAAGTTGTAAGACGCAAAGCATTCAGCAAAAAGAAACAAAACAAAATGTACATACCGAACGTAAACAAGATGCCAGATAAAGCTGAAGCAATTGCGTTTATGAAGCGGTTTGGTTTTGCCACAATTGTTACTGCTAAGAACAATCTGCCGGTTGCTACGCATTTGCCTTTTCTTGTAACTAACCGGGATGAAAATGTTATCCTGATTTCTCATTTTGCCAAAGCGAATGAGCAATGGAAAGACATAGAGAACGACAAAGTGTTGGTGATTTTTAGCGAGCCACACGCTTATATCTCACCCAGGCATTACGATAAAGAATTGAATGTTCCCACCTGGAACTATATTTCGGTTCATGCTTATGGGCAAGGAAAACTGATAACAGAAACAGAAAGCGTAATTCAAATATTGGAAAGCACGATTGATAATTTTGAAACATTGTATAAACAACAATGGAATAACTTGCCGGGCGAGTATAAATGGGGAATGACAAAAGGCATTGTTGCTTTTGAAGTTGTAGTAACCGATTTACAGGGAAAGAAAAAATTGAGTCAAAACAAAACGAAAAACGAACAGGAAAAAATTATAACTGCACTTTCGCAAAGTGATGATACGGCCGAAAGATTGATAGCCGATTACATGAAGAATAATGAACCCTTGTAACCATCAAACGATGTATTTTTAATAAAGTTCTTTTTTAATAAAAATAAACAACCATGAAACAAGTACTGCTTCTCATTGCAACATCATTGCTTTTTCATTCCTGCGATTTTATTGGCGGCGAACGAGTGAATGGCAACGGCAACGAAACTACTGAAAACCGCCAGTTAAGTGATTTTAAAAACGTCGCTTCTTCAGGTCCAACCGATGTTGTGCTTACGCAATCACCCGATTACAAAGTGCAGGTTAGAGGCGATGAAAATTTGCTACGTTATATTGTTACTGAAACGGACGGCAATACACTCAAAATAAAAATCAAACAAGGCTACAATCTTCGTGCGCAAAAGCATTTGGAAGTGTTGGTTTCGGCACCACAGTTTACCAATATTTCTTCTGATGGAAGCGGCAACATCACTTCGGAAAACACATTGTCAAACCCCGATAAGATGAAATTTGAACTGAGTGGCTCGGGCAACGTGGAAGCGAAGATTGATGCACCTTCCGTAGAAAGCCATACGAGCGGCAGTGGTGATATTACCTTTAGCGGAAAAACCGGCGATGCCAGTCTTTCGGTGTCTGGCTCCGGCGATATTCATTGCTTCAGTTTAACCGCCGAAAACGCAAGCATTACCATCAATGGCAGCGGCAATGCAGAGGTGTATGCCGCCAAACAATTAGAACTTCATGTGAATGGCTCCGGTGATGTCAAATACAAAGGCGGCGCATCTGTAAACAGCCATATTAATGGTTCGGGAAGTGTGTCGAAAGCAGATTAGGAAAGAAGGTTTACGAATTAAGAATACAAGATTCAAGAAGCAAGAAAACAATGACAGAAGAAGAACAATTTTTCGAACATTTACTTGCAGAAACAAAACTGCAATATGAAAAATGTTCTGATCAATTACACAACAAAAATTGGTACTATTCAATTTGTGGGGCTCCTATTAAAAGGGGCAAAGGAATTTTGTTAGGAATTAATTGGGGAGTTGATTCAAATTGTGAACATACACCACAAAAATTTAATGAAATACCAAATAAGGAAAAATTCATGAAATATAAATTTATTGATCGAAGCAAAATGCGTTTAAAAGATTATCTCAAGCTTGACCTTGATAATGAAAACACGGACGTAAACTATACCAATCTTTGCTTTTTCAGAACGCCTAATATAAATCATTTGACAAATCAAGATTTTGAAAACTCTCTGCATCTTTTTAAACATTTTTTTGATTTCGTAAAACCACCATGGATTTTTTCATTGGGAATTAAGACTTATGAAAAGCTCAAAGAATTTGACAAACTTTCAGACATTGACAATGAAAGTTACTTTGGAGAAAAATGCAGGGGTGTAACAGCAAAACTTTGGAATATAAATTTCTATTGTGTTCCGCATCCCAATGCAAGAGTATCAAATGAATCGCGAAACAGAATTTGGGAACTAATCGGAAATAAATTTACCTCTGACCATAATAATTCTACTAACCACTCAATTGCTTTGTAAAAAACATTAGCATTTTCTAATGATGAAAACACGTGTTGTTGCATACCGCTTGTTTTTTATTTTGCACCCAAATGAAATATGCGTTTTTGGTTTTGCCTCTTTTTTGTTTCGCTTCTTTTTGCCTGCAAAAAGCCGCAGGGTTTTGATTATCGCGGCATGAACAGTTTTAAAATAGATAGCCTCGGATTTGAACATTCTACCATCAGTATGAATCTGGTGTACTTTAATCCCAACAACTTTGGCGTTGATTTAAAGCATGTGGACTGCGACATCTTTGTCAACAAAAATCTTCTGGGTAAATATGTGCTGGATACAAGTATGCACATTGCCAGGCAGTCTGAGTTTTCACTGCCTTCAAGGGTACAAGTTGATATGCGCAATATTTATAAAAACTCACTCAACGCTTTGTTCAGCCAGGAAATACAGGTAGATGTAAAAGGGGTTACGCGCGTGGGTAAAGCGGGCATCTTTGTAAATGTGCCGTTCACATATTCGGGCAAGCAAAAGATAAGTTTGTTTTAAACCGCATCACTTGCAATTGTCCTTTCTTCTTGTATCAATTAAATACTGAATTTTCCAAACATCATTGATGCGCACAAGAATAAAACAATCTACGCCGCAATGGCTGAACGTTCCTTTCCAGTAAAATTGGTAAGGCGTCCAAACAAGGGCTAAATCGCCATCTATTTTGATTGCATCAAAAACAATCCGTTCGTCCGCATCGCCTTTTCCAATTTTACCAATGGATAGCGCAAACCCTTGTACAGCTTCGGTTTCAACGCTCCCCTTTCCGTTTTTATTGAGGATGGTTTGTAAAATGGCACTGTCAGCAAACGTTTGTTGCAACGCAGCCGCATCGGCATTTTTCATGGCAGTGAACAATTGATTGACGGTTGCTTTTACACTGTCTTCGGTGGTTTGTGCATGAAGAATTTGGGCGAAACCAAAAAGCGTTATGATAAGGAAGAAACGAAGCATTGGCTTTTGTTTTTACGCATATTTTCAAAACTGTCTTTATCAAATTCAGTCAGCAGATTCCGCACAAAGCCCTCGCTAATTTGACTAAAGTTCATCATAGTGTTGAACGCAATTGCGGAATGAAGACAACCGCTTTCCTCTAATTTTATGTTGCTGAAACTGTTGTAAAAACTAAATCAGGAATAATCTATCTTCCTACAAATACCCCAATATCTTCAACATGCTTTGCGCCGATTGTTCTTTGGCGTATAACCAATCTATTAACTTTCCATTTTTATCATATTCAATAATCACATGCTTGGGCGATGGTATCAAACAATGCTTGATGCCGCCATAACCGCTGATCTGATCCTGGTAAGCGCCGGTATGAAAAAAGCCAACATGCAAGGGCTCTTTATTTTCGTTTTCATCCTTCGGATCTGAGCTTTGCGTTTTGGGCAAAAACACTTCGTTGATGTGCTCTTCCGAATCGTAATAATCATGGCTGTCGCAAGTCAACCCCCCCAACACCACACGCTGATAATCGTTATCCCATTTGTTTATAGGCAAAAGCAAAAACTTCTCTCCGATTCCCCATGTATCCGGCAATGTAGTTATAAAAGAAGAATCAATCATGTACCAGTTTTCACGGTCGTTCTGCGCTTTCTGTCCTATCACGCTGTAAATATGCGCCATGCTTTCACCAACGGTATAAGAGCCAAATTCGGTGTAAATATTCGGCATCGGTACGCCGGTACGCTTGCAGGCTTTTTTAATATTGCTTACAATTTCATTAATCATAAACTGGTAATCGTACTCGAAGCCCAGCGAATGTTTGATGGGAAAACCGCCGCCAATGTTAATAGAATCCAGTTCAGGACAAATCTTTTTTAACTGGCAATAAAGGTTGATGATTTTGTTCAGTTCACTCCAATAATAAATGTCATCTTTTATGCCTTTGTTTAAAAAAATGTGCAGCATTTTCAATTGAAACTTATGTTCATACCCTTCAATTTCATCTACATAAAATTCAAGAATATCTCTCGGGCGAATGCCCAATCGGGAAGTATAAAACGGAAAGCTCGGCTCTTCTTCGGCAGCTACGCGAATGCCCAATTTAAAAGGCTGTTTCACGCTGCGTTTATAAGCCCCTAATTCTGCTTTGTTATCCAAAATAGGAATTACATTTTTAAAGCCCGAATTAATCAATTTAGCAATGCGTTGCGTGTAAGACTTTTGTTTGAAACCATTGCAAATAATGAAAATGTCTTTATTGATTTTTTTGCGCTGATACAAACGATTGATGATTTCAATGTCGTAAGCATACGAGGTTTCCAAATGAATTTCGTGCTTCAGCGCTTCCTCTACAATAAAAGAAAAATGCGAGCTTTTGGTACAATAGCAGTAAAAATAGTCGCCTTCGTATTTGTACTTTTTAAAAGCATGGTCGAACATTTTTTTTGCCTTTGCAATTTGCTCACCAATCTTAGGAAGATAAGTGAGCTTTAAAGGCGTTCCATACTTGTCGATAATAGGCTTCAGGTTCAAACCGTTAAATTCGAGATAGCCGTTATCGCCCAATTCAAAGCCTTCCTGCGGAAAATGAAAGGTTTGATGTACAAGGTCGGTGTAAGTATTATTCATTCTTGCTGCTTGCAAAAAGTTTCAGGTAAGAAATAAGTTGAACGAAACAAAAATAATTGTTTGAAAATATTATGATGTTATAATTTTTGAGCTACAAGCCTAAAGCTACAAGGAAAGTAAAACTGAAATTATTGTATATAATATAGAATACTCAGTAGCTCATAGCTTGCAGCTTCCTCTACCACGTAGCCAGCACCGTTACGCCGCCTTTTACTTTTTGATTTAATTTTACTTCAATGCTGGCATGTAAAGGAAGCAGCACATCTACACGGCTACCGAATTTAATAAAGCCCATTTCGTTGCCCTGACTCACTTCCACGCCGGGCTTTAAATAATTCACAATGCGTTTGGCAAGGGCACCGGCAATCTGCTTCACCAGCAACTGCCCATTTTCGTTTTCAATCACCACGCTATGCCGTTCGTTTTCTGTTGATGATTTCGGATGCCATGCCACTAAATATTTTCCTTTGTGATATTGGCTGTACACTACATCGCCGCTAATGGGATTGCGGTTTACATGTACATTAGCAGGACTCATGAAGATGCTTACCTGTATTCGTTTGTCTTTAAAATATTCTTCCTCCGTAACCTCTTCAATCACTACTACTTTGCCGTCGGCAGGACAAATAATCTGGCTTTCGTGAACTGACAACAAGCGATTTGGCAACCGAAAAAAAGAAATAATGAACAAAAACAAAATGAGCGTAATGATGAATACAACCAAGGCAAGCCATTCGTAATTCATACCCAAATAATGAAACGAAAACAAATTGATAATGCCAAACAACAAAGCAGCAATAGCAATGGAACGATACCCTTCTTTATGAATTTTCATTCAACAAAAAAAATGATGAAGCCGCAAATATAAGCGTTACGAAAGAGTATAATGGTAAAGCAAAAACAGGAACAGCCACACAAACGGCGTTGCCAGTAAAAGCGAATCAAAACGATCTAAAAAGCCGCCATGCCCCGGCATGATTTGCCCGCTGTCTTTCACACCAGCCAGCCGTTTTAATTTGCTTTCGAGCAAGTCGCCAAAAGTTCCTGCAACTGAAGCAATCAACGAAATAATGAACACAATAATGGGAGGAAAATGAAAAGCAAAATAGCAGACTCCTGTTACCACCAGTATAGCCAGTAAAGTCCCACCCACTGTGCCTTCCCAAGTTTTTTTGGGTGAGATAGAACTCAACGGCGTTTTGCCAATAAACGAGCCGACAATGTACGCCATGGTATCGTTAATCCAGATGGAAACGATGAGAAGTAAGGGAATGATTCTACCGTCCTGCGGGAAAGAAATAAATAGATTGCGCAGGTGTATCATTAGCATCCAGCTTACCGAAATGTAAAGCAAACCCAACAGGGATAAACCAATGTTTTGAAATGAAGAGTCGTTCTGTTGAATCAATTCGTTTACGAGTAAAATAACGAGCATTGCTATCATCAACCACTTACCAATTGCTATCAACCAAACATCTTTCATCATTAACAAAAGAAAGCTCCAGCCCAATAACATGATGCCATATTTATGAACGACAGAAATGCGTTGATAGCCGGGTTGAATGATGCAGATTAATTTTTGATATTCAACCCAGCAACCAAAATGAATGATGGAAAACAGAATGAAAAAAGAATACGAATTGATGAGCAAGCCACAAAGCATAACCACTACAAAAACAACTGCTGTAAGTGCGCGAACCTTGAATGTTTGAACATTGAATGCCATGAGCAAAGTTGCGCTAAAAATAAATGTTCCCGCAACGAAAAATGATATGGTTAACTGTTTTTATAATTTGTAAACCACCGCTTCATACGGCTTTAATTCTCCGTTTGTGAATGTTTCTTCATAATTAGAGATAATGACATTGGCCTTGCTCAAATTCAAGCCCACATTGTATTTGACAATAACGTTCTTAAAATTGAGCAAAACCAAAAAGCAGTTGTTACCTAATTCTCTCTTGTAAGCATACACACTTGGATTCTCTTTATCAAGCAATGCATATCTTCCATAAATCAAGGCAGGATTCTGTTTTCTTATCTCTATCATTCTTCTAAAATAATTCAGGCAACTGCTCCCATTTTGCTCTTCTTTTTCAACATTCACTTCATTGTAATTACCATTTATTTTTAGCCACGGCCTGCCTTTTGAAAAACCCGCATTGGGCGAAGCGTTCCATTGCATGGGCGTACGGCTGTTATCACGTGCAATTTGTTTTTGCAGGTTAATGAATGATTGTACATCACCACCCGTTTTTTGCAAATGATGATATTTATTGATGGTGTCCAAATCATTGTAATCATCAATGGAATCAAAGTAAATATTGGTCATTCCAATTTCATCGCCATAATAACAATACGGCGTGGCACGCATGCTCAAAATAAAAGTAGTGAGCATTTTGGAAGATAGCTCGCGCCATTTTTCACTATCATTTCCCCAGCGCGAAACCATTCGCGGCTGGTCGTGATTGCCGAGATAAATCGTGCCCCAACCTTTATCGGCAAAACCTTCATCCCACCGTGTATAAACCATTTTAAACTGAAGCAAATCGTAACCGTTTGGATCTAATATTCTATGATTGTTTTCATCGTAAGTAAAGCCCACATCCATGCCTTCAAAATGATAAGCCATGTTCAGTTCTTTCTTATCCGCATCCACAAACTGTAAGGCTTCCTGTGGCGAAGTTCCTGCACCTTCCGCAACGGTAACTACATTGTAATTACGCAACACTTCTCGGTTCATTTCCTGCAGGCAATCGTGCAGATGCGGACCATTGCCATAATAACGGATGATTTGTTTTTCATAACCTTCAGGCAGTAAGGGAAATGTTGTGTCTTTAGCAATGAATTGAAACGCATCCAACCGGAAGCCATCAACGCCTTTGTTCAGCCAAAAGCGCATGATGTTGTAAACCTCTTCACGCAATTTTGGATTTGCCCAATTTAAATCGGGTTGGTAGCGTGAAAAATAATGCAGGTAATAAGCATCTGTTCCTTCATCAAACGTCCATGCATTGCTGTTTTCATCAAAGAAAGAAAAACGTGGTGGCGGCGTTCCCCGTTCTCTATTCCACCAATGATAATAATCGCGATACCGATTGTCTCTGCTTTTTTGTGATTGCTGAAACCACGTATGTTCATAACTGGTATGGTTCAATACCAAATCCATAATCAGTCTTATATTTCTTTTGTGCAAGCCGCGCAGTAATTCATCAAAATCGTTCATTGTTCCATACTCTTCCGCAATGTTTTGATAATCGCTTACATCATAACCATTGTCATAGTTGGGAGATGGATAAATTGGGTTCAGCCACACCGCATCAATGCCTAAACTTTGGATATAATCAAGCCTGCTGATGATGCCTTTTAAATCGCCAACGCCATCACCGTTACTGTCCTGAAAAGAACGCGGGTAGATTTGATACACAACGGCTTCTTTCCACCATTGTTTATCGGCAATGTGTTCATCATGTATCTGCTTATCCTCTGTTGAATGGTTGTCTTCTTTCATATCAAAATAATGGCAAGGATAACCAATTCGTATGCCTGAAAAAATGGGCAAAAACAAACGTTAGGATGTTCTGCGTCATTCCGCAAGCCTTGTTCAAAAATTATTCAACTATCCATTTATCAATGAACAAGTCTCATCCAATTATATTTGCAACCTCATGCAAATTATTCCCGCGATAGACATTATTGAAGGCAAATGCGTAAGGCTTACGCAAGGCGATTATTTACAAAAGAAAATATACAACGAACACCCGTTAGAAGTTGCCAAAGAGTTTGAAGATGCTGGCTTGCAACGGTTGCACCTGGTTGATTTGGATGGTGCGAAAGCCGGTGCTGTAAAAAACTGGAAAGTGTTGGAAACACTGGCTTCCAAAACATCTTTGGTGATTGATTTTGGTGGTGGCATTAAAGAAGAAAAAGATTTGCAAATTGTGTTCAGTTCCGGTGCTGCATTGGCAACCATTGGAAGCATAGCCGTAAAAAATAAAGAGTTGTTTGTTGCATGGCTGCAAGAATATGGAGGGGATAAATTTTTATTGGGTGCCGATGTGAAGAATGAGAAGATTGCCATCAATGGATGGCAGGAAACCAGCGATGTTTGGATTTACGACTTTATTGAAGACTACGTTCATCATGGCATCACACAAATATTTTGTACCGATGTAAGTAAGGATGGAATGTTGCAAGGCGCAGCCATCGATTTATACAAAAACATAATCCAAAAATTTCCTTCTCTTTTTGTGATTGCAAGTGGTGGTGTGAGTTCGGTGGACGATCTGGATAAGCTACAGGATGTAGGTTGTAAAGGCGCCATTGTTGGCAAAGCCATTTATGAAGGAAAAATTGGATTGAACGAGTTAAAGAAGTTTTTGTAATGCCCGAAAATAGTAGCTTTCGGTTCGATTAGTAAAAAGTGTTTCGCTTATATACCCCTGTTGTGATGAAGAGAATATCTGTACAAATCCGGTTAAAAAAGGTGTAGGTAAAATGTACTTTTTTGTTTCTTTTTACCCTTCCTTTCTTTTTATAAAAAGTTATTTCTTACAAAACAAAACCTATGATGAATAAAAAATACCTAGGCTTCATAGCAGCTGTCTCATTTTGTTTTTTATACATCAATAGCAACGCACAATCTTATCTTCCCCAAAAAAATAATGCAAAAATAAAAGTGAAGCCTGCCATCGCTTTGCAAGCGTATGCCTTCAATTTAAAAGATGTGAAGTTGCTGTCAGGAAGCCCGTTTGCAAAAGCTAGGAGTGCCGATAGCGGTTATTTGCTTTCCCTAAAGCCCGACAGGTTATTGCATCGGTTTTACACCAATGCCAACTTGCAACCCAAAGATTCTGTTTATGGTGGTTGGGAATCGGCGGGGGTTTCGGGGCACACATTGGGGCATTATCTCTCCGCCTGTTCGATGATGTATGCCTCAACCGGACATGCAGAATTTAAAAACAGAGTGGATTATATTGTTGGCGAACTGGCACGTTGCCAGGCTGCAAGAAAAACCGGCTATGTGGGCGCTATTCCTAACGAAGATTCGCTCTGGTACAAAGTGCAGCATGGTATAATTAAATCGGGTGGTTTTGATTTGAATGGAGGCTGGAGTCCGTGGTATGTTGTACACAAAGTAATGGCTGGTTTGGTGGATGCTTATTTGTATTGCGATAACGAAGAAGCCTTGCAAGTAGTTATCAAAATGGCTGATTGGGTCAGCACCATTGTAAACCCTTTGACCGATGAGCAACGACAGAAAATGTTGAAGTGCGAGTTTGGTGGAATGAACGATGTGCTGGCAAATATTTATAGCATTACAGGCAATAAAGAGTATTTGGATTTATCGTATAAATTTTACGACGATTTTGTAATGCAGCCACTTGCGCAAGGCAAGGAAGATCCGCTGGCCGGCAAACATTCCAACACCAACATTCCAAAGATCATTGGCAGCGCAAGACAGTATGAATTGACATCCCATAAAAGTGATGAAACCATTGCTGCAAGAGGCTGGGCCATTTTGGTAAACGACCACACCTATGCGAATGGCGGCAACGGCAATTACGAATATTTGGGCGCACCTAAAAAACTGTCCGACCAGCTAAGCGATAACACTACCGAAAGCTGCTGCACTTACAACATGCTAAAGCTCACTGGCCACTTGTTTGGCTGGAACCCAAACAGCCGTTTGATGGATTATTACGAACGCGCTTTGTACAACGATATTCTGGCTTCGCAAGACCCAAACACCGCGATGATGCTGTATTTCGAACCGTTAAGAAGTGGTGGTAAAAAAGAATTCAGCGACTCGTTCAACACTTTTACTTGCTGTGTGGGAAGCGGCATGGAAAATCATTCAAAATATAGCGAAGACATTTATTTTGAAGGGGCAGACGGAAGCTTGTATGTAAACCTTTTTATTCCATCTCAATTGAATTGGCGAGATAAGAAAACGACAATAACGCAAACCACATCGTACCCTGAAATAAGCAACACAACTTTGCTTATTAACACGCAATCTCCTCTTTCTTTCGCCTTAAAAATCCGGCAGCCATGGTGGGTAAAAGAAACAGTAACAGTAAGGGTGAATGGAAAATGGGCAAAACCAAACTTAGACACAACTGGTTATCTCATCATCAATCGTACATGGAAAAACAACGACAAAGTAGAAGTGAATTTTCCCATGAATTTATACACCGAAAGTATGCCCGACAACAAAGACCGTGTTGCGTTGTTGTATGGTCCTGTTTTACTGGCAGGCAATCTTGGCGACACAATGCCCGACCCGGTTTATGGAACGCCTGTGTTGCTTACTTCTAACCGCAATGTAGCCGATTGGGCATCGCAGGATAAGGTTCATCCTTTGGTGTTTCATACGCAAAATGTGGGCAAGCCTTTCGATGTTAGCCTGTCGCCTTTCTATCAAAACATCAGCAACCATTACAGTGTATATTGGGATTATTTTACACCGCAGGATTGGAATGCGCGGCAGGCTGAATATGAAGCTGAAAAGAAAAGAGAGCACGAGATAGAAGAACAAACGATTGACGTAATGCGATTGGGTCAAATGCAGCCGGAGCGTGATCACAACCTGCAATCGAGCGAAGAATCGTATGTAAGCGACGCCTTTGGCAGAACCGGCAGAGAAGCCCGCAACAATGGTTTCTTTTCTTTTGATATGAAAGTAGAAGTGGATAAACCTACTGCATTGTTGTGCACTTACATCGGCGATGACAAAAACCGTTCGTTTAATATTTTGGTGGATGGAGTAAAGATTGCATCCGAAGAATTATCTGGCGGCAAGCCCGGTAAGTTTTATGAAAAAGAATACCCGATCCCAGAAAATTTGCTACACAAAAACACCATTGTTGTGCGTGTGCAGGCAATCAATGGTAAAACGGCGGGAAGAATGTTTGGCTGCCGGACGATAAGGAAGTAAAAGAGTTTATTTTTTTAAAAGAATCTTGTCATGTATTCCATTTTCGAAGCAGCGGCAATCCTCCATGAGGTCAAATAGGTTTGTTAGAAATACTTGGCATTGTGGCTTTGTATTTTTCAATTGTTGCGTTGGGAAGTATATAAACAGAAGCGATAAATGAAAGTGGAGTGATTACCTCATACCTGATTCTACCGCTCCGCGTTGATAAGATACAATGTAAAATGTTCAAGCTGCCATAAACTGACAGACGAAAAATTAGTAAGACCCGGATGGAAAGGTGTTACGCAACGGCACAAGGCTGAATGGATCATGAACTTTGTAACCAACACCGATCAAATGATTGACAAAGACCCCAAAGCCCAGGCGATGCTTGAGATATGTATGGTAAGAATGCCCAATCAAAACCTTGACGACCAAAGCGCAAGAGGTCTGTATGAATTTATGCGGAAGAATGATGGCGTGAAATAAAACAATCAATCACAAAAAAATTTTTATGATGAAAACAAACGCGAATGGGATAGCTATCATCGCGTTCTGTTTGTTATTGGCAGCTATGTCTGTAAATCGAATGGATGGGCAATGCGTGTGCAGGCAAGTTACGAAGCCAATACCATCACCCAAAACAATTATTTGGGCAACACATTTGACGTTGGCACCAATGGTACGATGCAGTTGAATACATTCACCAACAAATATTGGGATAAATACGAAGGCTACGATTTGAACAAAGACGGCTATGGCGATATGCCTTATCAGCCAGTGAGTTTGTACAGTATAATTGTTGAAAAAATGCCCGGTGCCGCTGTGCTGTTGACAAGTTTTATGGTAACGGTTATGGACAAAGCCGAACGGCTGATACCAAGCATTACGCCGGTAGAATTGAAAGACAATAAACCCTTAATGAAGCCAGTGTCGCAATGATAATAGCAACAAACGCAACGAAGAGATTTGGAAAACTTACCGTTTTGGATTCCATCAATTTAACGTGCCACAAAGGTGAATGCATTGCGTTGATTGGCCCGAATGGCTCGGGTAAAACTACGTTTATCAAATGCTTGCTGGGCATGGTAAAGCCCGATAGCGGAAGTATTGTTTTCAATCAACAAAACATCCAACACGATTGGAAATATAGAAGTCAAATTGGCTACATGGCGCAGATTGGGCGTTTCCCTGAAAATATGACGACTGCACAAGTGATTAACATGATGAAGGACATCAGAAAGCTTTATACAAAGCACCTGAATGAAGAGTGGTTTGAACAGTTTGAACTGGGAAAAATAAAGGACAAACGGATGCGCACTTTATCAGGTGGTACGAGGCAAAAAGTAGGCGCCTGTTTTGCTTTTTTGTTTAGCCCTGATGTATTGATATTAGATGAGCCAACGGCTGGTCTCGATCCGTTTTCAACGGAAATACTGAAAGCAAAAATCTGCAAAGAAAAAAAGCGGGGTAAGCTGATTTTAATCACTTCGCATGTATTGAGCGATCTGGATGAAATCATCAACCAGATTATTTACTTGCAGGATGGAAAATTAAAGTTTCATACATCGTTCGAGCAACTACAATACGATACCGGAGAAGTTCAATTGTCGAAAGTCATTGCACAAATTATGAAAATTTTTTTACAACAGGAACACTTTCGCCGGTAACAAAGCTGTAATCAATGATAGCTTTGCCACGCGTTAAAATTCCATCGGCAGGCAACAACTCTTCATTGTGAATGAGCAGGGTATCGTTGAGCTTAATGTCGGGTAGTGCAACGGTTTCTTCTTCCTCATTTCTTATCCTTGTTACAGCTATAGGAAAGTACGATGTATAATCACGCTCAAAGCTAAGCTGGGCATAGGTTGTGTCTTGCAGAACTCTGCCAATCAACATAAAAAAACAATGCCGCTCATGCTATCGAAATAACCGCCGCCAGTACCGCTGAACACTTCGTACAAGCTGCGCAAAAAAGTAATGAAAATGGCCAACACAATTGGCGCATCAATATTCAGGAATCGATGCTTCAAACCTTTCCAGGCACTTATATAAAACTCTGATGCGCTATAAAAAAACACTGGCAAGCATAACAATACATTCAGCGTGCGAAATAAGGTTACCAGGTTTTGTTCTTTTACATCAACACCTAAATATTCAGGAAAAGAAAGCAGCGTAATATTGGCAAAACAAAACCCTGCCACGCCCAGTTTATAAATTTTTGAGCGGTTGGTGCGCGGCTTCGCTTTGTTCAAATCGTTAAAGCTGATGTACGGCTCGTATCCAATGCTGGTAAGCGTTTCCGCTACTTTGCGCAGCGATATTTTTTGATGATTGAAAATAATATCTGCCTCTTTCTTGGTAAAATTCACTTTGATGCTGATGATGTTCTCGTTCAGCTTATGCAAATTTTCGAGCAGCCACAAACAACTGCTGCAGTGCATTTGCGGAAGATAAAATGTAACATGCGTTTGCTTTTCATCCTTAAAATGAATGAGTGATTTCGCTATGTTGTCATCATCCAAAAAAGCAAACTTACCTTCCAGAACTTTTATTTTCTGATTGCTTCCGGGGTTTTTGGAGATGACATAATAATCACAAAGATTATTTTGGTTCAATATCGAAAACACCATCTTACAACCTTCGCAGCAGAAGCTTTTTTCAAAAGTAACAACGGGTGTTTTGCCACAATCTTTTCCACAATGAAAACAGAGGGTTTGTTTGCCTGTAACCTGTTGATTCATAACCGAACGGATTAAGAAACAAATGTATTTGGGTAAGAAAAGACGATGACCAAAGCGCTTTGAAAACATGATTAACGTCATGAATCTTATTCAATAAATGACAAATAACGTTTTCGTTGCTAACTCCAATCATGCTTTACAGCGTTCACTCCATCTATTTTTGAACCATGAAAAACGGGTTTGTTTTTGCCGATCATTTAATAAGAAAATACAACCAGCCGGTGCCGCGCTATACCAGCTATCCAACCGTTCCGTACTGGAATGAAACAATTGATATTGATGATTGGAAACAAAATGTGCAACAGCAATCTTCTGCTCATAACAAAAACAAAGGCATCTCTCTTTACATTCATCTTCCGTTCTGCGAATCGCTTTGCACGTACTGTGGTTGTAATAAAAAAATTCACCACCAATCATAAGGTGGAATACGATTATATAGCTGCCATAGAAACCGAATGGAAACAGTATAGAACCTTGTTAATGGCTTGCCCAAACAAACGGTGCAAAGTATTGAAGAAACAATGTTGCAAACGGTAGAACTAAAGCCCGACCGTATTGCGTTTTACAGTTATGCGCATGTACCCTGGACGAGCAAAGCGCAACGCTTGTTTGATGAGCTTGATTTGCCATCGGCAGAAGAAAAAATAAAGTTGTATCTGAAAGGTAAAGAACTGCTTACTCAACATGGTTATGTTGACATGGGTATGGATCATTTCGCGTTGCCGCACGATGAATTGTACACTGCTGGTATCAATGGTTCGTTACATCGAAACTTCATGGGTTATACTACGCAACATTCAGGCATGTTGATTGGCCTGGGCGTATCTGCTATCAGCGATACAGGCAATGCGTATGCACAAAATGAAAAGACATTGCATCAATATTAAGAGCGAATCAACAGTGACGAATTGGCGATTACGAAAGGTTATTTTTTAAGTGAAGAAGATTTGCATTTTAAAAGATACATACTCGATATAAGTTGTAATGGAAGAACAAGATTTGATGAAGATGATTTGTTGTTGCTCCAATACACATTTGCAAAGCTTGCGCTACTTGCCGAAGATGGGCTAATCCAGTATGATGAGAATGGTTTGATACTTACAAAAACAGGTCAGCACTTCATCCGCAATGTTTGCAGCGCGTTCGATTTGTTTTTGCAGAAAAAAGCGTTTGATAAAGTGGTGTTTAGCAAGAGCATTTAAGGTTGGGCCATCATCCAAACTATGTTTGTTTTTGCCTCATTTTTATTGCTTCGATATTTGAGAAGAAGGATGCAAACGATACATTACCGGGTAATTGTTGTTGATTAAAAACAACAAATTGTGCCTTTTGTTTTTGTCCCTTATCTCAGCAATATCGCGCACTTCGCCCTGCACCTGCAAGCCGGTAGCCTTTTGCGGTGTGAATGTAAAATTGCCTTTGCCATCGTTAATTAAAACATCACCGAAATTGCCATCTAACCGTTCAAACTGTGGTAAAAAGTCGTATAAGTTACCACCCAAGACAGCATCCATAAAACCGTCACCATTTACATCTATGCAACGAATGGCATTGACGGAAGAGGTTTGTGTCATTGCCGGCATCTTTTGTATTTGGAACTGCCCGTTGCCCTTATTAATGGCAACAATGGAACTGCAATCATTGAATTGTTTCACAATAGATTTCTTCATCAACTCATCTGGAAACAACTCCTGTATTGATTTGGTGGCATACGCATCATGACGAAGATTTTGCTTTTTGATGACGGGTATCTGGTCTTGCAATTCGCGCTTCATAAACACCGGCATGTCTTTGCCATCAACCGTGTAGGTAAGAATTTTATCCCAATTTCCATTTCCATTAAAATCATTCATAAACAACTTTACCGGATGCGCGGAATCGGGGCGCAAGTAAAAATTCTCACCAATATTACCTAACAACAAGTCCTGTTTTCCATCGCCGTTTACATCGGCGGCAGCAACGGTTTGCCACAAGCCATATAAGTTATCTAAGTTTGTTTTTACCGCAATAAATTTTCCATTGGTATAGGTAAATATTTTAGGTTGCATCCACTCTCCTGTTACCACTAATTCTTTGTGTGCATCGCCCAATACATCCGCCCACACTGCGCCGGTTATCATGCCTGCGTTAGCAACATCAGGACTTTGTTGCGTGATGTCGGTAAAATGCCCGTTGCCATCATTTTGAAGCAAAGCACTTTTAGGCGTAACGCCATAGCTGAGGGGAACATTGCGGCTGCCAATGAACAAATCCAAATCTCCATCACCGTCCCAATCATAAGCTATCGCAACGCCAACATTAGTTCCGTTATTAGGCAATGCAGCAGCATCTAAGGTGAAATTTCCTTTGCCATCATTTTTGTACAAGCGGTTTTGTGTTTGCCGGCTGAAAGGTGCGTTGTTATTACCTCCTGCGCCGATAAACAAATCCAAATCGCCATCTTTATCAGCATCAAACAACAATACGGCATCATCTTCAAAATCGAGGAATTGCTTGAAAACAGGCTCATCTTTTTTTATAAATTTGCCATCAGCCGTTTGCAGGTACAATTGCCCGCCTTGGCCATTAGCGCCACCAATGTAAACATCCTCCAAACCATCTCCATTCACATCACCGACAGCCGCTTTCGGTCCTTCACGCGACAACATTTGCGGCACATTTCGTTCATAATAAAAATCAACATAATCATCTTCGGTATGTTTATCAAAACTTGTTTTTACCGAATCAAAATAATGGTTGTAAGAAGTAAGGGTTGATTGAATAAATGTATAAGGCTGATGACTTTTGTGTGAAAGCAAATGCAACTGATTAATGGCCGGATGTTCATATTTATCATAGGTTCTATCGGGCCAAATCAGGAGCATTGAATCTATCTGCGAAGCTTTGCCAATGCCAATCACTTGTTTATAATCCATACAGCTTTGAAAGCCGCGGCTGGGCACTACTTCACGAGATATAATTTCATTACCAATGTATAGTTTTATGGTGCTGCCAATGGCAAATGTGTTCAGGCTATCGCCTTTCAACAACACACTGATGTAGTTGTTTTTATTCAGTTCACGCGATTTGTTTTTGTAGATAAAAGCAGGCCCATTTTCGTTATTAATGATTAAATCCAAATCACCATCACCATCCAAATCGGCATACGCAGCACCGTTGCTCCAAGATGGCTGCGTGAAGCCCCATTGTTCACCGGCATCTTCAAATTGAAGATTGCCTTTGTTTCGAAATGCTTTGTTCAGCAATGGAGTTCGTGGTATTTCTTTTAAAATGGCATCAACGCTTTCTTTTTTGCCGGTGAGCACCATCTTTTGGTTTATATCGTTGGCAAAAAAATCCATAAAATCCAAATTGGTTACATCGCGGTTTACGCCGTTGCAAACATAAATATCGTTATAGCCATCATTATCGGCATCAAACATCAATGCCCCCCAACTCCAGTCGCTTGCCGAAACACCAGCATAATTTCCTATTTCACACCATTTACCATTACCATTATTCAACTGCAAACAGTTCTTCATAAACTGCTGGTAAAAGCCGCCTTTTATTTTGATGTTGTAAACATCATAATTGTCAAAGGAGCCGGTTGTTTTGATCCGATAATCCGATTCGGGCAACATATCAGTTGTGAAGACATCAGGATAACCATCGTTGTTGATGTCGGCAATGTCGGCACCCATAGATGAGAAACTGCCATGCTCTATACATTCCTCGTATTGATCTTTGAACGTGCCGTTTTTTTGGTTGATGTATAAATAATCCCGCTCGTAAGAATCGTTTGAAACATATATGTCGGGATAGCCATCGCCATTCAGATCGCCTACCGAAACCCCAAGACCAAATGAAATCAAACTTCCATGAATACCTGCCGGCTTTGTAACTTCAGTAAAATGTCCGTTATCGTTTCGATATAAATGATCGCCACCACCTTTTAAAAAATTACCGACAGGCCATTGCTGTTCAGGTAAATCGCGGTTATTAGCATAGCCCAATTGGTTGATAGGAATCGGGCTATTGTTAATCATAAAGCAATCCAAATCGCCATCACCGTCATAATCAAAAAAAGAAACCTGTGTGGTGTAAGCTGATATATCTAAACCATATTGTTTTGCGCTTTCAGTAAACGTAAGGTCGTGGTTGTTGATGTACAATTTATTGCGGCGGTTGCCATTGCTCATGTGGCCGGAATTGCAGACATAAATGTCGAGCCAGCCATCGTGGTTAATGTCAACCAACACAACGCCGGTGCTCCACATGCTGTCTTGCCGCATGTTTGTTTTTGCCGTAATATCTTCAAACTTGAATGCCCCTTTGTTCAGATAGAGTTTGTTTTCGCCCATATTTGAGGTGAAGAAAACATCGGGCAAACCATCGTTGTTGATGTCGCCGATAGCTACGCCACCACCATTGTAAAAGTTGCGAAACAAAAAGCTGTTTTCTAATTTACCATCTTCCACTTTGTTATTGAAGTTGATGCCTGTGTTGTCCATCAATTGAAACAAAGCAGGCACAGTTGTTTCTTTTGGCTTACAGGAAAAGAAAAATGCAATGCAAAACACATAAGCAATGAGGCGATACAACTTCATGTGGTAGAAATCGGGATAAAACAAAAGCGATAAATCTTGAGAACTAACGATGCTAAGATGATAAAATTATTGAAAACAATTCCACAAAAAACAAATGGTATTATTGTGTTTGTAAAGTTTGTTACAAAAAGCACAACTTGTAAAACTTCGCAACTATAATTTTTATTTTGCACGCCGTTACTCATCACTTTGATTCCAGTTTTAATTGCTTGATTGTATGACATTTTCGATAAAAAGACTGAGTTTAATTGTTGGCCTGTTGTTCATTATATGCGTTGTTTTTATTTCCTTCTTCTTTCCCTCGTCATTTACCATACAGGCAGAGGGCGGTATTGAATGCAATACGGCCGCTGCGGGCAGAACCATTAATTACGGATGGAGAAACATCTTTAACCGGCATTCAGATACTGCTTTTTATTTGAATAAATATGCGTATCAAATTAGGGAACCATTGTATAATGGTTCGCGCATTTTAATTAGTAAAGGCGGAGTTACTTATAATACATTGCTTATGCTGATTCCTCTTTCTTCCGACAGTTCAGTGTTGCATTGGAAAGTGGATGTGATAACAGATAGAAACCCTTTGACAAAGCTTTTTACTTATTTAAAGGCAGAAGATTTGAAAACAAACATGAACGAAGTTGTTCAACAATTGCAGGCTTATCTAAGCAAAGAAAGCAATGTGTACGGCTACCGCATACAACGCACAACTCTTACTGATACGGTACTGGTGTTTACTAAACAATTAAGCCCTTTATCGCCTGGTGTAAACGAAATATATAGTTTAGTTGATGAACTGAGAAACTACATTGGAGCAAAAAAAGCGGCGGAAACAAACTATCCCATGTTGAATATAACAAAAACTGATAGCGGATATCTTACGATGGTTGGTATTCCTACCAACAAAGAATTGCCTCCGAATAAAAACATTGTTTCCAAACGGCTTGCCCCGAATAAAGACAAAATATTAACCACCGAAGAAGTAAGAGGCGGTGCTGCTACGGTAAAAGATGCTTATCAACAGATAGAACAGTATATGACAGATCATTCCTTATCAGCCCCCGTAATACCTTTTGAACTGATGATAACAGATAGAAGAGAGCAAAAGGATACATCGAAATGGGTTACTAAAATATTTTATCCGATTATTTAAACAGCCGCTTCAAAGCAATAGTAAGATAATAAGATTTTTGATTTGCAATTTTGGATTTATGATGACTGAAAGCCGCACCAGCAAAAGGCTTTAGCAGTATTGGACATACGAATGATAAATTCAAACTGGTACAAGAAATACTTATGTTCAAACATAGCCACCTTTGCTTTATCAAGGTGATTGAACAAAATCTTTTTTTTGCTTTTAGTAATGTTGAAATAATAAAAGGTCAGCAATTGCTGACCTTTTATTATTCTAAATAAATCACTTCTTAATAACCTGTATTCTGAATTAAGTTTGGATTAGCAGCCAAAGCCTGTGTGGGAACCGGATAAACCAGGTACTTAGGATCATCACTGGGCTTGTATTGCCATAGAACGTTGAATACTCCAAAACGTATCAAATCAGTTCTTCTTACTTTTTCGCACCACAATTCTCTACCGCGTTCTGCAAGCAAAGTGTTCGGATCATCAACATTACTCATATTTGCCAACAACATAGTAGTGAGTGCACTTGCGCCTCTTGCTGTTCTTAACGCATTTACCATTGTTAAAGCACCAGCGTTATTGGCTGCGGTCTGACGCATCATGGCTTCTGCTACCATCAATACAACATCAGGATAACGGAAAATGACTTCCCAGTTGCCAGAATTGGATGAATAATATTTACCGGTTGGATCAGAAAAGTCTGGTGGATATTTATCTATTCTTATACCCGTAACTTCGAGGTTGCCACCGGTTTCAATCATGTTAGGAGCAATGGTTGGATTGAACGACAAAGGGTTTCCTTTTCTATCCTTTAAAGGAACTTTGTTTTGATCGTACTGCTGCCCAACCAACAAGCCAGGCCGAATACCAGAAACATCAGTAACGCCTTTGTAGAACCTTCCACCTAACCTCGGATCCCAGGCTGTATCAGCAGGACCATAAGTTGCGGTGCCGCCAGATACATTAAAGCTATTATAAAAATCACTTATAGTAGAAAATCCATTCCATCCTGCGTTAGGTGCCTGCCCATTGTATTCATTATAGTGAAACGTTTTCATCCACTCAGCTTGAGGGCCACTATTATTCGCAGCAACGCCAGAAGCATTTTGAATAGCGAAAATATTTTCCGTAGAAGCACTGTTTGATACACTAAAGTTATCAAAATAGTTCTTCATATATGAATAATGACCGCTCGCAATGATTGAATTGCCCAAAGTAATTACCTGTTGCATGTCGGCATCGGCAAAAGTGGGTTTTGCTCTGTTTAAGAAAGCACCCCTATTCAAGTAACACTTCATCAATAACATTTTTGCAGCATCCTGGCCGACTTTTGCTGCAGATGCTGGAGTGGCAGGCAAATCTGGCAATACGGTAGTCAGCTCGTTAATGATGAAACTAATAGCACTATCACCTGTATAAACTTTAGGTGCATTTAATAAATTATCACCCGGATTTCTAAAAGGATATTGTCCATATAAATCCAACAAATAGTACAATGAAAGTGCCCTTAAAAATCTCGCTTCGGCCGCCTGTTGTTTTGAAGGTGAGAAGGCTAAAACGTTAGTGGCATCAAAGTTTAATTTGTTCAAATTATTGAACACATTTAAAACCTGTGAGTGATCGGCATTCCAGGTGTGATTATGAATTACGCGCCACACACCGTTATCGTCCCAGTCACCACCTCTTGTTGGAACCAATGATTCGTCAGTCGAATTTTCTTCTAAGGAAAAAATATTATCCTGAGCTGTGAAAGGTGTATTCAAGTCAACATAGGCACCTTGTAGTATCAAACCTACACCTTGAGAGCCTAACGCAGTAGCCGTTTGAGTGTTTGTAAACGTGCTGCCTAAATTTTCGTTTAGTTTTGTACATCCCCATGATGATGCAATCATCAGACATGCAGATGCAGCTATAATTCTTCTAAATGACATAACTATTTTATTTTATTTATTTTACAATCCCACATTTACGCCGAATGTAAGTACTCTTGGAGTTGGATAAGGAATATACTCAATTGATCTTGATGGGTAACCATTGTTGTTTTTATCAATATTTACTTCTGGGTCGAAACCAGAGAACTTAGTGATTACAAACAAATTTGTTCCGCTAACATAAGCTGATAACGATTGAATATAGTTTCCTATTTTACCAAAGTCGTAACGTAAAGTTGCATTTCTCAATTTTACGAAATCGCCACTTTCTAAAAAGCGTTGTGAGGCACCTACTGCACTTGTTACGCCTTCAGAGGAGTTATAAGCGTTCTTATCAATATTTCTACCACCGTTTGCTATATTTGAAATATTGGTAACATCAGTAGCAGTATTGTTGTATATTTTATAACCGGCTGCGCCACCTGCATTTAGAATAAGGCTAAGCTTTTCGTAACGCAATGTGGTACTCAAGCCAAAGTTATATTGTGGATTTGGATTGCCATAAATAACCGGGTTGGCACCAATTTTTTGGTTGCCCGCCGCATCATAACCTAAGAAAGGTTTGAGATAAAATACATCTACCGTTTGATTATTAGTAATCAACTGTCCCAAAGTTCCCGATACGCCTTGCCCGTTAATCTGGCCGGTTTGTATTTGTAAAGGGGTTTTGGTTCCGGTAGCATAAAAATCTTTAAGAATGTTATGATTATAAGAGAAAGTACCTGACAAATCCCAGCTAAAACTTTTCTTATCAATAACAGAAGCGCTAATGCCAAACTCAATACCTGAATTGATAAGATGTGCCGGCAGGTTGATAAAATATTGAGAAGCCGGTGCCGGTTGAATAGCTGTACTCTGGAATAATATATTGGTTGTATTCTTATTGTAAAAATCAATACTTCCTACTATCTTATTCTTTGCAAAACCATAATCCAATCCGATATCATAAGATTTGGTTTCTTCCCATTTTAAGTTGGGATTGTAAACATTAACTTGTCCTGCAGTGTTGTAAGCGCTAAATGAGAATTGCTCCTGTGAAGAACCGGCAGGAAATTCCTGGTTCCCGGTGATGCCATACGAAGCTCTTAAACCAAGTGTAGATAAAAAGTTTTGATTTTTAAAGACTGATTCATTGCTTAACAGCCATTTAGCACTAATAGAAGGGAAATATCCATACCTGTTATTTGCACCAAACTTGCTTGATCCGTCAGCACGTAATGTTCCGGTTATGAAATATTTTTCCAAATAATTCAAACTTACTCTGCCAAATACTGATTGCAGTTCGGTTTTGGGATCTACAAATACGCCTGGAGGATTTAATGTTTTACCATTCTGCAAAATGTCTGTGTATTGAATAGGCACAAGTGCTTTCTCCGATAAATTTGTATTGAAACCTAAGGCAGAAAAGATATTGTTTGAGTAATTCGTTTCCCAATATTCAAAACCTGCCAACGCTTCCAAATTTAAATCCTTAGTTAGAGATGTATTATAATCTAACGTATGAGTAAACGTTTGAGAAGTTAATTTCGCATTGGCAGTTGCACCAAAACCATTACCTCCAATTGGGTTAAAGCTTGTAAGGAAACCATCAATGTTTACATTACGTGTACCTGTACCATGATTAATGGCATATAGGAATTTATAGTTTAAACCTTTTACAAGTCTTAATTCGGCTGATATATTTCCTAACACTTCATCTACATTTGAAATATCGGTATAGCCCTTCAATGTTGCCATTGGATTGCCAATGCCGTTTGTTGGGAAATAATAAGTTCCATCAGAATTATAAAATGAAGCGGTTGGGTTCCACGCTAAAGCAGAGCTAATGAGGTTACCCTGAGAACCGGCGGTATTAGAAACCAAGGGTGTATTTTCAGTAACATGACCAGCTATAAAGTTGAAATCAATCGTAAGTCTTTTGTCTAAAAACTTATAAGTACCAGCAAAAGAACCTAAATATTTATCAAGTGTTGAGTTCTTGATAAAACCATTCAACCGTGAACCTAAAAAGGAAGCTCTGTATTTACCATTGTCGTTGCCACCAGTTAAAGAAACACTGTAATTTTGAGAAAGATTACTTTGTGTAATGGCTTTCAGGGCATCGGTAGAAGTACCATAATCGTACTTTGTACCTGTTGCAGTATCTAAGTGATATTTATGCAATGCACTTCTAAATTCCCCGGGAGTCAACACTTCAAACTTTTTCATATAACCTGCGTTAACAGAAAAGTTGGTTGAAAAGTCAATCCTGGTTGGACCGCCTGTACCTTTTTTGGTGGTAATTACAATAACACCATTGGCGCCTCTTGAACCGTAAATAGCTGCAGCAGATGCATCTTTTAATACATCTATCTGAGCAATATCATTCGGATTAATGAATAAAAGAGGATTATCGTCAGGTGTAGAGCCGAATCCACCAGTTCCAAGATTAACAGGCGGACGCGCTGTTCTTCCATCTAAAGGCACACCATCAATTACATACAGGGGATTGTTTACTGCCCGAATTGAGTTGTTACCCCGAATTTTAATAGTAGTAGCACTTCCCGGCTGACCGCTGTTAGTGGTGATTTCTACACCGGCAACCTTGTTTTGAAGAAGCTGGTCAGGAGCGGCAATAACACCCTGGTTAAAGTTTTTTGCCGTAACAGAAGCAACAGAGCCGGTAAGGTCCTTTTTGCGGGCCGTTCCATACCCAATAACTACCACTTCGTTAAGGTTGGATTGCTGCTGCAACACTAAAGTTGCAGATACGGTTGATACACCTACCACACTAACGTCCTGCGAAGAGTAGCCTACATAACTAACGGTAAGCGTGGTAGCAGAAGCAGGAACACTAATTTTAAAATTTCCGGAAGCATCGGTTGCCGTACCGATTGTGGTTCCTTTTACGAGTACAGATGCCCCTTGAATAGGTGCATTTTTGTCGTCAGTAACAGTACCGGTAACGGTTTTACTTTGTGCCCAGGCAGTTGTTTGTAACAATAGCAGTAGTAACGGGCAGAAGAGCAAGGCTCTTGCGAATCGTTTTACATTCATAAATAAACAAGCAGATTTAAAAAGTAAAAATAATGGCTTTGTGTATTAGGAACACAAATGGTTAAAAGTTTTTTTTTACACTTATTTAGGACAACCACATATCATTATTCGCTGCATCACTTAAAAATTTACAATTAGAAAGTTAGCCTTCTTAAATTATTGCACTACTTTTTCAACGCGCACACCGGCATTTAATATATCAGGTAAAGGATTTTCGCGCATTGTTTGTTGAAGCATGAATTGATAATTTCCCTGCCTGAACCGTAGAGGAGCAGGATTGATTAAAATGCGATGCTCAATAATATCATCAATACTATTGCCCAGCCATTGTTTGTTATCGCCTAATTTTAAATTGGCGCGAACGGTTTGCGCGGTATCGCCTGGCGGAATGAAAGTTACATTCACCCATAAATTATTATAGTGGTAGGCATCGGTATGGCGCAAAACCACAAATACATTGTAACGCGCTGAGGTATCTTTTATGGTAAAAACAAACTTTGGCTCATCAGTTGCGCTCCATGCATGCTTTGTAAAGGCAACCGTTTTTTCGTAAACATCTATTTGCCTGCAAGAAAATACCAGTAAAACCAAACTTGCGACAACAGTACATTTTAAAAATATTTTTTGATAAACAACCATGCTTTTTATAATACATTTAATATTTGTTCCTTTGCTTTTTCCAGTTCGTCTTTCATCAGCACCACACATTTTTGCACGCCGGAATGGTAGGCTTTTGAACCTGTTGTGTTGATTTCCCTACCCATTTCCTGAAGAATAAATGATAATTTTTTCCCCTTGCTAATTTCTGTACTTTTCAAAATTTGCCTGAAATAGTCGCAATGACTTTTTAACCGCACCTGCTCTTCGCTGATATCAATTTTCTCAATGTAATAAATCAGCTCCTGCTCCATTCTGTTGTTATCATATTTATCTTTTCCAATGTTTTCTTCCAGTATTCTAACAAGCCCGTCACGTATGCGATGCCTGCGCTCAGGTTCGAGCTTAACAATTTCTTGTTCTTCCCTTTCAATATTGTTAAGCCGTTCCAGCAAATCAGTTTCTAATGATTTACCTTCTTCCTGCCGGTGTTTATTTAGTTCAGTGATGGCTTTCTGCAACACTGTTTGAAACTGTTCCCATTCATTTTCATTTATCACTTCCGTGTTGGGCACAACAATATCAGGCAATTTTAATAAAGTGCTCAAAACATTGTCTGTATTCAAATTCAATTCTTTAGCCATCTGTAACACCGGCTCATAGTACGATTTTGCCAATTCGGTATTGATGGTTACTGGTTTTGCCGAGCCGTTTTGTTTTATCGAAATATTGCATTCGATGCTTCCGCGAACCAGTCCTTCATTTACCGCATTTCTAATTTCAAACTCATACGGTTTTAATAATGAAGGAAAATTCAATCGTATATCGAATTGCTTCCCGTTTAAACTTCTGATTTCAATCAGGAATGTTTTATTGTTGATCGTTTGTTCAGCCCGTCCATAGCCAGTCATCGAATAGAGCATACGAAGAAAAAGTTAGGGGGTAAAGTAAATGTATTTATGGCAAAAGGAAGAGCAGAATTGATGGTACGGTAATTTCAAACCAGGATATTTCAGAACAAATAGCTTTTGTTAAGTGCTTTAATTGATTTCCAAATGATCTTTGTCGGGCAAGGCAGGAAAACGATTGTGCGGCTCTAATTGATACCAATACACAACCGAAGCAACGTCATCCTGCAAAGGCATATATCTTCCATCATGCCGCCAGCCTAACGCTTGTATGGTTACTTTTAAATTTTTTTCAAATCGAATTGGGTCGGTAATGTGCCAGCGATACATACCAAACCGCTGCGCAATATTATAATGACCATCGCCTCTAATCACCTGATGCAAACCTGTATAAGCCGTTGAAAATTCAGTATAGTTTGATTCGTCTGCACCAGCGGCATTTTGCTTATGTGTATCAAAATCGTAAGCTCCGCAGAAATAATCTTCTGTACCTGTTCCATTGATGGTAGGATAATCTTTATCATCATCCATAAAAAATTTAATCTCGCCTTCACCCCACCAGCCATTATTGCGTGCGCCATAAGCGAGATAGGTTCCTACATATTGGCCTTTTCCGACAATGCTATCAACTAACACATAATCTTGTTTGTAAGGCAATGGATTGGTTCTTCTGAACTGCGCATGAAAGTAAGCAGCCTCTTTGGGAACATCGGTTAACGTATAATCAACCTGATAATACAGCACCATATCATGCTCATCCAGGTTCTCCATCGTAATTCTGCATTTTTTTCTAAAAGGCATCGTCCAGTAACAATTGAACCCGCTGCCAGGATTAACGCAAACCGCGAGAGAATTCAATGGAGAAAATTGTCCCCATCCCATTCCAAAAAAGTCGCCCACCGGCACTTCCACAGAAGGCGTTGGTTCATCATCCCAATAAAAACGGAGAATTGAATAGCGCCAGTTGCCGGTGGGCGTCATCCAGATATGCTTGATGGCTCCTGCGCCTCCTATTTCTGCAACCGTAAAACTTGTGTGTGCTTTGATTACTACACTCGGGCTCACCTTCCAACCCTTGCCTAAATCGCGGGAAGGACCAGCGCCGGTGCCGGTAGTTGCGGTGCCGCCTCTGCCTTTTTCGCCATTGAAATTTTCAGGACTGATGGAACGCGATTTTGCATCAGAAGTCATGAACAAATTGTCCATACTTGTGCTGAGCCCGTCCAATTTTGTTTGCGCAAACGCAGTTGCCGAAAGCAGGCAGGTAGCAATAAAAAGCAAGCTTTTTGTTTTCATAAGAAGAATGAATAAATGGTTTATAAATGTAGGATTAATTTATGTAGTGAGAAGGCAGTTATTCAATCAATGCTGCAATGAAGATAAAGGCGCATATTAATTATTTTTGCAAAAACAAACGTTGTATGAATTACACAATTCCGGTTCCACGCTATACTTACGATGATTATGCGCAATGGAAAGAAGATTGGGAATTGATAGGCGGTTATCCTTATCAGTTGTTGCCCTCCGCTAAACGTAAACACAATCGAATACAGATCAATTTAATCAAACAGGCAGAGAATCAGTTTGATCAAAACAACAACTGTAATTGTGTTGTTTTCATAGAATTAGATTGGAAAATAGACAAAGAAAATGTAGTTCGACCCGATTTTATGATTGTATGTGGCGAAATAACGACTGACTATTTAGAGTTTCCTCCCGTGCTGGTTGTAGAAGTCATTTCGCAAGGCAGCATTCAAAAAGATCGCAACGTTAAGTTTGAATTATATCAACAGCAAGGTGTGAAGTATTATTTGATGATTGATTACACCAAAGAAACCGTTGAAGTATTTCAGTTGATTGATAATGTTTACAGAAGTGTTGAAACCAATCATTTTCAAATAACAAACAACTGCTCTGTCGATTTCGACTTTGCCATCCTTTTTAAAAAATAAAGAAAGCTGCTATTATGTGCCAGCAACTTTCTTTTTACATAAATTTATTTCTCTACCCTTCAAACGAACTGTAAAAATAAGGCGTCTTCGCTTCAAATTCTGCGCTACAGGTATCTACCATTTTATACACTCTTGTAATGCCCAATGCTTTTCTTTTTTCGTACACTTCATCCTCTGTACAACTGTGGGTTAAAATGCGTGCAATCTGCTCATCTCCAAAGCCATTCTTTTTTGCTTCTTTTAAAAGATCGGCGGGTAAGGTATCTAATGAATATTTCCCCAGTTCTTTTTCAATGGTACAAATGTTTTGGATTTGATAAATAAACCAGCGGTCAATGCCCGTTGCCTGAACAATTGTCTTCACCGTTACGCCCTGCATCAACGCATCTTTGATGCGGAAAATCCGGTCCCACTTTGGTATTCTGATATAATCCACGATTTCGTCGCTCTTCATCAAACTTTTACCGTAATATCCCAGGCCAACCGCTTCATTCTCTAAGCTCTGACACGCTTTTTGAATGGCTTCGGTAAAGCTTCTGCCAATTGCCATCACCTCTCCCACGCTTTTCATTTGTAAACCCAAGGTATCGTTGGCACCTTTGAATTTATCGAAATTCCAGCGCGGTACTTTTACAATTACATAATCCAGCGCTGGTTCAAAATATGCTGAAGTAGTTTGGGTGATTTGATTTTTCAATTCATCCAATGAATAGCCGATTGCCAGCTTTGCTGCAATCTTCGCGATGGGATATCCCGTCGCCTTGCTTGCCAATGCCGACGAACGGCTTACACGCGGATTGATTTCAACAGCAATCAATTCTTCCGTTTCAGGATTTTGGGCAAACTGAACATTGCAGCCGCCCGAAAAATTACCAAGGCTGCGCATCATCAGCATCGCTTTGTTGCGCATGTCCTGAAATGCGGTATCGCTCAATGTCATCGCGGGTGCAACGGTTATCGAATCGCCGGTGTGAATGCCCATCGGGTCAACGTTTTCAACCGTGCAAATAATTACCACATTGTCTTTTTGATCGCGTAGCAATTCCAGCTCAAATTCTTTCCATCCTAAAACAGCTTTTTCCACCAACACTTCGTGAATAGGCGAAGCTTCCAATCCCCGTTTCAATGCATCATCCAGTTCGCTTTTATCATGTACAAAACCACCACCGGTTCCTCCTAACGTAAACGAAGGACGAATCACCAACGGAAAACCAATTTGCTGCGCATACTCTTTTCCTTCTAAAAAAGAATTGGCAACATGACTTGGCGCCACAGCAATACCAATTTTTACCATCAACTGCCTGAATTGTTCCCTGTCTTCCGCAAGGTCTATAGCCGCTACATCCACACCAATCATCCGGCAATTGTACTTCTGCCAAACGCCTAATTCATCAGCTTCTTTGCAAAGGTTCAACGCTGTTTGTCCACCCATGGTTGGCAGCACCGCATCAATTTGATTTTCTTCTAAAATCTGTTCAATGCTTTCCACTGTTAGAGGCAATAAATAAACTTTATCCGCCATCATTGGGTCGGTCATGATGGTAGCCGGATTGCTATTGATTAAAATGACTTTGATACCTTCTTCGCGAAGGCTGCGAGCAGCTTGTGAACCGGAATAATCAAACTCGCAAGCCTGACCAATAATGATGGGACCGGAACCAACAATGAGAACGGTTTTGAGAGAACTATCTTTTGGCATGGGCGCAAAAATAATGAGTAAAGGGAAATGATGAGTAAGGAATTGAAATTGTATTTTTATTGGGTGAACAGAACTATCATGCGTTTGTTTTTGCCCATTTTTTTATTGTTTTTTGCGAATGTTTTGTTTGCGCAAGACAGCGCAACCTTAAAAGAGATTAATGAATTGATTGGACCGAAGTTTCATTTTGATACAGCAACTCAACATTACGGCTTTAACTTGTATTTGAAAGACGAAGTCAATGATAACTTTATAATCAATGTGCATGATACAGGTTTTGATAGATCAAACGAATTAAACAAGATTTTTGTTTTGAAAAAAGTAAACAGTCATTTGTGTATTATTGATAGCTCATCTACATTTGAAAGAGATGGTAGAGGACCTAACCTCAGTGCATGATGACACAATTACTTTACAACACAGTTGTTCTGATTGCAACTTTGAATACAAATACATGTTCGACAAAACATTGAAAAGATATGTTTTGGTTACTTTATCATACTCCGAGTTAATAATGGATAAGTATCCACGCAATGATGTAGCTATTGGTAGAAAGTTGCAGTTGTACAATGTAAAAGAAAAATTACTTACAATTGACAGCTTAATTTGGAAAAAGCATCAAAACAAAATCACCAATAAAAGAACGATAAAAAAAGCTTTACCAAAAAGCTTTGTTACAGATTTATCAAATTTTATTGACCCTTTTGGAGAAAAAGATTACGGCAAAATTTCTAATAAAATTTTTGAGATAGAATAAATAAAAACTCTCTCCCTGATATTGGATTTAGAAGCGGTTTTGGTGTAAATCTTTAAGGTTTAAAAACCATATAGATTTATGAGTTTGATCACTACTACTTATCGCAAAACGTCAACAAAAAAATCGTGTCTTCCGTTGCGGCAATATGATAAGGCAAATGCCCATGAAACGAAATAATCTGTTGCTTGCCAACCGTTGAGGTTTCCTTTTCAATTTCCACATTCACACTACCACTTAAAACCTGTATCACACCCACTTTGCCCGATGGTTCAGGTGTGCTCATTTCAGCACCGTTTCGCAGTGCTACCAATACTACACTTACGCCATGCGCTTTGAATAACGTAATGGCGTTTCTATCGTTGGTAAAGTATGCATCTTCTTCTGTAATTTGTTTGATATGCGCACCTAAATCAGACACCACAAACGGTGCATTAATGATACGGTCGCCTTCAGGGCGATTGACAGTAGATTCGTTGAACTTTTCTTTCATAAACAATTATAAAATGGCTGATGCAATTGCATCAGCCACGATTTAAAAAGTTGATTAATTGATGTTGCTTTTGTTAGGCTCTGCATTTGCCGTTTCAGTTCTTTTGTTATCAGCTTCCTTTTCAGATTTATCAATGTTATCCGTTTCTTCAGGCGTGCGCTGAAAGTCCCTGTCAGTAGGGTTATAGCCCTTCATCGCATCTTTGGTCGGTTCGTTCACCTTTGTGTTTTTGTCTTCCATAACTGTACATTTTCAAATACAAAAACAATTATCAGACCAGAGGGAGAGTTGTGATTTTTGACTTAGGATTTTTGAATGAAGATTCGATTTTGTTTGGTCAATCACAAATCATAAATCTACTTGTAGTCATCCGTATAATCATCTTCTTCAAAGTTCATCTGACCTAAATTCATCATACTGCCAATCAAATCTTTAAACTGAATTTTGCCTTCAATCACTTTTTTACTAATCATTGAATACGCCGATAAGCCATGCAAAACAAATTCCATCAGCAACGCATTTTCTTTTTCGTTTGCATTGGGGAAATACTTTTTGATAAAGCCATACAAGCCATCCACTTTATACAACGCAGCTATTTTTTCAGTGTCCTTCATGTCAACAAACAGGTCAACATGATTGCCTGCATCAAACCAGCGCGTAATGGTTTTATATGGATTTTCTTCTTCGGCTTTTGCCTGCTGCGAAGGCTTGCCAGTAGTGCGCTTCTTTTTGCTTGACTCCGGGTTTGGAAAATAAGAAAGAAACTGCGTGCGAACAGCTTTATCCAAAAGGTTTACAGCCACCTGGTAAGGACCTTCCTGCTCGCCTTCATACACCAATTCTATCTTGCCCGTGATGGCAGGAATGATGCCCACCAAATCGCTAATCCAAACCTGTGTGTTTTTTTCATTGTGAATGATAGCACGACGCTCGGCACTGCTCACTGCATTTTCAAATGCGGCAATGGTAAGCCTTGCACTCACGCCGCTTTTCTTATCGACATATTCGTTGCTGCGGGCTTCAAAAGCCACCTGCTCGATCAGGCGTTTTATCAGATCGCTCACTGCCACTTTTTGTTTTTGCTCATCCAATACATCGGCTTCCTGTTCGGTGATGGAAAGCGAAGTTTCAATGTCTTTCGGATAGTGCGTGAGAATCTGGCTTTCGATGCGGTCTTTCAAAGGTGTAACAATTGCGCCGCGATTGGTATAATCTTCCGGATTTGCGGTAAAAACAAACAGGATATCTAACGGCATTCTTAATTTAAAACCACGAATTTGTATATCGCCTTCCTGCAAAATATTGAATAGCGCCACCTGGATGCGCGCCTGTAAATCGGGCAATTCATTAATAACAAAAATGCCTCGGTTGCTGCGCGGGATGATGCCATAATGAATCACTCTTTCATCGGCAAAAGAAAGCCGCAGGTTAGCTGCTTTAATGGGGTCAATATCACCAATTAAATCGGCAACACTTACATCGGGCGTGGCCAGCTTTTCGCCATAGCGTTCGCTTTTATGCACCCATTCAATGGATGTATCATCACCGTGTTCTGAAATTTGATCTTTTGCAAATTTGCTGAGTGGCTTTAAAGGATCATCGTTCACTTCGCTACCTGCAACCACCGGAATGTATTCGTCCAGCAAATCGGTCATTTGCCTTGCCATACGCGTTTTTGCTTGTCCGCGCAAGCCCAAAAATAAAATATTATGACGGCTTAATAACGCTCTTTCCGTGTCGGGAATCACGGTATCTTCATAACCCATGATGCCGGTAAATGGGTTTTCTTTTGCCCGAATTTTTACAATAAGATTGTCCCTGATTTCTTCTTTAACGCTCTTCGGTTTGTAACCGCTCTTTTTAAGTTCGCCTAACGTTTTTATATTTTGCTTGTTCATTTGATTGTTTAATTATTTCTGCCACGAAGGCAATAAGGCACAAAGTTTAAATGATAAATCTTTTGATGCCATCCTTAATTAATACCGTATTAAAGTTGATAAGAAAACCGATTGATAAATTGGTGAGTTTTAAATGATTTAATATCTGTGCTTGCCAAACAGGATTGATATTATCAACTGCTTTCAGTTCGCAGATAATTTTGTTTTCTATTAAAACATCTAATTGTAATCCTTCATCAAAAATTAAATTGTCATACTTTATCGGAATGCAAACTTGTCTCTGATAAGATATATTTTTCTAATTTAGCTCATAACAGAAACAAGATTCATAAATTTTTTCCAGCAATCCCACACCTAACTGTTTGTGAACCTTGAAAGCGCAATCCACAATTTCCTTTGCCAACCATTCTTCATATTCCGAAATCATAAGATTGGGATTTGCCACGAAGGCACGAAACCACAAAATAAATATTGTATTGAAGTAAACTTAGTGCCTTTGCGTCTTCGTGGCAGAAAAAAATTAATACACCGTTTTTCTTTTTCCGCTTTCAAAGTCTTTGAAAATAAATGCGCCCAATTTATCCAGCGATGCAAAGAAAGCCTTGCCATTGTTCATCTCTGTAAATTCGGTTACAAACTTTTGCAAATACGGATCAGAAGCAATCATAAACGTAGTAATCGGTATCTTCAGTTTCTTACATTGCGCGGCAAGATTAATACAACGGTTCACAACTTTTCTGTCCAGCCCAAAACTGTTTTTGTAATATTGCTTGCCTATTTTCAAACAGGTTGGCTTGCCATCGGTAATCATAAAAATTTGCTTGTTCGCATTCTTTCTTCTGCGCAAAATATCCATCGCCAGTTCCAATCCTGCAACGGTATTGGTATGATAAGGACCTACCTGCAAATAAGGCAAATCTTTCACTTCAATGGGCCACGCATCGTTGCCAAAAACAACAATATCCAGTGTGTCTTTTGGGTATTTGGTTTGAATGAGTTCGCTCAGCGCCATCGCCACTTTCTTTGCCGGTGTAATGCGGTCTTCACCATACAAAATCATCGAGTGCGAAATGTCAATCATCAACACTGTTGATGTCTGCGATTTAAAATCGGTTTCATGAATCTGCAAATCATCTTCACGCATGGTAAAGCTATCTACGCCATGATTAATCTGTGCGTTGCGAATGCTTTCCGTAAAGTCAATTTGCTCCAGCATATCGCCAAACTGAAACGGGCGGTAATCGGGACTGATTTCATCGCCTTGTCCCGGCTTGTGCGTAGTATGGTCTCCGCTTTTTGTTTTTTTAAGTTTACCAAAAATCTCTTCCAGGCTTTTCTTACGGATGCTTTGTTCGCTTTTGGCAGTAATTTCAATTTTTCCCTTCTCATTGTCTTCGGTTAAGTAACCTTTTTCTTTCATCTCTTCAATGAAATCGCCCATGCCATATTGGTCATCTGTAAGCCCATATTGCTTATCAAGCTGGTTCATCCATTGCATCGCTTCTGCCACATCGCCGCTGGTGTAAATGAGCATCTGCATAAACAAATCAAGCAGTTGCTCAAAGCGCGTCTTCCCTTTTTCATTCGGGTCAAACTTTATAAATCGATTTCCAATCATGAGATGTAAGTTACAACAAATGAAAATACAAAATTTATTAAAAGAAAGTTATTGTGTTCTTGTAGTGAATGGTGAGTATTGAGGGGTTAGAATTTGGGCGAAAAAAAAGATACAAAATACAGTTTTATGTTACGAGCGATGGAAACTCCGATGTATCTTTCGTTGCGTCGCACACTTGTACGTTCGGAAATGAATTGAGCAAGTCGCCGAGGCACAAAGCAATCTGTGAACAGCAAAATAAATCAGTCAGTGAGTTGTAAATAGCAAGTAAACTGAAATCATCCGTTCACTACTTACAAAAAACATTTACTCTATAACAAAGATTGCTTCGTACCTCTCAACGACGCGTGTAAGTACCATCCTTTATTTTTGTACTTATTTTATGAAACACCTTATCATCGTTTTGTTTTTGATCATTTTTATCACAAAAACAAATGGCCAATCTATTCACTTCGAGCCCATTTCATGGCAACAAGCTTTGGCAAAAGCAAGGGACGAAAACAAAATGTTGTTTGTTGAAATATACACATCCTGGTGTGTTTACTGTAAACAAATGGAGCAAACCGTTTTTACAAATGGAGAAGCCGGAGACTTTTATAACAAGCATTTTATCAATGTACGATACAATGCCCAGCTGCAGGATGGTATTTCCATCCGTAAAAGTTATGCTTTGCTGGGTTTGCCCATGTTTTTATATTTAGATGCTAATGGCATTTCCATTTTAAAAACGGTGGGTTATCAGGAGAAAAACACTTTCATCCGCAATGGCGATTCAGCGTTGATTTTACGACAAAACAAAACGTCTGTTTTGAAATGAAAGGCTTCAAATCAGGAGTAATTCTTTTCTTTATTATTTGTACCGGCTTAGAGTCCTATTTCTGCGCTGAGTTTTTGCTGTTTTAAATTGTAAGTGATAAATCGCTCTCTTACCTTCGCGCGCATGAAAACAGCATTGATATTTGATATGAACGGAACAATGGTGGACGACATGAGTTATCATGCTGAAGCCTGGCGCAGCATGATTAACGGCGAATTGAAAGGTAGTCTTTCACCTGAAGAAGTAAAGCGCGAAATGTATGGCAAGAACGAAGAAGTGCTGGAGCGAATTTTTGGCAAAAACAAATTCAACGTTGAAGAAATGAGCCGCATTTCAAGGCAGAAAGAAGAAGCTTATCAGTCAGCATTTCGCCCACACTTAACATTGATAGATGGGTTGCCGCAGTTTCTCCAAAGAGCTTATCAACACAACATTCCAATGGCGATTGGCACCGCTGCCATTCCATTCAATATTGATTTTGTTTTAAACAATTTGAATTTGCGGCATTATTTCAAAGCTATCATCAGCGCAGATGATGTGGAGAAGAGCAAGCCACATCCCGAAACGTTTTTAAAAGCTGCCTCTGCATTAGGTGTAAAGCCTGATGATTGCATTGTGTTTGAAGATTCGCCGAAAGGCATAGAAACCGCGCTGAATGCGGGTATGCGTGCGGTTGCCGTTACCACCATGCACAATAAAGAAGACTTTAAACAATACAACAACATTCTTCTTTTTATAGAAAATTATAACGACGAAAAATTACAGCAGTTTATTTTTGTATAGCTATTCATTATTCGCTTTGTAGTATTGATTGGGCACTATTGCATTCATCGGAAAATATTCGTAGCGATTGATCTGAGAAGCAGGATCGTCTTTAATAAATGACTTTACTTCTTCTTCATCAGCTACTTCAACAATACCTAATCCATAAGGCGCTTGCGGATGAAGTACAGGACCAAAAACGATTACTTTTTCTTCGCTCATTTTTTGTTTCCAATATGCAACGTGTTGTTGCATGATTGTTCTTTCTTCGTCCGACATAGTGAAAGCAAAATCGGGTCGGCAAGGCAATAAGTGCAGCAGGAAATATTGAGCGTTCATAAACAATTGAGTTTGATGCAAAGATGATGGTAAAGGAAGAATGATAAAATAAGAAGGTTATATTTTCTTTTGTTTGAAATGATGATATGAAGCACTCATCGTTCCACCCCAACAATCACTGTTGGGGCCGCCGTTTGGTTTTGCACAATAATCACCCTTGCAGGTAGCTTTGTGCGGAACCTGCCTACCGGACAGCCAGGTCTGCTCTTAATAATTCGAACAAGTTATTACGTTATAAACAACTTATTTTATTTAATCATCTTCATAATATAATCATCGTATTGAGGGCATCCGCTAAAGCGAGACAAGATTTGCAGAATGACGACCTCATAAAATATCGGCAAAAACAAACAGCCGCAAATTTAATGTCTGCGGCTGTTTCTTGTAACCTTGTTTCTTGCTTATCTGCTGCTTTGGCGGCACACTTTGCTGGTGTTGCTGCTGCTGGCGCTGCATCTGCTCTTGTAGTTGCTTCATTTGTTCAGGCGTTAAGCTGTTCATGCCATTGCCGCCGGGCGCTCCCTGCGGTTGCGGAGGTGTGTCTTTCACATCTTTCACTTCGATGTCAAAAATCAAACTGGCATTTGGCGGAATTTCACCACTGCCGCGCATACCATAACCCAGCATTGAAGGAATATAAATTTTACCTTTTGAGCCTTTTGAAAAATAAGGCAACGCTTCTTCCCAACCGGGCATCATTTTGCCTTGCCCAACAGGCACTTCAAGGGGGTCGGTATGATGTTTTGAAGTATCCATATTGGTGTCAAACACTTTACCACCATCCAGCAAATAGCCTCTATACATAACAAATGCGGTTTTGCCAGAATCAGCTTTGACAGAAGCATCGCCGGGTTGGTCAATTTCCACAAAAGCTCCGTTCTTTGTTTTTATTGCTTTTATTCCTTTCTTGTTGATGTAGTCCTGCAACGTAGCTACTTCTTTATTTTTAAACGCTTCGGTTTCTGCTTTGGCATCGGCATTAATGGCTTCTTCGTTATCAAAGGTTTTCAATATTGTAAATCTTCCTTTTATCTGCCCGTTGCGGGTAAACACTTTGTTGTAATCGGGTATCATTCCGCGCTTCTTCAAAGTGTCAATACTCATGCTGAATTCAACGCTGTCGCCCACTTTCACCAGCGGCATAATTTCAAAAAACGAATACTTTACCTGTGCACTGGTATCCACCTTGCCATACCCCGGAAACTTGCCATAGGTTGTGTTTAAAACGGTGTCTTTGGGTGTAAGCAGCTTGAATTCTACATTAAACTTTACAAACTGTCCGGGTTTTACAGGTGAACCATTTTTGGTGGAAGCAACGCGATATACTAAGCCTGATGGCGTTTTATCGTAATTGGCTTTGCAAGCTGCGGTGGAAAGCAGGGCAATGCAAGCCGCTGCAAAAAGGGAATGTTTCATTTGTTGTTATTGTAATTGCGCCTCATATTCCTGAAGCACGGTTTTAAATTTCTGTACGTTGTTGTCAAGCGTATCGCTGCTTCTGCCGCCGGCTGCATTTTTATGCCCGCCGCCTTCAAAATGCAAGCGTGCAAACTGACTTACATCAAAATCGCCTTTACTGCGAAAACTCCAGCGGCGTTCTTCTTCACGGTCAATGAGCAAAGCGCCAAACTTAATGCCTTCAATGGAAAGAAGATAATTCACTAAACCTTCGCTATCGCCGGTTTTAATATCAAATGCTTTTATCTCGCTTCTTGGTATTGCCATCATGGCGGTGTTGTATTCGTACAAAACATCCAAACGATTGAGCAACGCGTTACCAATAAAGCGAAGGCGGTTTTCTAAAAAATTATCAAAGATGTGTTCGTGAATGGGTGTATGATCTAACCCAAGCTCTTTAAAATGCGCCACCATTTGATGCACGGAGGCAGTGGTGGAAGGAAAACGAAACGAGCCGGTATCTGTCATTACGCCGGTGTACAAACAGGTAGCAACATCGAGGTTGATGTTTGCCGTGTGCCCCGATTCTACAATAAAATCGTACACCATTTCACTCGTTGAGCTTTTGTAAGGATTGGAAATTCCGTAGGTAAACTGGCTTTCTTCGGGCTGCTCATGATGGTCAATCAACACCTTTGTAGCGCTGCTTTGCAGCAAAATATGCTGAAGGTTTTTGGTGCGATACATCACATTAAAATCAAGGCAAATAATAAGCGAAGCTTCATTTACAATTTGCGCTACTTTATCGCGGTAGCTTTCAAAATCAATCGTGTGTTTGCAACCAGGCATCCATTGTAAAAAGTCTGCCCAGTTGGTAGGTGAAACAACTGTTGCCTTATGTCCAAGCTGGATAAGAAAATGATACATGCCCAACGCCGAGCCCATAGCATCGCCATCGGGCTTTTGGTGCATGGTGATTACCACATTTTGAGGTTGAAGCAAAAGAGGATAGAACGATGTGATTGGCTGCATAGAAACGGGCGCAAAATTGGGGGTTTGCCACCATTTGCTCAAATAATATTTCGTTATAAGATGTAGAACCGAAAAAATTAAAATAAAGTTGCCGGACTGTGGAAGATTTTACTGCAAAAACAAAACTTCAGTTTTATGGTTGAATTTTAAGTAGCCCGGCTTTGAATCGTATTCCAATAATTGTGTAACCTTGCAGCCACATTAAATACACTGCTTTGAATAAAGTACACCGAATTGTTTTGGCAATGATGGCTGCTTTTGTTTTTGCCCATTCTTTTGGGCAGGACAATATTGCCTTGAAAGAAAGCCAACTGATGTACATTGACCAACTGTACCGAAATGATAGCACAACACATACAGCGTGGAAGCCGGTATTGCTTACCGATAGTGTTGTTCCGCCCTCTCAGCATAGCTGGCTGCGGCGTAAGTTTTTTGAAGAACATTTGTTAAACGTACAAAAACCGGGCTTTGCCCTGTATGCAGATTTGATTGTTGATGAACACATTGGTTACAACACTCGCGCCGTTAGCCCGCCCAACCCCAGCCCACAGGTATATCACGCTCCAATGATGAACACACGTGGTTATGAAGTGCATGGCAACATTGGCAATCAATTTTATTTTGAAACCAATTTTTATGAGAACCAAGGTCGTTTTCCTGGCTACTTAGATAGTTTAGTAAGAATAGCCGAAGCCATTCCGCATCAGGCCAATTATAAAAACCAGTATGGTGATGGACCGGGTTTCGATTTCAATTATTCGTCGGCCCGCTTGGTGTACACGCCTAATAAACATTTGTTGTTTGATTTGGGTTACAATCAAAATTTTATTGGCGATGGTTATCGCTCGCTGTTACTTTCCGATTGGTCAATCAATTATCCTTATTTCCGCACTGCCATTACGTTTGGAAAGCTACAATATTCAGTAATGTGGTCGGAGTATCTTACCAGGGTTGGAAACTTAACCAACATTGCCAACACGCCTTACTATGCTTATGGTTTCTCGCACAAATGGGCGCAAACTTATTTGTTAGATTATGCCATTACCAAACATTTTACTGCCGGTTTGTTTGAATCGGTCGTATGGGGCGGTAACAATGTTAACCTCAACAGCGACATCAACGCAACGTATGCAAGTCCTATCATTTTTGCACATTCAGGCAAATCAAAAAGCGGTGTTGACAATAACGAAATGATAGGTTTAAATTTAAAGTATAACATCTTACGCAAAGCGGCTGTGTACAGTCAGTTGGCAATTGATAAAACGGGCAGTAATGTTAACAATCGCTATGGCGTGCAGGCAGGCGTTCGGTTCTGGGATTTTTTAAAAGTGAGCAACTGGAATGCTGTGTTAGAATTCAACACCGTGCGGCCTTACACGTACAGTTCGCCTGATCTTCATACCGTGTATAGCAATGCCAATTTAGCTTTGGCACATCCGCTGGGTGCCAACTTTCGTGAAGTGATTGGCGTTACCGATTATACCTACAAAAGATGGTGGTTCCGGGTAGAAGCATTCATTGCACAGCAAGGTTTGGATTCGGCTAACAGAGCCGTAAATTTTGGAAGTAATATTTTTAACGGCAGCACATCGTATCCTGCTCAAAATATAACTACAACTGGAGGCATCAAAACCAATATTTATTATGGCGAGGTTCGGGTTGCTTATGTGTTAAACCCCAAAACAAACCTGCGTTTGGAAACAGGTTTTACATACCGCAGAGAAAGCAATGCCATAAAAATTTTTGAAGATAAATATGCGTACATCGGTGTACGTATGTCGTTCAGAAACCTTGTTTACGACTTTTAATTGAGCCATTGATTCTATAAAAATTATTTCATGCGCAGCTATCTTTTTATCCTTTTGTTTTTGTCCGTTTTTTTCAAACTCAGTGCACAGCAAATACCGCTGAACGAGGCTGTGCAAAACCGTTTGAACCAACTCATCATCAACTCCGATACATCAATATTTACAGGCTTTCGGGGCATGAACTGGCTAGAGTTGCAATCACTGAACAAGCTGCAAAAGACCGATTTAATTGACAGCGTTTTTGGCATCTCATCAAACGGCACCAATTCTTTTTTAAGAAACATTGCCAATGACAACTGGATAAAATTGGGCAAAAACAAAAGCGTTGTTACGATTGATCCATACATTGAAGGAAGCATTGGAAAAAGCAGCCAAAAAAGCAATGTGCTGTTGGGCGGAGCCGCCGGTTTGCGCCTGCAGGGAGTTATTAATAACAAACTTTCGTTTGAAGCCGGATGGAATGAATACAGCCAGCAATTTCCTTCGTATGTGGATAGTTTAATTTACAATAAGCAAGGCATTGTGCCTGGTAATAATGTGGCTTCTTTGTACACTCACCAACGCTGGATTTATGGCAACGGAAATTTCAACCTCACGTATCTTCCTTCCAAACATTTTTTGGTTTCAACCGGTTTTGGTAAACAGTTTTTGGGCGATGGATACAGAAGCTTACAACTGTCGGACAACTCATTCAGCTATCCGTACCTGCGGTTGCAAGCCCGCTTCTGGAAGATTACTTACAATGTGTTGTACAATGCTTACAGTAACAAATACTGGTACCTGGTGAATGGCAGATCGCAACCGAAATACAGCGTGATGCACGAATTGGGAATTAATTTTTCAAACAAATTTCAGTTTGCTTTGTATGATGAAATTACTGCCGCTTCAAGAGATACGAACTTTCATCGCGGCTTCGATGTTACGTATTTAAGTCCGTTGATATTCCTGCGTCCGCTGGAATATTCAATTGGTTCACCTGATAACGCGATGATAGGATTTCATTTCAAATACAACATCCATAAAAAAGGATTTTTATACGGTCAGCTTGCGCTGGACGATTTTGTTTTGCACTTAACGCTGCAAAATCATACACAACATTTTGCAAATAAATATGCCTTGCAACTCGGGCTTTGGAACAATGATGTGTTTGGCGTGAAAAACTTAAGCTGGCGATTGGAATGGAACGGCGTTCGGCCTTACACTTACGGACATGGCGTGGGCGATTATGTTGCCATTAATTACTCGCATTATTATCAATCCATCACCGATCCGCTGGCTGCTAATTTTCATGAGTTTATTTCTTATTTTAATTATAACAATAAACGCTGGTATGGAAGTTTAGAAACGATGTTTGCCATTCGTGGTGAAGGGGAAGCTAAACCTGGCGTTCCTGCCGGTGATGATATTTTTGAGAACCAAAATTCATTAGGTGCCAATGGCACTTATGGCAGCTTTACTACGCAAGGAGATAAACGCAATTATTTTTACAATCAGGCGTCGGTGGGTTATCTGCTCAATCCTAAAAACAGGTTGAGCGTAGAAGCGAACATGATATACAGAAGCCGCGAGGGTACCGGGGTTCATCAATCGGAAGCCTTATTTTCTGTTGGTATTAAAACCAATTTATTCAATACTTATTTTGATTATTGATTTTTCAGCGCGAAGACGCAAAGTTTGGTTTTGCCCATTTTTTTTGCGTCTTCGCGATAATGTCTAATACAATTGTTTATCCATTTTTTCTTCCCATTCGTTGAACACTTTTATCGCCAGTTCTCTGCCTATATTTTCTTCCCGTAACGAACGTTGTTCTTTTGGTTTTGCCAGTTCTTTAGAAATGGCTTCATCATCAAAACCTATGCGAGCGGCATCCGCAGAAGTATTGGCATAATATATCTTTTTAATTCTTGCCCAATAAATGGCTGAAAGGCACATGGGGCAAGGCTCGCAGGATGTGTACAACTCACACCCCTCGAGTGTATTTGTTTTTAGATTTGAACAGGCATTACGGATGGCAACGATTTCTGCATGAGCCGTTGGATCATTGTTTAAAAACACTTTGTTGTTGCCCCTCCCTATCACTTTTCCATCTTTCACAATCACACAGCCAAACGGTCCGCCTTCTTTTTTATGCATGGCAATGGAAGAGAGTTCTACCGCTTGTTGCATGAAGTTGATTTGTTCGTTCATTTTTGTTTGAGTTGAATATTTCAATTGACAGATGATGAAACAACTTACTTAAAATTTTCTATCTGCCATCAGTCAAGTAACAACCGTCATCTTAATTAAGCACTCCGAAACGCCCACTTCATCATTTGTGCCCAGCTTGGCTTTTTGCCATACATTAAAATGCCGGTTCTATAAATTTTACCAGCGAGCCATGTGGTAAATAAAAAGCCACCAATCAGGCTCAACATACTGGCTGCCAATTGCCAGTAAGGAACCACATCGGGCACGCCATACGCAAGCCTTGCCATCATTACCATTGAAGAACTGAACGGAATGATACTGCACCAAACCGCCAGTGATGAATTGGGGTTTTGCACTGCCATGTTCATAATAAAAAAAGAAAAAATAATGGGCATTGTAATCGGCAGCGTAAGGCTTTGCGAACTTTGTACATCTTCTACCACGCTGCCAATGGCGGCAAACAAAGCAGCATAAAACAAATAACCACCCAGGAAATAAAAAGCAAAGCAAGCTACCAGCAAGCCTATTTGTATGTTTCCGGTAATGCTGCCTATGCCGCTAAACGCATGTGCGGTTTCGTCATTCGACATCCCGCCACCGGGCATTCCACCGCCGTGTTGCTGTGCCTGTTGCACAGCATGTAGGGTGTGCGAAGACATAAAAAGCGGCAACAAATTAACTACACCAATAATCAACACTACCCAAATCAAAAACTGTGTAAGTCCTACAGCGCCGATGCCAATGATTTTACCTGCCATCAACTGAAACGGCTTTACGCTGGACACAATGACTTCGGCAATGCGATTTGTTTTTTCTTCCATAACACCACGCATTACCATCATGCCGTAAATGAACATGGTAATGTAAATCAAAAAGCCACACACATAACCCACCAGTTTGGCAATGTCGCGCTTGTCATCGCTGGTGTTGTTGCCGATGCTTGTATGCGTGGTAAGTGTTGCCATTTGCGATTGCTGATGAATTGAATCCAATGTGCTTTTTTGAATGCCCGCATCCTGAAGCAGTTTGTTTTCAATTACTTCGTTCACTTTATCTTTTATGTCATTCTTAGCGTTAGAACTAATGGGGTCTTTTGAATAAATAACATAGTTGTCTTTCTTCACTACATTAAACGAAGGAATGTACAACAAAGCATCGTATCCTTTTGAAGTGTAATTGCTTGTATCTACACCCGGAACAAAACGAAACGTAACCGCATCAGTGCTTTGCAGATTGCTTGTAAATGTTCCACTGTTATCCTGTACCGCCACAGTGCTGCTTTTAATCTGATCTTTAATAGACAAATAAGTAGTTCCGCCGATTAACAAACCAAACAAAAGAGGGACCAGTAAAGTGGTAATTACAAACGTACGGTTGCGAACACGCGTGAGGTATTCTCTTTGAATGATGAGTGAAATTTTATTCATAAGTTGTATTGTGAGTGGTGAATGTTGAATGATTAATCAACGGTTTGAAAGTGCCGCGTGGTAGCTTTTGTGCCTTCTACTTCGCGGATAAAAATTTCGTTGAGCGAGGGTAAAATTTCGTTGAACGATTCTATAAGGCTGCCTTGTTGAATGAAGTGCTGCAACACATCGTTGCTGTTGTAGCCTTCGTTTATTTTTACCGTAAATTTATTGTGGGTTTGTTCAACAATTTCAAAAGCATTGCTTGCTAAAGTGGCTGGCAATGTGGTGAGATGAACGCTAAACAAGTTCTCTTTAAATTCCTGCTTGATGCCTTTCACCGTGCCATCTAAAATTTTATGTCCTAAGTTCACCAGCACAATGTGATTGCAAATTTCTTCTACCTGCTCCATACGGTGCGTGCTGAAAATGATGGTGCTTCCTTGTTGTGCGAGCTTGAAAATTTCATCTTTAATTAAGTTCGCATTCAATGGATCCAAACCGCTAAAGGGCTCATCCAAAATAATGAGTTTTGGTTGATGCAAAACAGTAGTTACAAACTGCAGCTTCTGGCTCATGCCTTTGCTTAAATCTTCAATTTTTTTGTTCCACCAGCTTTGCATTTCAAGCTTCTCAAACCAGTATTTTATTTTTTGCAACGCATCGCTTTTACTCAATCCTTTTAGCTGTGCGAGATACAACGCCTGCTCGCCGATTTTCATCTTTTTATACAACCCGCGCTCTTCGGGCATGTAACCGATTTTTGAAATGTCGTTCGTTGGGTCAAAGCGCTTTCCATCAAAAGTGATTGTGCCTTCATCGGGATAAAAGATGCCGGTAATCATGCGCAGCAGTGTGGTTTTACCAGCTCCATTCGGTCCTAATAAACCAAAGATGCTGCCTTGCTCTATCGTAAAACTAATGTCGTCAACTGCTTTTTGTGTGGCGTAATATTTCTTCAGATTATCCAATTGAAGAATCGTCATAAGTATTGTTTTCGTTGTCCAAATATAATGGTGATTTGGGGAGATTTTAAAAGATGTCTGAACTGAGATGAATGTGATGTTTGGGATTTGTGGGATAGGTATAAAATAAGAAGTTTGTTTTTGCCATAATATTCAATCTTATTGATTGACTATTCTATTTCATCCCACAAATCCCAGTTCAGATACTTCTTATGGCAATGAAATTTTATTATTCACACGGTTCACATCTGCCATGCGTTGGCTCGGGTCTATCTCTACTTCCTTTATATCTTTGATTTGTTTGCTGATGACGAAGCTGTATTCGGGTTGCGTCCACTTCCACTCTTCATGCACAAAAAATGGCGTGTTATCTTCTGCTCTCTTTGCGCCATACATTAGGTTCATCGGTATGTTATGCATTTCTTTTGTACCATCTTTATAAGTAATTAAAACATCAATTGGCATGGGCATATTGCCAATTCTTTTTACCGAAATCATTGTTTTGCCATTCACTGTGTTGATGTCGCCCAAAGCATAATCAATAGTTTTAGTAGTATAAATCCAATACTCTTTGTACCACTGCAATTCTATATTGCTCACTTTCTCCGCTACGCGAATAAAATCGTTGGGATTCGGATGCTTGAACCTCCATTCATTGTAATAAGCCAGTAAGATTTTGTCAAGCGTTTGTTGCCCAACAATATAACCCAACTGTTCCATAAAAATGCAGCCTTTTGAATACGCAGCAACCGAATAAGCAAAGTTGGTATTGTAATGGTCGGAATGCGTGCTCATCGGCTCTTCCCTGCCGCTGCTTATCAAACGAAAGTAACCGGCATAACTATCTGCAAAAGCAAAACCTTTATCACCATGCATATAGTTGCTGATGCGGGTTTCAGCATACGTAGTAAAGCCTTCATCCATCCATGGATACAGGCTTTCATTGGTGCCCATCATGCCCTGGTACCAACTGTGCATCCATTCGTGTAACGCTGTGCCGATGCTTGCACTTTTTATCAACGTTGCCATTGGGTATTCCATACCGCCATCACCACCCTGCACAAACGAATAATTTTTATAAGGATAAGCTCCAAACGTTTTGGCAATGTAAGGGTATACCAACTGCACAGTATCGGCCAGCTTTTGCCAACGGGTTTCCAAAGAATCTACTTTTTTATAAACGATGTATAACAACGGGCCGTTTATAGTTTGCCGTTTGATAACATTATAAGCCGTATCTGCCGCCCACATAAAATCGTGCACATTTTGCGCAGCAAACTTCCAGGTCAGTGTGTTAATAGATGCAAGCTGACGGTTGACAGATTTTGAAGTTGGAGTTTCATAACCATGTCCCACTTCATTCATGTTTTGAATGGTGCCAGTTCCGGCAAGCACATAATTTTTATCAATGGTTATGGCCACATCGTAATCGCCCCATACGCCGTAAAACTCACGTGCCACATAAGGGTTCGCATTCCAGCCCTCATAATCGTACTCCACCATTTTCGGATACCACTGGCTCATACTATAACGAATACCTTCTGCGTTATCTCTTCCGCTTCTGCGGATTTGTACAGGCACTTGCGCGTTAAAAGCCACGTCCAGTGCGGTTTTGCTGTGTGGCAATACGGAAGATGACAGTTTTACTTCCAGTATCGTTTCATGATAAAGTAAGGTTTGTTTTTGACCATTTATCTTGATATAGCTTACACTGTCCCACCCTATTTCATCTGGCGTTAAATGGCTGATGCGGTCGCGCACACGGCTGTCCCAATCGCGCACTTCGTTACCTCTTCTTATCGGTGCCTAAAACTATTTTACCCAATTCAATGCTTCGTTGGTCCATCATGCTGTTGGGCTGAAACGCATTCCAGTATAAATGAAAAAACAAGCGGTTCAGCGTGTCGGGCGAATTGTTCCAATATTCTATTTTTTCGGTGCCGGTAAAGCGGTTCGTTTGCACATTCATGTTTACATCAATATCGTATTTGATGCGCTGTTGCCAGCGATCAGCTTGTGCAAAAGAAGCTTCATAAGAAATAAGGGCAAAAACAAAACAAGACAAACAAGACATCCATTTTTTCATGCGATAAAAGTAAAAGATACCCATAAAAAAATCCCGATAAATCGGGACTTTCTACTTAAATTTTTATTTTATTATTATAATGTCAACGCTTCTTTTTCCAATCTGCCAGACGGATTAAAGAACAAATACTTTTTTTGTATGCCGCCAACTTTATCTACATACACGCGATACTGCACGCTGTTATCATTTTTAGTAATCATTGTTACTACGTCGCCCTGTTTCCATTCATCGTGGTTGGCATATTTGCTTTTTGATAAACCTTCTTTTACGGCAGCCGGTGTTTCATCAAACGTCAATGCTTTTTCTGTTTTCTGCCACTCTCCTTTGTTGTTAAACGTAACGGTCATGTTTTTATCACCCTCTTTAAACTGAGCATCAAAACCGGTTAGCTTGTCTTTCCATTCCACATCTGTTGCATGAGGATATTTGGCTTTAAATGCGTTGGTAACATCGGCAGGAATTTTTCTCAACTGAGCGTTTGTTGCACCAGCAAAAATGGACAAAAACAAAAGAGCGAATACTAACTTTTTCATGCGAAAACTATTTAGTTCTAAGCTTATACATTTTTATGCCAAGCTATTGGATTGAATAATGGCTAATGGTTAATATTTAATTGGACATACAAGGTTTACTGTAATATTATCGTATGTCTTTATCAATGCCAGAATGTTTGGTTTTGCCCATTTTTTATTAACAAAAGTGTATAACCCATGCGTCCTGCATGTTGGGGAATTGCATTAAATTTGGAGTAATCATTTTAATAAAACATTACAATTTGACAGACACAATTATTAACCTCGAAACGGTGAACCCCATTGAATTTTTTGGGGTGAACAACCGCAAGCTGGACCTTCTGAAAAAGAAGTTTCCCCTGCTGAAAATTTTGTCTCGTGGCACTCAGATTAAGTTGAGCGGCGCGCCCGAACAAGTTGACCAGGCAAAAGAAAAGATTGACCTGGTGGTGCAATACATGGAGCGCAACGGCGATTTAAGCGATAATTATTTTGAGCAGATTCTCGGCGGCGATGACGCAGAAACCATTGACAATTTTGTTGACCGCAACCCTAACGACATCCTGGTGTTTGGGCCCAATGGAAAAACGGTTCGTGCCCGCACCGCCAACCAAAAAAGAATGGTACAGGCTGCTGACAGAAACGATATTGTTTTTGCCATTGGGCCTGCCGGTACAGGTAAAACTTATACGGCTGTTGCGCTGGCAGTTCGAGCTTTAAAAAATAAACAGGTAAAAAAAATTATCTTAACGCGCCCGGCAGTAGAGGCAGGTGAAAACCTTGGCTTTTTACCTGGCGATTTGAAAGAAAAAATTGACCCTTATCTGCGTCCATTATACGATGCACTTGATGATATGATTCCGGCTGATAAGCTGGGTTATTACATGAGTACACGCACCATTGAAATTGCACCATTGGCTTACATGCGTGGTCGTACGCTTGACCATGCTTTTATCATTTTAGACGAAGCGCAAAACACAAATGATTTGCAGTTGAAAATGTTTTTAACCCGCATTGGCGCCAATGCAAAAGCCATCATTACCGGCGATCCTACGCAGGTAGATTTGCCGCGCAACATGCAAAGCGGCTTACACAAAGCTGCCCGCATTCTTCGCAATATTGACGGCATTGCCCACATTGAGTTGGATGAAGAAGATGTTGTGCGACATCGCCTGGTAAAAGCGATTATCAGAGCGTATGATAAGGATTATCAGGAAAACACTAATCCGAATACTCAACGTCCGACGTTCATGAAGAAAGATTAGTAAAAACAAATTCTATAAATAAAGCCGTCCCCGCAGTACTGTGGGGACGGCTTTTTTGTGGTGGTGCTCTGAAATGTATGATGGACAAAAACAAGAACAATTTCAGCTATCGGTTCGGTGTTCTCACAAACTGAAAAAGGTTCTGGTCGGTGACGACACCGGACCAGTAAAATTCAGTCATCATAGATTCCAGATCACAATCTTTTTGTTATCATTAATTCTCGGTTATAACGAAAAATCAATTAAGAAAAAATTAAAAATTATTTTCCCAAGTTGCCAAAGGCACTTATTTTTAAAACCAAATTGGGAACGGATAACTTTTGTTTTTGCCACCAAAACTTATGAACCGTTGCCAATGATAATCATCTGCCTCATGCTTTTACACTTTTTCAAACAATAAATTAAAACCAAATGAAAAATTTGCTACCCATTATTATTTGCCTGTTGTGTGCAATTTCCGGTTACACTCAAATAACAGGTAACCCTAAAATGCAGGGCACACCCCAGCAAGTTAGCAATGAAAAAAAGGCTTCCAAGCTTAGCCCTGATTTAAAAAATCTCAGTGAAAACAATGTTGCCAGACCGCAACTAAGAACATTTGCAATTAAGCGTTTGCCTTCGTTGGGTACGCTTGAAAATTTGATGCAAAAGAAAGGCGATAAAGTGCTGGTAAATTTTACTGCAAAAGATAACGTAGCCACTGCCAAAAAGGAATTGGAAAATATGGGCGTATCAGTTACCGCTGTTTACGGTCGTGTGATTTCAGGTTATGCGCCTATTAGTGCGTTACAAAAAATAGAAACTTCAACAACCATCCGCTATGCGAAGCCTTCGTACAAGCCAATGGTGCAACCACTGAAATCTTCTTCTTTAAGAAATGAACACAAAAAGCAAACATGCGAAGGCTCATCTAACACAGGTGTAGTAAGTCAGGGCGATACAGCGCAACTTTCTTACTTAGCAAGAAAAGAATTTCATGTAAACGGCAACGGTGTTAAAGTGGGCATTTTGTCGGACAGCTACAACAATCTGGGCTCTGCTGAAAAAGGCGTTCGGCATGGCGAACTTCCGGGAAGAGACAATCCTTATGGTTTTAAAAAACCGGTTCAGGTAATTAAAGATTTGGATTCGGGCGGAACCGATGAAGGCCGTGCTATGATGGAAATTGTGCATGATGTGGCACCAGGTTCTAACCTTGCATTTTATACTGCTGATAATGGCGAAGCTGATTTTGCGCAAGGCATACAAACCCTTGCAGATAAAGGCTGTAAAGTAATTGGTGATGATATTTATTATTTCGACGAGCCGTTTTTTCAGGATGGCATCATTGCACAATCGGTTGACCTGGCAAAGAAAAGAGGCGTTACTTATTTTTCAGCCGCTGGCAATCAAAGCATTCGTTCTTACGAAAGTAATTACCGCCCAACTACTGTTGAACCTTTAGGGCCTGGCGGTGGCACTGCTCATAATTTCAGTGCTCCTGGTGATGCTCCTGTTTATTTTCAACCTTTGTATGTACCAACGGGCGGTGGCCAACTGATTATCTCATTTCAGTGGGATCAGCCTTCGTACACAGCAAGTGGCGGACATGACAGTGCTACAACCGACTTTGACATTTATCTAACTGATACTTCCGGAAGCATAGTAGCACAAGGCACGTCAGATAACATAGCCAGCGGTGAACCCATTGAATTGATGGGCTTTACAATAATTTTACAGATAATTATACCTTCTTTCTTACCATCGTAAAGTATGCAGGACCAGATGTAAACCGTTTGAAATACATTCTATACGGCGATGCGTTGTTTTATCTTACCAACCCACCTATTCCGGGCATTTTGGCTCCTACATTAGTAGGCCACGCCAAAGCAGAAGGCGCGATTGCCACTGGTTCGGCGTTTTATTTGAATACACCAGCTTACGGGCTTGATACAGCTGCTGTAGATCCATTTTCATCAATCGGCGGCGTGCCTAATTATTTTAATACAAGAGGTGCCCGCATTGCACCGTTGGTTCGCAGAAAGCCCGATATTGTTGCACCCGATGGTGGTAACACTTCGTTTTTCGATCCTTTCGGAGGAGGTGATATTGCAGAAGACAGCGATACATTCCCTAACTTTTTTGGAACCTCTGCCGCAACTCCTCATGCAGCCGGCGTAGCCGCTTTAATGATTGAAGCGCAACGATTGCATACCATTACGCCCGACCAGATAAGGGGCGAACTGGCTGAAACGGCAAGTAAGATGCACGATAACTATCCCACTTTCAACACGCCTTATTATGATTTCAATTCCGGCCATGGATTTATCAATGCACAAAAAGCAGTTGACAGAGTTCACTTTCCTAACCTGTATGTAAAAGATTTAAAACTGAAACCGCTTTGTTCCAGCGATCCTTCTTCGGTTCGAAACTGGCAAATCAGCAACCCCAATCCTTTTCCTGTTGAAGCGCATTGGTTTTTGGATGGCGACAATGAAAGCGGAACCATTAACATAATGCCCGGCGATACTTCTTTCACCACCAACACGGTAACTTACTATGGCTATCCGGTTCCTAATGTTGCCATCCTTACCTGGAAAGACAATTTTACGCTTACCCGAATAGCGTTTGCATTTAGTACCAGAGCCAAATGCGGTATAGATAAGATGTCGGAAGAAAACAGTGATGAAATGATTACCAAATCGGGGAATATGATGAAAGTCGAAGGTGCAGTAGCCAGCACCGCAACTGTGTATCCAAACCCCGCAAAGCAATCGTTTAAATTGTATTTGGCACTTGCCGATAAGCAACCTGTAACGGTTGAATTGTTTAGTGCAGATGGAAGAAAACTACAATCAAAATTAATTTACCAAACCAATGGTGTAGTTGATATAGAAGCGAATGGTTATTCAGCCGGCGCGTATTTATTAACCGTAAGGCAAGGCAATTTCTTTAAAACCATTCGGGTAATTAAGCAATAAATTTCACTCACAATCAGAAGTAAGCTTTTGGTTTTGCCCAAATTTCTCACTAAAAAAGCAGGTGCATAAATGATTGCACCTGCTTTTTTTATGTTGATGGCTTCAATGTGTTTTTGTAGGAAAAAAAGCCGGTATGCAATCAAAACTGTGAAATTATCCTTTTGTATTGCTTACTCTATAAGTACGAATGTTGAATGAGCCATCGGTTACTTTTATATTTAAACCCGTTGCTGTGGCAGCGCTTCCTGCAAATGTACCTTTTAAATAACCGCGCGTTGTATCGGTTATCGTTACCGAAAAATTATTACCCGTTGTGTTGCTAAAATAATCTGCATTATCCATACTGCAGCCTGCGCATTGCGAAGCCCATTTCTGTCGATAATCTAACAGGTGAAGTTCTGCATGTTCGCAGTAAGCAAGGTTTGGACGAGGCACTACATAAGGAAGCGTTTGATGATACACATTACCGTTGATAAAGTACAACTGGCAACTCATACTCAAATCTTTGTTTTGCCTGATTAAATTAATTTGATCTTGCACATCAGGCGTGTAATAGCTGATGTTTTCGGAAGAATCGGGACTTGAAAACGTTGTACCGAAGTACATTTTTACACCGTTAAAAACTCCCTGGATATATTCGGCAGAAGCAACATTAGCATTGCTTGCAGAAGAAGAATTGTTTTCGCCTTCATGCGCAAACGTATTGCTTACGATGTCGGTGTTCTTAGTACAAGATGCAAACAAAACAACCACCACTGCAAAGGGCATTATGCGGATACACATAAAGTTAGCTTTATAAAATGAACAACATAAAATGAACTTCAACCCACCTTATTCAAAGAGCGTTCCAATTCAGTAAGGCATTGATTTACAGGGTTGTTTTGTAGAACTACCAAAATGTTCTGTTGATTACAGAACACCATAAGATGAGATAGAGGTGACAAAATCAGAGAGAATAAAAAGAGGCAAAAACAAACAGGAGAAAATTTGGTATTTATTACTGACTTACCATTTTAAAAATAATTGGCTCAGGCAGGCACCTTATTGAGAATTGTTCATTGTTATCTTATCTAAAAAGGTGTGAAAGAAAGAAGAATTGATCTCGTGAAACCCGTTTTTGATTTCTGTTTCCGTTTGCCCATACTTGCTTTTTACAAGTTCACTTCTTTCAAATTCAATCATTGCAGAAATCAATTTTTCATCTGCTTCCGGATGAAATTGAAAGCCAAAGCAATTGTTCTTTTGAAACGCCTGATTTTGGCATGCTTCTGATGAAAAAAGATGCTGCGCACCAGTTGGCAAATCAAACGTCTCGCCATGCCAGTGAAACACGTTCCACTGATTAGGAATGTGTTGAATGATTGGATGGAAAGCATCTATCTTTTGCACGTTAAAAAATCCGATTTCTTTTTGACTATTTTTATAAACACGGCTTCCCAACGCTTGGGCCAGAAATTGCGAACCGAGGCAAATTCCTACAACAGGCTTGTTGGTAAGCATAAATTCTTTTATCCATTCTTTTTCTTTCTTTATCCATTCCAATTCGTTTTCGTCATTCACACTCATCATTCCGCCAAGAATAAACAACATATCGAATTGCGAAGGAGATGGCAATCCTTCATTCCATTCGGGAAGAAGCAGGGTGTGCACAGTGTGATTGCGTTGCTGCGCCCATGCAACAATATTTCCTGCGCCTTCGTGTGGCAGATGTTGAAAAATAAGTAACTGCATACGCTATTTTAAATGATAATTGTGCGGTGAATAAAACGTGGGCAAGTACAAAGCGTAAGTAAGGGTACAGTTTGAAAATAATCATCGTAACCTGTGCGGTTTGCTAATGAGTTTTTAGAAAAAAACGTATAACCTGACAGGTTTTTATTTGTCATTGTTTCAAACTGTACCGCTACCAAAGCGTAGATGTTTTCGGTTTCATAAATCAACATGCTGTGCGTTGAAGATTGATTGGTACAAGATTTTTGTGCAGAAACAAAAAGCCGAAAAAAGGGCAAAAACAAAAGCAGCTTTTTATTGATCATTTTTAAAAAGTTTTGATAGCAATCCGATGATTGAAACCAGCGTCCACACGCCTTCTAAAATGATAAAAGGAACAAAATGCAGCAACATGGATGCAATGCAGGAAATGAATGCACCTAAAAAATTAAGCAAAAGATAAACAACACTGTTTTGAGAAAGCTTGCCTACTAAGTTGAGTGCATAAGCCACCAGCAAAATGAAAACGCCGGCAAAACCAATCCAATCAGTATAAGACATTGATAAAAGTTAAACAACAAAAATAATTTTTCCTGTTATCTTTCTGCTTTCCAAAACACCTTCGCTAAGATAAAATGTAAGAGGCTGGTTGATTTTTATTTCGCCCGATGCAATGTGTGCAAACCACCTTTTGGCTCTCGTTATTCTTTCTTGTTGAATGGTAAGATAGCTTCATTAATCTTCCCCTGTATCACTTTATAAAAAGACGAAGTAGGTATAGAGATAAGCCAACAGATAATTTAAAAAAGCCTGCAGATAGTGCATTTGCAGGCTTTACTGTATTGGTAATTTGCCACTAATTTCCAGCGGAGACGGCGAGATTCGAACTCGCGATACAGTTTCCCGTATACACACTTTCCAGGCGTGCTCCTTCAACCACTCGGACACGTCTCCTTGTTCCTTTTGAAAGCGTTGCAAAATAACTATTTCAACCGTTAAGGCTAAAAATTTTTTCTGCATTGCGACTGGTTGTTGCCGCCACTTCTTCAATAGAAACATTTTTGGTTTCGGCTACTTTTTGAGCAATGAGGGGCAGGTAACTGCTCTCATTTCTTCTGCCACGAAAAGGCACGGGTGACAGATAAGGCGCGTCGGTTTCGAGAACAATATGATCTAAAGAAATGGCTTGCAGTGCTTCCGGCAAACCACTTTTTTTATAAGTAATGACACCACCGATTCCTAAATAAAAATCCATGTTCACAATTTCAACCGCATCTTCCGCAGTGCCGCTAAAGCAATGAAAGATGCCGCGCAAACCCTTGTCTGCAAAGGGTTCCACAGCATGAATGGTTTCCCGCATTGCATTTCTCGAATGAATGACAATGGGCAGACCTCTTTCCAACGCCCATTGCATTTGTAAATCAAAAGTTTGTTTTTGCTCATTTTTATATTCGGTGCTCCAGTAATAATCCAGTCCAATTTCACCAATGGCTGCAAATGTTCGTTTGTTCAGCCATTCTTCCACAATGTTCAATTCGTTTTGAAAATTATTATCTACTGAACAGGGATGTAAGCCCATCATCGCTTTGCATTGCGAATATTCCTTTTCAACCTTCAGCATCGCATCATGTGTACTCGAATCTATAGCAGGCAAATAAAATTTTATAACGCCTGCGTTCGCGCTTCTTTCAAACAGTTCGGTTCTGTCATTCTCAAATTCTTTTGAATATAAATGGCAATGTGTATCTATAAACCGGAGGTTTGCATCTGTCAATTCCATTCTTTATATACTTTTAACGAATTTGGAGCAGCAAAAGTAATTTAGATTTGCCGCCTTACGTTTTAATGTGAAAGATAACGATGTCGAATATTTTATTAATAGATGATGAACGCGCCATCCGGAAAACCTTGTGTGATATTTTGGAGTTTGAAGGCTACAAAGTAAAAGAAGCTATTGACGGAGATGAAGGTTTAAAGATGTTCCAGGAAAAGAACTACGATGCTGTGCTGTGCGACATTAAGATGCCGCGCATGGATGGTATTGAATTTTTAGACAAAGCAACTGCCATCAATCCCGATGTGCCCATCATTATGGTAAGCGGTCATGGTAACATAGAAACAGCCGTAGATGCAGTAAAAAAAGGCGCGTTTGATTACATCAGCAAACCTCCCGATTTAAACCGGATGCTCATTACCATTCGCAATGCAATGGATAAAAACAAACTGAGCAAAGAAACCCGGACGCTGCGTAAAAAGATAAGCCGTGTTCAGGAAATGATTGGTGAATCGGAAGGCATTATGCGCATCAAAGAAACCATTGATAAAGTGGCGCCAACCGATGCCCGCGTTTTGATTACAGGCGAAAATGGTTCGGGTAAAGAATTGGTAGCTCGCTGGATCCATCACAAAAGCAACCGCGCCGAAAGTCCGCTGGTAGAAGTGAACTGTGCAGCCATTCCAAGTGAGCTGATTGAAAGCGAATTGTTTGGTCATGAAAAAGGGTCTTTTACTTCTGCCTTTAAGCAACGCATTGGCAAGTTTGAGCAGGCAAATGGCGGTACCTTGTTTTTAGATGAAGTGGGCGACATGAGCCTCAGCGCGCAGGCAAAAGTGTTACGTGCCTTGCAGGAAGGACGCATCACGCGCGTGGGTGGCGATAAAGAAATTGAAGTGGATGTGCGCGTGGTAACAGCTACCAACAAAGATCTACTTAAAGAAGTGGAAGCGAAAAATTTCAGGCTCGATTTGTATCATCGCTTAAGCGTGATTTTAATTCATGTGCCTTCGCTGAACGAACGCAGAAGCGATATTCCTTTGCTGGTCAATAAATTTTTGCAAGACATTTCTGAAGAATACAACCAACCGGTAAAACAAATCAGCGACCGTGCTATGGATGCGCTCGTTCATCACAACTGGACGGGCAACATTCGTGAACTGAACAACGTGGTGGAGCGTTTGATGATTCTTTCTGGTCCGACAATCATGTTAGAAGACATTACAACGTATGTGTTCTCGAAGTAAATTTTGGTTTTGTACTATTTATGGCGTCATTCTGCAATTCCCCTCAACATGAGCTTGTGCATTCAAGAAGATAGGGAGGACTTTGCGCGGAATCTGATGATTGAATAATGAAGCGGTTGCAATGCGATAAAGATGCTTACAACATAGTAACTTGTTCAAATTTTTAAGAGCATATTCCGCACAAAGCCCTCGCTAATTTGATTATGGTTCGTCATCGTGTTGAGAGCAATTGCGGAATGACGGCAACCGCTTCCTGTTACAATTACAAACTTGCAATAAAAACAATCTTTCTTTTTGCCGCAAAAACAAAATACAGTTATCGTTATTACCGGTGCAACGGCTGTTGGCAAAACGGCTGTAGCCATTCAACTTGCACAACATTTCAAAACACAAATTATTTCTGCCGATTCGCGGCAATGTTATAAAGAGTTAAACATTGGCGTGGCAAAACCAACGCCGGCGCAGCTTTCAGCGGTTCATCATTATTTTATCAACTCACATTCTATTCATCAAACGGTAAACGCAGCTTTATTTGAAGAATACGCTTTGCAGTGTGCAAGCGAAATTTTGGCAAAACAAAATATAGCCATTGTAGTTGGCGGAACCGGCTTATACATCAAAGCATTTTGTGAGGGTTTAGACGACATTCCAACTGTGCCTGATGATGTTCGTGCTTACATTATTAATGAGTATAAAAGGGAAGGCATTTCTTTTTTACAAAATGAATTAAAACAAAAAGATAACGCTTACTGGCAAATAGCAGAACAACAAAATCCGCAACGCTTGATGCGGGCTTTGGAAGTGCTGTATGCAACAGGAAATTCTATTCTTTTTTATCAAAACAAAACACCAATCGAACGAACATTCAACATTATCAAAATCGGTTTGGAATTGCCTCGAGAATGGTTGTATGAACGCATCAATCTTCGTGTTGATGAAATGATGAAAGAAGGTTTGTTAGAAGAAGTAAAAGGTTTGGTTTTGTATCAAAAACTGAACGCTTTACAAACCGTTGGCTATAAAGAGTTGTTCGATTGTGTAAACCATAAAACTGATTTGCAAACTGCAATTAATTTAATAAAACAAAACACACGTCATTACGCCAAACGGCAGATGACATGGTTTAAAAACGATGAGCAAATACAATGGTTTGCGCCGGATGAAGTGGACATGATGATTGGTTACATTAAACAAAAAATTGAATAAAGCTTTTCGCTGTACGAAGTCTCCAGACTTCGTACGCTTTATGTTCCTCCCGTCTCTGACGGCTTAAAAATTTATTCTATTATTCCACTTCCAAACGCATACTGCTCACACACTGTAACCGGCAAGGTTCCTTGTGGTTTTACTCTTCCTTTCAACACTTCAAAAGCCTGTTGCTGAAAGATGACATCATCTTCATAACATGCCAGCAAGTTCGTTGCGTTACAAACATTTTTAATTGCGTACGGATTTCCAAATAAAAACGTAACCACGTTTGGTTTTGCTACAATTTGGTTAAGTACAGCAACCGTTTTTTGGCTCAATCCAAAATTATTGGAAGGATATTTTGTGAGCCTGTGAATGCCAACAATCACAACATCGTATTGGCTTTGCAAAGCGATTAGCATTGAATCGCTTTTGTTTGTACTGTCTTTGTACGAAACCCAATATAAATCAGCATTGTAGCAGTTTTTAATTGAATCCGCAAAGGCAGTGCTTTTATTCAATCCAAAACCAACAAACGCTACTTTTTTACCCGTTGCCAACGGCAATACATCTTTGTTCTGCAAGGATAATAAAGTAATGGCTTTTTGCGCTGTTGCCGTTCGCAATGTGTTTACATCTTTGTTCAAATCAAGGGTAAGATTTCCAGCATTTACAAACTGTTTTTGGCTCAATCCCAAATTGTATTTTGCCAGCAACACTTTTTTCACGCTATTGTTAATCTGACTCCAATGCAGCTCTTTTTTACGAAGGGCTTTTCTGATTTGTTTGATGCAATCTTTTACATCTCCGGGCAGGCACAACATATCATTTCCTGCCACCAAACTTTGCACCGCAGCCGTGCCTTGCGGATAGTATTTGGCAACACCTTTCATCTCCAACGCATCGGTAAAAGAAATGCCTGTAAAATGAAGTTCATCGCGAAGCAAACCTGTTACATTTTTTGATGATAAAGAGGTTGGCAAATGCGGCGTGCTATCTATTGCCGGAATGGAAAGATGCGCAATCATTACACTTCCAATGCCCCTATTAAATACCTGCTTGAACGAATACAATTCCAGCGAATCCAACTGCGCCAACGACTTGTGAATAACGGGCAAATCCAAATGCGAATCAACCGCTACATCGCCATGACCTGGAAAATGCTTGGCACAGGCCATTACGTTCTGACTTTGTATGCCCTGCATCATGGCAATTCCATACTCTGCTACTTTGTATTTGTTCTGACCAAAAGATCGAAAGTTAATTACGGGATTGTTGGCATTGTTGTTCACATCAACCACCGGCGCATAATTGACCTGAATGCCAATGCGCTTGCATTGCCTTCCGATCGCTTGTCCAATGCGATACACAAGCGATGAATCGTTCACTGCACCAATGGTGATTTGATCAGGAAATTTGGCAACGCTGTCGAGCCGCATCCCCAAGCCGGTTTCGCCATCAATGCAAAATAAAAGAGGCGTTTTAGCAATGCTTTGAAACTGGTTGATGAACGTTGCCTGCTGCGCCGGACTGCCTTGGAACAAACAAACTGAACCAATGTTGTACTTCCTGATTTCTTTCTCTACTTTATTGTTGTAAAACTGAACGCCAGTGTCGGTTTTAGCGCTTAACCGTACTACCATCAACTGCGCAATGCGTTGCTTTTTGGTAAGCTTTTTAAAAGTGCCATTCACCCATTGCTGTGCTTCGGGCGATGAATCGTAAAAATGTTGCGCCTCTGCATTCATCATCATAACAAAAAGTAGAAAAATACGGCAATTGATACAAGTTTCATGGGTGTGAATTCGCCGCACAAAATAGCAATCTTTATAAGAAAAATCCGGGCAAAACCAAAACGCTTCTTGTAACATTCATTGTTTATTTAAACAATTTCATAAAGACTTTTCTGCTTTTGTTACAAAACCAAATTTTACCGTTTTGTGACTTACCTTTGTTCGGTTCACTTAAAACGAATTGCATCATTTATGACGTGGAAACGTGTTTTTACCTCTTCAATTGGTAGAAAAATAGTAATGTCGCTCACCGGAATTTTTCTCATTCTTTTTTTAATCGTTCACATCAGTATCAATGCCTGTATTTTTAATACTGTCTTTGACAAGACAGATCATGGCATTGTGTTCAACCGCGCGGCGCATTTTATGGGCTCTACTTTTTTGATACGTGTGATGGAATTGGGCTTGTTTGCATTTTTCATTATTCACATCGTTCAGGGTTTGATGCTTGCCAACTATAACCTGCAAAAACGAAACACGCAATATGCCATTGCTTACGGTAACCGCGGCAGCCGCTGGTACAGTCGCAGCATGGGCTTACTGGGCACTTTGGTTTTGTTGTTTTTAATTGTTCATATTGCACAGTTCTGGGTGCCATCACGTTTTGGGCAACTTCCCGAAGTACGTGTGCAAAACGGCGATCCGGTGCACGATTTATTTAGCAGGATGAAGGAAGTGTTTTCGCATTCGTGGGTAGTAATTTTGTACGTCTTTGGGTGCATCTCATTGGGCTATCATCTCGCACACGGCTTTCAAAGCGCATTCCGCACCTTGGGCGTTCACAACCGCAAATACCAGCGCATGTTAATTGCGGCGGGCAACTGGTTTTCGGTACTTGTAACCATTGGCTTTGCTTCCATGCCCATCAGCATGTATTTAGGATGGGTGAAGTGAGTGATGGGTAATTGTAAATTTTATTGGTTAATTAAAGATTGCTTATTAAAGATTTGATATTGAAATGAAATTTGTTTTCCGCAGATCACGCTGATTTAAAAAATGCACAAAAACAAACCTTGCGAAATCTGTGGGCTCATCTAAAAAGATAATTCACGTTCATTATGTTGGACTCAAAAATACCGGCAGGAAAGTTAGAAGAGAAATGGGTAGAATACAAAGGGCATTGCAAACTGGTGAACCCTGCCAACAAGCGCAAGCTGGAAATTATTATGGTTGGAACCGGCCTCGCAGGAGCCAGCGCTGCCGCTTCATTAGGCGAAATGGGCTATAGCGTAAAAGCCTTTTGCTACCAGGATTCTCCGCGGCGCGCGCATTCCATTGCAGCACAAGGCGGCATCAACGCTGCTAAAAATTATCAGAATGACGGCGATAGTGTATTTCGCCTGTTTTATGATACCATCAAAGGCGGCGATTACCGTTCGCGCGAAGCTAATGTGCACCGTCTTGCCGAAGTAAGTGTAAGTATTATTGACCAATGCGTGGCGCAAGGTGTTCCCTTTGCCCGCGAATATGGCGGCTTGTTGAGCAACCGCAGCTTTGGCGGAGTGCAGGTGCAACGCACGTTTTATGCTGCCGGGCAAACAGGTCAACAGCTATTAATTGGAGCTTACCAGGCATTAGAAAGACAAGTAGCATTGGGCAATGTAAAAATGTACAGTCGCCACGAAATGCTTGACATGGTAATGATTGATGGTAAAGCACGCGGCATCATTGCCCGCAACTTAATTACGGGTGAATTAGAAAGATATTTTGGTCATGCCGTAGTGTTAGCATCCGGTGGCTATGGCAATGTGTTTTATTTAAGCACCAACGCCATGGGTTGCAATGTAACCGCCGCGTGGAAAGCGCATAAGCACGGTGCTTTGTTTGCCAATCCTTGTTTCACGCAAATTCATCCCACCTGCATTCCTGTAAGCGGCGAGCATCAAAGTAAACTCACTCTGATGTCGGAATCGTTGCGCAATGATGGTCGCATCTGGGTTCCGAAAAAACAAAATGATACACGCAAACCCAACGACATTCCTGAAGACGAAAGAGATTATTATTTAGAAAGAAGATACCCTGCTTTTGGCAACCTGGTGCCACGCGATGTAGCAAGCCGGGCTGCTAAAGAACGTTGCGATGCAGGTTACGGTGTTGGCACATCGAGGCAAGCGGTGTATTTAGATTATGCCGATGCAGTAATGCGCTACGGGCGTGTGGAATGCAATAAACACGGCATTTCCAATCCTACGCCGGAACAACAACGTCATTACGGCCTGGAAGTGGTAAAAGAAAAATACGGAAACCTGTTTGATATGTATGAAAAAATCACAGGAGAAAACCCGTATGAAGTGCCGATGCGCATTTATCCGGCGGTGCATTATACAATGGGCGGCTTGTGGGTTGATTATGAATTGCAAACCACCGTTCCCGGCTTGTATTGCCTCGGAGAAGCTAACTTTAGCGATCATGGAGCCAACCGTTTGGGAGCAAGTGCTCTCATGCAAGGCCTGGCTGATGGTTACTTTGTGATTCCTTATACCATCGGCAATTACCTGGCGGATGAAATCAGAACAAAAGCCACTCCTACTGATCATCCGGCATTTGCAGAAGCCGAGCAAAAAGTAGTCGATCGTATCAACACATTATTAAAAGTGCAGGGCAAACAAACGGTGGAAAGTTTTCACAAACGGCTTGGCAAAATCATGTGGGACAAATGTGGCATGGCGCGTAATAAAGAAGGATTGACTGAAGCCATTGAAGAAATCAAAGCCTTACGAAAAGAGTTCTGGAGCGATGTAAAAATTCCGGGCAGCGCAAAAGGCGTAAACAACGAATTAGACAAAGCCGGTCGTGTTGCCGACTTCATAGAGTTAGGCGAATTGATGTGTAAAGACGCTTTAGACCGCAATGAAAGCTGTGGTGGACATTTTCGTGAAGAATACCAGACCGAAGATGGAGAAGCGCTTCGTGATGATGCCAACTATATGTTTGTTTCTGCCTGGAAGTACAAGGGTGACAGCAATTGGGATTTGGAAAAGGAGCCGTTGGATTACGAAGTGATTCATCCAACGCAGAGAAATTATAAGTAGAAAGAAAGCAAGCCCCCAACCCCTTAAGGGGAGAAAGAAATGGGTGGCGTCAAAATAGTAAAAACATTTTGTAACAATAAACTGCTTTTCAACTCCCCTTAAGGGGTTGGGGGCTTTAGGGTCAAATGGAACATTACAATATGAGTCTCACACTCAAAGTGTGGAGACAACAGGATAGCCAATCAGAAGGAAAATTTGAAACTTATCAGGTGAACAATATTTCCAGCGAAATGAGTTTCCTTGAAATGTTTGATGTGCTAAACGAACAACTCGTTACCAAAGGTGAAGAACCTATTGCATTTGATCATGATTGCCGCGAAGGCATTTGCGGTTCCTGCTCGATGTACGTGGACGGTAAACCGCATGGTCCTTGGCAGCACAATACGGTTTGCCAGCTTCACATGCGGGCTTACAAAGATGGCGATACCATTACCGTAGAACCGTGGCGGGCAAAGGCTTTCCCTGTGATTAAAGATTTGATGACCGACCGTTCAGCGTTCGACAGAATCATACAGGCGGGTGGTTATATTTCTATCAATACCGGCAATGCGGTAGATGGCAATTCCATTCCCATTGAAAAAGAAAAAGCCGACAGTGCATTTGGTGCTGCTATGTGCATTGGCTGTGGTGCCTGCGTGGCAGCTTGCAAAAACAGTTCGGCAATGTTGTTTTTATCGGCTAAGGTTTCGCATCTCGCCCTTTTGCCGCAAGGTGCGCCCGAACGCAAAACACGGGTGATTGATATGGTAACCCAACATGATAAAGAAGGCTTTGGCGCCTGCACTAACATCGGTGCCTGTGAAGCCACTTGCCCGAAAGATATTTCGCTGGCAAACATTGCACGGCTTAACAAAGAATACTTTGCGGCTGCCCTGGCGGATGACAAATAACAACAGAATTTTTATAGCAAAAGGTTCTGCCCATGGGCAGAACCTTTTTTGTTTTGGTGAAAAAGTAGTTATATACAGTTAGCGTTTACAACAGTCATCGTTTGTCTTTGCGAGGCACGAAGCAATCTGTATATGGCGTAAGAAAGCAGTCGGCGAATTGTGAATGAACATGCGCTAACAGTTTACTTCTTACAAACAACATTCGCTATTTCGCTCAGATTGCTTCATGCCTCGCAAAGACGGATGCAACCCTTTCCATTGGTTCAATCAACCCCTAACACAAGCTTTTAAAGCTATGCCGGATAAGCATTTTAACAACCACCGTTTCATCAACAAAATCCATTACCAATTTATTTCCTAACTTGCAGCAACAATTCAAGCATTTTATGAAGTGGAGTACCGCACCCATTATTATCAGCGACACAGTTTTAAAGCTGGCAAAAGCAGGCAAATTGAAAGATGTGCTGCAAGCCATCGAAGCTGAGCGGCATAACAACATGACCGACACCGGCACTTCGCTGAACGGACAAATAGCTGTTGTGCGTGTGGGTGCTTATAAAAAATAACCCTTTCTTCCTTCGATGAACATTGCATTAGCTACCCTTTTTTTACTCGTTATTCTTTACCCGGGTTTTATTTTCAGACGGTTTTATTACACCGAAGAATTTTCAAGAGAATATTTCAAACAAACTATTACCGACCTGCTGGTGGCAGCCATCCTGCCCAGCGCATTGCTGCATATTGTTGGCTATTTTTTATTCATCCGTCATCATTACACCATTGATGTTGCTACCATTGGCACATTGCTAAGCGGAACCAGCGACGGCGCAAGAGTTACGGCTGCTTTTCAAAGCATTTATATTCATGCTATGGGCATTGTAAGTTACTTTATTGCCGTTAGTTTTCTGGCGGCAGCAGGAGGCTTGATAGCTAAGTACATTGTTCGCAAACTAAAGTTGGATCGTAAGTTTAAACTGTTTCGTTTTCAAAACGAATGGCATTACATTTTTAGTGGCGAGATACTGGATTTTCCACGTGTGCCTGGTAACGCCGATGATATTTCCATCCGCTATATTGATGTATTGGTAAAGAGCGACCAGGGAACGATTATTTACACCGGCATTCTTGCGGATTATGTGCTGAGCAAAGATGGCGGGATTGACCGTATTTATTTGACCAATGTAAAACGCCGGTATTTAAAAGATGACAGAACCTACGAGGCATTAGAAAATGAACCGGATGAACGATACTACTATCTGCCGGGACAGTTTTTTATCATTCCATACTCGCAAATCATCAATCTGCACATTACTTATTATAAGATTGAAGTAACGGATGATGAACTTACAGAAGAGTTGGATAACATCAGCACTGATTAATGACTTCGCTTTTGTTTTTGCCGATTTTTTTGCCCCAACAAAAGAGGTTGCCGCTAAAATATTTATGTGCAAAAACAAACTTTACTTCCAACTCACTATTCACAAGAATGCTTTTTACATGATTTCTTCTTCGTCCGGCAAAGTTCGTTTCGTTAGCACGGGTTTATTATTCTCTATATTATGGGCTTCTGCTTCGGCTGCGGGCAAAATCGGGCTGCAATCGGTTGAGCCGTTGGTTTTGTTTGTTGTCCGGTTTTTATCAGCCGGTTTGCTCATGTTGTTGTATGCTCATTTATTCGGCAAAAACAAATTTCCATTACGCAGCGACTGGAAGCCGTTGTTGATATTCGGCTGGCTCAACACCACACTTTTTCTTGGCTTTTACGTCATCGCTTTACAGGAAGTTTCGGCAGGCATTGGAAGCTTAGTTACGGCTATCAATCCTTTACTGATAACCGTTATGTCGGGTTTGTTTATGGGTACAAAAACAAAAAGGGTGCAATGGATTAGTGTGCTGCTGGGCATGATTGGAATTGTACTCGCCACCTATCCTTTATTGCTAAACAGTACAGCCACAGTAAAAGGTTTGCTGCTGATGCTGGTAAGCATGCTTTGTTATTCACTGGGTGTGATTTATTACGCAAAACAAAACTGGCAATTATCATCATTGGTAATTAACGGATGGCAAGTGTTGCTGGGAGGTTTGTTTTTGCTGCCTTTTGTTTTTCTGTTTCACCATCATGGTTTTATCAATCATTTTGATGCGCGTTTCTGGAAGTCAGAATTTTGGTTAGTGATTATTGTTTCCATCATCTCCGTGCAACTGTGGTTGTATCTTTTAAAAGTAGATACTGTGCGGGCTTCTTTATGGTTGTTTTTATGCCCCATATTCGGTTTTGTTTATGCCGCTATTTTGTTGCATGAACCTTTAACTACCTACACTTATGTGGGAACCGCTTTAGTAATACTGGGTTTGTATTTAGGGCAAAGAAGAAAAATAAAAGCGTAATGCGATTTGTGATTTATGATTGCTTAAAACCGCGCCAGCAAAGGCTTCCAGTGAGTAGCGGCATTGAACTGATATTCTGAAAACAGCATCATTTAATTACCTCATCACTATCAACATCAAAAAACAAAATGCTTTCTTTTTCAAACGCTGCAAACAATCGCTTTCCAATCGTTATCTCATCATAGTTCGGCTTTCTTATCACCATTGTATGATTGAGGAACGATACATAAATCAATTGCTCGTTTCCCATGTTTTCATAAGCCACCACTTCAACAGGAAAGCTACGGTTGGTTTGTGATGAAGAGATAGCAATATGCTCAGGGCGAATACCTATTTCTGTCCACTCTCCTATCTTGTTTTCAACCGTTGCAGGAACACCATTTCCTAAAGAGACAAAAAAATCAGTATCAATTTCCAGCCCATAATTCTCTTCTTTTTTTACCAGTTTTCCTTTGATAAAATTCATAGTTGGCGAACCAATAAAACCTGCCACAAATTTGTTTGCCGGCTGATTGTACAAGTGCAAGGGTGTATCCAACTGCATAAGCTTGCCCTTCTGCAATACCGCAATTCTTTGCCCCAATGTCATCGCTTCTGTTTGATCGTGCGTTACATAAATCATCGTAGCGTTTATCTCACGATGCAGCTTCTGCAACTCAATGCGCATCTGCGTTCGCAGCTTTGCGTCTAAATTGCTTAAGGGTTCATCAAACAGAAAAATTTTTGGTCTTCTGATGATGGCTCTGCCAATCGCAACGCGTTGCCGCTGACCGCCGGACAAGTTCTTGGGTTTGCGATGCAATTCATCAGTAATTTCTAACAACGCGGCAGTTTGCATCACCCGTTCCTTAATTTCGGTTTTGCTGTAATTTTTTAAACGCAAGCCAAAAGCCATGTTATCGTAAACGGTCATGTGTGGGTACAACGCATAGTTTTGAAACACCATTGCAATGTCGCGCTCGCGCGGACTTAGCTCATTCATTCGTTTTCCATCTATCGCAAGCGTTCCTTCACTGATTTCTTCCAGGCCTGCAATCATTCGCAACAAAGTAGATTTGCCGCATCCCGAAGGTCCAACCATCACCATAAATTCTTTGTCGTGCACGGCAAAAGAAATGTTGTCAACCGCTTTCTTGTTGTTCCTTTCTTTTCCTTCAGCTTCGTAAATTTTCGATATGTTTTGCAACGTTAGTTCTGCCATAAAATGAATTGTATATAAACAAGATTCGTTTTGTTTTGAACCGCTAAGGCGCAAAGACGCGAAGAAATTTTTTAGTGAAATTTTGCGCCTTAGCGGTTCAAACCATTCATTAAGAACAATCTTTAAAAAAATTTTTATTAATCACCGTAATACGACAAGCCAAATCAGCTTCACCGGAAGCAATGATGTATTGATTGTTATGCTCTGCAATTCCGGTTGTAAAAACAACATCATCCAAATACATCTGGCGCTTAATTTCTTCCGTTAGTGCAGGCGATGATTGGAGCAACGGAACATCATCCGACAGATGTTTAATAATGGATGGATTGTGTTCATCCAGCAACGCCCAGAACGTTCGGTAACAGCCAACGCTGTTGTTATTTTCAACGCCGTGATAGAGCAATAACCAGCCTTCCGGCGTAAGAACCGGTGGTGTGCCGCCGCCAATTTTTACATTGGATAGCGAAGATCGCCTTGCCCGCAAACCCGCGTCATTACAGGGTTTCCAGTGCAATAAGTCAGGCGATGAAGCCAGATGAATGGCTGCACCCGGATGATAAGGACTGCTTTGTGAGGATGTGAAATAGCATTCACCTAAAGGTCGCGTAAGCGCATAATATTGTTGGTTGATGAGCCCTTCAAACAACAACATGTCTTTGTTTTGATGATCGAGCACAATGCCCAAATGCTCATACTGCAAACCATCATCGGAACGATACAATTGTGTGGAATGACGTTCGGAACTCACGCAACAAGTGGTCATATAATAAACGCCATCAATGGTTGAAATGCGGGCATCTTCAATGCCATATTCCTGGCTGCTGTGTTGGGGTGCAATGGCTTTATCGTAATGAATATGTTGCACGCGGCTGCCGTCTTCATTCAGTTCAACCGGCAACAACCACGACAAAGAAGTTAACGCATAAACAGGGAACTCATACGCTTTTATTCTGAACTTGCGAGGGTCGTTCATTTCTACTTCTGCAAGGTGCCAGCCTTCAGCAGAATACCCTTTGTTGTCATCCCATCTTATGCAATGCACTTTGTTGTCAAATACAGCATTTTGCAGAGCTTCCGCCACACGAACTATCAGGAGCAAATTACCATTTGGCAAACGGCATAAACCCGGGTTAAAAGCACCCAAAACAAAAGTGGGCAAAAACAAACCCTTTCGTAAAGGAGATTGCGATAAGTCAACGTCATCAGGCTTAAAAATAAGCTTGTCGGATTGTATGTATTCCTCTGCTTTCATCACTTTTTGTATTTGTTTAAAGCGGCTAATACTTCCGGATACATCTCTACTCTTTCCATTGTTAGCAACGCTTCAATGGTTGATTCTGCACCTGAATTGGTATTGATGTTTGTAGGCGATGATAAACCATCATAACAAATACCTGTTGCTGCCGAATACATGGGTTTTGCAGCGGCGTTATTGCCCAAAAACCAGGCAGCGAGATGACCAGCTATATCCGCATACTTTGCATCTTTTGTTTGCACAAAAGCTTCAATGGCTGCAAACACGAGTGGCCTGATGCCGTAAGCAATCTGGTCGTAAGTAGCTTCGCTTGTTAACTGCACTGCGCCATTGCTTGCCGACACCACAAACGATGATTGCATTCCGTTACTTAACAACCAAGAATAAAAATGATTGATTTGCGCCAACCCCTTTGCAGTATAGGAATTATCGTGCAAAAACAAGCCCCCTTTCAGCAACGCATACGCCTGGTCGGCGCCGTAAGCATGCCATGTGTTTTGCCAGCTTAAAATGCAACTGTATGGAAAATGCGTACTATCGCCAACCTGCATCAACGCAATGCCATCAGCTAACTTTTTTACATACGCATTCATCACAGTGTCGTTGTTAGATGAACAGTAAGGAAGCAAGCCCAAAAGCAAAGTAGCCGCCTGGTCGGTACCGCTGCCGGCGGGCAACCATTGCGGTATCGTAATGCCGTTCACTACTTCGGTAGTTTGTGGTGCGTTGATGTCGTTTGTTTTTATCGTTGCAATCAATTTACCAACGGCATTATTAGCTGCTGTTGCTAATGTGGGGTTGATGTTGCTGATGATGGGAGCCGCTTCCGTTAAGGCTTGCAGCGCACGCCAGCTCCACCAGTTTGCATTGTTCACGCTGGTTTGTCCGGCAGTATTGATTTGCCCGTTCGTTTGTAAAAAATTATAGAAGTAACCATTGGGCGATTGCATGGCAATGATAAATTGAATTAACTGCAACGTTTTGTTTTGGATAGAAGTATCGGTTGAAAATTTGCTATCGCGGATATAAACCTGCACGGCTCTTGCCACATCATCCACACACGTAAAACCTTCGCCGGTAGCTTCTACTAAAGTATAATCCGGCGCGTTTGAATAGATATAAATGCCCGCTGCCATTGTGCCGTCAGGAAACGTTACCGGCACGTACAAATGATTCAGGTGAGCCAGATTTACCAAAGAAGAATCTTTTGTATTGCCACCACCGCCTGTTGCAGGAGGCGGCGCAGGAGAGTTTTGTTTCCGGCAAGTACACGCAAAACATACAATCAATAAAGAAAATAAGAGCCAGCCAATTTGTTTTTTCATCATTATAAATTTTTCATTTCATTCAAAACATCATCCAATGCCACCGTGGCAAACCGGATGGCACTATCGGAAACCGCATAAGGAATGATCAGTTGCCTGTTATGCTCCAATAGGCCGCACGTATAAACAACATTGGGAACGTATCCTTCACGTTCGTTTCCATCAGCTATCAGCAAGGGTTTATCGAGCCGTGCAATGATGCGGGCAGGATTGTTTATATCGAGTAACAACGCACTGATCATATACGTGCGCATCATACCCACGCCGTGCGTTAGCAAGAGCCATCCCTTCTCTGTTTTGATAGGCGAACCGCAATTGCCCAACTGCACCAGTTCCCAATCGTACTGCGGCGTTAGCAATGTTTGATATTCATCCCAGCAATACAAATTATCCGAGAACATAATGTTGATGTTTTCGCCGCCTTGCCGCGCTATCATTGCATATTTACCGTTAATCATTTCGGGAAACAACGCCATGCCTTTGTCAGAAATGGCTGCGCCTCCTAACGTTCTGATTGTAAAATGAGAAAAATCATCTGTTGCTATCAGCTTGCTTCTGATTTGCTTACCATCATAAGCGGTGTAAGTGCCATAATATATTGTTTTGTTTTTGCTGATAAAGGGAACAAGGCGAACATCTTCCATTCCCATGCTTTCCGATTTTGCATTTGGAAATATTACACACTCGCTCAAAGGCAATCCTACTGCAGCTTCCAGCTTATAGTCTCCATCAAAAATTTCGGTTAATTTTTCTATGATTGATTGTGCTACATTGCCATTTGCCATGTTTTGTTTTGCACAAAAAATGGCATCTTCAGCCGTAAACGATTGCGGCAAATGGTCTATCCAATCAGTATCAAAACCATCTTCAGAAGAAATACGGCTTTTTAAAAAGTCTTTGGTGTAAACGGCATCGGTAGCCTTTTGCAAAGGAGTATAAAAAACAGAAGGTTCATCCAATTGTATTTCGTTATTCTTATCCACAATTCCGGTCATGAAAACAATAGAAGAAATATGACCTTCACCGGTAGCACGCAGGCACATGATAAACCGTTGCTCACCTTCTTTCAGATTGAGTTGATCCGGATGCGCTACAATAGAAGGGTTGAACAAAGCAGCCGATTGAATAGAATATTCTTTTGTAAAAAAAGCACCCAGCAATGCCTTTCTTTCTTCGCTGAATGAAGACAACAAATGAGCATGGCTTTTTTTAATTTGTTCAAAATTTTGAGTGAAGATTTGTGGTAGGTTGTGATGCCGGTTGCCAAAATCATTCATTGCTTTTTGAAGAAGATGACCGACTTCTTCTTCCGATAATTTCTGCACTCTTTCTATTACATTCACATCACGGTTGTTACCCGGCAAACTCAAAAACTGCGCTATCACTGCTTTTGGATTCGCAACCAATTTTACACTACTTTTTTTTATTTTCATTGATTTGTTTTTGTACAAATTTTTCTTTGTAAAAGTTTATCAAACATTCGCAAGAGGCGATAGAATAGTTGTTCGAAGCGAGGACGCTTTGCACAGCAACTTAAATTCTCAGATAGACAATTATTCTTTCAAACAAAGCCCACAGCTCACCGCTCAAAGCTTATCACAGATCTTATTTTTGCCTTTCAATCCTTCATCCCTGTTGACGCCATGCTTTGAATAAAATATTTTTGAAAAAACAAAAACGCTATCATTACCGGAAGTGCCAGCAAAACAGCAGCGGCTATCTTCACGCCCAACTGGCTATCCGCCCTGCCACCTACAGCAAAAAGGGTAACCAATTGTGGCATCGTCATTAAGTGTTCGTTGCGCACAACAATCAGCGGCCACAACACTTCGTTCCATGAACCTATGAACGATAGAATAGCAACCGTAACAATGGTGGATTTAATGTTGGGCCACAGCACGCGGAAAATGATTTCCATTTCGTTGCAACCATCCAATCGCGCAGCATCAATCAAGGCTTGCGGCAATCCCTGAAATGCCTGCCGGAACATCAAAATAGCAAACGCGCTGATGGCAAACGGAATTACCAACACTGCAAACGTATCTACCAAGCGCAGGTGAACCATCGTAATGTAATTGGGTATGAGCGTTACCTGGAAAGGCAACGACATGGTAAATACTATGAAATAAAAAATGGCCTGCCGTCCTTTAAACTGCATTCTTGCCAGCGCATACCCAACGATTGAGCCGGTAAACAAAACCAACGCTGTTACCAACGTTGCTACCGATATGCTGTTGATAAGCGAATGCAGAATGGGTATTTTTTGAAAGAGAATAGCAAAGTTGCTAAGCGTTGGATGCGACGGAAACAAAGTAAGACCGTTCAATTCAAACATGGGCGCAAGTGAACCGCCAATCATCCACAGAAACGGATAAATGAACGTAACGGCGGCTATTGAAAGCAGCACATAAGTGATTGTTTTTTGAAATGAAAATTGCCTTTTCATTATTTATACTTCTTTTTCAATGGTTCTTTTTTGAATGATTACGACCAACATGATGATTAGCGCATAAAAGAAACCCAGCGTTGCCGAATAACCCATGTTGTAGTATTCAAATGCTTGTTTATAAATGTAAAGAACAGCCGATAACGTTGTGTTTAAAGGACCACCGCCCGTCATTACATACGGCTCGATAAAAAGAGAAAAGCCGCCAATGGTTGATAAAACCACCACCATAAAAACAGTTGGATTAATCATTGGCAACGTGATGTGATAAAACTGCTGCCAGTTGCTTGCACCTTCCATTTTTGCAGCCTCGTAATACTGTGTAGGCACGGTTTGCAAACCGGTTAAAAACAGGATGACATACAAGCCAACATTCTTCCAGGTTGCCATTACAGCAATGGAATAAATGGCAACGTTAGGGCTTGTAAGCCAGCCTACTTTTGCAAAACCTAACCATTGCAATAAACGGTTGATCAAGCCAAAATCATAACCCAACAATTGCTGCCATAAAATAGTTACTACAACACCCGAAACAATCACCGGCATAAAAAAAGAACCTCTGAAAAAAGAAGCGGCTTTTATTTTTTGATTGAGCAAATAAGCCAGCGATAACGAAACCACCAATTGCAACGGAATGTGCAGCAACAAAAATTTCAGCGTATTGAGAATGGCTTTCCAAAACAGCCTGTCGTGAAACAGGCGTGTATAATTGTTTATCCCAATGAACTTCATGGAAGAGATAATGTTCCATTTGTGAAACGTAAGAAAGAAACAAAACAGCACCGGAAACACCACAAACACTGCCGTAAGAATAAGATACGGCGATACGAGCAAATAAGGCAACAGCTTGTGTTTGCCTCCTTTTTTCAAGTTTGTTTTTGCCACTATTTTCGGTTCGTTGTTCATGCAAAAAATCGTTTATCGTATAACGGCTTTGTGAGTGGCTTCTTCAGCCATTTGCAGCGAAGCAATGGCATTGTTATCTGTGATTAAGCGTTGATGATTTTTATCTTCAATCCACTGCAATTGGTCTTGCAACATTCGTTGTAATAACTCTGTATAAACGTTTGATTTATTAGTAAGGCTTCCCCATTCAATTGTTACTTCTTCATCCGCAAAAATGTCCTTTCCTCTGCCTTTCATTCGTTGGTTGATTGAAGTTGTATGTAGGTTTGTTTTTGATGAAAGATGAGAGAACAGATTTTGCAAAGCGATGCGTTGTTCTTTATTCACCCAACCGTGAATTTTTATTTCTACAGGAATCCATCCATAGAGCGTAATATCGCCCCTTTCAAACAACAATTTCATTTCCTGCCGGTCTGCTATTCCGGGTTGATCAAAACCATGATAAAAATTGACAATGCCATCCTTATATAAAACCGTTGCCTGCACACGGTCAATTATTTTTGGTGCAGAAGGGCGCTGCAATTGAACCGAACTAATAACTTCACCCTTACCCAGCCAGCCTGAAAAGAGGTCGAAAAAATGAACGCCATGTTCAATAAAAATGCCGCCACTTTTCATTTTATCCCAAAACCAATGCTGCTCATTTAAATTTTCATCGCTCGCATAATTTTCAAAGAAGCCATGCAGAAAATTGCCCAATATCTTATCACCAACAATCTTCTTTACAATTTGGTACAACGGGTTGTAACGCTGCATCAAATTCACTACATACAATTTGTTCTGCTTCTCCGCTAAGTCTTTTAATTCTTCTGCTTGCTGTAACTGAAGCGCAGCGGGCTTTTCGCAGATGACATGCTTATTAGAAAGCAATGCTTTTTTCGATTGTTCGTAATGCAAATGGGGCGGCGTGGCTATATAAATTACATCAATTTCTTTGTTATTCAACAGTTCATCAGCAGCATCATAAGCCGTTGCATTTACCGCTTCTGCCATCGCTTGTGCGGTTGCTTTATTTATATCAAACACAGCGCTGATGTTTACTTGTGGTATTTGTAAAAAAGCCTTCGTAGCAAACAAGGCAAATGCGCCCCCTCCAATCACTCCAATGTTCATTTGTTTTTGCATCATTATTCATTTCCTTTTCCCAGTAAAACATTCACGGCTTTTTCCGCATCAGCAATGGCTTGTGCGGGCGTTTTCATTCCATACACCACGCAGGCTTCATATTCCTGCGAAATGGCATCGAGCACTTCTACAATTACATCACAATTATCAATGCCCTTTACATACGGCACTTCCTGTGCAAATGGCAGCATCATTGGATTATCGGTAAAATAATTTTTGTAAAACGAATCGCTGTCTAAATCTTTTCTTCTCGGCAGTTGCCCGGTCAGTTGCAAGAGTTCTAAATCACCTTCTTTGCTGATAACAGTTTGCAAAAATTCCCACGCTTGTTGCGGATACTTGCAGGTGTTGAAAATGACAATGTTTTTAGGGTCGGCGTAAGTGTAAATGGGTCCTTTGTGATCATCAGGAACAATAGGTAAAAAATAGGCAAAACCAAACCCTTTGTCCGGGATGCTGTTGAGATGTGCAATCTCCCAGGGACCTGTCCATTTGGTTGCAATGTTTTGTGTAACGAAAGGATCGGTAGAAGCTGCATTGGATTCTTTTGAAAAATAATTCTGTCTGTATAAATTTTGTAAAAAGGAAAATACTTCTATTGCATATTTGTTATTGAAGGCAGCTTTGTTATTTGCAATCAGCGGCGCTCCGTTGGATGCTGCTACATACAAAGTATAAAAATTGAACAGCCGTTGATACCAGATAGATTTTACTTCGGTGTAGCCAAAGCGGTTATTTGGCAACCCTTTCACTGCGCAATTTTGTTTGTACAATTCAGCAGCGGCATTGTAAGCACTATACGTTTGTGGTAGTGAAGTAATGTTATTTTCTTTAAAAATATTCTTGTTATAAATCGTCATAATCGGGTTCACCTTCCAGGGAATTTGATAGATGTGCCCATCCGATGAAGTTATCTCTTTGATGGTTGCACTATCACAGCGTTGCTTCATAAAATTCATGAAGCCTTTTAATGTATCTAATGGTATCAAAACGTGTGCATGAGCATACATTTCAACATTGCCCTGCCACATATTGGCATAGATGTCAGGCGTGGTTTTTCCTACCACAGCCGCGAGGATTACTTCTTCGCTCGACTGGCCTTCGGGTATTGGTTGTATATGAATAGAATGAGAAGAATGATGGTTGTTCCAGGCTGTAGTAATGTTGGTGCACAGCTTTATTTCGGGGTTGTTATTGGAACACCAAAACACCATTTCATTTTCGTTTGCAGAAGAAGATCTCCGGCACGAAATGAAAAAAAACAGGGCAAAACAAAAGAATATCGTTTTATAAACTGAATACATGATTAGTGCAAAAACAAAACGGAGAAGGAGTAAAAAAACCACTATCGTTGTTATTGCCGGTAGTGGTTTTAAATTGCATTGGGTTTTATGCCCTTTTACATTAACCCACATTGTATAAAGCTGACAGGGTTCAGAACCCTGTCAGCGTATATAATATGCTGTCTGTTTAAACAGGGCTATTGCGTTGCCTGCTGGTTATGCAATTGCATTACCTGCGTTGCTGTTAAAGCAGTATTGTAAATCATAATGTCATCCATATCTCCTGTCCAATAGCCGCCATAACCAATAAAGTAGTTACCGTCTGGTCCGGTAGAATCATATTTATAAGCAGCGTTCGGCAAATCTGAACCAATGGATAAATCTACACCCGGATTAAGTTGTTTAATGGTATGTGCCAGATTCGTCCAGGTCTTAACCGGTGTTCCATTGATATAGAAAACTTCAGTGCCATTGCCATCATACGTTACCACCAAATGGCTCCAAGGTCCTGCGCCGGCCGTTGTACCGATAGTAATTGCAGTGCCGGCATCGTCACGATCATAAATGGTAGAATCCGTAGCTACGGTGAAAAACGGCAGTGTAGGTTGCGTTTGCAATTTGTAGCAGTTCCAGCGGGCTAATGAAACTATATAACAATCTGTGCGATGATCTGTTCTGCCTGCCGTATCCTGCCGAACCCATGCACTAACGGTTATTGCCTGCGGATTCAAAGTAGGGCTAAAAGGCACTTCAATGTGGCCGCCATTGCTAAAATGATACGCTGCATTGGCAACACCAAAACGGTCGTTCGTAGGCGTTGGCACTCCGCCTGGTGTTACACCGGACGTTATCACAAGCCCAACGCCACCCATCGTTGGCGGGCAAGCGGTTAGAGTACCATTGTGCCCATTAACAGAATCGTTTGCATTGCCATTGAACTTCCAGTAAGCTACCAATGCAGAGCCTGCTATCGGCGTTATTTTTCCAGCTTCGTAAGCAGCAATGGCAGCATTTAAGTTAGCAGTTGCAGCCGTAACCTGCGCTTGTGTTGCATTGGTGCTGGCACTTGCCAAAACTGATTGTGCCGATGTTAATGCCGCCTTTAATGTTGCCTGGGAACCCGAAGGATATTCGCCGGGTTGCGTGCCTTCGTGTGTGTTGCTTAAGTACCAATTCGCAGAGTCAATCGCTGCCTGTAAAGTAGTGGTGTTGGGCGGCGTAAAAGAAGGTCCTGATTTTTTACAAGACGAAACAAACAATGCCAGCGACAATCCGAATAAGATTGTGAGCATTACATACCTGATTTGAACTTTTGATCTCATGGTTTGAATTTTAATTGATGAAAAATTTATTTTAATGCTTTGTCAAGGTCTCTTTCAGTTTGGGGTATGGGAAAGTTTTTATCTTTTGTGTATGAAAAATTAGATACGCCATCCCTGTTCTGGAGCGAGTTTACGTAGCCAGGACCGAGGTTTGGATTTGCACCATATCTTTCCAAATCGAAAAAGCGGTGAAATTCAAATCCCAATTCCACCCTTCTTTCATGGATGATTGCTGTACGTACCTGCGCCTGTGAAACCGCAGCTACATCAGGCAGAAGCCCTGCAGGCACAGTCCCAAAACCGTGTAGCGAACTATCGTATAAATAACTTCCTCTTGCCCTTTGCCTAACCAGGTTCAAAGGAATGATGGCTCCGCTCGTTTGTCCCAATTCATTCAAAGCTTCTGCATTGAACAACAACACATCCGCATAACGAATGGCTACATAATCGCAGCTTCCCTGCCCGATAATAGGCGCCTGCGAAAGAGGCTGTTGATGTTTTCGCGTGAGATAGCCCGTTTGCGGCGACCATGATGGTGAATATCGCTGCCCGTTATTCCACAACATACTGTCTCTTCCTACTGTATAATCCAATCGTGGATCGTAAACAGTGTCTGCTGTTTTTTCAAATTCATCTACAAAGTTTTGATTCGGCGCATCGCAATAATAACCACCCACAACTTGTGGTGCAAACCATTGGTTCAACGCATTGCCAACATTTGGATTCTGACCGCCCAACATTTGTACTTCAAACACTGATTCAGAATTGTTTTTGTGTAACGCATCAAAATTTTGAGAATACACTTTCATCAAATTATACTGCCCGCTGTTAATTACGAGGTTGGAATAAGTAAGAGAAGAATCCCATTTTTGCTGATACAAATAAGCTTTTGCCAATAAAGCCGCTGCTGCTCCGCCCGTTGCACGTCCTACATCAGCACCAGAATAACTTGGGGGCAAAACGCTTACCGCCGATTTTAAATCAGGCTCAATCACGCCTTCATAAATATCTTTTTGGGGCGATTGCGTAATCTGCATTTCTTCCGGTGTTAAGGGCTTTGTTACCACCGGAACATCGCCATAAATATTTACCAGCGTGAAGTAATACCAGGCTCTTAAAAAATGAGCTTCGCCCAAAATGCGTGAGCGCAAAGCTGTGTCCATATTAATGGAGGGAATATTTGCCAAAACCAAATTGCAGTTGGTAACGCCCTGGTATAAGTTTGCCCATTCGTTCGACAAATGAGAGTTGGTAGTAGAAAAAGAAAAGTTGTCAATGGTAGAAGCATCAGGGCTTGCGCCCACATTTCCTGTGGCTGCATCATCGGAGGCAATATCACCAAACACCCAAAGCGGATTGGCTGTGGCACTGGTGAACTTAAGGGGTGCATAAGCTGCATTGATCGCCTGCATCGCAGCATTGGCAGAAGTGTAATATTGCGATGTAGAGTAAACGCCCTGAATGTCTTTGTCTAAAAACTTGGAACAACTAATTCCGGCAAAAACAAACATTAGGATGAGCAGGCTGTATGTGATGAATTTTTTATTCATACTGAATGAGTTTATAAGCATTTTTAAAACGTAAGATTTGCGCCAACGATGTAGCTTTTTGCAGAGGGATAAGTTCCCCAGTCAATACCTGCAGCTACATCGCTCGGATACTTTTCAACCGCTACGTTGTTGCTGATGTGCATCTCGGGATCGAGACCTGTGTATTTTGTAAGAGTTACCAGGTTCAATCCCGTTGCGTAAAACCGCAATCCTTTGATGTGCAGCCTGTCTGTCAATGCTTTTGGAATTGTGTATCCCAACTGAATGTTTTTTAAACGGCAATAAGAAGCGTTTTGTAAGAATCGGCTTGATGGCTCTTTGATGTTATTCGCCTGGTCGCGCCACGAAACCAACGGCATTGTATTGCTGGTGCCTTCGCCGTGCCAGCGTTCATCATACACTCGTTGCGTTACATTAAAAGGACGATAAAAACCTTCTATATCCTGATTGACCTGTAAGTAAATTTTATTTCCATAGCTGCCTTGTGCGAGCACAAACAAGTCGAAGTTTGAATAAGAAAGCGTTAGCGAAGCACCGTAAGTAAACTTTGGAATGGCGCTTCCCAAAAAGGTTCTGTCGTTGGCGTCGATCACACCATCGCCGTTCATGTCTTTGTACTTTACATCGCCGGGCCGCACACCGGGTCCCTGGTAAGCCGATTTAAAAATGTCGTCTTTATTTTGAAAAATGCCCGCCATTTGGTAACCATAAAAAGAACCAATGGGATGCCCGGTAGTGGTTAAAGTGGCATAAACGCCATCATCAATTCGTCCTCCCTGAATAGGAACAGGAATAGAGATAACTTTATTTTGAATGGTAGCAAGATTAGCACTTAATTCATACTTTAATTTGCGGGCATTGTTGCTGTAATGCAAATCAAATTCGAAGCCCTGATTTTGCACACTGCCATCGTTAATAAACGGTGCATTGGCAGAGCCGCCAATCATTGGCAAGGGCACGGCAACGAGCATATTATTGTTAATTTTATCAAAATAATCAACCGTTAAAGAAAGCTTGTCTTTCCAGATTCCGATGTCTAATCCTACGTCTGTTTGCGTTGAGGTTTCCCATTTTACATCGGGATTGCCTAACGATGAAACACTGTAACCTTGCACCGGCGCAGGAGACGAACCCAACACATAATTACCAGTGTTGCTTACGATAGAAGCCCACGGATAATCGCCAATATTTTGATTTCCCAATTGTCCGTAGCTGGCTCTTAATTTCATTTTTGAAACTGACGGCAACAGGTTAGTAAACCATTTTTCATTCATTATGTTCCAGGCAATGGCACCGGAATAGAAATTTCCCCAGCGGTTAGCCGGACCGAATCGCGAAGAACCGTCTCTTCTTACCGTTCCGTTGATTAAAAATTCATCGTTATAACTATATCCTACATTTCCAAAAAAAGAAAGCAACGACCACTCGCCTCTGTTTTCGGTAGCAATTACCTGCTGTATGTTTAAACCATTACCGAGGAAACGAAGAGAAGGATCCTGGTTGGGAAAGTTCTGGTCGTTTTCCAACAGCGCAGTGGTAGAGTTAGAAACGGCTTCAGTACCCAACAATACATTGATGCTATTGCGTTCGTTAAACCGTTTGTTGTAACGAAGCGTATTGTTCCAAACCATATTTTCGCTCGTAATTTGCCGCTCCACCAACGAACTTGGATTATTGATTCTGCCGGCGGTTCCCCAATTCACATAAAAAGTTTTATCCTCCGTGACAAACACATCTCCGCCAAAATCTGATCTGAAAAACAGGTTGGGTAAAATTTTATATTCGGCATACACATCACCAAAGCCTCTGTATTGTTTTTCTTTGTTATCGCTGTTATTAGCAAGCCCAACCGGGTTGTATCCATCACCAAAAAAACCGGGGTAGTGCGGCAAATCACTGTACACACCCGGAGAGGAATAAATTGGAATAGCCGGATCTCTAAAAAAAGCATAGCGGATAACGCTGCCGCCGTTGCCGCCTAAACCATCGCCGGAACTGCCGATTGCGCTTTTATCGTAATAAGAAAAATTTAGGTTGCTACCAATTTTCAACCTGTCGGTTACTTCTGTATTGAGTTTGGTTCGCAGCGTGTATCGTTTGTACCATGAGTTGAGTATAATGCCATCCTGATTAAAAAAATTGCCTGAAACAGAATATTGTGTTTTTTCATTTCCGCCGCTTACTGAAAGCTCATGATCTTGCTGCGGCGCAGTGCGAAAAATAGAAGACAGCCAGGCCGTATTTGCCATTTGGATAGAATCGGGTATAGGCTTCTTCAATAACGGGTTGTTGGCAGCCAGTCCATCATTGTCGTTAGCTACCATTTCGTTATAAATGGTTTTGTATTCAGCAGCATTCGCCATAGGTGTAAGGTAGCCATGCTTTTGAACACCGGCATAAACTGAATAGTTAACAGAAGCTTTTCCCGACTTGCCGTTTTTTGTGGTGATGATAACAACACCGTTAGACGAGCGTGCGCCATAAATAGCTGCCGAAGCGGCATCTTTTAAAACGGTGATAGAGGCAATGTCATCGGCTGCTAAAAAATTAATTCCATCTTCTGTTGGCACACCATCAATAATGTACAGCGGATCGTTGTTGTTGATAGAACCCACGCCTCTTATACGCATAGCAATACCATCGCCGGGCTGGCCGGTTGATTGTGTAATGCGAACGCCCGAAGCTTGTCCCTGCAATGCCTGGTCGGCAAAGCCAACCGGCACTTTTGCAACATCTTCAACATTAACCGTAGTAACGGCTCCTGCAATGGCAGTACGCCGTTGGCTTTGATAACCCACTACTACTACTTCCTGTTGTTGGCCTGCAGCAGCTTTCAATAAAACGGCAACATTTGTTTTATCGCTTACATTCACCTCCTGCGGTTCCATGCCTACATACGAAAACACCAGCACTTTATTCAAATTGTCGGGCATTTCTATCTGAAACACACCATTTTCATCTGTTACTGTTCCTCTTGTCGTTCCTTTTATCATTATTGAAACACCTTGCAGCGGTTTTTTGGCATCATCGGTAACGGTGCCTTTGATAAGAACCGGCGGTGGTGAAGCCTGAAGATTGTTTTGGCTTGAATCGTTGTTAAGCGGCTTGGGTTTTACCACTACCGTTTTACCCACAATGCTGTAAGAAAGCGGTTTGTTTTTAAGGCATTCTTCCAATGCTTTTTCAAGCGAAACATTGTGCACTGAAACAGTTACGTTGCCAGCTTTTTGCAACAATTCATAGCTGTATAAAAAGTCGTAGCCGTTTTGCTTTTGTATTTGCTTAAATACTTTTTGCAGCGGAACGTTTTTTTCGTTCAATGTTATTTGCGAGTACGTTCTAGCACTTGCCGTTATACTGGCAAGCATACAGAGAAAAACAGTACATTTCATAATAAGCAGCGGTTTGAATGCCATCCGCTGTTTGCGGATAGAGCCAATCGTTAGGTACATAAAAATGGTTATGTTGAGTGAAACAATATTTGTTTTTGCATCAAAAACTGCCAACCACATAAATCAATATGGTAAGAAGCAAGCCATCTCGTTATCAGCAATCATTATAAACAAGCAATTCGTTTTATCCACCTACCGCCACGTTATAAGTGATTGGAGGCAACTACAATTTTTTTATCCTCAATAATAAACTTTACAGCGCCCGTCATTTGCAGCATCGAAAGCACCTGCGAAACATTTTCGTTGCGCGAAATGGTTCCTCCAATATGCCCTGCAACGTCTTCTTTGTACTCAATATTTACGTCGTACCATCGCGCTATTTGTCGCATCACAGCATGTATGTCTTCGGCTTCGCCAAACTGAAATTCTCCATTCTTCCATGCCATTACTTCATCAACATCTACATCGTTGTTGATTTTTATTTTGCCTTCAATCTGCGCCTGCTGCCCGGGCTTCAGTAAACCCGACAGGTTTCCTTTTTCCACTTTTACCACACCTTGCAGCAAGGTTACTTTTATAGAGGTTTCATCGTCGTAAGCATTCACATTAAAATGTGTTCCCAAAACAGTTACTGATGTTTCGCCCCTCTTTACAACAAAAGGCATCGCGGCATTGTGAGCCACTTCAAAATAAGCTTCGCCCCCAATTTCTACATCCCGTTCGTTGCCACTAAACGCAACAGGATAGCGCAAAGAAGAAGACGAATTGAGCCAGACTTTCGTGCCATCAGCCAATGTGATGGTGGCTATTTTACTGCCCCGCGGTACCGTTAATGTATTGTATTCCAATTCACCGTTCGCTTTGCCTTTGTACACAATTTCACCATCCAATAGCTTTTCAACCTGCATGTTTCCTTCGTTGGCAATGTCACCGTTGGCAATGCTGTCCAACGCAATGCTTTTGCCATTAGAAAGTGTAAGAATGGCGTTGCTACTGGCAGGAGGTGCAACATCTTTTTTAACCGGCGCGATTGTAATTTTAGCAATCGCCAGGTTTGGTTTTGCACTAAAAAAAACATATTTCGACAAAACCAAAAGGGCAATGACCGATGCGGCTGCCAGCCAGCGCCAATGTTTGTTTTTGCCCCTTTTTTTTGTACGCCGGTTGCTTTGTTCGCTTCCCTTCGCTTCGGTAAATAAATGGTCTAAGTTTTTGTTCCAGTCAACTTTGGCGGCAGCCTCGTTTTGCTTTGCCTCGTTCCAATAATCCTGCAAAATGACTTTTAACTGAACCGAATCTTTTTCTTCGTCAATTATCTCCAAAAGAGAATTCAATTCCTCCTTTGTGATGGAATTACCTATATAATTGTTGATGAGATACTGCCAGCTTTGGGAGTTCATGCACAGGAAAGACGAAAAAAAGAAAAGGGGTAACTACTCTACCTAAAAATAATTTTAAATTCTTGTCATAATCACGAGCAGCATGGCAATATCGAGGTTAGTAGAAAGATAACCACGGATGAAACGTTTGGCTTCTACAATATGGTTGTTTACGGTTGATTTTGAAATGTGAAGCTGCACAGCAATCTGGTCGTGTGTTAAATCTTCTTCATGAGTAAGGCGGTACACTTTTTTTCGTTGCGGAGATAATAAATCAATCGCTTCTCTCAATTTTTTTTCATACTCATGATGAATAAGCGAATGATCGGCAAGGGAGGAAGAAGCCATTTGTACTTCATCCCATAAGAGTTCTTTCAGCTTTGGGTCTTTGGCTGAGAACCGAAGGAAATCAATGATTTTATTGTGCGCCACGCGAAACAAAAAGCCATTAAAGCTTTTGATTTGAAGAAGCAAATCTCTGCCCAGCCACAATTTTAAAAACACATCCATCACAAGCTCTTCGGCTACCTGAGATGATTTTACAAAGCTGAAAACGTAATGATAAAGCCTGGAATTATAATTATTGAAAAGAGTTTGAAAAGCCTTTTCGTTTCCGGTGGCTATTTGTTGTAAAAGCAAACGTTCAATATGAAGTTCCTGTTCGTTCAAGGCAAGCATTTAGTTTTAGAAACCGGATAGCAAATTAATGCAACGAAAACGAAAGTTACTAAAAATTATTATGAATGTGTTGTAAGGCAGAAGGCACTTCAAAATTGTCAGATGCCTTATAACCAACCATCTTTAGCATTGGTTAAACATTTATATTTGAAAACAAAAAGCCAACTCATTCATCAATTCATCTTCATTTCAAAAAATCAACAAAAACAAACTTTATGCGCCAGCTACTCTTCATTAGTTTTCTTGTTTTCATTTTTCTTTCGTGGAATGCTCCAGCAAACAATCCTTTGAAAAATACACAATGGGCAGGAACAGTAAACATTCCTGGTCCGGCCGATGGCATTTTTGTTTTTACCGCAGATACCTCTGCTTTGTATGTTGGCGGAAGCCTGATAGAAGCGTCATTTTACAAAGTGAACGGTGATACATTAAAGATGATTAAAGCCAACGGAATGAGTTCTTGCAATTTTAGTGACACCGGTTATTACAAATACAACATTAAAGACAGCGTACTAACCATCACACTGATAAAAGACAATTGTATGGACAGAAGCAATGCCTTTTCTGCTGATGGCTACAAACCATCGCACGCTTCCTTCTAAGTATTTTTTAGCGTTTACAAAACCACATGCATCCACACGAAGACATTTTTGAAAACCGGAAACAGTTTCAGTTAGAGCGGTTGATTTTATTCAGCGATGCCGTGTTTGCCATTGCCATTACACTGCTGGTGTTGGAAATTAAACTCCCGGCTTCTGATTGGAAAAACCTGACAACCACCGAAAAATTAAATGATCAGTTAACTGAAATGTTGCCTAACATTTTAGGCTTTGTATTTAGCTTTTTTATTATCGGCTTTTACTGGACCATTCATCACCGCGTGTTTGGCTATGTTACCAACTTTGACGCTGCTGTTATCTGGCTCAACCTGCTGGTTTTATTTTTTATTGCTTTGCTTCCGTTTACTACGGCGCTCACTTCGGAATATGGCTATTTGAGTGAATCGTTTGTATTTTACTGGACGAATGTAGGTTGCATTGGCTTGATTTTGTTTTTCATACAACTTCATGTAAGCAATCCTAAAAAGAAGTTGTCCCTTGGTTTGGAAGATCCTAATTTTCGCCGTTATGTGTTGTCGCGCGGATTAACTACATCTCTTATTTTCTTTTTGGGTGCTTTGTTTTGTTTTACCCATATTTTGTTTTTGCAGGTAGTGGGAAGGTTTATTTATGTGTTGATTTTCCCAGCCATTGCTATTTTAAAAAGAGTATTCGGGATAAAGAAAAAAAGAAGGAAACTAACAGCTTAATCAGCAGGTATCATTAACAGTAACAGTTTAAATGATAAGCAAACCTGGCAGGTTATGACAATTATTTTTCAAACTAATACACTACTGTTTATTGAAAAGGTATTTTACGCGTTCTGGCTATTCAGTTGGGTGAAAACAAGCCAACAATCGAAGATGAATGTTTTGTTTTGCCTTATTTACCAATCCAGCTTTAACAAAGAAACACCTTGCCTTGGCAATTGGATGATTTGTTCTGCATAACCGTTTTTTACCGTAACTGTTATAGCTTTATCTGCTTGTTGCAACTGCCCGTTTTTTTCAAGCTCAGCAATTTGTTCAGCAGTGGGTTGTTGCGGCGAGCCCATCTTTTTCCATACTTCATACGAATTACTATGTTCATCATCTATCCTGTATTGCGTGAGCTTTACTTTCGCAGCAGGAATATTGTGGATGGCAATGCGAACAATAGCTGTATCTCCTTTTACATCAGCATCATGATAGTTCCATAACATAATAGCCGCTGATGCTTTGTCTTTTGAAGCCAGCGCGCCTACATCGGTTTGCTTTCTTCTGATGCTTGAATCTAATATTTCTTTTAGTGTATATTGACGATTGCTCTTTGTTGCAACAGCATCTCCTTTCATCATACCAAACATGCGGAATACATTCAACACAGGTTTATCTACTCCGTTGGTTGCAAGGTCGCGAAAGCCATAAAACCAGGGCTGATTTTCAAACTCAAACGCCCAGGTAACCGCGCCTGTAAGATTGGTTTTGTACAGGCTCGCCAACTCATATTCGCGTGCGAAAGAAGCGGCTGTATAGCTCGAATACATGGTTCCGTTGCGGTAGGCATTTTGCGGATCAGTTGCCATGCCGCAGGCGGCACAACCTTCGGGATCAGATTCACCAATAATGATGGGAATGTCTTTCAACTGCGGATAAGAAGTGATGACTTTCATCATATCGCTCATGTTCTGCAACTGGTTACGGATGCTCATTACAACCGTACCATTTACCAGGCGCGGTGCTCCCTTCGCATGAAAAGAAACCAAATTGAGCGGACTGCCCGTTTTGCCTGTAACATAATTGGTTTCATAAAGGCAATGATGCAAGAAACTATCTAAGAATTTTTTACCGCCGCCGGTAGCGTCGGCACCACCAATTCTTGCGGTTGGCAAAGCCCGTTTCACTGCATCAGCCGTATAATCATACAACTTACAATATTCCTGCAGCGTGCCTTTCCAGTAAGCAATATCAGGTTCATTCCAAACTTCCCAATACCAGCTTTCCACTTCTTTTTTACCATAGTGCGATACACAATGTTTCACCCATTGATACACCAACTCACTCCACTTGTTATAATCTGTCGGCGGATATGCCCATCCCGTAAAAATATCGCCGTATGAATCGCCCGGTTTCCAGTGATGCCGGTAAGGTTGCGGATGAGAAGATAACGCTTCGGGCATAAAACCAATTTGCGCCAACGGCTTCATGCCACGTTGAATGTAAGTATCAAAAATGCTGTCAACAATCGTCCAGTTGTAAATGGGTTTCCCATTCGCATCTTCTGTATAAGCATTGGTTGAACCCCATTTGAGTGCGGCTTTTCCATCGCCGGTTACCAGCAAACTATGCGTTCGTACATACACCGGAACAGGGCTTAAAGCAGACAATTCGCTCAACAACTTTTTCCCATCTTTCATGTACGTGTAGTTAGGCTCATCATAACCAAACCATGCCCAGATAGGCTTCATTTTCCCCATTGAAAGGTTCAGGTCAACATCCACCAAAGCGCTATCTTTCTGCTGACAAAAACCAGCAAGATTTATCAGGAACAAACTGAAAATAAAAATGAGTTTTCTTGTTGCTTTCATAGTCCTAAATCGTGTATTGTTTATTGTAACAGCAAGTTTGGTTTTATTCATTTTTCACTTTGCAAGAATGAATAAGTTATCTGCTTTTGCAATCATCAAATTAATCTTTGTTGCGAGAAAGCTGCATGGCAATAATTGATAAAAACAAAACCTACAGCCATTGGCAGGATTACATTTTATATCAACTCATCAACCCAATTGTTGCAAGTGCAAAACCTCAATTGCTCTTTCTACCTGCGCTTCAGCTACCATTAGTTTGATGCCGCCGATGGCATTAGACAACATAGGGTCAATGGTAACGCTGTATTCATCTTTCAGCCAGCAGTTGATATGCTCTTCCTGCAAAATGCCCAATGCAATATGGGCTTGTATGTAATTGTCAAAGCTCTTCAATTGTATAAACTTCATGTTTGTTTTTATAGAAAAAATGGCCAAAACAAAACCTAACTCTTATCACCTATAAAGGCATCGGTTTGATACTTGAACAAGATGTTGAAGGTAGTAAGACTGCCATAAATGCGTGTAATGTATTGCTGCAAATCTATCTTATCTTCATCGCTTAAGAGCTTATGTGCATTGATGCGTTGCTCCATTACGCGCAGCCTGTCACGCAGCATCACAATCTTATGAAAAAAGTTTTCAATCGGCACTTCTTTTTCTTTTAATGAAGAATCGCCGGGCTTTAAAATTATCAAGCCATTCTTCCATTTTTCGCCCAAAGGAACCAGTTCAGTAATGTCACTGAAAGCACGCAATATTTTTATCAACGCTTCTTCGGCTTCGCTAAAGCTGACGGTAAATTCAGGCTCAATTCTTTCTATCACTTCCATCGCTGTTTCTTTTATCACCGGTTTTATACCGTTATCTATAAAACATATTTCATAGCTTCTTTTGTTCAATCTTACCACTACGCCATTTCCAAACGAAGGATGTTTAACTCTTGAACCTACACCTAATAATTCCATGTTTGTTTTTGCCGTAAAAATAAAGTGTGTTTAAAGAATTATTTCACCGCAGAGAAAAAAGAAACAGGAGGTTTCGCAGAGATAAATAAAACTCCGCGAAACCTCTCTTCACTCTCGTTCTCTGCGGTAAAGTCTTCTTCTTGCTTTTGAGAAACAAAACAATCGGTACAACTTTCGTAAGGTTAACAAATGCAAATCATCAATCAATACAAAAGATGAACGAAGAACAACAACGTTTGGGTGATATTAGTTGGAAACAATGGGGTTCATACATCAGCAACCGGCAATGGGGAACGGTGCGCGAAGATTACAGCGCCAACGGCGATGCATGGAATTACATTACGCACAACGCCGCGCGCAGCAAAGCTTATCGCTGGGGCGAGGAAGGCATCGGCGGCATTTGCGATGATAAACAGTTGCTTTGTTTTGCTGTGGCTTTGTGGAATAAAAAAGATGCGATTTTAAAAGAGCGATTGTTTGGTTTAAGCAATGGCCAGGGCAATCATGGTGAGGATGTAAAGGAGTTGTATTATTATTTGGATGCGGCGCCAACGCACTCCTACATGAAGATGTTGTACAAATATCCGCAAGCCGAATTTCCGTATCAATGGTTGATTGATGAAAACGGAAAACGCAATCGCTTACAACCTGAATTTGAGTTGATGGATACCGGCATTTTTAACAATGATGACTACTGGGACGTGTTTGTTGAATATGCCAAAGCAACGCCAACGGATATGCTCATTACGCTCACAGTTTGCAACAGAAGCAATGAAGAAGCGAGCATTAGTGTTCTGCCAACAATTTGGTTTCGCAATACCTGGGTATGGGGTTATGATGATGAAAAACCAACAATGAAAAAGAAAAGCGATGACAGCATCAGCCTGCATCAAAAAGGATTGGGCGATTACTATTTGTATGCAAAAGAAAAGGGCGACGTTTTGTTTTGCGATAACGAAACCAATAACGAGCGTTTATACGGCTCAAAAAACCTTTCTTCTTACACAAAAGATGGTATCAACGATTATATTATCGGGCAAAAACAAACTTCCGTTAACCGTTCAGAAGGCACAAAAGCAGCTATTCATTTTGATGTAACCATTCCACCAAAACAAACTCAAACATTTCATCTCCGTTTGTGCAAAGGCAGTACCAGCAAGCCTTTCAGCGATTTTGAAACCATCTTTTCAACCCGTATAAAAGAAGCTGATAGCTTTTACGGCGAGATTCAAAAAAACATAACGGGCGAAGATGAGAAACGGGTACAGAGGCAAGCATTTGCAGGCATGTTGTGGTGCAAGCAATTTTATTATTACGACATTCCGCAATGGTTGAACGGCGATCCTGCACAACCCAAACCACCGGAGCAACGATTGCAAGGACGCAACAACGACTGGCTGCATTTGAACAACGATGACATTATTTCGATGCCCGACAACTGGGAATATCCGTGGTACGCGGCGTGGGATCTGGCGTTTCACTGCATAGCTTTTGCAGTCATTGATGCTACGTTTGCCAAAAAACAATTACTGAAGCTTACACACGAATGGTACATGCAACCTGACGGTCAGTTACCCGCGTATGAATGGAACTTTAGCGATGTGAATCCGCCGGTTCATGCGTGGAGTGCATTTCGTGTTTATAAGATTGATGAAAAAAACAATGGAGGCAAAGGCGATGTGCCTTTTTTGGAAACCGTTTTTCACAAGCTGCTGCTCAACTTTACCTGGTGGGTGAACCGTAAAGACAAAGAGAACAACAATGTGTTTGAAGGCGGCTTTTTAGGCTTGGATAACATTGGTGTTTTCGACAGAAGCAAACCCTTGCCTGGCGGCTCTTTCATCGAGCAATCGGATGGCACAAGCTGGATGGCAATGTTCGCTTTAAACATGATGCGCATTGCACTGGAGTTGGCTTTGTACAACCCGGTGTATCAGGATATGGCAACCAAATTTTTCGAGCATTTTTTATACATCGCTGCCGCGATGGACAATATAGGTGAGGATGGCGCAGGCCTATGGGATGAAGAAGACCAGTTTTTTTACGACATTTTAAAATTATCGGATGGCTCTACCAAAAAATTAAAATTGCGCAGTGCAGTCGGCTTGATTCCTTTGTTTGCAGTAGAAGTAATTGAGCATGATTGTATGGAACAACTGCCTCAATTTTATGAGCGCCTGAATTGGTTTCTGAACAACCGCCCGCACCTTGCTAATCTGGTTTCGCGGTGGCAGGTAGAAGGCGTTACACAAAAGCATTTGCTGAGCCTGCTGCGCGGTCATCGCATGAAAATGATATTGAAGCGTATGCTGGATGAAACCGAATTTTTAAGTGATCATGGTGTGCGTGCGTTGTCGAAATATTACAAAGACCATCCTTTTGTTTTTACCATGAACGGCGAAACAACAACAGTTGAATATACGCCTGGCGAAAGCAGAACGGACATGTTTGCCGGCAACAGCAACTGGCGCGGTCCGGTGTGGATGCCGATTAACTTTTTAATTATCGAAAGCCTGCAACGGTTTCATCATTATTATGGCGATGATTTTAAAGTGGAATGCCCAACCAACAGCGGCAAGTATTTAACTTTAAATGAGATTGCAGAGTTCTTATCGCAACGCCTTGCGAATTTGTTTTTGCTGGATAAAACCGGCAGGCGCACTGTGTTTGGTGATAATGAAAAAATGCAAACCGATGCCAATTTTAAAAACTATGTTTTGTTTTACGAATATTTTCATGGTGATACCGGAAGAGGCGTTGGTGCTTCACACCAAACCGGCTGGACGGGTTTGATTGCAAAGCTATTGCAGCCGAGAAGAGGAGGTGAATGATTGGATGAATTGATGATCGTCTATTGAACTACACTTTGATTTCATTTGATCATAGAATATAATCTTTATGCATCATGCTTTGGCGACAACATAAACGTAATAAATGAAAATCGAACAAGTGATTACAGAACGTAAAGGACTGAATAGAGAAAATTAAATATGTGGACGACAAAAGATATTCCTAATCAAAAAGGGAAAACTGTGAATTGTAACCGGAGGGAACACAGGTATTGGCTTTGAAACAGCTTTGGCATTATTTCAGGCGGGCGCAAATGTAACTCTCGCTTGCAGGGACAAAGCCAAATCAGAGAAAGCCATTATCAAGATGAAAGCCTGGAAAGGAACGGGCTCCTAAGAACATTTTTGGTATTCTTGATCTGGCAAGTTTACATTCCGTCAAACAGTTTGCAAAAATATTTATTCAACAACACAAGTACCTGCATTTGTTAATCAATAATGCAGGAGTAGCCTCACCACCCTCTTTCAAAAACAAGCGAAGGATATGAGCTGCAATTTGGAGTCAATTTTTTAGGGCAATTTGCACTTACAGGACTTTTATATCCATTGCTTCTGGCAACGCAGGGTTCACGAATCATTACATTAAGTAGTAACGGCTACCAAAATGCAGTCATTGATTTTGATAATTTAAAATCAGAAAAAGAGTATAACCCTTTGCGTGAATACAGACAGAGCAAATTAGCGAACCTTATATTTTCAATTGAATTAGACCGAAGGCTTAAAGCTAAAAAACATCAGGTATTATCAATAGCCGCACAGCCCGGAGCCAATAATACCGAACTGACAAGACATTTAAGTGATGAAGAAATTGCCATTGGTAAGCAACGGCTTGGTGACTTTATGGAACCCTGGCAAGGTGCTTTATCCTCACTTTATGCAGCTGTATCAAACGAAGCAAAAGGAGGAAAAATGTATGAGCCAGACAGTGGTGGATTAAGAGGTTATCCGACTTTAGCTACTATACAAGAAAATGCGCTAGACGAAACGGTTGCTAAAAAACTTTGGAGTACAGCCCAGGCTGTAACAGGAGTAGTTTACCCAACATAATTCAACAGCAAAAACAAAATATGTTTTCCTACCAATCAAACAACAATTAATTTATTATTACTTAAGTTACAGCTATTAAGATTTATCAAAATTTACTTCACCTCTCCCATCCATCTTTTTAATACCGGAAACAACAAAGTACAACCAACTGCAACGGCTGCACTTAACAAAGCCAGCTTGCCAAAGATGGTGCTGTAATACGTGATGGTTTGAGCAGGATTCACAATGCCCGAAGGCACCGTCATTAACGAACCGATTTTAGCTGCGAGATATTCTGCCAGCGCACCCGCCAAAGCGCCTATGCTCATCAATGTTCCAACCAAATGTAGCGGCGATAAATTAAACGTTGCAGAAGGCATGGTAGGCCCAATGCAAACTTCACCAATTTCCATAAACACATAGCCCAATGCCATGAATGCAATGGGCACCAAACCGCTTTGTTGATAATGGTTGCAAACAAGCCACAGAATAGTGAAATAAACACCCATCGCAACAATGCCAATGATGAGTTTGGTAAACGTATGCACTTCTTTGTTGCGCTTTGCAAAATGCTTCCAGGCTGCCAATGCCAGTGGTGTAAGTATCACCAATAAAAATGAAGGAAAGAAGTTATTAAACGCCAATGCAGGTACGGCGAAACTGCCCAAGTGAACATCTACATTGCGAAGAATAAAAAGATTTAATGCGCCGGTGCTTTGCTCGTACAAAGCGAGCCAACAAGCATACATAACAAAAACAAACAACAGTGCAAACAGTTTGTATTTTACTTCGTTTGATGAGCGAACACCAATGTAAATCACATACACAAAGGATAGCATGGTTAGTGGCAAAACCAACACATCCATAATGCCGGTATGCTGAAACAAAAACAGTGTGAGCAACACGGCCGCGACTGAAAGAAAGTAAACGATAATTTCTAAGTTAAAAACAAACAACACTTTCTTTTGTAAACGTTCTTTGTCGGGCGGTGCACCAACAGAAGGCGGAATGCCATAACAAAAATTAATTAACCCTAAGACCATAAAAATTCCGGCTAAACCAAACCCATAATGCCAGTTGATGTTTTGCCCTACATAACCACATACCAAACCGCCCAATGCCATGCCGGTATTGATAATCATGTAAAACAAAATAAAGCCATTGTCTTTATGTGTTTGATCTTTTTTAGAATAAAACATACCAATGATGGCGGCATCAGGCCCGCTAAAAAAACCGCTGCCCCATGCGATGAAAGACAAGCCTGCAAAGAAAAGATTTGAAAACGGCAGCGACATTAGCGCATGTCCGCATATCATTAAAACGCCACCCCAAATCATTGACTTGCGAAAGCCTAATAATCTATCAGCAAGCACACCACCAAATATTTGCAAACCATACACCAGCGCCGCATATGTGCCCAGCACGGCATAGCTGTACTTCTCCTGGAGATGCATTTGCGTTACCATAAAAGCAATGAGCAAGGCCTTTACGCCGTAATAAGAAAACCAAACCCACATGCTGGCAAACGATACATAAAACAGTTGTTTGGGGTGGCGTTTGTTGATTGCGAAAATAATCGGCGGCGAAGCAACATCCATAGCGGCAATTGATTAGCTTTCTGTTAGTAACGATAAACTTACTAAGAAAGAATTGTACCGCAATTGGCAGAGTAAAAATTTGGGCAAAACCAAACTTTAGAACAAAGGGTTATCACAATTAGTAAAGAACAGTATTTTCAACGAAGCGATCCAAAGCAGTAAAGAAGTGGCACATCGTTTTACTTTAATTTGTATTGTTGCCGCTGTATGAAATATAAAATGGCTACTTTGTTTTTGTTCGTCTTTTTTGTTATGATGAAAACACAAGCGCAAAAGCAAAATCCTGTTTCGGTTACATTCAGGCTTACATCAAACACGTTGTCTGAAGACAGTTCGGTTTTTATTACAGGCAGCCTTGAACCGTTGGGTGAATGGAATCCCGGCAAAGTAAAAATGAATTATGAAGGCAATCATGTCTGGAGTATTCGCATCAATATAGATAAGCCCCATTCCGTTGAGTACAAATACACATTGGGAACCTGGGAACACGAAGGCGCAAAAGCAGACGGCACGCCACTTTCTAACTTGTCTGCCAATTTGCAACGCGATACAACCCTTAATGATACCATTGACAACTGGACAAAAAACACGCAAAACGGAACCACCGAACATCGCATTACCGGAACAGTACAATATCATCCTGCAATGAAAGGCAAAGGCATTAAAGACCGTGATGTTGTTGTATGGTTGCCGCCTGATTATGATTCTTCGGGAAAGACGCGCTATCCTGTTTTATACCTGCAGGACGGTCAAAATGTTTTCGACCCTGCCACCAGTGCATTTGGCGTGGAATGGAATGTGGATGAAACCTGCGATAGCTTAATTAAAGCCGGTATGATTTCGCCTTTACTTGTAGTAGGAATTTACAACACAAAAGACCGTTCTTTTGAATATACGCCGGGCGCAAAAGGCGAAGCGTATATGAATTTTTTGGTGAAGGAACTCAAACCATTTATTGATTCTGCGTACGCAACCAACAAAGACAAAGCGCATACATTTGTTGGCGGCTCTTCGTTAGGCGGATTGATTTCGTTTATGCTCACATGGCAACACGCTGATGTATTTTCAAAAGCCTTATGTTTTTCACCTGCGTTTAAAATCAACAAGCTTGATTATGTAAAAAATGTAACCTCGTATCGTGGCAAAAAGAAAGAAGTTTCTTTTTTCATTGCCAATGGTGGTGTTGGGTTGGATGCGCAGTTGCAACCCGGTGTAAACGCCATGCTATCGGCGTTACAAAAAAAGGGATACGAAGGAGGAAAAGAAGTGAAGTATGAAAATGATATAAAAGCAAACCATTCAGAAGCCTCATGGGCAAAGGTTTTTCCCCATGCGATTGTATGGTGTATCGATGGAAAATAAAACAATTCTCTTTTTATACTGACACAATTTAGATGTTTGTTTTTGCCACTTTTTTAGGTAGTGTATCAGTTTGAAACAATGACAAATAAAAACCTGTCAGGTTATACGTTTTCTTTCTAAAATCATAAGCAAACCTGGCAGGTTACAATGATTATTTTCAATCTGTACCCTTACTTCTTTTTTAGATAACCATTTGTACAGAGCTACATTTGCATCATTGGGAATCCCTACTCATCACAAAACAATTCATGGATAATTTTTTTGTATTGCTCATTGTTGGTTTCGTAATCGGCACATTTGGAACCCTCATTGGAGCAGGCGGTGGCTTTTTACTGGTTCCTTTGTTAATCATCACGCATAACAATATGCCGCCCAATGTTACCACCGCCATTTCCATTGCGGTGGTTGCCGTGAATGCTATTTCGGGTTCGATAGCGTATGCAAAAAGTGGAAGAATAGATTACAAAGCCGGCATTTTATTCAGCCTGTTTACCATTCCAGGGTCGGTTGCCGGTGTGTTTGTTGTGAACTATATTCCCCGTCATGTTTTTAATATCATCTTTGGCATTCTGTTGCTGGTACTGGCTCTTTTTTTATTTATCAGAACCAGCAAAAACACGCAAAATGGAACCACCGAATCTAAAGGGACGAAAGGCTTTACACATCATATTGTTACGGACAAGCAGGGCGAAATATTTTCGTATTCATACAACCAAACTATTGGCATTGTTATCAGCATCTTAGTAGGTTTTCTTTCGCCCTTATTAGGCATTGGCGGTGGCATCATTCATGTACCGGCAATGGTGCAGTGGCTTCAGTTTCCGGTGTATGTCGCAACAGCAACATCACATTTTATTTTGGCCATCATGTCGTCGGTAAGTGTTGCCGTGCATTTTTTTCAAGGCACTTACAACAATCCGCATGTGCTGAAAATGTTAGCCGGCTTGTGCATTGGTGTGATACCGGGCGCACAGTTGGGCGCTTATATTTCGCATAAAATAAACACCGCATTAATTGTAAAAATATTAGCCGTTTGCCTGGCGTTGGTAGGCATCAGAATATTGCTGTAAAAACAAAAACGCATTTTTGTTTTTGCCGCTTTTTTATGTTCACTTCCTTCTTTGATTGTACGATTCGTTCTTTCTGTCCCTACAGGCTGTTTGCTATTTTAACTGGCGATTGTATCGAAAAAATGTGAAAGGTATGGGACACTTCTTAAGTGCCCCATACTTTTCGTAAATTAATTGTAAATGCCAATCTATTTTATTTCCTGTTGTCATTAAACCTTTTACAACTCACGCCATCCATTACAAAACATTTTCCATTACTAACAAAACAAAGATTTATGAAAACAATGTTCTTCAGTTTATTAATTATCTTAACTACTGCTTATGCGGCTTCTGCTCAAAAAATAGTGGCAGTTCACCATCATGTAATTAAACAACATGACATTCGCCACGACCGGCACGACATTCATCAGGACAAAAGAGACATTGCTGCCGACAAAAAAGACGTACAAAAAGACAAACAAGAAAGAACGAAAGATGTGACTGATGTGAAAACCGACCGCAAGGATTTGCAAAAAGATAAGCAGGATGTTATGAATGACAACAAAGACATTCGTAACGATAAAACAGAACGCAATGGAGATGTTACCGACTTGAAGAAAGACAAACAGGACATTCAAAACGACCGTAAGGATATAGTTGCCGACAAAAAAGATGGCAGCACAACTGAATTAGCAAAAGACAAAGTGGATGTAAAAACGGATATAGCAGATGCTAAAAAAGATAAAGCTGATGTAAAAAATGATAACAAAGATATTCGCACAGATGTGAAAGACCGCAACCACGATGTAGCTGATGTAAAGGGTGATAAGAAAGACATTCACAAAGACGTAAAAGATATGACTACCGATACAAAGGACATTCACAAAGACAAAAAAGATTTGAAGAACGATAGCAAAGATTTGAAGAAAGACAAACAGGATTTGAAAAATGATAAAAGCAACGGCTAAGTTCTAATATTATCCAATAAAACAAAAAGCCCCTAACATCGGGGCTTTTTGTTTTTGCACATATTTCTGAATAAAAACGATAGCTTATAAAGTCGCCCAATACACATTGCCTGTGGGAACAATTTTGCTGCTTTGAAATACTGAATAAGGCAGATACCAATAGCCTCCATTTCCCCAATTTGTACTCCATGAATTTTCCATTAAGAAAGCCTTTCTGCTGTTGTCGTATCCAATGATAACATTTGCGTGGCCACCCAGCATTTTAAGACCGCTTTTTAACCTGCCTGTAGAAGTTAAAGGACTGTAAGTATAATTGGTAGTGTTTAAACCCTCGAATATTGTATAGCTCGAATTGTCGTACACGTTAAAGCCCATCATTACAGGAATGTTGTTCAGAAGAAGTGCTTTAACTGTAGCTGTATCTCCCTGCCTAACCATTCCATAGTTTGATGCACCGGGCCCGATTTCATAGCTCAACGCATTGTTGATAGCTGTTGAATTGGGTGCTGTTGTATAGGCAGTTGAAGAAGGCCCTGCTGTTCCGTTTGCATTGGTCGGGTAAGCATAATCGGCTTCAATGCACTGTCCCCATCCTTGCAGCGCTTCCGGTATATCTACCATTTGAGCACCCGGATCGGAAGTGATGGAATAACCTTCAACTTTTACACGCTCGATGTAGTACAAATACAGGGGGCTAAGTACAGAAGGCCATGATCCGGTTTTATAATAGCGAAGTATCTCATTGGCTTCAGAGCCGGTGAACGCTGTGCAGGAGCCAATTTGTTCCTGGTCTCTTACCGCCGGTGAGGCAAGTGTATAAACAGCCGGTTGCCCAGCAGCCGATGATGCAACGCCTTTCTTTCTGAACATGTTGTTGATTTCAACAGCAGAATAAGAAGGCACTTTAGAGTAGCGGGCAGGATCGGGCGGCAACACGCCGTACACATGTAAGCCATTGGGATTGTTGGTGCTTTGACTTTGTTGATCCTGGTTTTGATTTGCGGCATTTTCAACGCCCAACTTGGTACAGCCGGAAAGCAGCAGTGCTGAAACAGATAAGGCAGACAGTACACGCGATACGGTTGCGAATGATTTTCTCATGTAATATAAGCTTTGTTAAAAAAATGATAACACAATAATAAGTCTTTCTAAAACAGAATTATCAATCTTATTGAAAATAAATTTGGCTACTTTGTAAGCATAGAAAAGTTATACGTTGCAGCATTTGCACCCATTCAAATAGCCGATAGTAAGTTGGTATTAGCTGGTAAAAATGCAAAAAGGATTGTAAGGCTTTTTGTGCAAAACAAAACAAGCTTTAATTTATTTTCTAAAATTTAAAAGAAAAGAAATCAAAGCCACTTTTATTTCTTCCAGATACAACGATAATTGAAACGGCGGTTGGGCGCACTGTCTCCACTTGTGTAAAACGAAATGGGATTTTTTAAATCAGTTGGATTATCGCACCAATGAAAATCAAAACTAAATTTATTCCCTTGCAGGTTGAGCCATTTTTTAGGAATTGCGAGTTCTAATTGGTTGCCTTTATAATTGTAAGGAATTTCTCCAATTTCTATCCAATCATCGCCTCTTGTACTACTATCATAGCGCATCACGGTGGTTGTATAATTGTCCTTTATTTTCTGGTTGATCAGAATATCATAGCCATTCCATCCTGTGCTTTTGTTTTGATCAATATCTATTAACAGCAACATCCAGTTTTTACCTGTTGACGGAGTGAGCGGTTGATCGGTTTTTGCATAAAAATAAACGTTGCTGTTATCAACCGCCACTTTGCAGGTAATGATGTCGTTACGGCCTGAACTGTCCACATAATGCAACCCTCCATAACCTTTGTAGTTGCGATGAATTACATCGCCTTTAGTGTCCCTGTATTCAGTTTTCACTACACGCCAATCGGTAAAACTGCCATCAATCTGTATAGGTGTAATTCCTCTTAATTCAGGTATAGGACGCACACCTTTATAAAGGCGAATGTTTTCAGCCATCTGCATGTAGTAATTATCGGTATAGCCATCCTTCATGGGTTGAATGGTGCGATTAAATTCGGCATTGTACTGGTCAACAAAAAAATAAGAATTGTTACGGCGCATAAAATGAAACGTACCTGTATCAGGTTGATATTTACCGGCTGTCCATTCGTTCCAGTCGTTCAGATACAAAAAAGAGGGATCTGCCTGCAAGGCTTCATCCCATCGTTGCTGAAAGTAGATACCATAACCTTCGGGATGAGCTACTGTTTTTTTCAGCCAAGGAACATACGCACTGTCGGGCAAGTCATAAGCGTTCAGTTTTGGCTCTCCGTTTTCCCGGCTCCACGATTTGCCAACTAAGCTTACCGGGTGCTGCGCAGGTGTAACCGCCATTTCTTCTTTTATACCTTTATAATATGCCATCAAACTATCCGGCTTCATGGCTTTCACGGCAGAATCGCCCATATCGTAGCCAAAGCTCCAATTGTCTTCAGTGCCTACAAACCGTTTATTCGCCCATTTGTAATAACCCCACCACATCGTGCGTAATGTGAATGTACTTTTCACATCTTTTGTGTACTCAGAATAAAACTTCTTTGTGTACTCGCTATCACCAAAATGCGGATTGTTCTTGTCTGTTAGCGTTAACGAATCGTAATGTGGATTTGGATTTTGTGATACATGCCCTGTGGCGTCTGTTTGCGGAGTTCCATTGTACAAGAGCAAAGGTTTATTATTCCAGTAAAACCAAAGGTCTTTGTATTTATTTTTTTTATAAATTTTATCGTACAGATCCTGCACTACGGTTATAACAGGTCCATTAAATGCCCAAAAACAAAACTGGGGAACTTTATTGCCTTCGCTTTTCATCTTTTCCATTGTGGCAAAAAGAATATCCCATTCATCCCAATAGCGAACTGCGTTGGTAACATCTATGATTAATACATCTACGCCAGCATCTGAAAGCATTGACATATCTCTTCGAATTACATACCCATCCTTGCTTAAGAAATACCCCATTTCAGGCTCACCCCAGTGATAGGATTGTTCTTTCCAATGAGTATTTTTTGCATATAGCCTTGCACTGGTATCTGCAGCCAGTACTTCCGTAATATCACCTTCGTAAGGGCTTGATAGTTCTGCCTTATCATCTGTATGCCAGGAGATATAAAAGATACCTACTATACGCTGCTTATCTTTCTTCAGGGGGCCAGCCAGACTGATGTTTGGCATCGTTCTGCCAAGCGCATCTGTAGCAACCCATGTATCGGTGTATAAATCGCGACAGGCGTTTTCTTTCGTCTTTTTTGTAGCAATGTTATTTTGAATCTGCTGAGCAAAACAAGTAAGGGAGAGTAAAGACAAACCGAAGAAGGTAAACAGCCAAAACAAACTATTCTTTTTTAAAGCTGATAGATTCTGTTTCACTTCTTTCATACCACTAAGCTTTATAATAGTTACAAAATTTCTGTTTTGCCGGGTATGCAATGGTAAATTTTTTCAGGCAACACTTTCATTATTGTGTTGTTCTTTAAGCTTTGTTTCATTGTTTACTGCTAAGTAGGGTAAGCAGGGTGAAATTATATTAGCTTCTTTGTTAGGTTGCTGTAAAAATTATTCTGACAGGGTAGCACTTATAACACTCACCGAAACGCTATCGGTGCTTTTTGGCAAATGATAACGCAATTTAAAATCTTTACTGGCGTTGGGTTTTACGGTTCCATCAATTACATCTTCATGTTCTTCCAATGATTTTCCCGTTTTATCAAAACTAAGCAGTTTCAAACGTATGTCTTGATAACTGCATACGGTTGCCGTGTTAGAGATTGAGCCTTTCACCACCGTGCTGCCCCATATATTTTTTCTATTGCTGGCATACACTTTTAAAAAAGAAAGCGGCTTTCTTTTTTCTTCATCTAACAGACTTTGTTTTTGCTTGTTATATGCCATTACATCTTTTTCAGTCATTGTATTGTTACTGCACGAAAGCAAAGTGCAAAGAAAAGTGGCAAAAAAGAACTGTTTAAGCATAATCGTTATTGAATTTGCAATATATAAAGGTTATAGAAGCTATAACGAATGACACAAAAATTAATTTCCTAAGACCTTCAAAATATAAGTTGGTTTAAGCTTCCTGGCCTATCCACACGGCACCGCCAATGCTGCTTCTCCTTGCGCCGGTAACGCTTTGTAATGTTGTATTTTCTTCGCGCCAGCGCAGCAAGCCAAACAAAGCCATAATCAAAGCTTCTTTGTAATTCACTACTTCTGTTTGCGGAACTACAATGCTAAAGCCCAATGGCAGTAAGGCTTTGCGAAGAACATCAACCAAAAACAAATTCAATGCGCCACCGCCGGTTATTAATAATTGTTGATTCTGAATTGCAAATTGATTATTTACTGATTGAAGTGATAATTTTATTTGAAATGATATGTGTTCAACATACGTTCTCAGCGCATCAGAAGTAGAGAGCGATTCATAACTTTCGATGATGGGAAAAACTGTTTGAATACCAAAACTGTTGTCGAGCGATTTGGGAAACGGCTGCGAATAATAATCCAACCCGTTCAATGTGCCTAACAAACCTTTATGCTCTTCTCCGCTTGCAGCCATTGCACCATTTTCATCGTATTCTTTTTCTTCTTTGTTCGCCAGCAAATTCAAAATTTTATTGGCAGGGCAAACGTCAAACGCAATGTATTCACCGCCCGTTTTGCAGGTAAGATTGGCAATTCCGCCGATGTTCAACAACACGTCATAGTTACCAAACAACCGCTTCTCTCCTACCGGTACAATAGGTGCGCCTTGTCCACCCAAAGCCACATCCATCGCACGCAAATCGCTCACTACGTTAATGCCTGTAAGGGCCGCAATGGCAGCCCCACAGCCGATTTGCGCGGTAAAGCCATTTTCCGGCGCATGAAAAACGGTATGCCCGTGCGAGGAGATCAACTGAACCTGATGATGCAAATGATATTCATTTATAAACGTGTTGATTTGCTCTCCAATCCATCTTCCGTACTCGCTGTGCAGTTGCAGGTAATCATACGCCGATAAGCCTGTTGCCTGTTGCAATTTTCGCTGCCAGGTATCGCTGTATTTGTATGTAGCTGCAGCTATAATTTGGTAGCTCCATTCACCCCGGTTTTCTTCAAACGAAACAAATGCAACATCCAATCCATCCAGCGAAGAGCCACTCATTACGCCAATTGCACGATAAATCATAAGCCATTATTTATTGCAAAACAAAGCAATCGTAATCATTTCTTCACGACTGTATTTTTCAATATTAAATATTCAATCTTGACTATTAAATCATCTTACTTTGGCGCATGAAATCTGCCTTGCTGAAATTGAACCTTGCTATTTTTTTATGGGGATTTACAGGCGTGCTGGGAAGACTGATTACGTTAAACGAAGGCTTGCTGGTATGGTGGCGTTTGTTGATAACGGTAGCAACGGTCTGGGGTTTGTTTTTGTTTACAAAATCGAAGCAGGAGATACCCAAAAAAGAGATTGTAAAAATCGGAGCCATTGGTGGCGTGCTCTCTTTACACTGGCTTTGTTTTTACGGCAGTATTAAGTATGCAAATGTATCGGTGGCGCTTACCTGCATGTCAACCACAGGCCTGTTTACGGCTTTGCTTGAACCACTTTTTTTTAGGCGTCGCATCAATGCTTTTGAAGTGATTTTAGGTTTAATGGCACTGTGCGGCATTGCCCTTATTTACATTTCCAATCTCGCCTTTTCAACCGGGATTTACATTGGTTTGGCGGCGGCTGTTTTTATAGTCATTGTTTCTATTTTAAACAAAAGTGTGGTGGAAGATTATGAGCCGCAAACCATGACACGCTATCAGCTTACGGGTGCGTTTCTTTTTCTTTCCTTGTTGATGCCGTTGTACAATTATTTGTTTCCTGCGCCTTCGTTGTTGCCTTCAAAAAATGACTGGCTATGGCTCCTGATTTTGTGCTGGATCTGCACTGTGTTCACGTATGGTTTGTACTTAGATGCACTGAAAAAAGTAAGTGCCTTCACCATGAATTTAACCACCACTATGGAACCGGTTTACGGTATTGTGCTGGCGTTTTTAATTTACCATGAAAACAAAGATTTCGGTTTTACTTTTTACATTGGTTTGGCTTTGATAGTTGCTGCAGTTTGCATTCAGTTATTCGCTACGGTAAGAAGCCATAAAAAAGCGCAAACGCTTGTTCCGTATGAGATGTAGCGCATTTTTTCATTTCAAAACACATTATTATGAAAGTAAATTATAAAGCTATTGCATTGCCGTTTGAATATCCGTTTACCATATCGGGCGGACGTACCAAAACGCATCAGCCATCACTCATTGTTTCCCTGTCGCTCGGCAACTTTACGGGATATGGCGAAGCACCTGCCATCACGTATTACAACATCACTGTTGACCAGATGATTGAAGATTTGGAACGAAACAAAAAGATGATTGAGAAGTTTGCCCTTACCGAGACGGAACGCTACTGGCATTACCTGCATCATCTCATTCCTGCCAATCCTTTTTTGGTGTGTGCACTTGACATTGCGTGTTGGGATGTAATGGGTAAAATGAAACGGCAACCGTTGTATAAATTATGGAATACCGAATGGAAAAATACGCCGCCCACCGATTATACCATTGGTTTGGATTCGATTGAAAAAATGGTTGAAAAAATGAAAAGCCATCCTTCACCCATTTATAAAATTAAGTTGGGGCAGCCGGATGATATTGAGATTGTAACGGCGCTTCGTGAACATACGGATGTTCCGTTTCGTGTGGATGCCAATGCTGGCTGGACATTAGAAGAAGCAATACAAAAAATACCTGCATTAAAAAACGTAGGTGTTGAATTGATTGAGCAGCCGTTGGCAAAAGATGCATTGGACGATATGAAAGTATTGTATGAACAAGCCTCTTTACCGTTGATTGCTGATGAAAGCTGCGTGTTTGAAAAAGACGTTGACAAATGCGCCGGTTACTTTCATGGCATCAATATCAAGCTTACCAAATGCAGCGGCTTAACACCTGCATTGCGGATGATAAAAAGAGCGAGAGAACTCAACTTGAAAGTGATGGTAGGTAGCATGAATGAATGCACTGTTGGCTCGGCAGCTATTGCACATTTGCTTCCACAAATTGATTATGTAGATATGGATGGACCTTTGCTGTTAAGTGAAGACATTGCTACCGGTTTGCAATACGATTTCGGAAACGTAACAATCGGTGATAAGCCGGGTTTGGGAATTGAAATAAAATGAGGCAAAAGTAAAAGTGTACGATGAAGATGGAAATTAAAAAACAATTTAGCACAAAACAAAACTTTGCCCTTATCATCTCCTCTCATACTCATTCAGCCAATGCGTAGTTCTGTCGCGGATAACAATATAAAACATCGTCTTTATTTTTTGGCAAAGTTGCAACAACGATGTACTGTTCAGCAATAGATTGTTAACCTGCACATAGTTGTAACAGAACGCCGTGTAGCCTTGTTCGTTAACAGAAGTAAAAGGCAAATTATAGGTAAAAACAAACCCTTCTGATTTATTGTCTTTAGAAACCGGACTGTAGCTCAAACGCAACACTACATCGGCTTCGTTTGGTGAAGCAACGAACTCGATATTCTGATCTTTTTGCAGTTCTTTTTTTATAAAATTTCCAACATCAGACGGCAAGGCGAAATACAAAAAGAACCGGCTTTGTTGATTGTTTATGTTCTCAAAAAAATGAATGTCGTTTTGATTTGAAAATACATAGTTATAACTCACCGAATCATCCCACCAATTATGAAAGTCCATAGAATTCTTCTTCTTCGTCAGAGGCAATATATTTTGGTTGAACAGAGCAGTAAAGTTTGCTGATGAAAGATTCATTACAGGTACATAAACTTTTAACAAGGGATGTGAAATGGTAAAAGAATTAACTAACGAAAGTTTGTCGCCTTTTTGAACCCATGCCGGCATGTTCGTTATAGCTACAGAGCTATCTGCTGTTACTTCTGAAAGTGTAATTTGTATCCTGCCGGCTTTTGTTTTTGCACTAAAAATATTACCCGCAGCAAGTCCGCTGTGATAACCTGCATCAATTGTAATTGTATCTCCATTATTCCGACTGCAGGTAGCAGTGAAAGAAGGCAAACTGCCTTGCAACGGCAAGCCAATAAGGTTGTTTATATTTCTTTTTGGATCGTAATGATAGGTAGCTACCTGTCTGTACAGTTGCTGGTTGTGAAGTTCGTCGGTTATTTTAGCCAGTACGGCAGGAAACAGCATATCAGCTTTGCTTCTTTCATACACACTTAAAAGAGCTTTGGTAAATGCTCCATGCCGATTGTCGGACTCATCATAAATTTCTTTTGCTATTTCATTGTCTTTACTTGCCGACAGCGAAGCAAATTCTGAATTTTTGGTTTCAGAAGGGCGAGGTATTTTTTCTGTATCAACAATAGTAAGCGTTTTGCTGATATCGAAACTTCGATTGCCAGCAATGGCATCAAAAGGTAAAGATTTTGCGCCTTCGAAACTAGTACCCGGAGGCGAACAGTAATTGTTGTGATGATTTACCGTTGGCGGCAAAACCATATTGCCGCTGAAGCAACAATCGAACAAAGCCGTTACAATCATTTTATTTTCAACAAACTTGTTGAATAGCTTTTTTAAAGTATTGTCTTTTACAAGGCAGCCATAATCAAGTGCATACAAATTGCTCATGCAAATGCACTGGTTATAACCTTGTTTGATAACATCGTTATTAATGGAGGGATTATCAATATAAACGCCATGCCCGCAAAAATAAAATACCACCGCATCGCCGGCTTTGCCCTTATCCAATATGGCAAGCAGTGCGTCAGTCATGTTCTTTTGTGTTGCGTCTGTATTGAGCAATAAGGCAATATTATCTTTTGTGAAACGGAAACGGCTTTGCAACAACGACTGTATACACAGTGCATCGTTCACACAACCTTTTAAAGAGTGTGTACTTAACACGCCGGGTTGATCATAGTATTCGTTGATACCAATAACAACGGCGTATTTGTTTTGCGCCTGTAATTGAGTAAAGCAGCAATAAAAAATAACAAAAAGAAAGGGTAGCGTTTTATACATAAAAACAAATTGGCAAACCAAATCTAACAATATTAAAAAACCTTGTTTGCCCCTTCAATATCTGGCGGCTAAAGACTTGACAGTAAAAACCAAACAAATAAAAATATTGTCAGCTCCTAAACAACTCTTATTTTTAAAAACGGATAGAATCGTTTCCTTTCATAAAGCACTGCTACCATTGCTATTAAAGCAACGGTGCTATTATAAAAATCCAACCACAATAAGCATAAAATTTTTGTTTAAAAACAAGCTTCGTTTATGCTTAACATTTAATAATATTTTAGGTAGCAACCATCTCTGTAACAAAATCTAAGCATAACTCTAAAAGCTCTGCAAGCGCAATTCTTCAATTATCATGAGCCTCTCAATCGCTGTTTGATCACTCCAGACGTAAAAATTCATTTCCATTCTGGGAATAAATATATAAATTGTAATTTCATAAATACATAAAAACTAATCAATTAAATACAGGCATTAATTTATCAGATAGAGCGTGCTGCTGAATTATTTGGTTTTAGAGCAGCTAAATTAATTGTTAGATAATAAAATCCATTATGAAAAGAATTACCAGTATCCTATTAATGCTTTCTGCATTATTGATTACCCAAGCGACCAAAGCTCAGCAAAAAGACTCGACCATTACTGCTATTTACACCGATTTCAAAAACTACTGGTCAACGAGTACAAAAACGAACAATACACTCTATCCAGATACGAGCCATAACCTTTTGGCTTTTACTTTCAGAGGTAAAACCTATTCAACAGGGGTGAACGACAATATGCTGACAACCAAATTGGGCAGTAGCAATTATTCAGCGCAGGTTTATAAATCACTTCCGGTAAGCAATATTTCCGGTAAAACAATTGGAAATGATAACACGCTCACTTTTGCGCTTAAAGATGATGGTGATTCAACCAAAGCGGCTTATCATTCACCCTATCCGGTTATTCATATTGCAGATGTATTAACCGATGGTAAAAACGGACTCGATTTAGGTACTGGTGTTACCAACCTGCCTCAGGGCGCGCATATTTCATTTCCGGTAAAAAACTTAAGTATCAAAAAGGAAAAGGATTCGGTACCCGACTTTGTTTTTACACAAATTGCCCAACCAACCACCAATCTTCCTGATACTATCTTTTTCTTTGATGCCAATCACAACGTTGTCGGGAATAAAAAACTCGTGTTCTGGAATGCAGTAAGTAAGTTAGGAACTTATAAGTTGGATTTATACTCATTGACACCTAATATGTCGTGCAATACATCCATTATGAATGCTTTATATGAACAAAATGGTATAAGGGATATCAGGATGGTGGCATTTTTGATTACTGAATTTGGAATTACAGATGCAACAACTGCTGCACAGGTAAAAGGGTTGCAAATCAATCCTTGCGGCAGCAGTGACCAGGCATTTATAGCCTATAACACCAACATCATCCATTTTGATGTACCGATTATTTTAACCCAGCCCGCAACGCAGGTAGCCTGCAGTACTACCTCATCTTCCTCAGTTACATTTAGTGTAAATGCCTTCAGTACCAGCGATATGACCTACCAATGGAAAAAAAACGGAGCAGCCATTTCTGGCGCTAACTCTTCTTCTTATACAGCTGCCGGTCTTACTTTGGCAGATACTGCCAATGCCTATTCCGTTACCGTAACCAACAGTGTAGGCGCTATCACCAGTGATAATGCTTATGTAAAATATATAATTCTTAATCAGCCTTCAAATTTATATCTGGCAGTGGGTTCTACGGCTACGTTTACTGTTGGTACTTCTGGTGCAACGGGATACCAGTGGCAGAAAGGCAATGCTAAAATTAACAACGCCACAACCGGAACATATTTAAGAACAAACATCAGCCTGAATGATGCCGGTTCTTATACAGTTAATGTTGGCTATGACGGAGGCACGTGCATAAGTAATGCTGCCCTGCTTACGGTAGAGAACCTGCCCCTCATTACCTTACCGCCCTCGTCTCAGGTATTTTGTAGTTCCGCTACTACAACCGCTACCTTCAGCGTTACAGCGGCTAAAAGTGTTTCTGCTCTCTCTTACCAGTGGTATAAGAATGGTTTGGCTATAAGCGGCGCTACGGCTCCTCTTCTCAATCTGACCAATCTCAGTTTCGCTGATACTTCCAGCACTTATTACGTAGTGTTAACCAACGGTGTCGGTTCAACAACGAGCAACAAAGTATCCGTAAAATATGTGATTCTCAGCCAACCTTCCAGCTTAAATCTGGGTGTAGGTGCCACCGCTTCTTTTACTGTTGCTGCATGGGGCGCAACTGCTTACCAATGGCAGAAAGCAAACGCTAACATCAGCGGAGCTTCTTCAGCTATTTATACAAAAACAAACCTTGCCCTTACAGATGCCGGAATCTATGCCGCAGTGGTTTCTTACCCGGGCGGGAACTGTACAAGCAACGCTGCCATCTTAACTGTTCAAAGTTTGCCTTCCCTTACTTCACAACCCGTACAACAAGTCTTGTGCAGCCCTTCAATAACCACAGCTACCTTCAGCGTTTCAGTGCCCCAGGGTATTTCTGACTTCTCTTACCAATGGTATAAGAATGGTACGGCTGTAACAGGTGCAACTTCTTCTTCTTACTCACCAACAGGTTTAACACTGGCGGATACTGCCAATACTTATTATGTAACGGTAACCAACACTGTTGGTACGGTGAAGAGCAACAGCGCAGGTTTTAAATACCTCATTACAGCACAGCCTCTTTCGCAGGTAGTGGCAACGGGCAACAGTGTTAGCTTTTCGGTTGGAGTGAGCGGCGTTGTATCTTACCTGTGGCAGAAAAACGGCGTAAGCATCAGCGGTGCCACCGGCAGCTCTTACACTCTTCCTGTAGTTAACTATTCCGATGCAGGCAACTACACTGCTTTGGTTTCCTATACCGGCACTACCCTTACCTGCACCAGCAATGCTGCCGTACTCAAGCCTTCCATCGTTCTTTATTCCAAAGCTTCCGGTAACCTTACCCTTCCTTCTACCTGGGGCGTAGCTGCCGATGGCTCAGGCTCTTCACCCGTTGATTTCACCCGCAATGAACATACTTTTGTCCTTGCCAACCGCTCTTCTCTTTCTACCGGCAGCTCCCTTACCATCGCAGGAACCGTGGATGTAGCTAATGGTAAGCTTACCCTTACTCCTGGCACAACTCTAACGGCCGGACGCATCATCAGGTCCGGATCAACGGGTACAATCCTAAGTTCATCTTCTTCCAATCTTTCTGTAACCGGCATCAGCACGCCTGCTTACAGCGGCTCGTCTGACCTTTACTTTGATGCCGTTAATGATACCCTTCACAACCTGACCATAGCAACGACAGCTGCTCATACCGTAACCCTTCACACTGCCCTTGCCATTACAGGGGGTCAAACACCCGGAAGTGTGCAGGTAAACGGGGGCGGCATTCTTGCTACTTCCGATTCTTTAACCCTGAAAAGCGATATCAACGGCACTGCCTCTATTGCTTCTTCTGCCGGTACGATCAATGGAAAAGTAACGGTTGAAAAGTTCATTCATGCCCGCCGTGCCTGGCGTCTGCTGAGTGCACCTGTCAGCAGCACCAACGCTCCCTCCATCAACGCTGCCTGGCAGGAAGGAGCCATAAGCTCTACCGATAATCCGCATCCCGGCTTTGGCACTCACATTACCTACGGTGCCCTGTCTGACGGCTTTGACCAGAACCCGCAAAAATCGTTCAGCATGAAGGTATATAACAGCACGACTTCTTCCTGGGTAAGTGTTCCTGCTACCAAAACCACAGCTATCACTTCTTATCCGGCTTACTTTATCTTTATCCGTGGCAACCGTTCCTATAACATTACCACCACTACCAACTATACCACTCCCATGACGACCGTTCTCCGGGCTACAGGCAATGTAAACCAGGGCACAATAGCTGCCAGGCCGGTAGCGGCTACAGGTCTTACCCTGGTGGCAAACCCTTATGCCAGCCCGGTTAACTTTACAAAAATGGTTAGCGCCGGCAGCAATGTCAAAGCCCGCTACCGGGTGTGGGATCCCTCCCTGGCAGGTGACAAGGGTACCGGAGCCTGGGTAACAGTGGACGGCTCTACAGGCACTTACAAATCCATTCCGCCTTCCTCTTATGTTGCCAATACTCTGGAAGCAGGACAAGGCTTTTTTGTGGAAACGGGCGATGGCAAAACAGCGGGCTCTCTCCTCTTTACAGAGGCAGTAAAAGACGCTACCCTCTCTACTACCTCGGCTGACAGGATAGGCGGTGCTACAACTGATACTTCTTTGGAAGTCAATCTGAAGCTTTTCAATGCTGATACGACGACTGCCATTGCTGATGGTGTTTTGTTCCACTTTGGCTCTGCCTACAACGATTCAGTTGACAATGACGACGCTGCCAAGCTGGGCAATACAGGTGAGAACCTAAGCATCAGGGAAGGCAGCCATCTTCTTACCATTGACGAGCGCACAATGCCCCGTAAAGGCGATTCGCTTTACCTGAACTTTACCAATGCCCCATCGGCTTCCTACCAGTTTGAGATCGTGCCTTCTTCTCTGAGCAGTCAGTCCTTTGTCCTCTACGACAAGTATCTGAACTCTCTTTCACCAATCTCTTCTTCGGATACTACCCGCATTACCTTCAGCATCAACACTGCTGTAGCCGCATCAAAAGCTGCTGACCGCTTTGTGCTTGTAGTGATGAATTCAAAAATAACCAATACGGTACTGCCGGTTACTTTCACAAGCATCAAAGCCACGGCAAAAGAAAAAACGGTTGCGGTACAGTGGACGGTGGCAAATGAGAGTGGCATTCTTTATTATGAAGTACAGAAATCAACCGATGGCAGAAGCTTTACGGCTGCAGGCAATGTGGCTGCCAAAGGCGCTTCTCTTTATCTCTTTACCGATCTGTCGCCGCTGGCAACAGGGGTGAACTACTACCGTGTAAAAAGCGTTGGTAAAAACGGGGAGGTTCATTACACGAACATTGTAACGGCACAAATCGAAACGGCTTCTGCCTCCGCTCCTTCTTCTGTAAGTGTTTACCCGAACCCATTGAAAGGAACTGCCTTCACGCTTACCCTTACCAACATGACAGCTGGCTCTTACACTATATCTGTTGTGGATCAAAACGGGGCTGTACAGTTCAGCAAACAAATGGCTCACAGCGGCGGTACGGCTTCGCAAAAAATAACGCTTAACCACGCCCTTGCAGCTGGTATCTACTATATCCAACTTACTTCCCCGACCTCAATAACGAACAGAATTAAAGTAATAGCCCTCTAAGACAGGATTTTTTACAGCGTGGATATCAACCCTTAACCCAGAGACCTTCCTCGGAAGGTCTCTTTTTGTTTTGCACTGTTGAATTATTCAGTAATGGATCACTCTATGATAAGTTTGAAAAATAATTATTGAGGCAGCACCAATTCATCTTATCCAAATATGCAACAAAAATGTATTGGAATCAAATGAAAAAGGATTTCAACGAAACGCTGAAATCCTCTGCTGTATTGGCTCCCGAAGCTGGACTCGAACCAGCGACCCTCTGATTAACAGTCAGATGCTCTAACCAACTGAGCTATTCGGGATTGTTCCCTTTTGTAAGGGGCTGCAAAAATAGGAGAAAATCATTTTTATCCAAATCGTTTTTAAAAAATATATGCAAAACAAAACGCATCACGAAAACACCGGCTTGTAGGGATACCGGATGCCATACATCACCTTTACTTTTTGCAGAATAGAATCACGCAAGCCTTCTACGTTTTGCTTTTCTGTTGCTGAAACGAACACGCTGTTGCCTCCCGTTTCGCGTTCCCAACGCTCGCGCAAATCGCGCAGTAATTCTGTTCTTACATCGGGTTGCAGCCACTCATCAAAGGTTTGCTTTTCATACAAATCCATTTTATTAAAAATCATTAACACCGGTTTATCAAAGGCATTCAATTCCTGCAAAATTTTATTCACCACACCAATGTGTTCTTCATATTGCGGATGCGAAATATCAACTACATGCAACAATATATCCGCTTCGCGCACTTCATCTAATGTACTCTTAAAGCTTTCTATCAAATGGTGCGGCAACTTGCGAATGAAGCCAACCGTATCACTCAATAAAAACGGTGTGTTCTCCCACACTATTTTCCGCGTTGTGGTATCCAGCGTTGCAAACAATTTGTTTTCGGCAAAAACATCACTCTTGCTCAACAAATTCATAATCGTGCTTTTGCCAACATTGGTGTAGCCAACCAGTGAAACGCGAATCAACTCTCCACGCTCTTTTCTCTGTGTGAACGATTGTTTTTCTATCTCACCTAATCGTTTGCGAAGCAGTGAAATTTTATCTTTTACAATACGCCGGTCGGTTTCAATTTCCGTTTCGCCCGGACCTCTTGAGCCAATGCCACCGCCCTGCCTTTCCAAGTGTTTCCACATGCCTTTTAATCGTGGCAACAGGTATTGATATTGTGCCAGTTCTACCTGCACTTTCGCCTGTGCAGTTCGGGCACGACGCGCAAAAATGTCGAGTATTAAATCGCTTCTATCAATCGTTTTAATGCCTAATTCTTTTTCAATGTTGGTGATTTGCGAGCCAGAAAGTTCATCATCGAAAATAGCAATGTTGATGTTTTTGTTTTGCACATAATTTTTGATCTCTTCCAGCTTGCCACTGCCCACAAACGTGCGGCTATCAGGATGTTGCAGTTTTTGTGTAAATCGCTTGATGGTAACGGCGCCGGCGGTTTCAGCTAAAAAAGAAAGCTCATCCATGTATTCCTGAACCTGTTGATCGGTCTCATCTTTCTGTATTAATCCTACTAAAACGGCTCTTTCTTCTTTGCTAATTTTTTGTAATTGGTCTATCAAGGTGTTTAAAAAATTTATTGCTGATTGATGATTGTCGTTCTGTAAAAATAAACCAAGATTTGTTTTTGCCCGATTTTTTACCACAGAGAATATGAGTGAAATGAGGTTTCGCGGAGATGATGCTTTCTCTGCGTAAACTTCGTTCACTCATGTTCTCTGTGGTAGAAGTTCTTTAGCATTCAGCAAGCTTTTCATTTGTTGATGATAATTTTTTGCTGCTTCGCCTGCTTTTTCACTAAAATCTTCACCTTTACTTGCATAAATAATGGCGCGGCTTGCATTCACTAACAATCCAACGTTTTTATTCAGGGCATGTTGCGAAACGTCTTCTAAACTTCCGCCTTGCGCACCAATTCCCGGCACCAATAAAAAGTGTTCAGGAATGATTCTTCTTACAAAAGAAAACTGCTCTGCCCGCGTTGCACCAATTACAAACATAATGTTGTTTACCGTTCCCCATTCTGTTGCTTTTTGCAATACTAACTCATACAAGTGTAGTTCTGAATTTTTGTTGGATGATAACAACTGCATTTCAAAGTCCATCGCGCCGCTATTCGATGTTAAGCCTAACAAGATGGTTACTTTATCATCATATTCTAAAAACGGACGAACACTGTCTTCACCCATGTATGGATTTACCGTTACAGCATCGAATGGTAATACTTCAAAAAACGTTTTGGCATATTGCGCCGATGTGTTACCAATGTCACCACGCTTAGCATCAGCAATGGTAAAGTGTGTTGAAGGAATGTGGAGCAAGGTTTCTTCCATTGCCTGCCAGCCTTGCAAGCCCTGCGACTCATAAAACGCCGTATTGATTTTATAAGAAACACAATGCTCTTTTGTTGCATCAATAATAGCTTTGTTAAATGTTACAACAGCATCTTTTTGCCCGCGTAAATGCTGGGGAAGCTTTGTAACATCTGTATCTAAGCCTACACACAAATACGTTTGTTCCTTTTTGATTTGAGTAACCAGTTGCGGAATGTTCATAAAAACAAAAGTAATGGCAATGTCTGAACTAGAAAGAGAAGTTGTCTGAACCAGGATTCATAAAGATTTTTCCGATTCAGATGATGGAATGAAAGATTATGTTTTATCTGTAAAATCGCATAAAATTCTAGTTCAGACAATGGCTCAATTGTTTTAGGAACCTTGAACGGAGCGTCGCAACAGAGGATACATCGGAGACACAAAAGCTTGTAGCATGAAACTGTATTTTGTATGTTTTCTCTGCATAAAAAGGCTGCAACAATGCAGCCTTTTGTTTTTACACAAAAAATATCGAACGGTTAAAATCTTACTCCCACATTAATACTAAATACGCGATACTTATTTTTATCATTCGCGCTATTATTGGTTTGATTTGGAAAAATTTTAGACAATCCCAGGTCATAGTTTACACCCAGCATCAGGCGGCTGATTTCCACGCCAGCTAATCCGTTCAAACCATAATCAAATGTTTTTAAATCATCGCCGTTGCTGCTGCCAAATTTAATTTTGTCGTTAGAGTTCAAACTATTTGTGCCAGCATCAACAGTGGTTTTCCATTTGCCACCTACGCCAACTGCACCATAAGGTCCGGCTCCGAAGAAAATGCGACTGTCGTTACTCAACGGCAATTTCACCACTACATTTACAGGCACTTCAATGTACAAGGGATTGAAGGTTGTAGTTGAAGTAACACCCGCAAAAGAACCCGATGCTTTAGAACCTTTACCCGTTAGCACAACGCCCGGCTGCAATGATAAAACATCTGCCAGGGGCACATCTGCAAGTACACCAACATTAAATGTGGTAAGTGTGTTGGCGTTGTTGTAAGAACCGTTATTTTGCGTGGAGATGTTTGAAAAATTGACTCCGCCTTTGATAAAAAAGCCACCCGGATTTGCCAGAGCAGCAGGGGTTGATGTTGAATTTTGTGCCTGAACTGTTGTCATTGATATCAGAATGAAAAGGACCAGTGCTGAAAAGGATTTCATCATAATTTGAAAATTTTCCAGCACTGTTTTCCAAGATTATGCCAAACGGTTAGTCTTTGTTTTCATCACTTTTTTTAAGTGGCGGAGGTTGTTCTTTGTTTTGCGGCTTTTGTCCCGTTGGCGCATTTCGCTTCTGTTGCTGTGGTGCGCCGTTGTTTGGCTGCCGTTGTTGCTGCGCTCCTTTTTGATTGTTGGACTGCGCCCGCTGCTGTGGCTGATTGGCCTTTGGTGCTTGTACCCCTTGCTGCGGTTGTGTTTCCTTCTTTTGAACCGAAAGATTCGTTCCTCTGCTTCCGCTTTTATTTTGATTGTTTTCGCGGCGATTGTTTGGCCGGTTATCGTCTTCCTTTTCTTTTCTTTTTTTGCTGTTGCGCTCTAAACTTCGCAAACTAATTTGCCCTACTACATCAACAAATGTAGGTTCTATTTCTTTGGGTTTGCCGCTTCCAATTTCAACTGCTTCCAGTTCGTTGGGGCGTTCACCTTTGGCGTTCATCCGCACGATTTCTTTTACCCGATGAATGCTTACCGGGTATTGCTTGCTGCTATCGGGCAGCATGTACCACATCAGGTTTTTAAAGATGTCTTTTTTAATTAAAGATGCTGCACCTTTTACCGTTTGCAACACATCAGCATTGTTTGGAAAGCCCTGCAAGGCATCTAAGTAAGTGTCGAGTTCGTAATTTAAACAACACTTCAAACGGCCGCATTGTCCGCTCAGTTTGGTTTGGTTAATGGATAAGTTTTGATAACGCGCTGCGGTGGTGGTAACGCTTTTAAATTCGGTGAGCCAGGTAGCGCAGCAAAGCTCCCTTCCGCAAGAGCCGATACCGCCAACTTTGCCTGCATCCTGCCGGATGCCGATCTGCCGCATCTCTACTTTTACTTTGAATTCGGAAGCGTAAATTTTTATCAGTTCACGGAAGTCAACACGGTCATCTGCCGTATAAAAAAAGGTAGCTTTTCTGCCATCTGCCTGAAACTCTACTTCGCTCAATTTCATTCCTAAATTCAACTGCCTCGAAATGGCGCGGCTGCGCATGAGAGCTTCGGGTTCGCGGGCTTTTTGTTGCTCAAAAGTTTGAATGTCTTTATCAGTGCTGCGGCGGATTATTTTTTTCAAATCGGGGTTCAGTTCATCAATGCCGCGCTTTTTCATCTGCAAACGAACCAATTCTCCCGTAAGACTTACCTCGCCAACATCAAAGCCACTCACACCTTCGAGCGTTACCAACTCACCTTTCTCAAATTGCTGAAGTGTAACATTGCGATAATAATCTTTACGACTACCTTGCTTAAAGCTTATCTCTACTATTTTACAAGAGTTGTCTTCATCAGAAAACGGCATATTTTTCAGCCAGTCGTAAACATTCATACGGTTACAGCTTCCGGTACCACAACTGCCATTGCTTTTACAACCTTTTGGCGTACCGGTGCCACAGTTTCCACATCCCATTCTGTTTATCGGAATTTAATTTCATTAAAAAATAAAGTGAGAGAATGGCAGAATCAAACGGAAAACGGGGATGACAATTTTGTATAAACTTTATAAGACAATGCAAGTTTTATTGTAATTCAAAAACGGTTCTCTGTAAAAAACACAAAAGAACAAATTGCTTTTGTTTTTGTTTATAATTCATTTATCATCAGGCATTACACACAGTCTGCTTCTTCACTATTCTGTCAAAATTAAGGCTTTGTCCTGAATAATATGGTAGAGCTTAATGGTAAGCGCATGAAATAACATTTTTGCATGAGCATTGCGCTCGATATAATAAATAGCTTTGTCTATTTCTTCACTCATCACATGTTGCTGGCTAACGCTGGCAATCTTACCCAATCGTTGTGCAAAATCTTTTTCGTTGTCAGGCATGGCAATAGCATCGGTGCCCAACACTTTCATGCGAATGCTTTGTCCGATGAGATGATTAAAATAACGCAAAAACTGCTTTTGTTTTTCTCTGCCGAGCTTGCTTACTTCATCTAACCATTTCAACTGTTCCGGCAACATTCGGCGAATGATGAATTTGAGCCAGTCGCTTAAAAAGCTTTGCCAGTCTTCCTCAGCATGTTGCAATTGTTGCAGGGCTTCGCGATAATTGCCTTGTACAATGGCAGCTACCTGTTGCGCTTTAGCAAGCGGCACCGCACTTCGGTTGTGCAATGCTTCACGGATAGATGTGTCGTCAGGAGCGGGAATAAGAACCAATTGGCAACGTGATAATATAGTTGGCAATATAGCTTCCTCATTTTCCGCTACTAAAATAAACAAGGTATTGGCAGGCGGTTCTTCAATTAGTTTCAGCAGTTTATTTCCTTCTTTACCTAAATATTCCGGCATCCATACAATCAAAATTTTATACCCGCTTTCAAAACTTTTCAGGGCAAGTTTGCGCATAATGTCGTTGCATTCTTCTGCAGTAATATTGCCTTGCTTATTTTCGGCGCCGATGTGTTGCAGCCAGTCGAACACATTGCCGTAAGGATACGTTTGCAAAAACTCGCGCCACTCTTTTATGTAATCGGTGCTGATGGGCTTGTCGCCGCTTTTTTTGGGGATGACGGGATAGGAGTAATGAATATCAGGATGCGCAAATTGCGCCGCTTTGAGGCAAGCTGCACACACGCCGCAGGAGTCGGTTAAGGAGTGAGTAGTGAGTGGTGAGTGGTGAGTGTTTGACGTTGGTGGCTCGTGGTCTGTGGCTTGTTGTTTGTTTTCGCAAACAACAAATTGTGCAAACGCCAACGCTAAAGGCAAGCCGCCAAAGCCTTCTTTTCCCAACAATAACAACGCATGGCTTAAACGGTTTTGCTGTAGCATCTGGCTTAAATGCTGCTTTGTTTCATACTGGTCAATCACATCCAAAAACTGCATGGGGCGAAGCTAAGAAAGAGGAAGCAAGAAACAAGATTCAAGAAAGAAGGTTCAAGAAAGAAAAAATACAAGAAAAATAGGTAAAAACAAACCTTGTACATCTAACATCAAATCACTTATGTTTTCCTTCCATCTGGTCGCAATACTCTACCGAACCCAAACGAAAGCGAAATGGAATTTTAGTGGCTTTTTCAAACTTCCATTCTTTGTTGCAGAAGAAAGGCAAATGTTGTGTAGTAAAATTTTTAGGAATGACTGTAACTGTAGAAGGCAGCGAAAGTTTCGGAGGCTGAAAGAAGAAAGCTTTTTGCAAATGAATACTGTCAGAGACACTTTGCGCATGAGCTACAGAAAATACAGCAAAACCAAAGATACAAACTGCGAAAGTTTTCAACATTTGCCAAAAATATATCATTGTAAAATTAACAGGGGAAGATTAGCTTTGCAAAAATCATACTACTTTTTTAGATCAGATATAAATTGAGAAATGGCACTTAGTCAAACTTTACAACAAAAGCTTTTACAAAAGCTATCGCCCCAGCAGATTCAGTTGATGAAATTGCTGCAGATCCCTACGGCAAATCTGGAAGAACGCATCAAAGAAGAATTAGAAGAAAATCCGGCGCTGGAGGTAAGCAACGATGAGCAGCATGATGAAATGGGCGAAGACATGCCCGATGAATTTGCATCGGCTGAGGAAGAAGAATTTGATATGGAAGGCAGTGCTGATGAATACGACAATTTAGATTTGAGTGAGTATGTTTCAGATGGTGATGATGATATTGCCGATTACAAACTGCGCGATGACAACTATCCCGAATCGGACGATAAAAAAACAATTCCTTTCAAAATTGAAAGCTCATTTCATGAAACGCTGCTCAACCAATTGGGCATGTTATCGTTGAATGAAAAAGACCAGAAAGTTGCCGAGCACATTGTTGGAAGCATTGATGACGATGGGTATCTGCGCCGCGACCTGGCTTCAATGAGCGACGACCTTGCGTTCCGGCAAAACGTGTTTGCCAGCGAAAGCGAAATCGAAAATTTAATTAAAAAAATACAGTTTTTCGACCCGCCAGGCATCTGCGCACGCGACCTGCAGGAATGTTTGCTTTTGCAGTTAAACCGGCAGTTGGCGGAAGGAAAAAATGTTCATCTTGCCGTACAGGTATTGGAAAAATATTTTGAAGAATTTACCAAAAAACATTACGAAAAAATACAGCGCGGGCTGAACTTAAATGATGAAGATTTAAAAGAGGTTATCACAGCTATCATCCGGCTCAATCCAAAGCCAGGCGGAAATGTGGGCGAAATCAACAAAGCGGAAAGCTATATTGTTCCCGACTTTTTTATACTCAATAACGCGGGCAAATTAGAGTTGACTTTAAATGCGAAAAATGCGCCCGACCTCCACATCAGCGAAGGCTATCGCGATATGCTGAAAGAGTACGACAAAGGAGCGAAAAAAGACAAGCGTCAAAAAGAAGCGGTGCTGTTCATCAAACAAAAAATTGACAGTGCGAAGTGGTTTATTGATATGATAAAACAAAGGCAGCACACTTTGTTAAGCACCATGGATGCGATTATGAATTACCAGAAAGATTTCTTTTTGACCGGCGATGAAACAACGCTGAAGCCAATGATTTTAAAAGACATTGCTGAGATAACAGGTCTTGATATTTCAACTGTAAGCCGCGTTGCCAACAGCAAGTTTGTACAAACGGAGTTTGGCACATATCGGTTGAAGTTCTTCTTCAGCGAATCATTAAGTACTGACAGCGGTGAAGAAGTTAGCACACGTGAAGTAAAAAAAATATTGAGCAACTTAATTGAAGGCGAAGACAAACGCAAGCCGTTGAGCGACGAACGCCTTACCGAACTGTTGCAGGAAAAAGGCTATAACATTGCGCGCCGCACCGTTGCCAAATACCGTGAGCAACTGAACATTCCGGTAGCAAGATTGAGAAAAGAACTGTAGTTAAGATTTGTGAATTGTGATTTGTGATTTATGATTGTTTAAGCACTTCAAAAAAATGTGCAAAACCAAACAATCATTCTTCAATCACAAATCATAAGTCCGAAATCAAAAATTGTTTCATGTTATCAGAAGCTCCGTTATATCCGCAGCGTTCGCTTACCATTCCTGCAAAATTGGTGTCGTATCTTTTGCACCCGTTGTTTATTCCTACCTATGTTTTCTTTTGGCTGTTAATTCGCTTTCCCTTTCAGTTTGAAGGCATCACACCCCAGCTTCTTTTTTTCCGTGAGTTCAATGTGTTTTGGATAACGGCTTTTTTTCCTGCGTTTTCGGTGTTTTTGTTATGGCGGTTGAAGCTGATTGATAACATTCATCTGCGTACACAAAAAGATCGCATTGTGCCTTATATCATCACCATGGTTTTTTATTGGTGGATGTGGTATTTAAGCCGAAACTTTACCGATCAGCCGGCTACGCTGCAATACTTTTATTTTGGCATTTTTATAACCACTATACCGGGCCTTATCCTCAATTCGTTTTTTAAAATCAGTATGCACGCAATGGGCATTGCTGGCGCGTTTACTTTTGTGCTGGTGGTTTGTTTTGCGAATCAAACTTTTTTAGGTGGAGACATTTGCGCTGTTACGTTGTTGGTTGGTTTGGTTTGCACCGCCCGATTGCTGTTACACACACACTCCAACTTCGAAGTGTATGCAGGCTTATTTATGGGTGCAATTTGCCAGCTAATTGCTTATTCCATTTTATAAAATTTTTCAGCTGTCATTCAATAATTCTCTTGCATCGCTTCATTCACCTCCGGCATTTTTTGCAACATTTGTTTTTATCGAAAAAATCAGCAAAACCTGCATCGCCATTTCCTTTTATTTTTGACCAAATTTTTATTGTAACATGAGCACCATTGCAGAAGAAGGTGTTCTTACCGAAGAACACATCGCACAACTAAAAAATATTGTAGGTGAAAGCTATGTTTTTGTTGATGAAGAAAGCCTGCACAATTACAGCCATGATGAAACCGAGCATCTGACATATCTACCTGAAGTGGTTATCAAGCCACGCACTGCAGAAGAAATCGGTGAAGTGATGAAGTTGTGCAATGAACATCTTATTGCCGTTACGCCACGCGGTGGTGGCACGGGTTTGAGTGGCGGCGCGTTGCCGCATTATGGAGGCGTTCTAATTTCGATGGAACGGTTCAATTCCATCATCAACATTGACGAACGAAATGGACAAGTCATTACTGAGCCAGGCGTTATCACGGAAGTATTGCAAAATGCGGTAAAAGAAAAAGGCTTGTTTTATCCACCCGATCCAAGCAGTCGCGGCTCTTGCTTTATTGGTGGCAACATAGCTGAAAACAGTGGTGGTCCCAAAGCTGTAAAATATGGCGTTGTAAAAGATTATGTGTTGAACTTACAAGTGGTATTGCCAACAGGCGAAATCATCTGGACGGGCGCCAATGTTTTAAAAAATTCAACGGGTTATAATCTTACGCAACTGATAGTTGGCAGCGAAGGCACTTTGGGCATCGTTACAAAAATTGTGTTGAAATTAATTCCGCATCCGGCGCACGATTTATTAATGCTGGTTCCATTTGCTTCGCTTGAAAAAGCCAGCGAAGCGGTGAGCGCTATCTTCCGCGCAGGCTTTACGCCCAGCGCTTTAGAACTGGTAGAAATTGATGCTTTGAAGATTGTAAGTGAAATGGTGGACAGTCATCTCGTGCCTGTGAATGATAACATTGCCGCGCACCTGATTGTGGAAGTGGATGGCAATAATGTAGATCAACTGATGAGTGAAATGGAAGCGATTGCCAATCTCCTTACCAGTTATGAAGCCGGCGAAATGTTTTTTGCTGATGATGCGCAACAAAAAGCTGAGTTGTGGAAGTTACGTCGCCGCACAGCGGAATTTGTAAAGATGGCTGGCTATACAATTGAAGAAGACACGGTTGTACCTCGTGCAGAATTACCGAAGTTGATTCGTGGCGTAAAAGAACTGGGCAAACAATATCATTTTAAAGCCGTGTGTTATGGTCATGCAGGCGATGGCAACCTGCATGTTCGCATTAAAAAAGAAGGCACTGCCAACAGCTTTGGGGATAATGAAATGAACAACGCATTGCGGGCTTTATTTAAATTGGTGTACAGTTTAGGGGGAACGATCAGCGGCGAACATGGCATTGGTTTGATTCAGAAAAGCTATATGGACATTGTGTTTAAGGAAGCCAACCTTCGGCTAATGCGGGATATTAAACGGGCATTCGATCCTAACAATATTTTAAATAAGGGTAAAATTTTCGATGCTGCATAAGCGTTTAAGTTTGTGATTAAATACTCTCTAAATGAAAAAACTTTGGGCATTGTTGCTGGCAACGGTTTGTGTGTCAAGTTTGTTTTCGCAGGAAAATAACAGCAGTAATTATGGCGAATTAAAAGGTGGCTTTAAGCAGGAAAATATTTTTATTGGCGGAAGCATCAACTTAGGTTTGGGTGGCGGTCAGCTAACGCTTGGCGCAAGCCCCGAAATAGGATACTCATTCAACCAATGGCTGGATGCAGGTGTGGGATTGAACTTCATTTACACTTCCATTGCTGCCAACACCTATTACAATCCAACCAGCACCAAACTGCGCCAGTTTAATTATGGTGGTGGTCCGTTTGTAAGAATTTATCCTGTAAACTTTTTGTTTTTGCAGGGACAGTTTGAAGAAAACTGGACAAGAGTAAAAGTAAAAGATGACAATTACAGTGCGAAGCAAACTTTTAACGCACCCAGCTTCATAGCAGGCATTGGCTACACACAGCGCATGGTTGGGCAGGGGAGTTATTACTTGATGATTGGTTTGGATTTGCTCAATAATCCACATTCGCCTTATGTGTATGAAAACAATGTTGGGCAATTGATAAAAGAACCCATTATTCGCGGAGGCTTTAATTTTTATCTGCATCCTGCCCATCAAGCAGCACGCGAAGCACGTTATCAGAATGATCGCACACTGTAACCATCTTTGTCCAGTCATTATATAAAAAACCTTCGCTTTGCATTCTTTGCAAGTGTTGTAATAAGGAATCATAAAATCCTGCTGTGTTCAGCAGGATTATTTTTTTGCTATGAATAGAAAGATTGTTCCAGGTAACAATTTCAAACATCTCATCCAACGTACCAATGCCGCCAGGCAAAACAATGGCAACATCGGCAAGACTATACAGCAGCTTTTTTCTTTCATGCATATTTTCGGCTTCGTGCAAAGTGGTAAGTTGCGTGTGCACTTTTTCTTTTTGGATCAATAGCTTCGGCATTACGCCGGTAACGTTACCACCCTGCGCTAACATGGCATTGGCAAGCACACCCATCAGACCATTATTGCCACCACCATAAATGAGGCGAACATTGTGTTGCGCTAACGCCTTTCCCAACGCTTCTGCTTCTTGTTTATATAAACTATGATTGCCCATTTGCGAGCCGCAAAAAACGGTAACTGATTGATACATGCCTGATGATTTACTACAATGATAAGATGGATGAATCCGTATCTGGTAGTTGCAAAGCAAAGTTGATGATTTGATAATGAAAATTTTCCCTTTCTCAACAACATCATTTTGCAACCTTCCTTATTTTTATAAAAGTAAAAGACACCAAAATTGATTACTTCTTTTTTTTCTCTGAAAAGAGCTTTTGTTTTTACCGCTTTTTTATTCCTGCTGATGGCTGCCACTAATGTTTCTGCGCAGCAAAACAAATGCATTATAAAAGGTCGCATTGTTACACCAGATGGCAGCCCTGCTTTCGCAACGGTTGAACTGAAAAGTGCAAAAAAGAAAACGGCAACCAATAATGATGGAGCGTTTATGATTGCCACTTTTTTTCCGTTGCATGATACGTTGGTCGTATCGTCAGTTGCAATGAAAACCTATCAAAAACAAATTGTTGCAAGCAAAGCCGGAACGATTGATTTAGGCGATATTTATCTTTCTTATCAACCGGCAGAATTACAAAATGTAGAAGTAAGAGGCAGGCTTCTCAAATCATACAAAAGCGATTATTCTTTTCTGGGAACCAAAACACAAACCAACATTATTGACATACCGCAATCCATTTCTACCATCACAAAAGAGATGATTGGTGATAAAATGGATTTTACGCTGAAAGACGCTGTGGATGCGGCTTCCGGCGTTCAGCCATACTCGGGTTACGATGAATATACCATTCGTGGTTTCAGAGCCGAGAATGCAAGAATGATTAATGGCTTGCGCGGCTACAACACAACTTACACAAGCAATATGCTGGTGAATGTGGAACGCATTGAAGTGATAAAAGGACCTGCCGCTACTTTGTATGGCAATTGCGACCCCGGTGGAACCATCAATCTCGTTACAAAAAAGCCGTTGGATGAGGCTGAAAAAGAAATCAATGTGGCAGCCGGAACATGGAATCATTATCGGGCACAAGCTGATGTTACAGGTCCGATGAATAAGAAGAAAACCTTATTGTATCGCTTGAATGCAGGATATGATAACACACAATCGTTCCGCGATTTGTGGTATGGTAAATCATATCAGATTGCACCTTCTTTTTCTTTTGTACCGAACGATAAAATTCAGTTCAATGTTGATGTTTCTCTTTCGCATGTAAATACCGTTTTAGACAGAGGTATTCCGGGTTTTCAAAACGGCTCTCTCCATTCAACACCTATTCATTTAATAGCATCGCAGCCGGGCGATTATCTTCACGAAACCACGCTTGCAGGCAATGTTTTGTTTTCATACAATATCAATAAGAACATAACTTTCAATAGCGGTTACCTGGCTTACCTGACGCAGCAAAATGTTGCGGAACATGGCGTTCATAGTTATATCACTGACGACTCAGTGAATCTTTATTTTTCCAAATGGAATTATCACACACTAACCAATACACTTACTAATTATTTCACGTTTCACTTCAACACAAATAAAATATCGCATCAGTTGTTAGCCGGTTACGATTTTATACAAAGCGATGTAAATGTTGCCCAAAATTATTTTGAACGTCCTGATTTATTTGGAAGGGGCAGTGGCATTGTGGGCACATTTAGTTTGCGTCATCCAAACTATGTAAGCACAGATGTAAAAGATTATCAACGTTCAAGTTTCAACTCTTCAGCAAGTAATGTTGCTGGAGATGTTTACAGCACGCAGGGCATTTATGTTCAGGAACAAATGAGTTTTGAAAAGTTTAAGTTGTTACTTGGCTTGCGCCAGGAATTATACACATCGGGCGATGATGGTGATACTTCAAACACAACGAAAATAAATAAGCTGCTTCCTCGCGTTGGATTGGTTTATGAGCTGAAGCCCAATGCCAGCGTGTATTTCACGTACAATCAAGGTTTCGATCCATTCGAAGCATCAACGAGCAAACAAGTGTTTGATGCACCCTTCAAACCTATTACAAGTGAGTTATTGGAAATTGGAGCAAAAACAAATGTGTTGACGAATAAATTGTATGCTTCGTTAGCTGTTTATCAACTTTCACTGCGAAATGTTGCGGTGAATGCGAATGAGATTTCCAACCCCGATTTGTACATTCAGCAAGGCAAAGATCGCTCTCGTGGCATTGAAATGGAAGTGGCCGGAAAAATACTTTCTAACCTAAGCATAGACGCGAATTACTCCTATTGTGTTGCTACTGTTTTGGAAAGTAAAAGCCCTTCGCAGGTAGGAACCGTTTTGGGAAATGCGCCTAAAAACAGCAGCAGCACCTGGATAAAATATACGTTTGTAAAAGGCGCACTTAAAGGCTTTGGTATTGCCGCTGGCCATTCGCAGGCAAGCATTAGAAATACGCTGCAGCAAGGGGTGCAACTGCCGGGTTATGTGGTAATGAATGGTAGTCTTCAATACACTTATAAAAAACTAAAGCTTGCGTTGAACGTAAACAACATCACCAACACAGCGTATTGGCAAGCTGCTTATAACAATACCAGCAAATGGGCTGGCACGCCGCGCAATGTGATGATGGAAGTAAGCTATCGTTTTTGAAGTTTGTTTTTGCCTGTTTTTTAATCAGTTGCCTCTTTTGTTTCCAGAATCGCTTTTCAATGAGGACGATGCTAAGATCGAAAATAGAACATATAACGTTTTTGAAGTTTGTTTTTGCTCATTTTTTTACCAATTGCTTCAACGCCGATGGCAAATCAGGATATAAAAAATCATAACCGCTTTGCATTATTTTTTTCGCACTCACAGTTGCACTTTTCAACACTTCAACACTCATTTCTCCCAGCATCAATTGCAATGCAAACGAAGGCACGTGCATAGGTAAAAACACTTTGCCGCGCATTGCTTTGGCAAGTTGCAACGTAAGATCTTTGTTGGTTACAGGATAAGGTGCAACGGCATTGTAACTGCCGGTTACATCATTGTTTTCAATGGCATACAAATACATGTTGCAAATGTCGTCTTCATGTATCCAGCTTACGGTTTGTTTACCGCTACCCAAAATAGAGGCAAAACCAAACTCAACGGCTTTTTAAATTCAACAAAAGCACCGCCGCTTGTTACTTAACACAATGCCCGTACGAAGCTTTACAAGCCGCTTCCCTATTGCATTTACGGGTTCTATGCTTTCTTCCCAAAGCCGGCAGGTTTGCCCTAAAAAATCGTTAGAAGGAGGTGAGTCTTCTTTAAAGCCATGCTCTTTACTTTGAGGCGAATCTTCGCCATACCAGCCAATGGCAGAAGCGCTAATTACAGCCTGTATATTGTTAGGTGTTTCCTGCATTGCTTTGATTAATAAGGCACTACTTTTTACACGACTATCAACTATTTCTTGCTTGCGGCCTTTCGTCCATCTTTTGTCGGCAACATTGGCTCCGGCAAGATGAACAATGTAATCGGCTTTGGCAATCGAATCTGTTATCAATTGTTCCCTCATTCACATCCCAATGTTTTACAATAGCACCATTTTCATCTCTTTCTTTTTTATCGCTATGACTAAAAATGATCACTTGATAATTTTTGGATAAAACAAAGCTGACAAGCGTTTGCCTATCAATCCTGTTCCGCCGGTAATGATAACGGTTGGCATGTAACGTAACTGGTTTGTGTTGCAAGATAAGTTAATAGCTTGAGCTATGAGTTGGGAGCGAAGAGCAAGAAGTGAAAAAGAGGCAAAAACAAACTCAAGATTTGCAATTCATCACTCGTAGCTTAAGGCTCATAGCTCGATAGCTTGTTACCTTAATCGTATGTTTGCCACTTCAATCCTTTTGCGCATGAAGTTTGGCATTATTGGCAGCGGAAGCTGGGCTACCGCCATCGCTAAAATCATAACCGACAATCATCATCACTATTCATTGGTGGATACGCAATAGCCGCAACCATCCAAGTCCATACAGCAACGCCATCACAATCCTCATTATTTGCAGGCCGCTTCCTTCAATACATCGTTGTTATCAATGAGTGATGATATAGAAGAAGTGATTACAAACGCTGATGTTTTAGTGGTTGCCGTTCCTTCCGCTTTTGTAAAAGCAGCGTTTGAACATCTGCCGAAAGATGTCTTTCAAAACAAAAAAATAGTGTCTGCCATCAAAGGCATTTTGCCCGATTGCAATGATTTATTGAATGATTATTTAGGCAAAATTTTTCGGTCCACATCAAAAATTATTTTACTGTTCTCGGTCCTTGTCATGCCGAAGAAGTTGCGGCTGAAAAGCTCTCCTATCTTACATTTTCAGGTGTTGATGAAGGGGCAACAGCCACCATTGCAAAGCATTTCAATACATCGTATCTCAACACCATCATCAACCACGATATTATTGGTGTGCAATACGCCGCTGTGCTTAAAAACATTTATGCGTTGGGCGCAGGCATTGCACATGGACTTCAGTACGGCGATAATTTTTTAAGCGTTTACATTGCCAATTGCGCCAACGAAATGGTTGTGTTTTTGCAAAAGCTGGTGGCGCAACACGAAGTGCCTTGCAATAAAGAAAAGATACAATATACTTCATCGGTTTATTTAGGCGATTTACTGGTTACCTGCTACTCGTTATACAGCCGTAACCGCACGTTTGGAAGCATGATTGGCAAAGGCTATTCGGTAAAAGCCGCACAGTTGGAATTGAATATGATTGCCGAAGGTTACAATGCCGCGCGATGTGTTTTGAGGCAAACAAAAAAGTATGCTGCCCACATTCCTATTATCAATGTGATTTACCAGATTTTATGGGAACAACGCGGATGCGCGCGAAGCTTTTCTACAAATAGAAACATTGCTGGTTTAACTTTGCAAGAAATAGGGCAAAAACAAATGTTGTGTTATGTGGGATAACATCATCAATTACTGGCAGCAGCTACCCAATCCTCTGTGGAACTTATCCATCGTTCTGTTTGCTATCATCATTGGTTTGGTTTTGCGGTTAATTTTAGCTGCCTTGTAAGAGCCGCAACAAAGCACAATGATTACTCGCTGGTGCGTTCTATCATCCGCAGAATGGCGATTCCGGTAAATATTTTTTTCCCTTATTCACCATTAATTTACTAAAAGATGAATTGCGACTTGCGTGCTTCGCAACTGCGCGTGTTCGACAGGTTTGCACAGGTATTTTTAACCATTGCTATTGCTTATATTTTAATTGCGGTAATAAAAGTTGTTGAAGACTATGTAGTTTACAAATACGATTTAAACAAGCCCAACAATCTTCGCGAAAGAAAAATAAGAACGCAGCTTCAGTTTGTACGCAGGCTATCTATTGGCTTGATTGTTACGCTTGCATTGTGCCTTATTTTTTTAAGCTTCCCCAACCTGCGAAGGCTTGGAGCAGGCTTGCTTACAGGCGTTGGCATTGGCAGTATTATTGTTGGCTTTTCAGCACAAAGATCGCTGGCCAATTTTTTAGCGGGTATGCAAATTGCTTTTACACAACCGATTCGTTTGGACGATGTGTTGGTGGTGGAAGGCGAATGGGGACGCGTTGAAGAAATCACACTAACTTATGTGGTGATTATTATTTGGGATCAGCGAAGATTGATATTGCCCATTACTTATTTTATTGAAAAACCATTTCAAAACTGGACACGCACCGGCTCCGAAATTTTAAGCGCTGCTATGATTTATTTAGATTACACTGTGCCGGTTGAGGAAGTGCGAAAAGAGTTTTTAAATTATGTACAAAAACAAACATTGTGGGATCAGCGCTTAGCAGTTTTGCAGGTAACCAACTGGAGTGAGAAAATGGTGGAGTTGCGTTGTTTAGTTAGCACCAACAATGCGGGTAATGCTTTTGATTTGCGGTGTTTGATTCGTGAACATTTGTTACAATTCATTCAAAATAACTACCCTCATTCTTTGCCTACTACACGGGTGGAATGGGAAAAAGAAAAGCTGCCCTGATAATAATTATCAAGACAGCTTTTATAAGCTAAAACCAAATTTATTTTGCGTTGTTGTTGTATCTCTATTAGCTTTCCACTCTTTGTGTTCACTCTTTCTTTCTGCACGCATTTGATTCATTTTCGTCTTTTGTTCGTCCGTTAAAACCGACTCCATGTTTTTGCGTTGTTCATCACGCAATGTTTTCATTTGCGCTTTTTTGTCATCGGCGCTTAACGTTGTGTTGTTTTTTAGGGCGTCCATTTTTGCTTTGTTGTCATCATGCAACTTTTTCATTTGGTCTTTCTGATCCTGTGTAAGATTCAAATCATTCCACATGTTCTTGCGCTGCATGTTAGCGCCATGTTCGCTCTTCATTTTGTTATGAAAAGAAGAATCTGTTTGCGCTTGCGAAGCCGTTGTAAAAGCGATAGCAGCTATAGCTATCAAAAACAATTTTTTCATAGTTCTTTTTTTAAATTGAACAATAGAGACGCCGCTCTTTTTGTTTCGTTTAAAAAAAGAAGCCAAAGCAATTGTTAAGATAAAAATGCAGAATAGACAAGCCTTTCAGCTAATAAGTTATACCATAACTTCTCTTGTAAGATGAACTTTGGTCATTTGTAAATATTGGTTTTGCAACTGATGAATGTAATGCACATTCGGATGATGTCTTCTGTCTTCGCGATACCACATTTCTACGCTTGAAAAATCGCCTTCGGAAGGAATCACCAACCGGAACGTACCTTTTTTGTATTTGATACGTCCATCATCCATCGTCTCTTTGGCAAAGTTTAACCGCATCAGTTGTTCATCATTTAAAACAATTGGATAAACGTTTTTAGGATCATAATAAAAACTTTGCACTTCGGTTTGTATGCATACCTGCTTTTCATCATGGTTCAGGTTCATCACTTCGCCTTCCGACATGGTGCCTTCATATCCGGCAATTACATAATCGCCCACTTGCAATTCGCTAAAGTTTATCATAATGGTTTTTGTTTTTGATATAGCAAAGTACAAAACATATTCCAGTTAGAAAGAAAGTTGACAGATGTTAGTTGACAGATGATAGATAGAATAAATGGTTTGAAATTTAAAATTGTATCTCTGTCAACTGTCAACTTACATCTGTCAACTCATTACTTTACTTCCTGCATTTCAATCAGCTTTTTGTACAAGCCTTCCTGCTGCATCAGTGTTGAATGATTGCCACGCTGCACAATACGCCCATGCTGTAATACAATGATTTCATCGGCATGGCGAATGGTGCTTAACCGGTGTGCAATGACTATCGATGTTCGGTTTTGCATCATTTTGTTGATCGCATCCTGAACCAATCGCTCGCTCTCTGTATCCAGCGATGAAGTCGCTTCATCCAAAATCAATATGGGCGGGTTTTTCAGCACAGCGCGGGCAATGGTTAAGCGTTGCCTTTCACCACCACTTAGCTTCGTTCCTCTGTCGCCAATATTTGATTCAAAACCTCTTTCTTTTTTAATAATAAAATCATAAGCATTTGCCACTTTGGCGGCATGTTCAACCGCTTCATCGTTGCGTTTTCTTCCGCACCCAAAGCAATGTTGGCGGCAATGGTATCGTTAAACAAAATCGGCTCCTGCGTTACAATGCTTATCTGGCTGCGCAGGCTTTGCAGTGAATAATTTTTTATGTTGATGCCATCAATTAACAACTCACCTTTGGTAACATCATGAAAGCGCGGAACCAAATCGGCAAGCGTACTTTTTCCTGCGCCGGACGAGCCAACTAAGGCAACCGTTTTTCCTTTTTCAATGGTAAGATTGATGTCTTCTAAAATCACAACATCATCATACGAAAACGTTACATTTCTAAACTCGATGGAGCCATTAAAAGAAGTGAGCTTTTTTGCATTCGGCATATCATCTACCGTTATCGGTGCCATTAATACTTCTTCAATCCTGGTAATGGCAGCCTCACCTTTTTTCATGTTTGAGAACGATGTTGACAACGATTTTGCAGGATTGATAACATTATAAAAAAGGGCGAGATAAGAAATAAAAACTGCGCCGGTTAACGGAATGTTGCCACTGATAATGCCATTACCGCCATACCACAAAATAGCGGCAAACACGGCAACGCCGAGAAATTCGGAAGCAGGCGAAGCCAAATCTCGCCGGTAGCCAATGCGGTTTTTAGCAGTGAGCAGTTCATCGTTTACAGTTAAAAATTTGCGGCGCAAAATCTTTTCAATATTGAATGCTTTTATCACCCGCAAGCCGCCTAACGTTTCATCCAGAATAGAAAGCGATTCGCCGTATTTAATGGCAGCATCGCTCGAAGGTCGCTTTAATGAGCGTGATATTCTGCCAATGATTAAACCTATGACGGGCAAAAAAATGAGCAAAAACAAAGTGAGCTGCGGACTTAAATAAAACAGCACGGCAAAGTTGAAAAGTATGGTTAGCGGGTCGCGGATCCAGCCTTCCAAAGTGCCAACCAGCGAGCCTTCCACTTCGTTAATATCGTTGGTAATACGACTAATTAAATCACCTTTTCTTTTCTCGGTAAAATAACCAATGGGCAGTATCAAAACTTTATTATACAACTCGGAACGCAGATGATTGACAACTGTATTCTTTAATGGGTTTAAAACATAAGAAGACAAGTAAACGAACAAGTTTTTTAAGAAGATAAATATCACCAGCAGGATGCAGATGTATAGTAAGGTTTTTAGTTTTCCTTCGGTAGAAAGCCCGCCGTTGTTTTCCATAGAGTTGACCAGCAGTTTGCGAACAAATGCTGTAACCGGGTTATCGCTGCCCATTAGTAAAGTGGAAGTACCACCTTTGCCATCGGTAAAAATCAACTCTAAAAATGGCATCAGCATACCCAGTGAAACGATAGAAAACACAATGGATAAAATGGTATAAAAGAAATAAAGGAAGATTTGAAATTTATAATGAGCGAGATAACGAAAGATGCGTGAGTATTTCTTCATTCATTCAATTTTTTAAAGAAGCTATAATAAAAAGTATAGCTTCCCAAATGATAGTAATTTTACAGCCGACAAAGGTAATCGTATGCAAGAAGGAAAACGACAGCGGCAAATTGCCGGTTTAATTAGCGAAGAGTTTAACGACATTTTTAGAAGGCTTGGGTTGAACATGATGAATGGCGGGATGGTTTCGATTTCATCAGTAAAAGTTACGCCCGATTTGCTGGAAGCCCGCATTTATCTTAGCTTCTATCAAATAGCTGATACCAATGCTGCCCTGAAAAAAGTTGAAGACCGTGCCTGGGAGATTAAGAAAGAATTTGCAGAACACGCCAGGCATCAGTTGCGCCGCATTCCGGTGTTTCATTTTTATGTGGATGATACATTGGACCAGGTTGATAAAATGGAACAGTTGTTTAAAGATATAGAAAGCCCCCCGTCCGCCTCAGGCGGAGAGCTTTGATGCAGCATAAGTAAGTTTTATTTTGATTCTCATTTGAAATGAAAGAAGTTACCAATAATAATCGTGCTATAAGCTCCCCTTTAGGGGTTGGGGGCTTATTTGCCTGGCGGTATTTCAAGCCCAAAAACAACAGCAATGCGGTAAATATCATTGCCCGCATCAGCATGATTGCGATGGCGGTTGGCACGGCAGCATTGATTATTGTGTTGAGCGTGTTTAATGGCTTTGAAGATTTAGTAAAAGGCTTGTACAGCGATTTTTATTCCGACATCCGAATTGCACCTGCAAAGGGGAAATTCTTTACGCTAACACCGGTCGAAGTACAAAAAATAAAAGCGGTTCGCGGTGTAAAAGCAGTGAGCCTGGTGGCAGAAGAAAAAGCGATGCTTGCCAACGGCGATTATTATTCTATCATTGATTTAAAAGGGGTTGATGAAAACTATACAAAAGTAAACAAGCTGCAAACCCACATCATGAGCGGGAACTACGACGTGGGTTCATCCGGCAAGCCGTTTCTGCTGATTGGTGTGGGAATACAAAGTGCCGTAGGCTCTGACCCAAACGGAAACATAGCGCCGTTAACTATTTATATTCCCAATCGCGAAGCCAAAAATTTGAGCAACACTGATGCAATGAATTCTGCTAACATTGATGTTTCAGGAACATTCATGGTACAACAGGAATTTGACAATAAGTATGCTTTCACCAACCTTTCTTTTCTGCAATACATGCTCAATCTGCAACCACAACAATACAGCAGTGTTGAAGTTGCGGTAACGCCAAAAGCAAAAGCAGATAAGGTTCAGGCATCGCTGGAAGCGGCTCTGGGCAGGGCTTTTACGGTGCAAACCCGTTATCAGCAAAATCAAAATTTGTTTAGTGTAATGCAGGTTGAGAAATGGGTGATTTACGGCATTCTTTCTTTAATACTACTCATCGCAGCCTTCAACATGATTGGTGCGTTAACGATGCTGGTATTGGAAAAACAAAAAGACATTGCCGTGTTGAAAGCCATGGGCGCAAGCAATGGCTTGGTTCAAAACATATTTTTAAGTGAAGGTTTTTTGCTGGCAGCCGTTGGCAGTGGCGCCGGAATGTTGCTGGCTTTTTTAATTTGTTATCTGCAAATCAAATTCAAGCTGATACCGCTGGAAGGTGGCACTTTTATTATTGATTATTACCCGGTAAAAATGTTCCTGACTGATTTTTTATTGGTAACTGCCACTGTGTTTGTAGTATCGCTCATTGCCGCCTGGGTGCCATCGCGCAAAGCCGCATCGCAGCTATTTTCGTTGAAGAGTTGAGATTTGTTTTTGCGCCTTTTTTGCCACGAAGACACGAAGGCACAAAGTTATTTTCACAATTCTCAATTCACCACTCACTATTCACCACTCATCACTCACAACTCCACTCCCATCTTCTCGCCTACTTCTTTCAATTCTTTTACCACACTATCAAACAAAGGAATACCTTCTTTCCTACGGATGGCTTCGGTTTCACGTTCGGGATCACCCGGGATCAAAACTCTGCCAAAACCCTCTGCTGGCTTTGCTTTGCGGAAGCGACTTATCCAGTTATCCATGTGTTGTTTAAACTCTTCTGCCGGACGAAACGCATCCACCCGCATTGCTCCAAAAAAATGGCCTAAACCCGCGCCGGGCGCGGCTTCCGGCATGGGAATATAAGCCGGAAACGGTGGCGCCCAGGGACCATAACTTGCTCCGCTTAACACACCCGAAAAAATATCAACAATGCTTCCCAGCGCATATCCTTTATGGCTGCTATGTTCTCTGTCGCTTCCGAGTGGCAATAAAGCGCCGCCTCGCTTTAAAGCATTTGCATCAGTGGTGGCATTGCCTTCGCCATCCTGCACCCAACCGATGGGCGCTTCTTCGGCTTTGCGTTGCAACAATTCAAGCTTGCCATTGGAAGCTGTTGTGGTAGCAAAATCGGCAACAAACGGTGGCTGCTCACCGGCAGGAATGGCAACTGCAATGGGGTTCGTCCCCAACATTTTTTCAATGCTAAACGTTGGGGCAACAATCGCGCTGGCGTTGGTCATGGCAATGCCAATCATATCCTGCTGCAAAGCCATTTGGGCATGAAAACCGGCAATGCCAAAATGGTTGCTGTTGCGCACACTTACCCAGCCTGTGCCCGCTTCTTTTGCTTTGCTGATGGCGATTTGCATTGCAAAAGGAGCAACTACCAAACCTAAGCCCGCATCACCATCAACGGTTGCTGTGGAAGGCGTTTGGTGAACAATGTAAATCTTTGGTTTTGCATTAATTCTTCCCTTTTCCCAAAGCCGCACATAACCCACCAACCGCGACACACCATGGCTGTCAATGCCACGCACATCTGCCGCTAACAGCACAGAAGCGGCCATGTTAGCGTGCTCCTGCGAGCAACCCATTTTGCTGAAAACATCAACCACAAAACGAAAGAGGTGCTGGTAAGAAAAGGTTTGCGTCATAATGAGCGCAAGATAAGTTAGCGAAGTATTTTACTTTACAAACAGCAGCATTTTTAAACACCACATTAATATTGGCTGAACAGATAAGCCAGTATGTTTGCGCTTCTTTATTTTTATAAAAATGAAGCTTTTTATTACCTTCTTTTTGTTATGTTGGTTTGTTGATGGCTTTGCACAATACAGCAAAGACCTGGTACAAACCAACGTGGTATTGAATGAGAAGCGAAAGCGTTTTGATGATTACCTGAAGAATGATTTAATCAGCAAAACATTTCATGAACCGCTTGATAGCAACAATGAATACAAATACGAATCGGCTTGTTTGGCAGCCTCACAATTCATGATAAAGAATGAGGCAGTGAAAGCTGGTTTTGATACGTTGTTTATGCATTATGATAGCCTTCAATTTTCAACACAACGTGCTTTGCTGGAAGCTGTGTATGGCTTGTATCCGAAAGAATACGCAACCAACATCAATGCTTTGTTTTTGAAAGAAAAAGAGCCAAAATTGTTTGCGATGCAGGCGGTGTATTTGTTTCAAAACGATTCATCAGGACAACAAACCAAACGCTTATTAAAGCAAATGAAAACGTCGTTTCTTTTCATTGATACCATTCCTGTTTTACAATCACTGCAAGGCTATTTATTAAATGAACAAAAACAAAAGCATACGACAACGCCGTCATTGTCTTCTTTGTTTTTATATCAAAAAAAGATAGGCAGACAAATGATTTATTCATTGCAACGCTGGAACCGTAATTATCCGGGGCTTGCCATTATTCAAAATGAGGATGGTTCGTTTGCAAGAGACAGTTTGGGTAAGTTGCTGGTGTTTCAGCAACTGGCGCGTTCGGCTTCCAATTTACCTTATTTTATAACCAGCGGCAACACGCCGCAAGGCATTTACAGCGTGCAGGGAACGGGCATTTCGCACAACAACTTAATTGGTCCAACGCCCAATTTGCAACTGCTGCTGCCACACGAAAATGATGATTTGTTTTTGCACGAAAAGTTAGACTCTTCGGCTTCCTTTCTTCAAAATTATTTGCTGTTGTTACCGCCGGATTGGAGAAATTATTTGCCGATGCAGGAAGCGTTAGAAGCAGGCACAGTTGGACGCACTGCCATCATTGCGCATGGCTCAACCATTGATCCGGAGTATTTTAAAAATGAACCTTTTTATCCGCTCACGCCAACGTTGGGTTGTTTGTGCGCAAAAGAAAACTGGAACATTTTTACAGGAAAGCTGAACAGCAGCGATCAGTTTGATTTTATCAATACTTATCTCACCAGAACGGAAGATGAAGCTGGTTATTTAATCGTGATCAATGTTGACAACAAACAAGCGCCGGTATCGCGTGAAGAAGTGGAAAGATGGGTGAATGAGTTCGAAAAGAAAAAGTAATTTTATTTCTGTTTTGATTGATAAATAACTATAACAATGGGAGCCAAAACTGTAATCATTGTAAATGGTAAAAACCAAATACCTAAGCCATTGATATAACCCTTTGCAACAAGATAAGCAAGCACAATTAATAAAGTAAAAACAATAAGTACAGATAATTTTAAGAACCGCAACATCCGCGTGGCAAGGGTATATTGCCATTCTGCATTTTCTTTTGTTATCGTTGTCATGTAATTGAAAACATGAGGGTATTTGTTGAGCTGTGTTAGCCCAAAATAAATCAGCGTTGCTATAACGGGTAGAATAAGTAGCGTTGATTTGTTTCCATAATTATCCACTTTTCCTGAAGCATTGAAATGTGTAGGAACAACGGAAGGCGATGCGAAAAAAGAGGCCAAAACCAAAAGCCACATGAGGCACAACACAACTTTACCGGCCCTTTCCAACCGTTTGTCAGGTTGCGATAAATAAAGTGTTATGCGAGGTCTGTTTTCCATCTTATAAAACAGAAAGAAAGATAATGAAATAAACATTCCTGCGGTTATAGCTCTATCTCGTTTACAGCCTCAATTTTTTTGGAAGTACCGTCCTGCACAAATACCACAACTCTTGCGTTATCCTGTTTTAAATCTGCAGGTAAATTCAATTTTACATTACCTTCTTTTTGTGCAAAAGCAAACGTTTCAAAACTTCTTACCACATTATAACCTTCTAATTGCACGCCGCTGTTTTCGCCCCGTTGTACGGCTGTTGATGTATGTGTTTGCACGATGGCAGCCATCAACTGTTGGTTTGGCTTTGCACTATTTATTGCGTAATGAACAGTTACAGTTTCCCCATTCAAGGTTGCATTGGCTGTAAGCTGAACATCATCATTTTCATTTCTCGCTTTAGTGAGTGCAGCGGCAATACTGTTTCGATTGCTGCCCACCATTTCAAACTGACCTTGCACCACAGCTTGCGGCGTATAAGCCGATTCATCGTGAAACGCTTGCACATACTGCTCCTGCCGAAGCGTGTAAGCATGATTGCTGAACGCATCTTTCCAGCCCAGCCTGTCCCAGTAATCCACATGAAAAGAAAGCACAATTACATTGCTATCAGCTTGTGCTAAGTTACTTACTAATTTATCCGCCGAAGGGCAACTCGAACAACCTTGCGACGTAAACAACTCTATCAATACTTTTTGATTGCTGCTGTTTTGTGCCAAGTTTGTTTTTGCACGATTATTATTTGCAGTGGATGTTGTGCAGGCGTATAAGCCAACAAGGAGTATGGCGGAAAGAAGATGAAGGAAGGCGCATAATAAAATATTTATGTAAAAGTAAAATGCCTCACTGTTCTGAGGCATTTTAAATTGTTCTAAATGTGTACAGTCTTTAATTCATCTTCTTTTTCATGCTCGTTACCTGTTCCTGCAGGTTGTTTACCAAACCTGCTAACTGGCCTACATCCCAACGCTGTTGTGAAGATGCTTTGGTAATAATCATTTGCGCTTTCCACACTTCAACAATGTCTTCGGTATTAATGGGATAGGGCTCGTATTGCGGGTTATCGCTTATCAGCATCACTTTGTTTTTCACACGACCATTGCGGTTGATGCGTTTGTAAACAATGCCATTGTTTCTCGACACCACAATGTAAGCCTGGTTGCTTCGCACATCTTCCATGTCTTCTATTTTTTCACCTACAATCACACTGCCACTTGGCGTTGGCAACATGCTATCGCCCACAATTTCAAATGCACGATACTGACCCGGTGCCAGCATTGGTAAGGTAAACGTGTTGAGCTCATCAATAAATTCAGGATCGGCATAACCAGTAAGATAACCGGCGGCAGCTTTCACCGGCACAAACTGAATCAACCTGTCGTTAGAATCGGTTGATGTTTTTAAAGCGCGGCGTTTATCAAGATAGGTGTTAGCTTTGGTTTCGGTTAAATCTTTCAAAAACAAATCGTCCAGGCTCAATTTAAAAATGTGGCAAATGGCGCGCAACACATCTAAACGTGGCTCGGCACGTTCTTCTTCATAAGCACCAACGAGCGAGCGTTTGATTTTTAATTTATTGGCAAATTCTTCCTGCGTCCAGCCACGAAGACGGCGCAGATAACGAAGGTTTTTTCCGGCAAATGACATAACCAATTAATTTAGCACGCAAAATACTAATTAATTTAGTTCAACAAAAAATTATTTTAGAAGCCTTTGAACCACGAAGACAGGAAGAACACAAAGGTTCACAAAGAATAGCAAAAAATCTTCGTGTAACTTCATTATTTAGTGACTTTGTGGTTCAAATAAATGTTCATCTCTTCTCAGCTTCGGCGTCTTCAATTCGTTTATCTTTTGCATCCTGTAAAAACTCTGATGCAAAAATGAATTCGTTCAAACGTTTGTTTTTGCTGTAAATAATGTCATCCTTGGTGCCTTCCCATTGCTTATTGCCATCTGTCATATAAAGGATATGGTCGCCAATGGTCATTACACTGTTCATGTCGTGCGTGTTGATGATGGTGGTCATGTTGTACTCGGTTGTGATGTTATGAATCAGTTCATCAATCAAGCCAGATGTTTGCGGGTCAAGCCCCGAATTGGGTTCATCGCAAAACAAATATTTGGGATTCAAAACAATGGCACGGGCAATGCCTACGCGTTTCATCATACCACCGCTGATTTCTGCCGGATATTTTTTGTTTACATCTTTTAAATTCACTTTGGCAAGCACGTCATTCACACGTTTCTTCCGTTCGCGGAACGTCATGTTGGTAAACATTTCCAGCGGAAACATCACATTGCTTTCGACGTTTTTAGAATCGAATAAAGCCGATCCCTGAAACAACATGCCAATTTGCTGACGCAGATTTTTACGTTCTTCTTCATTCATTTTTATCATATCCTGATCATCGTAGCAAACCTCACCCCCATCGGCCTTTAACAAACCAATCATCACTTTCATCAACACTGTTTTTCCGCTTCCGCTCGAGCCAATGATAAGGTTACATTTGCCCGTTTGCATTGTTAGATTTACGTTGTTTAATATCTTCTTATCACCAAAACTTTTCGATACGCCTTTAATCGTGAGCATAGTTAATTTCTTAAATTAATCAAAGCAAAAATAGCTCGTTCAAAAGATGTTTGAGTGAGATAATAGTAAAAGCCGTAGTTGAGAATGTATAAGAGCAACCAGCTTTAGCAAAAGCTTGGCCGGTTGATGAGAATTTACAAATCATTATTTTGATAAAATAAGACTGGCTTTTTGGTTGTCTATTGACCAATGGCTGAATTTGTTTACTAAAGCTTTGCCTACAATGATACGTTTTCCTTTATCTGTTACTGCTATTACAATATTGTTCACCGCATATTTACCAAAACGCACGTTGTTTATTTTGTATCTGCGACAAGTATCTATCATACCATTTGCCATTTCGTATTCACCAATGCCAAGATAATTATCGTTTGTAATAATACCTTCCTCTTTTAATCTGGCTTCCATGCTGTTGTTAATGAGTAAATCGGAAGCACCTGTATCAAACAACCAGAACTGATACAAGCTTCCGGTTTTTACTTTTACATAGGTCATGCCGTCCAAATTCAATACAGGAACCGTATCTGATAAAGGACCTGTAATATCCTGTGCTGAAGCTTCACTCCATTGGCTGTTACTTTCATCTTTGTCTTTAAACGGGTCGCCACAAGTGTACATGGTTTCAAAAAACAAAATAGAATTGGGATTAGATAGTGTTGCCATATCAGCGTCAGTCAACTTTTTGGTTTTAACCATCTGCAACTGGCATTGACAGAACGTAGCAACTCTTGCTTCATCTAATTTTTTCTTAGAGTTAGCACGAATGTTCTTCTTACAATCTGAAATAAATTCATCTTCAAAACCTTCAGCTTGCATTAAAATGGTTTTGCCGGAGTTGGTATAACAGTCGTTTATCTGTTGTCGCAGTGAGCTGTCTTCGCGAATTAAAGCTGAAACATCAACAATGCCACCTGACGTGTGTTGCCGATACTGCTTTGTTGTAAATCGTCTGTCAAGCTGGCTTACCTGGCAATCGCATATTGCCAAAGCCACACTATCGTTTCTGTCTTTATGAAGTGAGTTCAGGCAGTTGTTCACCAATGCTCTTTTATTCAAGATTGGCAAACCATCTTTTGTATGGATAGAAATTTGGGCAAAAACAAAAGTGCTTTCAAACAAAAAGATAGCAAAACAAAAAATACTGAATTTAGAAATCATAAACGAATAAGCAGTTGAATTGGATAAAATCTAATATTGGTAATCAATGTTAACAGGGTTTGAAATTGCCTTACAGCTTCAACTTCTCAATTGCCAGCTGTGCCGCTATCTGGCTCGCATCTTTTTTATTGAAGCCTTTGCCCTGGGCAATGTTTTCGCCATCTAAAACTGCGGCAATTACAAACACGCGCCTGCCACTTTCGAGGCGTTCTTCTATCGTTTCAAATTCAAGCGATTTGCCATTTTTGGTTGCCCAGCCAATGAGTTTGTTTTTAAGGTTAATATCTATCAATTCCAGATCATCCACATACAGGTGCGGGATGACCATGTGTTTCAACACCCAGTTTTTGGTTTTTAGATAACCTTTGTCCAAGTAGATGGCGCCTACCACAGCTTCGAGCGTATTGCCAAAAATCTGGCTGCCTTTCAGCGCATTATCAAACTTATTGTAAATGGTGATTTTTTTGATGCCCATCTTCAGTGCCACATCGTTCATCTTCTGGCGGTTCACCATTTTGCTGCGCATCTCGGTTAAAAAGCCTTCACCTTTGTAGGGGTAACGTTTAAAAAGATAATCTGCCACAATGGTGCTTAATACAGCATCACCGAGATACTCCAGGCGTTCATTGTTTTCATCTGCACCTTCTTTTACCGAGCGATGGCTAAGTGCGGTTTGGTACAAAAAAATTTTGCCAGGCTTTATGCCCAGTACATTACGAATGTTATCCTGTAAAGTGGGCTTGCGTGGCTTAAAATATTTCCGTAATAGCTTGCTTACTTTTTGCACTGCGTTAAGCTACAAATTTCTTTACAATTACAGCAGCATTATGACCGCCAAAACCAAATGTATTGCTTAAAGCTGCACGTACTGTGCGGCCTTGTGCCACGTTAAAAGTGAAGTTGAGTTTGGGGTCGAGTTCAGGGTCATCAGTAAAATGATTGATGGTTGGCGGCACTATATCCTGCGAAACTGCCATGATGCAGGCAATGGCTTCTATAGCACCGGCAGCACCAAGGCAATGTCCCGTCATACTTTTGGTTGAAGAGATATTCAGATTATAAGCATGATCGCCAAACACATTCATAATGGCTTTCACTTCGGCGCCATCGCCCAGCGGTGTGGATGTTCCATGTGTATTGATGTAATCAATGTCATCGGGTAGCATACCTGCATCGCTCAACGTTGCCAGCATTACATTGCGTGCACCTAAACCTTCAGGGTGTGGTGCAGTAATGTGAAATGCATCGGCTGTTGCTCCACCACCGCCAATCTCGCAATAAATTTTAGCGCCACGTGCCTGTGCATGTTCCAGCGTTTCCAAAACCAACACAGCAGCGGCTTCTCCCATCACAAAACCATCACGGTCTTTATCATACGGGCGGCTTGCCGTCTTGGGGTCATCATTGCGTTCGCTCATTGCTTTCATGGCGTTAAAGCCACCAACGCCGGCTTCACAAATCACCGCTTCACTACCGCCGGAAAGGATAATATCAGCTTTGCCCAGACGCAGTAAATTAAAAGCTTCAATAATGGCATTGGTACTGCTGGCGCAAGCACTTACCACAGCAAAGTTGGGACCCCGCAAATTGTGCCGCATTGAAATTTGGCCTGCAGCAATGTCCAATATCATTTTAGGTATGAAGAAAGGATTGAAGCGGGGTGTGCCGTTGCCTTTTGCAAAATCTATAACTTCTTGCTGAAATGTCAAAATTCCACCTATACCGCTGGCAAAGACAACACCAATTCTATCAGGGTCAATGTTGTCTTTATTCAATCCTGCATCTTCCATTGCCATATCGGAGGCGGCCAGCGCAAGTTGTGTAAAGCGGTCAATTTTACGGGCTTCTTTTCTTTCTAAAAAATGCGTAGGTTCAAAGCCTTTTACTTCGCACGCAAAGCGGGTTTTAAATTTGGAAGCATCAAACTGCGTAATGTAGTCAGCTCCCGAAACGCCGTTCTGCAAGCCATTCCAGTAATCGGTTACTGTGTTGCCAAGCGGCGTAAGCGCACCCAGGCCTGTAACCACTACTCTTTTTAATTGCATGTGCAAAGCTGTTTTTATGAATGAAATAAATCCGCCTTTGCACGCTTGTAAAAAGTTGAACAAAGGCGGATTCGAGTGTTATGTGAGTAAAGTTGCTGTCAGTGCTTATTTTGCGTGTTCTTCCAAATAAGTAACTGCCTGACCCACGGTGGTGATAGTTTCAGCCTGCTCGTCGGGAATTGAAATATTAAACTCTTTTTCAAATTCCATAATCAATTCAACCGTATCCAGTGAATCGGCGCCTAAATCGTTGGTGAATGATGCTTCATTGGTTACTTCGGCTTCATCTACGCCTAATTTGTCAACAATGATTTTTTTAACTCTTGTTGCGATGTCTGACATTGTAAATATTTTTAGTTACGGCGGCAAAAATATGTTTTTTGTTCAATCAACAATGAACTGCTTTGTTTTTTTGCGGGTTACAAAGGTTGTTTGGGTTCTCTTTTGTTTTCGCTCATTTTTCATACTCACTCCTATTTCAACTCATAACTTTTTAATACCAAACAGCAATTCACTATCACACACATTGCAAATGTTTGTGGCAGGAAAGCAAGGCTATTGAAATTGGTTACATTCGCTTGCAGAAAAATAAAATAAACGCTGTAATTTTGAAACGCTGCAATTCCATATCACAAACGATTGCATACACGCAGCATCCTGTTTTCGGTTCTCAACTTGCTTCATGTACTAATTAAATCACATCGGCTATGGCTCTTAAAATCATTGACCACGGCTCGCCTCAATACACCGAAATGGTGAAATTGCGGTATGACATTTTGCGAAAACCATTAGGCCTCGAATTTTTGCCCGAAGAATTGGAAAAAGAAAAGGATGATATTTTGATTGGCTGTTTTGACGACGGACATTTAGAAGGTTGCTGTCTGCTTACCAAAGCAGGCCCCAATGAAGTAAGACTGCGGCAAATGGCTGTGTGGCAGGGCTTGCAAAGGAATGGCATTGGCAAGTGTTTAATGCAGTTTGCAGAGAACATTGCAAGAGACAGAGGCTTTACAAAAATTTGTATGCACGCCCGAAAAACCGCCATTGGTTTTTATGAAAAATTAGGCTATAAAAAAACAGGACAAGAATTTATGGAAGTATCACTTCCGCATTATAAAATGGAGAAGGAGTTGTGTTAGTAAGCTGCGAGCCACGAGTTGTAAACAAGTTTGTTTTTGCCACTTTTTTAACTTGAAGCTAATAGCTCGTACCTCACAACTATTTCCTTTTGATATGATTGTTCAACAACGTTCGTAAAGCTTGTACCGATGCCGCATCTAAGTTTTCTTTTGGCAAAAGAAAAAAAGAACGCGTAGAAAAATATAGGTGAAAAAAATTAGGACTTTCAAAAAACAATTGAAAATCGCTCCAGTTCCAATCTACATAACCTCTTGCGTTTTTCAAACGCACCTGCCGTTCAAAAAAGAAAATGGTAAAGCTTTCTTTAAAAGTAACCGAACGCCGGTAAATGGTATAGGGCAGCAAGTACCAAAAGCTAATCATCAAAAACAACCAAAGCACACTGCTTAACAAAAACGGTTCGGGACGTATTTTTTTTGTGTAAAACAAAAAAGCCGAAAGAATGGCAAACACATTTACCAGTATAATTAAAATGCGGATTTCCTTTCGTGTAATGAAGTGATATCGCAAGCCCTGAATGACCTTCTTTTTATCGTACGAAAAACTAAACTGCATGTTTCAAAAGTACAGGTATTCAATGTGTTTATAACAGCCGAAAAAAGGAAAAATAATTTGTGCCAATTTCTTTGGCAAGAAACTTGAATTTGGAATGAAAACAAAGATTATGAACACCGATTTCAATTCAGAACACAAAGAAGGCCCCGTTGCTAAAACCATTGAAGAGCAAACTGCAAAAATTCCTTCCGACGTTTTCCTTTGGGCAGCTTTTGGCTCGATGGCAGCATCCGCTATTTTGCAATTCACTACAAAAAAGAAAGAAAGCTTATTTGTGGGTCAGTGGGCAGCACCGTTTTTATTGCTCGGCATTTACAACAAACTGGTAAAACAGTTGGGGCACGACAAGGAAGACAGAAATGCGTAATTTCATTGTCCGATACAATAAAAAATCCTGCAGATAAATTTTATCTGCAGGATTTTTTATTGTAAAAATGGTTCATTGTCCAACCATAAAAACAGCGTTTGTAAACAAGAGTTTCCCGCCTTCCCAAAACGCCCGGAACATGGGATCATCAGCCATAAAAACAATGTGCCCTCTTCCCACATCCTGCACGCCAAACACAACGCCATCCTTGATTTGCGGCTTTGCTTTGCTGCCCACAAAACCGGCTACGTAATTGTTCTTTTTTAACACGCCTACATTCCAGCCATCTTTTAAAAACGAGTACACGTTTTTATCTTGTTTTAAGGAGTAATAATAATCAGAATAACCATACGCTAACGGATGTGTGTTATCAATGTCTAACTTATAAATGGTTCCGGGAACAAAGGTGGTGAGATCATTCTGCTCCCGTTCGCCATACTTTTTCAATAAAGCATACGAGCTGTCGGTTGATGAATCCCCTTTGTCTTCTTTTTGTTTGATATACCAGTCGCCACCTGCCATTTGCAACACCGCATCCTGCATCGCAATGAGGTTGCCGCCTGTTCTTACAAAAGTTTTTAGTTTTTCTGTGAGTGAATTATCATCCAGTATTTTATAGTTGCCATCCGGAAAAATAATCACGTTGTATTCATTCAGATTGATATAGTTTAACTCATCAGCATTGATCAAAGTAATAGGATAATGGAGCGATTGCTCAAAGAAATGCCATACTTCACCTGCACCCAGAGACGATGTTTGCGACCCTGTTATCAGCGCTATTTTTGGTGGCCGGATAAAATGTACATTCTCAGAACCAAAATCGTAACCTTTCTCAACGAAACCGGTTTGCGCATCATCTGCCTGAACATTAAATGTATCGCAAGCTTTATTTACAACGGCATTCCAGTTAGCAACGTTGTTGCCGCGTAACACAATCAGTGTTCCTGCGTCATAGTTCTTTTTGTTGTAAGTAAACGCTTTATCGCTGTATCGAACTTTTACATTGTGAGATAACAAATAAGCCAGCACTTTACTGCTATTGAATGAAGTGTAAGGAATGATAACGGCATAACTGCTTTGCACCGGGGTGATGGAAGCCGCAGCAGCCGCCGTTTGCACAGGCAGTTTTTCCTTTACGCCATACGCTTTTACATTGAACACATACGGCAACGACCATGCAGTAATATCATACGTTGCAGAATCGTTCAAAAAACTTTTGGGTTCAAACAGAACTCTAACCAGTGTACCCCGCGGCTGATAAGCCGATACAGCTAATTGATAACCTTCATCAGCATACTCTTCATCTTTGCCGGTTAAGTAATTAAAGCCTTTAAAATTTTTGTTTAATGTGATGCCATATTGAATGCCATTGTTGTTGAGCAACTGAGCCACAGCAGCCAGTTTGTTTTTATCGGAATCTGTAAGCACATACGTTTTATAAGGCGCATTCACAGCGTTAGCAGCATCGGCAAAAAACTTCTTGTATTCGCTAATGAGTTTATCTCTGTTTGCCGAAGCCATTTCGAGGGTTGACATGGCCGTAGTGAAATGATGTAATGCACGATCTGCTAACGTTAATGTATCGCCGTCTTCCTTCTTCACACCGAGCCCTGAACCGATACCGCCTTGCTCGAACGTCATACCAATGGCGCCGTTGTACATGGGGTAAGTATCACCATAAGAAGGATACAACAAATCAAATATCTGTTTGGTAAAATACAGCCAGCCGTTGGCATCAAAATACTTAGCATTGTTTTTACCGATTGTTACCTGGAAGTCGCGCTGCCATTGCGTTATAGCCTGATGATAAGGCTCTGCAGCAGGCGCAAAATAATAAGGGGCATTGTATCCCTGCTCGTGATAATCTACATGAACTTGTGGCAGCCATTCGTTGTATTTTTTCATGCGCTGTGCAGTTTCGATTTGTGTTTGCCATGCCCAGTCGCGGTTCAAATCAAAGTAATAATGATTGCTTCTTCCGCCAGGCCAGGGTTCGTGATGTTCTCTTGCCTGCGAAGCCACGTTGTAGTTTGCACCTACTACCGAATTAAACCAGTTGATGTATCGGTCTCTGCCATCAGGGTTTACACAAGGATCTATGATAACAACCGTATTTTTTAACCATTGTTTCGTTTGTGTGTTGTTATCATCTACCAACGCAAATAAGGTTAGCATAGCCGCTTCTGACGATGATGTTTCGTTGCCATGTACATTATAACTCAACCAAACAATGGCTGGAACGTTGGCTGTTTGCGCAGCCACACCATCCTGCAATGAGCCGGACAAACGAAGATTGTTTTTACGAATCGCATCAAGCTTTTGCAGGTTCTCAGGCGTAGCAATATACGCCAGCATCAGCTCGCGCCGCTCGTTGGTTTCGCCGTATTTTTCAACCCTAACCATCGAAGGTTTGGCGGCTGCTACAGCTTTGAAATAGTCATCTACTTCATAAGTGGGCGTGTAGTGTGTTCCTATTTTATAACCCAAAAATTGCTCAGGCGAAAGAGGCTGCGAGTGAGATGCGAAACACAATAAAAAAGCGGCAAAAACAAAAGCATATCTCATAAATTGTGTTGTTGAAATGATTGGGTGAAAATAAACGACAGGGTGTTTATGGGCAACAAATTTTATTGCATTTGCAAACTATTCTTATTCATTGGAATAAAAATGAAGTTGTAATAATACACTTACAAATGGCTGAATTTTTGAATGAAACCAAATACAGCCTTTACGAACAGAAATGGACAACAATGGACGAAAACGCTTTTTATATATCAAACCAATCGGTTGAAAAAGATTTTCATTTGCTAACGGCCGCCTTGCATTCATCCACATCAGGCGTCATCATTACCGACAATCAACAGCCCGATAATCCCATCATTTTTTGCAATGAAGCTTTTGAGAATATGACCGGATATAACCGGAGTGAAATTATAGGAAAGAACTGTCGGTTTTTACAAGGCAACGATAGAAATCAAAACGCTCGTTTTGAACTGCTTGATGCCATTGAAAGGGGAAGAAGTTGCAGAATTGAATTAAGAAACTACCGAAAAAACGGCTCCTTGTTTTGGAATGAGTTGTACATGGCTCCCATCACCAATGATGAGAATGTGATTACGCATTATATCGGAGTGCAAAACGATGTAACTGAACGCAAAAAAGCAGAAGCCGTTCTGCAAAAAGAAAAGGATACTCTGGAAAAAAGAATCCGTGAAAAAGCAAGTTACTTAAACGAAACAGAAGAGTATTTAACTGCTATTGTACAAAGCTTGCAGCAAAGCCTTTTGGTGCTTGATAAAGACTTCGTGGTAATCAGTGCCAACGCCTCTTTTTATAAAACATTCTGTACCAGCGAAGACGACGTAATCGGCAAATTGTTTTTTGATTTGGATGATAAGAACTGGCACCTGCCCGAATTGAGAAGAGCATTTGAAATTGTGCTTCCACTAAACATACCATTTGAAAACTTTGAGGTAAATGGTGAATTTACATCTGTTGGGAAACAAAGCTTTTTGCTATCTGCCAGGCGCATTGAAACAACAGGTATTTACAGTGACCGTATTTTACTAACGATAGAAGATCAAACGGAAAGAAAGAGAAGGGAAATGAACAAAGACGATTTTTTAAGCATTGCCAGTCATGAACTCAAAACGCCGCTCACTACCATAAAAGGATACATGCAGATAATAGAAATGATGTTTCATGATGATGCGAATGAGAAAGTAAAAAGCCTGCTCCAAAGATCGGTTAGCAGTATAGATAAACTAAATAGATTGATTGTTGATTTATTGGATGCTTCAAAAGTTCAGGCGGGTAAAGTACAACTGCATTATGAGCAATTTGATTTTGACAAGATGGTCAGCGATTGTATAGAAATTGTTCAAGCCACTACCAAAATACACCAAATCAAAATGGAGGGTGTAACCGGATTGCGCTACTATGGCGATCCGCAACGGCTTGAGCAGGTGCTGATTAACCTGCTTACGAATGCCATTAAATATTCACCTGATTCTGATGAAATATTGGTTCGTGTAAGCTTAGTAAGCAACTTTATAAAAGTATCGGTTACTGATTATGGCGTTGGCATCAAACAGGAAGAATATAAAAAAATATTTGAGCGTTTTTACCGCGTACACGATATACAACACAGGTTTTCGGGAATGGGTATTGGCTTGTACGTTAGTGAGCAAATTATCGAAAAACACCACGGCAGTTTGTGGGTGGAGAGCGAAGAAAACAAAGGCTCTACGTTTAGTTTTACTTTGCCAATAATTACAAACCAAAAAGGTATTCAATCAGTACTTTGATGCTTTTCAATTTGTATTGAATCGCAAAAAATTGTGCAAAAACAAACTTTACAAAAGGCAATCTTATTTAAACCCGCATGTAATCGCCCTGCCAGTGAACAATGGATTTCTTGATGTCCTTTGGAGATAGCTTTTCATTTACAGCACGTTCTGTTAACGGTATCAGTTCTTCATCTGACGCAAAGCGCAAAGAAGCAATCTGACTGAATTTGAGCCGTTTTTCCAAAGGTTCAAACCTGTTGCCGGTAAGCTGATAATACCGCAAGCGCATTTCTAATCTTACAATACGGTTTTGATTGTTTAATGAGTAATGCTGTCTCATAAGAAAAACCATCAGAAACTGGAACAGAAGCACAATGGTTATCCAGATGTAAAACACCTGTTGAAAGTGCGAATGAAAAATTTGATACACACAAATGCCAATGCAAATTAATAACAGCGGTAATAAAATGAAATGATAAGGTGCATGAAACCTTACATGGTTGTTGAAGTTCTGCTTTTTCATGTTGTAAAAATAAGTGGGTTGAAGATATTTTTCATTGCTTGTTTGAGGTTGCTTTTGCATCAACGATACAACTTGTCAAAGTGAAGAAGGGTAAATCTGCAATCGTTGGTTTGTAAGCCGACTGTTGCAGTTTCTTTTGTAAGCAATGACAACAATATAAATTCGGGGAAATTGTATTGGCGCAGGCTTTTGTTTTTGCGCAAATTTTTATTGTGATTTGTTATAAGGCAATTGTGCCAATTGTACGCGGATTCTGCTGAGTGAAAAGTTGCGCATATTTTTGAATTGGCTGCTATAGGAAATAACATGATACCATAAAATAAAATAATAAAATGAAGACAATACAGTATAAAACTTTGATTGCATGTGTAGCAATTATTATTTTTTTCCCTTTGAACTTAAATGCACAGTCGAATGACGCTACTTTGCAAAAATTGACCGCATTGCGTGACAGTTTTATTAATCAGATTAAAGCCTTAGGTTTCAACCCAGGTTTACCATCGCCTAAAATAGTTCTTGACAACCCACGCTCTTTTGGGAATTATGACAGTGCAGAAAATATATTGCATACAACGGACTGGAAAACGCTTCCGTCAGAAGCAAAAGGTCTATTTGAATCACTTGCGAGTCAAATGGGAAATGGAGAAACACCTGAAGATGTTTTTGAAAAAGGCACTCATGAATGGATTTTTATTCATGAGCTTGGACATTGGTGGAGAGCCTGTCAACATCAAACGGCATTGCCCTATGATGAAGAGATGGCTGCTAATCGCATTGCAACTGCATTTTGGCGAGAGCAGGACACAACATTGATGAATTTCCAACTTAACGTATTTAAGGGATTTATAGCCCATATCCCAAGCCCTGTTCCGGCAGGACAATCGAAGCGTGACTTTCTCAATAACAACTATAACAAATTACCTGGCGGACCAGCTTATACCTGGTTTCAATCGGAAATGATTGTTGATGCTTATAATGAAAAGCCTGTACTGAGTTTTAAACAGGCAATTACAATTTCTGGTAACTAAATAAAATAGAGCATTTTACATCGCAGCGGGGTCTTTATTAGCAAGGACTTGAGCGATAGGATGAGACCCTGCGGTAAATAAAAACCTCTATACCAAAATAGTTCCTTTCCTCAAAAATACATGCAAAAACAAACCGCGAGGTCTGACGCCAACACACATAAACCCTGGCTATGAAGACCCCATTGCGACACATGACCAAAAGTATAGGAGCATTTCTGCTGACAAAAGAACCATCAAAATCCAAAACACAAAACACTGATAAACTTTCGCAAAGCGGAACATCTTCCCTACACATCGTACATCTCACATCTCTTCTTACCTTTGCCCCTATTATTTTATCATTTTAAAACACCATTTCTTTATGGCATTTACATTACCGCCTCTGCCGTATGCACCCAATGCGTTGGAACCATACATTGATGCACAAACCATGACCATTCACCACGACAAACATCACCAGGCTTATGTTGATAATTTGAATAAAGCCCTTGCCGGTACGCCCAATGAAAACAAAAGTTTGGAAGAAATAGTTAAAAATGCAGGCACCATTTCGCCAGCCGTTCGCAACAATGGCGGCGGCCATTGGAACCATTCCTTCTTTTGGAACATTTTAGCTGTGAACGGCGCCAACCAGCCCACCGGCGAACTGGCCGATGCCATCAACAGTGCATTTGGTTCGTTTGATACGTTCAAAGAAAAATTCAATACGGCTGCTACCACGCGTTTTGGAAGCGGCTGGGCATGGCTGATTGTGAAAGATGGCAAGTTGGAAGTAACCTCAACACCCAACCAGGACAATCCGTTGATGGATGTTGCAGAAGTAAAAGGCACGCCGATATTAGGTGTTGATGTGTGGGAACATGCGTATTACCTTAAATATCAAAACCGCCGACCTGAATATCTGGCTGCGTTCTGGAATGTGATTGATTGGGCAAAAGTGGCTGAACAGTATGCTTCGGCTAAGAAATAGATTTCTGAAAACCAGGATTTGAACCACAAAGACAGAAAGAGTAGGAAAGTTCACTAAAAAATACTTAGTGCAACTTCATTACTTCTTGTCTTCGTGGTTCAAATTATTTTTACAAATCAACACAGATTCATCACAATCAACTTTTATGAAAACGATACTTTTTGGTTTTGCCGCTTTTTTATTATTGGCTTCCTGCAACCATGCTGTTACAAAAAAAATTCTGGTGATGTCGAAAGGCAAAGCCACGATTGATAAAGCCGCAAAAACAATCAACGTTCCGAGTGGCGGCACGAGCCACGAAGAACAAACGGTTGAGTTGACAGATGCAGGCAGCATTACTTTGCAAGTAACCACCGACAATGGAAAAAATCCGGTTGATATTCCCTCGAATGGTTATTATGTGTTGAATACAAAAGTTGATACGATGATTGGCAGTTACCAGGCTTACAACGCGCCTTCTGCACAAAGCAAAACCATTACGCAGGAAAGCATTAAACACAGCATAGATTCTTTGCAACAACTGCTGCAAGGCAATGCCAGCGCAGCCAACAAAACGTTTTATATTCTCCCTGGCAAAGCCGTAAAAATTACCGACAACATGGATGCAACATTGGTAGGCCCTTTTAATTCATTAACTACCTTGGAACAAACCGGCGACAAAGCGCCCGAAGTATATAAATTCTATACAAGCAAAGATGTGCGGGAAACGCTGGCGCACCTACAAAGCTTAACGGTAGCAGCGAAATCGCCGAATCAATAGTTTTTAAGAGAGACGGAAAGACTGCAAGTCGGGAAGTTAGAAAGACTGAGGAAATAGCTTTTGGTTTTACCCATTTTATTTCATTTCAATAAGCAACACATTTTGGGTGTCTTTTTTTATTTTAAAACGATCATCAATGCGATAGCCAATCACCCAGATTATCTTTTTGTTCATTTCCAACACCCACACATTTTCCTTTTCTGTTTTCGATAATTTGTTGTCAATAAAAAACTTGCTCAGCTTCTTTTTTCCTGCCTTGCCGGCAGGCAGGTTGCTCATTCCTAACGGATAAAAATAATCGCCCTGTTTCCATTTGCGAAGCAACAAGGGATACTGGATTTCTTTTGCATCAAGCGTTGCAATATTGTTATTGGTTGATGGCTGATGATGGTTGACAGTTGACAGTTGTTTGAGTAAAAGCTCACCGTTTGGAAACGCCACTTTTTTGTCCTTCTCTTCAATCAAAATATGTTGCGCCTCTTCTGTTTGTAACGGCGAAACGATAAGCCATGCGCGGTTTTTAATGACGCGATGCGTGGGCGAAGCAACATACTTTCCATTCTCTGCTTCTAACAAATTTTGTACATCCATTATTTGTGATGAAGTGAAATGATATTCTTTGATCATCTCCCAAATTACCGTTGCTAAAGGCTGCGATTTTTGCAATAGCAAAACAGGAATCTGCACTTCATTGCCGTTGGCTTTTATCAACTTTTTCTTATGCGCTTGTATTGCCTGCTGATACAAAACTTCTGCATCGGAAAAGCGTTGCATGTTGTTGAGCAAATTGTCTTCAACATTTACAAATGCTTCTTTCACCAACGGCAACAGGCGATGCCGAAAAAAGTTGCGCGTATAGTTATCCGTTGCATTAGATGAATCTTCTACCCATTGCAAACCGTTTTGTTTTGCATAGCTTTCAATGGCTTCCCGCTTCGCAAAAAGGAGCGGACGAATGAGGTTGTTTTGCTTTGGAAGAATACCGTGCAAACCACTGATGCCTGTGCCACGAAAAAAGTTAATCAGTAACGTTTCAATATTATCATTCGCATGATGTGCTGTAACGATAAAGTTGACAGTTGATGGTTGACAGTTGACAGTGAATGAATCCGATGTGATAATTTCTGAAAACCAATCGTAGCGCAGCTTCCGCGCGGCTTCCTGCGTGGATAGCTTATTTGTTTTTGTATAATTTTTTGTATCGAATCGTTTTACAAAAAAAGGTTTATTGTATTGCTCTGATAACATCTTTACAAAAACTTCATCGCGCTCACTTTCCTCAGCACGTAACATAAAATTGCAATGCGCAATAGAAAAAGAAAACCCGCATTGAGAAAGCAGATGCACCAATACAACGCTGTCCATCCCACCACTTACAGCGACGAGAAGAAGACAGTTAGCAGGCGACAGATGACTGAAATTCTTCTTCCAATTGGCTTTAAATTGTTGCAACAACATGCGGTAAAAATAAAGAAAGGAAGGTTGTTAAACTTTACTTTGATAAGTAGCAAAAACAACGAATGCTTTATCTTTAAAGAGTTATATTTTACAATGATTTCAAAACGTTTGACCAAAGAACAAGCCTGGCAAAAGCTAAAGCATTATTGCGCTTATCAGGAACGCAGCCACAGCGAAGTAAAACAAAAGCTGTATGGCTTTGGTTTATATAAAACTGAAGTAGAAGAATTGCTATCGAAAGCCATTGAAGAAGACTATCTGAATGAAGAACGTTTTGCCGAATTGTTTGCCGGTGGAAAATTCAGGATGAAAAGCTGGGGCAAAATTAAGATTGTGTATGAGCTTCGGCAAAAAGGAGTAAGCTCATACAACATCAACAAAGCGCTGAAAGCCATACCAGATGCAGATTACAGTCTTACGCTGCAACGGCTTGCTGAAACCAAATGGAAGCAATTACAAGGCGAGCATTACATAACCAAACAAGCGAAAGCCATGAGTTATCTTTTGCAAAAAGGTTATGAACCTGCCTTGGCACAAGGAGTAATTAAACAAATAAAAAATGCCGACCATACACAAAGCAATACAACCGATTAAATAATTGCAGAATATTGTTTAGACGGCATACCTTTAATTTACTTCATCAACAAAACTGATAACGATACCACTATGAAATTTTGTAAATGGTTATTGCTGTTCCTTCCCTTTGCAGCGTTTGCGCAGCCACAATTGCCCGCCAATTATTTCTGGAAGAAAATGAACAACGGACTTGAGGTTTTGGTAATTGAAAACAACAAAGTACCGCTTGCTACCATTGAGATTGCAGTGAAGAACGGTGCCTACACCGAAGGTCCTGAATACAGCGGGCTTTCGCATTTGTTTGAGCACATGTTTTTTAAAGCCAACCGCGATTATCCTTCGCAGGAAAAGCTCCTGAAACGAACGCAGGAGCTGGGCGCCATCTGGAACGGAACCACCGGAGAAGAAAGAGTAAATTATTTTTTTACGTTTGATAAAGACAGCCTGGAAGCGGGTTTGAAATTTATGAATGCCTGCATCCGGTTTCCCATTTACCGCGTAGAAGACATGCAGAAAGAAAGACCTGTGGTGGATGGTGAATTTCAGCGGGCAGAAAGCGATCCGGGCTTTCAGCTTTGGTATGCCTGCCAAAAGAAATTGTGGGGTGATTTAATAACGAGAAAAAATCCGATTGGCGATCACAATGTCATCAACACGGCAACGCCTGAAAAGATGATGGTTATCAAAGGCAAATATTATGTGCCCAATAACTCAATTCTGGTTATTGACGGTGATGTTAAACACGATGATGCCTTTGCGCTTGCCCAAAGCATTTATGGCGATTGGGAAAGCAGCGGCTTCGATCCGCAAACCAAATATCCGATACCCGATTTTGCACCGCTTGCCAAAACCGATTATTTTATAAAAGAATCAACCATTGCACAAACGCCTTACGAAATGTATTGGTGGCAAGGTCCCGATTATCCGCACGATTCGGCGGCTGCTATAGCAGCGGATGTATTCTCTACCATACTCGGCTTAAATTCTTCTCAATGGCAGCAGGCATTGGTGGATAAAGGTTTGGCAACAACTGCATCTGTTAGTTATCAAACATTGAGTCATGTGGGTCCTATCAACATCTTTTTAATACCCAATCCCAACAAATTAAAAGAATGCAAGGAGGAAGTGGATAAGCAGATTGCGGCATGGAACCAGCCTGATTATTTTACAAATGAACAGTTGCAAACTGCAAAGGATGTAATGCGCCGCAATTACATCCGGCAAATGGAAAAGCCATCCTCCTTAGCCAGCCAGGCTACCTATTGGTGGTGCAGCGCATCGCTTGGTTTTGGCACCAATTATATTGATAACTGCTCAAAAATAACCCGCGAGGATATTCAATCGTACATCACTAAATACATCGCCGGAAAGCCTTATGTAGCGGGCATGATTATCAGTCCTGTTATGAATAAAAGCGCAAATACTGCTCAATTTTTTAAACCATAATTCATCCTTTATAAAAATCATTGTATGAGAACTTTTCTTTTCAAATACACATTTGGTTTTACCCTATTTTTTGGCTTGCATAATTATGCATTTTCACAAACGGCACAGCCGTATGAGATGAATGTAAATGGTGTAAAAATAATTGTGCAGCCCAGTGGTAACGATATTGTTGTTGTACGAACCGTATTAAAAGGCGGTGTGCAGAATTATAGTGCTGATAAAGCAGGAATTGAAAGCCTTGCTATGAGTGCACTCACAGAATGCGGTACTGCTAACGATGATAAAAATAGCTTTAAAAACAAATTGGATAAAGTGAGCGCACAAGTGTACGGCAATGCAGGCATGGACTACTCTTCCTTTGCTATGAACTGCATAAAAAGCGATTTTGATACTGTGTGGCCATTTTATCCGATGCGTTAACAAAGCCTCGCTTCGATGTGAAAGAGTTTGACCGCATTAAACAAGATGCTATCAACAATCTTCATGCGCAGGCATCGCAGCCCGATTATGCGATAGAAAAAATGGCAAAAGAAACAGCCTTTAAAGGAAAGAATTATGCAAAATCGCCCGAAGGATCAGAAGCAACAGTGAATAAATTGACGGCTGATGAAACCAAAAATTATTATCAATCCATTCTTACCAAAGGGAGAATGGCGATAGTGGTGGTTGGCGATATTGACAGCACAACATTGAAAGATAAGATCAATTCGATGCTCGAAAATGTTCCGCAAGGCAAAGCGTTTATTCTGGCAAAAACAACATACATACCAACGCAAAACAGTTTTGTATCGCAAAAGAAAGAGCTTGCCACCAACTACATTCAAGGTGTTACGGGTGCACCTTTGCCCGGCACAAAAGATTACAATGCGTTTCAGTTGGCTATGCGCATTTTTTACGATCGGCAGTTTTTAGAAGTGAGAACCAACAATGGCTTGTCGTATGCACCTTACACTTATTTTGATGGTGGTGCATCGCCTTCTTCTAACATTGTAGTTTCCACCACCGATCCTAACAAATACATTGGTGTGATGACAAAGTTGATTGACAAAACAAAAAGAGAAGGCTTTACACCGGAAGAAGTAAAAAACATGAAAACAACATATGTAACTTCTTTCTTTTACAAGCAGGAAACCAATGATGCGCAGGCTTCTTCGCTGGTAGCCAATGAAGTGTTGCACAACAACTGGCGCCGGTCATTAACAATGAATGAGGATTTGAAAAAGCTAACGCCGCAGGATGTTTCAAAAGTGTTTACTAAATACATTACCAACATTACATGGGTTTATCAGGGTGATCCGGCAAAAGCAAATGCAAAGTTGTTTGTACAGTCAACAGCAACAAAACCTGAAAAAGCACCGGTAGTGATTTTGGATAGAAAGGTGAACTAAAAAAGGGGATAAAAACAAAAGAGGAGCTATCTAAGCAGCTCCTCTTTTGTTTTTATCCCCTTTTTTAAGACCATCATTTGCCCCAAATGATAATGCACATGCTCCACCGCACCTTGCATGTTTTTATAAGCCGATGAACCGCCGTTTACTAAAGGTTCCTCTAGTTTGGCATCATCAAAATGAATCATAGCAACTGCCAGTTCATGCGATGAAAGATTGTTATCAATTTTTAGTTGAAGCCAGTCGTCTTCAGTTTGCAAAGGAGGCAAAGCAAAGCCATTGTATTCATCAATAACAACCTCGTTTCCCGCTATGCGTTGCACCATTACACGGTTCCAATAAGTAAGATGGTGAAGTAAGGAAGCAATGGTATTAGGCGAAGCAGCAGTAAGTGTGATAGCTTCTTCTAATGTTACATCTTTCAACACATCGGCAATACTAACTTCCGTCCAGTTATTACCTTCATGAGCATCAATTAAATGTTGTGCAATGAGAGAAGCGAGTTTCATAAGAGCTGTTGTTTTTGTTGACCTTCAAAACACAAAATAAAGCACTAACATAAAGAAACTTTATTAAATTCAGGCAATTCTAAAGGCTTTGTTTTCTATCGAACCTTACTCTTCAATTCTTGTTACTTACTTCTTGTTTATTACATCTTTAACCTTGTATCTTGTTTCTTTCCTTAATATTTTTCAATCACACCCAAACCAAACAGGGCAAAATCATATTTCACCGGATCATCAGCATCCAAACTGCGCAGGTATTCAGTGAGTTCAACCGCCGCTTTCCAATCGGTCTGGGTTCGCTGTAAAAGATTGAATCGCCTTGCCACCCGCGCAACATGCACATCTACGGGGCAAATCAATTGTGATGGTTTTAGTTCGTTCCACATACCAAAATCAACACCGCAATTGTCTTTCCTAACCATCCATCTCAAAAACATATTCAGGCGTTTACAGTTCGAGCCTTTTTCAGGCGTAGCAATATGCTTTTTGGTGCGAACGGGAGCCTCTTCCAACGAAAAAAAATAATGGCGAAAACAAATCAGCGCTTGTTCAATTGTATTTTCTCCAACATCACTCAAATGCAGTGTGAATGCGGCTTCCAAGCTGTTGTGATTTTGATAATGATGATGTAAGAATTGAATGAAATACAATAAATCAGTAGCATTGAATGTACGATGTTTAAATCGAAGCAAAGCATTCAAATCGTTAGTGGTATGATGCAATACAAAATCGTGTGGCGCATCATCCATCCCTTTCATCAGTTCACGCGATTTATTAATGATAGTTGTACGGTTTCCCCAGGCAAAAACGGCAGCAAAAAACGCAGCAATTTCAATGTCTTGATGTTTTGAAAACAAGTGCGGAATGCAAATCGGATCGTAAGGAATGAAAGAAGGCACATTATATTGCGCCACTTTGCTGTCGAGAAATTCTTTAAATAAAATATCGTTGTTTGTCAAGGTAAATGATTGTCTGAACTGGGATAGATGAGAGATTTGAGATTTGTGGGATATTGATAAAGAAAACAATTATCATTCAAAGAAATATTCAATCTTATTTATTCAATATTCAATCTTGTGAATCCGTGCACAAAGTCCCTGTATTCTGTGGCTGCCTGCCGGCAAAGGCAGGTTTTATTGTTTAAAAGTATCGCCCAAAAATTGTTGTATCACCGCTTCAGTTTCAGTACAGGCGATTTCAAAATCATCGTTTACAATCACTGCATCAAACGCATGGGTGAATGACAGTTCATAAGCTGCTTTGCCAAGCCTTGTAGCAATGCTTTCTTCTGTTTCGGTGCCACGGTTTTGCAAGCGTTTGCGCAATACATCAACCGATGGTGGCTTAATAAAAATGGACAATGATGCACCCGGAAACTGTTGCTGCACGTGAATTGCGCCCTGCACATCAATGTCAAGCAAAGGCGTTTTGTTTTCGTTCCAAATGCGCTCCGTTTCGCTTTTCAATGTGCCATAATATTTGCCTTCATACACCATCTCCCACTCCACAAAATCGTTTTGCCGGATGTGCTTTTGAAAATCGGGAATGCTGATGAAATAATAATCCACACCATGCTGTTCATTGCCACGCGGGCTGCGCGTGGTAGCTGAAACAGAAAACGCCAATGAAGAATATTTATTCAACATAAAGCGGGTGATAGATGTTTTGCCAGCACCCGATGGCGCCGTAATGATGATGATTTTGTTTTGCTGCATGAAGTGATGTTGCAGCCGCAAAAATAAATATCGCAGCGTATTTAAGGAAAGATGCTTTGGTGCTATCATAAATTAAGCCTGCAGGATATGTACATCCATCACCGGACTATCCATTTTAATTACTGCTGTAAGTTTTATTGCAGGCATTGTGTTTACATTCGTGCTGAAATCAATCCCATCTAATCTGTCTCAATTTGTTCGTCGTGTTATCTTTGTTGAAAAAAATTTGATTGCAAAATATGAACTGGCGATTTATATATTTTTTTGATATTGAAACCAATTTGTCGGCTTCAGAGATAGCAGATAGGCTTCAATCCATTTCCCGTCCCGGACGCAGTTTTATGCAAACGGTAAACCCTGATGAAATGTTTAAAGGCGAATACAAAGAGTACATTGGCAACGTAGACACATCGGGCTTCCGGCTAAAAAAAAGCTATTATTCCATGCGGGGCACAACAATGGGACTGCTGCTAACCGGCATGATAGAAGAAAGAAGTACGCAAACGATTGTACATGTTAAATGCAAACCACCAACTGTAAACCTGCTTTGGTTTTTATTCCCGCCGTTTTGGATGATGCTGGGTGGTTGTGTTGCTTTAGATCATTACTTCCTCCAAAACGTGCCAGTAATTACTTTACTGTGCTTGCTGTTGCTTGCTTACTTCTATCGCATTGTGCTGGCGCAATTTATACGCCACGCCAACGATAACAAAGAATACCTGGAACGGCTTTTAAAAAGGCAAATAAATTCGGGAGGGTTTATAAACATCTTTTTTAGCTGAATTGTATGAACCTGAAAAAGGGCAGCACAGCCTGAATGAAAGAGAAAAAGCATCTCTCCAATTTACACAACCATCTCTTCTACCTTTCTTACTTTTATCGAATGAAAAACTTTCTTTTTGTTTTGTTCATTCTTATTACTTCAGTTGGCTTTGCACAGCAAGAGAAAACATTTACTCATGCCGATACACTTCGTGGTAGCTTAAACCCAAACCGCACCTGGTGGGATGTGCTTCGATATGATATTTCGGTACAACCAAACTATGAAGACAAAACCATTGTGGGTAGTAATGCCATCACTTACAAAGTGGTTCAGAAACAACATCCCGACACGATGCAAATTGATTTGCAGCAACCGATGATTGTTGATAGCATTGTATTCAACCACCAACAATCATTGCCATTTAAGCAAGACCAAAACGTATGTTTGGTAAACACATTGAAAGGAGAAAATGAAGCAAAACAAAACATCACCATTTACTATCACGGAAAGCCTCGCGAAGCCGTACATCCACCCTGGGATGGCGGCTGGATCTGGACAAAAGATTCGCTGGGCAGGCCGTGGATGTCGGTTGCCTGTCAGGGCCTGGGTGCCAGCGTTTGGTATCCTTGTAAAGACCACCAAAGCGATGAGCCTGATAACGGTGCATCGCTTACCATTACCGTTGCCGATAGCCTTGTTGCGGTTGGTAACGGAAGGCTTACCAATAAGCATCAAAACGACGATAGCACTACGTCTTACACATGGAGCGTTGTGAACCCTATCAACAATTATCTCATCGTTCCTTACATTGGCAAGTATGTGAATTTTGGAGAAGTATATAAAGGTGAGAGGGGCAATTTAGATGTGAACCTTTGGGTATTGGATTATAACGAGCAACGAGCAAAACAACACAGCTTGCCCGATGTGAACCGCATGTTGAAAGCCTTTGAATACTGGATGGGTCCCTACCCGTTTTATGAAGATGGTTATAAGCTGGTGGATGCGCCGCATTTGGGTATGGAACACCAAAGTGCAACGGCTTATGGCAACAAGTATATGAACGGCTATTTAGGAAGAGATTTATCGGGCACAGGCTGGGGCTTGAAATGGGATTTTATTATTGTGCATGAAAGCGGGCATGAATGGTTTGCCAATAATGTTACTTCAAAAGATTTAGCTGATATGTGGATACATGAAGGCTTTACCAATTACAGCGAAACCCTGTTTACCGAGTTTTATTGGGGCAAAGAAGCAGGCAACGAATACAACGTTGGCATACGCAAAAACATTCAAAACAGTAAGCCCATCATTGCGCCGTATGGCGTGAATGCGGAAGGCAGCGGCGACATGTATTACAAAGGTGGCAACATGCTTCATGCCATCCGGCATAGCATGAATGATGATGAAAAATTCAGAGCCATTTTGCGCGGTTTGAACAAAACATTTTATCATCAAACCGTTACTACAAAGCAAGTCGAAAATTACATCAGTAAGCAAGCCGGTTTTGATTACAGCAAAGTGTTCGATCAATACTTGCGCACCACGCAAATAGCAACGTTTGAGTATTATTTGAGCAAAAACAAAAAAGAAGCTACTTATCGTTATACCAATTGTGTAGCCCATTTTAATTTGCCACTTGTGATAAAAGATAGCACCGGCGCAATGCTAAAGCTCCAGCCAATTACGCAATGGAAAACAACAAAGATTAATGGACAAGAAATTTCTTTGTTTACAAAAGAGGCGATTGAAAGATTGTATTACATTAATGTAGAAGAAAAAACAAAAGAGTAATGTGCTTTCAATAATATGTGCAAACACAAAAGCCGTCCCAATGTGTAGGGACGGCTTCGTTTTTTTATAATCCTTGAACTGTAAACGCTTAGGTTAATTATTTTCCGTATATTTTTTAAAATTTTCTAAGATGCTTTGCCAGCCCTTCTTCTGCATGTCAATTGGATTGGAATTTTCAGCGTCAAAGCTCTCAGTAATTTTTGTTCCCTCGCCTTCAGGCATAAATTTTATTTTTACACTTCGTCCATCAGTAATCGTATATTCAATGTATTCGTTCTGAACAATTTTTTGATACGTGCCGGTAAAATCAAATCCCATCGAACCATCTTTTGCTTCCATGCGATTGACAAACTTACCTCCTTCTTTAAAATCGTTTTCCGAACTTGGCGTGAACCAATCATCCGAAGCATTGTTCCATTGCATAATGTGCCTCGGTAACGAAAAATATTCCCATACTTTTTCAACCGGCGCATTCACAGTCGTTTCTACGGTAATTTCTTCTCTGTTCTGTGTATCCATGGTAATTGTTTTGTGATGCAAACATCAGTGAATGTTAACAATTGAATGATGTATCAACGCGACAAATAAAGAGCTATACGCGTCAATCGTTTTCATTATGATTTTCCTGGTACAGTAGGTCGCACTTCCACTTTACTTGGCAAGGTTCGTGGATTCATGTTCAACAAATCAGCAACCATTTGTCCGATGTCTTCCGGCTGTATTTTCCAGGCATCTTTTTCAGTTGGTGTCTGGTCGCCAAATTGCGTTGCCACCGAGCCCGGCATAATGGTGGTAACTTTAATTCCATGTTGCCGTAAGTCGAGCATAATGGCTTGTGTAAAACCAACCAAACCAAATTTACTGGCATTGTAAGCTGAGCCATTGGTAAAGAAATTGGTTCCCGCAAGCGACGCAATGGTAATGATATAACCTTTCGTTTTTTTCAACGAATCCAAACATGCTTTTACACTGTTGAATACGCCGGTTAAATTGGTGTCAATGGTAGCTTTCCATTCTTCTTCTTTCAAAGATTCGATATTAGAAAAATGACCAACGCCTGCATTAGCAACCAACACATCCAACTGACCAAATTTATCAATCACAGCCTGCACTGCTTTCTTCTCCGATTCCATCGAACTTACATCCGATTGCAATGCCAACACTTTACTTTCATCTTCACTTACTTGTTTAGCTGCTTTTTGTGCGGCTTCTAAGCTGCGGCTGGTGATGGCAACACGCATTCCCTGGCTCAATAAAATTTGGGCAATTCCAAATCCAATGCCTTTACTGCCTCCGGTAATGTAAGCCACTTTATTTGCCAATGTACTCATGTTGTTTTTATAAATTTTAATTGAAATCTTTAAAGAAAAAAGAAACTGCGAAGCCATAAAGACGCAATAAAATGAGCGAAAGCAAACTTTGCGTCGCCACGTCTTCGCAGTAAAAAAATCAAACGTTCAGTTTTCCTTCAATCGAATCGTCAATTGTTTTCCCAATTACAGCACCGGCAACACGCTTTACCAAAGCCACGGCCCCATTGTGTTTCGTGTCCCAATAATAACCTTCCGACGGTTCAACTTTTATTACCGAAATGCGCGGGTCATCTTCCCCTTCGGTAAACCATGTTTTTAAAATCGGTTCCCACAATTCTTTTATTTTTTCTTTGTCTTGCGAAAGGGTTGCAGTTCCATAAATATTCAAAAAATCCGAGTAAGAAGAACCCTGAAACAACAACTGCACAGAATGGTCTGTTGTCAATTCTTCGTTCTTATGGCTATCGTTTGCACTCAAAAACCAAAAATTGCCTTCATCATCAACTTTTTGTACCGACATCGGTCGTGTAGAAAAGGGTTTGCCTCCTTCAATGTGTGTACAGAAAAAGCAAGTCTTTGCACTGTCCGTAAGCTCTTTTATTTTCTTTGTTGCTTCATCACCCGAAAGGTCTTTGTAATTGTCTTCCGGCTGTTGTTGGTTAATGCTGTCCATAATTTTTAAGCAAAAACAAAGCAAAAGCAATACCTGTTTTACTTTGATGATAATTTCTTTATTTTCATTACCGATTTCAAAACTTATTAAAAGACTGCACTGATGAAAAGTAAATTAAAGCAATGGCTGTTTCGATTACTGGCAACAATGCTTTTTATAATAGGGCTTTTACTTTTGCTATTGTTACATCCTGCATTTAGTTATGCTAACAAAACAAGTTATAAAAATTACTTCATTTTTCATAACACAAAGCTGGACTCTTCAGTGTTCAGTAGTCTTGATAAAGCAACGAAGCTGATTGAAAAAAGCGATTATTACAATCCTCGGTTGCATTTGCAAATTTGTTTACACGATGGCTCGTTATATCCGGAATGGATGAAGGCTTTACGGGGACAAGCGTTTGCATGGGGATGGTACAATAAAGTTGTTTTGATGGGCAATGCGGATTATAAAAACAATGTGATTGAACTGAATGGTTATAAATGGAATGCAGCACAATTACTGGCGCACGAAATGACGCATTGTTTGCAATTTGACAAGTTGGGATTGTTGAAATCAAACCCGATAGCAAAGATTGCTGACTGGAAATGGGAGGGGTATCCCGAATACATAGCCAGACAAGAAGCGGATGAAAAAGATGTTTCGAAAGATATTACCCGTTTGTTAGCGGTTGAACAAACAAATAACAATGGATGGATACAGTTTAGCGATGGTACCGGAACAGTAATTCAGTATTACAAATACTGGTTGTTGGTTACATATTGCATAGATATAAAGCGAATGACATACACACAACTATTGAAGGATACAACAAGCGAAAAAATAGTGCAAAAACAAATGCTGAACTGGTACTGGCAAAAGAAATAAAACAAAAATTTTAGTACTGCTTGATAAAAATAAATTTTCTATTCATGAACCAGCCTCTTACGATTGATGCGTACATCCAACAATTTCCATCCGAAGTGCAAGCCATTTTACAGCAAATCAAAGTCACCATTCAACAAACGGCTCCTGGAACAAAAGAGACAATCAAATACGGCATTCCCACTTTTGTTTTGAATAATAAAAACCTTGTGCATTTTGGTGCCTTTACAAACCATATCGGCTTTTATCCAACACCGCAAGGCATTGAAGAATTTGAAGAAGAACTATCGCATTACAAACGGGCTAAAGGTTCGGTGCAGTTTCCTTTGCATGAACCAATGCCACTCGATTTGATAAAAAGAATGGTGCTATTCAGGGCGAATAAAATTGATAATAAAAAGAAGTAAAAACAAATCAGGCCCGTACCAACAGTAATCGTGCGTCTTTGCGAGCCTGCCTGCCGGTAGGCAGGGAACGAAGCAACCTGTGTTATATAGTAAATGCTGTTTGTAAGTAGTGAACCGATTATTTCATCCTGCTTACTAACTCTGGTTAATTGTGCTGCCCACAGACTGCTTCGTTCCCTATGACAGAATTTTTGGTGCAAAAACAAACGTCACTATCCTCACCAAATCCTTGCACGCAAACTATCTGGCGTGTACATCTTGTTTCCCGGCTTTACATTGAAGGCTTCATAAAACGCATCTACATTCGTTAACGGTCCTAACACGCGAAATTTTGAGGGTGAATGCACATCAGTTAACACTTGTGTACGCACCTGCTGCGGACGTTCATTTTCCATCCAGCTTAACGCATAGCCCAAAAAGAAACGCTGTGTGGGTGTGTAGCCGCCAATCTTCTCGCCCCTCTTGTATTCATCGGTTAATTTGAATGCATCAAAGCCCAACAATACACCACCTAAGTCGGCAATGTTTTCGCCCAATGTGGCTTTGCCATTGATTTTAAACGTATCAACCGCAACATACTTGCTAAACTGATCTGCCAGCACTTTAGTGCGCTGTGCAAACTTTGCTGAATCCTGCCGGGTCCACCATTCTTTTAAATTGCCTTGTGCATCAAACTGCCGGCCTTCATCGTCAAAGCCATGCGTCATTTCATGGCCAATGGTGGAAGCTGCCATGTAGCCATACACAACAGCATCATCCAACTCGCTATCTGCATAACCCGGAACGATGAACGCTGCAGCAGGCAAAACAATTTCATTGTTAGACGGATCATAATAGGCATTGTAGGTTTGTGGATACATTCCCCACTCTGTTTTATCAACCGGTTTACCTAATTTATTAATGTTGAAATTGTGCCAGTAGATATTTGCATTCACCAGGTTTTGAAAATAACTATCAGGCGTAATTTGCATAGAAGAAAAATCTTTCCACTTATCAGGATAGCCCACTTTTTTATTTACGACAGCCAGTTTTGCCAACGCTTTTTGTTTGGTGCTATCGCCCATCCATGGCAGGTTTTGGATGCGCTGTTTCAAGGCTGTACGAACATTTTCAACCAGCTTTGTATAGCGCGCTTTAGCACTATCATCAAAATATTTTTTTACATAAACCTGTCCCAGCAATTCGCCCATTACATTTTGCTCGCTTCCAATAATTCGCTTCCATCTCCTTCTTCTTTCGGTAGCGCCTGAAAACAATTTGTTGAACTCAAAATCGGCTTTGCCAAAGGCCTCGGGCAAGGCAGGCGAAAATGTGTTGGCAAGCCGGTAACGCAAATAATCTTTCCATGTATCCAAAGAAGCGGAATGCAACATTGCGCCGGCTTCTTTGTAATAATCGGGTTGACCAATAATTACAGAATCTGCTTTGCCAACACCATAAATAGCCATGTAGTTAGTCCACTCAATTTGCGGAGAAACCTTGTACAAATCTTTCGCCGCATACTTATGATAATTGGCATACGGGTCGCGCAGATCTTCTACTTTCTTGCTCGATTTTGCCAATGCTATTTCAAGTGATAAAATATTTTTAGCCGAAGTATTTGCTTTTGCCGAATCTTCACCCAGCAACACTAAATTTTGGGTGATGTTTTTGATGTACGCATTGCGAAGCGCAACCGATGTACTATCCATCTTAAAATAAAATTCACGCTCCGGCAAGCCCAAACCGGTTTGCCAGAGTTGCAACACCTGAGCCGTGCTGTTCTTAGCATCCTGCCCAACAAACATTTGAACCGCACCGCCAACACCCATCGCATCCAATTGCGCCATTACGGTTTGCAATGATGCGACATCGTGTATCGAATCAATTTTTGCCAGATAAGGCTGCAACGGTTTGGTACCAAGCTGTTCGATTTTTACAGTATCGTTGGCTGCTTTCCAAAAGTCACCAATCTTTTGTTCAGCGGTTCCATTGGCAGGTTTGGTTTTGGCCATTTCTTCATTTATGTCTTTCAGGCGTTGCAAGGTTTCGTTTGGAATAACCTGAAACAAGCCCCAACCACTTTCATCGCCGGGAATGGGATTGTTTTTGATCCACTTGCCATTGGCAAAATCAAAAAAATCATCGGCCGGGTTTATGCTCGAATCAACGTTGACAGCCAGTACATCGGGTTTGGTTGAAGCCGTTTTTGTTTGATGGCAAGAGAAGAACAAAACAGAAAAAATGAGCAAAAACAAAAAAGATTTATTGCACATAAAATTTTCTTCACAATGTAGATAAATCAAAACAATCAGATTTATAAAAATGGATAAGAATACTGCGTTTACCCCACTTCGCTTAAACCACCATACCAATTATTTTTATTGTGCTGTAACATTTGTTTTTTTGCTGCGTATTACTTCCAAATCATTGTTTATTCCCGCTGTTTATGACCGCATCTGAATACAACCATTGTGTGAATTTATACGCCGATAATGTGTTTCGGTTCATCGTAAAAAATTTGCGGCATGAAGAAGATGCGCGTGATATTGTGCAAACGGCATTTGAAAAAATGTGGCGCCACCGCGATAGCGTGGAAGTAGCCAAAAGCAAATCGTATTTGTTTACGGTGGCTTATAACCAAATGATTGACCACATCCGCAAAAACAAACGGGTGCATTTGAAAGAAGAATTTGCGGAAGAAACAAGAGTACAAGAAACCAATGTGCACAATGCAAAACAAATTTTAGCGGAAGCTTTAAACCGGCTGAGTGAAGTGCAAAAAAGTTTGGTGATGCTGAAAGATTATGAAGGTTATAGCTATGAAGAAATAGGGCAGATTATGAGTTTAAATGAAAGCCAGGTAAAAGTGTATTTACATCGTGCAAGGCTGGCTTTGAAGGCTTATTTGGTGAGTAAAGAAAATGTGATATAAAACGGCAAAAACAAAAGTTATGAGGATTACGGAACACAATTGCGAAGAATACTTTTTGTTGTATGTTGACAATGAGTTGAACAACGGAGAACGCAGTGCAGTAGAGGCTTTCGTGCAGCAGCATCCGCAACACAAAGCAGCATTGGATGCACTGTTGAAAACAAAGCTTACAACAAATGAAGAAGAAGTTTTCTTCAATAAAAATTCGTTGTTCAAAACTGAAGAAAAAGAAATTGGCAGCCACAATTATGAAGAGTATTTCTTGCTTTATACCGATAACGAATTAAGTAAAGAAGAAAGGGAAGCCACTGAACGATTTGTGTTGCAGCATCCGCAATTGCAAGCTGAATTTGTATGGCTGCAACAAACAAAACTTCCTGTTGAAAATACTGTATTTGAAGACAAAGAAAAATTGTACAAAAAGGAAAGAAGAATTATACCCATGTACGTAACAAGGCTTGTAATAGCTGCCAGTTTGGTTGGAGCCATTGTAACGTCGTGGTTGTTATTTTCTTCTCATCAAACGCAATCTCAGGTAGCTGTTGTAAAGCCGGTTGTACAACAAAAGGGTAACAAAAGCCAGTTGTTGTTTCACCACAAAACAATGCTTTGCAAGCTGCCTCTTCTGCTGTATCATCACAGTTGGTTGCTGTTAAGAAAAACGAGCAAAAACAAATTTTCAAAACAATTTCATCAAACGAAAAAACAAATCGCATAGAACAAAGCAACGACGATAAAAATGAAGTTGCTGTTGACAATAAAACGGTTGATAAAAAGGCAGCCACAATCCAGGTTACTGAAACCGGAGAAACTGTACAAACTGCGATGCAAAAAGAACCCATTGCCGTAGCAAACAAAACAACAGAAACCTTAAAGCCTTTGGAAGAAGTGAATGTGGAAGATACGCATACACAAACGGCCGTGCTTGTTGCGGCTGATGACAATGTAGCAAAGCCCGCAGTATATAAAGAATTGAGCACCGACGATGATGCGCATACTTTGTACGTGGCTTCACTTCAGTTGAACAAAGCGAAAGTGAACGGTATTTTAAAAACGGCATCGCGCTTGTTTGGTGGCAAAGCGAAACAAAACATGAATTGATTTCTTTACACAATTACAAGAAAAAATAATTACAAAAACCAATTGAAAAGGAGAGCAATATGAAACGATTTTTTATTACGGCAATGATTGTATGGCTGGGCATTTCTGCATTTGCGCAACAAAACAGCAATACCGCAAACGTGGCAGATACAACCGCGAAACCTTTAACAGACACGGGTTTTCAGAAACCAGATACCATTCGCGTTGGCAATTTTGTAATTGTAAAACACGGTAAAAATGGTGAAGCCAATGGCGACAAAGGAAGAACGTTTTCCGTTACCATTCGCTCGGGTTCGCACGAGTATGATACAGTAGTTTCCACACACAAATCGGCATTCAGTACCAACTGGTTTATTTTCGATTTGGGCTTTGCCAATTATACCGATAAAACCAATTATGCAGCTGTTGCAGGCGATCCTTATTTGAACACAACAGGAAGTGCAAAGCCGTTTGCTAAAAGCGATTTAAAGCTCATTACCAAATCGTCGAACGTAAACATCTGGCTGTTCATGCAAAAGCTGAACATTGTGAAAAAAGCGATCAATTTGAAGTATGGTTTGGGTTTGGAAATGTTCAATTTTCGATACGACAACAATATCAGTTACAATAAAACACCGGCTTATATTTTTAAAGACAGCATCAATTTTTCAAAAGACAAATTGTACACGGCGTATGCCACCGTACCGATAATGTTAAACATCAATCCGTTTCCAAATAAGAAGCGCATATCATTTAGTGCTGGCGTTAGCGCGGGGTATTTAATTGGCAGCCACACCAAACAAGTCAGCAACGAGCGGGGCAAGACTAAAGTGCGTGGCGACTTTGATTTAAACCAGTGGCGCTTTGCGTATGTTGGCGAGTTGGCATTGGGTCCCGTAAGATTGTACGGCTCATACAGCATCAATCCGTTGCACGAACATACACTAACGCAATATCCTTACGCTGTGGGCATTCGATTCAGCAATTGGTGATAAAAATTTGCACTAAAAGCAAAAGGTCTGGCATGATAAAGCCAGACCTTTTGCTTTTAGTAAACGGAGATTGTATTGCTAAATATTAAACACGGCGCATTCGGTGATATGCTGCGTATTGCCGGTAATTAAAATTGGATTAATTCTAATTGCTGTGCTGTACTTAACTTTTACGTTAGAATATATTTGCACAGAAATCTAACTGCTATCCAAGAACTTATGCATCACTATCCCGCATCCGACAACGAAAATGAAAGAGTAAAAGAACTCCACAGCTATCATATTCTTGATTCTGGTTTTGAAAAAGAATTTGACGATCTGGTTCAGTTAGCAGCTAATATGTTATGGTCTCCTGTTGCAGCAATCAGCTTTATAGACGATTCAAGGCAATGGATAAAAGCACAAACAGGACTTAGCTTCTGCGAAGCCAGTCGCAATATTTCCGTATGTAATTATACCATCCTGCAAGAAGATATATTTGAAGTAGAAAACATGGAAATGGATGAGCGATTCAGTCATTTTCCCTATGTAATGAACGATCCCGGCTATCGCCATTATGCGGGTGTGCCGCTCATTACAAAGAATGGTTTTAAAATTGGTGTGTTTTACATAATAGCAGCCAAAGCACGCCGTCTGAATAAAGAAGATTGCAATACCTTAACCTTATTTGCCAACCAGGCAATGAAATTGGTAGAATTGCGATTAGAGAACAGGCAGCTTGAAAAACAAAACCAACAACAACAATACATATCGAGTGTATTGAGCCATGATATAAAAGGTCCATTATCAAACATAAAAACAGTATTAAGCATACAGCAAGAAGACGATGACCTGCTCACCAAAACTGAAATTGCAACGATGAACGAAATGCTGTCGAAGCAAGTGAGTAACACTATCAATATGCTTAACAATATTACTAATTGGGGTAAGCTACAAATTGCTGGTAAAGTAGATAATCTAACTTGCTTCCAACTTCAACAATTGGTTACTGAAGTGATAGAAGGGTTAGACACAAGTTCTAAGTACAATACAATAATAAATGACATACCATCATTACTAAACGTAGTAGCAGAAGAAGAAGGAGTACGGTTTGCTTTGCGCAATTTGCTTACTAATGCCAACAAGTTTACTTCTAATGGATACATAGTGGTTTCGCATAAAAACAAACAAGGCAAAGACTATATTTATGTTACCGACTCGGGCACAGGCATGAGTGAAGAGAAAGTGAATAACTTAAATCAGAACCAGCCTGTGGGTTCAAGCTACGGAACCAATAATGAAAAAGGAAATGGTTTAGGATTAGGTTTGCTGCACAATTATCTCACTCGCAAAGGCGGCTTTCTTAATTTCGAAAGTGAGATTGGCAAAGGCACAAGGGTTTCGTTTGCTCTCTCATAACCAAATGTTTTCACGTCTATTCTAAGTGAATGGATTAACTAAAACTTGTCATTTATAAACGCAGGAACTGCAATTGCCTTGCATTGTGTTTACTTTCACGCCTTTAATTGTATTGCGCATGAAAACACTTGCTATTCTTTACTTCTTCTTTTCCTCATTCACCCTTTTCGCGCAGCAAAAACACCTTTTTTCTTTCCGTAAAAATGATTTTTTATTGGATGGAAAACCGTTTCAAATGATTAGTGGCGAAATGCACCCGGCACGCATTCCCAAAGAGTATTGGCGCAACCGCATACAGTTGGCAAAAGCGATGGGATGCAATGCCATTGCGGTTTACGTGTTTTGGAATTATCTTGAAACATCACCCAACCATTGGGATTTTCGTTCTGAGAACAGAGACATTGCACAGTTTATAAAACTATGTCAGCAGGAAGGCATGTGGGTATTGCTTCGTCCGGGTCCTTATGTATGTGCTGAATGGGATTTTGGTGGCTTGCCAGCGTATTTGTTGCAAACACCCAACATCAAAATCCGATGCATGGATTCTACTTACATGAGTGCTGTTACAAGGTATGTTGAACATCTTTCAAAAGAAGTAACCTCACTGCAATGTGATAAGGGCGGACCAATACTGATGGTGCAAATTGAAAACGAATATGGCAGTTACGGCAACGATAAAACTTATTTAGAAGAGCTAAGAAAACTTTGGATAAAAAACGGCATTACCGTTCCTTTTTATACGGCTGATGGAGCCACCGATTTTATGCTGGATGCAGGCAATGTAATGGGTGCTGCCATCGGTTTAGATAGCGGCACGGGCGATGCCGATTTTGCTACTGCCAAAAAGCACAATCCGGCCGTACCTGCGTTTAGCAGCGAAACGTATCCGGGCTGGTTAACACATTGGTTTGAACAGTGGCAAAAGCCTGATACAGCTTCGCTTTTGAAAGACATTACATATTTACTGCAAAACAAAAAATCATTCAATTTGTATGTAGTTCATGGAGGAACGAACTTTGGTTTTAGTGCAGGTGCGAATGCGTTTACGCCAACGCAATTTCAGCCTGATGTAACCAGTTACGATTACGATGCGCCCATCAACGAACAAGGGCAGCCAACACCGAAATATTATGCGCTTCGCAAATTGATCAGCCAATATGTTTCTTACAAAATTCCCGACGTTCCCAAACCTGTAGAAGCTATGCCTGTTGCGCCTTTTACAATGAAGCCGCTCACTTCGGTTTGGAATGTTTTGCCAAAACCAATTGCCACGCCGCAGCCACAGCCGATGGAAAGCTTTGGTCAATCATCAGGATATATTTTGTACAGCACCAAATTGATTGGTCATAAAAGCGGCAGGCTCACGCTTACTGAACCGCACGATTATGCGCTTATTTTTCTCAATGGAAAATTCGTTGATACCATGTACAGAGATGGTGGCAAATGGACAATTAATCTGCCAAAAACAAACGTTGATACGCCACGACTTGATATATTGGTGGAAGCAATGGGGCACATCAATTTTGCGCAATACATGACAGACCGGAAAGGCATTACAGACCGCATTACATTGAACGGCATGACGCTGATGGATTGGGAAACGTATTTACTTCCCATGAATGATTCTTTTATCACATCATTGCAAACCGCAACAGTTGATACTGCAAAAAGAGGAATGTACTATTCCGGTTTATTTTCTTTAAATGAAGTTCACGACACCTATCTTGATATGAGCCATTACACAAAAGGTGTAGTTTGGATAAATGGCCACAACTTAGGCAGATATTGGTTTGTAGGTCCGCAGCAGCATTTGTATTGCCCGGCTTCTTTCTTAAAAAAGGGCGAAAACAAAGTGATTGTTTTTGATTTACTGCAGCAGGAAACAAAGGATCTTCAAGGTGTGAAAACGCTGGAATAGAGAAAGAGGCTTCCCAGCTTTTGATGGATCAGGGTTTCAAAAAATCAAACAAAAACAAACTTCAAATCATTGTTTACAAATACCTTTATTTTTTGTTTATAAACCACCATCATCTTGCAATCTGCCCGACAAAATTTTATCGTTCAAAAATGGATAACAGCGCTTTCGGTGGTGTTGTTTGCGGTAAAAATTATTGCCTATTACATCACAGGTTCACTGGCTATTCTTACCGATGCACTCGAAAGCATTGTGAATGTAGTGGCGGGTTTTATTGGCTTGTATAGCTTGTATATTGCTGCCAAGCCAAGCGATTTGCAACATCCTTACGGACATGGCAAAGCCGAGTTTATTTCAGCAGCCGTAGAAGGGGGATTGATTGTTTCGGCCGGCTTAGTTATTCTCTATCAAACAGTTCGCAACTTTTTTATTCATACCACTATTGGCAAGTTAGACACAGGTTTGATATTGGTAGCGGCTACCGGCATCATCAATTACATTGCGGGTTCTATCTGTATAAAAAAAGGGATAAAAACAAAATCGGTTGCCCTGCAATCAAGCGGTAAACATTTGCAGATTGATACCTATTCAACTGCTGCCATTATTGTTGGTTTGTTTATTATCATTTATACAAAACAATACTGGCTTGACAGAGCCATTGCCATTGTGTTAAGCGGCGTTATTTTATACAACGGTTACACCATCATTCGCACATCGCTGGCCGGCATTATGGACGAAGCCGACATGCAATTGCTCTCTCAAATGGTAAAGATGCTGAACGATAACCGCCGTAAAAACTGGATTGATGTTCACAATCTTCGTGTAATCAAATACGGCAGTTTATTGCATGTAGATTGCCACTTAACGGTGCCATATTATTTCATAGTAAATGAAGCGCACATTGAAGTTGAAAAACTGCGCAACTGCATTACATCGGAGTTTAACGATGCGTTTGAATTGTTTGTACACACCGATGGCTGCATACCACCGCAAGGCTGCGCCATTTGTATAAAAGATGATTGCAGTGTAAGGCAGCAACCTTTGCAAAAGAGGCTCACCTGGACGTTGGAAAATGTGTTGGTAAACGAGAAACACACGATGAAAACAAAGGATGAGTAGCAAGAGGGAAGGTTCAAGAACACAAGAATGCAAGAAAGAAATTGTACGTATGTATGCTTGACGAGACAAAGAAATTACAGCCGATCGTTTCTTCGTTTCACTACATCATAAACCGGAATGCCATATGCAACTGCATAAAGCGATAAATTAGAATCAGAAGTGATTAACAGCTTACATTCTTTTGCATAATCAAGAAGTAAGGAATCAGTCAATCCAAGATCATAAAAATGAAGATTCCTTGTCGCCTGTATAGAAGGAAGATATTTTTCGGTTGTTAGCTGCATAGTTTGGGTCAGTTTTTCAAGGTATTGATATTTATAATTGCCGGCAAATGTGTTAAGAAGATTGTCAACTTCTGTCCATATGTTAGGCAATACAACCAAATTTTCAATGTTGCCGATCACCATTAGCAACTCTTCAAAATCCTGCTTTTCATAAATAGATGTTCGCTTGTGGGTTTTAAACAATCTCGGGTCAATAAAGCCGATTATCAAAACGACAAGCGCGTTGGTGTCAATGATAATCATTCTTGATTGTTGTAAAGATAAAAGCCCTCTACTTCCTTGCTTTTGTTGATTCTTAGCCTTTTGTAAATTCTATGAAACTGAAATTCTGAAGTTAAGGCTGGCAACGGAAGTGTACGCTTGTTTGTATTCTCAACTAAATATGATATTACAACATCCCAAACTCCTTCATCATTTTTATATTCAACTTGTTCAAGCCGAAAATCCGGATTTTGCAAGGAGCTTATTCCTTTTAATTCATTTTTAGCTATCTCAAGCAATTCTTTTAAAGTCATAAAAGTCTATTTTTATTCATAAATCATTCATTAACAATCCCTACATTATCGCTTCAAAACGCTGTTGAATAAAGGGCCAATTCACTACTTTCCACCATTCGCTAATGTAATCGGGACGCCGGTTTTGGTAATGCAGATAATAGGCATGTTCCCAAACATCCAGCCCAAAAACAGGCATTCCTTTTAAGGCACTTACATCCATCAAAGGATTGTCCTGATTGGGCGTTGAACCGATGACTAATTTTTTATCATTAGTAACCACCAACCAAGCCCAGCCGCTTCCGAAACGATTTTTGGCAGCGTCGGTAAATTCGTTTTTAAACGCAGCAAACGATGAGAAATTACTATTGATAGCATCCATCAATTTTCCCGAAGGCATGGCAGTAGAAGAAGGCGTTTGCATCACTTTCCAAAACAATTCGTGGTTGTAATGTCCGCCTCCGTTGTTACGCATTTTGGTAGAATATTTCGATACGTTTGCCAGCACCTGTTCCAGTGTTGTGGTTTCTGGGTTTACATTTTCGGCAGCAATGGCTTCTTTCAAATTTTTAGCATAAGCCGCTGCATGTTTTGTGTAGTGCAATTCCATGGTTTGCGCATCAATCACCGGCTCTAATGTGTTGTAGGAATACGGCAATGGCGTTTGTTCAAAAGACGTTGTTTTGTTTTTATCGAAATTATTTGCAAGCGACGGCAACACAGTAGCAGCAAGCCCTGCAGCAATGCCTGCTTTGCCGGTGGTTTTGATAAACTCGCGGCGACTGTTGTTAGATGGTTGAGTATTCATACGTTTTGTTTTTGTGCAAATTTGGATCGCGTAAAAAATGGAGTGATATTTTTAAAGAACCGGGTATATACTTCTTTATTGAACAACTGCGAATCTTTCATGGCTTTGGTGGTCAGAAAAATGCCAATCGGAATGAGCACCATCGTTGAAAGCCACATGCCTGTTAATGGTGAAGTAACACCTTGTTTTGCAAATTTTTCTCCGAAAGTATTAAGCAAATGAAAGGTAACAAAAAAGATGATGGCAAAAATAAGTGGCGTTCCCAAGCCTCCTTTGCGGATGATGGAGCCAAGCGGTGCGCCAATCATAAACAACACAATGCAAGCCACCGAAAGTGTAAACTTGCGATGCCATTCTACCCAATGCTTTCGCAGCGATTCCACTCTGTCTTTATAATCTGATGCTTCTAATTTGGCAATATTCGCGGCTGAATTAATTTGCGCCATTGCTCTGTCAATAACGGTGGCGTTATTGGATGAGTTAAGTTTGTTTTTGCCGGTATCTTTTTGCGAAACGGCTTCCGCAAAAGAAAGAGGCGCCCATGTACTGTCTTTGTATTTTAAAAACAGAAGCGTTGAACGCAGTTCACGTTCGCTCCGGTGATAAAAATAATTATCCATTCCTTCCAGCGAATCAATGGCAATGTTCAACTGCCGCACGCTTAACATTTTAGGGCTGTACTTAAACAAGCTGTCGTCGGTTTTATTCATAGCAAACGAAGCCAGATCGAACAACTTCGTGTATTCTTTAAAACCCAACCTGATGAATTCTGTGTTCGGATTATAACGTGTGCCGCGTTCTTCATAACGCCAGCCATCGCGCAGCTTAAACTCCATAAAATGCTTATCCGGCGTAACCCGCATGATGCCGCTTTTGGCGATGAGCAAATTGTCCTGCAAGCCGGGATTGCGTTCAAAAATCAATACGTTGTATATAGTGCTGTCGTCTTTATCTTTTTTACCCAATTTAATCACAAAACCTTCCAGCTTATCATAAAACACACCTTCTTTAATGTCGAAGGCCGGCTTGGTTGCTACCATGTCCCACTTCAGGGCATCGAGTTTCAAATTGGCAAAAGGAATAATATTGTTTTCGAACAAAAAAGCAACGCCACCAATTAAAACAGCCACTATAAATAACGGGCGCATAAAGCGAAGCAAAGAGATGCCTGCCGATTTAATAGCAACCAGTTCAAAGCTTTCACCCAGGTTGCCAAACGTCATAATAGAAGATAACAACAAAGCGAGGGGCAATGCAAGCGGAACAACGGTTGCGCCTACTGCGCCAACCAAGCGCATGATGGTAAAAAAATCGAACCCCTTGCCTACAATATCATCAATGTACAGCCAGAAAAACTGCATGATGAGCACGAACAAAGCAATTAAAAACGTGGCTAAAAACGGACCTACAAAGGCTTTAATAATGAGGATGTCAAGCTTTTTTATCATGCTTGTTTTGAATAACAAACACAAATGTAAAGCTTACTGATGCAAGGCTTGCCAGTGAAGAAAAGAAAGAGGGCAATTTAACAATGAAAAAAGAGGCAAAAACAAACCTGTGATCCCGGCAACACTCAATGCTCACAACATCAGTTTCCCAGGCGGTGAAACAAATCTTTTATCTGCGATTCCCAAAGCAGGCTTTGGTCTTTGATTTCAGCTTTTTCAGCAAAATCTTTTATCACTAAAATGGTTTGGTTCGTAATTTCTGTTTTCTCTATCCGAAATTCAAAATATTCTTCTTTGGGTGCAGTTAGCCAGCGGTATTTTACAAACTTATCCTGTTCATGTTCTATCTGTTCGGCTTTTTCAGTTGAACCGTTCCAGTTAAAAACAAAAATACTATCACGCTCATCTACCTTATCGGCAAACCACTCACCCAAACCGGATGGCGTTGATAAAAATTCATACAAAATTTGCGGCGAACATCTTACGGGATATTCAAGAGTAAACAATTGCTTTTTCGCCATTACAAAAACATTAATGCTTTGAGGGCTGCAATACTATAAAATAAATGAATGGGGCGAAAATATATTTTGGGAGAAGAAACAAGAAACAAGGTTCAAGTGTCAAGTAAGAAGATACAAGACACAAGACACAAGCATTAAAAGAAGGATGCTAAAATAAAATACCACTTGCTAATTCTGTCATCGCACTTGAACCTTTTTCTTGAACCTTGCGTCTTTATAATTTATCCATTTCTTCCTTTACAAATTCCATCAGCGATTGAATGTGTGCGGGCGACAAATCAAATTGCAAACCGGCGGCTTCATACAATTGAGGTAACGTTTTGGTACCGCCTAAACTCAATGCGTTTACATAATTCTGCAATGCTTGTTTTGGATTCTCAATGTATTGCTTCCACATACCAATGGCGCCTAATTGTGCAATGCCATATTCAATGTAATAAAAAGGAACTTCAAACAGGTGAAGCTGCCGCTGCCAGCTGTTTTCGCGGTATTTTTGAAGCCCCGTGAAATCAACTGTATCCGTTGAAAATTCATTTAAAATTTCCATCCAGGCTGCGGTTCTTTCTTCCACGGTATGCTGTGGATGTTCATATACCCAATGCTGAAATTTATCTACTGTTGCAATCCAGGGGAAGATGGTAATCACACGTTCAAGCTGGTGTTCTTTTGCTCGTTTCAAATCTTCTTTATTATCAAAAAAAGCATCCCAATGGTTCATGGTAAACAATTCCATACTCATGCTTGCCACTTCGGCAATTTCCATAGGGTAATCTTTAAACGCACTCAATTCGAGAGGATGTGCGAGGAACGAATGCACCGCATGTCCGCCTTCATGAACCATGGTAGTAACATCGCCCATTTGGCCTGCAGCATTCATAAAAATAAATGGTGCGCCGCTTTCTGCTAAGGGGCAATTGTAACCGCCCGGCGCTTTGCCTTTGCGACTTTCCAAATCAAGATGACCTAAAGTGTTCATCTTTTTTAAACAATCGGCAAAAAATGGATTAAGCGAGGTAAAGCATTCTTCGGTTTTATCTAACAATTCCTTTCCGCCTTCAAACGGGTGCAGGGGCTGTACACCTTCCGGCTCGGCTTCTGTATCCCAGGGGCGCAACACATCCACACCTAATTTTTCTTTTTTGTTTTCATTGATTTTTGCAACGAGAGGAAGCACATGCAGTTTCACGGCTTCGTGAAACTGAAAGCAATCTTCTTTTGTATAATCGAACCTGCCCAACTCAACAAACTTGTAATCGCGATAGTTGGCAAAGCCTGCATTGCGCGCCACTTCATCCCGCTTGTGAACGAGTTGCGTGTACAAATCATCCAGTTTGTCTTTGTCTTGTAGCCTTCTTTCTTGTATTTTTCTATATACTTCTTCGCGCAGCGAACGGTCATGATTTTCCAAAAATTTGGAAGCCTGCTGCAAAGTGTACTCCTGCCCCTTCACTTCAACCGTCATTGCGCCCGTAATGGCACCATATTGCTGTTGCATTACGCTCAACTCGGCTTGCAGCGGAATGTTTTTTTCGCGAAACAATTCAATGCTTTTGCGAACATTGCGTAGGTAAGTAAAATATTTCTGCTGATGGAGATCGTTTACAAACGGCGATGCGATCAACTTTTTATTCAGTGCATCGGCGTAAGGTTGCAGTTTGGGTTGTATTTCCATACAGAAGAACGCAAACGCTTCTTCCAGCGATTTATCAGTGGTGTCGCAGGTCATTTTTATTTGCCGCCAGCAGGCATCTTCGCTTACTACGGCTTCCAGTTCGCTCATGTCGTGCAGCCATTGCTCCAACTCTTCTTTGCCGTTGATAGGCCTGTCAAGCAATTCTTTACAAAGTGGTTCCAAAGCTTCCCAGTTAGTCAGCTTAAAATTCTGCTGAACGTAATGGCGCGGTAATTTTTGTATATCGGCGTTGGGCGTTGTTGTCATGTGATTTGTTTTTATATAAAAAAGCTACGAGCCGTGAGCTTTGAGCTGCAAGCTATCAGCTACAGCTGCAAGCAAATACAATTTACCTTCTTCCTTGCAGCTGATAGCTTGTAACTTCTTTACTTGTAGCTTACAGCTTGTAACTTGCAGCTCCTTTACGCTTCATCCGAAGTTTGTACCGGATCGTTTTCTGTTTCCTCGGTTTCTTCTTCTGTTCTTACTTTAATTTCCACATTGTTGTTTTTCAAAACAGAAAACCAGCGTATCATTTTCTTCATATCGCTCGCATACACACGTTCAAAATCCATATCAGGATACACTTTTTCAAAGTAAGCTTTTACAGCTTTGGCATCTTTTTCCGATGGCAAAGGCTCGCTACTTTCCTGCATGGCTTTAAACACATCGGCAAGGTTTACGTTTTCGCGGCTGGTATAAACTTCAATGCTTTCCAGATGCGAAAAATTATGTACGCGGGAAGAAACAAACCGGGTTGAGCCATCTTCCAGCGAACGCACAATGGCGCCATCGGTTTTGCTGCCTACCAACTCATATAAACCGGTTAAGCCGGTAACCGAAATCATTTTATTGTATTCCATAAATGTAATTTTAAAAAGATGTGCAAAATAACATTACCGCACAAAATGAAAAAGGAGAACTTGGTTAAAGTTGAAAAAGGGGCAAAAACAAAAGGGGCACTTAGACAAGCGCCCCGACGTACTATTAACTGAAAAATTATAATTATAAGATAAACGGCTTCACTATAGCAAGCACCTGCTCCATAGTAAGGATTTCGTCAAATGCTTCGGTAGCATCATCAAAAGAAATTGGGTAGCCATCTATATTTACGATATTTATTCCAGCTTGGATTGTGTTATCTTCTCCGGCATAATTTGGCTGAACAGCGGAGCCGATGCCAGCCGTAGAACTGCCGGTTATCCACGGGCGGATGCTTTCGTCCATTGCTCTTTCGCTGCGCAACTGGCGCAGGAACGAAGCATGGCGGGCTTCCACAGAATGGATTTTCAAAGCAGCGGTCAACACTTCATGGTTAGAAATTAAATTGGCTGCCTGCCCTTTGTAAGCTCTTACGCCCGTATCTTCAAAAGTTTGAGAAACTGCCAGGAACACATCGTAATTAGAAAACACGGCTGGAAAAGCACCGCCTGCTGTAAAATCGAAAGAAGGCTTTTGCACCGGCTTTCCGCCCATTGAAGTAATGGTACTTCTTAAAAAATCTACGTGCCGGTATTCGTGTTCAAAAATCTGGTTAAACCCTTCCATGTCTTTGCCCATGGGAATGAGGCGTTTTGTTTTTAGCCCTTTTCTGTAAAATTCCGATTCGAGGTATTCAAGTGTAAGAGCAAAATTCAAAATATCAATAATGGGCGTTACTCTGTTGCCGGCATACGCTTTTTTAAAGAAGCCGCCCAACATGAGCGGAACCGCAGCCAGGGCAATGCGTCCGCCGGTTTTTGCAACGGTTTGCATAGCGGCGCGGCGCGAATCTAAACGGTCGTAAACTTTGGGATCTACACTTTCTATTTCGGTAAGTAATTGATTGATGTTCATAAAATTGTTTTTGAATGATGAATGATTACCAGGGCGCTTTGCTTGTGTTAATGGTTGTGTTAGCAGGAAGGAAAGGACTTGCCGCTTTCAATACCATGGAAGGATGAAAGGCTCTGTCTAATCCCATTACATCTACTACATCGGAAGAAGCAAAAGAAGCAGGAACCAGCAAATCCCTGATGTAACCGGCATGGCGCGCTTCTACCGAAACAATTTTACCGGCAAGCGTTAAGTAAGCGGGATTAGAAATGTACTTACCGGCGCCATTGTAAGCTGCTACGCCAAGATCTTCAAATGTGCGCGACGTTTCCAGCACACTCATACGACTTCCAAAATCAACCGCACTGAAGTTGAATTTGATTTGAGGGATAGCCATTCCGCCTAAAGCGGTTTTAAAAAATTCGCGGTGCGCAATTTCGTGGTTGCGGATTTGCATCAGCCGCTTCTTTTCCCAATCGGTAGCGCCGCTATACATTTGGTCAGACACCATGATGTAAAACTGCGCTTCCAATTGTTCCAGCAAATAAGCATAATTTAAAACAGCATAATCACCGCTGCCAAGGTCAATACCGCCAGCAGCTAAATCTTTCAAACTGCCGATGCGTGCTGATTCGGAGGCAGCGTCAACGCCGGTGAGCGATTTGGTACAGGATGCGGCAACGGCTGTGATTGCTGTGGCGCCCAATACCTTCATTAAAAAATTTCTTCGTGGCAAGTTGGTGGGTGAGGTTTGTTGTACTTCTTCTGTGGGAAGGTCTGTTACTTGTGGCATACTCATTAGGTTTTAATGTAGAGAATGGTTAACAAATACCTATACGATAGAAAACAGACAAGCGGTTTTGGTTTTGAAAAAAAAGTTAAAGAGATTTCATAACTGCGTTGTGGACGAATAAATACGGTAAAAACACAGGTTTGTTTTTACCGTATTTTCTCAAACGAAACCGGACTTTCGTTTTTACACTTCTTCTTACAACCGATGGTTTATTTTTGAAGTGATGATGAGCAAACTTTCAGGATGGAACGATACCATTGCTGCGCTGGCAACGCCACAGGGAACCGGCGCGATCGGGGTAATACGAGTAAGTGGAAACAAAGCGGTTGAAATTGTAAACAGCTTGTTTCCATCGAAAGATTTAAACAAGCAACCATCGCATACTTTGCATGTTGGCGCGTTGTGGTTTGAAGAAAATAAGTTGGATGAAGTGGTAATCAGTTTGTACAAAGCGCCTCACTCCTACACCGGCGAAGATGTGATAGAAATTTCGTGTCACGGCTCGCCGTTTATTCAAAATAATATTCTTGCTGTGCTGGCAAAATCGGGTGCTCGTGCAGCCAAAGCCGGTGAGTTTACACAACGTGCTTTTCTGAATAAAAAAATGAATCTTTCACAAGCGGAAGCGGTTGCCGATTTGATTGCAAGCAACACAGAAGCCAGTCGCAGAACAGCATTGCATAACATGCGCAGCGGCTTTACTCAAATGCTTTCACAAATACGCGAAGAGCTGCTCCAATTTTCATCCCTGATAGAACTGGAACTTGATTTTTCGGAAGAAGATGTTGAGTTTGCCGACAGAAGTCGCTTAATAAATTTGTTGAACGAAGCCGAAGAAAAAGTAACCGCTTTGTTGCAATCGTTCGTGTTGGGCAACGTAATCAAAAATGGTGTGCAGGTTGCCATCATTGGCAAACCCAATGCAGGCAAAAGTACATTGCTGAATGCTTTGTTGAATGAAGACAGAGCCATTGTGAGTGAGATTGCGGGCACTACGCGCGATACCATTGAAGAGACGCTGAACATCAACGGAATTTTATTTCGGTTGATTGATACGGCTGGTATTCGCGAACATACGACTGACGCCATTGAAAGCATTGGCGTGCAACGAAGCTTTGAAACAATGCGCAAAGCCAATGTGGTTTTGTACTTGTTTGATGTGAATGAAATGCAGGAAGAAGAGCTTTTGCAAACGTTAGAAAATCTTCAAACCACGAGTGCTAAAATCATAGCTGTTGCTAACAAAGCAGATGATGATTTTTTGTGCAAAAACAAATTTCAAAATGTACAAAAATCGCTGTTGTTTATCTCAGCATTGTACAAACAAAACATTGATTCCATAAAAGATGAATTGTATGCTTCTGTTGTGAATAAAGAGATTCAGATGCCCGATGTGATTGTTACCAATGCAAGACATGTAGAAGCGTTGCAAAACGTGTTGTCATCCATTCAGGACATCAAACAAGGCTTTGCACAAAACATACATTTGGATTTGATTGCTTCCGACATCAGAACCTGTCTTTATGCCATTGGCAGCATCACCGGCGAAGTAACCAATGAAGATCAGTTGGATTATATTTTCAGTAAGTTTTGTATCGGAAAGTAGGTATGCGCTGTTATTGCACTATTCTGAAAAGGGAGAGATGCGGATTACTTTCTCTAAATACAACACAAGTAAAATTCCTAACGTATATGCAATTAAATCAGTCCATTCAAATGAGGTACCCAGTATAACCTTTGCAAGTTTTGATTCTTGAAGACCGAGTCTACCTACAAGATTGAAACACTGAAGCGTTTCAACTACATAAGAAAATAGCAATGAAAACAAAGCAATTGCCAAAACAGGTGCGTTGATAAATGATCTAACGAAGCAATAAATAAAAATCACAACTAAAAAATCACCTAAATAAGGCCGAACAATTCTGTCATGTACAAATAAGGCAATGAAAATTTCAATAGCCAATAATATAATCACCCATATAAAGTAGTGCTTTCTGAACTTTGCTATACTGCTCATAAATTTATGAATTTCCCATTTAATGCTGCAGAATAAAGTAAAAGATTGCATTGCCTGCAACGACTTAAAACAAACGTTTGAATTTGATTTATCGAATAATTCACAACGATTATATTTTATACCGTCAAGACTACATTTTAAGTGTTATCTGTTTAAAGCCAGGTTAGTTTTCTAATGTTTTAAAATGGCTTCATCATAGCTTTTTTATTTGCTCCAATACAATTTTCAAGAACCTTAATCTTGTAATAACAAATACAAAGCGGAATCAATCCTATCAGTCCAAACGAACAATCTATTAGTTGCCAGTAAAACGGAATGCCTCTCACATGACCTGCAATGAACGCTAATGGAAAAATGGAGCAACAGGCAATCAAGCCAAATTGTACCATCCATTTATTGCGTACCGGTTCGCGCAATGGACCGATGAAAGCAACTGCAATAACGAGGTGAGCAAAAGCAAGCCAGTCGTAGCCATAAGCCAGATACGGGTATTTTAGATTTGTATCGTGAAGCGCCCAATAAACTTTCTTGATCCACACATACAAAGCGCTGTTTTGATTACCAATTTTATAACAAAACCAGCTTAACTCCGTTTCAAGAGCAAAGGCAGTTATGCCACTTATTACCAGCGCTATTATAAAAAGTATAAGCCAGACTTTAATTTGTCTTATGATTATTTCAGCGCTTTGCATGTAGGGAAATTTATATTGTGAAAAGAAGCGAGCTTAAATAGTTGGAGACACGGTCTGCGGTCCATACCAATTGATTTTCCTACTGAAGTACATAGCGATGGCAAGAATAATGAACAAACCAATGCTTCCAATCAGTAAAGCAGTATCTTCCAATCGGATCAGAATAAACGTAAACCCATATAGTAAGCTTAAAACGCTACCAAAAACTGCTGTCGTACCTATACTCTGAAAATGGCCATAAGCGTAAAAGCTAACAAGCAATATAGTAGCTATAGCAGCAATCAGGTAAGAAAAGTCAAATGGAAGAAACTCGCTTATGGACAGGAGCAAAGTATAAAAGATAACCAATGCCAAACCAACCAGAACATATTGAACCGGGTGCAACGGTTTCTTTTGCATGATTTCCACGATAAAAAATAAAGAAAATGTCAACCCAATAAACAGAATTGCATACTTGATACATCTGTCTGTTTTTGCATAGCCGTCCGCAGGCTGCACCATGGTTACCCCAAAAGCAAGGTCCTTTTGATCATATTTAAAATCATTAAGAACGGTTCCAAAAGGCAGGTTGGCTTTATTAAACGCCCAGGTAGCGGTAAAACCGCTGTCGTTCACTGTTCTTACAGCAGGCAAATCACTTCCGTCAAAAGAAGGATTCGCCCATGATGATTGTAAAGTAAACCGGCTGTTGCCACTCAAGGGAACAAAATGAAGTTGCTCACTGCCCTTAATTTTTACGTTAATTGTAAACGCAATCTTTTTGCCTTCATCATTGGATGACAAAGGAATGGGAGCAGACAATCCTCTTTCATCTATATCATTTACCGGCAATCCTGGTGATAATTCATAGGATGATTCTCCTAACTTAATTACGAGCCTTTCTTCAATCCCTTTGAAATCCGAAATGCCATAACAAACTCTGGCATCCTGCCAGTTTACTAAATCGCTATCAATATCTTTAGGAATATGGAACTGAAAATTTCCGGTATTGCTAATAGCTGCATTGTATAAAAGCACCTTATAAATGGAACGTTGCCTTAATTCATTAGATACGCTTCCATTCACAGTAAGATCATCTGGTAAAATGAATAAATGACTGAGTTGCTCTGAAACCTTTTTGTCTTTATCAATTACCATCTTTTTGTAGGGCAGATAAATGTAAGGGCCGGTCAACGTTTGCGCCTTCGCCCATTTTTCATTGACTTCATTAGAAACCTGGGCTTGCCTCTCCTGTCTTTCTTTTACAAGATTGTTAATGAAAATGGTAGGTATGAGCATCACCAGGATCAATACACCGGTAATCATGCCTTTGTAAAGAATTGCGTTTGAAGAACTGGACTTGCTGGTCTCCTGCACCGGCTCAGAATAAATGTTTGTTTCCATTTTTTTGTATTTGTTTAATGTGAATTGATTGATAGCAAAGAAGTAAGTTGTAAGTTGCGTAGAGGACAGCGTGATTGCTGTCAGCGAACAAAACAGCAAGACACCTGCGCTAACAATAGTGGCAGTGAAAAGATGATCGTATTCAAACGCTCCATTCAATAGCAAACCAAGTCCCCAGCCGTACACCAGGCTCAAGGTTGAGCAAACAGCAAAAAAGCGCAGCTTCTTCGTTTTTGCAGAAACTGCGCTTTTTTTAATAAGAGATAAACCAATGCTTAAAATGATTATGATGGGAAGGCTGCCGATTAACGAACAAAAAGCTGCAATTGGAACTAACCAAAGCGGCATTGATTCGTCAAAGAAGACATAGAGCAACCAGCTTAAAGCAAAGACAAGGTTTGTGATTATCCAAATTCGCAATGCTATTTTTATTGGTTTCATTTATTAAAAAGTACTTTGTATTTCAAAGTGAACAGATAAAAAAATTACTTTGTTGAGCGGATCATTTTTTCGAGTGCATCCAAATGTTGTCTGAAAGCCGTATTGCCCCCTTTTGTGATGGAATAAGTAGTGTTTGTTTTTCTTCCAATAAACCCTTTTTCAACTTTAATATATTTACTGTCCTCGAGCGTTTTTAAATGGCTTGCCAGGTTACCGTCTGTTACCTCAATAAGTTCCTTAAGCTCGTTGAAATTAAGCTTTGTATTTACCATGAGAGCACTCATGATTCCAAGCCGGATGCGACTATCAAAGGTTTTATTTAACTGCTCAATCGGGTTTTTCATTCTTCCTTATTTTGAAATCTCCGGGCTCCTTTCGCTTCCCTGCCGATCGTATTTCCACCACATGGCAACCCCATAAATGATATGAAACACTCCGAAGCCAATAGCCCAGCACACTAAACCCTGGTGATCAAGCCAGAGAGTAACAATTCCAAGAAGGATTTCAGCATAACCGAGATATCTTACTTCTCCCATTGTGTATTTACTTCCATTCACTAATGCAAGCCCATAAAACAATAAACAGCCAGGTGCAATCAAACCATATTCCTTTAATTGCAACATGCGCAAAAGGATACAACCGCCTGTAAGCATTGGTAATAGTGTATTCCACATAAGCCTTCTTGCCGTTACGCCCCAAATGTCAACGCCTTCCTTTTTGCTTTTCAGGTAAGTAAAAAAAGTCGCCGTAGCAAATGCAGCAGTAAATACAATAGCCGCTATTATTATTAAATCATTCCGCAAACAATCTGGACAAGTAATATTTAAATCAGACAGATTTCTTTGATAAAGATTGATTCGGCACCAACCAGCAACTGCACCGGCGAGCGCACAGAGTCCTGCAACAATACCACTCCAGCCACTAAGGCTAATAAAACGACTGGAGCGCTCCATCATCTTCTTAATGTCTTTTAAAGCATCGAGATTTTGCGTCGAACTATTCATTTAAAAGTACTTTGAAATGCAAAGTAAAACAAAAGAATGAATACAAAACAATTTTTTATTAAACCCCTTCAAACATTTATTCTCTTTGCAATAAAGCAACACATCTTTTATTCTTTAGTCATAAACAATTACTAAAAAGCTGTAATTCACTAAAGTCAGTCTTTTCACTTTATGCACCAAAAAGTAATCAACTTTCTAATTGACTATACACGTTTACTTTTGCACAAATTTTCAGGCAAAACAAAAAGCACACTTCTTCCGGATAACAGGTATTTTATTTTATTAAATGGAAACTGTGCCGTAGGTGATTGCATCCATCCGCATTGTGTAGCATCTCAGCCTTTTATACTGATTAAAGTCTTGTTTTAAATTGAATTATCAATTTTAGAAAAGCCTTTTCATCAGCACCACCGAAATAATACAATGTACCGTTTGCACTATAAAATCCAACCTGTTTCTTTGCTGTAATCTTGTAACGACCGTCTGATGTAGCCTATCTATCAATGTCAGAAGTTGCCTGATCATATCGATACTATTTTTACTGGCGATTATGAATTCATTCAAAAACAAACCTATGAAAGTATTAATCTTTTCAGATTATGAAACAATGTGCAGAGCTGCGGCAGATATGATTACGGCTCAAATTAAGCGCAAACCCAATTCTCTCATCTGTTTTCCATCCGGAGATACACCCCTTGGAGTGTATAAATATTTGATAGCCGATGCTCACAACGGCAGCATTGATTTTAGCAAATGTTACTTTGTAGGCTTAGATGAATGGGTTGGTATGGACAAAGAAGATGAGGGAAGCTGTACTCATTTTCTTTATCACAATTTCTTTACACCGGCGCAAATAGAACGGGAAAAGATGATGTTTTTTAATGCAAAAGCGGATGATTTGGAGGCTGCCTGTAAAGCAATGGACGATTTCATAAAAGAAAGAGGCACTTTGGATATTTTGCTGGTAGGCATTGGTATGAATGGACATATCGGATTGAATGAGCCCGGCACCGATTGTAACTTGTATTCTCATCATTCACTACTGGCGAAACTTACCGCAACTGTGGGGCAAAAATATTTTCAAAGACAAACGCCATTGCACGAAGGCATAACGCTTGGCCTTAAATATTTACAGGAAGCAAAAACGCCTATCCTCATAGCTTCGGGAGCAAAAAAAGCTGAGATTATTGCGCAGGCTTTACAAGGTGAAGTAACTAACGGGCTCCCAGCGTCCATTTTTCAAACACTGCCATCCTCTTATGTGTTGTTGGATAAAGAAGCCGCAACGGCATTGCGTTAACAACGCTATAAAGATGTTATCATGAAACAACGTTTTGAAATGAAGGATAATGTATTCGAATCATACAGAGAAGTTATGCCTTGTGTTTTCATCCTAGGTTTTGAAACTATATAAAATAAAGTTTACCCTCGAAAACATTACCTAACACAAACAATAAAAAACGATGAAAACAAAAGTGATAGGCATAGACCTTGGCGCAACCAACATACGTGGTGCAGTAGTGATGGAAAATACTGTATCACACATTGTTTCTGCACGAATTCATAGCGATGGTTCGGTTGAGGAAGTACTCAATGACATTTACCGTGTTATTGATGTTTTGATGGATGACTCGGTAAAAGCAATAGGTATTGGTGTACCCAGCGTAGTGGACATTACCGAAGGAATAGTGTATGATGTTCAGTACATACCGTCGTGGAAAGAAGTGCCCTTAAAAAAATGGATGGAAGAAAAGTACAAGGTTGCGGTTTTTGTAAACAACGATGCCAATTGCTTTGCTGTAGGCGAACGCCATTTTGGTAAAGGAAAACAGATTGATTCTATGATCGGCTTAACGTTAGGTACAGGTTTGGGTGCAGGTATCATTATCAATGGCAAATTGTATGCAGGGTTTAATTGCGGAGCCGGTGAGTTTGGTTTGATAGATTACAAAAATAAAATATTGGAATACTACAGCAGTGGTTCATTTTTTAAAAACGCATATCAATTGGATGGCGAAAAAGTTTTTGAGAATGCAAAAAAAGGCGATGCACGTGCATTGGAATTGTATTCAGAACTGGGAACACATATCGGTAATGCTATCAAGACAGCCATGTATGCCTACGACCCACAACTCATTGTTTTAGGAGGCTCTGTGCGCCGTGCGTATGATTTCTTTCAAAAGAAAATGTGGGAGGAAATCAAAACATTCATTTATCCAAAATCAGCACAACGCATCCAAATAGAAGTATCTACTTTAGAAAACAGCGGCATATTGGGCGCAGCAGCATTGTATTATGATGCAACGACTTAATGGAAAATGAATTTGCAATCGTTGTAAGTAAGAGCATTTTAAAAATTCTTTGCTTTTACCCTATAAAAGGAATGAAATAAAATTTGTTTTTGCTGATATAAATCCAACTAACTTTATACTTTCAGTTTCTACTTCATTTCAATTCATAAATGTATCTGTATGAACCGCGTAACTACTGTTTTATCCCGCAAAAAAGTTTCTCCTGTTTCTGTATCGCCACAAACTACGGTATATGAGGCTTTGAAAATTATGGCAGACAAAAACATAGGTTCTGTAATCGTGATGCAGAACGGAGAATACCTGGGAATTGTAACAGAAAGAGACTATTCGCGAAAAGTAATTTTGGAAAATAAACATTCCGAAAGCACGCCTGTTTCAGAAATTATGACTACCGATTTGCCGGGAGTTACTTCACAAGATACCATAGACCATTGCATGGAACTGATGACTGCTAATAACGTGCGTTATCTGCCGGTACTCGACAACAACCAATTAGCAGGTATTATCTCTATGTCTGATGTAGTAAAAGATACCATTCTTTCGCAGCAACAAACCATTAGTCATTTAAATCAATACATTCATTCTTAGTAAAGAAATTAATCAGGCATTTCCAAACTTTTTCTTCTTTATCTTTCTCCGGTCATTTATAGGAATTGTAATGTAGCCGTTTATTCATGTGCTTCAATCAAGGTTGCCAAATCGCTCAGTACAACCTGCACATAATGGAGTTGCACTTCCTGTCCGGGTGCTTTGTTTTTATCCACTTTTATTTCTTTAGCCGACATTACTTTACCATTGTAAACAATTGCGTAATAAGAAAAGAGTTCATTGTGCGATTCTGGAACGATGGTAGCATAACCCGTAATGCCGATGCCCCAGTTGCTGGTAAAAGAATGTGTAATGTTTTGAGCCATGTGAACAGCCATTTTTTCCGACACACAATTGCAAGTTTCTGCATGAATGGGATTGATATTCAGATGACGACATTTTTGTCCTAAATTATAAGCGGTTAAACCGCCCTGAAAAAACGAAGAAGCATTCTCCGCAGAAGCCAAAGCCGCCTGTAAAAAACCAGCAGTAACACTTTCCGCCACAGCAATTGTTTCTTCCTTTTTGATCAATTGGTCTTTTATTTTCTCTAACTCTTTCTCATCAAACATAGCTTTTGTTTTTGCCGTATTTTACCAGATAAAAAATGATAGTGTTGAATGATATTACAATGTTGAGTTTTGTTTGTTTTGTAATGCTTTTGATATGATCAATATATCAAAGAGTTCAGATAAGCAACCACGTTATAGAATTATTTGTGCAAAAACAAACAACCATATAAAAGCCTTAGCCTGAGTAACAATTGTTGTGTATAAAACAGGCTTACCTGTTTACATAGATGAGCCTGTTTATTTTGTTGGATTGACAAACAACTACCAATGAAGCTTCCGCTTTTTCTTTTTCGATAGCAATGCAGACACCGCAAAAACAACAGCGGCTGTGGTTGCTACTTTTATTACCAGGCCTTTTTTATTGTATTTCCATTCTGCATTGTAGCCTTTTTCAGCCCAGATGTTGGGAATGTGGCCGTGAACCAAATCGTCTACAATGCCTTCAACCATGTTCACGCGGTCAGCCAACAAAAGCGGCAGCCAATGTCCCCAGCTTCCTTCGCTGTATTTAAAAGCATATCGGCGAATGGCTCCGCTTATACCTGAAGGAGGAGATGAAGTTCCAAATACGGCTGTTAAGTTCGGACGCTCATTTGAGTGCAGCACTTCTACTGTTTCCGGTTGCAGCACAGGCCGTTGGTAGTTCAAACGCTCGTGATCATCACCTGTGTAGTGCTTCATTGGATAAGTTGGCTCGTTCTTCGGATCGGCATCTATGCCCCAGCCCGGAATGTGTTTATAATTGTCAGATAGATTTTCCATACATAATTTTTTAGGCTCTTGCAGATGGTGGAATCAAAACAGTTTTTATACAGTTGTCAAGTTTTGCAGAGAAGATGTGATAAGCATCTGCTATCTCTTCCAAAGGAACGCGATGGGTAATAATTTCTTTTGGACTGATGCGACCGGCTTGTATGTGCTCAATTAATCTCGGCAGCAAACGCTTTACCGAAGCCTGGTTAGCCCGAAGCGTAATGCCTTTGTTTACAACGTTGCCAATGGGAACCAAATTGGCTGTTGGTCCATACACACCTACGACAGAAACAATGCCTCCTTTTTTAACGGAATCTATCGCCCAATACAAAGCGGTAGCCGAGCCGGCTTGTAATAACATTTTTCTTCCTGTTATCGTTTGCAAAGCACTGCCTGCGGCTTCGCAACCTACGGCATCAATACATACATCAGCACCAAAATAGCCGGTTGTTTTCTTTATAAAAAGAACCGGATCGCCCAGCGAACGGAAGTTGTAAGCTTCGCACTGTGCATACTTTCTAACAAAGTCTAAACGATACTCTATATGATCAATCACAATCACACGCGCAGCGCCAAACAGCCATGCACTTTTAGCTGCCATAATACCAACAGGACCGGCACCAAAAACAACAACAGTATCGCCGGTTTTAATGCCACCCATCTCAGCCGCCTGGTAGCCCGTTGGAAACACATCCGTAAGCAATACGGCATCATCTAAATCCATGTCGGAAGGAATGATGGTTGGTCCTATATCTGCATACGGAACACGCACATATTCAGCTTGTCCGCCATCATAACCTCCGGCTGTGTGTGAATAGCCGAAGATGCCACCCACAGCGGTTGCCTCGGGATTGGATTCGTGGCAATTGCCAAACAATTCCTGCTTACAGAAAGGGCATGTGCCACATGCTACATTAAAAGGCACGATCACAGAATCACCCACTTTTAATTTTTGCACAGAAGAGCCTACTTCTTCTACAACACCAATAAATTCATGTCCAAAGGTCATACCCACGCGAGTGTCGGGAACGAGCCCGTGATACAAGTGTAAATCGGAACCACAAATACAGGAACGTGTTACCCGAACAATGGCATCGTTCGGATGAAGAATTTCCGGATAGGGTTTGTTTCGATCCACACGAACTCTGAACGGGCCACGGTAATTCATTGCCAGCATAGCCAACATTTTTAAGTTTACAAATAGAAGTTGAGTGGCTGCCGCATTGCAATAAAATTGTTTTTTAAAGATGGCTTGTTTTCATGGTATAGCAACTGACAGCCTGCTTTTTGCTTTTCATAAAACGTGCCGTTGTGATAAAATGAGAAAGGATAATTGTAAAGAAATGGTTGTTGGCAAGTTTTTCTTGCATTGACGCTTGTTTTTGTTCAAAAAATGGAACAAAAACAAACACGAATGCTTGTATCATAGCAGGGTTTTCATAACCGTCCATGTGCGATGGTATGAGATTCTGTAAATACCTAGGCAATTTTGTATGAGGTTGCTGTTTTAATTGCCTCATCATTTCACATACGTAAAGCGTTTGACGTGGCTGATGATGGCAGTATCGTCTCCTGCTAACATACAAAGTCATGCGATGAAGCCCCACTACGACATTTTTTTGTGCAAAACCAAAAGAAGCTTGAAACATCTGCAATTCATACATCATCCAAATTTCAAGTGCCCACTCAATTGGCTTGAATTTTCTCCGAAATATGGTTTGAATTTCCTTCCAAATAAAAACTTATCTGTAAGTTAGCGTGTTCTATCAACCATCTTATCTACATTAAAACTTTGCCATGACAAACAGAAGAAAATTTTTACAGCAATCAGGTATGCTTGCGTTGGCTGGCATTATGCTTCCTAAGCTTAAGGCTAACGCTTTTTTTGAAAACAAGGCTGCCATGCCGCCTATTGGTCTTCAACTGTACACGTTGGGTGATATGATGACCACCGATGCCAAAGGAACCCTGCAAAAGCTGGCAGCCATTGGTTACAAAGAGGTAGAAAGTGCCGGATCATCAAAAGGAAACTTTTACGGTTACAAGCCTAAAGAGTTTGCTGCAATGGTGAAAGAGGCAGGATTGCACTGGCGGTCGGCGCATGTGGGTGGCGCACCGTTCACTATGGCACAGGTAATGAAGATGGCAAAAACAGCGGAAGACTCAGCAAGAATAAAAGGCTATATGGAAAAAATGAAACAGGCACCCAAAATGCTGAATCTCACCGATGACTATAAACAATTGGCAGACGATGCTGCCGAAGGCGGGTTAAGTTATCTGGTTTGTTCAAGCATCCCTGTGGGCACATTGGATGAAATTAAAAAGGCAGTGGAAGTGTTTAGCAGATCGGGCGAAGCCTGTAAGAAAAACGGAGTTCAGTTTGCTTATCATAACCACACCACAGAGTTTGATGAAATAGAAGGTCATCGCCCGTTTGATTATATTCTGAACAATACTGACAAAGACCTGGTAAAAATGGAACTTGACCTTGCCTGGGCTACAAAAGCAAAGCAAGATCCGGTTGCTTTGTTCAAACTACACCCCGGACGTTACCCGCTTTGGCATGTTAAAGACCTGGATAAAACGACTATGAATCCTGCGGAAGTAGGAACCGGCGTGGTTGACTTTAAACGTGCTTTCGACAATGCATCCGAAGCGGGCATGAAGTACTTTTTTGTGGAGCAGGATGGTGCACCACAACCCATACAAAACGTAACCAACAGTTACAATTATTTGAAGAAGATGCAGGCCTAATTATCATTCTCAAACGCAGAGCAAATTAATTTGATTGATTTGTTCTGCGTTTTGTTTTTACTCATATTTTGTAAGGCAAATAATTTCGGCAAAAACAAACTTGAATTTGTTACTCTTGTGTAGAAAACAGCAAAGCCTTTGGTTGCCGTTCATTTTACTTTCGCAAAACATCTGTTTATGAAAATACCACTATTGCTTTTTGCCGCCTTATTCTACCTGTCGTCTTGCAATAATACTTCCAATACAAGCAGCACTGATATGAAGATAACGGGCATAGATTCTTCAATCAAACCAGGCGATAACTTCTATAATTATGTGAATCGCAAATGGTATGATACGGCGCAGATACCGCCTTCACAGTCGGGCGTGGGTGCTTACATGTTTATGAATTACCCACAGCGATTGCGTTTGCAGGGTATATTGGACAGTGTTTCAAAAGCGGATAACAAAGGGGGAACGCTTGAGCAAAAAATTGGTGATTTTTATGCTTCGGGCATGGACACAAATACCATTAACAAACGTGGTTATGAGCCTATCAAACCATTGCTACAACGCATTGACAGCATCAGCAATATAGCATCTTTACTGAAGTTTGTAGCCGATGAAGCTAAGAAGAACAACACTTCCATTTTAGCTTTTGGTGTTGGGGCTGATAATAAAAACAGCAGCCTGAATATTGCACACATTTACCAAACCGGTATTGGCTTGCCGGAAAGAGATTATTACTTTAAAACCGATTCAGCAAGCGTTGCCATTCAGCAGGCTTACAAAATATATCTTGCCAAACTCTTTGAACTCACTGGCAATGATTCTGTCACCGCAACAAAGAATGCTGATGTGGTTTACAACATAGATAAACAATTGGCTTCTTCACACAAAACCAATATTGAGCTGCGCGACATCAATGCGAACTATAACAAAATGCCGGTTGCTATTCTCGCAAAGCGGCAACCCAATATGGGTTGGATAACGGTGTTGAATGAATTGGGTGCAAAAACAGATTCGATTGATGTATCGCAGCCTGCATATTACGATAAACTGAATGCAGCGTTACCAACCATTCCGATCCCTGACTGGAAAATTTATTTGAAAGCTTATTCAATCAGTAACTATGCAGATGAATTGAGCAAGCCCTTTGTGGATGCGGCTTTCGAGTTCAACAAAGCTTTAACGGGTCAGGCGGTACAAAAAACGCGTGGCGAAATCATGGCAAGTGCAGTGGACCAAAACTTGGGTGAGGCGCTTGGGCAATTGTATGTAAAAAAATACTTTACAGAAGATGCAAAAAAACGGGCTTTGGAATTGGTGAACAATCTGCAAAAAGCCTTTTCTGCAAGAATAGATAAGCTCGATTGGATGAGCGACAGCACCAAGCAAAAAGCGAAAGAAAAATTATTTGCCATTACCAAAAAGATAGGCTATCCCGATAAGTGGAGAGACTACAACAATGTAACCATTGCAAAGGATAAATATTTTGAAAACATGGTATCGGCTGCGGTTAATAATTACGGGTTTCAATTGGCAAAATTGAACAAGCCGGTTGACAGATCGGAATGGTTTACAACGCCTTCAACCGTTACAGCCTATTACAATCCATCTGCGAATGAAATTGTTTTTCCGGCAGCGATTTTACAATCACCTTATTTTGATAATAATGCTGATGATGCGCTGAACTATGGTGGCATTGGTATGGTGATCGGTCATGAAATGACGCATGCTTTTGATGACCAGGGCGCACAGTTTGATAAGGAAGGCAATGTAAAGAACTGGTGGACGAAAGATGATTATACAAAATTCAAAGCCAAAACGCAACAGGTGGTTAACCTGTATAACACCTTTACCGTTTTAGATACCGTGCATGTGAAAGGTGCCATGACGTTGGGCGAAAATACAGCAGATATTGGCGGCGTTGCCATTGCTTATGATGCTTTTAAAATGACCAAAGAAGGACAGGATACAACAAAGGCTGACAGTGGATTTACACCCAACCAACGGTTCTTTATTTCTGTTGCCAAGATATGGCGGGTAAAGATGAAAGATGCATTTCTGCGCTTCTGGATTAACAACAATCCGCATTCACCTCCTATGTGGCGTGTGAATGGTCCGTTGATGAATTCTGCTCATTTTTATGAAGCATTCAATGTACAGGCTAACGATAAAATGTTTGTACCTCAGGATAAGAGGATTCAGATTTGGTAGGAAATGTAAACATCAGGGAGGAAGCTGATGTGAGGAAGTAAAGTTTGTTTTTGCCCTTTTTCCTGTTTGTATTCTTAACTGTCAAGATGTTGTTATCGCGTTATTTTATCGCATCGTGAAGAACATCAACGTAGGCGGAAAGAGCAGAAAATATACCCAAGGAAACAAACAAAAAGTGTCAAGCGTAAGTGAGCCTCTAATCATCCTCATCCTTCTTATCACTCTCTTTTACAAATGCCGCTCTTTTGGGTGAGGGCACGACGGCATTTGCACCTTTAACAGCTTTCCAGATCACTTCGGTAAACTCGCGGTCGGGTATTTTGTCTTCTGCACTAAAATCAAAAGTTTCACTTTTGCGCTGCCACGCATTTTCAACAGTATTTTTTGCGTTGATGTCCGTTTGCAAAGGCTTCGCAATAAAAGCCGTTAGATCAGGTGTGGAAGAGAAACAACGCCACATCGGTGTAGCAGCCGCATCATACTGGCTCATGGGTTTAAAACCTAAAATTAATTCAATCGTATGCAGCACTGAAGTGGTTGAGTACATCGTATGATCAATAAAATGCCGCTTTACAAAACCACCGGCTACGTAAACCGGGCTGCGATGCGCATCAACATGGTCAGGACCATCTTGTGCATCATCTTCCAACACAAACACAACGCTGTTTTTCCACACTTGGCTTTTACTTAAATATTCTACAAACATGCCCACTGCAAGGTCGTTATCTGCACAATGCGCAAACGGTGTTGGCCGACCTTTGCGCAAGCCTTCTGTGTGGTCGTTAATAATGCGGAGTGTGTTCAATTGTGGCAGTGCATTGTTTAATACGAGTGAATCAAAATCGAGTTTCCACTGTCCTACTCTTGTGGTATCTCGCACCGTTTGGTCCCAGCTTGTATAGTACGGACAGAAATGATTTTTTAAAATGGGAAGATTGGGTTTGTAATCATCAGCAAACTCGCCATACGTGCGGTAGCTAATGCCGGCTTTTGCGCAATGATTCCAGATAAAACCACCTTTGTTATTGGCAATTTCGCGGTTGCCTTCCGCATCGTACTCACCGCCTCTGCCCCCATAACTTGTCGGCCATGTTTTTTCTAAATAATCATCGGCATAGCCGCCCATACTCCAGTTGTGCCCATCGGCACTTACTTCAGCATCTACATAAAAATTATCGAGCAAAACAAACTCTCTTGCCAGCGCATGAAGGTTAGGCGTTACCTTCTCACCAAACAAGCATAAAGCCGTATCGCCGTTGCCTTCTTTTATATCACCAAGAACCTGGTCGTAAGTCCGGTTTTCCTTGATGATATAAAATACATGCTTAATTGGCGAAGTGTCGCCAATGCGCATGGGGATTGGGTTTCCCCCTTCGCCTTGTGCAGTTATTTCTTTCGTTTTATTGTAAGGCGTATTTTCATAAACCAGCTTTGAATATTGGCTTAACTGAAGTGCAGTTGGCGCAGTAAAATAACTTAGTGTGCCCAAAAACAAACCGCCGATGTATTCGCTTCGCTGAGTGCCTTGCTGAAAGGAAGAAGCCGGTTTGTCGCTCTTGCCAAATGGCCTAAAATCGGGATTTGACAAAGAAGTAAATCCTTTGCCATTCGCAACAAAAATGGTATTGCCAATGGTTCGAACACAAGTAGGATACCAGCCCACCGGAATAAAACCTTTGGAACGACTTGAACCTTTTTGGCTCACATCGAATACAGCAAGACAATTGTTATCTGCATTGGCAACATACAATGTTTTTTCATCAGGGCTTAAAGCAACACTGTTGGTGGTTGAACCACTTGGCGCATCGGGATATAAAGCCGCATTTAGGGTTTCCAACACCTTCCGTTTTTTTATGTCAATCACCGAAACGCTGTTGTCGTTTGCATTCGCAACAAAAAGATATAGCCCATTTTTTGTAAGGCAAATGTCATTGGGATTATCACCAACAGCAATGCTGTCAACCATTTTCTTTTGCTCAGTATTATATACCAAAATTTTATCGCCGCCCCACAACGAAATGTACAGTTCCTTTCTATCGGGCGAAAGCAAACAGGTATAAGCTTCAGCATTTAAATGTAATGAGTCTATATTCTTTGTTTTTAAATCAATGGTATAAAGGCTGTTGTTCTCTTTGGTTACAACATACATTTTTTGTATTGCATCATTGATTTCGATACCGGCAGGTGATATTTTTTTAGGCCATTTATCACCCAAAATCAAACTGTCTTTCAACACCAGTTTGTTGTTGATAATGGCATATTTTAAAATCCGGTTGTCGTTACCGCCGGATGCGTACAGGTATTTGTCGTCCTGGCTGAAATGCAGTCCAAGCCAGCTTTTGGGAATGATAACGCTATCTACTCTTTTCTTATTGATTGCATCAATCAAATCTATCGTTTGCGTGCTTTGCCCGTTGTTGGTAACGGCAATGTATTTTTTGGAAGAAGATATAGCGATGTTCAAGGGTAAGTCGCCCAAGGCTAATGACTTACCTACCGGCGTTAAACTCCATCCGTTGGGAAGATAAATGCGTTTGTGATTTGAAATTTTTTGCGAGTAAGAAATAATCATGTAAAAAAGTGCCAAAAACAAAAGGAGACAGCGTTTCATTGCGAACAATTGTATCCGTAAAAGTAATGGGTTTGCCGTTTTGGTTATTGTTACATTTTGGTAAACGATAAGAAAAGTAAGGCGATTGAGATTATCGCACACTGCAGAGTGAAAATTTAATCTTGCCTAACAAAACAGAATAACCCTTTTTGATTCAAACCATTAGAAACCTTCTGCTATTAATTTTCACAAAAAAGAATGTACAAACAAAAAGGCACTGGCATAATTATCGTTTTTGTTTTTATTAAAAAATTAAACCTATGAAACAAGACGGAAAGTATGCACTGATAACCGGTGCTTCCAGTGGCATTGGCTATGAACTTGCCAAATTATTTGCACAAGATGGATACCATCTTGTAATCGTATCGCGCAACGAAAATGGCGATCTTGATAAAGTTGCTTCTGAACTGAAAAGCCAATATGGGATTCAGGTGGAAACTGTAGCTAAAGATTTGTTCAAACGCGAAGAAGCTTTCTCTGTGTACGATGATGTGAAAGCAAAAGGCATTGAAATAGATGTACTGGTAAACGATGCGGGTCAGGGTCAGTATGGTTTGTTTACCGATACCGACATCAACCGCGAGCTGGACATTGTTCAACTGAACATCGGCAGCCTTATCATTCTTACCAAGCAGTTTTTGAAAGACATGGTGGCGCGCGGCGAAGGCAAGATTTTAAACCTCTCTTCCATTGCGTCAAAATTGCCGGGTCCCTGGCAATCGGTGTATCATGGAACGAAAGCCTTTGTACAATCTTTTACCGAAGCGATTCGTGCTGAAAACAAAGACTACAAAGGTATAACCATCACGGCATTGCTGCCCGGCGCAACGGATACCGATTTTTTCAACAAAGCTGATATGCAGGATTCAAAAATTGTACAGGACAAAAGCAAGATGTCTGACGCTGCTGATGTAGCCAAAGACGGTTACAACGCGTTGATGAGCGGTGATGACAAAGTGGTATCGGGAATGAAAAACAAGGTGCAGGTAGCTATGGCTGCAGTAACACCGGATAGTGCTTCTGCTGAACAAATGAAGAAGCAACAGGAACCGGTATCTGACAACTGATATCGTGTTACTCATTCATAAAACAATGAAGTTTCCCCTTTTGTCAATCAACCGGGGAACTTTTTGTTTTTGCCTAAAAAGAACAAAATAGTGGTTGAAGTATCAATGGAATTCAATGTATAAATTATAAAGTTATGCCAACTATTTTCATAGTAGATGATGACTACGACATCCTGCTTTCACTAAAAGCATGGTTTGAAAGAAACAAATACACCGTTACAACATTTGAAGACGGTCGCAATCTTATCAGCAACATTCTGGAACTGAAGCCTTATTTGGTTTTGCTCGATATTAATTTGAAAGACGAAGATGGGCGCTCTGTTTGCAGAGACATAAAAGAGCAAGTGCATTATCCCATCAAAGTGCTTCTTTTTTCTGCCAACCCTTTGGCTTTGCTAACGTATCAGGATAATCTTGCCGATGGTATTGTACACAAACCTTTTGACTTGGAAGCGTTGGAGGAGAAATGCAGAAAACTGCTGGCAGATCATCACAAGTGGTTTGAGTGAAAAAGTAATAATGATAATGTTGTTACCCGATGAACACATTCACATTCACCGGTAAATGCTTTTTACTTTTATATTGATTTTTAGCAGCCCCACATTTGCACGCGATATAAACAAAGTTTGTGTTGTTTTAGCCGATTGCAGCATGGCTTTATAAGCTTGTATATTGCCGCTAAAATCTTTGTTGATGCTTACAATTACATCTCCTTCCTGCAAGCCTGCTTTCTCAGCGGGTGAGCCTTTCATAATATCTAATACCACTACTTTGTTATCAACCATATAAATGCCCAAACCCGTGTAGGAATAATCAAATGAATCACGGTAAAAACTGTTTGGTTTTATAAAAATCTCTCTTTCCGAATAGTTTAAAATCACATTGAAACGGCGCATTAAATCATTGCCAATTAACCCGCTTACCTGTGGATATGAAGTAGCGTTGTAAGGATCGGCAAAAATGTAAGTAGGTACGTTTCTAAATTTATAAGGACCAATTTTTACTTCTTTCAACGTAGTAACATTCATCTCTGCTTTGCCGCCCAAACCCTGCGCCAGTGTAGGATACATCTTTTTATTGCTGTTAAAAAGAACACTATCATCTGAAAACTTATCGGATAGTAAAAAGCACAAGCCCGCACCGGTATCAAAATAAAAATGGCTCAGAATATCGCGCTTTTCTTTCACATTAATCGGCTGAATGGGCAGTGTGCTGAATGTAGGATGCAACACATAACCTCCGCGCGGATACTTATAAAAGCCTTTGGAAGATATTTCCAGCCTGCTCTTCTCATAATCAATCACTACAACATAGCGATGCAAAAAGCTATAACCCATGATGCCATCTATCTTAATGCCGTAAACGCTGGTTAAAATATCATAATCGCTGATGTGAAAGTCGAGATTATCCACCGACAAACCCGGCAGTTTTAATGTATGATTGTATGCAAATTCAACAGCACGGATGCCGGCTATGCCTTTTATCATAATATTGCTCTGCTCTTTTTTTATTTTTAAATATTCGCAGGTAGTCGAATCAAGAGAAATGCCGCCGCTTCCGGTATCCAAAACAAAATTGAGCGAATCGGGAAAAGAATCGAGCGTAGTTCGTACAATAATAACGCCGCCGGTAAGCATGGTAAAAGGCACATACGTGATATGTTTTGCAACCGGCGTATCGGGCGGTTGTGCTTTTGAGTAAGCAGAAAAATGTGCAAAACAAAACAGTAGTATAAGGGGTAACAACTTTTTCAAATGGAGCAATTCTGATTGAGTGAGGTAAGGTACGAGGTTTTTATTTATGCAATGGTACCAAACGTCATATTTTTGACAGCACGCGCAGATAAAACATATACTGCATATTAAACCATAAAGTCGTCGTTAATCAAGGCTTTGTTTTTTGTGCAAAAACAAACTTCAATCTCTCACCTATTTTCTGCTGCATCAGTTACCGTTCTAACCCTTACTTTTGCGCAATTTTGCGCTATGAATGAAACCATTTCTTTCAACGAATCTATCCCTTCCAAAAAGAAAAAAATTATTGTATTGGGCAGCGGTCCTAACCGCATTGGGCAAGGCATTGAATTTGATTATTGCTGCGTGCATGGGCTGCTTGCCATTAAAGAATGTGGCTACGAATCCATCATGATTAACTGCAATCCTGAAACCGTAAGTACCGATTTTGACATGGCAGACAAGCTGTATTTCGAGCCGGTATATTGGGAACATTTGTGGGAAATTATTGAGTTGGAAAAGCCCGAAGGTGTGATTGTGCAATTAGGCGGGCAAACCGCTTTAAAGCTTGCCAAACGATTGGACAAAAAAGGCATTAAAATAATAGGCACTTCGTTCGATAATATGGACATTGCCGAAGACCGCGGGCGCTTTAGCGACATGTTGAAAGAATTAAAAATTCCATATCCGGAATACGGCACAGCTTACACGGCTGATGAAGCCATTGAAGTGGCAAATAAAGTTGGCTACCCGGTGCTGGTGCGCCCCAGCTATGTGTTGGGCGGACAGCGCATGAGGATTGTAATTAATGACGATGAAGTAGAGAAAGCAGTAGTGAGTTTGCTGAAGCACATTCCGAACAACAAAATCTTAATTGATCACTTTTTAGACAGATGCCAGGAAGCTGAGATTGACGCCATTTTTGATGGTGAAGATTTTCATGTAATGGGCGTGATGGAACACATTGAACCGGCTGGCATTCATAGTGGCGACAGCAATGCGGTTTTACCTGCATTCAACCTTACTCCTCTTGTCATCACCACCATGGAATATTATGCAGAAAAAATTGCACGGGCTTTGAATATTTGCGGTTTAATCAACATACAATTTGCTATTAAAGACGGCAACGTGTTTGTGATAGAAGCCAATCCCAGAGCGAGTCGCACCACGCCGTTCATTGCCAAAGCGTACCAGATTCCTTACTTAAACATTGCCACTAAAGTGATGTTGGGCGCAGCAAAACTGAAAGACTTTACCATCGAAAAAAAGTTAGAAGGTTTTGCCATTAAAGAGCCGGTATTTTCTTTCAATAAATTTCCAAACGTAAACAAAGAATTGGGTCCTGAAATGAAAAGCACCGGCGAAGCCATTCGCTTTATTAAAGACCTTCGCGATCCCTACTTCCGCACGTTGTACAAAGAAAGAAGCATGCACTTGAGCAAATAAAGCCACTAGCTTTTAGCTGAAAGCTGAAAGGGATAAATGACGAGCAAGTAATAAAAGGAATTGTTCTGCTACAACTGAAAAGTTATCAAATAAAAAACGTACGACTTGTAGCTTGCAGCTAAAATCTCATAGCTCGAAGCTCATAACTCATAGCTATAAATATGGCAAAAACAAAAACACCCATCACCGATTTTGATGAATTGTTCAGCAACATTTCCAACGTTCGTGCGGCGGTGATTGGCGATGTAATGCTGGATACTTACTGGTGGGGAAGCGTGGACAGAATATCGCCCGAAGGTCCGGTGCCGGTGGTGGCATTGCATAAAAAAGAACAACGCATTGGCGGTGCCGGCAACGTAGCACTCAACACCGTTTCGCTCGGCGCACAAACCACTTTGTTTAGTGCAATTGGTGAAGACGAAGATGCCGAAACCTTGCTCAATTTGTTGCAAAACCAAAACATTAATACCGACTATGTTTTGCGTAGCAACGAAAGAATTACCACCAATAAAATCCGCATCATCGGGCGAAACCAACAAATGCTTCGCCTCGATTCAGAAGTAACGGCAGACATTTCAAAAGAGGACGAAAACAAACTCTTAAATAACTTCATTGATTATGTAAAAAAACACCAGCCATCAGTGGCAATTTTTGAAGATTACAACAAAGGCACATTAACCGAAAGCAGCATCCACGCTATGATTGATGTGTGTAAGCAACACAACATAGTTACCACGGTTGATCCCAAACGAAAGAATTTTTTTTCCTATCAAAATGCCGATATTTTCAAGCCCAATTTGAAAGAAGTGAAAGAGGGTTTGAACTTACTGTCAACCGAAATTACGGAAGAGAACCTGCGCCACATTCATCAGCAGTTGCACGAACGTTTGCAGCATCGCATTTCACTCATTACGTTATCAGAGCATGGTTTGTTTTTTCAACAAAAAAATGATGCGAAAATCATTCCCACGCACATCCGCAACATAGCCGATGTTAGCGGCGCAGGCGACACCGTAATTGCCGTGGCTTCGCTTGTGTATGCTGCTACAAAGAACATTCTTTTAGCCGCCGAAATTGCCAACCTTGCCGGAGGTATTGTGTGCGAAGGCGTGGGAACGATTGCTATCAACAGACAGGTGTTGCTCGACGAATGTAAAGCGTTGCTTTGCGAGTGAGATGTGAGTGGTGAATGGTGAATGGTGAGAATTTGTGCAAAACCAAAAATACAAAATACAGTTTTTATGTTACCGGCTTTTATAACTCCGATGTATCGTCTGTTGTGTCACTCACTTCAACGTTCTGAAATGAATTAAGCAAATTACAAAGCGTTGGGTTAATGTCCGTTCAAGTATTAAAACATTCCATCGCAACGATATAAGAGGTAAACCAAGAGTACCGTTCCGATGGAACGAAATTATCATCATCTTTTCCTTTTTTTCTACCCTCCTGTTGTTCCTAACGGAACAAGTTTTAAAATCATCTTTAAAAATTTATGACGAAGAAAATAAGGCAAAAACAAACTTTCTTTCAACATCTTATCACTTCATTATTACAATCTTTGCATTTATAAAAACAGTTCATGAACACGTACACAATTGCCATACACGGCGGCGCCGGAACGATATTAAAGCAAGACATGACGCCGCAATTGGAACAAGCTTACCTGCAAGGGCTGGAAGCCGCGCTGAACGCGGGCTTCGCGGTGTTGGAAGAAGGCGGATGTTGCCATCAATGCGGTAAAAGCCGCCCTTGTAATTTTAGAAGATAATATGCTGTTCAATGCGGGCCGAGGTTCGGTATTTACCAAAAAAGGTTTGCAGGAAATGGATGCTGCTATCATGGATGGCAGCATGTTGGAAGCCGGTGCAGTGGCTGGTGTTCGCAATGTGCGCAACCCAATAGAACTGGCAATGGAAGTAATGCAGCACAGCAACCATGTGTTTTTAAGCGGCAAAGGTGCCAACGATTTTGCCATCAAGCAAGGCATTAAATTAGAACCTGATGAATATTTCTTTTCGCAGTTTCGGTACGACCAATGGAAAGCCATCCGCGATTCGGATAACTATTCGTTAGACCACACGCACCAGCAATTGGAAGAGATGATGCGCGATAAAAAATGGGGAACCGTTGGCGCCGTTGCCTGCGATTCACAAGGCAACATTGCAGCCGCTACCAGCACCGGCGGCATGACAAATAAAAAGTATGGTCGCATTGGAGATAGTCCGCTCATTGGTTGCGGAACGTATGCCAACAATGCCACTTGCGCCATCAGTTGTACGGGTCATGGCGAGATGTTTATCAGAAGCGTAGCGGCTTATGATGTAAGCTGTTTGATGGAATACAAAAACCTTTCTTTGCAGGAAGCGATGAACATTGTGGTGAACGAAAAACTGATAAAACTAAACGGTGAAGGCGGCATGATTGGCGTTGATGCCAAAGGTAATGCGGCTTTGGTTTTCAACAGCGAAGGCATGTATCGCGCGGTAAAAAATAACCATGATTTGTTTGAGGTAGCGATTTATAAATAAGCCGTTTAAAATTTGAATTTTGTTAGTATGCGAAGTCTCGTTCTGCTACCTTTTATTTTATATTCTTTTGCAAGTTCCGCACAAGCAATAAATAAACACTTTATCGGTACTTGGATAAACTACAAGTTGGACGAAAGGATAAAAGCCAATCAACCATTTGACAGTTTGGCTCAAGTGTTTCCACAATTTATACTCATAAAAAACTCTAGAAAAATTGAAATTCAAGACAGGTTTGAACAAAAGGTAGAATACACAATTCAAAATGTTAAGACTAATGTGTTAACTGCTTCAAGAGTAGGCTTAATAAGAATACGTTTAACTTTAGACTCTGACACTATAACAATGTATGATAATTATAATGGAAAAAACAAGTTCATTCGATATAAAAATGAATAATTGTAACAAAGCCGATTTGTTCTTTTCATAATTATCCAATTTGTTTAACCTCGCAACATCAATCCAATTTGAACACCGCTAAAAACGCTTCCTGTGGCACTTCTACATTCCCGATTTGCCACATGCGCTTCTTGCCTTCTTTTTGTTTTTCCAGCAATTTTCTTTTGCGGCTAATGTCGCCACCATAACATTTTGCCGTTACATCTTTTCTCATGGCACTAATGTTTTCGCGGGCAAATATTTTCGTACCAAAAGCAGCCTCATCAATTTCAAAGAAAGTTAATGGCTTGATTGAAACTTTAAAAGCCATATTTATCCATTAATCTTCTTTTCGCAACGTCCCAATCAAGAGTATCATTCGGATTTAGGAGATATTCCTTATATCTTTCTTTTGCTGTTTCAATTTCTTCATTATCTACCGGAACTGCACTTTCATCTATGCTATTCCAAATCGCTTCTATCGCTTCTATTTTTTCTTCAACACTACCTTTTACAATTTCCTGCAACAATTGCTTCATATAAAAATCGTTTTGAAATACAAGATAGTAAAAAGAAGCTAATAAGATTTTACAACACTTTAATCTTTACAAAAACCAGTACTGCTCATATTTCTCGGCTTCGCTTAAAGGCTTTTCTACCAGCGACTGTGTTATCTTATTCAGCTCGGCAATTTTATTTTGAAAATCGCCTTGCAATGAGTTGCGAATAAGATGCAGATTGTTAATCACTTCATCTAAATCTTCAGGCAGCATTTCGCTAAACATTTCTTTTAATCGCTTTGCCATTGTGGGCGATTTTCCATTGGTAGAAATGGCCAATTTTAAATCGCCTTTGGTAACAACTGAACCCAAATAAAAATCGCAGAGATAGGGCTTGTCGGCAACGTTGATCAGTTTGCCTTTTCGTTTTGCATCATTACGAATAATAGTGCTTAATGCAATGTCGTTTACGGCTGCAATTACAATGTGGCAGTCATCCAAATGAGAAGGATGGTATTCTTCCTCGATAATGTTGATATTGCTGTTGCCAGAAGCCAGTTGGCGGAACGGTTCACTCACTTCTTTTGCCACCACGCGCACCGTTGTTGCCGGTGCATTGGTAAGAATGGCATTCAGCTTTTCAACGCCAACATTGCCCGCACCAATCAAGAGCACGCGCATGTCCTCAAGCTTTAGAAATACAGGAAATAAATGATTGGTTTCTTTCATCTTCTACACCTCATCCCAACCCTTCTCCACAGGTGGAGAAGGGCTTTAGACGATGACTGTTTTGTTTTTGATGATAAATTTTGAAAGGTTATTCTTTTTACTTTTTGTGCAAAACCAAACCTCACACTATCGCTTCGCGCATAATGAAATCGCCGAACGGCTCATCTTTGCCCTTTTGTTTTGCATACTTTTCAAATAAATAATCCAACTCACTGATAATTTCTTCTTCTTCCAGGTTTTCTTTATACAATTTGTTCAACCGTTGCCCTTGCACATCGCCGCCCAGCATTAGGTTATAACGACCATAAGACGTTCCCACAAAACCTATTTCTGCCATATAAGGACGCGCACATCCATTGGGGCAACCCGTCATGCGAATGACAATTCCTTCTTCCGCAATGTTGTGTTTGCGTTGCAAATCATCAATCTTATCCATCAGTTGAGGAAGATACCGCTGGGCTTCTGCCAATGCCAGCGGACAGGTGTTGAATGCAACACAGGCAACAGATTGTTTACGTGAAGCCGAAACACCGTTAGTGCTCCTGATCGCGTTGTATTGTTCCAAAATCGAATGAACAAAATCTTTGTCTTCATCCAGCACATCGCTGATGATGAGGTTTTGATTGCAGGTAAACCGAAAGTTCGCTTTGCGGCTTTTCGCAATTTCCAAACAAGCTGTTTTTAACAGCAGTTCACCTTCATCGGCAATGCGACCATTTTCGATAAACGCAGTATAATACCATTTGCCTGTATGGTTTTGTTTCCAGCCATAATCATCACTTCTGTCTTTAAAGCTGAAGTCCTTTGGGGGCAAGAGTTTGAAGCCGATGCGACTTTCTAGTTCCGCTTTAAAAACATCCATACCCATGCGGTCAATAGTATATTTTAAACGCGATAGTTTTCTATCGCTGCGGTTACCAAAATCTCGTTGTACAGTGGCAATTTCATACACTACTTTTTCAACATCTTTCTTATCAACATAACCAAGCACAGTGCCCAATCTCGGATAGGTTTCTTTGTTGCCATGCGTTGCGCCCATACCACCGCCAGCGCTTACATTAAAGCCAATCAACTCATCATTTTCAACAATGGCAATCAAGCCCGTATCATTTGCAAAAACATCAATATCGTTGTATGGCGGAATGGCAATCCCAATCTTGAATTTGCGCGGCAGATAACGCTCCTGGTACAGCGGGTCTTCTTCTGTTTTCTCTACCAGCTTTTCCGCATCTACCCACACTTCGTAATAAGCCCTTGTTTTCGGCAACATTAGCAAACTCAGCTTATTAGCATATTCAAACACTTCTTCATGTATGGGGGAAGCATTCGGATGCGCAGTAGCAACCACATTTCTGTTGACATCTCCACAAGCCGCAATACTATCCAAATGCACGCTTTGAAATTCTTTGATCGTTGGCTTTGCATGATGTTTTAAAATGCCATGCAACTGCACAGTTTGACGTGTTGTAATTTTAATAACGCCGGTTGTGTATTCGCCCGTTACATGATGCAAAACTTTCCCATTGCTCTGCTGTTAAAAAACCACCTGGCAAACGCAGCCGGATCATGAACGAATACAAACGATCCAGCTTTTTTTCAGCGCGTTCTTCACGGCGGTCGCGGTCGTCCTGCAGGTACATGCCATGAAACTTTACCAATGCCTGGTCATCTGCGCGTATGGCACCGGTATGTTCATCCAGTAAGCTTTCTTTCAGCGTGCCACGCAAGCCTTCACTTTCCTTTTTAATTCGTTCTACAGAAGATTCACTCATTTTATAGCTATTAGCTGCAAGCTTTTTTAAAGATAAATACAGTTTTATGTACCGGGTGTTTGTAACTCCGATTGAACATCGTTGCGCCTGCCTGTCTGGTAGGCAGGTCGCACTCTTCAAGGTTCTGTCCGATACTCAACAAGCGGCTGTTCTTCTTGCCCTTCTCCACTCGTGGAGAAGGGTTGGGATGAGGTCAATATACATCTTTATGATACCTGCCGCTTTCATTTAATGCCGTTAAGTAATCGGCGGCTTCTTCTTCGCTCATGTTTCCTTTTGCCTGAATAATTTGCAGCAATGTATTCTCTACATCAGTGCTCATCGGGTGTTTAGCTCCGCAAACGTAAAGCACTGCACCGTTTTGCAGCCAGTTCCACAACTCGGTTGCCTGTTGCAACATGCGATGCTGCACATATAACTTCTCTTGTTGATCTCTTGAAAATGCAGTGTTGAAACGCGTCAACAAACCTGTTTCAAAAAAGCTCAGGAGTTCTGTCTGATATAAAAAATCAGATACAAAATGCTGGTCGCCAAAGAACAGCCAGTTTCTGCCTTCTGCGCCTTGCGCATCACGTTCAAACAAGAAAGAACGGAAAGGAGCAATGCCGGTTCCGGGACCAACCATAATCACATCAGCATCCGGTGATGGCAGTTTGAATGAACTGTTTTTTTGTACATAAAACTGAATGTCATCATCTACATTTTTGCAGGATAAATAATCGGAACACAAACCAAACCGCTTCTGGCTGTCAACATGAAAACTACTGCGGCTTACGGTAATATGAACCTCATTATTTCCGTGCGCTGCAGGCGATGAAGAAATCGAATACAGTCGAGGTGAAACAGGATCAAGTATGTTAATGAATTGCTGAACATCCAACGTTGAATCGAACGGATAAATGCGCAGCAAATCAGCTAGATCCATACGAATGGAAGGAATTTCTTTTTTTATCAGTTGTGCATATTGCTGAATAATCCGTTCGGGCAAATACTGTATATTAATTTTATTGGTAAACAAATCAATCGCTGTGTATTCTTCATTTTTGAAAGTGAATCGCTGCCCTTCTTTTACTTCCAGCAATTCAATAATTTTATGCACGGCAGCAGAGCTGTTTTTGGCAATGATGCCAATGGAATCGCCCGGCTCATAATGAATTTCATCTTCAGCTGCAATTTCAAGATGATAGGTTTCTTTATTGCTTCCTCTATCGTTTAAATTAATGGAGGTTGCAATTTTACCGGCATAAATTTTCTTGCTCGTTGATGCCCCTTTTGTTTTTGCCACAATTTGTAGCCCTGGTGCGGGTGCAGTGCGCAATGCAGTGTTCACCAGTTCATCAATCCACTCTCTTGCTTCAGGTTCAAAATCGGTGTCGCATTTTCTCATTGGCACAATGCGTTGCGCACCCAAATTTGCGAGCCGTTCGTCCACATCTTCACCGGCTTTGCAAAACAAAGGATATGACGAATCGCCCAAAGCCAGCACGCCGTATTTTAATTTGTCTAATTTTATTTCATTCGATAATAAATATTCATAAAACTTTTTAGCCGCTGCAGGAGGCTCGCCATCGCCTTGCGTGCTCATCACTACCAACAGGCAATTTTCTTTCGCTAAGTCAGCCGTTTTGTATTGGTCTAAGCTTTTTGTTTTTACCTGTAAACCCTGCTTTTTTATTTTAGACGATAAATCGTTAGCTACCTTTTTCGAGTTGCCGCTTTCAGTTCCATACACAACCGTACAACCCGACAGAACGCTTGCCCCATCTGCATTTGATGAAGATGCAATTACCGGCTGATGATTGTGAACAAGCGCCGACATATATCCACTCATCCAAATCAATTCTTCTTTGGAAGCTTGTGTAATTACTTCGCGAAACAATTTTAATCTATGCTCTGCTAACATTATCCGCTTCTTTTATTTGATTGAAAATTTGAGTGAAGGCATCGTCTAACGATGAAAAATAAGGCTTGCGCAAATTGTTGTTGGGAAGCCAGGCAAACTGCTGGTACAACCCTGCAACCTTGCCAATGATGAGAAGCGAAGGGCTGATAAAAGAGTTTGTTTTTGCCTCTTTTTTAAACTCGCCCAATGTGCTGTAATGAACATACTGGTTGGGCGTTGTTGCCTGCTCAACCACCACAAACGGTGTTTGTGGTTCGGCACCATGAAGCAACAAACCTGCAATCAAACCGGGCAATGTGCTTGCCGACATATAAAACACCAACGTGTGTTTCATGGTTGCCCATTCCTGCCATTCATCTTCCGCAATGATTGTATTGTTATAATAAGTTGCAACCCTTATCCCGGTTGCCATTCCGCGGGCTGTGAGGGGAATACCTGTGTACGCAGCAGCACCCGAAAGTGCCGTAATGCCGGGAATGATCTGGTAAGAAATGCTGGCGTTTTGTAAAGCTGTTAGTTCATCTAAAATATTAGAAAACACAGACACATCACCGCCTTTCAAACGAACTACCGTGTTGTGTTGTTTTGCCTTTTCAACCAACAGTTCATTAATTTCTTTTTGTGCAGTTGACAAACCACTGTTGCCTTGCTTGCCAACGGCGATCACCTGCGCTGTGTAAGGCACAAATTCCATTATAATTTCCTCGCTTACGAGCCTGTCGGTAATAACAACATCGGCTTTTTGCAAGGCTTTTACCGCTTTCAGCGTAAGCAGTTCAGGATCGCCGGGGCCGGCGCCAACAAATATTACTTCTCCGGATTGCTGCATCTACAATTTAATTAATAGTCCACCAAATTGGTAGAATAACTGCGTAAAAGTAAACCAGAATAGAATTGTGTCCAAGAAATGATTGAAAAATGACGGAACTTTAATCCCGCTTTAGCTTTGGTTTTGCAGTATTTTGTTTTGTTGTTGAAACTGAATAACCACTTTTTTATAACCTGCGGCAATAAAAAATTGGGTAAGTATTTCTCTTGCTTTTGCCTCCGATTGCGAAAGCAATCCACGGCTTTGCGCATCGGCAATGGCGATGGTTTGCATTTTTGTTTTTAACCGAATAATTGCCTCATTGTTCCATTCGCCCTTCTCTATAAAAATAGTTACGTCGGATGGATTGATGATGGCATCTAACACTTGCGCAGATGCTAAAACAATGTGTATCGAATCGGGCGTTCCGCTGATATTTTCATTGTTGATTTGTTGCATGTCAATGCCAACATGTGTTGTGGTTTTGCCAATCATTACCAATGTTTTTTCGCTACTCAACAAAGTGATATTGGGCAATAAAGGCACATCCAGTTTTGTATCGTTGTTTGCATTGCTATCCACCACAATTTCTTCATACATACTTACTGTTACCAGCTGTGCCAAAGCCTGAATTTGCTTTACGGCAACCGGCGTATTGGCAATGACAACGGGCTTGTTTTTAAATAAATTTTTAAGCGATGGCAACGATTGTATTTTCATAACAATCCATAGAGCAATGATTGCAAGAAGGAGAAAAACAGAGATTTGTTTCAACCGTTTGTTCATCATAAAACTTTATTCAAACACTACATTTACCGTTTTATAACCACTATTTTGAAAGAGCCGCTTTACAAACAAAGCAGCATTGTTTTCAGCCGTTTGCAAAATGCCCAGCGAAGCTACCAGCGATTTGATTTGCGGCTCTGCCTGCGCCACCAATTGTTCTCTTTCACTTGCAGAAAACGGATCGCGCAACAAGCCGGTTTCTTCATACGCCACGTTAATTTTACCAGGTGGAATGCTCAGGCTGAACAATTGCGCATGAGGAAGCACAATGGCAATGGTGCTGTCGTTTTCTTTCTTAAAATTGTGGGTTGTGATATGCTCTAAATCCACACCTGCTTTAAGGTTCGCTTCGCAATTGATCAATATTTTCCGGTCGCCCCATTTGTACCAGGTTGGGTCGTCGCTGGCGCGAATGACTTTCGTTAGCGTGTATTCTGTTGTGATTAGCTGGCCGGTTTCCTGCAGGGATAAAATGAGCTGTGAGAGATCGGGCTGCTGTTGTTTTTCACGACAAGAAAAAACGAGCAAAAACAAACCACAACGCAGAAATATTTTAGAAATAAAATTCATGCAAAAACAAAGATAAAAGAATCAAGGTAGAAGATTTAGGCTACAAGGTTCAACGAACAAGAATCAGGGACAAGGTTTCAACATTCAAGAAAGAAGCTGATAAGATCCATTGCTTGCAACTTGCGCATCCTTGTATTCTTGAAAGCTTGATTCTTGACACCTTGAATCTTCTACATTTGCCGCAATCAATCACCATGAAACAGATTGCCATTTTTGCTTCAGGCGCGGGCAGCAATGCAGAAAAAATTATTCAGCATTTCAAACATCATTCTTCTATTAAGGTTGCTCTTGTGGTGTGCAACAAGCCAGAAGCAGGTGTTATCAATATTGCCAAAGAAAATCAGATTAAGATTTTGCTGATAGAAAAAGGTCGTTTTTTTAAAGAAGATCATTACATTGATGAATTAAAGAAAAATGGAATTGATTTTATTATACTCGCCGGTTTTTTATGGAAGATACCGGCTGCATTAATAGAAGCTTTTCCGCAACAGATTGTAAACATTCATCCGGCTTTGCTACCCCTTTATGGTGGCAAAGGCATGTATGGAAATCTTGTACACGAAGCGGTGATAAAAAATGGCGAAAAGGAAACCGGCATTACCATTCATGTGGTGGACGAACTGTATGATAATGGCAGGATTGTTTTTACAGCAAGCTGTCCTGTTTTGCCCAACGACACGCCCGATACATTGGCGCAGCGAATTCATCAATTGGAGCATGAATACTACCCAAAAGTGATTGAAGAATACATCATGAATTTTCAGAAGAAAGATTGATTATTAATTCGAGGTTGCATGTTTCATGTTACTGGTTGCATTTTGATGCGGTCATCCTTTAGGTAGAAGAATAATAATCTGCATTCAAATATAATTAAGCTTATTATCAGGCAGTAACTGGTAACAAGCAACCAGCAACTTAAATCATTTAACTCCCGGCTTATAATTTTTAAAATCGTCTGCAAAATTATCGCCACGTAATTTTTTAAATAAATCGAGCCCGATTTTCACACCTCCTTTTCCATCCGACTTTGCCCGCAAATACACGCTGGCGCCTAATTTGCGCTTTGTGCCATTATTTTTCACTTTATAATCGTCACCTCGTTTTTTTAAATTGCTTAATGGCACTTGTATGCTAATATCGGTGTTGTCTCCAAAGCTGTAAATGCCTTCTACAAATGCAGTTAAGGCAGACGATTCAATCTCCATTTTGTGAATGTAAATTTCATCTCCTTTCAACTCTAAGCTGTCTTTTAATTCGGCAAACTGAATGTTGTCTAAGTTGCGATTTTTAAAAACCACATCCTGTATATCGGCAATGGGTTTAAAGTTTTTCAATGACCCGTTTTTTAAAGAAAAATGCAAGTTGCCCAGCATTGTTCGGGGAATGATTTTGCCCCTGTTATCAAACCCCAATTGAAGCTTTGCATTGGTGTTTAAGATGCCGGTTACATTGTGTGAAGTCAATCCTTTCATTCCAAAATTATCCAACGCATAAAACAGCTTTTGAACGTTGATATTTTGCAATAACAGCTTCGTGTTTGCTTCGTGATAATTTTCCCGTACCTGATGAATGTTTGCCTGTATATTTACGCTGCCATCAGCGTGAAGCAACGACACTCTTGCAACATCAATATCGTTGTTTTTAAAGCCGAGAAGCGCCTGCACATTGCGCGCTAAAAATTTATCCATCCGCACCGTATCAGCTTTTAAATTGATGTTGAGCGTTCCGTATTGCAGTGCATTATCTAACAACACCAACTGCCTTGCCGAGCCGCCTGACGACTTTTTTACTGTTGTTGTTTTTCGTGCCTGAAACAACACTTTGAAATCGTCCAGATTCAAGTTTGGCGTCATCACATTGCAGGTAAGCGAAGCCTCGCCGGGAAGTGCATTCGTAGCAAATAAATTCACATTGTTGCCCTGCAACTGAACGGTAAAATGATTGGTGTTTAAATCGCATTGCAGGCTGTCAACCGTAATATTGGTTTCCGAAAATTTAATTTCACCGTTGCATTTACTGAAGGTTAAATCGCGTGGTTCGTAATTCACTTGTGCATCGGTAATTACCAATTTACCGCTTAAATATTTCAGCATGGCAGGATCAATGCCAAGCGGACCATTGTATTGAATATTGAACAATGCGCCACCACTTATGAAATGCACAGTTGATAAGTTGAGCTTTTGATCCAAAGCAGCCAGCGTTGTAGCTGAAGTAAAATTGAATTGCAAAATTGGATGCACCAGGTTGGTTACCACCGTGTTTGTTTTCGCAATTAAAGACACGCCGCCCCACGAAGCAGAGAGCTTTTGCAGAACCACTTCCGAGTTATCGTCGGTACGGGGATAGTCTTTATTTTTTTCGTTGGTAAATGTGCCGGTAAAATTGCAATGGTTGAGCGTAACCACAGGCGTTATCAGTTCATTGTCTTTCACTGTCCATTGTACATCTACAATAGGAATGGTGCGAAACGCCATCGGGCCTTCAATGGTTGCCGCTATTGCTACGGGTTTTGTAAGGTTTACAAGATTAATTTTGTTTTGAATATTCGGGCTCACCAATGATGCCGCTTCTTTATAATCAACAGCATTTGTTTTTGCCAGTAATTTAAAGTGCGAGTTGAGTGTATCGGTCAGAAAAAAATCACCTTTTAGTGTAAAGTTGGAAGCGCCAATAGCAACAGGCGTTTCATCAAAAGAAAGCTGGTTGTTGTTGCTGTTGTAGATAAGTTTCCATTTGCCTTTTACAGTTTTGTTTTTTAAGAAATAACCTTTGGCAAGATTGAAACCTAAGCCACGCACCAGCATGTTTTCGTTCATGTGGATGGTGGTAATTGAATCTTCAAAATCGAGCGTTGCATGAAGATAATTTACAAATACGCCAAACCATTTGTCCTTCACATCATGTTCGGAAACAAAATGAATATCCTTCAATTCAATTTCATCAATGATAGCAGGATGCGCGCCGGGTTGTTTGGCCTTGTCACGCTTAAAAATATAATCATTGCTAAATCCATTTTTGTCGGTGAAAACATAAATCACACCTTGCTCAAGATAAATGTTATGAATATCCACTTCGTTGGTAAACAATTTAAACGCATTGATGCGTGTAGACGCATATTTGATATTGAGTAATGAGCGATGATACACCGAATCTTTTAAGGTGAGATTTTCAATGAGAACATCAATATTTGGAAAGTGCCGCCATACGTTGATATCAATGTTTTTAATAGCAAGATCGCCGGCAATGGCAGCATTTAATTTTTGGTTTACCATCTTCACAAATGAAGCATGGTTTGCCGAAACATAAATTTGAAGACCAATCAAAAAAATTGTGAGCAAACCAAGGATGGATAGAAGAACGCCTCCAATGATTTTAATGATTTTCTTTTGCTTTTGAAGTAACATTCAATCAATCTTTTTGAAAATTATTTTGATACTTTTCATCCAATCCAAAACGCAATTTACTTATTCAGTAGCAGTGTAGCACGTTGTAATTAAAGAAAAAATCCCGCCAAAAAGCGGGAATTATTTTATAGGTAAAAACAAAAGCAAAACATTGTGAGTTACTTCATCACATCTCTACCATTCTATCATCAAAATTTATTACCTAAAATGTAGGGCAACATTTTTAACCAGGTTGGCCATTCATGTTTGATATCCTGTCCCCAAATCTGAAGGTCGTGCCAGATGCTTTTGTTCCATAACAACTCTGAAAATCTGCGGTTAGAAGCCGGATCTTCATAATCGCCGCTGCCGGTGTAGATATGAATGTGATGGCTCCTTTTTATTTTATCTAAATAATACGCATCATGCAGGTTAGGGAGATAGTGCATCGGGCTGTTGAAATACACCTGCTCATCCCAATAGCCTTTGGTGTATTCGGTTAAATCGTACACGCCGCTCATGCTGATAGCGCCATTGATAATGTCGGGATGTTTCAGAAACAAATTCATGGCGTGCAAAGCACCAAACGATGCACCACAGGTGTAAATGAAGGTATCATTGCCTACCTTATTGCGAATAAATGGAATGACTTCATTGCACACATAGTTGTTGAATTTATTATGGTTGATGGCTTTGTGCTCGCCAAGCATGGTTTTGTGCATCCAGCTTTCATTGTTCATGCTGTTGATGCTGAACACTTTTATTTTTCCGGCATCAATAAAAGGTGCAATAGCATTGATTAACTGAAAGCGTTCATACTCTAAAAAATCTGCACCGGCGGTGGGTATCATTAGCAACGCAAAGCCATAATGTCCGTATGTTACAATGGGCATTTCGCGTTCAGTAGAAGGACTGTACCAGGATGTGATTTCTCGTTGCATGTATAATGAGTTGGTTTTTGTTTTATGATACTTCTATAATTTGTGATTTGATTTCTTTAGAAAGAAAATCAAGCAGTTTTGGGATCAGACTTTTATAGGTTGTTATCCGATTGTTTTTTCCACAAAGCACTGCAATGATAACGTTGTAAGCGCTCACATTTTGTTGATAAACCAAGTTCCGATCAGCGGTTACAAACACTTCAAATTTGTTAGCCACTATAAGCTTCATTAACTCGCCATTTTTCTTACCAAGCCAATTCATATCTCTTACTGTAAAAACCTCATTTTGTGAACCAAAAACAAAAGCCAATTGAATGGGTAAGCTTTCATCAAGCAAAATTTTCATGCAATACTTTTTCAGAAGTCAATGAAAATTTTGCCATTTCCAAAACTGATATAGCAGCTTCTTTTGTGACTGAAGGGAAGTCGCTTAGAAATTCATTCAAATCATCGCCTCCTTCCATGTAATCGAACAATGTTTGAACCGGAACCCGTGTACCCGCAAACACGGGCGTGCCACTCATTACTTCACCATCAATACTAATTTGCCCGTATAACATAAGTTGCATTTTAAAATTATGTACAAAAACAAAATTAGGAAACGCGGCTGCCATTATCGGCTTCATCAACTGAAGTTACGAAGTGCAATTTGCCGGCATTGTCCTGCGCCATTAATATCATTCCGTTGCTTTCAATGCCACGCATCATTCGCGGCGCAAGATTAGCCACTACCGTTACTTGTTTGCCTATAATTTCTTCGGGTTTAAAATATAAAGCAATGCCCGAAACCACGGTGCGTGTTTCGTAACCCAAATCAATTTGTAACTTTAAAAGTTTATCAGCTTTTTCAACCTTCTCAGCCGCTATGATGGTTCCAATCCGCAAGTCTATTTTTATAAAATCATCAAACGAAACTTGCTCTTTGCCCTCTACATTTTTGATTAGGCTTTCTTTTGTATTTGTTGTTTCCTGAACCTTGTTGCTTGTATTTTCCTCCTTGGCTCTTGCAGCTGCTTCTTTCAGCTTTTCAACCTGCTCTTTTACTTCACTATCTTCAATTTTTCTGAACAACAATTCAGGTTCTCTCAGCGAATAGCCAACGCTTAATAATTTTAAACGTCCTGCATTTTTCCAGTCCAGCATTTTATCAACCACCTTCATCATGCGGCACATTTTTTTTGCCGTGAACGGAAGAAAGGGATTGATTAAAATGGCAAGATTAGCGGTAAGCTGCAGGCAGATATGAAGCGCGTTATCAATTTGTTTTTGCAGCATTTCCGGATTGCCTTCGCTCCCGTTTTTACCGATTTCTTCCCTGTTTTTTGCCAGCACCCAAGGCTCTTTCTTTTGCATGTATTTGTTGCCTTTGCGGGCAAGGTCAATCACATCATACAAAGCTTCGCGAAACTTGTATTCTTCCAGCATCGTTTCAACGCGCAGTTTCGATACTTCAATATCGCTGATCATCGCTTTATCAACCTCATCCAAATACATAGCATGAAGCGGCGGAACCTTACCGCCACACAACTTATGCATCAATACAAATGTGCGGTTTACAAAGTTGCCAAAAATGCTTACCAACTCACTATTGTTGGCATCCTGAAAGCCTTTCCACGTAAACTCACTGTCTTTGGTTTCGGGTGAGATGGTGGTGAGATAATAGCGCAGCACATCAGCCATTTGCGGGCCGCCGTTTTCTTTTTTAATGAAATCGTTGATGTAGTCCTGCATATCGAGCTTCCAGTTGCGGCTGGTGCTCATCTTATCACCTTCGAGGTTCATAAATTCATTGGCAGGAACATTGTCGGGCAGGATGTTGCCGTGCAATTTCAGCATCACCGGAAAGATGATGCAGTGAAACACGATGTTATCTTTTCCAATAAAATGAACCAGTTTGGTGTCATTGCTGTACCAGTAAGGCTCCCATTGCTTGCCGGTATCCAAAGCCCATTGTTTTGTGGCGCTGATGTAACCGATGGGCGCATCAAACCAAACATATAAAACCTTTCCTTCCGCATCAGATAAGGGAACTTTGATACCCCAATCCAAATCGCGTGTTACGGCGCGTGGTTGCAGGCCGTTATCCAGCCAGCTTTTGCACTGCCCGATTACATTATTTCGCCAGTCGTCTTTGTGTTCGTTCACTATCCATTCGCGCAGCCAGGCTTCATGTTTATCCAATGGCAAATACCAATGTGTTGTCTTCCTTTTTACGGGAGTTTTGCCGCTTAATGTGCTTACGGGATTGATTAATAATTCGGGCGAAAGCGATGTGCCGCAACGCTCGCACTGATCGCCAAAAGCATTTTCAAAACCGCAGTTGGGACAAGTGCCTTTTATATAGCGATCTGCCAAAAAAGTGTTGGCTTCTTCGTCAAAATATTGCTCGGTTTGTTTTTGCTCTAATTCTCCCCTATCGTTCAGATAAGTAAAAAATTCCTGTGACGTTTCGTGGTGAATGGGTTCAGAGGTACGATGATAAATGTCGAACGAAATCCCAAGCTCTTCAAAGTTTTCTTTGATGATGGGATGGTATTTATCAATGATGGCTTGTGGCGTAGTGCCTTCTTTCATTGCCTGTATAGGAATAGCAGTTCCATGCTCATCGCTGCCGCAAATAAATACGACATCTCTTTTTTGTGCCCGAAGAAAACGTACATACGTATCGGCCGGAAGATAAGCGCCAGCCAAATGCCCAATGTGTTTTAAACCATTGGCATAAGGCAGTGCAGCGGTAATTAAATATCGGGATGCGTTTTTCATTGTTATCTTTTCTTTTTTATGCCCTATCGAATTTATAATTGATAATGATTATTTTTTGTTGCTTCCCTTTGTGAAACAAGTAAGTTTATAACTTTGATGTAAGCAAATAGAAACAAACTGCTAACAAAAATTATTGGAACAGATGCCGACAAAAATAAGTAAACACTACTATCGTTGCAGCAATTAAAACAGAGAGATAATTATTGGTTTTATTTTTACTTTAGCATTACAATTGCTACTTAATTTTTTAGGATGATAAAGGAAAGCGGTTATATTTACACACAGATACTTGTATAGCTAACAGTAAAACACTAGGAAACTTTTACCAGCATTCAGCTTTGAAGAATACACCGGTTACGAGAGATAGGAACACAATTTTATAGCAAAAATTTCGACATTAGATTTTTTGTTTGCTATGTATTTAAGTTTCTATCTTGCAATCAGAAAAAAATAATTATAACGAGTGCTTTTATTGAGAACGATTTCATAGAATTGCCAAATATTTTTTACTTATAGTTTTAAAAACCTACAAAATCAATTGAACATGGCTGACATTAAACCTACTACTACAACAACAGTAGCACCAAGAACCTCTACTACCACCTCTGTGCAAGCAAAGAAAAGTTCAAATGCAATCTCATGGATTGCCCCGCTTACGTGTATCATTTTAGGATACATCATCTGGCGGTTTGTAATTGGTGCCGACAGTAATTTTACCAACCCCGATAAAGCGGGCGGCTTTTGGCCAAATCATCAGGGACCGACTTCTACAATTGCCAGAATGTACCAGGGTGGGATTATTGTGCCATTGCTCATTGGTTTGTTTTTAACCGTACTTACTTTCGTTGTTGAGCGTTTGCTCACCGTTACCAAAGCATCGGGCACTGGCAACATTGCCGAGTTTGTTCGCAAAGTACAGTTTCATTTGGCTAACAAAGATGTTGACAAAGCCATTGTTGAATGCGATAAGCAAAAAGGCTCGGTTGGCAATGTAATGAAAGCCGGTTTGCGCAAATACAAAGAAATGATTGGCAATACCGAACTGGATACCGAACAAAAAGTATTGAACATTCAAAAAGAAGTAGAAGAAGCTACCGCTCTCGAATTACCAATGCTGGAAAAGAACTTGGTATTCTTATCAACCATCGCTTCGGTAGCAACATTGCTGGGTTTGTTAGGAACAGTAATGGGTATGATTCGCTCGTTCAGTGCATTGGGTGCCAGCGGCGGTTCGGAAGCGTCTTCAAAACTGTCTGAAGGTATTTCTGAAGCCTTGTACAACACAGCTTTAGGTATCGGTACATCTGCTATTTCTATCATTATGTACAACGTGTTTACCACCAAAATTGATGGTATCACTTACGGCATTGATGAAAGCGGCTTTACCCTTACACAAAGCTTTGCAGCTAATTATAAATAAACAAAAAAATTTCAGCGCCGGTTTATGCAAACCGGCGCTGTTTTGCATCTTAGTTAGAAACCTAAAAGCGAAACAATGGCACGACCTAAAATTGCGCGGAAAAGTACAGCCATAGATATGACAGCAATGTGCGATGTGGCTTTTTTGCTGCTTTCCTTTTTTATTTTAACGGCAAAGCCGAAAGAATCATCAGCAGTAAATGTAGCTACGCCAAGTTCTGTATCATCCAGAAAAGCACCCGATAAAGATGTGGTAGAGCTATCCATTGACAAAGATGGAAAAGTATTTTTTGCCACGGGCGACAATACATCAGACAGAGAAAAGAAACAAGCCATTATCAGTGGTTTAAACCAAACAGAAAACTTAGGATTAACGCCAGGTGAAATTTCGAATTTGGTAAGGCAGCCTATTATTGGTATAAGATTGAATCAATTGAAACAACAAGCAAGCCTGCCTGACGAAAGAGTAACCAATGCAGTTTTACCCGGTATACCCGTGCTTGATACAACAAACAATGAACTTACAAAATGGCTGCGGGGCGTTTCCAGCGCTTATCAGGGCACTCATGTGAATATATTAATGAAGGGTGATAATCTGGCTAAATATCCTTCTTTTAAAAACGTTTTAAGTGCGTTAAAAAAGAACGATTTGATGCACTTCCAAATGGTAACCAATGCTACCAGCGTACCTCAAGGCACGGCTTTGTATAAGCAAGGTGGCAGCAAAGCATCGGATCAGGAATAAATAGTATTTTATAATCTTCAAAACAATATTATTATGGCAGAAATGGATACCTCGGGCGGAGGTGGTCATAAAAAAGGACCTGGTGTAAAAAAAGGAAAAAAACTTTCTACGCGTGTTGACATGACGCCGATGGTGGATTTGGGTTTTCTTTTGATTACTTTTTTTGTGTTCACCACAACTATCAGTCAGCCTACAACGCTGAAACTGAACTTGCCTCAAGATACAAAGGATCCCAATCAACAAAACAAAACAGAAGCTTCGGGTGCGCTTACTGTGATGTTGGGGAAAAACAACAACGTGTTTTATTACGAAGGGGAACTCAAACCGGATGGCTCTAACTTTAAATCGTCTAATTTTAAAGACATCAGAAACGAAATTATCTCTAAAAAAGAAAGTACCCCACCAGAAAAATTTATGGTGATTATTAAACCCAGTGATGAAAGCACCTATAAGAATGTGGTTGATATGCTGGATGAAATGACCATTAATGTGGTAAAACGTTATGCGCTGGTTGATATTGCTGATGCCGAAAATCAATTTCTGAAAATTACAGAAGGCGAGCCTGCAACTGCAGCACCTGCAGCAGCTACACCACCAGCCAAATAAGTATCACCATTTTAAAACCTAAATTATGGAAGTAAATAAAATTTTAAGTGCCGATTTCCTCGATATTTTGTTTGAGGGAAAGAATAAGGAGTATGGTGCTTACGAGCTGCGTAAAACCTACAACCGCCGCATTACAACTGCTATAGTTGTAACACTTTTGGTTTGCCTTTCGATAGGTATTGCCTTTGCCGTATCCAAATTTAAAGGCGGCACAAAGCAAGCGCAAGTTGTTATTCAGGATGTGGATTTGGAAAATGTAAAAGAACAGCCCAAGCCTGAACCGCCACCACCGCCGCCCCCCCCCAAGGTTGAGCCGCCGAAAATTGAAATCAAGCAATTTACAGCACCCAAAATAGTACAAGAAGAAGTAAAAGAACCCCCTCCAGAACAAGAAAAACTGGAAGATACCAAGATTGGCACTATCAACCAGGAAGGTATTAAATCGGATGTGGTTGCTCCGCCCGTTGAACAACACGGAACCGGCGTGGTAGAAGCTCCGAAAGTAACCGAAGACTATGACAAGGAATTCAAAACGGTACAAATTCAGGCGAAGTTTCCCGGTGGACCTGAAGCCTGGATTGCCTATCTTAAACGCAATCTTCGCTCGGAAGTACCAACTGATAACGGCGCACCTACCGGCAATTATACCGTAATTGTTTCGTTCCTTGTAGATAAAACAGGTGCCATCTCTGAAGTAAGAGCTGACAATGATCCCGGTTATGGAACTGCAGCAGAAGCGGTGCGTGTAATTCAACGCGGACCCGCCTGGACACCAGCCGTGCAAAATGGCAGAAACGTAATTTATCGGCAAAAACAATCCATTACCTTCCAGGTTCAGGAAGGTCAATAAAGACTTTTATTCAAATTCTGAAGCCTCCAACATTCGTTGGAGGCTTTTTTATGTTATTCATAATAGATTTATTTTAAAAGGGTTATGGAAAGATATTGGTGCTTTCATCTCATTTAGAAACAATGATTATGAACATCAACACTTTACAAACCGATGCTTTAGACATCCTGTTTGCGAACAGGAACAAAAGTTATGGCGCTTATCAGCTTCGTAAAACTTACAACCAGCGATTGCGGACTGCGCTCTTCACAATGATGATTGCCTGTTTTGTTTTTACCGTTCTTTTTTTATGGAAAAAGAAGCAACAGAACCTTGCACCTATCGACCTGGTTGGTACGGAAATTAGCTTAAACCCTGTGGATGCACATCCCAAAGAAGAAGTGGTTCGACCACCCCATCAGCCTGCACAACCAAAGCAAATTCAGCATATGCAAATGGCAACCATCAAAGTAACAACTCCAAAAGTTGTGGATGATAAATTGGTAACCGAACCGCCAGCCACACAAGAGCAAATGAGTAACCTGACGATAGATATAACAACCATTTCTGGGAGTACAAGCGATGCAGTAAATCCTCCTGTTGAACAGGGAACTGGTACTGAAAAAGCATTGGTAAAAGGAGAAGATTATTCCAAAATATTTTATACGGTTCAGCAGGAAGCGCGTTTTCCAGGTGGATTAGATGCGTGGGCTGATTATCTGAAACGCAATCTTCGCTCGGAAGTACCGGCTGACAATGGTGCACCGGTTGGTAGCTACACGGTGCTTGTTTCTTTTTTGGTTGATAAAGAAGGCAATATATCTGAAGTAAGAGCCGAAAACGATCCGGGTTATGGAACGGCAGCCGAAGCTATACGTGCTATCCAACATTCAAAAACCTGGTTGCCGGCAATGCAAAACGGGCGCACTGTATTATACAGGCAAAAACAAACCATCACATTTATTGTTTCGAAAAATGGGTAAAAATAAACAGGTTATTATTTCATAAAATGGGTAAAAATAAATCTCCGGTTAGACAACCGGAGATTGTTTTACAATTCAAGGTTTATAGGTGAGATGCTAACTAACTGTGTGAATAACATAAGTAACTACGCCCCAAACTGCGAAGCTGTTGTTGCTATTGATATTGATAGAAGCACAACTCTCGTTTTCAGCAACCAGCTTTACACAGTTGGTGGTTTGATAAAGACGGCGTACAATCAACTCACCTTCAAAAGAAGCTACAATGATTTTTCCGCTATAGGCAGAAAGGCTTCTGTCAACAATCAAAACATCACCGCATTCAATCCCCGCTCCTTTCATGGCATCGCTGTTCATCCGAAAAAAATAAGTAGCGAGTTTGTTGCCGATGAGTTGCTCGTTCAAATCAATACCACGCTCCATATAATCATCAGCGGCTGCATTAAAACCTGTGGCTTTTGCCGTTGGAACATGATGCAGCCCTATTTGCTTACTGCCTTTGTAAACAGCATTTTGCAATACAATATCATTCATAAAAAAGTTTTTGGTTTTACTAAAATATTTAGCAAAGTTAATGCCTTTGTTTTCATTCAACCAAAATAAAAAAAGGTTGAACTTTTTTATGGCAAAAACAAAAATGGAATGTGGATAAAAAGGAACTCTTTTAATTTTTCAACGCGCCAGCGCTTAACTCATTGAACAGAAACCAAACAGCCTTACCCGATTCCTCACTTCGGATTGCGCTAACAATAACGGATTCAAAAAATTGTTTTCTTTGTTATCATGTCTCTTTTTATCGCATCACTGGCTTCGGGAAGCAATGGCAATTGTTATTATGTTGGAAACAGCGAAGATGCTGTACTGATTGATGCAGGCATTTCGTGCCGCGAAACGGAAGCGAGAATGCAACGTTTAGGACTTCATATACAAAAGATTAAAGCCATATTTATTTCGCACGAACATAGCGATCACATACAAGGCCTGGCGGTTCTTTCTAAAAAATACAAGTTGCCGGTTTACATAACTGCACCTACATTGCGAGGCTGCGGCAATGGATTACAAAATGTAACAGGACAGCCGTTTTTACCTCATCAGCCAATTACCATTGGGAGCTTACAAATTACGGCATTTCCAAAATGGCACGATGCTGCCGAGCCGCACAGTTTTATTGTGAACGATGAAGAAATTACCGTTGGCGTATTTACCGATATTGGCTCGCCATGCAACCATGTGGTTCATCATTTTAAACAATGCCATGCTGCGTTTTTAGAAGCCAATTATGATGAGGCGATGCTGGCGCAAGGCAGGTATCCGCAGCATTTAAAGAAGCGCATTGCAGGCAAGCACGGGCATCTATCAAACCGGCAGGCGCTGGAGCTGTTTATCAACCACAGGCCGCCGTTTATGAGTCATTTGTTTTTATCGCATTTGTCGAAGGAAAATAATCATCCGCAATTAGTGAAAGAGTTATTCGACACGCACGCAGGCAACACGCGGGTTGTAGTAGCATCGCGATACAAAGAAACCGATCTGTTCGAAATTAAGAAGCAGTTCTATTCTATTCGCAAGCCTTATTTTTCCGTTACCACCGAGCAGCTTTCTTTATTTTGATTTATCATACAAAAGAAAAAGAGGCTGTTGCTACAACCTCTTTTTTTGCGGGGAAAAATATCAATAAAACCAAATCTTCTACAACATTTGACCGCCCGAAACTTCAATGCGTTGGCCGTTGATCCAGCGCGCTTCATCGGTGCAAAGAAAAGCTACCACGCCGCCAATATCATCGGGTAAACCTACTCTTCCCAATGCTGTATTAGAAGCAACAAAGGTGTTCAGGTCTTTATTATCGCGAACACGTCCGCCGCCAAAATCAGTTTCAATGGCGCCTGGTGCAACCACGTTGGCGCGTATGCGACGGCTGCCCAACTCTTTTGCCTGATAACGCGTGAACACTTCAACGGCTCCTTTCAAAGCTGCATACGCCGAAGAGCCCGGCAAACTTAAGCGTGTTAAGCCCGAAGAAATGTTGATAATGCCACCGCCATCTGCGAGTATAGGCAAAATTTTCTGGGTAAGAAAATAAGGCGCTTTTAAATGAATGTTCATCAATCTGTCAAACTCTTCTTCCTTAACATCAGCAAACAGTACATACATGCCGATGCCTGCATTGTTGATGATGTAATTGATTGTATCTGCACCAAATTCATCATTCAAAACACCTTTTAGTTTTTCAATAAAAGCATCGAATGTGTTGGTTTCCGCAACATCTAATTGCAATGCGGCAGCCTTTGTACCAATGGCTTTTATTTCTTCCACCACTTTATCGGCTTCGTCTTTTTGGGTATTGTAGGTGATGATAACGTCCAGTCCTTTTTTTGCGATGCTGATTGCCATGTTTTTGCCCAATCCGCGACTACCGCCGGTGATAAGAGCAATGCCTTTTGTTTTTGCCATAATTTTAATTTTATGGCTGCAAAAGTAAAACGGCTGGTTGCCATAAAAATGATGAACTCTTCAGAATTTATACTTCCCTCTTCTTTCTAAACTGCAAGGGCGTAACGCCGGTCATCACTTTAAAAAATTTACAGAAGTTCGTAGGTTCATTAAAAGCAAGCTGATAGCCAATATCGGCAACCGAAAGATGTGTTTGCAAAAGCAGTTCTTTAGCAGCATCAGCTATTTTTTCTTCCATAATATCGCAGGGCGATTTGCCCATGGTCAGCTTGATTGTATTGGTTAAATGTCGCGGATGAATGAACAACAAAGAGCCGAAGTCTTTTGCATGAAACCTGCGCTGGGCGCGGCTTTGCAGCAAATCGGCAATGTGCTCATCGGCAAGTTGGTAAAACTGTTTTGTGATTTCTTCTTTTCGTGTAAGAATGGTTTGCGGTATATGGCTGTTGTTTGTTTTCATCTGTTTTTTCTCAGTTCACCATCTCCTCTGCAGCCGGTTTTATAAAAGCGCCTTTCACTTCGCCCCCTTCAATTTCTACCTGGATGTAATCTTCCACAGTGGTGGCAACTGAAACGCCCACATAATCGGGCTTAATGGGAAATTGCTTGTGCATCCGTTCTACCAAAACCAGTATCTGCACACGTTTCGGGCGATAGTTGAGCAATGGCTTCAGGGCATACAACAACGTGCGTCCGCTGTTGCTAACATCATCTACAAAAATGACATTCTTATCATCAAAATTCATTTCTTCACTTAAAGTAATTTGGGAAGGAACATGTTTATCAAGGTGAACCGACAACAGCTTTACTTCAGCCTTGATATATTGCTGCAAAATAGAACTGATTTGTTCGGCTATCACCATGCCGCTTTGCCGGATGCCAATGAGCACCAGCGGCGTTTCCTCTTCACTAATGTCTTCGGCAATTTGCAACGCCATGCGGTGCAGTTTTTCAAGGGCAACTTCGCGGGTAAGCACATAATTTCGTTCGGGCATCTTTCTTTATTTATGGCTCAAAATTAATAACAATCACACATCTTCATTTATCTTGCAACTTAACTTTCCTGTATGCATATTGTTGCTCAAATCCTTTTTATTCTGCTGGTAATTGTTTCTGTCGTTTTGTTTTGGAGAAAAGCGGCACAAATTCGTGCAAACATTTTATTGGGAAGAGATGAAGCCATTACCAATGAGCCTGCCAAACGCTGGAAGAATGTGCTGTTGCTGGCTTTGGGGCAACAGAAAATGTTTCGCAATCCGTTGGTAGCTGTGCTGCACTTATTGATTTATGCAGGCTTTATCATTATCAACATCGAAGTGTTGGAGATAGCATTGGATGGCTTGTTTGGCAAGCACCGCATGTTTTCCGGACCAATGGGTAGTTTCTATCCTTTTTTTATAGATGCTTTTGAAGTGCTTGCCTTTCTTGTGTTATTGTCTTGCGCCATTTTTTTATGCAGAAGAAATGTAGTTTATATCAAACGCTTGCGGAGCAAAGATTTGATTGGTTTTCCGAAGAGCGATGCCAATTATATTTTGATAACCGAGATTGTTTTGATGACTTTGTTTTTAACCATGAATGCTGCCGATACCACATTGCAGCAACGCGGTTACGGAGAATATAGCATTACCAAAACCGGCAACTTTTTAGTGTCGTCTTTTATGCAACCTCTGTTTGCAAATGTTAGTAATTCATCGCTTCAAATTATTGAACGAACCTGCTGGTGGCTGCACATCATTGGCATTTTTGCGTTCTTAAATTATCTGCCTTATTCCAAACATCTGCACATTATTTTGGCGTTTCCAAACACGTATTACGGGCGATTGATTCCGCAGGGAAAAATGCGCAACATGCCCGAAATTCAAAACGAAGTGTTGTATGCGATGCAACCCGAACTCGCGCCCACCAACGAAGTAGCAACAGAGCCAAAACGGTTTGGTGCGAAAGACATTTTTGATTTGAGCTGGCGCAACCTGATGGAAGCGTATAGCTGCACCGAATGCGGACGTTGCACGGCAGCTTGCCCCGCGAACATTACGGGTAAAAAGTTAAGTCCGCGCAAGATTATGATGGACACGCGCGACCGTATGGAAGATGTGCGAAAAAATATCGGCAAAAACAAAGAGTTTGCTGACGACAATAAAACCTTGCTGCACGATTACATCAGCGTTGAAGAACTGCGCGCCTGCACCACTTGCCAGGCTTGCGTTCAGGAATGCCCGGTGAGCATTAGCCCGCTGGATATAATTGTGCAATTGCGCCGCTATTTGATTATGGAAGAAAGCAATGCGCCGGGCGAATGGAACAGCATGTTTAACAGCACTGAAAACAATTTTGCGCCGTGGAAGTTTTCGCCGGATGAAAGGGACAAATGGGCGGATGCGTAGAACCCATGAAGTAAATAAAAAGTTGTTAAGCTGATAGCAATTTTAAAAGACCCTGTTATGAAAATTAGGTCATCGCTTGCCAAAGCAAAGTGGACAGATACAAGAGAAGAAGATTATCAAAGAGAGTGTGAAGAAATTCTGTTTAAGAAAAAATCTAAAGTTATTATTGACAACGAAGACGTTTATGTCGTTATTGACAATCAAAAAGATTTTTTATTAAAAATAAAGAAGCAAAAATCAAAGTGGTTTGAGATTTGGCTTAAACTAAAAGAACAATAAGAAGTTCATTTTCCTTTTATCATCGGTTCAATCACTACTTTATACAATTGAATGAATGCAGTCAAAATAAAAATGGCGCCCATGAATTTGCTCATTGCCGATTGCTTTGCATTTAATTTTGTAATGAGCCATTTGCCGCCATACATATACACCACCAGCCCCGAAATGGTTCCTATACCAGCGCCTACCGTAAACGCATTGTAATGAGCCAGAGATGGCGTTAACGCGCCCGATTTAATCAATGCCACACTCCACGTAAACCAAAACGGAATTTGAATCGGATTCACGGCACTCATGCTTAAGCCTAACAAAAAACGGTTCAGTTTGTTGTTCAGCAGCACTGCTTTTTTGTCTTTCTTTTGTTTTGATGCAGAAACAATGGTAACGATACCCAGTGTTAAAAACAAAAGGATCGCAATCCAGTTCAGCACTTCAAAAAATGTTTTGTGAGCTACCACCCAATTCATTCCCGACAAGGCAACACGCAAATAAATCATTTCAACAATGGCAACGCCAATGCTGAATTGCCAGGCTTTTTTAAAGCCTTCTTCCATGGTGATTTGTGTGGAAGTAATGCTCATGTTACCCAACGGCAACTGACCTAAAAAACTAACGAGCCAACCGAGCGCTGCGGTACCAATAATGTTCATAAAATCAGCAATAATAGCACAAAACCAAACTTGATTTATAAGTTGAAAGTAGCATCCTGTTTCCGCAATCGCTCGTAAGTGCGATTGGTGATTTTCATGTGTCTTCTTCCCTGCCCGAAAGAGTAATAAGGAATGCCCTTTTTATAATTGATTCTTCCTATCGCATACATATCTCTCCAATGCTGCGCGATGGTTTGCAACGCCGTGAAATAACTCATCCCACAATCGTAAATATGGTTGGGTTCGGCACCGGTTCCGTTGTATTCCAGTATCTGAATGTTTTTGCCCTTTTTCAAATCCTGAAGCGAAGTGCATTTTAAATCGTACCTGCCATAATAAAACTGTGGCATCGTTTGGTGGATGGCATCAAATACAGCACATAATTGTTCATCAATTTCAAAATATAAATTGCTGAAACGCGCGCCCCTGTTGTGATTGCCCATGTAGCTTAATTCGTATTTTTCACCTTCAGCAACGATGCAATGAAGACAGCTTTTGTGCTTTGCAAACAATTCTTCTGTTCTGTATTTGGCTTTGCCATCTTTCAAAATCAACTGTTGCAAGGTGGATGCTCCATCGCCAATAACAGATAAATAATTTTTCAAAATTAAACCCGTAATCTTTCCCTTTTTTTCGTTAGGATAACGAATGTAAAACACGCTGTATTCTTCGGGCAAATGGACAAAAGTTTGAATTACATAATCCGCATTCAGGAAAGAATGATAGTGCAGCAAATTGTTTACGTTTTCAATTTTCCGGCACATCAAACCCTGTGTTCCAATGTCGGGTTTTGCAATGAACGGAAAGGAAATGCCGGCTTCCTGCAAGTGCTTTGCTATGTAAATGGGTTCTTCAGTTGCCAGCACAAAAACGGTTGATGGATATAATTTGCCTGGCATTTGCTCATACATTTCCTGCTTGGGTTCGCCTTCAAAACCCGAAAAAGTAAGGGTTGGATTGACGTTGGAAAAATACCAGAACGCTCTTGCTTTAATAGCATAATACAACCATACAAAAATTAACGGCGCATAGATAACGCCGAACGGCCACAACTCCCAATGAAACAAACGGTGAATAAAACGCTTCAATGATTCAACCAGGTTAAAAGGACAAACATAAACAAGTTGTAACAGAGTTAATGCCAGGTTTATTTTTGCACAAATAATAAAGAAGTGAAAGTAGGTTTGGCTTCGGTGAATGGAAAAAGAACTTGTGTCGGCGTGTGATTGGAAAGATAAAAGATTACGTCTATTTTTGAATTAGCGGTCATCATAATATAAACACCGAAATGAAATTTAAAACAGACATTGTAGAAAAAATCGAAACTGGCTTTGGTGTGAAATTAAATGAAGTACCTGAAACCTTAAAAATTGCAATTAAAAACATAAAATATCTGAAAACGGATAAAGTTATTCGATGCACATTTTTTATCTAAAGGAAATATTGATGAATTGAACAGGCTTATCAAAGTAGCAATAAATGACACAAGAGATGTTATGCTTTGGGCAGATTATGAAAAGCTGGATGGTGATTTTAATTACAAAAGAGTAAGAGATTTCAATAAGACTTTTGAAGAAAGTATAAACAATGTGACGGAATAATTAATTCTCCGTTGTTCGTTTCTTCACTTTTATTTTCATTCCTTAATGAATAATTCTGCTGGTGAAGAACACAAACAACGGCAGAAAATATTTTTATACAACAGCTCTCCAAAGCACTTAAGTTTGTCCGATAGAAAGTTGAAAATAACAACATGAAAATATCGCAACACAAAATTGCTGAATGGTTCTTGCGGCTTTCATTGAGTGCAGGATTTTTATCTGCAGTGGCAGATCGTTTTGGTTTGTGGAGCAAAAGTGTATCTGCTTGGGGAAACTGGAATAACTTTTTAGCTTATACCAAAACGCTCATTCCTTTTGCATCCGGTTCTTTACTTCAAATAGCTGGCGGCATAGCAACGGCTCTGGAAATTACTTTTGGGTTGGCGTTGTTAATTCCTTTTAAAACTGCCTTTTTTGCAAAATGCAGCAGTGTCTTATTACTGTTATTTGCATTGTCAATGACCCTTTCAACCAGCATCAAAGCGCCACTTGATGCTTCCGTGTTCACCGCATCAGCGGCTGCCTTTGCGTTGAGCCTGATAGTAAAGTTGAATACATCAAAACGTTAATCCAGGTTTTATCGGCAAAAACAAACAAGCGGTGTTTAGCGAAATATGGCATCAAAGCAAAAGTCTTGTTTATCATTTTTCCTCCGTTCGCCGTTGTTGGTGTTCTTCACTAACAATACATTTATTCATTCTTTTGTGCAGATTTTAAATCATCCTGTTGGTGAAGAACACCAACTGAGGTAACAACCTTTTTGGTAAACAACACCCCGTCACGCTTCCTTCACACTTTCCTCTAACTCTTTTTTCTTTTTATCAGAAAGGGTGATGAGAACTTTATCAATTCGCTGGCCATCCATGTCAACAATTTCAAAAGCAAAACCTCGATGCTGCATCACATCGCCGGTAACAGGTATGCGTTCTAAATGATACAAAATAAAACCTGCCAGCGTGTTGAAGGTTTCGGTGTCTTCGTCATCCAACCAATTTGTAATGTGGAAGTAGGATAAAAAATTAAAGTAAGGAATTTGTGCATCTACTAAATAACTGCCATCCTGACGTTGTACAATTTCATAATCTTCTTCATGCGATTCAGCAATATCGCCTACAATTGCTTCCAGAATATCATTCAATGTTATCATGCCTTGCAGCGTGCCGTATTCATCCACAATAAAAGCATAGTGAATTTTAGAGCTTTTAAATTTTTCTAACACCTGGTAAGCCGAATTGGTTTCGGGAACAAAAGCAGCATTCTGCATCAGCGTTTGCAATTTAGTTTGAGGCGCAACCACAAATAGATCTTTTAAAAAAACAACACCTTTGATTTCATCAATCGAACCTTCGCAAAGCGGATATACAGAATGAATGTCGAAATTGTTTCTTACCTGTTCTACTGTTGCATTCACATCTAACCAAACCATATCGCTGCGGTGCGTCATCAGCGACGCAATGTTCCGGTCACTCAAATGAAATACGCGCTCAATAATTTGCTGCTCGGCTTCTTCAATGGTACCATGTTCGGTACCTTCACTAATAATGGCTTTAATTTCATCTTCTGTTACCTGCGAATCTTTCGGGCGAATGCGCAAAAGCTGAATCAGAATACTGCTGCTTTTTCCCAGCAACCAGATAAAAGGATACGTAATAAAAGTAATCAAGCGCATAGGCTTGGCCATTACTTTTGAAATACCTTCAGGATTGCTTAACCCAATGCGTTTCGGCACCAGTTCGCCAAACACCAATGAAAAATAAGTGATGATGATAACAACCAAAACAGCAGAAATCGTTTGCGCGTAAGGTTGGAACAATTGAAAACGACTGAGGAACGGAACAAATGCGTTTTCGATAGTTTTTCCCGAAAAAATACCCGTGATAAAAGTGATGAGGGTAATGGCGAATTGTACGGTTGAAATAAATGATTCAGGGTGGTTGGCCAATTCCAAGGCTTCCCTGGCGGCTTTATCTCCTTTCATTGCCTGGCTTTCTAATCGCGCTTTGCGCGACGAAACCAAAGCTATCTCGCTCATAGCAAAAACGCCGTTGATAATGATTAGGACAAAAAGAAGAAGAACAATTCCAATCATAGTGGTATAAAACCGCAAATTTACACAATGTAAAACAAATGGTTAGTATGCAGCCAAGCGAAAGTTGTACCTCAAAAAGAAGGATACTTTTTTAAACCGTTTTTTTGAATGGGATGATGATGAAACTTTTCGTGCAAAAACAAATCAACTTTCTACTACCAACAGAACAGAACTTATAACACAACGTTTGTAATTGTCCTCACTTACTTTTGCATTATGCCCGAACTGAAAGACTTTTTTGTTGACTTACAGGATGAACTTTACGAGCGGCAAGTGTTTGTTGTTGATAAAGGACAAGAGCCAATGCGCATTGACAAATGGCTGCACATCAGACTGTACAACATAACGCGCAACAAAATTCAGAAAGGCATTGAAGCCGGCTTCGTAACGGTAAACGGAAAAGAGATTAAAAACAATTATCGCATCAAACCCGGCGATGAAGTTACCATTTTGGTTGAGCAAAGTCCTGAGAATGGTGAAATCATTCCCGAACCCATTCCGCTGAACATTGTGTATGAAGACGAGTCTGTAATGGTGATTAACAAACCGGCTAACATCGTGGTGCATCCGGGCGTTGGCAATTATGCAGGCACTTTGCTCAATGGCATTGCTTATCATTTGCTGGAGCAAGATTCATCGCTTACCGAAGATGAATTGCCACGTTATGGTTTGGTTCATCGCATTGATAAAAACACAACGGGTTTGCTGGTGGTTGCCAAAACTGATGTAGCCGCTTCTCATCTGGCGCGGCAGTTTTACCTGCACACCACTTCGCGCAAATACATTGCGCTGGTTTGGGGCGATGTGAAAGAAGACGAAGGCACCATTGATGCGCACATTGCAAGGCATCTGCGGTACCGAAAAATTTTCGATGCCTATCCTGAAGGCGACCATGGCAAACATGCGGTTACACATTACAGAGTATTGGAGCGTTTTCATTATGTAACATTAGTAGAGTGCATACTGGAGACAGGCCGCACACACCAGATTCGGGTGCACATGAAATACATTGGACATACGCTTTTTAACGATTGGGAATACGGTGGCGATAAAATTTTAAAAGGTACTGTTTTCAACAAGTACAAACAGTTTGTTGACAACTGTTTTGAAGTGTGCCCGCGTATTGCCTTACACGCGCAAACGCTGGGTTTCGATCATCCGAAAACCGGCAAGCGCATGAACTTTTTTGCACCGCTGCCTTCCGATATGAGCAATGTAATTGAAAAGTGGCGCGACTATGTAAAGCCACATCAGTTGTAATTTTTCTCAATAAGAACCACAAAGACACGAAGAACACAAAGCAACACAAGGAATTATTGATAAAACAAACTTCGTGGTTCTTAGTGCTCTTTGCGGCTTTGTGGTTCAAACAAAATTTTCAGGCAAAAACAAAAATGAACACAACGTCCAGAATCTATTTTGACAATGCTGCCACCACACCGTTGGATGCAGAAGTGTTAGATGCCATGATGCCTTATTTAACGGCACAGTTTGGCAATCCGTCTTCTATTTACAGCTATGGCAGAGAGAGCCGTATGGCAATTGAAAACAGCCGAAAAACAGTGGCTAAAATATTGGGTGCAAAACCTTCGGAAATCTTTTTCACCAGCGGCGGAACGGAAAGCAGCAACACAGCCATCAACGCGGCTATTACTGATTTGGGTTGCCGGCATATTATTACTTCTTCCATTGAACATCACGCCACATTGCATACGGTAGAATATCTGCAAAAACAAAAAGGCATTAGCGTAAGTTATGTAAAGCTGTTGCCAAACGGTCATGTTGATTTGAATGATTTAAAACGATTGCTCGATACCATTCCTCAAAAATGTTTGGTAACATTGATGCACGCGAATAATGAGATTGGTAACCTTTCCAACATACATGCGATTGGTAATTTATGCAAGCAATATGGCGCCATTTTTCACAGCGATACGGTGCAAACAGTCGGACATTTTCCTTTCGATTTACGAAACACGCCAGTGCACTTCGTTACCGGCGCGGCGCATAAGTTTCATGGGCCGAAAGGTGTTGGTATCTTGTACGTCAATGAAAATATAAAGGTTTATCCGTTCATCAATGGCGGCTCGCAGGAACGCAACATGCGTGCAGGAACTGAGAATTTATATGGTATTGTTGGCTTTGCTAAAGCGTTGCAAATAGCGAGTGATCATTACGAAAATGATCAAAAACAAATCAACGGATTGCGGTTGTACATGGCTGATTGTTTGCAGAAAGAAATACCATCTGTTTCTTTCAATGGCGATGCTTTTGGAGAAACATTGTACACCATTTTAAATGTTGCTTTTCCTAAAGGGGATAAAACAGACATGCTTCTCTTCAACCTCGACATTCATCACATTTGTGCCTCCGGAGGAAGCGCATGTACAAGTGGTGCAAGCCAGGGCAGCCATGTGATTGCAGCGGTTTATCCAGATAAAGATGTAGTTGCTGTTCGCTTTTCTTTTAGTAAGCACAATACAAAAGAAGAGGTTGACAAAGCCGTAGCCATTTTAAAAACATTGGTATAAAAAAATGATGTTCAGGAATACATAATTTAACCGCAGGGAAAAGAGACAACAAAGTTTACGCAGAGTTTATTTTTCTCTGGGAAGCCTTCCTTCGCTCTCGTTCTCTGTGGTGAAAAATGTTTACTTTTCTGCAAATTCTTACTTTTAAACTAAAAGAAAATTCTATCTTTTTCAAATAATTGAATGCACTATGAAACGATTGCTCTTCCTTTTACCATTATTTCTTTCCACGTTTGTTTTTGCACAAAAAGATTCACTTGAAGATGGCCATCCTGCCTGGATTATGCAAGGCAATATTTATGAAGTAAATGTGCGGCAATACACACCGGAAGGCACTTTTAAAGCATTTGAAAAAAGCTTAGACCGATTAAAAAATATGGGAGTGCAAACACTTTGGTTCATGCCGATCAACCCAATTAGTAAAGTAGATAGAAAAGGCGCATTGGGAAGTTATTACGCCGTATCGGATTACACCAAAATCAACCCTGAGTTTGGAAATATGGATGATTGGAAACAGTTGGTGAATGATGCGCACAGCAAAGGCTTTAAGGTATTGATAGATTGGGTTCCGAACCATACCGGCGCCGACCACTACTGGTTGACTACGCACCCTGATTTTTATGTAAAAGACAGCACCGGAAAACCAAAAATGGAGTTTGACTGGACAGATACACGCAAGCTCGATTATCACAATCCCGAAATGGTAGATTCGATGATTGCCGATATGAAATTTTGGTTGACCGAAAGTAACATTGATGGCTTTCGTTGCGATCATGCTGATGGTCCCACATTAGAGTTTTGGAAGAAATGTATTCCTGAATTAAAAAGAGGCAGAAACCTGTTTATGCTTGCGGAAGTGGATGCACCGGAATACATTACTGCCGGCTTTGATGCTATCTATCCCTGGGACATATTTCATGTGATGAACGACATTGCTGCAGGTAATAAAAATGCAATGGCTTTAGATTCGATTATTAAGCACGATGATGCTGTTTTTCCACCTCATAGCATTGATTTGTATTTTACCAGCAACCATGATGAAAACAGTTGGAACAAAGCCGATTATGCTACCATGCCCGGAGCCATTCATGCTCCGTTTGCTGTGCTCACACAAACGCTCGAACATGCGGTGCCATTGGTTTACAGCGGTCAGGAAGCGCCTTACTTAGACTCGATTTCATTCTTTTATAAAGATAGTATCAAGTGGGGTAAATATGCCCGCGCACCGTTTTACAGAACCTTATTAACGCTTAGGAAAACCAACAAAGCCTTGGATGCGGATGCTTCGTTCACCAAACTCTCTACTTCAAAAGACGAAGCGATTTATGCGTTTATAAGACAAAACAAAAATCAAAAGATAATGGTGCTTACCAATTTAAGCAATCAGCCGCAAACCTTCACAGTCAACTATTCTATGCCGCCCTTGATGCAGGATGTGTTTACCAAACGATTGGATCAAATTAATAAAAATGAAAAAATAAGCTTGCCTGCCTGGGGTTATAAAGTATATTCATATTGATTAATAATAAGTGTATGGAACAGTTACATGAAAACATAATTCAGAAAGCTTACAATGCGTTTAACGCAAGAGACATTGATGCAGTTCTTTCGTTGATGGATGATGAGGTTCATTGGCCTAATGGTTGGGAAGGCGGTTATGTAAACGGGCATGATGAAGTGAGAGAATATTGGACAAGACAATGGAAAGAAGTGACTCCAACCGTAACGCCGCTTTCAATGCAAACAACAAACGATGGAAGAATAGATGTTGAAGTTCGGCAGTTGGTAAAAGATGGGGAAGGCAAGATTGTGTTTGATGGAATTGTGCATCACATCTATCAGTTTGATGAGGGGAAAATAAAAAGTATGGAAATCAAACCTGCTGAGTAAAGATAAATTCAGGATAAACAAAAGGTTCCAAACGTTTTAAAACGTTTGGAACCTTTTGTTTATCCAATAAATCCTTAACATCCTATCAATCCCAGTTCAGACATTATCTACTTTCTGCCATGTCTGGTATCGCTTCTGCTTTGTATTCTCCACCATCCAATTTTTGCTTTGTTTCAGTGAAAGCTTTTAATGTAGTCTGAATATCTTCATCTGTATGCACAGCCGTAGGTATCATGCGGAAAATAATATGTCCTTTCGGTATTACAGGATACGTTACAATGGAGCAAAACACACCATAATTTTCACGCAAATCCATCACCATTGCAGTCGCTTCTTCCACGCCGCCTTTCATATAAACAGGCGTTACAGGGCTGTCGGTTTTACCAATATCAAAGCCCCTTTCTTTCAAGCCGTTTTGCAGTGCCAGCGCATTGTGCCATAACTTTTCTTTCAGTTCGGGATGATTGCGCAACAATTCCAAACGTTTCAGGTTGCCAATGACAAATGGCATCGGCAAACTCTTCGCAAAAATTTGCGAGCGAATGTTGTAACGGATGTAATCAATAATCACGTGCGGACCCGCCAAAAATGCACCAATGGAAGCCATTGATTTCGCAAAAGTTGAGAAGTACAAATCAATTCCATCCTGGCAACCTTGCTCCTCACCAGCTCCTGCGCCGGTTTTGCCCAAGGTTCCAAAACCATGCGCATCATCTACCAATAACCGAAACTCATACGTATCTTTCAACTCACAAATTTCTTTCAGTTTGCCCTGGTCGCCAGCCATACCAAACACGCCTTCTGTTATCACCAGAATGCCACCCGCATTTTGCTTTTCAATCAAAGCAGTTGCACGTTCCAATTGCTTTCTCAAATCTTCCACATCGTTGTGTTTATACACATATCTGTGCCCTCGATGAAGGCGCAAGCCATCAATAATACAGGCATGGCTTTCGGCATCATATACGATCACATCGTGCCTACTACAAATAGCATCAATGGTGCTCATGATACCCTGGTAGCCATAGTTTAGCAAAATGGCATCTTCCTTTCCTTCAAATTCTGCCAGTTCTTTTTCTAATTGCTCATGCCAGTTGGTGTTGCCGCTCATCATGCGAGCACCCATTGGCGCAGCCAAACCCCATTGTGCCGCAGCTTCAGCATCTGTCTTTCTTACTTCAGGATGATCGGCTAAACCCAGATAATTATTTAAACTCCAAACAATTACTTCTTTACCTCGAAATTTCATACGGCTGTTGATTTCACCTTCCAGCTTTGGAAAAGCAAAATAGCCATGTGCACGATCGCGATGTTGCCCAAGGGGTCCATAGTTTTTTACCAGTTGCTCAAAAATATCTGCCATAGTATTTTGATTGATGATTGCAGTTTAAAACGCCGCAAAATTAACCATTAAATGGCTGATGTTACAAATTTGCTCCATGTGTAACATTTGTTTAGGAAGAGAAAAAGGGGCAAAAACAAACCTTACTTCAGCTTGCGAACCAGCCTTTTAACATTCGGTACTTTTATTTTTGGCGCTTTTATTTTGCTTACTTTATTCGTGAATTGGGTTAGCGATCCAATGGTAGCAGCCGCCGCCAAACCGCCTGCAATGTAAATGCCAATGGTTAAATATTCGGTTGCTTTTGTGCGTCTGCTATGAGCAGTATCCAGATTCAGTTGTTCGGGAAGTTCCACAGCACTGATGCCAGCGGCAATGCCCAAAACGGTGCCTTTCAAATCCGCAGCGTCGCCACCGGCAAGGCTGTAATACAACGTGTAAGCTATGAGCTCGCTGATGATGGTTTGTTTAAACAGTTCCTTTTCCGGCGGAACAGGAAGATGTACACGTTCTCTTATTTTAGTCATCGCTTCCATATCCAGCAAATCCATGCGTGGCGCAACCGAAGGAACGGTTAGCTTCAGCGCTTCGTGAAGTATTGACACGGTAGCTGCACCTGATATTCCTCCTAATAAGGCAATAATTTTTTTCATAGTCTTTCTCTTTTTACTGGGCTTGTTGCAAGGCTTATTCCAAAATATTTTTTGCTGATATAAGAAAGCCGCTTATATCTTTGCCACCGCTTTAAAGAAAGTTCTTTACAAATTCTTATCAAGAAAGGCAGAGGGACATGGACCAATGAAGCCTTGGCAACCACCACACAGCGCGTGAAAGGTGCCACTTCCATCCGCCGCAGGCGGAGAGATAAGTAAGATTTCAGTTTGATTTTTTGTTAGCCCCGCTATACTTCACTCAAGCTCGTCTTACTTAGAAGACGGGCTTTTTTTATGCTCCCATTTTGCCGCAAAAACAAATTGTAACAACAAGTCTTTTTCTTTTTATACAAAAACAAAATAAACATGAGTGCCCAACATTTTGAAACATTACAAATCCACGCCGGACAGGAAGTTGACCCAACTACCAAAAGCCGTGCGGTTCCTATTTATCAAACCACTTCGTTTGGCTTCGACAATGCCGAACACGCTGCCAACCTCTTTGGCTTGCGGCAGTTTGGTAATATTTATACCCGCATAATGAACCCCACCACCGATGTGTTTGAAAAGCGCATGGCGGCACTGGAAGGTGGCGTGGCAGCACTGGCTACGGCAAGCGGACAAGCCGCGCAGTTCCTCGCTTTGAATAACATTTTAGGGGTAGGCGATAATTTTGTTACTTCTTCTTATTTGTATGGCGGAACCTACAACCAGTTTAAAGTTTCTTTTAAAAGATTGGGTGTTGATGTTCGCTTTGCTAACGGCGATGACGCACAAAGCTTTGAGCCATTAATTGATGCAAAAACAAAAGCCATTTACTTAGAAACCATTGGCAATCCGAAATTAAGTATTCCCGATTTTGAAGCTTTTGCAGCCTTAGCTAAGAAGCATGATTTACCCCTGATTGTTGACAATACGTTTGCAGCCGGTGGCTACTTGTTTCGCCCGTTAGAACATGGTGCCAACATCGTTGTTGAAAGTGCAACCAAATGGATTGGCGGTCATGGCACTTCTATTGGCGGCGTCATTGTAGATGGCGGCAATTACAACTGGGGCAACGGGAAATTTCCTCAGTTTACCGAGCCTTCTGAAGGCTATCACGGCATGCAGTTTTGGAATGTGTTTGGCGAAGGCAATCCTCTCGGTTTGCCTAACATTGCGTTTGTAATTCGTGCGCGTGTGGAGGGTTTGCGCGATTGGGGCGCTGCGTTAAGTCCGTTCAATTCGTTTTTGCTTTTGCAGGGTTTGGAAACCTTATCGCTTCGTGTAGAAAGGCATTGCCAAAACACATTGGCGTTAGCGCAATGGCTGGAAGCGCATCCGCAGGTTGAGTATGTTTGGTATCCGGGTTTGGAAAGCAGTTCCTATCATCAACTCGCTAAAAAATATTTACACAATGGCTTTGGCGGCGTGCTGAACTTTGGTATAAAAGGCGATAAAACCAAAGCCTCTCAGTTTATAGATTCGCTGAAACTCGCCAGCCACCTGGCCAATGTGGGCGATGCCAAAACGCTGGTCATCAACCCTGCCACTACTACGCACGAGCAACTGGGCGAAACCGAACAGGAAGCAGCCGGTGTGTTGCCCAATTTGATTCGCGTGAGTGTGGGTATCGAACACATTGATGACATCAAAGCCGATTTTCAACAAGCGTTTGATAAGGTGTTTTCATAAAAACAAAATGGCACGAACAACATCGTTGTGTTTTTAAATGTATGAAACGCAATTTTTACCGCTAAGCCGCAAAGAGCGCGGAGATTTTGCAGAGAGTTATTCTCTGTGAAATCTCAATCTGCTCTTGTTCTCTGCGGTAAAAAACTTTCTTTCTAACAGCAAGAAACTGAACAAACAGCAGTTGTTTACAAGCTCAATTTTTTAAACAAAACCAAACATTGGAACGAAAGATATTTAGTTATGAAGACACTTTGATGCTGGAAAGCGGAGCGCAATTGAATGGCTATCATCTTGCCTACACAACATGGGGAAAAATGAATGAAACCAAAAGCAATGTTGTGTGGGTGTTTCATGCGTTAACCGCCAACAGCAACCCGGTGGAATGGTGGCCCGGTTTGGTGGGTGAAGGCACTTTTTTTGATCCTGAACGGTTTTTCATTGTTTGTGTGAATATGCCGGGAAGCTGCTATGGTAGTATTGGCGCGCTCCATGTTGATGCTAACACAGGCAAGCCTTACTACCATAGCTTTCCGCAATTTACTACACGCGATATGGTGGAAGCTTACAAGCCTTTGCGCAAGCATCTCGGCATTGAAAAAATATACCTTGGCATTGGCGGCAGCATGGGCGGACAACAACTATTAGAATGGGCAATTGAAGAGCCCGATTTGTTTGAACACATTGTTCCCATTGCCACCAATGCGCAACACTCTCCCTGGGGAATGGCATTTAATGCTTCACAACGGTGGTGCATTGAAAACGATTGTTCATGGAAGAACGAAGATGAAGATGCAGGTAAGGAAGGTATGAAGATTGCGCGGTCAATTGCGCTGTTATCCTATCGGCATTACGAAACTTATACAGCAACGCAGGCAGGCGTAACGGCAGAAACAGAAGCGTTGTCTATAGATAAAAAAGTATCGAAAGCAGAAAGCTATCAGCGGTACCAGGGTGAAAAACTGGCAAAGCGGTTCAACGCGTTCAGCTATTATTTTTTAACGCATGTGATGGACAAGCACAATGTTGGCAGAGGCCGAACATCGGTGCAGGCAGCGTTGCATTCCATCAAAGCAAAAGCATTGGTAATTGGCATTAATAGCGATATTTTATTTCCACCGCAGGAGCAGGAATTGTTAGCCGCTTACATTCCAGGTGCACAGTTGGCTATCATCAATTCGCTGTACGGGCATGATGGTTTTTTGTTGGAATATGATGAGATCACAAAATTGCTGGAAGAGTTTGCTCCCTCCGTCCGCCACGGCGGAGAACCGTATCAGCGTAAGTAAATTTTCTTTTGATTATAATTTTGAAATAAAAAACGTTATTAAATAATAAACAGGCTTACTAACTCCCCTTTAGGGGTTGGGGGCTGTCTTTCCTTACTTATATGCACACACAGTTAACCATAGGCATGTTTGGATTTGGCGTTGTTGGCGAAGGCTTGTACAAAGTATTGCAGCAAACCCCTTCGTTAAACGCAACCATAAAAAGAGTTTGTATCAAACATCCCGATAAGAAAAGGGCTGCGCCACCGGAATTGTTTACGATGCAAAAAGATGCGTTGTTGTTTGATAAAGATATCAATGTAATTGTAGAAGTAATTGATGATGCCGATGCGGCTTTCGAAATAGTTTCTACTGCATTGAAAAACAAAAAAGCGGTAGTAAGTGCCAGCAAGAAAATGATTGCCGAGCACCTGCCTGAACTGCTGCAATTGCAACAGCAAACCGACATGCCGTTCTTGTATGAAGCGGCTGCCTGCGCGTCCATTCCTGTGATTCGGAACCTGGAAGAATATTACGACAACGATTTGCTGCATTCCATCAAAGCCATCTGTAACGGTTCCACCAATTTTATTTTAACCAAAATGTTTGAAGATAAGCTGGCATTCAACGAAGCCTTGTTACTGGCACAACAGCTTGGCTTTGCCGAAAGCAATCCAAAGCTGGATGTGGAAGGCTACGATGCTTTGAACAAGTGGAGCTTCCTGCTAACTCATGCGTACGGCATTGTTGAAAACCCGCAACGCATTTTGTTTACCGGCATTCAAAACATACAATTGAGCGATGCTTTGGTAGCCAAAGAAAAACACAACGATATTAAGCTGGTGGCACAGGCAAAGAAGCTAAGCAACGGTAAAGTAGCGGCTTTTGTTTTGCCACAATTTGTACCGAATGACGACCATCTGGCGTTTGTAAAAAATGAATACAATGGCGTGGTAATAGAAAGCGGCTTTGCCGATAAACAATTTTTTTATGGCAAAGGGGCTGGTTCGTTTCCAACGGCATCCGCAGTGTTGAGCGACATCAGTGCATTGCGCTATGATTATCGGTACGAGTATAAAAAGTTGTATCATCATCAACCCGGTGAATTAACAGATGATTTTTATGTGAGAACTTATATTTCTTATTCCAACATCAAAAGCATTCCACAACATGAATTTGAATGGATAGAAGAATATCACGCCGGACCCGAACGAAGCTGGTTCATTGGCATCATTCATTTTACCAAATTAAAAAATGAAGAATGGTGGAAAGGACCTGGTATCTCTTTGATTCTGGCTCCTGATGCCATCATCGAAAACATTGAACTGAAAAAATTGAAGAAACGCAGTTTGGAATTGGCAGGTTTATAAATAAAAACGTTTTGAGTTAAAAGTTACTGGTTAATTAGAATTATTGCGTCCGGGTAGTACGATAAGAGTAGGGTTTGGTTTTGCACATATTTTATAATTACAGGTGGCTTTAACTTTCATCGAAGATACAAACAGAGCATCGTCACTGCGAGCTATGCGAAGCAGTCTGTGTTATACAACAAACGTTGCTAATAAGCAGTAAACTTTTTATCCTTACTCATTCATAATTTACCATTCGCAAGCTGTTTATTGCGTAGTTCATAGATTGCTTTGTTGCCCATAACGTAGTTAAAAATTCACGCAAAAACAAACCTCTAAACATTACTGAATCTAATCCGCCATTAGTATAACAATTGCTTCACTTACTTTCGTACTCTCATTTCGTTTCATTCGTTGTAAACTTGCATTTTGCTCTGGTCTATGAAAAAAACAACAAAAACAAACAAAGCGGTTACGTTTATCTGGATAGCCTTTTTTGGAGGTATCAGCTTTGTTGTCTTACTTATTTTATTAGCCAATTATGGTTTTTTGGGGAAAATGCCATCCATTGAAGAACTGCAAAATCCTTCAGCTTCATTAGCAAGCCAGGTATATGCAGCCGATGGTACGTTGATGGGAAAATATTATTTGGAAGACCGCGTAAATGTTGAATACAAAGACATTAGTAAAGATGTGGTGAACGCCTTAGTAGCTACTGAAGACGAGCGTTTTTACGAACACAGTGGCATTGATGCACGTGCATTGGGAAGAGCTATTTTTTCGCTCGGCGGCGAGGGCGGTGCGAGTACAATTACTATGCAAACGGCTAAAAATTTATTTACCGATTATAGTCGTAACCCTATCAAACGCATCATTCAAAAACTAAAAGAAGGCATTATTGCCATCAAGCTCGAACGCAATTTTACAAAAGCTGAAATTATTACGCTGTACTTAAACACAGTGCCGTTTGGAGATAATGTATATGGCGTTAGAAATGCAGCCAAAACATTTTTCAAGAAAGAACCTGACAGGTTGAATGTAGGTGAAGCTGCCGTGCTGATTGGCATGTTAAAAGCGAGCAGCACGTACAACCCGCGCATCAATCCAAAACGTGCAAGAGAACGCAGAAACGTAGTCCTCGATCAGATGGTGCGCAACAATTATTTATCCGCAGCCAAAGCAGCCGAAATCAAATCGCAGCCCATCGTTTTGGATTATGAAAAATTAGACGAAACCGCAGGCCTGGCGCCCTACTTCAGGATGGTATTGGGCGAAGAAATGAAGAAGTGGTGCAGGGCGCATAAAAAAGCAAACGGTGATTCGTACGACTTGTATCGGGACGGTTTGAAAATCTTTACCACCATCAATCCACGAATGCAATTGGATGCTGAAGAAGCGGTTGGTGAGCACATTGCGGCAATGCAAAAAATACTAAGCGCACAAAGCGATGTAAAAAAAGGAACCGTTTGGAACGGACATGAAAATATACTGCAAGCGGCGATGCAGGTAAGCGATAGGTGGAAGAACATGAAAAAAGAGGGCGCATCGGATGAAGAAATCAGAAAATCGTTTTATGTAAAAACGCCCATGAAGGTGTTTACCTGGAATAAAAACAGGAGTAAAGACACAGTAATGACGCCGATGGATTCTATTAAATATCATCGCGCTATGTTGCAGGCAGGTTTTATGGCGATGGATCCGTTAAGCGGCGAAGTAAAAGCATGGGTGGGCGGTATTGATTTTAAAACGTTCAAATACGATCATGTAAACATCAACACCAAGCGGCAGGTAGGTTCAACCATAAAGCCTTTGTTGTATAGCCTGGCGATTGAAGATGCCGGCTTTACGCCTAACACGCCTGTTGAAGATGTGCAGCAAAGCTTTGGCTCTTTGGGTATGGTGCCAGCTACTACCACTTCTTGCACAGGACGTACGATGCCAATGGCAATGGCGTTGGCATGGTCGAGGAACTGCGCCACGGCTTACATTATGAAGCAATTGGGCAATGGCAACGAAGGCGCGAAACGCTTTGTTGAGTTCCTGCGCAATTGCAGCGTTACTACTAAGATTGACCCTTATCCTTCTATTGCATTGGGAGCCGAAGAGATATCGTTGTATGAAATGATGCAGGCTTATAGTATGTTTCCCGGCAGGGGCTTTAATGTAAAACCCATGTACATTACCCGCATTGAAGACAAGAATGGAAATGTGTTGCAAAGCAACCTGCCCCAACGTAAAGAAGTGATTAATGAAGTAACGGCGTATTATATCATCAGCATGATGCAAGGTGTACTGAAATTTGGCACCGGCAGGCGCATCTGGAGCTATGGCGTGAAAGGCGATATTGCCGGCAAAACAGGTACTACCAACGATAACAGCGATGCCTGGTTTATGGGTTATACACCACAACTGTTGTGCGGCACGTGGACGGGCTGCGATGATCGTTTTATCCGGTTTAACAGCACCGATGTGGGCCAGGGCTCATCGGTTGCATTGCCAATTTGGGCAAGGTTTTACCAAAAAATATCTGCTGATAAAGCGCTTGCCATTGATACCAAAACAGTGTTTACCAAACCTGATGTAATGAAGAACGATGTGATTTATGATTGGGTGAACGATATGCCGCAGCAATTGGGTGCCGAAGGTGCAGACGAAGGCAATGGTTCGGCAGCCGATTATGGCGATAATGGACAACAACAGCAACAACCTCCGCCGCCATCTTCCGATAACCAGTATGATAATATACAACCGGAAAGCCAATTACCGGCTGATACGGGTAAAAAGAAAAATGGAAACCAGCTAACACCGAAAGCGGTGATGCCATCGAAGAAGCCAGGGAGGTAACTTTCGGAAAAGTTGTACTTGCGAAAGTTTTTTAGACCTTTGCTATTTTTTTTATAGTTGATTCTGAAGGCATTATGCAATAAAAGCGAATGTCTGTTGCGTAAAAACTTTCGTATATTTTTGAGTTGTGTGTCATGCCAATGGACACTTTCTAATAAATGAGTATGACTAAATTATTTGTATTTCTTTGTCTCTTGCTTATTTTACAAACAAACTCTTATGGACAAAGTAAACAGGACAAGAAAATAGTAGCTGCCCTTGATGAATTAATCTCAAAACGATTGCCTGCTATCGCTCCAGGCTGCGTTGTGTTGGTTGCAAAAAAGGGTAATGTCATTTATAAAAAGGCTTTCGGGACTGCTAATCTGGAATCCAATATCCCAATGCAGGCTGACATGATTTTCAGGATTGGTTCTATCACGAAACAATTTACCGCTATAGCCATCTTGCAGTTAGCAGAGCAAGGAAAAATTTCTTTGCAGGACAGTGTTCAGAAATACGTTACAGATTATCCAACTAAAGGCTATACAATAACCATTGAAAATTTGTTGACACAAACTTCCGGCATAAAAGATTATATGGCAATCTCTAACCCGGCAGATGACAAAACGAATTACACACCGAGGGAAGGAGTTGATTATTTTAAAAACGAACCCCTGGAGTTTAAACCCGGAAGTCAATTTAAATACAGCAATTCTAATTACTATTTGTTAGGTTATCTTTTGGAAATAATTACGGGTAAAAGCTATGCTGACTATATGCAACAAAATGTTTTTACCAAAGCCGGATTGCGTAACACGTATTACATTGACACTACTAAACATATTCCCAATATATCGCAAGGTTACTCAAGATTTGATGGAAAACTGGAAACGGCAGCCTTACAAAATGTTACCACTATTTATGCTGCTGGCGGTATCATGTCAAACGCAGATGATTTATTTCAGTGGCATAAAGCTCTTTACAAGAATGAACTGATAAACCAGCAACTGCTTACTAAAGCATTTACTCCATACAAGTTTGCTGACGGCACTTATTCAGAATACGGTTATGGATGGTTTATAAAAAATCTGGATGGCAGCAAAACCATCGAACATTCGGGTTCAACAGATGGTTTCCAGACTGATGAAATTTATTTGCCTGATGAAGATGTATTTGTAGTAACACTTTTTAATTGCTTTGAACAGGATATGGATTGGACGGTTCTTTCAAATGATATTGCAAAACTTGCTATTGGAAAGGCTTTGAACAATAGCATACAACTAAGTACAGATTTGTTAAAGAGATATGTTGGCAAATACGTTTTTAATGTTGACCATAAATTAATTGTTACATTGGAAAAAGGAACGTTATTTATTGAAGACACCAATCCAAACGACAGGCTTCCCAAAGTTCAACTGTATGCTCAAAGTGAAGCTATGTTTTATATAAAAGAAGCAGAATTGAAATTTGAATTTACAAGTGATACCAGTAACAATTCTATAAAAATTATCACTTACAATAATCGCGGAAAAGATGCAGAATGGACAAAGGCAAAATAGCAAGGCACGAACACACAACATGCGGCTTGGCGTTATGGCGGGGCGACGAACAAGCCATCAGCATTTGTTCATTATTCAGCTTTTGTTTCGGCAGACATTATGCTATTGAACACAAGAATATGTTTTTGTACTTTAGTTGTTTATTCGGCTTCAGTTGTCGGCTGACGTATTTCAAATGCCGCCACAACGCCAAGCCGTCCAACGTTGGTGGTAATACAAGCAACTTGTTTTATCCAACTTATAATTGACAGACTATGGAGAAAAAGTATAATAATATCGGCTATATATTTCTGATCCTTTTGGTACTCATAATTTCGGGGTTTTATAAAACTTATTTTGGACTTATTCCAACTTTTAATGGTGTGCCTAAAATGGCACATCTTCATGCTGCTGCATTTTTGTGTTGGTTTGCACTGCTTATAATTCAACCAATTCTTATCCGACAAAAAAAGTATAAGCAGCACAGGATTTTAGGGAAAATATCTTACGGCTTAGCAATTTTAGTCATACTCACAATAATCGGCATGACCAAGGTAGACTATCAAAAAGACATTCTTACAGAGCCAAAAAATGTTGTTTTAGCTTCACTGGAAATAAATTTTCTTGACATTGTATTTTTTTTAATCTTTTACTTGACAGCCATCTTAAATAGTAAAAAATTATTTGTTCATATCAGTTTTATAGTTGCATCAACTTTAGTGATTTCTGCGCCAGGACTCGCACGTCTTTACTCCCAAATTTTTGAAAAGGCTGCGCCTATTTTTGTGCTACTAACAATTTATTTAACGCTGATTGGGTTCATGATTTTTGAAAAGAAAAAGTTTAACAGAAACATTCTTGGAAGTCCTTACTTATTAATTATAGGAATGTTTATGACTGAGCATATTCTAATTATAACAACACCCAATTCCAAAGCTTGGCAATGGATAGGAAGTGAAATTGCAACTTCTTTGTATTAATAGACAAGTACTACCGCTAACATCCCCAACTCGGCGAAGTTTGCAAACTTCGTTGCATTTTAATTGAAGTTCTTAACTTCATAGCATAGCAGACAATGATAGAAACAAAGACCAACTCAGAGCTTATTTTATTAGACTAATAGTGATTGATTGGGTTGATGTTTTTACTCGAAAACAATACAAAGGCTTGCACATATTTTCCTCACTCTTTGCCTTCTTTCAAAGTTGCTGATTAATTGTTCACTATCTATCACGAAAAAAGAATTGTTATCAGCTATGAGCAATACTTGTCCGTTGGAATGCTTTGTGCGATTGGAAATGGGTTAACCAGTTATAAAAACACCGTGGTTTAACACAGCCTGTAACGCTTGTTAAACTAGAAAAAAACAAAATCAATTACATGGCAAACGAACAAGTAAAACAGCTTATTAAAGAAGGACTGGCAGCAATGAAAACCGGCAGTGAAACTGCAGCAAAAGCTACCGATGCCATTAACAAGGCAGCAAAAAATGAACAATTAAAGCAAGCTCTTAAAAAGGGCAACGAAACATCGAAGAAGTGGGCAGAGCAGATTGATCGTGCATTGCAGGAAGCTGGTGGCGGCGAAACAAAAGAGAATCCTGTGATTGAAGGTATTAGCAAGGTAAGTCAGAACATTCTCTCAACGGCGCCGGATGATGTTTCGCGGGACTTAGATATCATAGCCGCTGGTCAGTTGGCGCTTCACTATTGGATAGCTGCCTTTGGCACTATGGCAAGTTATACCGAACATGCAGGTTTGCACGAATCACAAAAAGCCATGAAAGCCTCAGCAGAGGAAGCCAAACAGGCAGACGAAGAACACACAAAGATTGCCAAAGAAATTATGGGCAAAGCATAACATTGCTTTCTTAAATGTTTAATGGAAACGAGCCGGATGATTGTAAGTCCGGCTCGTTTTATTTATCGTTTGGTTTTGCCTCTTTTATATCCTCAAATTTTTGAAGTTGGTAAGTTTATAATCTCAAAGCAAAACTTATGTTTATATAAATTATTTGGGCAAAAACAAATTCAACTATGATGATACTTTTCATTCTTTAAAATGGTGCAGGCACGATAGATTTGTTCAGCCAGAATCAACCGTACCAGCATGTGCGGAAACGTTAGCTGCGAAAGACTTAGCGTGTGATTGGCGCGTTTAAAAACAGCATCATCCACTCCAAAAGCACCACCAATTAAAAACACGATTCGCTTACAACTTTCGTTGGCTTTTTGTTGAATCAGTTGCGCCAATTGTGTTGATGAAATCATTTTGCCCCGTTCGTCCCACAAAACCAAAACATCGTCTGTTTGCAGCAGTGCAAGAATAAACTTCGCTTCTTCTTTTTTCAATTCGCTTACCGATAAAGAAGCGCTATTCTTTACATTGGGAATCAACAGCCATTCAACAGAAAAATAATGGTTAACGCGAGCCGTAAAATCTTCAATGCCTTCTTTCACATAATGCTCGTGCACTTTACCAACGCTGCAAAAAATAAATTTCATGAAACAAAATTAGCTACGGGCAGTGAGCTTCGAGCTATGAGCACCGGAAGTGAGATTTATTTCGTTTGTTATCTACCCGTCATTTCTTAGCTTCTTTCTTCACTCAAAGCTCGTAGCGCAAGGCTCATAGCTAATAGCTCACTACCTTCGCGCCATGCAGTATCCTGGTTTTATTTTACAAAATGTGCTGCCTTCCAAACAACAGGTCAGTCGCTTTACAGAAGGATTGATCCATTACCTGTTTCCGGTTGCGCAGGATGCAGAAAGCTTTATTCAACAACACGAAACAATAAAAGAAACTTTGCAGCAACAATTGCAGCAATTGTTAATGCTGGTTGATAAAACAACCGTTGCCCAGCACAACGAAACCATAGACCATTATTTTTGCGAATTGTGCTCTATCAAAGATGCTTTGCTAAAAGACGCGCAGTTGATTTTAGATTTCGATCCGGCTTCGTCTTCACTTGAAGAAATTATTCTTTCTTACCCTGGCTTTCAGGCTATTACTGTGCATCGGTTAGCGCATTCCTTGTATCAACAAAAAGTTCCTCTTTTGCCCCGCATGATGAGCGAATGGTCGCATAGTCAAACCGGCATTGATATTAACCCCGGCGCTACCATTGGTTGCCCGTTTTTTATTGATCATGGCACCGGCGTGGTAATTGGCGAAACGGCTGTGATTGGCGACCATGTAAAAATATACCAGGGCGTAACACTGGGCGCACTTGCCGTGCGGAAAGAAGATGCCAAACGCAAACGCCACCCAACCGTACAGGACAATGTAGTGATTTATGCCGGCAGCACCATTCTGGGTGGCACTACTATTATCGGGCACGACAGCGTGATTGGCGGCAACACATGGCTAACGCAAAGTGTGCCTCCGCACAGTGTGGTCTATCATAAACATCAAACCGTAATTAAAGACAGCAAAGACTTTGAAGAGCCTATCAATTTTGTGATTTAGAATTGTTCGCAATTTGCATGGCATTATATTAGCAACACAGTTTGTAAACCAGATTGTATGCAAGAACAAAATAACCCGCAACAAGAAGAAAATTCGGGCAAAAACAAAAGCACTGAATTCTTTGAAAAAAGAGAGATGAACAATGAAGTAAACGATGCCGATAATGCAGGTGATAATACCTTCACTCCTATTTATTTAGATGATGAAAATGTGCTGCAAACGCCCAATGAAAAGAAACACGACAAGAGCATAAACCTGCAACAAAACGATAAGGTAGAAGTAATAGATACAGATAAAGATGAAACCATGTTTGATAAGCTGAACGATAACGCACAACGGCGCGGCATGAACGAATAAATCTATTTAATGAAGGCTGCCAATGAAGATAATTTCTATCAGCACAACACAACAAATTCATCTTTGCTGGCAGCTATCACTTCTTCTCCTTTATCATCTTTTAAGAGAAGTAAATGAACATGCTGTTTCTTTGCTTCAGCAATCAATATTTTCATATCAATATCACGCTTTGCAATAGACGACATTTTGCGTTGGCTCATAGTTGATTCGCCACTTACAACCGATTCTATCCAACGTTGCATCCAATCTTCCGGCGACATTTTATTTTCCATTTTCGTTTTCATGTCTGTATTGATTTGTTCTGAAAGATAGACAAATACTTTCTGCTTTATTCATTTGTTTTTATTCATTTTTGTTGATTATTCAATTTACATTAGCTGCATGTTTGATTAGTAAACGCGTTGCACCAAACTTATTTTTTGTTTAGTATTTGTATTGCACAAACCATATAAAACCGTTCTCTCATGGCAGTAAGTACCGGCGCACCAACTGATATTTTAGTTGAAGATGATGGCAATTCAAAAAGCTATCTCTATCCGTTTATCTTGGTAACCTGTCTGTTTTTTTTATGGGGATTTTCTTATGGTTTGTTAGATGTGCTGAACAAACATTTCCAGGCAACCATGGGCGTTTCTAAAGCACGCTCTACATTGTTGCAGGCGGCTTATTTCGGAGCTTACTTTTTAGTGGCGTTGCCAGCAGGTTTGTTCATGAATAAATATGGCTATAAACGAGGTATAATTTTCGGATTGATATTATTTGCAACAGGTGCATTTTTGTTTTACGCCTTCGCTTCGATCAACATTCCGAATGATGAAAAATTCAATTGCTTTTTAGGCGCTTTTTTGGTGCTGGCTTCAGGACTTACCTTCCTGGAAACCGCAGCCAATCCCTATTCTGCAATATTGGGAAAACCTGAATCATCAGAGTTTCGGTTGAACTTATCACAAAGCTTCAATGGCATTGGTGCGTTCATCGGTCCACTGGTAGGGGGTGTTCTTTTTTTTGCCGAAAACAAAAGTGGTTCTTCATCTAACAATGTGCAGTTGGTGTATGTGGTGATTGGGGTAGTTGTAGCCCTGTTTGCGGTTTTGTTCAGTCGCACACATCTTCCTGAAATTAAAGAAAGTACATTGGTTTCTAATGTTGAACAAGACACAAAACCATTGTCGGCTCACAAGCATTTTATTGGCGCTGTAGTTACTCAGTTTTTTTATGTAGCGGCGCAGGTTGGCATTGCTGCTTTGTTCATTAACTATTGCACAGAAGCCGACCATACGATTAGCGACCAAAAGGCGGCTAATTTGTTGGGTACAAGTTTGCTCCTTTTTACCATTGGCAGGTTTACCGGTTCGGCGTTGATGAAGAAATATGCACCGAATCAACTACTCTCTATTTATGCCATTATCAATGTTGTGTTGTGTGTTATAGTAGTGTTTGGGCACAGCACACTTTCCATTTATGCGCTGATGGCTGTTTTCTTTTTCGAGTCTATCATGTTCCCAACCATTTTCGCTTTAGGGGTAAAAGATTTAGGTCACCATACCAAACAAGGCTCATCGTTTTTGGTAATGGCAATTGCCGGTGGTGCGTTCATGCCTTATTTTATGGGCTTGCTGGCAACGCCGGTTACGACACGCGCTTACATCATTCCGCTTTTTTGTTTTGTAATTGTAGCCTGGTATGGCTGGAAGGGATATAAAACAAGATAGCTATGAGCTTCGAGCTGTGAAATGAAAGCTACAAGTCATAAGCTAAAACGTTTAAGCAAAAGCCCGCAGATTCAAGTTTTCAGCAAGAAGGTATTTGCTCCTCAAAACTCGTAGCTCACGGCTCGCAGCTAACCGCTTGTTGCTTGTAGCTAAAAGCTTGCAGCTTTGCTGGCATGTTGTTAGTTACAAAAAGCGGGCATTTACAAACATTACAAAAAGCAACTTATGAAAACACAAATAAGATCGGTTGAACAAACCTTTGATATTGCAGGCGACCTTACTGTAAACCGCATGGGTTATGGTGCGATGCGCATTACCGGCGATGGCATTTGGGGACCACCAAAAAACCACAACGAAGCGATTAAAGTATTGAAACGCGTGGTTGAACTGGGCATTAACTTTATTGATACGGCTGATAGTTACGGCCCTTATGTTTCGGAACAATTAATAGCGGAAGCTTTGTATCCGTATGCCGAAGGAGTAGTGATTGCAACAAAAGGTGGGTTGGAAAGAACCGGCCCGAACCAATGGCCTGTAAACGGATATCCTAATCATTTGCGCAAGGCTTTGCATGGCAGTTTAGAGCGGTTGAAATTGGCGCAGATTGATTTGTATCAACTGCATCGTATTGACCCCAAAGTTCCGTTTGAACAAATTTTTGAATTTTTGCAAAGCATTCAGGAAGATGGTTTGGTAAAACACATTGGTTTATCGGAAGTAAGTGTAGAAGAGATTCAAAAAGCAGAGCAATATATCAGCGTAGCTTCGGTGCAAAATAAATACAGCGTTGACAATCGCAAATGGGAACCGGTGCTGGAATACTGTGAGCAGAACGATATAGCATTCATTCCCTGGTATCCGATTGGTGGTGGTAATTTGAATGCTACGCAGGTTTTAGAAAAAATTGCGGAAAAGCACAAAGCAACTTCTCACCAAATTGCGTTAAGCTGGCTGTTGTATCATTCGCCCAATATTTTGCTTATTGCCGGTACATCAAACATTCAACACTTAGAAGAGAATTTCAACTCCGTAAACATCGTGCTGGACGAAGAAGATATAACATCCCTCGATGCAATTTCCGGGTAAAAACAAAATAAAAGAACTGCATGAACGCGGTTCTTTTATTTTTGTTCTCTATTTTTACTTCTCTATTTACTAACTTTTCAATAAAGCCTTGCACTTCCATGAAGAATGAAAAAGCTTCGGTTCCGGCTCGTTCTATTTTAGCTATTGATATTGGCGGCTCGCATGTAAAAGCAACCTTGCTGGATGAAGAAGGAAACCTGACGGCTGATTATAAAAAGCTGCCGACACCCGTGCCGGCTACACCCGATTCTGTTTTAAATGCCATTCAGCAGCTGGCTGATATGTTTCCGGGTTTTACCAATATTTCGGCTGGCTTTCCAGGTTATGTAAGAAATGGAATTGTATTTACGGCGCCCAACTTAGGCACAGATGACTGGCGCAACACCAACCTGCAAGGGCTGCTTGCATCGAAGCTGGGCAAGCCCGCCAAAGTGGTGAACGATGCCGATATGCAAGGCTTAGGAATTGTAAGTGGCAAAGGGCTGGAACTGGTAATTACACTCGGTACCGGCTTCGGTACTGCTTTGCTGAACAATGGTCAGTTGCTACCACATTTGGAAATCGGTCAGCATCCCGTTACCAAATCAAAAACCTACGACCATTATATTGGTGAAAAAGCTTTGGAAGATGTAGGCAAAGAAAAATGGAACGACCGTGTGCAGAAGGTAATTCAAAATATGAAGACGCTGGTAAATTATGATCAATTGTACATCAGTGGCGGCAATGCAAGCAAGCTTACTTTTACATTAGACAGTAATGTTTCTATTGCCAATAATAAATTAGGCATTAAAGGCTGTGCAAAATTGTGGCAACAAGACAACAAATAGTTTAAAAACCGCTTTTTGGCAACCCTACCATGGTAAATCAAAAACAAATGTCTCTTGTAAAGAGACATTTGTTTTAATGTGAAAAAAATGTCTCGCTTTTCTGTAAAACTGTAATTGCTATCAATCTGTATCACTAACTAATTTGTAGTAGTTTTCAATGAATAGTGTTAAGAAGTTATAAGCATAAAGCACGCTTGCTAATTTACATTAAAAACAAAGGTTTCTTTTTATAAATAAGCAGTTAACCTTTATAAGTTTATGTATTTAATTTATTTTCAACTCTTAATTTTTAAACTTCCTCTACAATAAAATAAAATCCATTGCCAAAAAGCTGTCGCTTACAGATAAAGTATTCACCAGTATGGCTTAATACTTGATTATCGTTGTGCTTAGCAGTCTCGTAAAAACCAAAAACTATTTTTCAGTGCTTGAACCCTGTTGCATAAAAAATCCGTACTTAATAGTTGCTTTCTTTCTTGGTTCTCTGAGTTGCAAAACATCTTGATTGCCTGTTTTTGGAAACCATTTTTAAATACAATATAAAGTATAATGAAAATTGGTATTGTACATACCGGATATTTATTTAAAGGCGGCGAAGATGTAATGGTAGAACAGGAGTATCAATTGTTGAAGAAAAACAAAGTAGCAGTTGAAGTATTGTATTTTAAAAATGCTTCCAGCCGGCTACAACAATTAGCAGAAATGACAACAGCGTTTTATAATCCTTTTTCTTACTATCGAATAAGCCGATGGTTAGCTGCTGTAAAGCCGGATGTAGTGCATATACACAACTGGCATTACAGTGCTTCACCGGCAGTATTTCTTGCAGCCAAGAAAAAAGGAATTCCTGTTGTTCACACACTGCATAATTTTAGATTGTTGTGCCCTTCAGGAACATTGTTGCACAACAATGTAATATCGTCTGAGTATCTCCGTAACACCTTTCCCTGGCATTCGGTACGCAGCCGTGCTTATCGTCATTCCTATTTGCAAACCTTTTGGCTCGCATCTGTTATTTGGTTTCATAAGAAAATTGGCACCTGGAAAAATGTTGACAAATACATTGTTCTTACTGAACATGCGAAAGGCATTTTTTTATCGTCAGACATTTTTACAAAAGAAAAAATTGCGGTAAAACCAAACTTTATAGCTAATGTTTCGCCGGAGAAATTGGAAAGACAATCTCATTTTTTATTCACCGGAAGACTGTCTGCAGAAAAAGGGCTGGAAGTTTTATTGACCGCTTTTGCGCGCAGCGGTCATACCTTAAAAATAATTGGCGATGGCCCGTTGCGCAACGTAGTGGAAGGGTTTGCAAAGATGCATAAGAACATCATTTACTTAGGATTTAAACATAAAAATGAAATAATCAATGAGCTAAAAGTTTGCACTGCGTCTATTTTTTCGTCTATCTGGTACGAAGGCAATCCACTTACCATTATTGAAGCTTTGTCTTGTGGCACAGCCGTGATTGCATCGGGCATGGGAGCTATGCAAACAATGATTACAGATGGATATAACGGGTTACATTTTAAGCCCGGAAGTGAAGATGACTTAATTGAACAATTAAACCAATGGCAGGCTTTGCCACAATCTCGGAAAGACAATTTCTACGCAAAAGCAAAACAATCATACATGGATAATTATACGCCTGAAAAAAGTTTTGAAAAACTGGTTTCTATTTATAAATCTGTTGTAACCCATGGAAAAACTAAACCTGTTGAGCTTGTGCATTAGTACCGGCTCTTATGAAGACATTACGGATCAAATTTTATCGCTGGCAGAAACAAAAACCAGTTCTTATACTTGCGTTGCAAACGTACATATGCTGGTAGAAGCCTATCGTCATAAAGAATTTGCAGATGCTGTAAACAATGCTGATGTAGTTACTCCTGATGGCAAACCCATTACATGGGGCTTAAAACTGTTGCATCATTTGCCTCAGGATAGAGTTGCCGGAATGGATTTGCTTCCCAGCCTTTTAGAGAGAGTTAGTAAAAATGGCGTTTCGGTGTATTTTTTAGGAGGAACCGAACAAATGCTCGAGAACACTCGCCATTACATGGCACAAAACCGTCCTGATTTAAAAATTGCGGGTGCATTCAGTCCACCATTCCGCCAACTTACAGCCAGTGAGGAAGAAGCTATTGTGCAAGAAATCAACCAATCGGGCGCAGGATTGGTGTTGGTGGCAATGGGCTGTCCTAAACAGGAGAAATGGATGGCAGCCATGAAAGGCAGAATACAAGCTTGCATGGTGGGCATCGGTGGTGCTTTGCCTGTAATGATTGGTGAACAAAAACGTGCTCCCCGCTGGATGCAAAATGCAGGCTTGGAATGGGCTTACCGACTAAGCCAGGAACCGCGCCGGCTATTTAAAAGATATGCCGTAACCAACACTATCTTTATTTGGTTAATCACAAAACAATATTTCAATTCCCGCGTTTCATTACTACAACATCCAATTGAAGACTATACAGGTTTTAATTAAATAAAACCATTGCTTATGAACATACGCTTTTTACGGTCGCTGCAATTTACGCTGGCTATCATAGATTTCATTACAATCAATCTGGTGTTTTTTGCGGCTCGTTTTATATTCCAATCTCAACACTTTATCCAACACGGCAACGAATACGATTTTTTCGGGCTGTTTTTGGGTATTGCCTGGCTTAGTATCACTTTAATCGAAAATCTGTATCAGGATAAGTTTGTAAGTACGTTCGATCAGTACGTTCGCTCTTACATTCAAACCTACATTTACTTTCTTCTTATTACTATAGCTTACCTGTTTTTCTTCAGGTTGTTAATACTTTCACGGGCATTTATTTCAGTGATTTTAATTGTTGTTTTTATTGCACTTCTTATTAACCGTTTTGTGTTTTCACTTGTGCATCGGTATGTAAAAAAACGCGAAGGTTTTATCAGTAAAGTAGTCATTATTGGCTACAATCCCTTGTCTAAGAAGCTGGTTGATTATCTGGAAAAAGACGAAGCCAATAAAGAAATCATTGGCTTTTGCGAGAACGAAGAAAACATTGATGAGCTTTCAGGGTATCCTATTTTAAGTGGCGTTGCCAATACAATGGAGGTTTGTAAAAAATACAACATCAACGAAATTTATTCAACCATAGCGCCGGAGCACAACAAAGACATTTATGCTTTGATGCGCGATGCCGACCAAAACTGTATTCGTTTCAAAATTGTTCCCGATCTTGGTTACTTCATCAATAAAAAAATGCATGTTGATTATGTAGAAGGCTTGCCTGTAATGTCGTTACGGCATGAGCCTTTGGAAGACATCAACAACATCATAAAGAAGCGAACGTTCGACATTATCGTTTCGCTGCTGGTTACCATTTTTATTCTTTCCTGGCTGATACCAATTATTGGAATATTAATAAAACTGCAATCAAAAGGTCCTATCTTTTTTGCACAGCCGCGCAGTGGAAAAAACAATGTAGAATTTATGTGTTTGAAGTTTCGCAGTATGCGAATGAGTGAAACGGCAAATACAAAACAAGCCACCCGAGACGATGACCGGATCACCAAGATCGGTAAGTTTTTACGCCGCACGAGTCTGGATGAATTTCCTCAGTTTATTAATGTTTTAAAAGGCGACATGAGCATAGTTGGCCCGCGCCCTCACATGCTAAAGCACACCGAGCAATATTCGCATTTGATTGAAGAATATATGGTGCGCCAATTTTTAAAACCGGGAATTACAGGCTGGGCGCAGGTAAATGGCTTCCGGGGTGAAACCTCCAATGTTTGGCAAATGCAAAAGCGGGTTGAACACGATTTGTGGTATTTAGAGAACTGGAGTTTATTGCTGGATATTCGCATTGTTTTTATGACGGTTATCAATACCGTTAAAGGCGAAGAAAATGCTTTTTAAAATTGATAATTTCATAAATATTGGCAAAAACAAAAGCCTGTAATAACAGGCTTTTGTTTTTGCCAATATTTATAAGCATCATTGTTATGTAGTGGCTTCAGGTAAAGAAGCCATTTTTTATTTCTTCATTTATTTTTAATACAGCTTAAAAGAAATTAATTTGCAGAATAATAACGAATTGTAACTTTACAAGAGAATATCCAACAAGCTTGCTTTGCTTTAGAAAGTACTATTAATTGAACATAACCAAACAGCTAAAGATTGCGCTTTGTCAGGAGTCTGATATCATTGATCATTCAAATTGTTTGTCATGATTTTTACACCGGATGCAAAAGTATTTGTCCAGTATTCAACAGGCATAATGCCTCCTTTTACTGAGTGCCTTACTATCAGCAAATACAAAAATAATTTGCTGTATTTTAAAGAGAAAACATTTTACTACGCCGTGGAATGTCATGAAGCGTCGTTTTATGGCTACAGCTATACGTCAGCCGGTAAAGTAATTGTTACTAAACACAGGTGGCAGTTGCCATTTGCAAGTTGGGCAGAAAAGCTTAAAATTATGAAGCCGGCTAAACGGACGAAAGAAAGCTTGCCGATGCCCATTTTAAAAATGCGCATATCTTCCGAAGCATCGTAAATAAAAGTATTCTATTGTAGAAAAGCTGTTGTAATTGCAACGGCTTTTGTTGTTTTCAACAGAAAAATCTATAAACCAAAATCTTCCCTTTCCTTCTGTCCTCATCTTTTAGACTCTCTAACTTTCATCTTTTTAAGGCACCGGATCGTAACCATGCCCGCCCCAGGGATGGCAACGGCTGATGCGCTTTACAGAAAGCCAGAATCCTTTGAACAAACCGTACTTTGAGAAGGCTTCCACAGCATAGTTGGAACACGTAGGCGTAAATCTGCACTTCGGGCCTAACAGCGGAGAAATAATGCGCTGATATATTTTTATCAAAAAGATAAACGGGTAGCTAAGTAATTTAAGAAGAGCTTTCATTCAATCGTTTTATCAATTCACGAATCACAAAAGGCATTTTATTTTGTAACGCTCCTTTTTGCGGAAGTGTTTTATCAACATACAAAAAGAACACCATAGCTTCTCTTTGGTGTTGTGTAAGATGGTTTAGCAAAGGCTGTTTGTTGAGCCGGTAAGCCTCGCGCAGCAACCGTTTGATGCGGTTGCGATGAACTGCTTTTCTAAAATTGCGTTTGTTTACGCCCACTCCTGCTTTTATACAAAAATCCAATGGCTCTGCACTTTGTTTATAAAACACTTTGATTGGAAACAAGAGAAATGTTTGCCCGCTTTCAAACAGTTGTGCCAACTGCTTGCGCTTTTTCAGCTTTTCTTTTTTTCCGTATGAAAAGGCTTTACTCATTTTTGGGGCAAAACAAAAAGCCTCATGAAAGAGGCTTTTAGGTATAAACTAAAATTTGTGCAAAAACAAAAATGCTATTTCAATTTTCTTTCGTCAGAAACCGTGAGTTTATGACGTCCTTTCGCGCGGCGGCTTGCCAATACTTTTCGCCCGTTGGCGGTTTGCATACGTTTGCGAAAACCATGTACCGATTTGCGACGACGATTGTGCGGCTGAAATGTACGTTTCATGTTATGATGCGTTTACGAGTGCTCTAAAATGTTGTTGTCTCATTCAGGCGACAGTCACCATCACTGCCTGCCGGTGAAAGGGCGGCAAAAGTAAAGAAAAAAAGAATAAAAGAAAAGATTTAAGAAACGAGTAACAAACAAAGCGACGAGCTATCAGCCGCGAGCTACAAGTAAGAAAAAGCATACAAAGCATCCAGTTCTATGCTCGCAGCTTCACTCACAACTCCACAAACTCTGATTCCACTTTTTCGCCATAAAATTTTTCTGCCTGGGCGTCAAAGTCGGCCGTATCATCGGTAGTATAAAAATGTCGCTCTGCAAATTTGCTAAGCTTCGTTTCTATTTCGGGATGGCGATGTAAATAATTTTCAAGACTATTGGCAACAATGGCTCCCTGCGAAATCACTTTTACATCAACAGGCATGTATTCGCAAATCTTTTTCATCAGCAACGGATAATGCGTGCAGGCAAGCAATACGGTATCAATCTTCCTGTCTTTCTTTATCAATTCATCCACACATTTCTTTATAAAATAATCGGCACCATGATTCTCATGCTCATTATTTTCAACCAGGGGAACCCACATGGGGCAAGCTTCCTGAATGACCTGCACATTGGGAAAGAATTTGTTGATTTCAATTACATACGATTGCGAAGCCACCGTGCCTTTGGTTGCCATGACGCCAATTTTTTTATTGCGCGTAAAACTGCCAATCACTTCGGAGGTAGGTCGAATAACGCCCAACACTCTTTTGGATTCGTCAATATGGGGCAAATCGTTTTGTTGTATTGTACGCAAAGCCTTTGCTGATGCAGTGTTGCACGCAAGAATAACCAGCGGACAACCTTTCTCAAACAACCATTTTACGCATTGCAAAGTGTAATGGTAAACGGTTTCAAAAGAGCGGTTGCCATACGGCGCACGGGCATTATCGCCCAAATAAATGTAATTGTATTGCGGTAGTTTTTGCACGATGGCTTGAAGCACCGTAAGACCGCCATAACCTGAATCGAAAACGCCGATGGGCGAAGCATTGGATGCAATCTGGTTCATGATAGAGCTTCAAAAATAAGTATAAAAAAAGCTACGTTTTAGTAGCTTTTCCATTTGCACGTTTTTTATTACCTCATACTGTCTTTCTTCATTTTCATGTTGCCTTTCATGGGCATTTTTGTCATCGTTCCATCCATGTAAATGCAGTCACCATCTTTCATTGTTTTAGTAGAACCGTTTTTCATTTTTACGGTTCCGTCGCTCATTACTTGTGAGCCATTCGATAACGTCATCGTTTGGCTTAACGGCATGCTTTGTCCACCTTTCATCACCATAGGTGTTCCGTTTTCCATCATAATACAATCTTTCATTTTGTGCATTCCCATGCCCATTCCACCCATTTTGTGGTGCATACTATCACCGCCCATTGGGCGCGTGGTTGATGAATCCTGCGAAAACGCGGCAACGCTCACTGTAAGCGCTACGGCAAAGGCAATTATTCTTTTCATAGATTTTTTTTAAAAGGGGCAAATTATAAGCCAACGAAAAACAGAGAAGTTTGTTTTTACCGGAATTTCAGATGCCCAACTGCTCTTTTAATTTACCATAACCCGTTTTGCTTGCCGGCAGTTTCTGACCACCTTTTAACGATACCACATGACCTTCTTTTTCCAATACATCAATACGCGTTATCAAACTGCTGTTCACCAGATAAGAGCGATGAATGCGGCTAAAACCTTGCGCTGCCAACAGCTTTTCATAAAAAGCCATCGTTTTGTTTTTTAAAAAAGAACCTTCTGCTGTTATCAGCTTTACATAATCATCTGCTGCTTCTATATATTGAATTTGCTGTACTGGAATGATTTTTATTTTGCTGCCATCTTTCACAACAATACGGTGGTTTTGCTCTTTTTCAATGCCAGAATCGAGCAATGGTTTTATAGATTGCGTTACCGGATAAGTTTGTTTTTGCCCAAAAAATTTTTGCAACGCTTTATCGAACCGTTCTTTATCAAACGGCTTTAGTAAATAATCAACAGCATATGTTTCAAATGCTTTAATAGCATATTCATCAAAGGCAGTTGTAAAGATAACCGGCGGTGGATTGTCAATCAATTCCAGCATTTCAAAACCATTGATTTTCGGCATTTGAATGTCTAAAAAAATCAAGTGTGGCTTGTGTTCGCCAATGGCTTTCACGCCTTCAAAACCATTGTTGCATTCCGCCACTACTTCAATGTTAGGATGCCCTTTCAAATATTCTTTTACAATGCTTCTTGCCAAAGGTTCATCATCAATAATTACCGCTTTCATTGCAATTGATTTTGGAAATGAGATGGAATTAAAATGGTAGTTGTAAAAATATTTTCGTGCTGATGTGTGTGCAACAAATCCTGCCGTGCGTACAACAAATACAATCTTCGCCTGATGGATTGCAGCCCGAAACCCGTTCCCCCTGCGGGTTGTGCCGTTTCGGCATCGAATGGATTGCTAACAGTGATGAGCAAATCTTCGTTTTGTTTTGCCGCTTTTATTTCGATGATAACATCATCCAGCGTATCGTACAAACCAAACTTAATTGCGTTTTCAACAGCCGGTTGCAAAAGCAAAGCGGGCATTTTACATTGCATCGCTTCTTCATTGCAATCAATGTGTGTTTGCAAACGATGACCAAACCGAACTTTTTCAATATCCAGGTATAAAATCAATTGATCCATTTCTTCTTTCAGCGTTATCATTTGTTGTTCGTTGCGTTGCAAAGTGCTTCGCAAAAAATCTGAGAGTTGTTGTATCATGTGCCTTGCACCTTTTGCGTCGGTGATGGTAAGCGCACTGATTGAGTTTAAGCTATTGAATAAAAAATGCGGCTGTAGTTGTTCGCGAAGCTTAAACAACTCGGCTTCTCTCAACATTTTTTCGGCATAATGAGAACGGCGCTCGGCTTCTTTTTGCTCCTGTAAAGAATACCACAACAAACCAATAATTCCGGTGCAGGCAATTAATAAAGTTGACAATGCAAAACGCAACAGCCACGAGCTTTTGAGCAACGACAGGTAAACAAAATTGCTATGAAAAAAAAGGTGCAAAACAAAACTTGCCAAGCCTGTTGTTGCCGCGCCTAACACAACGCTGATAACGGTTACATACCAAAACTGTTCTTGCCGGGGCAGGTAATAGCGAAAGTTGTTGATGATGAGTAAACAGGCCAGCGTTATGAGGTTCATACTCACAAAAGCATCTGCCACACTTACCGGAAGATTATGAATGTATTGATTGATGATGAAGGTTTGCAGCGCATACCAAAGCACCGTCCAGCCGGTAAAGCCGGCGGCTGTTTTTCTATTAAAGAAAGATTGTGCTGCCAATGAAAATCAGTTTTGTTGAAAGCATTTACTGCAACTATCTGATAGCAATTGCGATGATTGTCTTTTGATTGTTTTTACATACGCTTTTGCGCAAGCGGGCTCATTAATTTGCGCCATCACTTCTGCACCATCAGCCATTGTATGAATCATTATCAATTCACAAACATCTATAAATTTCCATTGTATCAGCGCATTGTTTTCGTCATACAAAGTGCTTTCTTCTTTATGCCCCAACAATTGTGCTTTTGTAAAAGCGTGTACTTCGTCAACGGCTTCCACCAGGCGCAATTGCTCGCTAAACTGCGCGTTGTAAAAGCCATCGCCATAAACAATTTGATAAACAAGCTTTGCAAGATACCAGTTCATAATGATTGTTTTTGTGAGTGGTGAATTGTGAGTGGTGAATTGTGAGTGGTGAGAAGGTTCGGAACCTTCTCACCATAAGTAAATAAATGAAGCGAAAACAAACATTAATAACTCTTCAATTCAATGCCGCCGAACACCGCAGTGCCATCAATAATTAATAACTTGTTGCTGAACGAAGCAGGCATGGCGCGCTTATCTTCAACACCGCCAAACACAGCCGTAGCCTTGTTTTGCACTTTCCAATCGGAAGGAATGACTAACTTAATTCCACCAAAAACAGCCGATACATCCAGTATAGCTGTGTTGACGATATCAGCACCTGTAAGATCAATTTCAGCACCACCCATAAAAGCCGTTATATCACCACCACGAAATGTTTTGGAAATGAGCTTTTTTTTCACGCCACCAAAGGCAGCCGTAACATCAAGCACACTTTCACTGCTTACCGTTGTGTTGTAATCTTCTACCTGTTGAGCGTTGTGTTGGTCGAAGTCGCTATGCGCAACGTAAGCATCATTCAAAAACCTTTGGCGTTTTTTTTTATTGGGTCGAAGAATAAAATAAATGCCTGTTAAAATGATAAGAACAGGCCAAATGTAATTGCGTATGCTGAGCTGCGGAAAATGATTGTCAATTAACGATGCACCGCCGATGAACAACAACACATAACCGCCCGGATTGGTGAACTGCGAACGAATGCCAATTAACAAACCCAGTGCTATCAAAAGCGTTTCCCAACCTATAAGCCAATCGGGAATGGGTGCGCCCAACTTAGAAGCCAACAACACAGAGCCGCAAGCCAATAAAAAAATACCTGTCCATACCCGGCTGTTTTGTTTTGGATTGGTAAAGTTGCTATCGTTTTTTACTATTTCGTTTTCCATTGTTTTGATTTTTGTTACACAAAGCTATCAACGTTATAAAGCGATGAAAAGAAGAGATAGGCAAAGGATGACCAAACAGCCGGTAAACGGCATAAAAAAGCCGGTAAACATTTTACCGGCAGAAACAAAAGTTGATTTGTGATAGTAGATATATGACGCAAACCTTGGTAGCTATGCCTTTTATTTTATTAAAAAAAACAGTAAAAACAAACCATCCTAAATCATAAAATCTTAAACCAACAATCAGTTACACGCTTACATTAAAATCTCGCAGCGCATCATTCAGGCTTGTCTTTAAATCGGTACTGGGCTTGCGTTTGCCGATGATGAGCGCACAGCTAACGCCAAAACTTCCCGCAGGAAAATCTTTGTTGTAAGTTCCGGGAATCACTACGCTGCGCGAAGGAACCACACCCCGATGTTCAACCGGCTCGCTGCCGCTAACATCAATGATTTTGGTTGATTGAGTTAATACAACATTGGCTCCCAGCACCGCTTCTTTTTCAACCACAACACCTTCAACCACAATAGAACGACTGCCAATGAAACAACCGTCTTCAATAATCACCGGACTTGCCTGCAAGGGCTCCAGCACACCGCCAATGCCAACGCCGCCGCTCAGATGAACGCCTTTGCCAATTTGCGCGCAACTACCAACCGTTGCCCAGGTATCTACCATCGTGCCTTCGTCAACATAAGCGCCAATGTTCACATAGCTTGGCATCAGCACGACATTCTTTGCGAGGTAAGCGCCATAGCGCGCCACTGCATGAGGAACCGCGCGAACACCCAACTCTTTATAATCTTTTTTGAGAAGCATTTTATCGTACCATTCAAACGGGGGAACATCCAATGTTTGCATGGGTTGAATTGCAAAATACAATAAGATGGCTTGTTTCACCCACTCGTTTACAACCCAGCCCCCTTCGGTTGGCGATGCAGTGCGCAGCCTGCCTTTGTCCACTTCTTCTATCACGCTTTTTACAGCATCAGCGTATTGTTCTTCTTTCAACAGTTCTCTGTTGTTCCAGGCTTCTAAGATGAGGTTTTGCATGATTTGTTTTTGTTGAAAAAGTGGGCAAATATAAAAGGGTAAATTTGTTTTGGGTGGATGGAAGATTGAAGCAATTTGAAGAAAGACTTTCAAATCTAATTTAATTATAAGGTGTGATGATGGTTTACTGCTTGCCATCATCCTCTCTTACTTTTTTCCCTTGATGGAAAAAAGTAACAAAAAAGATCAAGGACGGCATGATCGCTCCGCGCATCCGTCCGGGCTCGCGCGCCTTCAAGTATAACTCACTTTTGTTTTTGTTTAATCGATGATGCGTGGGTTTGTTTTTGCTTCTTTTTAAAATTTCTTCGTGAACCTTCGTGTTCTTTATGCCTTTGTGGTTCAAAAGAAAAACATCTTTGTTTTTGCCTATTTTTTACCTGCTTCTTTTTTGCTTTTGAAAAGGTCTTTGAGCTTTTCAAAGTCTTTGGTATAGCTTAAGCTCACACCTTGCCGTGTGCTTCTTCCTAAGCTGCCGGTTGCAGCCGTATTGCCTGCAACGGTTAAGCTGCTTCGGTTAAAAACAACCGCCCGCAGCTTTCTGTCTTTCGATAAAATAATCTGTACCGAAACATCGGGCAGCCACTGAAAGTTGCTGGTTTGTGAAGCCGATGCATTGCTGATGCCAAAATCAAAATCACCACCAAAAGTGATGATCACTTTACCATCAAGTAAGCTCTTGTTTATTTTTAAGCCAATTTGTTGCCGGTCTAAAACTGTATTGCCTGCATAAGCAGTTCCATTGATGCTTGAGCTACTGTACGTGGAAGCTGCAATATCAAGTTGCAGGTTTTTATCGCCGGTAATTTTATACAACACGTTGCTGATGATTTTATTCACCTCCGATGTTATTTTTTGCGATAGCGTATTTACGCCAAGCGAATACGCATTGGTAGAAGCACCGCTCACTTCACCATAAGGCGCAAACGAATTGAACACGATGAGATACGTTACCTGCTTCAGCATTTCGTTATCATCGCTTTGCAAACGCGCTAAAAACAGATTGAAGTTGTTATCGTTTTTAATGGCACTGCCTTGCGGGAAATCGAGCCGGAACGAGATTTTAGGTTGTGTGAGCTTATCACGCAGTTGGGCTATTACATACACATCTCCACGATAGCCGGAAACATTGCTGAAGGCATTCACGACACTATTGGTTTCACTTTGGTTGCTGATTAAATCATTAATGCTTACACGTTCTGCGGTGTATTGCGCATCAATGTGAATATCGGCATCATAAGGGTCGCCACTCCATTCAATATAACTATCCGGCAACAATTCAAACGGGCGACGAAGGAACGATTGAAAATTAAAATCATAATCGCCATGTTCAATATTGTACCTCCCTTTCATGCTCATGCTTCCGGTAGCAGGTACTTTAATTTGCATTCTTCCATTACCAGTGGCTTTAATAATATCGCCGGTTATAGGGTCGAGTATTACATCAATTTGTGCCTGGTTGTTAGCGGTTAAGTCAAGGTCAATGCTCAGGTTGCTTTGCTCGCCGGTGGAAGATTCTTTTTGTAATATGCCATATTGTTTAAACACCACAAAATCGGCAGCAGAGCTTTTGCTGCTGTTGCCGGTGGGTATGTAAATGTGCGTGGTATCATTTACCGAGCCGGTAATGTTCATCTTCATGTTCTCCTGCGGGCCTTTCAAGCTCAAAGTGGCTCTGCCAATAGCATGACCATAAAACTCATTATTGTCTTTTGCTGTAGTATTCAGCAACAGCAGTTTATCGGTTGCCATGTCAAAGTCGTACTGCATGTTGCTAAAGCCATGCTCAATCAGCTTTCCTCTCACTGTTCCGGTCCGGTTGCTATTGTCTTTAATAGTAAACGTTCCGAAATCAATACCATTATCGGTAAAAATAAAACGGGCACTATCAATGGTGTATCGTACCTGTGTATAATTTACAGTGATGCCCGCTTTTTCCAATGCAACTGTTCCTTCTAAATTCAAGCCTGCTTTGCTGCTCACTACTGATAAATCTCCGGTTGCTGAACCTGATATGTTACTAAACAAATCGCTCAAAAACATGTTTACAATTCCAATCTTTGTTTTGTTTAAGTGCATGGCAATGTTTACACCAGCGCCGGTAGTATCTTTTACATTGATGCCCCCGCTAACATCAAAGTTGTAAACCGGGTTCGCCGACTGTGTAGAAAAATCAATATTGCCGTTGGCTATGTTGTAAGCTGCACTAGCATTTACAACACCAATCGAATCGTTATTTACCCGGAACTGCTCGGCCCGCACATCGGCTTCCATCCTGAAGTTGCCATAAAAATCACTCAAATAAATATCGCCGTTGGCAATGCCTTCCATGCGTGGCTCTTTGGTGAAAATGGGTGTAAAATCGCCAACATTTATGTTTTTTAAACGCACTACAAGACTGTTGCCTTTGCTTTGCTGTGTAGCATCAGGCTCGATGGTTATCTCCTGAAAACCTTGCATAAACTTTACGTTTTGCGCAGTGGCAAATCCTTTTCTTACCACTATTTCACCTTCTTTTTCCAGGTCCCATTTCTTTTCATTGATGATGAAAGACGAAGGTTGAAAGTCAATCTTTACACCGTCAGGCAAGGTGTAAACATCAGCGTTTAACCGGGCATCATTTAATGTATTGTTGGCACTGGTTTCAACGTGTACAACAGAGTGGTCGTTGGCAGATTGAATGCTCAGTTTGGTATTGGGGAAATAAGTGCTGTCGCTAAGTTGTATCTTATCAACATTGCCGGTTACATTCAATGAAACAAAATTACCGGCACCGCGAAACGTAGCGTTTTCAACACTTACATTTTGCCAACCAAAATCGGGCACATAAGCCGTAAGTGCAAACGTACCGGAGTCTTCTGTGTTCACGCTTCCGGTAAGTTGAGCATTGTCTAAGCCATGCAACCGTGCATCAATTACCTGTGCATAGTTATCAAAATCACGGGTGTTGATAGCAATTGAAAAATTCTGATTCTTCGGTGTTGTTTTTGGCTTGTTGATGTAAGCCGGGTAATAATGATTTAAAAACGCCTGAAAACTGTTGGGCAAATCAAGAATGTTGTACTGACCTGAAACCATTACATCAAACTCATTGCTTTGTGCAAACAGAACACGCTTGTTGATGCTATCATTGTAAGAAATGATGGCTAACGAATCAAAACTTAAACGGGTTGAATCGTGTAGTAAAACAGCATTTAGAATTTTTGCATAACCGCGAAATTCATCAATGTTTTTACCCTGAAAATTCAAGTCGAACAATCCTGCCAACTGAAAATTTTCATTCATCAGATGCAACGCGTGGAGGTTTGATTTGGCAAGGTCGCCAAGCACATTAAACTTAGGCTGCGACTGTGTTAGATCAATTTCAACATTGGATGTAAAATCAAAATTCGGATCGCTGATTTTTAAATCGCCATTAAAAAATTTGTTTTGAATGGTACCGTTAAAGTCAATGTTGGAGAATGAATAATCATTAAAATCAAACCGGCTGAAATTACCATTGAGCGCCGTTTTAATTTTATTAATATCAAAGCTGCTGCCCGATACGGAGCCATTGAAACTTACCAAACCAATAGAAGGCGTATTGATGAATTTACCCAAGTTAAACTGTTGTGTAATGATCTTGCCATTGTAGCGCGGTTCGCCCTTGTTGGGAAACTGCATTTTTATATTTGCACTCATTCCGCCAATGGCAGAACTCAGGTTGCCGTTAGCAGAAAATTTATAAAGTGTACCATTAAAATTTCCGTTGTAACGAAACAAACCCAAAGAAGCTAAGTTAGGGCTTGTAATGTCTTTTAACTGCGGTACAAGGGTGATCAAATCAGTATAGGTCATCTGCACACTTCCGTTATTCAGTGTGATGGTTGTGCTGTCAATGTTGGGCAAACCCTTCATTCTAAAATCGCCGGTTGCATACATTCCACTGCTACTGCGAATGAATAAATCAGCAACAGAGAAATCAATCACCTTGCCCTTAAAATGCCCGCTGATTTCGCCACTTTTTTTCCAATTTTTCAAAGCTGGTGCAAAGAAGGCAATGTCATCGCTGTTAACCGTTGCATTTTTAAAATCGGCATCCATTACCACGCTGTCAGTATACTCATTCATATCATCAATAAAGTCGTCAAACTTCATTGCATAGTAGCTGCCGATACGACTTTTTGGAGTGCGCAAATCCAACTGTTTCAACTCCATCATCTGCGGTGTTAACCGAAACAAAGCCTTTAGTTTCTTGAGTTCAAAACCGCTTCGTTCATGTGCCGAAAGGTTGATGCTGGCAGCAATGGTATCTTGTAAAAAAGAAAAATTTTGAACAGTGCCGTTCAGTTTGCTGATACGAATGTGGTCACCATCAAAATAAGAGTTGATGGGTAAACTATCCTGCCGTTCTGAGATAAAAGCGCCATTGGTAAGATTGATTTTTTTTACCTGCAATTCCAAACCGGTTTGATTAAAATACAAGCCGGTATCAACGTATTTAGGTTTCAAGCTATCGGGTCGCAAACCTTTAAAATCGTACAGGGCGAATAAGGGCTTATCAATGTCAAGGGATGAAATAACAAATTTGTTTTTGTCAATTTTTACTGAATCGGCCTGCATCAGCAAACTGCCCACTTGTATCTGCATTTTTTGGCCGCGCCATTCATCGTTTTGAATGAAATTTACGTTCTTCAAATCTACTTTTTCCAATCCGAATTTGATGGGTTTTGATGGAGAAGAAGAGGCAGTATCTTTTGTTGATGCTGATGTATCTGACGAAGAAAAATAATCAGCAATAAATCCGTAATTCCAAATCGAATCTCTGCGGTGCAGATTGATTACCGCGTCTTCCAAACCTACATATTTTACAGTGAGATTTTTCGTTACAAAAAACCAATCGGTGATGCGCACTTTTACGGCGCCGGCGTACAATAAAGTATCGCGATGCTGATCTCTGATAAGAGTACCTTCGAGGTTAAGTTTGTCGAACAAAGAAAGACTTACATGCTTAATGCGAACTTCAGTGTGCAGGTTTTTTGAAAGCTTCGCTGTAATTTTCCCAATGATGAAATTTTGTACCGGCGAAGTTTGAATAAGCAGCCAGATGAGCAATAACAGCGCAAAAATGGACAGCAATACACGCCCTGTTATTTTTAAAATTTGTTTGGCTACTTTCATTCAGGCAATAAAAATAAGTATATATAGCAAAGCACGTTGCACCGCTTTTAAATTGTGTATTTACGAGCGCAAATGTTTGTTAAAGAGGACGGAGATTTGGGGACATGGTTAAGGAGAAAGCAGTAAGCTGTGAGCTTTGAGTTATGAGCTGTGTGCTACAAGTAGCAATGCTTATTGTTTGTTTTTGCCCATTTTTTTAAAAAATGGGTAAAAACAAAGTTCCGGCATTTGCAAATAGAAACGCCAGAACTTTCAGTAGTTCATTCAACAACAGAGTTATTATTTCTTTGTAAAGTTCAGCACAACATAAGCTGTTGTGTTGTTATCAGTTTGTGTGGGTTCACGCAAGGTAAAGCCGCTATTGCTAACGTTACTTAATTCAAGCCTGTAACCATCTTTTACTTTGCTGGCTTTGGCAGCATCAATGTTTTTAAATTGAAAATATTGCACACCATTGCTATTTAATAAGCTCCAGTGAATGGGACGTGCGCCGCCCGCACAATCGTTACTTTGCGTAATGGTATAAGTGGCATTTCCGCTTTCGGTTAAAAACCATTCACTCCCTACAAGGCAGGCGCTGCTTACATCATCAAACATTGTAATTTTATAATTGGAAGCGTTGTTCGCGCCTTCTAAATGCACATCGCTCACAATCCATTGTCCGTTTAAATTTACGCCAGCCGCTTTATGCCGAACACAGGAAGAAGAAAAGCAAATAATGGCTACACTGATAATTGATAAGATATATTTCATACTTATTTTTTGCCCATAAGACAATTGAAATGCCAAACTATGTGAGAGGTTAGATGTGGGATGTACGATGTTTTTGCATCGGCAATTTAGTTTATAAAAACGTGCAAAAACAAAAGCTACATTCACAGGTTATCCCACACCTAACATACCACACTGAATCACCATTTTGCTCGTGCAGTTGGCGAAACATCAAGGCTGGTAAAATCTTGCCGCAAATACTTGTAGTAAGCCGTAATAGCAATCATCGCAGCATTATCAGTGCAGTATTGAAATTGCGGAATAAAAGTTTGCCAGTTGAGCTTCTCTCCCATTGCATGAAACGCATTGCGCAAGCCGCTGTTGGCGCTTACGCCACCGGCAAGGCACACCTGTTTAATACCGGTTTGCTCTACCGCTTTTTTTACTTTTTTTAATAAGATGTTGATGATGGTTTGTTGAATGGAAGCGCACAAATCGGCTTTGTTTTCATCAATAAAATTAGGATTGAGTAAAGTTTGTTTTTGCAGGAAATATAGCACCGATGTTTTCAATCCGCTAAAGCTAAAACTAAGCCCAGGAATATGTGGTTCAGCAAATGAAAAATGGTTTGCATTGCCTTCTTTCGCCCACTTGTCTATCAACGGACCACCAGGATAAGGCAAGCCCAATAGGTTAGCACTTTTATCAAACGCTTCACCGGCAGCATCATCAATGGTTTCACCCAAAATTTCCAATTGAGTGGGCGAACGGGCAAGAACAATTTGTGTGTGCCCGCCACTTACTGTTAAGCACAAAAACGGAAACTGCGGTTTGGGTTCATCAATCAAATTTGCCAGTACATGCGCCTGCATGTGATGCACAGCAATGAGCGGCTTATCTAACACTAATGACAACGACTTTGCAAATTGCGCACCTACCAGCAGACTTCCAATTAAACCGGGTGATTGTGTAAACGCAACTGCATCAACAGATGACAGTTGACAGTTGGCAAACGACAAGGCAACATCAACCACCGGAACAATGTTTTGAATGTGCGCTCGGCTTGCCAGTTCGGGCACAACGCCGCCATACTGCTCGTGTACTTTTTGCGTAGCGATGTGATTGGATAAAATTTTGCCGTCAGCACAAATGGCTGCGCTGGTTTCGTCGCACGACGATTCGATGGCTACAATGGTAATGCTCAAAATGGTTATTATTGAGCTGCAAAAATAATAAGGATGAAGGATGTATGAGTTAGCAGTTGACCTGGCTTTTTCTCAATCACAAATCCTAAATTCACTCTGCGTTCTTATTCGGAATTTCTACATAAAAAGTAGTGCCTTTCCCAAACTCTGAACTGATGGTTATTTCACCATTCATACGATGTATGGCTTCTTTCACAATGTACAGGCCAATACCTAAGCCGGTTGCGTTTTTGGTACTGCGGAAAAACATTTTAAAAATACTGTCAAGGCTTTCTTTTTGAATGCCAATGCCATTGTCTTCTATGCTAATGTTGGCTTTTTCTTTTGTAACATTTATCTTGATGATGATAGAAGGATTGGGCTCATCGGGTTTTTGATATTTTACAGCATTGGATAGTAAATTATTGAGCACAACCGATAACCGAAATACGTCGTTTTTAAAAGGTACAAGCTGAATAATATTTTGATGGAACGCAATTTTTGTGTTTTGTACACTGCACAGGTCAATGGCTTCCTGTACCTGCTGTGCAAAATCAATGAACGAATATGGTTCGTCGAGTCGAACGCTTTTATAATATTCAACTATCTTTAAAATGTAATCGTCCATTTTCTCAGCACAGTTCTCTATCAAGTTAAAATAGTTGATAACCTCATCATCAAGTATTTCCAATTTAGCCAGGTTAACAATACTAATGATAGAAGCCAGCGGTGAACGCAGGTCGTGCGAAGTGCTGTAGATAAGCCGGTTCAGTTCATGATTGGCGGTTTCTAATTCTTCCATTTTCTGCTGCAATTGCCTGCGCATGGCATACAGTTCATACGCATTGTGAATGGCATTGTGCATTTCAAATTCATTCCACGGCTTTGTTATAAACCGAAAGATTTCGCCTTTGTTAATGGCATCAACAATTTCTCTTACATCAGTGTAACCCGTAAGCAAAATGCGGATGGCATTGGGATATGTTTTGCGAACCGATTGAAAAAATTCAATGCCGGTAACACTGGGCATACGCTGGTCGGCAATGATGATATGAAAAGAATGTATTTTAAGTAATTCGGCGGCATCTTTTACCGAGATAGCTGTTTCAATGTCATAGTTTCGTCGGAAGCTGGCTTTGAAAGCGGTTAAGTTCTTGCTTTCATCATCTACATAAAGTATTCGAATCCTTTCTTCGGGCATATCCATTCTATTATTGTTTTTATTATGATGAAGTTATTTTATTCTTCCAGCAATTGAACCTGTTCTTCTGTGGCAGCCGCTACCGATTTTAATTTATACGGAATTTCAATAGTGAATGTAGCACCATTACCAGGTGAAGAATCCACATTGATTTTACCGTGATGCTTTTCGATAATTTTAAACACTATAGACATACCTAAACCAGTACCTTCACCTACATCTTTGGTTGTAAAAAAAGGGTCAAATACTTTATGCTTTACTTCTTCCGTCATACCGATGCCGGTATCTGAAATAGAGATGCGCATACAACTATCTCCTTCGGTTACCGACATATCAATATATTCTTCTTCATTTTTAACAGGCTTTGCCGTTATTGCCTGTATGCCGTTATTTAAAATATTCATGAAAACCTGGTTTAGCTTACCAGGATAACATTCAATTTCGCCCATAGCTTCAAAGTGTTTTCTTATTTTTATATACTGTGGTGTGGCATTGCGAAGCAAAATAAGAGTGCTGTTGATGTTATCGTAAATATTTACTTCTTTCATTTCGCTTTCATCCAAACGACTAAAAATGCGAAGCCCCCGCACAATTTCAGCCGTACGTTCGGCACCTTCTTCAATACCACTGATAAGGCTTTCAATTTCTTCTTTTAAGAAGTCGGGATCAAGTTTGTTTTCTAATGTTTTTATTTCGTTCAGTTTTAAAGGCAATTCATCATTATCAGCGCCATGCAATCGCTGGTATTCGGTAATAAGTTGAAACAAATCCCGCACATCCATATGCAAAGGGCTAACATTACTTTTTACAAAATTAATAGGGTTGTTAATTTCGTGTGCAATGCCTGCCGTGAGCTGACCCAAGGACGACATTTTCTCTGACTCTACAAGCTGCACCTGTGTATCTTTTAAATCGCGCAACGTTTTTTCTAATTCGGCAGTTCTTTGTTTTACCTGTATTTCTAAATTTATATTTTGATCTTTTATAAGCTTTTCTTTTTCTTGTGAAACGCGAAGTGCTTCAGCCTGGGATGATTCTTTTTCATTTCTTAAGATGTTAATCTTATTTGCCAACGCAATTGACAATAATACAGCTTCAATAGATGAGCCTATGTATATAATGAAACGCGTGAATTCGTTAAAGGGAACGATATTTAGATTCTTCAATATATATATAGTAAAGCCTGCCAGGAAAGCAGACCAGGCAATCAAATAAAAAAGTGCTGATGTAAATCCTTTACGATAGATAACAATCGATGTATAGAGTAACAGTATTGCAGCAATAATACCTGTATAGTTCCATGTCATATAACTAATACCCCTGTACTTGGAAAAACTGGTAGCAATGGCCAGAATATTGCATACGACAAGTGTAGTTAGAATCTTGTTTAAACGTGGTGTATAATAACTAGTATTTAAAAAAAACTTGGCAAATACAATTCCCATAATACTTCCGAAGCATGAAGAGCAGATAATAAGAGATGAATTGAGTTGCGGCAGGTTGGGCCAGAAAAATTTAAACGACCAACCTGCAATTGTAAGTTGTGCAAAGCAAAGAGACAAAAGATAACTAACATAAAAAAGATAGTTCTTATCTCGGGTACCAAATAGCAGAAAGAGATTGTAAAGAACAGTAGAAATGATAATACCACAATAGAGACCGACTATGATATTTTCTCTCAGACTGGAAGCGCTAATGGTTTGTGGGTTATTAATGAATAACGGCAGGTCATAAGGGTGAGGGCTGCTAACATTGAGGTAAAATGTTTTTTCGGCATTTTTAGGTACAGGTAAATAAAGATTGTAATTGACATTATCATCTTCCCGTTTTGCAAACGGAAGGCTGTTGCCTGTTACGTCGAGAAGATGTAAAGTATTGCTAACATCTTTTTCATATAGCTTAATAATAGAAATATCGGTATAATTGACAGAAAGGAAAAGCTTATCATTTTCGCTAACATTCTTAATGGTAAAGCGCAGCCAAATGTTATTCTTGTACGAAGTAAAAGTTGGAAACTGTTTGTCGTTTTTTTCAAAGCTACTCTGTGATAAAATAGTATTGCTATTGTATAAGTTATTGTTATCAATAAAAATAGATACATGGTCGCCAATCGAAAGAGGCAGTTGTTGATCCGCCACTACAATGGTAGTTTCCTGTGCAAAAAGAGGTAACGACCAAAAAATAACAATAAACAGAAAACTACCCTTTAACAAAAAGGATGTTAGTTTTAGTCGTATTCCATAATTTGTTTTCACGATGTATTAAGTAAAAAGGATATCGCTTAAAGGTAATCGTAACGAGCGTTTTTCCGAATTGTCAGCTTTAAAGATTCTAAACAGCCATACTTCGCCTCGCTTATCGTTACCCGGAAATATTTGTAAAAATCGTTCACGTAAATTATTTATCTCATTAAAAACTTTTAATGTCAGATCTTCTCCGTTTCCAACGGTAGTTCGGTAAAACAAATATAAAGGTATTAACAACGGCTGATAGCAATACCCCAACTGTGTTGCTTTGAGCCACTGTCTCTGTGATGCCCGTCCCCCATTAATAAAATCAACAGGATTGAAAGACGGCATAGTAATAAGACCAGTAGCAGCAGAATTAACGATGTTTGGTATAGATGCTGCCTTGAAACCTTGTAATCCATTAATGTCGCGCAGTACATTCATGATAGTTTCATCTTTCAATAGCTGTAAAGCCATTGCAATCTGTGGCGTAAATTCCAACAAAGAAGCATCCATTCCACTTTTCGTTTGTTCTGCTTCAGCAGCCGTCCATCGCATCTCCCGATGAAAAAATTCATAATTGGCCCGCGGATTCATCAGGCGCATCCTGTCACCTTCTGAAACGATTGTACCTAATGTTTGCAGAGACGGTTTATCTGTTACAAAATAAGTTTTGGAAAACGGAATACTTTCTGCTGCGGCAGTGAGTTGGTGCAATACAGATTCGGGTGCAGCTTCGTTGGTAGTTACTTTCCGATTGGTATATCTTTTTGGTATAAACTCATAAAGTTCGTCGTAATCATGTTTTTCAGAGCTTTTTTCTAACACCGAGGTGAATGTAAAAGCAGCTATACAATTGCTGCTGGCATTTTCAGGAAATAACTCTATGCTTATTTCAAGGTCTTGATGATGCGCACTCAGCACTGTGTTCTCTATGGCGGCACCTAATGAAATGTAAGATGCTCGGTTTTTATAATTTCCGAATGAATAAGACCTTTCCGATTCATGAAATAAAAATAACCTTCCCTCCCTGTAAAGAAATTTCCAGGGCTGGTCGTTGCCGGAAGAAGGAGCCATACCAGCGTCTGTCACTATTTTTTCAATCACAGAGAACGGAGGTATCAAGGGATGTTGAGAATGAAATATTGTTACACTATCTGCGTCTGTCTTCATCTCATCTACTGTCAGTTGATGTAAAACAGGAGGAACATAAGAAGGCGCTTTTGGATCTGCATCTTTTATAATGCTTTCTGCATCTACATAAAACCTTCCAGACACAGAAAGATACTTTAACAATATTCTTCTTGCAACATCAGTTGTTATACCAGCTCCTAGTACAACATTAGATGCTAACTGTGGCCAGGTAGAAACACTATGTCCCAGTTCAAGTAAGGTTAGCTTTCCCCTGGCAGAAACTGTTTGAAAGCCAACCAACTTCATCATCACCGGAACTTTTTGTTCCGTAGTCAAATCCTTTAATTTTTTTGGGTCAATTCCTTCAAGAATATTATGTAGTAAGGGATAATCCGGATTCAAATCAAAACGCTCGATATCAATCATACCACGGTCGTTGGTTTCCATTACCACAGGGATACCATATTCCTTTGCTTTGATGCGGGATACGATTTTTATATCTAATTCGTCACACTCTTCAATCAGCAAATCCAGTTTCCCATCTTTAGCCAGAAAGTCATCTATATTGGCATCTGTAATTCCTTCCTCGTAGCAGACTACTTTAATAAAGGGATCCAATTCTGCAATTTCTCTTGCAATCTGCACTACTTTTTTAATACCCAGATTATACAATCCTGTTCTGATCCGATTCAGATTACTAAGTTCCAGGCTATCAAAATCGGCAAGTCTAATCTCACCACAACACCGCTCTAATACCAGAGTGGAAGCAATAGACTGACCTACCGATAATCCAATAACACCAATGCGTTTCGTATGAAGCAGTTCTGCCTCTGCTTTTGTTATTTTATGTTGATTTCTGTTGGTTCTGACTTCTATAAATTCTTCTTTCTCTAATAGATGAACAACCAGATTCAACCAAGGGTAAAAAACCCAAACACCATACTCTTCTTCCGGCACGCCATTCAGATGTTTGGTTACCAATACTTCCAACACTTGATTATTCTTGCTCTGCACAATATTGCGAATCGCCATCAGCTCTATCAGTTGCTGATGAATTAAATCGTGCAGTTGAATTGAAGTTTGACTGATGATAATATTTTCAAAACTTTGTTTATCTACATTATTCGACAATCTAAAAAGGAGAGGCTGGGTTGTTGTCTTATCTATGAAAGAAGTTTTAATCTTCTCATTAATTTTCTCTGAAAGTTGGTTCATCTCATAAATTTATGGTTAAGAACATAGTCTTTGAGCAATGTAATATGTTATTAGTTCTCCATTGATTTCAATAAAGATTGTAAGAACAACATTACATAGTTTACATGATTGATTCTTTCATTCTAAATTCATTTTTATTAGCAGATGCTATCGTAAGATTATAGTGAACGTTTACATACATGTTTTTAAACGGAGATTTTTCTTTAACGATGCACTGAGGATTCTGCCGCAGATAAAACATTTTTTCACGCTCCCTCACAGCAGCATTTTTTAATTCTTCTACATCAGGTAAGAAACAAGCTGTTGCCAGCAGATCAATTTTAGGATAATAAAATATTCCATTGTTGCCCACAGTCGTTAATACAGAACTCCCTATCCATTGATTGAACCGGACAGTAGCAGGTGCACAAAGCGAAAACATTGTGGTAAGTCCAAGTTGTTCCGCTATTACAACAGAAGTTCTTGAAGGAAAAAAACTGCCAATCCCCAAACCAGCAACTTCTTTTGAATTCCAAAGCCCTGAAAGCTCTCCGGTACCAAACTGTCTATAATGTTTTACAACATCATAAACTTTATTGTCCATATCACCCGTTGCTTCTTCGATTGGCAATGGTGTTATTCCGTTTGCAGCCTGTACTCTTGCACCACCAAATAGTTTTTTACCATCCAAAGATTCTACAACTACAACGAAAATGGCAGAGTTGTATATCCAGTTATCTGAGTTTGTAGTAATATTTTCAATACCATAAATGGTTAACACTCTTCTGTGTCCTTCAATAAATCTTAAACATGTTTCCGGATCCTCAGTGGCTCTAAACGCTCTGATACGAATATCTGTAGTTACTTCCATGCACCTGCTATAACTCGATTAAAATATGATGAAAACAAAAATAAATTTCGCTTAAATTTCTAAGTTTGTACGCTTCAGTTACTAAAATGAGTTTGGTAACAGTTAAGTTTGTAAAGCATTTACACACTCATTTAATGCAATAATAACTGATAAGTGTAATTCAAAAATAGATTACTGTCATAAACTTATGAGCTTAATTAAATTTTAATAGAAAACAATATAACCAATCCAAATTATCATGGTAAATGTACTGTACGTTGATGATGAAAGGCACAACCTCACTGCCTTTAAAGCTGCCTTTCGCAGAGACTTCAATGTTTTTATCGCCGAATCTGCCGACGAGGGCATTCGCATTTTGCAGCAAAACCTGGTTCACGTTATCCTTAGCGACCAACGAATGCCAAAAATGACGGGCATCGAGTTTTTTGAATCCATTTTATCTATCTTCCCCGATCCGATCCGCATTTTGATTACCGGTTATACCGATATTAATGCTGTGATTGATGCCATCAACCGCGGGCAGGTTTATAAGTATCTTACCAAGCCCTGGCACGATCAGGAAATCAAAATATTTATTGATAAAGCTTACGAAGTGTACTGTTTGCGCAAAGAAAATGTTGACCTTACTACCAAGCTTATCAACGCCAACCAAAAACTCGAGTTTTTAGCGCGACAGGCGTTATTGTCATAGTTGCATCAAACTTTGCGGTTCTTGTCCTGTCGTTTCAGCACATCCGGCCTTTGGAATTATCTTTGCCCATCATTAAACATTACAAAAATATTTCGTTATGGCTTTAGAATTCACAGATTCAAATTTTCAGACCGATGTGCTGGAAAACGATAAATTATCCGTCATAGATTTTTGGGCTGAATGGTGCGGACCCTGCCGCGCTATCGGACCCGTTATTGAAGAGCTTTCCAAAGAGTATGCGGGCAGAGTAAACATTGGCAAAGTAAACGTTGATAACAACCCCGATATCAGTGTAAAATATGGCATCACTTCTATTCCTGCTATTCTTTTTATTAAAGGCGGCCAGGTGGTAGATAAGCAAATTGGCGCCGTACCTAAGTCGGTATTAGATAAAAAAATTGCAGCTAATCTGTAGTTTGTTTTTGCAGCTTTTTTAAAAAAGACCTTTCTCTTGCAGAAGGTCTTTTTTATTTTCTGCCATTTCATTTTGAAAATTTTACTATCGGAGTTAAAATAGTCTTTGTTCTTGTTTAATAAACACAAATAATGATTAACTGCTTACAAACAAAATGGTTATTTTCGTAACGTTTCTTACATAGCATTATCGGGATGAAACAATAAACTTCAACAAAGCCTTTTGAACATAGCAAATTGAAAATTTGTTTTTATGAACTGATTGCTTCTATAAATCTGTTATCAATGCCTTTTGCAGAAACAATTGCCAACGAAAAGCTTCCCAAAAAATGGATAGAAGATGTTCATGCGCTGGTTGCATCCTATCCATGCGTGCCCATTACAGTTGATTGCGTCATTTTTGGTTTTGACGAAAATGAACTGAAAGTGTTGCTCATTCGCAGCGACCTTACAGATTTACAAAGACAAATGGAGCTTACTGGGCGATTTTGCTGCCGATAACGAAGAACTTACCGATGCCGCTTACCGCGTGCTGAAACAGCGTACCGGCATGGATGATGTGTATTTGGAAGAAGTGCGAACCTTTAGCCATCCCAACCGCCATCCTGGTGGCCGCGTGCTTACCGTAGCTTATTGCTCTTTGCTGAACATCAAAGACCATCAATTGAAAAAGATGGACAACGAGTTGCATTGGCACAAAGTACAAGGCTTGCAAAACATGGCTTTCGATCATAGCCTCATTATTCATGAATGTTACCAGTGGCTGCAAAAGCGCATTCAGGAACATCCGCTGGGCTTTAATTTATTACCTGAAAAATTTTCACTCCGGCAATTACAACATTTATACGAAGCCATTTTAAATATTCAAATGGACAGAAGAAATTTTAGAAAAAAGTTTTTTCACATGGATGTTTTGATTGACACCGGCGAATACGAAAACGATGTTTCGCACCGGCCGGGGAAATTGTATCAGTTCAACTTTGCAAAATATGAGCAAAACAAAAAGCAGTGGATTGGTATTGATTTTTGAAACCATAAACCGCAAAAATGCGAGGTTTGGTTTTGCCCATTTTCTTTGCGTCTTCGTGGTTGAAACTAATCTTCAAATCTTTTTAGAAAAAATCAATACAGCTTTTATAACTCGTCTTATCCATACATAAACATTTCCAAACCACTGCTATTCACAGCTTATACACAGCCTTGCCACCTGTTGTGGAAAAAGAAAGTAGTTTTGCTAATGCTTTTAGTAAACTGAGCTTTCGTAATATTGATTTCAGAAACTAAGAACTACATTACTATGCCAACAGAATTGAAGTGCCCGGGCTGCGGTCACCGGTTTGAACCCGGTGATGCCATACGCGATGAAGTACAGCGTGAAGCCAATATTAGAGCCAAAGAATGGCAAAAAAGAAAAGATGAAGAATTTAAACAAAAAGAAGCCGACTTATTAAAGCAATTGCAACAAGCAGAAGAAGAAGCGATGCGCAAAATGGAACGCGAAAAGAAAGCGTTGCAGGAAAAGCTGGAAGTGAACCTGCGCAAAAGCATTGGAGATGATTTCGAAAATCAGCTTCGCATTTTGCAGGAATCGTGCAGCGAAACAGAAGAGAAATTAAAAACCGCCCGTAAAAAAGAACTGGATTATCTGCAAAAAGAACAAGCCCTCAAAACCAAAGAAGCAGAACTGGAAATAGAAATTCAGCAACGATTAATAAACGAACGCGATAAACTTTCACTTGAAATAAGGCAAATGGAAGAAACCCGCATTCAGCAAATGCGACTTGAATTTGATTTGAAATTGGCTGAAAAAGAAAAACAACTAAACGACCAAAAGCAACTTGCTGAAGAAATGCGCCGCAAAGCCGAGCAAGGCAGTATGCAATTGCAGGGCGAAGTACAGGAATTGTTGCTGGAAGAAATATTGCGCAGCGCATTTGTTTTTGATAGAATTGATCCTGTTGGCAAAGGCATTCGTGGTGCAGACTGCATTCAAACCGTTTGCAACAACTTCGGTCAGGAATGCGGTAAAATTATTTATGAAAGCAAACGCACACTCACCTTTGCCAATGATTGGATTGAAAAACTAAAAGCTGATATGCGCCTGAACGGTGCCGATGTTGCCATCATCGTTACGCAGGTACTACCTAAAGATATGGAGCGTTTTGGAGAGCGCGAAGGCGTTTACATTTGCTCGTTTTTGGAAGTAAAAAGCCTGGCAGCAGTGTTGCGTTCCGGCATTATGAAAGTGTTTACAGCCACAAAAAGCGGCGAAAACAAAGGCGAGAAAATGTACATGCTGTACGATTACTTAACCAGCAGTGAATTTAGTGAGCAGTGGAAAGCCATGCGTGAAGGGTTTATGAGTTTAAAAATGAGCATCCTAAAAGAGCGCGACATGATGGAGAAGTTGTGGAAATCGAGAGAAAAACAACTTGAAAAAATTATGCTGAATGCCGCACACATCAAAGGTTCGGTGGAAGGTATTGCGGGCAGCGATGCGGTGAATCTCACATTACTTGAAGATGAAATTATGGCTGTTGCAGATTGATAATCTCTTTAGTTTTTATAGTCCTTAAATTGTAAACCTTCTGCTTCTGCAGAGGGTTTTGTTTTTGCCGTACTTCTCATCTTGAGAAGCCTAACCAAAGTGTTACTCCATTCGTTATTTTTGATAGTATCAAAAGTTTTTTTATAAATAATGTTTGAAGCGCACGACCATACCAAAGCCGCCATCCGGCCTTCCCGCAAAAAGCCAATGTTTATGGTGAACAACAGGCTGCGACTGTATTTGGCGAAGTATGGACGCGAAACAAAACTGCCCATATCGTATCCCGATTTGCTTCGCTTTACTTACTCTATTCCTTTAAAAGATAAGTTTGGAAAAGATACATTTTGGGATACAGTAACGTATGATATGCGTGAATGGAACTGGCTTCGCGATATGCTTGTGAAAACATACGCCATATTAAAAACGGAAGGCGATTTGAGCTTTACTGAACACTTAGATGTACAGCGCATTGACTTTTGCAGCTTTGGCAACAGCCAGCCGTTTCGCATCCGCATTGTAAACAAGCTGAATGATAATTATGATCATTATTATATAAAATTTGCCGATGCCAGCCGCATTTATGGTTTGGAATTAGAACACCTTTTATCGCCCGACCGCATTACGTTTTTTACCAACCACAACACGTTGGTTGAAGAGCACATTGCTGGTGTGCCTGGCGATATTTTTTTAGAGCAATATTTAAATAATCCAACTACCAATTTGGTTCGCTTATCGAAAGAGTTTGTGAAGTTTAATGAGCGTTGCTTTGTGCGTTTGCTGGGCGATATGCGCAGCTATAATTTTATTGTAAACATAACACCCGATGTAGAGGACGTCCAGTATCGCATTCGCGCGATTGACTTTGACCAGCAGAGTTATGAAGGCAGGAAGAATTTGTATTTGCCACAATTTTTTAAAGAGAATTATCCTTTTGTTGAGCTTGCACAAAAGCATCTTGATATGAATTCTATCAAACAATACCAAGCAGAAGAAAGAACCATGATGACGTTTCGTTTGGTATCATCGCGTTATCGTGTAAAAGAGTTGCTCGATATTATGTCGGAAGACAATATTTCAATCAACGAAAAAAAAGAGCAATTGAAAAATGAACTGGCGGCTCATTTCAATCAACCCCTATTTTATAAAACCAAAACAATGGGACAGCTTGTAAAAACACAACTCAAACAAACCTTACGAAAGAGCTTGCTTTTAGTGCCAAAAACAAAAAGTAAGTTTAGCGATTGATTTGATTTATGATGAAATGAAACACATAGAATCATAGGAACATAGGTTTCACATAGTATTTGTCTATGTGCTTTTCTTATGTTTCTATGTGTTTCAAAAGAATCTATTATATCTTGTTGCATCTAACCTATATCTTTTTTGTTCCTGAATATCCGTTCTTTAAAAGCCATTGTAATACTTTGTCTCGTTGGTCGCCCTGAACAATAATCCCAGCTTCTTTTGCGCTGCCGCCGGTGCCACAATGGTTGCGAAGTTGCTTGCCTAAGGTTTGTAAATCTTCATCCTTTCCAACAAAGCCTGTGATGAGTGTTACAGCTTTACCAGCACGTTGTTTTGTTTCGAGTTTAATGCGAAGCTTTTGTTGTGCAGAAGATAATGTTTCTACAGGTTCTTCATTGTTGTGTTGATATTGAAAAGCCGGATCGGTACTGTACACAAATCCAAGGTTATCAGGTTTCTTCTTCTTGTTCATACAAATAAGATTTATGATTGCTGATTTATAATTTGTGATTTGTTTTTACTGATAAAATATGATGAGAGAAACGAGTTGTATTCATAAACCTATATCACAATTCATAAATCACAAATCAATTTCTGCTTTTAAGCTCAAATCCAAACTCTGCGCCTGGTGAATCAATCCACCAACGCTTACATAATCAACGCCGGTCTGGGCAAAAGCTTCAACAGTTTGTAAGTTGATGCCGCCGCTTGCTTCCGTTTCAAACTGATGATTAATTATAATTACAGCTTCCTTCACTTCACCGGGCGTAAAATTATCCAGCATGATGCGGAATACTTTGTTTTTTCCCATTTTACAAACCGTTTTTACATCGTCTAAATTTCGGGTTTCTACTTCAATTTTTAGATTGAGATTATTGTCTTGCACATAGCTGAAAGCCTTGTCTATGGCAGATTGCAGCCCGCCGCAATAATCAATGTGATTGTCTTTCAGCATAATCATATCATACAATCCAAACCGATGGTTTACGCCACCGCCGATGCGCACTGCTTCTTTCTCCAGCAAGCGAAAATTGGGTGTTGTTTTTCTTGTATCTAATACCTTGGTGTGATAGCCTTTCAATTTGTTTACATACTGCCTTGTAAGCGTAGCAATGCCGCTCATGCGTTGCATACAATTGAGCACCAAACGCTCGCATTGTAAAATGGTTTGAATAAAAGAAGATACTTCAAAAGCAATCTCGCCGGCCTTCATTTCATCGCCATCGCTTTTATATTTTATGAAACGGGCAGATGCATCCATCATTAAAAAAATAGTTTCGGCAACAGCAACACCAGCCAATATTCCATCACTTTTTATTTTTAAAACAGCCTTGCCTCTTTTATCTTTTGGAATCACACTAAGCGTTGAATAATCGCCATCGCCAACATCCTCCTGTAAAGCTTCTCTAACTAGGTGCTTCAGTTGTTCTTCATACGTTTTCATATCCGCAAAAATAACAGAGTGAACGGGATAATCGGGATGTTTAAGATTTATAAAATGGCGCAAAACAAAACGTAGCGATACATTACCAAATCATACTTTTTTACGTTCGGTCTTAAACATTGATGTATGAAAACTGTGTCCTCCCTGTTTCCTTAATTCAGGTAAAAAGCTTATTTATGTGGTTGCAATTTATTAATTGAATGAGCTTCTCTGCCTCGAATATTTTATCAATCATTGTCATCTTTCAACTGTTGCTACTTTCTCTTTTTCTTCTCACACACAAAAAAGGAAAACGGGTAAGTAATATTTTGTTGGGCAGTTTCTTTTTATCACTCTGCTTCAACTTTACCGATGGTATTTTACTAATTAACAACGCTTATGCATCGCATCCGGCGATGGCTTTTATAGGAAACAATTTTAGCTTGTTGTTTGGTCCGTTATTGTATTTATACACATCCAGTGTTATTTACAAACACTTCACTTTACAAACAAAAATGCTTGTTCATGCCATTCCGTTTTTCCTGTTTGTGTTGTTCGCTTTCTTTACCTACCATTTGCAAAGCGATGCAATGAAGCGCTACATTTTATTATCTGCCGGCAGTCAAAAAATTCCGGTTGCTGTTTATGTTATCGGCACTTTGCTGTATGTACAATTTTATGCGTATGCGCTGACTGCATTATTAATTTTAAAAAAATACAGAAGCCGCATAAACAATCGCTTTTCCGATATTACGGCAATCAATCTGCAATGGCTGCAGTCTACTTTGGTTTTATTCATGATTGTTATTGGCGTCAGTTTCGTTAATTCGTTCATTCCGCTAACGCCGCTCATTCATTATTTCAATATAGTACTGCTGGTTATCATTTTTTCTGTGTTTTTATTTATCAACCGCATTGTATTAAAAGCCTTGCGACAACCGCAAATTTTTGAAGGTATTCAGGAAGAAAACGAAGATTTGTTTTTGCCTCAAAAATCTTTACCTGTTGCATTGCCAACCGTTGTTTTAAAGCCTGTTAGACCGACAATTTCCATTATTAACGATGAAGAAAAAGAAACCTTGAAAGAGAAACTTCTTTTTTATATGGAAAAGGAAAAACCTTATCTCGAACCGCAACTGATGCTGGACGAATTAGCCGATATGCTAAAAGTAAAACCGAAGTTGTTGTCGCAGGTAATCAATGAAAATTTGGGACAAAATTTCTTTGATTTTATCAACCGGTACCGCATTGAAGAAGCCAAGCGTTTGCTTCACTACCCTGCCAACAAAAAAACTACTGTTTTAGAAGTATTGTATCAGGTTGGTTTTAATTCCAAATCATTTTTCAATACGCTGTTTAAAAAATATACAGGCGTTACACCAAGCGAATTTAAAAAGTCGAACGCCGGGCTGTAATACAATACTGGCTTGCATTTGCGTAAAGTCGAACTCTTTTTTTCGTTCGGGTTTCTAAAGTCGGACTTAGGGAAGCGAAGGCTGCGGCAGCTTTGTGTTATAAAATATACAGCCATGCAAAACATAGCATCATCTTCTAAAAAATTGTCTTCGCCTCTTTCCTTTTTATTGCTTATCATCGGTGGACTGAGCCTTATTTTGTCATCCCCTAGATGTACTATTCCTGTCTGCGCATGGATAGCTCCGGCGGTTCTACTTTTCTTCTTCCGATACAGTTCTTTAAAAAGAAAATACTTGTGGCTGCTGCTTACAATGACAGTTTCGCAACTGGTTGCATTTTATAAAGTGGTTCCCATTCCGGGCTTGGGCCTGGTAATTTTTGTTTTGATAAATAGCTTGCTGGCATCTCTTCCCTATTTAATTGATAAAGCTTTTGCTAACCGAAGCCTGCATTGTAGTACAACGCTTGTTTTTCCTGTTGTATTTACAGCAATAGAGTTTGTAAGTTCATTTGGTCCATGGGGTGCCTGGATTTCGGTGGCAAACACGCAGTTTGCTTTTTCTTTTCTTAGCCAGCTCGCTTCGGTAACCGGTATCTGGGGCATTGCTTTTTTATTGTACTGGTTCGCTTCATACGTTGTTTGGATAATTGGTTTGCGGATGAATGGCCAATCGTTACACAAAACCGTTTTCATTTATCCTGTTGTTTTGATATTTGTTATCATTGGTGGTGCCATTCGTTTTTACAGCAATGATGTTACTGCAACCAAAATAAAAGTAGCAGGTATAACAATTGCATCCACACCGTTTTTAGAAGCGATGTACAAAGATATAAATGCAAAAGAGCTTCATATCCCTGTTGATGCCTCACCAATTTCACCTGAAGTACAAAGGGCAAACACAGCGTTTGTAACATTTATTGAACATCCAAATGATGCAATATTTATTACCGCATCAAAAGTAGTAAACAAGATAACCGACAGTTTGTTTTTGTTGTCAAAAAAAGCCGCGCAAAGTGGCGCAAACCTTATTGTTTGGAGCGAAGGCAGCCTCATTGTATTGAAGCAAAATGAACCTTTTGTTATTAAGCGTGCAGAAGGGTTTGCAAAAGAAAACAAGGTTGATTTCCTTTTGGCAATGGCTGTTATTCATCTGGGTAAAATAACACCGGGTAAAAAGTTTTTAGAAAACAAATCCATTTATATTGACCACAACGGAGCAATCAAAAATATTTTTTATAAAAACAAACCGGTACCCGGCGTAGAACCAAGTTTTGCGGGCAATGGCGTTGTTCCTTCTATCAAAACGGAGTATGGAAATATAGCTACCTCTATTTGCTATGATGCTGATTTTCCATCTTTAATGCAACAGTTAGGAAGCAACAAAACTGGTTTGCTGTTATTGCCTTCCGGCGACTGGAAAGCCATTTCGCCCTATCATAGCGAAGCAGCAGTGTACCGAGCTATTGAAAATGGTTGCTCGCTTTTCCGGCAGGCAAATGGCGGATTGAGCATTGCCGCAGACAGCAAAGGCAGGATTATCAAACAAAAAGATTTTTTCGAAACCGGAGAAAGGTTTTGGCTGGCTGATGTTCCTGTTTATCATAGTAACACATTTTATAATTCTATTGGTAATACCTTTGCATATACCTGTTTACTCATCACTGCGATATTGTTTTTTGCACTGTTTGTACAATGGTTGATGAAGCTAACAAGTGTTATCAATAAACCTTTGTCTGTTGGCAAGCCAGCCTCTTCAAAATTGTTGAAACTTGGATGAATGAGATAATTGGTTTTGGAAAATTGTACAATCAATATTCAACCTACTTATTATTTATTCAAAACAAAAAGCCACCTGCTTTGCAACAGGCGGCCTTGTTTTTTGTATGTACTTTTCCTTATCTCTTTTGTCGTTTGCCCGGGAAGAAGTTACCCGTCTTTTGTTTTGACGATAACCCTTCAGGCGCGCCGTAATGCGTCATCGCACAGCGGAAACCAATGCTGCTGCTGCTTTGGTCTTCCTGCAAAAAGCGGCGACTCCCGGGGCTTAACCAATACGGCATATCGTTCCAGCTACCGCCTTTGTAAACACGCGATTTATCGTTGATTAACGTAGTATGACCATAGTCGTAATAATCGCGGCTTAGTGAATCGCCATCCAATACATCAATAGCATAAGCACGGTTATAATTGCGGCGATTGCGCAAATCGGAATCGCTTTCAGGAACCTCTTTAATTCTGCCCATCGAATCTAACCAGGCAGAAGGATCATCGCCACCACTTTTATCAACCTTTTTAAACACATTTCCGCGGAAGGGGTTTAGATCTTCTTCCTCCTGGTTGGTAGTTGGACGATACACATCGGCAACCCATTCGTTCACGTTGCCGCTCATGTTATACAAACCAAAACCGTTAGGAAAGAAGGAAGTAACCGCTGCAGGAATGGCAGCACGGTCGTTCAAGCCACCGGCTGTACCCATATAGTCGCCGTTGCCGCGTTTGAAATTAGCCAAAAACGCACCTTGCCAGGCACCTTTGCGGGTAGAACGCAAGTTGTCAAAGCCATCATCCTTCCAGGCATAAACCTGTTTGTTATCAATCAACTCTTCGCCTCTTTTCTTCTCACTTTTGCGGGGTTGCGGATTGCTGGAAACCAAACCTAAAGCAGCATATTCCCATTCGGCTTCAGTTGGAAGGCGGTAATCAGGAAATAAAATGCCATCGGAGAAATCCACTTTGGTGCGTGGACGACCTTGTGCATCTTTCAAATCGTTGTGTTTGGGTTTTCCCGGCACACCTTCATAAGCGCCTAATAAATACGCTTTTGTATTGAAGTTATCCTGTCCACCACCGTTCAATTCTGTTTTTAAAACATTTTTATTTTGATAGCCTTTATCAATTAAAGCAATTTCGTTGACACGGTCGGTACGCCACATACAAAAGTCGTGTGCCTGCCGCCACGTAACACCAACCACCGGATAATAATTATAAGACGGGTGGCGGAAATAATACTCAACATACACGTCGTTATAAGCCAGTTCCTTGCGCCAGGCAAGCGTATCAGGCAAGGCGCCATTGATAACAGCCGGATTGTCCTGGAACACATTTTCAATCCAGTGAATGTACTCGCGGTAGTGAACGTTGGCAACTTCGGTTTTATCAATAAAAAAAGAATTAACAGTAACACGGCGAGGTACATTGTTCCAATCGCCCATTACATCTTCCTGAGTTGCGCCCATGGTAAACGTACCGCCCTGAACAAACACAAGACCGGGACCGGTTTTAATATCTTTTGGTTTTGCAACAAAAAAACCACCCTGGTTTTTATCGTTGTAATTCCAACCGGTAGAAGCTGATTTTTCGGGTTTTTTATGGCATGAAGCCAACGCGCTTAATGCTGTAATGAATAAGATAGCGTTGCGGAGCTGCTTGAACATGAATGAATGAATTTTATCCTATTAGGTTAAACGGTTTTGTTACTGTTTTATTGCAGTTAGTGAGAACGAAAATAGAAATAATTACAAACACCTGGGTTTATAATTCATTAAAAATGGCTTATAAGAAAATAAAAACGTTTTATTGAAAGTTTGTAGTATAACTCAAAAGGCACATCTTTGCGGCAATATCGAGCCAACCTCTTATTATTTTAAGTTCTGATTATCGAAACAACATCTACACAAATTTGTCCCAAACAGAAATTTAATTGTTATAATTTTTCTTTGCGGCAATCGTTTATTGTTATTTAAAAACTGTTGAATGAAACTTACAAAACTACTGACTGCTGTTGGTGCTGCTCTTGTTTGCACCTGCACTACTTCGAATGCACAAAGTACGGCTCCCATTAATATTGTTACCACGGCGGTTCCTTTTTTACGCATCTCACCCGATGCCCGCACCGGCGGTATGGGCGATGTTGGCATTGCTACATCACCCGATGCCAATTCGGGCTTTTCCAATCTTTCTAAAATACCTTTTGCTACCAGCAATACGCAGGCATCAGTAACCTATACGCCTTGGCTGAAAGATATTGCTTCGGATGTTTACCTGGCTACGCTGGCGGGCTATCATAAAATAGACGACAACCAGGCTATTGCTGTGGGCGTGCGGTATTTTAATTTGGGAGACATACAGTTTACTGATTTTAATGGAAACAGCTTAGGACAAGGCCGGCCTCGTGAGTTTGGACTTGACTTTGGCTACACGCGCAAACTGTCTGAGAAGTTGTCATTGGGCGTTGCCTTGCGTTACATCAATTCGGCATTGGCAAAAGGCGATGTGGGCGGAACAGGCACCATTTATAAAGCTGGTAATGCAGTAGCTGGCGATTTGTCTTTATACAACAATGGCTTAAATGCACAAGGACAAGGCTTTACCTGGGGTTTAGTGCTGTCTAATCTCGGTTCTAAAATTGGCTATACCAACGATGCTCAAAACAAAGATTTTATTCCTGCCAATGCTGGCATTGGCGCAGCTTATACCGGTGTTATAGACCAAGACAGCAAGATAACCATTGCGGCTGATGTAAACCATTTGCTTGTGCCTGCGGTTCCTCAATACACAGGGGATTCAGCAATTGATGCCAATGCACTTAACAATTATAAAAATACTGGTGTTTTTGAAAGTTGGGGCAAATCGTTCAGCAACAACGTGTATTCGGTTCAGTTAGGAGCTGAATATTGGTATAACAATCAATTTTCTGCCCGTGCCGGTTATTACTGGGAAACCAAAGAAGGCGGCAACCGCAAGTATTTTACAGTGGGAGTCGGTATCAAATACAACGTGTTTGGCTTTAATTTTTCTTACCTCGTTCCTTCGGGAAATGGTGTTACCCGTAACCCGCTTTCCAACACGTTGCGCTTTAGCTTGTTGTTCGATTTAGACAATAATACCAACGGTAACAACGATACTGGTACCGGACAATAATTAGTCATCAATATTTTTACGTGAAGCGAAGGCACCGTTACCTTCGCTTTTTCATTTTTGTTTTTGTATGAATTTACGCGTTGGTCAGGGTGTTGATTTTCATCGTTTGGTAGAAGGCAGAGATTTTTGGTTAGGTGGTATTTTAATTCCGCACACAAAAGGCGCATTGGGTCATAGCGATGCTGATGTTTTGCTTCATGCTATCTGCGATGGTTTACTGGGTGCAGCTTGTCTTGGCGATATTGGCACACACTTTCCAGATACTTCGCAGGAGTTTAAAAACATTGACAGCAAAATTTTGTTGCGCCGCACGCTTTCTTTATTGAACGAAAAACAATATTTTGTTGTGAATGTTGACTGTATGCTTTGCTTGCAAGCTCCTAAAATAAAGCCTTACATTATACAGATGCAGCAAACCATTGCAGGCATCTTGACTGTTGAAAATGATTGTGTATCTATCAAAGCCACTACTACCGAAGGGCTTGGTTTTGTGGGTAGAGAAGAAGGCGTGATGGCGTATGCAACCGTGTTAATTGAAAAGAGGAATTAGTTAGCACTTTGCGGTTTACATTTGCAAAAATAGGTCTTGTAGTACAACGGATAGTATAAGGGTCTCCGAAGCCTTTGATTCAGGTTCGATTCCTGACAAGACCACCAGCTTCACAAAATTGAAGTGTTTACAGTTATTGGGTGCTTTTCACAGCTTATAGATTGAACCTATCCCATTCATTATCCTGTTCTATTTACAAATTCTCGCTTATTATCAAATTTGTCACTCTATTTTCCACCATAGTTCAATCCCATGTTATAAAATAGAAATGCCCACTTATCTGCCTGTTCCTGAATGAGCATAGACGTAGGTTTTCCTGCACCATGGCCTGCTTTGGTTTCAATATTCATTAGTATCGGGTTAGAACAAGTTTGCGCTGCCTGCAATGCCGAGCCAAACTTAAACGAATGCGCTGGCACTACACGGTCATCGTGGTCGGCAGTGCTTACCATTGTTGCGGGATAGCAAGTTCCCTTTTTAACATTGTGAACGGGTGAGTAATGAAGAAGATAGTCAAACATTTCCTTACTGTCATCTGCTGTACCATAATCATAAGCCCAGCCTGCGCCAGCCGTGAACTTGTGATACCGAAGCATATCCAACACACCCACAGCAGGAAAGCAAACGCGGTACAAATCGGGTCGTTGTGTCATGCACGCACCAATCAACAAACCGCCATTTGAGCCGCCCGAAATGGAAAGATAATCGGTTGATGTAATGTTGTCTTTTATTAAAAATTCAGCGGCAGCAATAAAATCATCAAACACATTTTGCTTTTTCCCTTTAATACCTGCATTGTGCCACGCATCGCCATACTCGCCACCGCCCCTAATATTCGGTACTGCATACACACCGCCACTCTCCATAAACACAAGATTGCTGATGCTAAACGCAGGTGTGAGGCTGATATTGAAACCACCATAACCATACAGCATCGTAGGGTTTTTACCATTTAAAACAATGCCTTTTTTGTGTGTAATAATCATCGGTATTGGGGTACCATCTTTCGAGGTATAAAACACCTGTTTGCTTTCGTAATAGGAAGGGTTAAACTGAACGTTTGGCTTTTTATAAATGGTTGAGGTGCGCAATGTAATATCATATTTAAAAATGGTGGGCGGATACACGTAAGAAGTAAAGCTATAGTACACTTCTTTCTCTTCTTTTTTACTGCTAAAGCCACTTGCCGTACCCAGACTCGGAAGCTGAATTGTTTTTTCTAATTTGCCATCCAGACTGTATTGCATCACTTCCGAAACCGCATCCTTGATATACTGTGCAAACAGTTTTCCACCACCGGTTGTAATGCTCAATGGGAATTTTGTTTCTCCTATCAAATCTTTCCAATGCTCAGGCGTTGGCGTAGCTGCATCAACCACTACCAACTTGCGGTTGGGAGCATTGCGATTCGTAGCAATAAACAGCTTGCCTCCATTGCTGTATTCAACATTTTGTTCAAAATCAAAACCCGTAACAATGGGTACAATCGGCGCGTTTGGTTTTGCCAGATTTTTGAGGTACAATTCATTGCCATACGTAGCATTGGCTGCCGAAATTACCAGCCATTGCCCATCTTCCGTAACAGAAGCACCAATGTAACGGCGAGGTGTTTGTTCACCGCCAAAAATGAGTTTATCCTCGGTTTGCTTTGTGCCCAATTTGTGATAGTACAATTTATGAATTTGTGTTTTACCCGAAAGCTGGCTGCCTTCTTTCGGCTTATCGTAACTGCTGTAATAAAAGCCATCATTTTTGTTCCATGCAATACCACTGAATTTTACATCCATCAAGGTATCATCCATTTGTTGTAGGGTTGATGTGTTGATGACAATCACCTTGCGCCAATCGCTCCCGCCTTCCGATATTTGATACGCAGCCAGAGAACCATCCTTCGTGAAGTCAATGCCAGCCAAAGATGTAGTGCCATCGGCTGAAAATTGGTTTGGGTCTAAAAACACTTCTGTCTTTCCATCTTTTCTTTCGCGATATAAAACAGCCTGATTTTGCAAACCATCATTTTTATAAAAATAAGGATAGCTGCCTTCTTTAAACGGAGCTGAAAACTTTTCATAATTCCACAGTTCAGTCAAGCGTTTTTTTATTGCATCGCGAAAAGGAATTTGGCTTATATACGCTTGTGCAACTGTTACCTGCTCTTTCACCCATTCTTTCGTATCGGCAGCTGTATCGTTCTCTAACCAACGATAGGGATCGCTCACTTTCGTTCCAAAAAAATCATCAGTTTGTTCTACTGTTTTTGTTGTGGGATAAGTGCCCGTAAATGCGCCCGGCTGTTGTGCCATTGAATGTATGCTCATGCTAATTGCAAATATGGCGAAGAGGACTGTTTTCATAAAGTGAAAATAAGAAAATAGAAGATGAGTTTGTTATGCTGTATTGCACTTCAGTATTGCTAAGTTCAACAAAACATTTCTGTGCTGCGGTTATTTGTCTTTAAAAAAGAATTGGAAAACAACATCAACAAGGACAAATAAAATACAAGCAAAAACAAACCGTAGGATCGTCTCCCGCTATCGCACAGAAAGCTTGGCACTAAAGACCCCTTGCGGTCTATACAGAAGTCCTGCCGCTATTTGTGATTTGATTTTCGGCGAGCTATCAATTCAACTGCGGATCGAGCGGATAATGAATGAGCTGCTCGTATTTGCCCCCCAACTGCTTTAATGAATCCTGCCAGATGAGGCTTACATTTTTATGAAAAACCAAAGCAGGCGTGCTTTGTGTAGTGAGCCATGTTTTTTCTTTGATCTCATTTTCCAATTGCTCTTCGCCCCATCCGCTGTAGCCAATATAAAACCGTATCATGCTTTGCTCCAGTTCGTTATTGCGCAACAGTTCGGCCGCCGTTTCAAAATCGCCACCCCAATAAATGCCATTTCCCACCGGCAAACCATCGGTAATCAAGTCGGGACGTTTATGAAGAAAATGAACCGTATCCGTTTGCACGGGTCCACCATAATAAACCGGGAAATTACAGGTCTCCAAATGGCTGATGAGTTCACCAACAGTCTTATTGTACTTTCTGTTGATGACAAAGCCAATGGTTCCTTCTAATTGATGATCGCACAAGAGCACTACGGTACGCATAAAATTCGGGTCTTTCAAAAATGGATCTGCTATCAATAAATCGCCTCTTTTTATTTCCTTATTCATACAAAAACAAATTCTTACAAAAAGCAAATTACACAATGATTTTTATAAAGAATACTACCATAAAAACCATTCCTTTTCAATCTTTTTTAAAAAGTAAAAACTTTTGCATGTTCATTGCTCATAGTAACATTGTAAAGCCATTCCTATTCAAAACGATTCTCATGCCACTACCTGCTTTAAATGAAAGTACCCGTTTCCGTTACTTTACTTTTTTTTATTTGTATGTTATGCAAGGCATTCCCGCAGGTTTTGCCTTAACCACGCTTGCCAACTATTTGGTGGGGCAAGGTGCGGCACCCAACATTGTAGGCTCCTTTGTTGCCATCATCGGCACACCGTGGATATTACAGTTTCTTTGGGGGCCCATCATTGACCGCTTTCAGTATTCGGTGATGGGCAGGCGCAAGCATTGGCTGGTAGGCTCACAAATCGGGGCGTTTTGCACTTTGCTTTTGTTGTTATTTATCAAACATCCGGTGCAACAGGTGAACGCCATCGCAAGCATCTTTTTTATTCATAGTATTTTTGCTTCTTTCCAGGATACCAGCGTTGATGCTACCGCCATTTTTGTAGTTCCCGAGCAGGAACGCGGACGTGTAAATGCTTATATGCGCGGAGGCATTTTATTAGGCACTGCCATCGGTGCAGCCGTGCTTTCAACTGTTCTGCATTATTACAATTTTTTTACGGCAGCTTGCCTGCAATCCGCACTGTTATTGGCTTTCACTGTTCTTACATTTTTTACTAAGATTAATAAAAAAGATAAATTACTGCCCAGCTTTGGTAAGAAAGAATTGCTGCCTGATGGTCATACTGCAAGAGAAGACAACCCATCACTCAAATGGATGTTTACGCAATTATGGAAAGGCATTATGGCAAAGCAAAGCTTGCAGATGTATGTTTCCATTGCGTTGGTGTATTTATGCTTCAGCATTTTCATTCGTTCTTACACGTATCACATTATTCATGTGTTGCATTGGAACGACAATGATGTTTCTGTGTTGCAGGGAAGTTGGGGAAACCTGCTGACTTTTGTTGTAATCATTGTTGCCGGAATGATTGCTGATAAAATGGGGGCTGCGCGATTGCAAAAGATTGTGTTGTGGTGTTTGGGAATTTATTTTTTATTGCTTTGCGGAAGCTACATGTACTGGGGCAACCGAACACTGACAACTGCCGGTTTAATCATCTGGAACTTTGCCGACCCCATGTTTAGTGTAGCTTCGTTTCCGCTGCTGATGGCACTGTGCCGGCCACAGGTAGAAGGCTCACAATTTACAGGTTATATGGCGTTTTTAAATTTGTGCGATGTAATGGGTTCGTACATCAGCGGCTGGGCGTTACTGATTATTCCAGCGCCGTGGTTAGGAATGGCTTGTGGTGCCGTCATCACCGCATTGGCAATTAATAAGAGCTGGCAACAGTTCAGGCTGCGCGAAAGAAGAAATGTTATGGTTGAGGGTTGACAGATGACAGTGTAATTGATTATTTATTTTTCATAACTGCTATTCAAACGCTTTTTTTCTATCAATTCATCAAACAAAAAACACGCGCTGAATCGTCCAGTACAAAGCAATCAAACCAATCAAAACTGACAATGGATACACAACCCGCTTTCTATAATTGCGAATGTTTTTCAAAGGAATAATGATTAAAGCAAACATGGTTAGTATCACGGTAATCTGACCCAACTCAACACCTACATTAAACGATAAAATAGAAGTTGCAAATTTATTGCGCGGCAAGCCGATTTCATTGAGTGAAGAGGCAAAGCCCATCCCATGAATTAAACCAAACATGAACACTATTAAAACTCGCCAGGGCTTGAGTTGCGTGAGTAATAAATTTTCAACCGCAATAAACAAAATGGATAGCGCAATGATAGGTTCAACAACAGCGGATGGGGCAACAATAATGTTTTGCATACTTAACGCTAATGTGATGGAATGCGCCACTGTGAAAGCCGTCGCCTGCCACAAAATAACACTCACTTTTGTGCTTAACAAACAAAGCCCGCACACAAACAAAATGTGATCAAAACCCTGCGGTAAAATATGGGTAAAACCAAGTTTTAAATAAAACCAGATTACATTGTTAACCGGGGCTTTTTCCAATGCATAATTGATGGTATGCGCATACAACGAGGTAGCAGAAAATATAGACAAAAACAAACCTACACAAGAAATGAACAAGGTTTGTTTTTGCCCGAAATTGCTTCTGTTGATATATCGGTTTGATTGCTTATAACTTGCCTTCAATAGCAGCCGTTTCATTCTTTAAAGATGGATCAATATAAGGATTGGAAAGCGAGGTTTCGGCTAACATTGTTTTTGCTAAATCTTTATCGCCCGCTTTATAAAAAATTAACGCTGCACGGCTTAACAACACCGGATTTTTAGAATGCGTTTTTAAAGCTGTTTTCATGTACGAAGCAGCTTTGGCATAATCGCCACGATTGTAATATACCCAGGCTACAGTTTCATTTACATCAATGTTTTCGGGGCGGCGGTTCCATTCCAGCATCGCATGTTCAAGCGCCTTATCTTTATCGCCAAGCTTCAAATAATCGTAAGCCAGTTCTCTGTCCGCATAATGCCCCATGGCTGGATCGGCTGCACTTGCCTGTGCATCTTTATTTAATCCATCAACCACTTTTTCTAAAATATCGTTTGCTTTTTTTGTTTGGCCCATTCGCCTGTACACATCGCTCATTTCTTCTTTCACAGTATTATCGGTAACAATTGAATCGGCTTTCTGATACAAAGCAATCGCTCTGTTATAATCGCTGTCTGCCAAGGCTACATGTGCCAAACCCACCAACGCATAGGCATAATCCGGTCGCATATTCAGCGACTGGTTATACAATCCATCCGCTGTTTTGTAATCGCCTGTTTTTTCATACAAGCCTCCCAGCTGTGTACGTGTCCACTCAGTATATTCATCACCCTGCCCGCCCGCTGTTGCGGCTTGTTGCATAGCATTGATAGCACCTTTGTAATCGCCAAAAATTTCGCGCAGGTAAGAGATACGCGAGTAAGAAGTTAAATCGGGCCGGATAGAAACCATTTTATCAGCATACTTCACAGCCGAATCGTATTGTCCCATTTCCACATTGCCATCTACCATCAAGCCATAAATGTAAGCGTTGTACGGATTGATTTGCTGTGCCTGGTGTGCTACAGCCAAACCATCTGCGAAATGATGCTGCGACATATAAATGAGCGATTTATAAACCAGCGCATCGAAGTTGTTAGGGTTCTGTGTCAGCACATCATTTATGTACTTCATTGCAGCTTTATCGTAATACACATGATTGCCGGTTATGCGGGCTTCTTTAATGTACAATGAGGCGAGTTGTAAAGCCGATTTTGTATCAGCCGGATCGGTTTGCAATGCCGCTAATAATTTGCCGGCTTTTTGTTTGGTAAGTTGCCATTCGGGTGTGTTGGCAGAACTCCCTTTTCTATCTAACAAACCATATACTTTGGCCGCTTCTTCGGTTTGTTTATAATGATATTTTACAACAATACCAACAATTGCCAAACAAAAAATAATAATGCTGATAGTGTAAATTGTACTCTTCTTCATACAAAGCAATCAGTTTAAAAATAAAGACTATTGAATTTAAAATACAGTTTTATGTACCAGACTGCAACGCTCCGATGAATCGTCTCTTGCAATCTTGATTTGTTCTTTTTTCTTTTTTAAGTAAAAAGAAAAAAGAATCACTCTTCAACACTTTGAAATCAATTGAACAAGTTAAGCTAAGTCCATCAACCAAATCAAAGTAAAACCGTTTGTAAATGTCTGTAAAAAATATTACACGGCTGTAACACCGTGTAATATTTCAATTAAAAACATATAGAGCAAGACACTTATTCTTTTACAATCTTCTTCACTTCTATTTTCTTGCCGTTATTGTCGGTAGCAACAATTGTATAAACGCCTCTTGCCAACGACGCAATATTGATAGTTGCAGTATTGTCTTTTACAACCTGTGCCATTATTCTCTTTCCGCCATTATCATACATCGTTATACGAAGGTTGGCAATGGTAGAAACAACCGTTACAAAATTGGAAGCCGGGTTTGGTGTTATCGTAATGATGCTATTGCTTTCAAAGCGAATTGCCTGTACCTGCGAAGTAATCGTTCTGCCATCTTTACCTACCTGTGTGATGCGGTAGTAATTGATTTTTGTCATTGATGGCGAAGCGTGGAGATACCGGTAACTGCTGTTGTTGGCATTGTGAGAAGTAACCTTGCTTAAAGTCGAATAATTGATACCATCTGTGCTGTATTCAACATTGTAATGATCACTGTTTACTTCATCACTAACCTGCCATTGAAGCGATACGGTTTGAGCTACTTTTGTAGCTGTAAAATTACCAAAGCGAACAGGCAATACATTGCTTTGCGGACCGGAATACTGATCGCCGGTAAAGCCTCTCCAGGGCGCCTGTACATAAGGGAAGCACCACTTGAACGTAGTATCATTATGAGTTACGCCTGCATTGAAGGTAACAACGTTTAATAAATCCGGAGTTACAGGGCTTGCCGATGTTTTGGGATCATAATCATCATACCACAAGCCAATAGCTGCTAAAGCCACGCCACCAACAGCTTGCAGCTCAATGGTAGTAACATCATCTTCCAGCCTTCTTCCGTTCGGGAAACCATCCATGTTGGGAATGAACTCAAGGTTGGTAGTAGTGTTATAACGTTTATCGGTTAATCCTAAGACCGCCGCATTTATGATGCCTTCGGGACTAAATTCAGGATTTGGATTTCCATTCACGTCCCTTCTAGGAGTAACGGGAACAGCCATATTCAAACGAAGATAATCGCCAAGCGTTGGCAAAAAGTTGTTGATGAACGGTTTGCCTGCTGCCAGCGGATTTCCGTTTTTCCCTGTCGCCAATTGATAAGGCGCAAGGTTAGGAACACCTGTGTAAAAAATAGGAAGAATGTCAACTGCACGAGGGCTGTGATTATCGGGTAAAAGAATGTTTCCATACGTGGCAGGATCGAGAGCAGTTCCAACCAAAGCAGGATTGTTTTTCAATGAATACAAACCTTCATGCCCATTTCTGAAATCATAAGAACCAAGAGATTTGCTTTGTATGCGCAATTTAGATAATCCCGGAACGGCCTTACCAAATTGCGAGTCATCCATGTACAAAGCCAGTTCGGGGTTTTCAAAATAAGACGCAAACTGAAGATCGCCGGATGGGTAAGTTGCATTCCATTTGTCTTTATAACCAATTGGAATAACCGCTTCGTTGGTTAAGGGCATACCCAAACGGGAAACCTGCACCCAATTGCCGGCAGCAGAATAAGTTGCAGAACTGGTGTCTAATGTTAACATTGACTGACGACTTGCCGAAGCATATACGCCAATTACAAAATCCGGGTCTAAAATGGTTGTAGCACTGGCGGTTGTTTTACCATTTTTCTGTAAAGTAGAAATAGGAACTTGTATGCAAATGGCATGACAGTTATATTTTGCTAATCCGTCTCTGCCGGTTTGCCTGAAACCGCCAACATCAAAAGCGCCACCCAGATCAACAAAGAAAGGATCATCAATAGGACCGCAAAAAACCGTTTCGCCGGTAGTGGCAGTAGCTACGGCTTTTTGCATTAAATTGTCATAGCTCGACGCACCCAAACCAACTGTTGGATTTTCTATTGAGCGGGGACCGATATTATTGGGAGGAACCACACCATTTGTGACAATAGCTGTAAACGTTTGTCCGCCATCGGTACTCCTTTCGCAAGTATAAGTTGTTTTTAAGTTTTGCTTACCCAGCCTGATATTGAAAAACGTTGTTGGGTCTTGATTTGTTTGTGAAAAAGTGAAGCGATAAATAATATCATCGCCTTTTGTAGCCGTGTTGTTATCTATATGAATTTCGTAGCGGACATTTGTACCAAAATTATAATAGTTGGGTCCGCCATTAGGCAACTCAAACGGAATATAATCGGCTATTAAAACTATTTTGCTGCTATCGCAGGGGCTGCGAAACGCATACAAGTCGGTGTTATCTGCCAGCGGATCATTTGAAATTAAAGGCGCCTCGCGGTGGGAAGACGCGGAAGCAGTATAGCCACATGCCATGCAAAGCAATACTGCTGTATAAAATTTTATAATTGATTTCATTTTCATTTCTTTTTAGTGGTTAGAACCTTTGTTGTAGCGTGTAATCATATCCTCTCCATGGTGTTTGCACATAAGGGAAAGAAGCTTTAAACGTGGTATCATTGTGCGTTGGACCTGCATTAAATGACAATACATTCGCCAAATCGGTTGTTACCGGGCTTGGTGATGTGCCGGGCACATAATCATCGTACCACAACCCAATAGCAGCCAAAGCCACGCCGCTAACGGCTTGCAACTCGATGGTAGTTACATCATCTTCCAATCTTCTTCCATTTGGAAATCCATCCATATTAGGAATGAATATAAGGTTTGCATTAGCGTTATAACGAGGATCGGTCAATCCTAACACAGCCGCTTGTACAATACCTTCTGAACTGAAATCAGCACTGTTGCGAGGTGTAACCGGCACAGCCATATTTAACCGCAGCATATCGCCAAGCGTTGGCAAAAAGTTGTTGATAAACGGTTTGCCAACAGCGAGCGGATTACCGTTCTTACCCGTTGCCAACTGGTAAGGTGCAACATTAGGAACACCAGTATAAAAGATAGGCAGCAAATCAACAGCACGTGGGCTGGTGCTGTCAGGCAACAGAATGCTGCCATAAGCGTTCTCTGCTAAAGCCGTGTTGGCTACAGCAGGTGAGTTTTTTAAACCATACAGACCCTTTTTGCCATTTCTAAAATCGAACCCTCTTGCAGAAGCCGTGCCCAAGGCATTGGTTTGAATGCGCAAGGCATTTAAGGAAGGAACAGCACCGCCAAATTGAGTACCATCCATGTACAAAGCCAGCTCAGGATTTTTAAAGTAAGCTGCGTAAGTAAGGTCTTTGGTAGGGTCGCTTTCATTCCATTTGTCTTTCATGCCAATGGGTATAACCGCTTCATTGGTTAAAGGCATACCCAAGCGGGAAACCTGCACCCAGTTACCCTGGTCTGTTCTTGAACCATCAGTATTAAACACTTTGGTTTGCTGGCGGCTGGCACTTGCCCAAACACCAATTACATAGTTAGGGTCTAAAATGCTGCTGGCGCCTGTTACATCTTTGCCATCTTTTTGCAGCATTTTGATGGGTATCTTTAAGGCGATGGTATGAACATTATACCTTGCCAAACCGTCTTTGGGTGGATTTACTGTATTCTTATTATTTGCGTTATAAGTAGGCCTGAAATTGCCTACATCAAAAGCGCCACCCAGATCAACAAAAAACGGATCATCGGCCGGTCCGCAAAAAACAGTCTCAGCATTGGGAAGCTTAACCGTTGCATTTGTAATTAACGTGTTGTAATCGGCAACACCCAAACCAACCGGTGTAGAATCTATCGAGCGAGGTCCGATATTATTAGGAGGAACAACACCGTTGGTGATAATAGCCGTAAACGTTTGTCCGCCATCAGTGCTTTTGTAGCAGGTATAAGTTGTTTTTAAATTCTGCTTGCCCAGCCTGATGTTGAAAAAGGTAGTCGAATCTTCATCTACCTGCTGAAACACAAAGCGGTAGGTAATGTCGTCGCCTGTTGTGGTCGTTTTGTTTTTAATGTGAATTTCATAACGGATGCCGGTTCCGAATGTGTAATAATTCGGACCACCTTCGGGCAGTTCAAAAGGAATGTAATTAGCAATGATCGTTACCGTTGTGGTATCGTCCGGACTGCGGAATGCGTAAACGTCCGTGTTGTCGGCAAGCGGATCGTTTGAAATTAATGGCGCTTCTCTGTGCGAGGAAGCAAAAGCAGCATTCATAGTTATTGCTGCAAGCAATAACAACGAAAGCCGCCGGAGGACAATGCGTACAGTTTTCCTTCTCATAGATGTGAAATTTAAATTTATAGTTGGTGATTTAACCCGAATTGGCTTTTATAGGAATGACACACGTTAACCAGTGTTATACGCAATTAACCAGATAGGCAGTTTGCATTATGCAAAATATTTTTAAAAAGATTGGTAATGAATAATGTGCTATTTAAAACGGTAAGCTGGATTTCTTATAATAATAACGCTAATTTGGTTAGTAAGCAATTGACGTAACGTAATTGCGCTAATGGCATTTGGCTAATTGTAAGTTCTGCTTTGTATAAAAAAATATCAATTTTGAAACCAAAGAAGAATCTTATTAATGAATTCCTTTATAACAAGCTTGCTATAAACTGTATGCAGCATTATGAAACCCGCATTGACATTAAGCTTCATAGCAGTTTATTCGATTATTAAATTGAGATTAAATTTTATTTACTTTTATTTTCATCATTAAAAAAGAAGGAAACCCGTTATAATTGAGTAGCCAGAATTTCAAAGTGTGTATTAATTTTCTTTTCACCAAACCAAATGCTATAGAAATTCAGTATCTCGGAGACAGGAAATAAACAAAAACTGATTTGGTATATAATTACGCTTTACAATCTTCATTGCATTTGTTTATTTTGCCACTTTTTGTTGCTGATTATGTAAACCGGATGTATAACTCATGAAATACGCAACTGCTTATTATTTGTTTTTGCTGTATTGCACCGTATTGCTGCGATGTGCTATCCCGGTTATATGCGATGCTTTGAGTCATATTTGTAATGAAGAAGAACACCTGGCTACTATACATGCTGTTTATGGAAACAACCACTTGCAGAAAGAAGTAGCAGCGGGTGAAAACAATAGTAAAAGCGCAACCACAATAAAGTTTGAAGAACCCGTGCAGGTTCATTTGCCAACCAACTCTTTTGCTTTTTTTGATTGTATAAAAAACGAGAGACAAAAACCTTTTTGCTATACCGCCTTATCTTGCTTGCCTGTTTATCTTCAGCAGGTATTTTCTCCTCCTAAATTTTCCTGATAAATAGCATTGAAATCAAAAACGATTTAAGCGCATTCTTATCAAACAATAAAGCACAGCATAATTAAGCTGCTGTTTTTATTCAGTGTTTGATAACCTGTGCATTCGTAAACCACATTTATTTCTTCAGGAAAATTTATCACATTGTATGAATAAACTTTTAGCTATTGTGGCTATAAGTGTGTTTCAGTTTTGCTTTTCTTTTGTTTTTGCCCAAAATATGATAAGAGGAAAAGTAACAGATAAAATTACACACGAGCCACTTGAATCAGCGGTTATCACCAACACTAAAAATAACAGCAGTATTGTAACCAACAAAGAAGGAGCCTTTACATTGAAAAATACAGGTAGCGAAGATGAACTCACCGTTTCTTTTATTGGTTATACAACTCAAAAGATAAAAGCCGGAAATGTTGTAAAAACAAATCTCATCGAAATGGAAAAAGGTGCGATTGATTTGGCTGAAATCGTTATCACCAGCCATTCCAACAACATCACCACATCGCGTACGTTAAGCAGCATTGATTTAAATATGCAACCCGTAAAATCGGCGCAGGATTTAATGCGTTTGGTGCCGGGATTGTTTATTGCCCAACACCAGGGCGGCGGCAAAGCAGAGCAGATTTTTCTTCGCGGTTTTGATGCCGATCATGGCACCGATGTAAATGTTTCGGTAGATGGCATACCGGTAAATCTGGTATCCCAGGCACACGGGCAGGGCTATGCCGATTTGCATTTTCTGATCCCTGAAACCGTTGCTGGCTACGACTTTGGCAAAGGTCCTTACTACACAGGCAAAGGTGATTTTTGCACTGCCGGCTATGTTTCTTACAACACCAAAAATGTGTTGGACAACAACCTGGTTAAAATAGAAGGCGGACAGTTCAACACCATTCGCGGCGTGGCAATGATAAACCTGTTGAGCGAAAAAGCAAAGCTGAACGGGAAGAGCGCTTATATTGCAGGCGAAGCGTTATATACCGATGGTGGCCCTTTTGATGTGCCAGAACATTTTAACCGCTTTAATTTTTTTGGCAAATACATCACTCCTATTGGTGCAAAAACAAACCTGACACTGAGTGCATCATCGCTCACTTCAAGATGGCTTGCAGCCGGTGAAATTCCCAACCGTGCGCTGGCAGAGGGCTATATTAAAGACCGTTTCGGCAGCATTGACAGTGCACAAGGGGGCTACACTACACGTGCGAATGCGTATGCAAAATTGGTAACCAATCTAAGCACTAACACAGTGCTGGAAAATCAGGTTTATTATTCGCACTGCTACTTTAATCTTATCTCTAATTTTTTGTTTTATTATATTAATCCGGTAACTGGCGACGAATTTGGTCAGCATGAAAAAAGAGACATGTATGGCTATAACGGCAAGCTGTCGCATCAATCTTTTATCGGCAATGCAACGTTCACATCAACAGCCGGCATCGGAACAAGGTATGATGCCACGCATCCAAGCTGGCTGGCGCATACAGAGAACGGGCAAATATTGAATTACCTTCATCTTGGCAAAGTAAAAGAGCTGAATGCAAATGCGTATATTGATGAAACCATTGAAACCGGAAAATGGTTGTTTACGATGGGCGCAAGGCTCGATTATTTTCATTTTGATTACCTGAACACAGCACCCGCATCCGATACAGCAGCTTCTATTTATGACGGTGTAAAAACCGGACAGGGCAAAGCCATTATCAGCCCAAAAATAAATGTTCAATACACCGTAAATTCAAATGTGCAGTTGTATATAAAAACGGGCAAAGGCTTTCATTCCAACGATGCGCGTGTTGTCATTGCCAACGAAGGTTTTAAAACAATTCCTGCAGCTTATGGTGCCGATTTCGGCATCAACTGGAAACCCGCGCCACGCCTGTTTTTCAACGCTGCTTTATGGTATTTGTTTTTACAACAGGAGTTTACCTATGGTTCGGATTATGGTGATGAAAGTGTTGTGCCTGGCGGAAGAACCACGCGAAAAGGCGTTGATGTTTCGATGCGCTATCAAATAAACAATTGGCTGTACAGCAATCTCAATCTCAACTTTGCAAAGCCCAGAAGCATTGACGACCCGAAAGGACAAAATTATGTTCCGCTCGCGCCAACGTTCACCAGCACAGCCGGATTGTTTGCCAATTGTAAAAATGGCTTGAATGGCGGCGTTAGCTATCGCTGGCTTGCTAACCGGGCTGGTAACGGAGATTATACTCTTACGGCAAAAGGTTATTTTGTTACCGACTTAACTGCCAATTACACTACCAAAAAGTATGAGGTTGGAATAGCCATTGAAAACCTGCTGAATGTACAATGGAATGAAGCTCAGTTTGAGTATGTATCGCGTTTAAAATATGAAACCGCACCGGTTGATGAAATCAGCAATACGCCAGGCGTTCCGTTTTTTGCAAAGCTAAAGTTGTCTGTATTTTTTTAAAAAGCTTAAAGCAACCTGTCAGGTTTAAAAACCTCACAGGTTGCTTTACAGATTACTTACAGTTTTGTTTTGCCAAATGTTTACCAACTTATCTTTCAACGGATGAAGCCTTTTTGTGTAAACTTGCAGCCTTTACAATAAAAGCGATTCATGTATCCCAATCTATACTATTTTTTTTATGATGTTTTTGGTGTGAGCCTGCCTTTTTTAAAGGTGATTAATACGTTTGGCTTTATGGTTGCCATTTCATTTTTGGGATGTGCATGGATGCTTACCAAAGAGCTGAAACGCAAGCAGGCAAAGGGTTTGCTTTCTTACACCGAAACCAAAAACAAAGTTGGCGAACCGGCAAGTGCAGGAGAACTCATCAGCAATTTTGTAGTTGGTTTTTTATTTGGCTTTAAACTGCTGGGTTTGTTTTTTATACCTGCTGCGCAAAACGATCCGCAAGGCTTTTTGTTTTCGACTGGAGGCAGTTGGTTGGGTGGTATTGTATTAGGAAGCCTGCTTTCTTTTTTAAGATGGCAAAGCAAAAACAAAGTAAAACTGGCAAAACCCGAAGAGCGCATATATAAAATCTGGCCGAGCGACCGCGTTGGCGATTTGGTGATGATTGCTTTTGTAGCAGGCTTTGCCGGAGCCAAAATTTTTGACAACCTCGAAAACTGGAATCGGTTTATTCAAGACCCGATTGGCAATCTTTTTTCGCGCAGCGGACTTACATTTTACGGAGGCTTAATTGTGGCAGCCATTGCCATTTATTTTTACGCGAAAAAACACAGGTTTTCTTTTGTTCATCTTTGCGATGCCATTGCGCCCGGGTTAATGTTTGCTTATGGCTGGGGGCGCACGGGCTGCCAGGTTGCCGGTGATGGCGATTGGGGCATTGTGAACAGTGCCTACATCAGCAACGTGAATGGAAAAGATTTGCTTGCAACGCCAAGCCAGTTTCAACTTCAGCTAACCAATTATCAAGGCTTATATTCCGATCATATTTCAGCCAGCGGCACTATACAACACGCATCGGTAAAGGCTTTTGCGGGCTTGCCTGATTGGTTGTTTGCTTATACTTACCCGCACAATGTAAACGGCGAAGGCATACCACTCGCCAATTGCACATGGCCTGATAAGGCCTTCTGCAACTACTTGCCGCTGCCGGTGTTTCCAACGCCTCTTTATGAAATTATAATGGGCTTGTTGCTGTGCTTGTTTTTATGGAAAATCCGCACTAAAATAAACATCGCCGGAAGGCTGTTTGCTATCTACCTTTTTGTAAATGGACTCGAGCGTTTTTTTATTGAAAAAATAAGAGTGAATACGCGTTACAGCATTTTTGGCTTTCATCCCACGCAGGCAGAAATCATTTCTTCTTTATTGATGATTGGCGGTATTCTTCTTTACTGGTATGCGCCACGTTTGAAAGAAAATATGAACAAAACCAAACCCGCTGCTGCAATTTAATTTTACACATCCATACTCATTTCTCATCCTTAACAAATCGGGAAAAAAGAAGCCTTTTCGGTCAACTAAAAAATAAGTATTTTGCAGAGAAGAGAAAACAAATATGCTTTCTAAAAAAACGCAATATGCTTTTAAAGCCCTGATGTATCTCGCACAAAAAAACTGTGCTGAGCCAGTACTCATTGCAGAGATTTCGCAGCGGCGCAACATACCTTTAAAGTTTTTGGAAAACATTTTATTGGAACTGAAAAAAGACGGCATTTTAGAAAGCAAAAAAGGCAAAGGCGGAGGCTATCATTTAGCAAAACGGGCCGACAAAATTTTTTTGGCCGATGTCATGCGCCTCATTGATGGCCCGATTGCTTTGCTGCCTTGCGTATCGCTCCATTTTTATAAATCATGCAAAGAATGCGATGAAGGCTGTTGCGGCTTACGTCAGATTATGACTGATGTGCGCGATGCTGCCTTAGCCATTCTGGAAAACAAAACAGTAGCTGACATTGCATTTGCCGCCCTGCCTCAAATGCTGATGGAGTAAGGCTTCCAGCATTTTGTTTTGCACAGAAAAGATGTACTCTGTTAATCATTCACATCCCGATTCATTTCGTCTTCCTGACTTTTCTAACTTCCCGTCTTCTATTTCACATTCTCCAACATTTCTTCTGTTAGCTTTTCCAAATCGTATTCAGGCTTCCAATGCCAATCGTTTTGTGCAGTTGAATCATCAATACTTTGCGGCCAGCTATCTGCTATCGCCTGCCGGTAATCAGGATTGTAAGAGATAGAAAACTGCGGCAGATGCTTTTGGATTTGCGCTGCAATATCGCCCGGCGAAAACGAAATACCAGCCACATTGTATGAAGTGCGAACCGTTATGTTTTGTTTGGGCGCTTCCATCAGTTCAAGCGTTGCGCGAATGGCATCGGGCATGTACATCATGGGCAAATATGTATCCTTGCGCAGGAAGCAGTTGTAGTAATTGTTTTCTTTGGCTTCGTAAAAAATTTCAACCGCATAATCGGTTGTGCCTCCGCCTGGCGATGACTTATAACTAATCAATCCCGGATAGCGCAAACTGCGCACATCAACGCCATACCGCTGATGGAAATAGTTGCACCAGAACTCACCTGCATACTTGCTGATGCCATACACAGTAATGGGCTCGATGATGGTTTGCTGCGGACACATCTGTTTTGGCGAAGTAGGTCCAAACACTGCAATGCTGCTGGGCCAATACACTTTTTGCAGCTTTTCTTCGCGTGCAATATCAAGCACGTTCAACAAGCCCTGCATGTTTAAATTCCAGGCAAGATTTGGATTTTTTTCGCCCGTGGCCGAAAGAATGGCAGCCAGCAAATAAATCTGCGTAATGTTTTGACGGATGACCTGCACATGCAGCATTTCTTTGTTCATTACATCCAGCGAAACATAAGGTCCGCTGTCTTTCAACAAAGGATTTTGCTCGCGCAAATCAGAAGCAATTACATTGCTGTTGCCATACAATTTACGAAGTGCTAAGGTTAACTCAACTCCTATTTGGCCGGAGGCACCAATCACTAAGATTTTTTCTTTTACAGACATATATGAACCAGACGTTTGTTGAAATGGTTTGCGCAAAAAAAACGCAATAAATATTATCCTCTGCTTTTTCGTCAAAAACAAACAATCATTCTACCATAATGATAACTGTGGAATGGTTGGAATTGTAGATTCAATCTCAATTTAATGACCTTTTAATTTGAAACGGATTCAATGGCACAATTTTTCGTTACAAAGGGCAAAATTTTCAAATGAAAAAGGTGTTTGTGGCGGATGATAATTTTGACTACTTGTATCAGTTGAATACAATGCTTAAAAACAAAGGATGTTATGTAAGAACGTTTTCACAATCTCAATCGCTGTTTGATGCGCTGGATGAATCGTTGCCCGATTTAATTATGCTGAATACAAACTTAGATGGCGAAAGCGGTTCTTCTATTTGTAAAGAAATCAAAAGCCGGTATAACAATTCCGTTCCAGTAATTCTTGCTTCGGAAAATGAATCTCTTGTAAAAGAAAAAAAATATTGCGCAGACCTTGTATTGTATAAACCTCTTGATTCAGAAGAAATTTCACGTCTTTTGAGTACAACATTATTGCAGTAAAAGCAAAGCTTCTGTTTCGTTGGATGAATATGACTATGAAAAACACCTTTTAAAACATCACCATTTCAGCAGTGCACTTGCCCACGTAAACCCACTGCCAAAAGCAGCCAGACAAATTAAATCGCCTTCTTTCACCTTCCCTTCCTGCCAGGCTTCGCACAACGCAATAGGAATGGATGCCGCCGTTGTGTTTCCATATTTTTGAATGTTATTAAATACCTGTTCATCGCGTAAAGCCAGTTTATGCTGAACATATTGTGAGATGCGCAAATTGGCCTGATGTGGAATCAATAACTTTATGTCGGATGTTTTATATCCATTGGTTTGCAAGGCTTCCATAATCACTTCTGGAAATTTGATAACCGCTTTTTTAAACACTGTTTGTCCGTCCATAAATGCATGGTGTTGACCTTTGTCAATCATCTCCGAACTCATAAATTGTTCACCTACTTCGGCTTCTTCATAATCAGCCAAACCAGGCATCCAATGGTTAGCATGTGTGCCCGGATTGCGGATAGAAAGTATTTCTGCTTCAGAGCCATCGCTGTGTAAATGTGTGCTGATGATACCTCTATTTTTGTCTTCCGTTGGTTGCAAAACAACAGCACCTGCACCATCACCAAAAATAACCGACACATGGCGGCTGCGGGTGTTCATGTCTATTGCAAACGAATGCTTCTCGCTGCCAATCACCAATATATTTTTATACATGCCGCTACGGATAAATTGGTCGGCAACGCTCATCGCATAAATAAAACCGCTGCATTGGTTGCGAACATCCAACGCACCAATTTCTTTCATCTTCATTCCGCGCTGCACCAACACACCACAACCCGGAAAATAATAATCGGGCGATAGTGTTGCAAACACAATGAAATCAATATCCTGAGAAGTGATACCCGCGCGTTCAATGGCAATTTTTGCAGCTTCAATGCCCATTGTGGTTGTGGTTTCGCCAAAGCGGTTTGCAAAGCGACGTTCTTTGATGCCGGTACGTTCCTGTATCCATTCATCGCTGGTATCCATGAACTTTGTAAGGTCGTTATTGGTATAAACATTTTGCGGAACGTACATTCCAATTCCGGCAATCAGGCTTCGTGGCATAGGTTAGATTTTTTACATGGTAAGAAACAAAAGCAAGCTACGCAAGTTTTGTTTTGCAAAAAAAATGATGCAAAAACAAACATGATCATCACCTTCTTTGTGTTTGTTTTTATAAAGAAGATCGGGCCAGCTATAAAGAAAAAAGGTTCAAGCAATGTTGAACCTTTTGAGTATATCAAGAAAGTGAAGTAGGCACAAGCCGTGGTTTAATACCGTTTATTGAAGTCATTTTTATCACCGCTGTTTCCTCTGTCGCGGTTATCTCTGTTGTTATCGTTGTTTCTATCCCTGTTGTAACCGCCGTTGTTATAACCACCACCGCTATTGCCTGAATAAGGTTTTCTCGGACGATCGTTGTTGTAGCCACCGCCACTATTGTTATTGAAATTTCTGTCTTTGTTGTAACCGCCGCCGCTGTTGTAGCTTCTGCCTGCACTAAAGCCTCCGCCACCGCCAGCCGGGCGGTTTTGCTGTGCTTCAGCTTCTTTCACCGAAAGCTTTTTTCTGCCAATGGAAACACCATCAAGGGTTACAATGGTTTCTTTAGCTTCGGCTTCATTAGGCATGTCCACAAAACCAAATCCTTTGCTTTTACCGGTGGCGCGGTCAGTTATCAATCGGGCTGAACTCACTTCGCCATATAACTCAAACATTTCCTTCAAGTCAACGTCGTCAAAATCGCTGGCTAATCCAGCTACAAAAAGCATCATGATGTTGTTATTTATAATAAATTAAAGTACGGAAAATCGTACCAGTAAACTCTTAAACGTGCAAAGTAAACAATCTGTATGCAAGCGGGTATAAATTTATTTGGTAAGGAAATGCTATTAATCAACCTGCGTATGGAAACGCAGGTTTTTTTCAACACATAGAATCATAGGAACATAAGGAAGCACATAGTACAATACGATTTTGCTGTATGTAACTTCCAATTTGCCGTTTGAGAAAACCTTATCTACAAAGAGTTTTAGCATTATGGATAACATCCGATGGATGTAAAAATTTAGAATTCTATGTGACACCTATGTTCCTATGATTCTATGTGTTGAAAACAAAAAGTCCCGATGGTTCATCGGGACTTTTTTATGTAAAACAAAACGTCTGAATCTTTTATTTCACTTCTTCAAACTCAGCATCTGTAACGGTCTCGCCACTGTTAGACGAAGAAGCGTTACCTGTTGCTCCGCCGTTGGGCTGTTGAGCACCACCGGCACCTGCAGCTTGTGCTTTGTAAAGCTCTTCGCTGGCTGCCGTCCAGGCTGTGTTCATTTCTGTCATTGCACTATCAACAGCAGAAACATCACCACTCTTATGAGCATCTTTCAGCTTATTCAAAGCCGTTTCGATAGGCGCTTTTTTATCAGCTGGAATTTTATCACCAAACTCTTTCAGTTGCTTTTCTGTTTGGAAAATCAAACTATCCGCCCCATTCATTTTTTCAACCTTTTCACGTGCCTGTTTGTCGGTAGCCTCGTTTGCTTTTGCCTCATTTTTCATCTTTTCAATTTCTTCTTTATTCAAGCCGCTACCTGCTTCCACACGAATTTTTTGTTCTTTACCAGTGCCTTTGTCTTTTGCACTTACATGCAAAATACCGTTGGCATCTATATCAAAAGTTACTTCAATTTGCGGAACCCCACGCGGTGCCGGTGGTATACCATCAAGATTGAAGATACCGAGGCTTTTGTTTTGATTTGCCATCGGGCGTTCGCCTTGCAAAACATGAATTTGTACGCCGGGCTGGTTATCACTTGCGGTTGAAAAAACTTCTGTTTTCTTCGTTGGAATGGTGGTGTTGCTTTGAATCATGGTTGTCATTACGCCACCCATGGTTTCAATACCCAAACCAAGCGGTGTAACGTCGAGCAACAACACATCTTTTACTTCGCCGGTTAATACAGCGCCTTGAATCGCTGCGCCAATGGCAACCACTTCATCAGGGTTTACGCTTCTGTTTGGCTTTTTACCAAAGAATTTTTCGACCAGCTCCTGCACTTTTGGAATACGGGTTGAACCACCTACCAATATCACTTCGTCAATATCCTTCTGTGTATAACCGGCATCTTTTAATGCGGCTTCACAAGGCGTTAAACAACGGTTGAAAAGTGAATCTGCCAATTGCTCAAATTTAGCACGGGTAAGCTTTTTTACTAAGTGCTTAGGCACACCGTCAACAGCCGTTACATAAGGCAAATTGATTTCTGTTTCTGAAGAAGAACTCAGTTCAATCTTCGCTTTTTCGGCAGCTTCTTTTAAGCGTTGCAAAGCCATCGGGTCTTTGCGCAGATCAATGTTTTCGTCTTTTTTAAATTCTTCTGCCAGCCAGTCCATAATCACTTTATCAAAGTCATCACCACCGAGGTGCGTATCACCGTTGGTTGATTTTACTTCAAATACACCATCGCCCAATTCAAGGATGGAAATATCAAACGTACCACCACCCAAGTCAAACACAGCAATTTTTTGATCGTTATGTTTTTTATCCAGACCGTATGCCAGAGCGGCAGCCGTAGGTTCGTTCACAATACGGCGAACATTTAAACCAGCAATTTCACCGGCTTCTTTGGTAGCCTGGCGCTGTGCATCGTTAAAGTAAGCCGGAACGGTAATCACCGCTTCGTTTACTTCCTGACCGAGATAATCTTCTGCCGTTTTCTTCATTTTCTGCAGAATCATGGCAGAAATTTCCTGCGGTGTATATTACCGTCCGTCAATATCAATGCGTACGGTGTTGTTATCGCCCTTCACTACTTTATAGCTCCAGTGGCTGATTTCGTTAGTAACTTCATCGAAACGACGACCCATAAAACGCTTCACACTCATGATGGTGTTTTGCGGGTTGGTAATTGCCTGACGTTTTGCCGGATCACCTACTTTACGTTCGCCATTCTTTAAAAAACCAACAACTGAAGGCGTTGTTCTTCTGCCTTCATCGTTGGCTATCACAACCGGTTCGTTACCTTCCATTACAGCAACGCAACTGTTGGTTGTACCGAGGTCTATTCCTATTATTTTTCCCATGTTATTAATTGAATTCTTAGTGGTTAGATTTACAATTTACAGCTTGTAGTTATCAATCACTATGCCACCGGACAAAAGATGAAAAAATGGCAGAGACAGGAATTTGAGAGATTGTTTGGATTGAGAAGATGGTAAGGAAGTGGCTGATGTTTGTTTTTGCCCATTTTTTCCAGAGCTTATTTTTCGTTCGTTTCCAAACGTTTCCATTCAGGATGTTTTTGTAAGAATGATTGAACGAACAGACACAACGGCACGAGTTGCCAATGATGTTCTTCGATGTATTGCAACGTTTTTTGCACCAAAGCCGAACCAATGCCTTTGCCTTCTAACTCTGGTGGCACTTCGGTGTGAACAAGATATAATTTTTTACCGCTTTGTTTATAGTTGATAATTGCTATGTATCCTTCAACATCCATTTCAAACCGATGCTCGTTTGTGTTTATGTGAAGTGCATTGTTTTCGTAACGCATGAAGTTTGTTTTTGCATGAATAATGAAACAGAGATGAAAGAAAATGCTTTTATCTTTCCTTCATTAAATAAAAAATAAATGTTTGAAGCTTTTGGAAAATTACCCACAGAAAAAGAGAAGGAAAAGACACAAAGATCGCCCAATTACCGCAATGGAAAATTTCAAAACCCGGTGCCGACAAGTATGATGCAAATGGGCATCAGAGCGTTTGGCATTCTCTTTAAATTTTTAAATAAACCTGCTAATTGTTTTCCACCAAAACCATTGCCATCCGTAAAAACAAACTTAAATACTTTACCGTCTGAAAAGCCCGTCGTTGTTTGGTTTGGGCATTCTTCTTATTTTATAAAAATCAACAACAAAAACATTTTGGTTGACCCTGTTTTCAGCGGTTACGTTTCACCTTTTAAAGGCATGAATAAAGCTTTTAAAGGAACGAATATTTACGGAGTTGATGACATGCCGGAGATTGATGTTTTGATTATAACGCACGACCATTATGACCATTTGGATTATGAAACGATTGTCAAATTAAATGGCAAAACCAAACTGGTTTGCACATCGCTTGGCGTGGCTTCGCATTTACAATATTGGGGCTATGATGTAAAAAAAATTAAAGAATTAGACTGGCATCAAACCATTCATTTGGATGATGACATGCAATTGACTGCCGTTCCGGCAAGGCATTTTTCAGGACGCGGAACCACACGCGATCAAACGCTTTGGTCAGGTTTTGTTTTGGCAACAAAAGAATACAAATTGCTGTTGGGTGGCGATACTGGTTACGGTTTGCATTTAAAAGAAATTGGTGAACAATACGGTCCGTTTGACATTGTAATGCTGGAATGCGGGCAATACAACGAAGCATGGCACGACATTCACATGATGCCCGAAGAAACAGCACAAGCTGCAATTGATGTAAAAACAAAAGCGTTGCTGCCGGTGCATTGGGCTAAGTTTTCAATTTCCTTGCATGTCTGGAACGACCCGATTAACCGTGTTACTAAAAAAGGGGAAGAACTGAATGTAAATGTGATTACACCAATGATTGGCGAACCGGTTGTAATCGGTGAACCATATCCTAAGAAACGATGGTGGGAAGAGATGTAAGATTGATGATTTTTTGATTGATGGTTGAGAATCGCGTGCTGCCGTCACTGCGACGCATGAAGCAGTCTGTGAATTAATGAAGTATGAATGCTTCCTTCACTCACACTCACAAACTATTTCGTGTTTTAACCACAGACTGCTTCGTGCCTCGCAGTGACGATTTGTTTTTGCTCCATTTTTCTTTCTCAATATTTCACCGCTTTGGCTTGCCGATTGCTTTGTATCTATCTCAATTTGTTAACCATGCAAACAACCGAATTTTTAGTACAAAACAAAACTATCGTTATCACCGGCGCATCAAGCGGTGTTGGCCGTGCTGCCGCTATTGAATTTGCTAAACATAAAGCCACATTAATACTGGCTGCGCGAGGCGAGAAAGCTTTATACGATGCTGCAGAAGAATGCAACGAATGGGGCGCGAATGCAATTGCCGTTGTAACCGATGTAACGAATGCCAACGATGTGAAGCATCTTGCCGAAGCCGCTATAGAACAAAGCGGAAAGATTGATGTTTGGATAAACAATGCCGGTGTATTAGCCGCGGGTGATTTTGATAAAACGCCGGTGCAGATTCACACGCAGGTGATCCAAACCAACCTCATTGGTTATGTGCATGGCGCACACGCAGCAGTGCAACAATTCATTAAACAAGGTTATGGCATTTTGATCAATAATATTTCGGTTGGTGGCTGGGTTCCGGTTCCTTTTGGCGTTGGTTATTCGGCAAGTAAATATGGCATTCGCGGTTTTTCGGAAGCTTTACGCGGCGAGTTGGCAAAGTATAAAAACATTCATGTGTGCGATCTGTTTCCTGCCTTCTTAGACACGCCGGGCACACAACACGCAGGCAATTACACTGGCGTTGTTTTGAAGCCTGCACCACCAGTTTACGATCCGCAAAAAGTGGCCCGTGCAATGGTAAAAATAGCGGTAAAACCAAAAGACGGAACTACAGTTGGAAGTGTTGCTACGCTGTTGCGACTGGCGCATTTTGTTTCACCCAAACTAACGCGCAACTTCACGGCTTTGTTTATGCGCACTTACTTTAACCAGGCGGATACTGTGCCCGTAACCAGCGGAAACTTGTTTGAGCCGGTTGACTATGGAACGTCCATTTATGGCGGCTGGAATTCGCCCGCTGATGCGGCTGTGCGCAAGCAGCGATTGGTTGCAGCAGGTTTATTATTTGCTGGTGTTACGGCTGGTTTGTGGATGATGAATAAAAAGAAAAAGTGAGACTTTAAAAACTTAATTCTAACGGCAGTCTCACTTCGGCTTTTGTACCTTCTGATAAATCGAATAATGTGATTGCGGCATTTGTATTTTTTAGCCTGTTGATAATGTCAATACGGGTATGGGTTATCTTTAAACCAAGCGATTTCTTTTCTGTGCTTTCTACTTCTTCTTTTGCTTTTGTGTAACCTCTGCCAATACCATTGTCTTCAACAGTACAGATCAGCATGTTGCCTTCGCTTTGAATTTTAATAATGATTTTCCCTTCGCTGTTCTTCTTTGTTAGTCCATGCCAGATGCTATTTTCAACAAAAGGTTGCAGAATGAGCGGAGGAATTAATGTATTGTCTTTGTCAATATCATCAGCTACTTGTATCTCATAAGTAAACTTGTTTTTCATACGCAAAGTTTCCAACTGCATATAAAGTTCTAAGGCTTTTAAATCATCGGTTAAGCTTACTTCTTTTTGTTCCGAATTTTCTAAAATCAAACGCATGAGTTTGGCAAATTTGGTAAGATATTCATCCGCTTTTTGCATATCATTTTTCATCATAAAGTCGCCGATGGAATTAAGCGAATTAAAAATGAAATGCGGGTTCATCTGTGCACGCAAGGCTTTCATTTCAGTGTCGGTAATTTGTTGTTTAAATCTGATGTCGCGGTTGCGTTTGTAAAAAACAAAGCCGCTGATACCGGCTAAGAATAAAAACCCAGCGCCTGCTATGGTTGCATTTTTTGTAATGCTCTGTTGTTGAATTTGCACGGTTGCTAAGGCTTGCTGTTTGTTATTGGCGGCTTTTACAGAATCCTGTGTTTTATTGAAGCCATATTGCATTTCAAGACGAGTTAATGATTGCTTTGTTTCATCATTCAACAAGCTGTCGTGCATGGGTTGATACTGTTCATAATAAGCAAGCGCTTTCTTCATGTTGCCGTTAGCTTTCTACAAATCAGCTAACGTTCCTCAAGCTTGTATTTCCAATTGCCGCATATTCGTTTTTTGACTTAATTGTAATGCATGTTGTGCATACTTTCCAGCGGCGTTATAATCTTTTAAATCAATGTAAGTTTCAGCAAGATTTATTAAGCCTACTACCAAAATACTTATAAAATTATACTTATCTGCCAGTGCTATTCCTTTTTCCAAATCATCTTTTACCGGTTTTATCGTTGAGCTGAACATCAAGAAAAACAAGATCGGGCTGCAGTTGTTGAATACCCGTTACACCTTCTTCCACCGATTGAAAAGAAGAGAGCAGTTGAATAGTGGATTTGTGATATTGGGCTAAGAGGTAACTTAACGTATTAATGCAGTGTTGTTCATCATCAATAATAATTGCGGTAATCATTGTATTCAATGTAGGATGACACGCAATATACAGCAATTGATGGTTGCCATTAGGTAATCAGCTGTACGAAGTCTGGAGACTTCGTACAGCCATTAACGTATAGCCGTTAAACATCAATTTATCACTCACAGACCAAAGCTCACCACTCGCAGCTAACAAACTCATCACACCAATATATTCTGTGTTACCGTTTGCCCATCGAGCATACGAATAATGCGATGGCTGTAACGGGCATCGTGTTCGCTATGCGTTACCATTACGATGGTTGTGCCATGTTCGTTTAGTTCAGTAAGTAATTCCATTACTTCATTACCGTTGTTGCTGTCTAAGTTTCCGGTAGGTTCATCAGCCAATATTAATTTGGGATGATTCACTACCGCACGAGCCACTGCCACGCGCTGCTGCTGACCGCCTGAAAGCTGCTGTGGATAATGGTTTCGGCGGTGCATGATCTGCACTTTATCCAAAACTGCTTCTACACGTTTTTTGCGCTCGTCGGCTTTTACGCCGGTATAAATTAAGGGCAGTTCAACATTTTCAAATACGGTCAGTTCATCAATCAAATTAAAACTCTGAAACACAAAACCAATGTTGTGCTTGCGCAAATCGGCACGCTTGCGTTCATTGAAATGCGCCACTTCAATACCGTTAAAAACAAAGCTGCCTTTATCGGGGTCATCCAACAAACCAAGAATGTTTAACAACGTTGATTTGCCACAACCCGAAGGCCCCATTACGGCAACGAATTCTCCTTCTTTTACTTCAAGCGTTAGTTTGTTCAGGGCAACGGTTTCTACTTCTTCCGTGCGATAGACTTTTTCTAATTCGGTAATTTTTATCATGGCGATTGTTTTGAGTTTTGCGCTTTGAGCTGCCATCCGCCGCGGCGGATGGCAGCTCAAAGCCTGGTTTGTTTTTGTACTAAAAAACGATTTGGTAATTCTATTTCATTACTTGTAGCTTACAGCTAACAGCTTGTAGCTTGCTTACTATTTATTCAAAATTAATTCCTGCATTTTATCGTAATTGTCGTAGCTGCTGGTTACTACTTTATCGCCGGGTTGCAGGCCACTGAGCACTTCATAGTAATCGGTGTTTTGTCTACCCAACTGAATGTCTTTGCGCACTGCCATCTTACCATCAGGCGCTACTTTAAAAATCCAGTTGCCGCCGGTTTGCTGGTAGAAGCCACCTTTCGGAACCAGCACTGCCTGCGTTTCATCACTCAATGCAAGCAGTATCTGCAAAGTCTGACCACGGCGGATGCCCTTAGGCACTTCGCTTTCAAACGCCATATCCACCTGAAAGCGACCATTGGTTACCTGTGTGTAAACCTTTTTGATCACGAGCGAGTAATCTTTATCGGCAAAAGTAAACTTGCCTTTCAGCCCGTTATAAACCTGCGAAATGTAATGTTCATCAACATCAACACGCACTTTAAAGCCGCTCAAAACATCAATCTGACCAAGCCGTTCGCCTTTGTTTTTGTTTTGCCCGATTTCTGCATCCAATGAAGTTAACTGACCATCAACCGGCGCACGAACAATTAAATCGCCTACCTTCTGCCGCATTACGGAAAGTGCATTCTGCGAGCCTTGATACGACTGTTGTGCCTGCGCTAATTGTTGCTTGGTTGAAGCGCTATCCTGGTTTAACAACTGCTGTGTAAGCTTTCTTTTTGCCACTGCATAATTGTATTTATTCAACGCCTGCTGGTAATCCTGCAAGCCAATCGCTTTCTGGTCGTACAAGCGTTTGTTCAGTTCATACACGCGCTGCGCTTCTTTCAAATCGTTCTCTACATCCGTCATCTGGTTCAGCTTTGACGTGGTGTTTTGCAGGGCGGCGTTGCGGGCAATCTGCATTTGCGTAAGCAGGTTGTAAACCGATGTTTCCTGGTTCACGAGGCTCAATTCCAAATCGGTGTTGGAGAGGCGCATTATTGGTTGTCCTTTCTTCATTACCGTTCCATCTTCCACATATTTTTCCTCCACTCTCCCGCCTTCCATGGCATCTAAATAAATGGTTGAAATGGGCATCACCACACCATTCACAGGAATGGTTACCTGAAACGGTCCTTTGGTTACTTCATTGATTGTTATGCGGTCGGTTTGTACATTCAGCTTGCTTCCGCCTGCGGTAAAATAAATGCTCCCTGTAATGAGCAACACAATGGCCATAATGCCTGCAATGGTTAGTATCCTTTTCGTTGTCCAAGTCTTTTTTTGTATCGCTCTGTCCACAGCTTGTTCTTTTGTTTTTATTGAAAAATGATTCGTTGATTCCCTTTATCTGAATTTTAGGGAAAGGATATTAACAATACTAAAATTAGTGCCCGTAACGGTTTGTGATGAAGATGTACATTTATTGCTACAAACTCTTTTTTGCCGTTGTATATGAACCAGCAAAACGCAGGTAAGGGTTACAAAAGCAACAATATTTACAGCGATTATATTTCTTATGTTCAGCATAGTGGTATGTTTTTGTTTTTCTAAAAAATCCCGGTGTAGAAACACGGGAACAATTGCACATGATTGAATCGCCTTTGTATTTGAAAGAGAAGTGCCAACTGCCACTGCTATTGATAATCAATATCTTAACTTTATAATTTATATTCTCACTGTACGCAAGTGTACGAACAGTGTACGGTTTTGATACAGTGGAATATAATAAAAAGACAAGTCTTTATTTTGCTTCATACTTGTATTAAACGGGCAAAAACAAACCGTTTCTCTAAATGCGTTTACTTTTGTTTTTATGGACATTTCGGACATATAAATACAGCAGGAAATCCGTTTATTCCAAAAAAGGGGCAAAACCAAAAGCCATCGCGTGGCAACGGTTACTCTTTGTTTTTTAAAATAAAACACGATGGGTATAAATAGCCATCTACTTTGATTTATCTTTTACCACTTATCTCATACAATTGCCACTTATGGTTAACAAACAGCATTGATTTGTAACCTTTTGCTATGTTTGTACGTTATAAGTTGCTATTCACTGATTTATATTTATTGATACCCCATGAGTCTAAAAAAATGTTCGATACTGGCAGTGGACGATGATGCCGATGTGCTCATTGCCGTGCGCATGTTGCTGAAAAATGAAGTTCAAAAAATTGTAGTAGAAAAAAACCCTGAAAACATTCCGGCTTTATTAAAGGATCATCAGTTTGATTTGCTTCTGCTGGATATGAATTTTAAGTCGAGCATCAACACGGGCAACGAGGGCTTGTACTGGCTGAAACGCGTAAAAATGATAAAACCAAACTTGCAGGTAATAATGATAACCGCGTATGCTGATATTGATCTTGCTGTGCGCTCGTTAAAAGAAGGCGCTTTTGATTTTATGGTGAAACCCTGGCACAACGAAAAGCTGGTAGCCACCATTGAAGACGCGCTTGAAAAAAACAACAAGCAACAACGCGCCGACGCCCGCAACAATAAAGACAGCATCATAGGCAACGAGTTGCTTGGCGAAAGCGAAGTGATGCAGGACATCTTTTATAAAATAGAGAAGATTGCACCCACAGATGCCAACATTTTAGTTTTAGGCGAAAACGGAACCGGCAAAGATTTAATTGCAAAAGCCATCCATCAAAAATCATTGCGGGCGAAGCATCCTTATGTAAAAGTTGATGTTGGCGCGCTTACAGACAGCTTGTTTGAAAGCGAATTGTTCGGTCATAAAAAAGGTGCTTTTACTGATGCGCGTGAAGACCGGGAAGGCAGGTTTGAAAGTGCCAACGGCGGTACTTTGTTTTTGGACGAAATTGGCAACATTTCGCTTACACAACAAGCCAAATTATTAAGCGTTTTGCAAAACAGAATGGTAACCAAATTGGGTTCCAATCAACCAACGCCAATTGATATCCGGTTGGTATGCGCTACCAATGTTACGCTTGCTGATCTGTCAAATGAGGCCCGTTTTCGCAAAGACTTAATCTATCGCATCAACACGGTTGAAATTACCGTTCCGCCGCTTCGCAAACGAAAGGAAGACATCCTTATGCTGGCAAAACATTTTATCAATATCTATACTTCTAAATACATGAAGCCAACGCTTCAGTTAGATAAGGCAGCCGTTGATAAATTGGAATCGTATCATTATCCCGGCAATGTGCGTGAGTTGCAATACACAATAGAACGCGCTGTCATTATGAGTGATGGCGAAGTGCTGCAAGGCAGAGACATTATCTTCTCTCCTATCGAATCGGCTCAGGTTACGGTATCAGTTGAAAATGAAGACAGCAACCTGGGCCATTTAGAAAAAAGTACCATTCTTCGTGTCATCGAAAAACATGGTGGCAACATTACAAAAGCCGCGAAGGAACTGGGTTTAACACGCACTGCTTTGTACAGAAGACTCTCCAAATATGACATATAAGAAATACGAGTTCAGCATTCTTTTGCGCGTGCTTCTCCTGTTTGCGGTGCTCTGTGGAGAGTCGTATTTTTTGTTGAGCAAACAATATGGGTATGCGCTCATTCTGTTGCCAGTTGTAGTGGTTCAGGTCATCAATTTTTATTTGTATCACAAACGCGCGCAGCGCGAAGTGGAAGAGTTTATTGAAGCCATTCAGTACCGCGATTTTTCGCGCCATTTCAACGTAAAATTAGCGCCCGCAGGTTTGCAGCCTTTGCGCCATGGATTCAATGAAATTAACAGCGCATTCAAACAAATTTCCCGCGAAAAAGAAACACAATATCAGTATTTACAAAAGTTGCTGGAGTTGGTGAACACCGGCATTTTATCGTACGATGTAGAAGACGGCAAAGTAATCTGGATGAATGAAGCATTGAAGAATTTATTAAATATTCCTTATCTGCGCACTATCGAATCGCTCAACAGAAAAGAAGCGGCACTCTGTTCCCAAATCATTCATTTAAAACCCGGCGAAACGCTCATTACCGAAGCGCACCCCGAAAAGGTTACGATCAAAATTTTGTTATCGGCCACTGCTTTTGAAACAGAAGGAAGAACGTACAAACTCATTGCGTTTCAAAACATCAATGAAGCATTGGACGAAACGGAAAACAATGCGTGGCAAAAATTATTGCGTGTGCTTACACACGAAATTATGAACTCGATAGCACCCATTTCTTCTTTAGCTGGAATGCTGAAAGACAGGCTGCATCAGTCTTTGCCGCAATTAACTAATGACGACGGCTCGGTTGATGATTTACAAACCGGCATTGACACTATACACCGCAGAAGCGAAAATTTATTGAAGTTTGTTGATACTTATCGCAACTTAAACCGCATTCAAACTCTTAGCTTAACAACGGCTTATGTAAGAGATGTGTTTGAAAATTTATATCAACTGATGGAACCCACTTTAGATGCCAAGCACATTGAGCTTGACATTATTTTAAAAGATACTTCTTTGCAGTTGGAAGCCGATATTAACTTAGTTGAACAAGTGCTTATTAACTTAGTTACCAACGCTATTGATGCTGTAAAAGAAAAAGCCGCTCCTGTTATTTCTTTAATCGGAACGGTAAACAGCAACAACAAAGTGATGATTAAAGTTACCGACAACGGCAAAGGCATGGATAAAGAAGTAATGGATAAAATTTTTATTCCTTTTTTTACTACAAAGAAAACCGGCAGCGGCATTGGCTTAAGTCTTTGCAAGCAAATCATGCAACTGCACAAAGGCTCTGTTGCAGTGCAAAGCGCCGTGGGCGAAGGCACAACATTTACCCTTCAATTCTAAGTTTGGTTTTGCCTGAAAATTAATTTTCGCTTAAGATGTTTTCCTTCCTTATCATTCCATACACTACTTAATTACTTTTAGGCTGTCTTAGTCATTAAAATATATGCTTAGGAGAATCATTGTTTTAGTTCTGTGGTGCTGCTTCTTACTATCATGTCGTAACAGCAAAGCAGTTTTGCCCAATACCGCTTTGCAATACAGCTTTGTTAACATCGAGCGCCAGTATTCTTTTTCACATGATGGTTTGGTTGCAATAACGGCTGTTTTTAAAAATACAGAGAATAAGAATATTGCGGATAGTGTATTGTATTACACCTATCTATCTAACTATTATCGGTATGATAGCAACAACTCTATGCAACTGATTTATGCCGACACATTGCTTTCCATTGTGAACCAACCGCGTTTTGAAAATACTTTTCATAAAGAAAGAGCTATCGGTTACATTAATAAAGCGCACTCGCTTTATTTTATGAAGCGATACAAAGACTGCTATTACTATTATTACAACGGCAGTGTGGAAGCAGATAAAGCGAACGATTCTACACTTACCGAAGCGGTAACTAACTACCTGAACATGTTTTTATATGAAGAAGGAAATTATGCAAAAGCAATTGTTGGTTACAAAAAAGGACTGAAAGAAATTACGGGCAAAAACAAAACCTGGCAGATGCAAATGGCTAATGTAGGTGTGTTTGATAACATCGGAATTTGTTTTATAAAACAAAAAAAGGTCGACAGCGCAAAACTGTATCTGGAAGAAGCAGTAAAATTATGTGAAGAGGCCGAACCTGTAGATAGCAGTCAAATACATGACAGACGGGAGAGTTTAGGCGTTATCTATGGAAACTTAGCACAGGCTTATGTTTTATTGCATCAATGGGAGAAAGCAGAACAAATATTTGGGCAAAGTGTAGCCATTAACAGTCAGCCTAATTATGCCAACGAAAATGCATTGATAACGCAGCAGCAACTGGCAGAATTGTACTATGATGAAATGAAAACGCCGCAGTTTTACAACACGCTTCTTCAGGTAAAAACAGGCTTGGACACCATTCACAACAGGAGTGTTGCCATCAGATGGAATGACATGATGAGCCAGTATTACACTTCACTTCATCAACCGCAAAAAGCCTGGTTGTATTTGAATGCGTATAAGCAACTGACCAGTAAAACAGATGAGCAAAAACCAGCATTGGAGTGGGATATTTTGGATCAGATGAGTCTTATGCAGTCACGCTACAACGTGAGCCTGCTGAAAAAAAACAATGAAATCAAAACAGGGTTCTTGTGGGCGGTTTCTATCTTCAGTCTGCTATCGGCTGCGTTGGCAATTATGGTTTTTATACATTTTAAAAAATCGAAAAAAAGCGTTCAGAAACTAATGCTTTTGAACAAAGAAATACGGCAAAAACAAACTTTGCTGAACGAAACGTTAGCCGATTCGGAAAAGCAGAATATTGAAAAACAACACATCCTTCATGTGGTTGCACACGATTTGCGCAATCCGCTGTCAGCCATACATACATTGGCAGGCGTGGTTCTGAAAGAATATGAATATGAAGAAGACAACCGCGAATATCTGGAACTGATTCGCAGCGCCTGTATGGAAAGCAATCAACTCATCAACAGCATACTGGAAATTGCCGAAAACACCGATGTAAAATATGTGTTTGAGGCAGTTGATGCGAACGAATTACTGGCGGGCAGCATACAACTATTGGGCATGAAGGCAAGTGAAAAAAACCAGCGTATTCAACTGGTAACTTCACAGCAGAAAGCTTTGATTTATGCCGACAACGGAAAAATAAACCGCGTGATCCAAAATTTAGTTACCAATGCCATCAAATTCAGTCCCAGCGGCAGTTGTATTGAAGTGAGCGCTTCTCTTTCCGAACATCATGTGCTGATAAAAGTAAAGGACGAAGGCATCGGCATTCCTGAACAATATCAGGATAAAATTTTCAATGCGTTTACTGAAGCCAAACGCGTAGGAACAGGGGGCGAAAAAACATTTGGTTTGGGTTTATCCATCACCAAACAAATTGTTGAAAAGCACCATGGACGCATTTGGTTTGAAAGCATCGAAAACGGGGGCACTACCTTCTTTGTTCAGATTTCTAAAATGGACGATTTACAAACGTCCATAGTTGTTGAACAGGCAAGCCACATACAACACCCGTAAGTAGTTAAGTGTTCGTTATTGTTGATGATGATTATCCGATCAAGATTGTTTTTTCGTTTACTGCATAAATGAAAGATTTTTGCTGCATGAAATGGATAAAACTGATTTCGTTTTTGTTATTATCTGGAAGTTTTTTTTCGGCATATAGTCAATATTATTACACTGATATTGTAGCCATGCAGGCAGCCGCAAAGCAGTATGCAGCTTTGGTTTCAGCACATACCAAACAGGTGTCGGCAACCTCTTTTAATGGCAACCAGCCGGTTGATAATTTCAAACTCGAACAACGCATCGCGCCTGATTTTCGTACCATCACTATTACCTCAAGCGATCCTTCTACCGGCGATTTGTTATCTATCAATTTTTACAGCAATGGCAAGCTCGTTCAAACCAAAGACAGCAGCACCAATGTGTTGAGCATTGCTAAATATAGTTATGATGCGGCTGGCAACATCAGTATTATTACTACTACTTCTGATGATGCATTTATGAACAGCCATTCTACCGAAATTCATCAATGGTTGTACGATGAAAACAAACCACAAAGAATGCTTCGGATACAAGACAAGAGAGACACTACCATCGTTTCGTTTACTTATGATGGGGGCAATGTGGCACAGGAAACCTGGACACGCAAAGGGCATGTTGCTGAAACCTATTATTACTATTACAATACCAATAATCAGTTGACCGATATTGTTCGGTTTAACATTCGCTTGCGCAAAATGCTTCCTGATTTTTTGTTTGAATACGATGCAACTGGTAATGTTTCTCAAATGACGCAAGTGCCCAATGGAACTACCAATTATTTGGTTTGGAAATACACTTATAACAGCAATGGATTGAAAGAAAAAGAACTGTTGTTCAACAAGCAACAACAGTTGGTAGGAAGAGTGGAATATAAGTATGAATGATAAGCTCCGAGCGGTGAGCTTTGAGCTACGAGCTATTAGCTGCAAGCAGAAAAAAACAGGCAAAAACAAACATTGATGGAAATGCACTCGTAGCTAACAGCTTGCAGCTTATTTTCCTATAAAAACAAAGCTTTCAATTCTGCAGCTTCGTCGGGTTTCATTTTACCACCTAATATCAATCGCACTTGTCTTCTGCGCAATGCGCTTTCATACAACACCTCTTCTTCTTTGGTTTTGGGAACCACAGGCGGTACAGGTCGCGGCTTGCCATTGGCATCTAATGCAACGAAAGTAAAATAGGCTTCATTGCTTTCATATTTGTGCTCATAATCTTCGCCCCAAACGCGCAAATGAATTTCCATTGATGTATTGAAAGCCCTTGTGAGCTTCGCTTCTATGTGCACAAGATTGCCCAGTTTAATAGGCGTTTTAAACGAAATGTTGTCAACGCTTGCCGTCATGCTTGGTCCTTTACAATGCTTGCTGGCAGCCATTGCGGCAGCAATGTCCATCCAATACATCAAACGCCCACCCATAAGGTTTCCATAAGTGTTGGTATCGTTGGGCAATACAATTTCATTCATTACCGTAAAGCTTTCGTCGGCCCGTATTCCTTCCATGATTTTATTTTGCGGGCAAAGATAAGAGGGACGAATTGGTTGAGTAGTTGGATGACAAATGATAGGCTAATTAATAAGCAAATTTCCCGTCATTCCGCCCCAACAATCACTGTTGGGGACGCCGTTTGGTTTTGCACAATAATCGCTCTTGCAGGCGGCTTTGTGCGAAATCTGATCTTGATAATTTGAACAAGTAATTCTGTTGTAAAGATGTTGTTACATTCTATTATCTTCATAAATGAATCATCATATTCCGCACAAAGCCCTCGCAATTACGATGAAGGTTTGAGTTAGTGTTGAGGGCCCCCGCAGTACTACGGGAGCGGAATGACGAAAACAACATTTCCCAACGTTACTTTGTAATAAAAAATCAAACAAAAACAAACCTTGTCATCCATCAAAACAATGAAAAAACACAAGCTGGCAGTGATAACCATTGCGTATTGGTTTTTGCTCATTTACATTCTTGTGGCATTGGTATTTTGGTATTCTGAATTGCAACGCCAAAACCAACAGATGTATGAATACCGTTTGGAACAATTGAAAAAAGAGGAACCTGATTTTCCACAACGCTTGCAGTTGATAGAAGATGCCAAACGCCGCAAAACATCACAATACATCGGCGAAGGCACAACCTTTTTATTATTGATTTTGGTTGGCGCTGTATTCGTATATCGCGCAACACGAAAGCAATTGCGCTTGTCGCAGCAACAGCAGAACTTTATGATGGCAGTTACACATGAATTCAAAACACCCATTGCGGTTACCCGACTGAATTTGGAAACGCTGCAAAAAAGAAAGCTGGAAGAAGCGCAACAGCAAAAACTCATCGGCAATAGCTTGCAGGAAACGGCAAGGTTGAATACGTTAACCAACAACATTCTCGTTTCTTCACAACTGGAAGCAGGTGCGTATCAGGTGGGTGAGCAATGGATTGATGTAAGTGATCTGATTCAAGATACAGTGCAGGAATATGTTAGCCGCTTTCCGCAACGCAACATCCAATCCGATATTCAGGAAGGGATTGAAGTCAAAGCAGAAACAACATTTTTACAATTGCTTATCAGCAATCTGCTCGATAATGCTATTAAATATTCAACAAAAGAAACCAAGGTAGAAGTTAAATTGAAGAAAGAAAACAACAACCTTATTTTATCGGTGTCAGATGAAGGTATTGGCATTCCTGATAGTGAAAAAAAGAAAGTGTTTGATAAATTTTATCGCGTGGGCAGCGAGGAAACGCGCACAACAAAAGGTACAGGTTTAGGCTTGTTCATTTGTAAGCAAATTGTACAAAGTTTGGACGGCAATATTCGGGTTACTAACAATACGCCAAAGGGAAGTATTTTTACAGTTACGTTTTAACTAAAACACAAACCAACAAGCCATGCTAAAAGATACAAAAGGCAATATTTTATTGGTAGAAGATGAAGAAAATTTACATGAAGCACTGAAGCTGAATTTAGAATTGGAAGGCTATGGGATCACATCAGCTTTCACCGGCTCGCAGGCTTTGAAAGCCATACAGAACGAATATTTTGACCTGGTAATTATGGATATTATGCTGCCCGAAGTGGATGGCATTTCGATTACCGAAAACATACGCGTTCAACACCTGGATGTGCCCGTGCTGATACTAAGCGCAAAGAACACCGGAGCCGACAGAGTATTGGGGTTGAAAAAAGGCGCAGATGATTACATGACCAAGCCTTTTAACTTAGAAGAATTGATTCTTCGCGTAAACAAACTCATCCAAAAAAACAAGCAAATCCAAACCAAAGAACTCATTGGCGATACGTATGAATTTGCAGGCAACAAAATTGATTTTAAAGCACAGGAAGCAACCACCTGGAATGAGAGCAAAGTAGAGTTAAGCAAGAAAGAAGCGATGCTGCTAAAACTCTTGATTGAAAACCGGGGCGAAGTGGTTACGCGCGAAAAAATATTGCAGGTGGTTTGGGGTTACAATGTATATCCTACTACAAGAACCATTGACAATTTTATACTTAATTTTCGCAAGTATTTTGAGCCTGACAGCCGCAACCCGGTTCACTTTCATTCGGTGCGTGGCATGGGTTATAAATACACTGATTAAAGCTTATTAAGCTCTTTAATCACTTCACTCAGTTGCTCAATTACTTTGTTTCGGGTAGCTTCATCTTCTACCGGCGAATACAAACTTCGGTTGCAGGTTAGCAACACATTTTCTGCTTTTGCTGCCAATGCATCGTTTTGGTTTTGCAGTAATTTCAATAAGATGTTTTCATCACTTTGCTTTGGCGAAAGCGTAAACTGCAAAGCGCTTATCAACAACGTTTTTGCATTGGTAAAAAAAGTTACATTGTCTTCCGCTTCGTTCAAAGCTTGCAGCAGCAAATGGTAATCAGGCTTTACCACTTCAACTTCTTTCGCTTCCGTTTCTTTTTTAAGTTCTGTTGATGCCAATGTTGTTTTTGTTTTTGCCGCTTTTTTTTCTTTTCGATCCAACAAGAGCCAAACCACAACAACAATAGCAGCAATACCAGGCACAAACCATAAATATTTTTTGTTGGAAAGATCATCTTGCACCAACACCAGCGAACTCTTTGCTTTTACCGCATTTTTTATCAGCAACGGAATTTCTTTCGTACTCACTGTTTCAAATTTTTTCAATTCGGTATTAAAGTAAGTAAACGAAATTTCAGGGATTGAGGTTCGTCCTTTCCGCGTAATAATAAACGGAACAATATAGGTTTTATCGCCGCTTTCGGGGAAGTTAAAACGATTGATATGCTGGCTGTCTATCACGTCAAAATGCTGGCTGTGTTTAGGCCAGTTTATTTTAGGTTCAGTAACAGCTTCAATGTTTCCCGCGCCGGAAATGGTTACCCGTAAACGGTTATTGTCACCGGCTGCAATTTCGGTGCTGTCTGCTTTTGCAGTGATACTGAACTTGCCCGTAACACCCGTGAAATCTTCAGGCTGATTGGCAGGCAAAGCATTCACGGTAACAATGCTTTGCACACTGCTCACTTCTGCCGTATAACTTTTTTCAGCATAAAGATTTTCAACCGTAGAAAAAGCAACATCGTTACTAATCGTTACCGGCGGAATTTCCAAATTGCCTGCCTGCAAAGGAATCAACTGAACTTTCCGAATCAGTTGCACGCGATAAATAGCGCCGTTTTCTTTTACTGTTTTATCAGGCTCATCAACCGATGTCATTTCAATCACGCTACAATTGCTAAACGCCACTTGTTTCGTAACTTTTGAATGGCACGAAACAGCCGTGTACAATTCATACGTTACCATAATTGGTTCGCCAACGAAACATATTTTTTTACTAATAGAAGTCTTGATAGAAATAAGACTTCGAATCTTCGCTTCAGGACTTTCGCCCCGTTGTAACACCGAGTTTTTCTGATATTCTTTTTGTGCATCCAGCTCACCAAACAAGGAAGGCAATTGTGTAGGTTGCGCAATGCTTTTCATCCAGCATAAGCCCATAATTAGTGCAAAAACAAACAATGTTTTTCTTCCGGTTTGCATGTAAGCAAATTAGTAGAAAAATCGGATTTGCAATTGTTATAAAAAGCCGCGAGCTATGAGCTTTAAGCTGCGAGAAAGAAATACAAAATACAGTTTTATGTACCGGGCTATATCTCTCCGGTTAAACATCGTTGCGTCGCACTCTTCAACGTTCAGAAAAGAATTGAGCTTTTTATGCGAGTGCTAAATTGAACCGCTAAGACGCAAAGTTTGGTTTTGCCCATTTTCTTTGCGTCTTTACACCCTCGCGGTTCAAAACAAAATCATTCACCACTACATTTGCTTCTCACAAATAACCATTGATGATGCCAGATAAAATACGTTGGGGCGTGTTAGGATGCGGTCGCATTGCCCGAAAATTTGCTCTTGATTTACAGTTGGTTGATGATGCCATTTTGGTAGCTGCCGGTGCACGCAGCATTGAATCTGCCAACGCTTTTGCCAAAGACATTCCCGTGGCTTACACGCATGGCAGTTACGAGGAATTGGTGCAAAATGGAAACGTAGATGTGATTTACATTGCCACACCACACAGCGAACATTACAACAACGTCATGCTTTGTTTAGAACACAACAAAGCCGTGCTCTGTGAAAAAGCCTTTGCCGTAAATTATGCGCAGGCAAAAAAGATGATTGAAAAAGCGCAAGAGAAAAAAGTGTTTTTGATGGAGGCTTTATGGACTAAATTTTTGCCCAATTATCAAAAGCTGCAAAGCTTATTGAAAGAAAATATTTTGGGCGAAATCAAATCGGTGTTGATCAATTTTGGTTTTGCACCACAACCGCCCGTTCCGCAACGCTTGCTCGATCCATCACTCGCTGGTGGAACCATGCTCGACATTGGCATTTACAACGTATTTATGGCAACAAGTGTACTCGGCAAACCCAGTGCAGTAAAGGCTTTCATGACACCTGCTTCAACTGGTGTTGATGAACAATGCGCTGTAACATTGCTGTACGATAACGGCGCCATTGCACAATTATTTTCAACATTCACTTCCAATCTTGCCACAGAAGCTAATATCAACGGAACTGGAGGTCGCATAAAACTCACACATCGTTTTTATTCTCCTGATGCGGTCATTGAATATTATCCTGGTCAGCCCGATTCTAAACAAATCATTCCGGTTGAAAGAGAGGGCGGGCATGGTTATCACTATGAAGCGCAGCATGTGTGCGATTGCCTGCAAAAAGGCTTAACTGAAAGCCCGGAGATGACACACGATGATACCTTGCAACTGATGGAAGTGTTAGACACAATAAGACGGGAAGCCGGAATAAAATATAAAGAAGATGAAGACATGCGCAGATAATTGATGAAAATCGCTTTGGTAATCTTATCCTGCACAAAACAATTTGTTCTATATTGCGACACGCTAATTCTTATGTAATTCTATTCCGATTGCTTACAACTAAAAATCTTATTTGAATGAACGAGAACGTTAAAAAAAGCGCTTTGTTTAACGGAAGCTGCTTTGCACTCATCACCACTGCTTTTACATTTTCTATCCGCGCCGGTATTTTGAAGCAACTGGGAGATAGCTTTCATTTAACTGCTGAACAACTTGGGTTTATTAACTCGATGTGGTTTTTAGGCTTTCCCATTGCTATGATTATCGGCGGGTTAGTATATCATACCGTTGGTCCAAAACGCATTATGCAGGTGGCTTTTGTATGCCACACCATCGGCATTTTGTCAACCATTTTTGCTGGCGGCTACACCACGTTGCTGGTTTCAACACTTTTTATTGGCGTTGGCAACGGATGCACTGAAGCATCCTGCAACCCGATGATTGCCGATATGTATTCGGGCGTGACGATGCAAAAAATGCTGGGCCGGTTTCACATGTGGTTTCCGGGCGGCATATTGGTGGGCTCGCTCATCTCCTACTTTATGACAAAGATGGGAATGAGCTGGCAGGCGCAGATGTGGGTAACCATGATCCCGACTGTATTGTATGCGGTGTTGTTTTTTGGCAAAACATTTCCGAAAGCACTCGCAGCAGAAGCAACTTCTTTCAAAGAAAATTTCAGGGCAATGCTTAGTCCCGTATATATTTTCCTGTTTTTCTGTATGGCGCTTACTGCTATATCGGAATTTGGTCCAAGCCAGTGGGTAAGTATTGTGTTAGGAGCCAGTGGCGCAAAACCAATGCTGATTTTGGCTTTAACCACTGGCATTTCTGCAGTAGGTAGGTTCTTCGCCGGCCCCGTGGTAGGTCGCATGGGACAGACGGGTGTGCTTCTGATGGGAGCTATTTTTGCAACTATAGGCATTTATTTACTCAGCAGCGTTACAGGCACTATGGCTTATGTGGCAGCGGTTGTATATGCTGTTGGCATTTGTTATTTCTGGCCGGTAATGATTGGTTCGGTAGCCTATAGAGTGCCACGTAGCAGCGCGTTGGGTATGTCTATCGTAGGCGGTGTCGGTATGTTTTCCAGTGCCATCTTTCAGCCTATTATTGGTGGCTGGATTGATAGTGCCCGTGCAGCCAACTCTGCCAATGGGCTTACCGGAAATGCACTGGAACTGGCCACTGGTCAGCAGTCGTTATTGAAAATGATGACCTTCCCTGCTATATTGATTGTGCTGTTTATAATCTTTTTTATCTGGCAAAAAAACGCCAAGGTAGCAGAGCCGGAAAGCGAAATGACGATGGCGATGCATTAATGATGGAATTTAAAACAGTTTATGAGGCAATGTTTTTTATTCCATATTCTCGTTCTGATTTCCGTTTTTGTTTTTGCACAAAAAAGAGACAGCGTGCGCAATGCATTGGTTGAAAAAACTTTGTTTAGCGGCTCGCATTTTAGTTTTTCGGTGATCCCTTATTTATCCCAAAAAGCTAAGATTACAAAAGAATCGGGCGAATATGCTCTTACTTCTACCATCATGCACGGCATAGAAGCCGGCGGAAACTATCATATCAATTTCAATAAAAATTATTCACTTGTCATCGGTTTGCATGGTGGCGCAAGCGCGAGGAACGCCAATGTATTTATTCATAAAGAAGATTTCAATCCGCAACTACAAGTTAATGTGAACGACAATGGTGCGCTTACCAGAGAATATGATTTTTATATAAGTGCGCCGATATGGTTTGAAAAAAGATGGCAGTGCAAAAATAAAAACCATTGGAGTGCGATAGCTGGCATTAATGTGCGGTTTTATCCTGATGATATTTCCGATGGCACCGGCTCTACTTATCCCAATGTTAACGGGCAAAATGTTGTTGTTTATGAAATCAATCTGACCATTGGAAACAATTATAAGCCCTGGATCAATTACAACATTGGTGGAGGATATTCTTTCCTATTAAAGAACGATAATTTTTTGCGCTTTAATTTATTGGCAAATTTTTCTTCTACTAAAATGGTAAATGGAGATTATACCATTACTGTAACAGGTAAACCTGAAAGTTCAGGTAAGTATTCGGCCAATCTATCTTACTTAGGATTGGCCATTGATTATATTTTCACCGGAACCAACAAACGGTTACGCAATTTGTATGAAAAGGAGTTGCATTATCGCTAATATGATGTCTAAAATTCTTATTATATTGATTATTTTCTTTGCCTTCAATGGTTGCAGGAAAGACAAAACAGACGGAAGTATGCAAACCAATGTTGCCTTTGCAAATTCATTGCGGCTTAGTCCGGCTGGAATCATTATAAGCAACGATTCATTACTTATGAGCGCTTCTCTAAACCGAGATTTTATGCCAATGCAAAATAGCAATGGAAGCGGGCTTGAATGTTCTATTCAAATATATTTCAAAAATAGTTTGCCGCTGCCTTTAGAAGTTACATTGAGAAAGATATATGTGATGAATGGAAATCAAATTTAGACAAGCTCACACATTACCACTGATCTTACAATACCAAATGTTTTGGGTGGAAATGTAAACAATGGCCCCAAATGGGGACCTGATATTTTGGTAGATGTAGTTTGCGAATTTGCAATCAATGGTAGTATTTATAGAGCAATTGCAAAACAGCAAAAAATTGGCATGACCGTTTAAAAATGAGCAAAAACAAAAGACAATAGAATTTTTTCACTCACTTTCCCCAGCGATAACTTTCAACTTCCAATCCTGCTAAATCAAGCATCCTATTCACCACTGTTGCCGCTACTTCTTCAATGGTTTTAGGACGACTATAAAAAGAAGGCGTTGCGGGACAAACAATTCCGCCAGCAAGCGTTACCGTTTCCATGTTTTTAATATGAATCAAATTATAAGGCGTATCGCGCAGCATCAAAATCAGTTTGCGCCGTTCTTTTAATATTACATCGGCGGCACGGGTAATCACATCATCGCTCATTCCGCTTGCAATTCTTCCTAAGGTTCCCATGCTGCAAGGCACAATCATCATTATATTATACTTTGCCGAACCCGAAGCAAACGGTGCCGAAAAATCATATTTGTCCCAATACCGAACCGGATAATTGTTATAACTCTCATCACCCAATTCCGTTTTCCAGATTTCTTTTGCGTTGGCACTCATCACCACGCTTAGCTCCTGCCACTGGGTTTGGTTTTGCACTAATTTATCCAACAACAATTTTGCGTAAATAGAGCCGCTTGCGCCGGTAATGGCAACCACAATTTTGTTCGTCATGTTGTAAAGATAGTTGACAGTTGAGAGATGACGGGGATATGACAGTTGTTAGTTGACAGAAATAAGGTGACAGAAAGGAAAGCAAAATCAGCACATAATTTTTCGTACAAAAACAAAAGATGAACTTTTAGGTATCTATCAACTGTTATCTCTAATCCGTCATCTGTCATCTCCTATCTCACCTCCCACATCATACATCTAACACCGTACATCGAATCACACCTCTCAACTTCCCGCTTCAAACCCTACCTTTGCCGCTCAAATTTTTTTCAAGTCAAATGAAAGCGGATAAAAATACCGTCATTGGTTTTGTGTTGTTGGGACTTTTGTTTTTTGTGTATTTCTGGTACACCAGTAAACAACAAGCTGTGTTAAAAGCTGCAGAAGCAAAAGCTCAGGATTCAATTAACAACGTAAATAGGGCAAAAATAAAACCCGTTGATCCGGCAGTAGCTTACCAGGATTCTTTACATACCGATTCCCTTACCCGTAAGGAACAGGCTGGTTCTTTTCAAACAGATGGCATTGGCACTGAGCAAACTACGGTGGTTGAAAACAACCTGGTGCGCGTAACGTTCAGCAATAAGGGCGGGCAAATAAAAAGCGTTCAACTCAAAAATTTTAAATCCATAGACAGCACGCCTGTGTTGCTTTCCGGTGGAAAAACCGATGCGATGGGTTACACCATTAACACCAGCAACAACAAAAGTGCAGAAACATCGAATTTGCTTTTTACGCCTTCCGCAATTACCAAAAATGCCGATGGCAGTCAAACACTTTCTTACACTTTATCTGGTGCCAACGGGCAAAGTATTGTTCATCAATACACCATTCGTCCGGACAATTATATGATTGACTGGAACATCAATATGAATGGTGCCAATCAATTACTCACCAATAATGTGTTGAATTTTCACTGGAATATTTCTATACACCAGCATCAATATTCCGGCACTTACGAAAAAGAACAATCACGTCTTTGTTATTACGATGCCAATGATGGCTACGACTTCGACCGTGCTACAGGCGGCGCAAGTAAAGACTTTAAAAATCCGTTAGATTGGTTTTCTTTCAAGCAACAATTTTTCAATACCACTCTTATTTCTAAAGATAAATTTAAGCGCGGTGGTAAAGCGCAGATGAATTCGCAACCCGACAGTTCTCGTATGTTGTATGCTGCCTCTGCAGACATGCAGATTGCAACGCCTAATACACCCAACATTACCGTGCCTTTGCAGTTGTATTATGGGCCGAACGCTTTTTATACGATGAAAAAATATGGCAACCACATGGAGGAAATTGTGGATTTGGGTTCGGGCATTTATTCATTTGTAAAATACATCAACCGATGGATTATTATGCCGGTGTTCGATTTCCTGGCTTCGTTCATCAAAAATTTCGGATGGGTGATTGCGTTGCTCACTTTGTTTATCCGTTTGGTAACATCGCCCCTCACCTACACTAGTTATTTAAGTGGTGCTAAAATGAAAGTGCTGCGACCCGAATTGGCTGAATTAAAAAAGAAGCATGGCAGCGACCAGCAGGCGTATGCAATGGACCAGATGCGGATTTTTAGAGAAGCTGGCGTAAATCCACTTGGCGGTTGCATTCCGGCACTTTTACAAATACCCATTTTCTTTGCGTTGTACAGTTTTTTCAGCAGTAATATTTTGCTGCGCGGGCAAAGCTTTTTGTGGGCGCACGATTTATCAACTTATGATGTGATTGCAAAGCTGCCTTTCAGTGTTCCGTTTAATTATGGCGATCATGTAAGCTTGTTTACCTTAACGGCGGTTATCACCAATTTCTTTATTGCATTCTACAACATGAGCATGACGCCCGACCAAAGCAATCCTGCCATGAAGTATATGCCCTACATTTTTCCATTTGTGTTGTTATTTGTTTTTAACCGGCTTCCGGCGGCGCTTACCTGGTATTATACGGTATCGAACTTAATCACATTGGGTATTCAGTTTGTGATTCAGAATTACATTATCAACCACGATAAAATACTGGCTGAAATTGAAGTAAAGCGCAAGCAACCGAAAAAGCCTCAAAGCAAGTGGCAGGAACGCTTTCAGCAAACGGTGGAAACACAAAAGAAGATGCAGGCGTTGAAAGACAAAACAAAGAAATAAAGACCTCGTCCCAACCCTTCTCCACAAGTGGAAAAGGGCAAGAACAAAAACAAACCCTTCCTGTTGTAAGAAGGGTTTGTTTTTGTTTAAACTTCCTGCTCTTGTATTCATAAATCAACAATCACAATTCACAAATCATCCATGATCATCCAACTCTTGAATGCTGGCAAACGCTTTAATAGAGATTGGATCTTTCGTAGGGTAAATTATTCGTTTGAACAAGGTAGAAGCTATGCCATCATTGGTCCGAATGGAAGTGGCAAAAGCACTTTACTGCAAGTGATTGCAGCGAACATTGCTGCGAATGAAGGAAAGATTGAATGGAAGAAAAGCAATGGTTTAATAAATGAGGCCGAAGTGTTTCAGCATATTGCCGTTTGTGCACCTTACCTCGAAGTAATTGAAGAAATGACGGCAACTGAATTTCTCCAATTTCATGCGGCTTTCAAGCCCCTCTTATCATCGGTTTCGATTAGAGAAATAATAGAAATTGTTGGGTTAGAAAAAGCAGCACAAAAACAAATCCGTTATTACAGCAGCGGCATGAAGCAACGCATCAAACTGGCGCAGGCCATTTTTTCGGATGTTCCCGTTTTATTGCTTGACGAACCTTGCACCAACCTTGATACAACCGGGTTTGCGCTGTACCATCATTTGATTGAAAATTACTGCAAAAACAAACTGATGGTAGTGAGCAGCAACGATATAAATGAATACGATTTCTGTGAAGAGAGATTGAAGATTTTAGATTATAAATGAGTGATTATTTAGAGTTAACTCAATGATGTTATCCTAATTCCAACTCTAAACATAAAAAAATCAGGCGAAAACAAACAGGAATAATAAGCTGATAACAATTCCATTTCGCAGTTGTTTGATGGCTTTCACAAGATGATTGTCAACCGATTTTACAGAGATGGAGAGCAGTTGCGCTGTTTCTTTGTAAGAATAGCCTTGCAAACGAATCAACTGAAATACTTTGCGCCGCAGTTCGGGCATTAAAGCCAATAAATTTGTTAATTGAGAAGATAAGGAAGGTGAAAAATCGGGAAGCAGGTAAGTGGTGTGTTGGGCTTGTATCTGCATTTCCTTTTCCAGATGCGCCCGCTTATTTTCTTTTCTCAGATAATCTATAAAAACCGTTTTGGCAATGTGAAACAACTGCTGCCCGATGGTATGTTTTTCGGAAATGGATGTACGATATTGCCACAATTTTAAAAAAGTAGTCTGCATCAAATCGAGTGCATCATCAGCCGTTGTTTTCTTTTTGAAATAAGCAAAAACGCCATCGCAATGTTCGTTATAAATATGTTCAAACGCAATGGCATTGCCTCTTTGCAAAGCAGTGGTAGTAACAGGATGGTTGAGGTCGTAAATCATAAGCAGCCAAATCAAATCGTTGCAACAAATCTAACAATAAAAAGAGGACAAAAACAAACACTATCATTTTATAGACAGTCGGGTTTCATTCTTCTTTTACATGCCTTTCTTTGTCTCAATAGCGATGGGAACCACATCCGTCAATTGAAGCGACTTCACCATTGTTTCAACCGTGCTTTTGTACTTCTTAAAATGTGGTGTTTGAATGTGTAGTTTATAAGCCTCTATACCGGCATACGTTTCAAAAACAGTTACATGTGTTAGATGCTCTTTATCATACACCGCATATAAAGAAAGAACACCGGGCTCTTTACGAACAGCCGCTTCCATTCCTTCTTTCAACGCTGCTTTATAATTTTCTAACTGCGCAGAGTCAACCACAATATTTGCAATGCGCAGGTAATGCTTGTTCTGTTGTGCCGAAGCCGAAGTAGTTGCAAGTAGCATAAAAATTAAAAAAATGCAGTGTTGTAAAATGCAAAATTTTACTGCTTTTGTTTTTATCACAATTTCGTGTTTTTGTTAGCTAACAAAATAAAGAGGATTTGTTTTTATTATAAAAATGATTTGAAAAAACCACAGGGAGCGGGCATTCCGACAGTTGGTTATTTTGCTGAACAAGTCATCTTTCACCCAACTACTTTGGCTACCTGGTGAAAAGTAACCGGCAAAACCGCAAAGGAGTACGTTTATACAAAACTGATTGAGGTGGCGAAAGAAAAGATATTCAATCCATCAAAGTCTGTAAGCGAAGAAGCGTATGAACTGAACTTTACATATCCGCAGCCTTTCATTTCTTCAAACAACAAATTGGGACATACACCTAATGAATATAGAAGTTCGTTGAGTAGGGTTTGTTTTTGTAAGAAAATTTGTTGCGGGAATAGATGCTCGCTTTTATAGTTGTTATGAAGATTTGGTAAAGGTGGTTATTATCAAACAGTAATTGCCGCTAACAAACAGGGCTTGCCGAAGTGAAGGAAATAGAACTCCGTCCAGCGCGGCAACTGAAGCCAAATTTATATTTACAAGTTGATGATTTTGCAGGTAGCTAAATTTATAATGTTGAGCCAGATGTGTCGCTAAATTAAAAAACATAAGTTGAAAGACGCCTTTCATCAGCCTGCATGTTGGTAACACCATTGTTGGCGGCTGGGTTTTGAATCACCTGAACCCCAATCTACGTTTAGCTTCATCAACGGTGAAGTTACTTTTTTTAAAAGGGTGGGCTTCTGTGTTAAACACATAATCGTCAATATTAATGCTTTTATCCTTGCTGAAAGTCAAGTAAAAGTATTTCATGTTTTCAGCAATGAAGAAAGTTTCCATTTCGTCTTTCTGCTTTTTGGTTCTTACATCTTCCACATGGCAATAGGCAATTTCGGTTCTGCAATATTTTTTTATATCTCCGTAATATTTCCTGACTCTGTTATAATAAATACTATCCCCCGTATAATGCCACAAATAATAGGAAGATTCGATAACTTCCGGATTAAGCTGGTAAAAAGGATTGATGATTGAATCTTTTTTATAATCATACACCATCGGAATGAGACCCTGCTTATCCCAAAGAAAATCCCAGGCGTTGAGACTTGTTTTTGCTCTTGCCAAATCGCCTGACAAAGCAAGCAAAGCCGGGAAATAGGCATCCCAAAGGGTAACTTCTGCATTCAGCTTTTCGCCCGTATTCATATCCACCTTACCGTACCATAGCATTCCGTTGCGTGGTTCAGCAATGTACTGTTGGATCGCCGCAATCTGTACATCCCACATTTTTTTTAGCTCAGGGTCTTTAAATAAAAGCCATGATTTATACAAATATTCAAAATACGAATCGGCATAAGCACCCACCATACTTTGGGTAAGTGTCCAATTGCCGGTTTCCACATCAAGGTCACGTCCCAACAAATTAATTTTCGACCGCATCGAATAGATTTTCTTAGTGGCTCTTTTGGCGACCTGGTAATAGGTGGGATTTTGAGTATAATAACTGAGGAGACCAAATTCAAAAATATAGGACCCCGCTTCAGCAACATTTACGATATTCCCTTTTGTTGCACCTGTTTTTAAGTTTACATAATAATAAGGCAAACCCGTTGGCGAACGGAATGCAGGAAGTAGCCTGTCGGCGAAATCCTGTGCCTTTTGCAGGACTTTTTTATTGCCTGTCATCTCGTAGATGTTTAACAGGCCACCCAAAATTCTAATATCAACTTCAAACACTTTCACATAAATGTCTTTATCAAAGCGTAAACTATCTACCACAAAGTTCTCTATACGTTTGGCTTCGTTTTCGAATCCCAAAATTTTTAAGGTGCTGTAGCCGTCTATAGGAGACATATTAATTGACTCAGCATACCAATCGTGATATTTTTTTGAAAGGGGCAATAAATTATCATGAGGCCAGGCGTATTTCACATAAGCGTTCCAGGTTCGGATGGTTTCATTTTTTACATCTTCTGCAAGTGTAATTGAAGCAGGGTCAGATTCATTGCTATATGTAATGATACTTGCCTTTTGCTTTTTGATTGTTTGTTGTGCCCGGAGGTTCGCTACACTAAAAAGCAGTATAAAAAAGAAAGAGAAAACCTTAATAGTCATAATGGTCAATTTCATGTAAAAGATTGCTTACTATTTTTGATAAAGTTAGGTGGATCGTAAACTTGCCGCTTACGGATTAAGCTTGGCAAAGAACTGGTATTTGAAAAACATCAAGACAGAACTGTAGCTAAATTTATATTTTAAAGTTCATTCTTTATTCGGTTGCCGAATATATAATGTCCAACGGAAGCCAAAGACAATAGCAAAACAAAACTTGATACTGCGTTTTGTCAGCCAGTTCTTTGCCAAGCCGTTTGTTGACGGTAGTTCTTTATCGGTTCAATATGTTAGATAGAGGTTCTGTTTTCGCTAAATGTCTTTGTCACAAGGTCTGTGTCCATATATTCTTTCAATTTGTGTATTTTTTCGTCTTTTATAAAACATACCCAACAATATTTATTCTCATATTGTTTACCGTCAGGCGTTCTGTTTTGACCCATAGCTTCGACTACTACATAGTCATCCTCTGCAATAAAACGCTGCGCATTCACTTTATAAGGTGGAACTAAAGTTTGTTTTACTGCACTCCAAAGTTCATCAAGAACAGACTTCTTTCCGTTAAATGTTTTTGCCCATCGTTCCGAACCTATCCAAATCCATTTCATGTCGTCTGCCATTGCATTGAGAAAGGCTTCATCATTACTTTTGATAACTCGGAAAAGATGTCTTGCATTAATTGTTTGTTCTTGAGCGCACTCATTTTTAAATCTTTTTGTTTAGCGGTCATGAATAGTAATGTTGGATGATGGGTCGTTTGTAATATTTCTTGCTAAGTACACAGTCTTTTTATTGCCTCCTGAAAAGGTCAGAATATCTGATTGTCAAACACTACCCCCAACACAAATATTATACGAACCATTCACTTCTCTAACTCATTGTAGTTGATCACCAATCTGCTTCCATTCGCCTTTTCATATTGTTGCAGTTCGCCAATGAAAAGTATATCCTACTCTGTTAGACGCATCTGCCGATTGGCAAGTAAATCTGCACCCCAATTATTTATATTTAGTAAACACTGAAAAACGAGCAAAAACAAACCTATCTCACGCCCAAGTTTGATACATCATCTTTATCAAAAATCATCCATTCGTTGGCTGAAGACAAAGCCCAGTTTGTGTTTCCGGCGGCTATAAAAATCTTTCTTCTTATCGTGTGATCTACCGCAGCTTTGGATTGATTGGATATAGTCCAACTGGTTCCAGGGTCAACGCCAATCATTCCAACCACATCAATTGCCACTTCATCTTTTTCAAGCGTGATGGCATCGTTGCCATTGAAGCCGCAAACAGGAGAATTGTGTGCAACAACACCTGGCAGCAACTGCAAGTTGGCAGATGGAAACTTCACTACAATCATACCGCCCGGAGACAAAGTTGAGCCATGAAACAAGGTATCTAAAACTGCTGTATTGCTTGGCGATGTGGTACCATTTTTAAACAACTTCAATTTGTAATGCGAAAGATCGGCAACAGCAGAACCAGCGTTATAAATTTCAAGATATTTGTTATTGGAAGAACCTTCCACGTATTCAGAGATGAGCAAATCAGAAGTAACAGAAGGTGTGCTTATTGTATCCATTGCCACATCATTCAAATTGCGGATTTGAAATTGTTGAGTGGTATTATAAAAGCTGCCATAGCCAGTCCAATCATTAATGTTAGTTGGCAATAACGAAGTAGCAAAAACTGCTGAAGGCGATGTGTACAATGCCAAGCTTCCAGTGTTATCCATTAACGTTTGGTTGCCACTGTAAGTGGCTGTTCCGCTGGCAGCAGCAGTTTTTATTTTCACTAAAGTGTATTCAATATCAGATAAAGATTTTTTAAGCTGATCAATTGTTAATTCAGAAGGAACAACGGTTTTATTCACGGCAACCGGTGTTGGCAGAAGCGCATTTTTTGCTACTTTAATTTCAAGTGAACCATTGTAGTTCAACAATGTATCGTTGGTAAGTGTTACTACAATCGAATCACCAATATTGTAGTAAACCGGAGTGCTGAAGTAAACAGAAATGCCACGCTCGCCATCCTGCAACACTACGCCTCCACTGCTTATATTTTTGCTGGCAACATCGGAAATAACAACGCCGCCAACCTGATAGTTTCCCAATACAACAGCAGCACCATTGTACATCGCGCGAATGTTTTTGATTGATGTAAGCGTGGGTGTAACCGGCTGCGAAACGCTGTTGCAGCGCGGGTTTCGGAACTGAACATCCGATGTATCGCGAAGAATAACCTGCGGCGTTATTTTATTGTTGTAAGGACTTTTATAATAGGCATAGATGGCGGTAAGTGTGCCATTGTAGTTGGGCACTGCTGCATTGGCAAAGTAAGCATAGCCGCTTGTTCGAATCACCAATGTGTCTGTACTGTTGCACTCTTTCACAGTAATACTTGCACTGGCTTTTACAGTAGGTGTTGCGTAAGCATACGTTTTAGAAGTATCTCTTTCTTTTGCTTCCACATTGTTGAATTGAACCAAGGTATAAACATATTTATCAGGGTTTGTTTTTACATCATTTATTGTAACAACGGTTGGCGTCATGCGTACATTTGTTTCACCTTTTACCACAAAGCTATCGAGCAATTTTGAGGCAATGCCAGATAGAGCACCTGCATTATCCGGCGATGCTCCAACATAAGGCAAGCCACTGTTATCGGTCATGTATAAGCCTTTTAATTTTAACCATATTTTCCTGCCGATAGGGAACGACGTATAAAGGTTGTAATCGTCAATGTTCACAGCAATGCCACCCGTTGAATCCTGAATGATAATTTGCTTATAAAAGTTTCCGCTTGAATCGTTGGCAATCACAACACCACCAATAATCGCATCGTTTGTAAATGCATCAACATTGCCCGAAACATGCGACTGCTTTTATGTTTTGGATGGTTGTATTCGTTGAAATATTCGGTGGAATGTATGAGGGTGGCGCATCAAATTTCCTATTGCAGGAAACGAATACAACGGCAACAATCATCAACATAAAAAAATGGCAAAACAAAACAGGAAGCAGCTTTAGTTTCATAACAAAAATATTAAACAGTCAGGTTAAGAATGAAGAAAGAAATGTTTTAAAAACGCAGCGTACAATTGATGGAATAATTCAAACCATAAGCGTAGTAATATTTAGGTGGAAATAGTTTGAGATTGGTTTCTGGCGAAGCAGAAAAATCGTATCGCAATTGTTCGTAACCGCCAGCAATAATGCTTTTGTTATTGGTAAGATTATTTATGCTTGCGCTCATTACTACGTACACCGGCTTCTTTCTTATACTGCCATGGGAATGGCGAATGCGCCATGAATAACCGGCATAAAAATTCGCCTCAAATGCGGATGGCAAGCGGGTTTGGGCAATGATGGCTTTAGTGGCATCACTATTCACATCGGCCGTTCCGTCTGTGGCTGCATACGTGCGGCGAAGCGGGTTGAATGAAAGCCACATCTGATTGCAATAAACGCCCTTTACATTTACAAACCAGTACTTTGGCGAACGATACGTAACGCCAACACTATATGCTTCCTGTGGCGTTCCGGCAATACGATAATTGTTTGCATAAACGGTTGCTTCCTTTACCGTTTGCGCAGTGTTATCAATAGTTACAACTGCATGTTGGCGGCTGTTGTAATACCCTCTTCCGACAGCAGCTACAGCGTTGATGGTAATGCGATTGGTTAGTTTTATTTCGGCACCCCATTCGCTTCCAAAATACAACCGGTTGATGTTGCTCAATGCATAATTGACAAAGGTTTGATAGTTGTCGTAATAAAAAGTTGCCACATTAAAACCATGTTGCATCGAAGTGTAATAACCTGTTATTCGCAATTTTATTTTAGGTGCATTTAATACATAACCGCCTTCGAAACTTTGCACTGTTTCACTGCGTAAATTGTTCTGTACATCATCGCGCGTTCGTGGCGAAACATAGGCATCTTCAAAGTAAGGAGCATGGGAAAGTAGCGCGCCATTTATGTACAAATAATTTCTTCCATTTAGTTTGTAAGTGATGCCTCCTTTTGCAGCATCGTTATCAAAAATATTTTGGGCTGATTTACCCAATGAATGTATTGGAAACAAACCATTCTGAACATTGCCAACACGCCAGTATTTGGTTTGCGATACCTGTATTGCCGCATAAGCATCTATCTTGTTTCCATGATATACCAACTGCAACCATTCCTCCGGTTTGTTGATATTGATGTTGTAGTCATAGCCATATTTACCGCCTTTATAAATGATGCGGTTGGGATTTTGCAAATCGTTTTGATACGCATTTTTATTATCCGGAAAATCGCGCTGTGCAAACGAATTTAAGTTCACCCAAAATTCTCCGCCGAGCAAATCATTGATTCTTTGGAAATAATGATTTCGTGCCGACTGAAACGAAATACCAGCCGTCAATTGAATGTGTTCACCTATTGATGTATTCACACCTATATTAGCTGCAAAACGCCGTTCGTTAACAACGCGTTCACCCAAAATATAGTAAGAGCGATTGCCCCTGATCGTGTTAGCTGAAATGCCGTTGGCATCTTCAATCGTTGCTTGATTGTTTCGATTGATGTTATAAAAGTTGTCCCAGTTCAATTGTCTTTTGTCTTCATTATTGCTCATAGCAGCTTTGATTTGATGAGCAACAACGGGGTTATCATTGGCTTCGTAATAAGAAGGCAAATTGCGATAGTAGTCAGGTCGCGGATCAGGAGCATTGTACCAATCAATGTTTGATAAAGAACGTTCACCAAACGAGTACATTACAGATGATACAAGGTTTGTTTTTGTAGATATTTTGTATTCGTGCGAAAGCATAAAAACCGGCTGGTGAATGCTGGCTACACTGGCATTGCGCTTTCTGCCGTTTTGATAACCCCAGTTTGCATTGTAATAATGTGATCCTGCAAGATTTATCATCTCTTCTGTTGTGGCTCCGCTTCTTCCATTTACTGAAGGCGAACCGAATGCAATGAAAGAAAGCGTTTGTTTTTCAGTAAGCCTTTTATCCACTGCAAAAAACAAGCTGGCGCCATTATAAAATGTGCCTGCCACGTAACCTTCGTTGGCATACCGATAGTTAGCAGAGACACTAAATGCCCAGCCTTTTTTCAATAACCCTGTACTATGTGTTACTGAAACAGAACGATGATACAATCGGTTTGAAAGCGCAGTGCTCACAAGCGTTTGCGGTTGTTGCTTGCTGGCGCGAACATCAATGTTTGTAGTTGCTGAAATAGAGCCAAAAGCAAACGTATTGTATTTGATTCCGAAGCTTGCATCGCGGCTTCGGAATACATCATTCAAGCCACTCCATAAACTCCAGTCGGCATAGCCATCATCCAAACCATTCATCGGAATGCCATTGATATAAACGCTTGATAAACCGGCATCATAACCCCGCAAACGAAATCGCATGAAATTAAAATTGAAAGACGCTTCGCTGTAAAACGGGTCTCTTGCGGCAGTGAGTTGCGAAGATGCAGATGGATTGGCCGCATTACGAAAATCATTATCATCCAATGAAATGGTTGGTATGTTGTCCGGCGAGTTGTTTTTTATGTCTTCAACACTTGCAGAATCAATGGATACAATGGCTGTGTCGGTAGCATCCTTTGGCGGTTCGTTTTGAGCGTTTGCAGTTGTTAAGAAACCAATGCAAAGGCAAAGCAGCAAGAGCTTTTGCATATGTGTGGTTTTGGTGATTGGTTGCAATATAATATTTCAAGCAATACGGTTTATTTTTTACAAAGATTTGTTTGGGTTACTGTAAAAAAAGATGAAAAACTTATTTTGCATTCATGACCAAACTATTGCTTCTTTTTCTTTTTTGCTCGTTTACAGATTGTTTATTTGGGCAAAAACAAACTTACAAGGTTGCTATTGCGGCTTTTTACAATTGCGAGAATTTTTACGATACAACTGATAACCCAAGCGTTGATGATAACGATTTTACTCCCAACGGAATACGGAATTATACAAGCCAGCGTTACAACGAGAAGGTTACACATATTGCTACTGTGTTGTCGCAAATGGGTAGCGATATGAGTGTTGATGGCGCTGCTTTAATTGGCTTGGCAGAAATTGAAAACGACACAGTGCTGAACGATTTGGTTCATCATCCCATTTTGCAAAACCGCAATTATCAAATTATTCATTACGATTCAAAAGATGCGCGCGGCATTGATGTTGCCTTTCTTTACAACCCAAAATATTTCAGTGTAATCCGAAGTAAAAAGCTTCCGGTACGAATTCATAGCGGCACATCGGGCTATTATTTTTCACGCGATATTTTATGGGTAAAAGGCGTGCTGGATGGTGATACCGTTCATGTGTTGGTAAACCATTGGCCCAGTCGCCGGGGCGGCGAAGAGCGCAGCAGCGAGGGGAGATTTACCGCCGCGCAAATTGATAAAAATTTGATTGATTCGATTCATCATTTTCAACCCAACTCAAAAATTATTTTGATGGGTGATTTGAATGACGAACCCATCAGCCCAAGTATTACGCAAGTATTGAAAGCAAAGGGGAAAACAAATGAAGTAAACGAAGGTGAATTGTACAATCCCTGGGTTGATTTATACAAAAGTGGCATCGGAACTTTAGCGTATAACGATGCCTGGAGTTTGTTTGATCAAATCATTATCAATTATAACTGGCTACCCAAAAAACAAAGCGGTTACTTCTTTTATCAGCCGCATGTATTTAAGAAAGATTTAATGGTAGAAAATATGGGCAAATACAAAGGTTATCCCATGCGCACCTACGATGGCAACACGTATCGCGGCGGCTACAGCGATCACTTCCCAACCTATATTGTGTTCTTAAAAAAGTTACCATAAATAAAAAAGAAGTGCTGTTAACAGCACTTCTTTTTTACTGGAGGAGAGAGATCATGTTATCCTTTTACATCATTACTCCACTTGCTGATTTTTATTTCTTTTACAGCTACGCCTTGCGGACGTTGTGTAGCCGGAACGGGTAATTGTGCAGGTTGTATTGTTTCAGATAGCATTCCATCTTCATCAACAGAAAGTGCATGTAAATAATTGAAATTACCAACCGTAAAATCAGGGTTTGTGTATTGACTCACTACATATAAAAATTTTCCGTTTGAAGAAAAATTGAGTGAGAAAGCCTGGCTGGTGGTAAACATAGCACCGTTGCCGGCAGCATACAGAGGACCTGAGTATTTAAGCGTTAATTTACCCAGCAAAACAGGCGATGAAGGAACGGTTGTGTTATAAATACCAACCGTATTTTCAGCACTATTCAGCACATATAGCCTGTCGCCTTTTTTGTTGTTACGAATCCAGCAGGCGGCGGCCCCTGCATTAACAGCCGTTTGAAAAGAAAGCTCGCCAGTGCTTCCGTTGATGTTGTAAACACCAACTTTTGCTGCTACCGGAAAGCCAACATACAGCGTGTTGCTGTTTGGATTTTGCCACAAACCTAACGCCCCGCCATTACCCGCAGGCACCGCATAAGGTGTTCCTTTAACGGGTGATAAAGTTCCTTTATCAATCTTGAAAGAACGCAAGGTTCCAGCAGGTGGCATCAGTGTAAAACCCAGGAAATCAGCACCAAACAAAAATCTACCATCATTAGAAATCAAAGCTTGCGCAGGAGAACTGCCAACGGTGGTAGTAAATGTAGAACCCGCTACAGGCGCCAGTTTGCCGTTGTTATCAATAGTAAATGTGGTGTAGTTAGGCGCTTGTGTAATGGGATGAGAAAAATCGGTACTCTTATTTACCACAAACACATATTTTCCTTTGATGTCAATGCTGGATGGTGTTTGTCCGCCGGAGGGAAATGGAGAACCCGGCACAGGCGTAAGCAGTCCATCGGCACCAATTTCAAATACCGCAATGGTATTGGTGCCAGGGTTAATTGCCAATAAGAATTTACCATCGGAGGTGATTTTTAATTGCGAATCCGAATCTTCGGGCCCCAACTTCTGCATCAGATTTCCAACCCCTTCTCCATTGGTATAAAACGGGCCCCCAGGAAGCGGCAACAGGTTTCCATCTCCCTTGTTTATATACGCCAGTAATGCATTATTATTATTGGAAAAATCGTTGGTTTCAACATAAACCACATCAGCATCAATCTTGTTTCCCGGAAGATGACCGGTTACTTTTTGACAGGACGCCAACAGCAGTGGTGAAGCGAATAAAACGGCTTTTAAAAATGATATTTTCCCAACAAGTTCGGCTTGCTGAAAAAGTTTGGTAATGCCTGATTTCATAGATAAATTTTAACAGCAAAACTATTCGCCCACCTCTCAAATAAGTATCACAAAGGCATCACATATTGTACTAAAAGTGTCCGCTATCAGGCGTGATAAACCGGCAGGTTGAATGAAAACAAATTACCCTCTTCAGCCTTGCTTTCTGCCATTAATTTCGAGCGGTGCAATTCCAATATCCGCTTTACAATCATCAGCCCCAAACCCGCATGAGGCTTGGCTTGCGACTGCAAAGCATTCGCTTTTTCATCGCTGTTTATCCAGCGTAACAAAACTTGCGATAAAGGCTTTCCATCATTTTTAAACAAGGCGGTAAGCTGCCCGTTTTGCTGCTTTAATTCAATTGTAATTTGCCCGTTGTCTGGTGTATTTTTAATGGCATTGCCTATCAGATTTTGTAGCACCCGTTCCATCAATTTAATGTCGCCTTTTATCCAGATCACTTCATTGCAACCCACACAAGTTAATCGGATATTTTTTTGTGCAGCCGACATTGAAAAGCTGTTGGTTATTTCCTGCAAAATTTCCGAAAAAATAAACGGCTCTTCTTCCGGCCTGGCATCACTGGCATCTAATCGCGATAGCTCAAACAATTGCAACACCATGTTTTCAACCTGCTTTATTTTGCTCATCACCAACTGCATGTATTCTTTCTGTTTTTCATCACTGATTTTCTTTTGTTCATTCATCAATGTTTCGGCATAACCGCTGGCAATGGATAATGGTGTTCTTAAATCGTGCGAGATGTTGGCGATAAAATTCTTTCTTTCATTCTCTGCATTTTTCAGTTGGTTGATGTGATGCGAAAGCAACTCTGCCATCGCATTAAATGATGAGGTAACGGGTGTAAATTCATCATTGTTATCTTCATTAAACCGCGCATCAAAATTGCCATGTTTGTATTCCTTCAAAACGCCAACAACCGCACTGTACCGGCGTTGCAGCCGTTTGATGTAATAAAAGCTAATGGCAAACGATACAATAATAATAAGAGCAAATGCTTCCAGTGCCAGTATCCCGGCATGACTGGTAAAAAGAAGCTCGCTGGTTGTATTGTATTCTTTGCTGCCAAGAATCACATAAATATAACCCAGCTTTTTATTGTCTTTTATTACTTCGGCAGCCGAGAAAATCTTGTTGTGTTGCGGGTCTTTGGGGTCGGGTGATGTGATATAGGCGGCTCCCTTTGAAGCAATAAGTTTGTTGATACTTGCGAGCGGTATTTGCCACAGTTTGATGGCGCTATCGGGTGCTTCAAAATAAATAACTTTGCCTGTAGTATCTAAAAAATAAACCTCGATGCTTGGGCTTACTACCATCGCATTGTAAAATACCGAATCGGCTTTGTTTTTATTGATATTATTATCTTCAAAAGGCGATGTAAACTTGGCGATGTGTGCGGCAACATCTTTATTTACCAGCTGTGTGCTCGCATTAAAAAAATAAGTGGCAGACAAATAGGTAATGATGATGAACAGCAGGCTAAGAATGGTGATGAGCGAGAACACAAGCAAGCCAATGCGTTTAAAAATGGTTGTCTTCATATTACTCGGTAAAACGGTAGCCAACGCCCCAGGTGGTTAAAATATAAACCGGCTCGTTAATATCGGGTTCAATCTTCATGCGTAGCCGGTTGATGTGCGATGTTACCGTGTGTTCATAACCCTTAAATGAGTAGCCCCAAACATCTTCCAGCATTTGTTGCCGGCTAAATGTTTTGCCTTGATTGCAGGCTAACAAATACAGTAAATCGAACTCTTTTACAGTGAGTTCAAGTGGCTGATTGCCGATGGCAACCTGCCGCTTTTCTTTATTGATAAATAAGCTCTTAATGCGGATTTCATCCGCTGTATTGCCACCGTTTTGTTTTGCATAAGGCTGTTCTAAGCGTCGAAGCATTGCCTTAACCCGTGCCATTAATTCGCGCACGCTGAAAGGCTTGGTAACATAATCGTCAGCGCCCAGTTCAAGCGCCAGCACTTTATCAATTTCTTCTGCGCGTGATGTTAGCATGATGACCGGCGTAAGGATTTTTTTCTGACGAAGCCATTTACAAATTTCGATGCCATCAATATCGGGCAACATAATGTCTAAAAGAATTAAGCCATATTGATTGGAAGTCAAAAGCTCGATAGCTTTTTTACCATTATCGCATGTAGTGAGATGATAATTTGGCTCGGTGAAATGCAGTTGCAGCAACTGAACAATGTCTGCATCATCTTCAATTAAAAGTATTGTTTTGTCAGACATGATTTGATTTTGTGTTCAATGATGAGAAGTTGCAGACGAACAAGTTGCTTGTTTTTTTATTTGCAAAGCACCGTTATTATTGCCATTGCAGCGATTTTCAATTCTCAATTTTTGATAACATTTTTATTGAATGAAGATAGGCAAATAAAAAAGCCGCAAAAACAAATGCAGCTTTTCTGTATAGTAAACATGTTGTTTTTATATCACTACGTTGATCATTTTGCCCTTTACAAAAATGAACTTTTTGATAGGTTTATCATCTGTATATTTCTTCACTTTTTCGTCATTTAAAACCTGGGCTTCGGCTTCTGTTGGTAGAATGTCCAAAGGCAATACCATTGTGGTTCGCAGCTTGCCGTTGATGCTTACCGGATATTCTTTGGTTGATTCAATTAAATAGGCTTCATTCAACGTTGGATAAGCGGCGTCTAATACTGATGTAGTGTTGCCCAATTGCTTGTACAACTCCTCCGCAATGTGTGGTGCATACGGTACTAGCAGAATTAATAAGGCTTCTAATACTTCCCGCTTGCAGCATTTGGCATCGGTTAATTCATTCACGCAAACCATGAATGCGCTGACAGCAGTGTTGAATGAAAACCGCTCTGTATCGTCTTCAATTTTTTTGATGGCTTTGTGAAGAATTTTGAGTTCAGATGACGTAGCTTTTTCTCTCTGTCCATACTTTGCCTTTTGTTTCATCATAAAACAAACGCCATAACTTTTTTAAGAAGCGATGCACACCTTCAATGCCTTTGGTGTCCCAGGGTTTGCTCTGCTCCACCGGACCTAAAAACATTTCGTACATGCGGAAGGTGTCTGCGCCGTAATGTTCAACTATTTCATCCGGATTATCAACATTGAATTTTGATTTTGACATCTTTTCTATAACCATTCCTGATAAATATTTTTCTCCATTTTCACTTTCACCGTCCCATATAGGAATAACTTCCTGATTTAGCCAAGAACCATCTTCTCTTTCTATTTCGTGTTGATATTTCAACCATTCTTTTTCTGTCAACCTCCCTTGTGCATCTAAATATTTATGCGCATATCTTAATCTAACATTACGAAATTCCCCTATAGTCTTATTATAAATTTCGCCTTTATACTCTCTTGTTTGTGGTAGTTGTATCTTATTGTTTATCGAGGTTATAACTCTAAAAGATTTTGTCTCATCTGAATTTGCATACGCAGCTAAATCAAGAAGAACGAAAAAAGATTTACCAGTTATCATTCCCTGATTCACCAACCTTTTAAACGGTTCATCAAAACTTATATATCCCAAGTCAAACAAAAATTTCGTCCACATGCGGCTGTATAATAAATGCCCAACCGCATGTTCCGTTCCGCCAACATATACATCTACCTGGTTCCAATAATTGCTTGCTGTTTTATCGCAGAAAGTTTCATCGTTGTGTGGATCCATGTAGCGGAGAAAGTACCAGGAAGAGCCTGCGTAGCCGGGCATGGTGTTGGTTTCCCTCATCCCCAACCCTTCTCCACGAGTGGAGAAGGGAGCGTTTGAAACAGCCGCTTTTTGAAGTTTGTTTTTGATACTATTTATAACTGAAGGAAGATTGTGAAGCACTTCATCATTGGTGAAACGAATTACGGTAAAACCAATCTCAGTCAACACTTTGGTTCGGTTCTCATCATATTCTTTTTGCTCCTGATTATTGTGATAACCACCATCCACTTCAACAATCAAATTGTTTTGCAAAGCAATGAAATCAACAATGTATGCATCAATCGGATGCTGCCTTCTAAACTTAACATCTAACTGGTTGTTCCGCAAAGCCTGCCACAACACATCTTCCACTTCCGTATATTCTTTTCGCATCAATTTTGCTATCTCATATTGCATAGGTGTATACACTCCGTACTTTGGCACATTCGCCGCTCCTCCTTTTTCTTTTTCCTGCTTGTGTTCTATTTCAGCGGCTGTTCCAAAACCTCCCTTCTCCACCTGTGGAGAAGGGTTGGGGATGAGGACCCACTCCTTCACATTCGCCAATGGTCCTTCACCTTCCGGTCCCGGACCGTATTTTTCAACATAAGGCAATTGCAATGGCAGTTCATTTTCATCCAATGGATAAGCAATGCCCTCTTTCCAAACAATGGGAAACGGCTCGCCCCAGTACCGCTGCCGGCTAAACGCAGCATCGCGCATTTTATAATTCACTTTGCGCTTGCCATCGCCCATTTGTTCCAGGTTTTGAATCACCACTTCAATGGCATCCCGCATCAACATGCCATTTAAAAAATCACTGGCCGTAAGCAATGCATCTTTGGTGGGGTTGGCTTCTTCGCCATTAAAAAAATCACCGATGATATTGGTGATAGGAATGTTGAAATGCTTCGCAAATTTAAAATCACGTTCATCACCACAAGGCACGGCCATAATGGCTCCTGTGCCATAACCTGCCAGCACATATTCCGAAATCCAAACGGGAATGGGACGATTATTAAAACGGTTAATGGCATAGCCGCCGGTAAACACGCCGGTTATTTTCTTCTCTGCCATGCGCTCGCGTTCGCTGCGACTTTTTACATATTCCAGATACTCATCAACAGCTTTGCGTTGCTCATCAGTTGCCAGTACATTTATCAATTCATGCTCTGGTGAAATCACCATAAAATCAACACCAAAAATGGTATCAGGTCTTGTAGTGTAAACGCGAAGTTTGTACTGTTCATCTTTGTTTTTACCCGAATTTTTATTGCTGACAAGGAAGTCAATTTCAGCACCATAACTTTTGCCAATCCAGTTGCTTTGCATTTCTTTCATCGCATCGCTGAAATCCACTGTTTCCAAGCCTTTCAGCAACCGGTCGGCATAATCAGTGATGCGCAGATACCACTGTCGTAATTTCTTTTTTACAACCGGATAACCACCGCGTTCACTAACGCCGTTTACTACTTCATCGTTTGCCAAAACGGTTCCCAAAGCTTCACACCAGTTTACTTCGCCATAACCGCAATAACAAAGGCGATACTGCATGAGAATGTCTTGCTGTGCATATTCATCAAACGATGCCCAGTCTTCTGCGGTAAATGTATTGCCGGTTGCCGGTTGCCCGTTACCGGTATCCGGCAACTTGTAACCCGCATTGGGCATAATATGGCTTTGATTGCCTTCTGTTTCAAATTTTTGAATCAACGTTTCAATGGGTTCCGCCTTGTCGGTTTCCTTATTGTACCAGCTTTTAAAAAGTTGTAAAAAAATCCACTGCGTCCATTTGTAATAGTGTGGCTCGCTTGTGTTTACTTCCCGGCTCCAGTCAAAACAAAACCCGATTTTATCCAACTGACTTCTGAAATTGGCAATGTTTTTTTGGGTTGATTCGGCTGGATGAATACCATGCTCAAGGGCATATTGTTCGGCTGGCAAACCAAAGGCATCATACCCCATCGGATGCAGAACATTAAAGCCTTTCAGCCTTTTGAAACGTGCATAAATATCGCTTGCAATGTATCCCAACGGATGCCCGACGTGCAAACCCGCGCCGGATGGATATGGAAACATATCCAGCACATAATATTTAGGTTTAGAGCTGTGGTTGCTTACTTTATAAATGCCTTCTTCCTGCCAGATGCGCTGCCATTTTTGCTCTATGTCTCTGAAGTTATATTCCATGATGTTTTAATTTGTTTTTGCCACAAAGTCACGAAGACTCGAAGGTTTGTTTTTATACAAAAACGTAAAAGAAAAGTATTTGATGAAATCGCTTCAAAGAATCAAAAAATTCTTTACCTCTTTGTGCCTTCGTGGCAATTTATCACATAATAAGCTTGCTAAAACCGCGTTAAACAATGGGCGCAAATGTAAGCGAAACCCCTAAATTTGCCGCCCTCTCTATCAACTGTAAATAACATAAATGTATGGCTCAGTTCGGCAAAGGTTCATCCAGCAAACGCAGCAAAGCAAGCTATGTGTACAGCATCATTGGCGTATCGCTCGTTCTTTTTATTTTAGGTTTGATGGGTTGGATTTTTCTCAACTTCCGCCAGGTAGGAAATTCGTTTAAAGAAGACATCCGCATCAGCGCATACCTGCGCACGATGAACAAAGACACCATTAAACAAATTCAACAATTCATCACTTCGAAGCCTTATGCCAAGAACGTTCAATACATTGACAAAGACAAGGCGAAAGCTGCATGGAACAAAGATGGCAATGAAGACTGGGATAAAATTTTAGACTACAACCCACTGCCTGAAAGCATTGATTTTTATGTTCGCTCGAATTATGTAGATAAAGACAGTCTGCAAAAAATAAACAGCCAGATTACCACGGCATTTCCTTACCAGGTAGGAGAAATCACATTCCCCAATTCGTTAGTCAATACGCTCAACGAAAAAACACGGGTATTTGGCATTGCGTTTTTGGTGCTTGGCGCTATCCTTTGCATCATTGTAATTGTTAGCATTGATAACACCATACGACTTGCCATGTTCAGCAACCGGTTTTTAATAAAAACAATGCAGATGGTTGGTGCAACCCGCAAGTTTATTGCGCGACCGATGGAAATGCGAGCCGTGGTAAACGGTTTAATCAGCGCAGGCATTGCTATTTTGCTTCTTTTTTCTTTGATACAATGGGCCGAAAACTGGATTCCGCAACTGAAAGCCATCCGCGATTTGCAACTGAATTTATTATTGTTTGGCAGCATGATTTTGCTGGGTGTTTGTATCTCTTTGTACAGTACGCACCGCAGCGTAATTAAGTATTTGAAGATGAAGCTGGATGATTTGTATTAAGTTTCAAGATTCAAGTTTTAAGTTACTAATAAGGAAAATAATGGCTTGAATCTTTAACCTTTTGCCTTGTACTTTTTTCTTTTATCTTGCATCAGTTAATTATCAATCATCATGGCAGAATTTAAAAGAAATTATCAACCCGGAAAAATAACACCGTCAACTCCGTTGGTAAAGGCAACTTCAACCAATGTTACAACTAAAAAAACAATGTATACAAAGCAGCCGTTGTTACCTTTATTCGCCAAAGACAATTATCGTTGGATGTACATTGGAGCCGCTGTCATTATTTTAGGCATGTTGCTAATGATGGGAGGCAAAAATCAAAACCCTAATGTGTTTGATTACAATGTTGTGTACAGCAAAATGCGCATTACGGTTGCACCCATTGTTATTTTAGCAGGATTGATGATTGAAGTATATGCCATTTTTAAAAGTCCAAAAGGGAGCACATCAAACGAACTATAAGATAGGAATGAAATCAAAAAAAGAGTTGCCTTTTAACGAGGCAGCTCTTTTTTATTGTGTTCATAAAATTGCTGCAAAAACAAAAGCCTCTTTTGGAGGCTCTTTTTTTAAATTAGTAGTTTTGGTTGCAAAAACGTTTGTGAATGCAATACAATTTCCGACATTGACAAATTGATATTGGTTATTCTATTGATAATTCCGGGCGTTGTTTTCTGAAATCAAAATTGAAGCGAAAGCATTTCGCCACCAATTAATTTGAAATTAAAAAAGTTTAAAATCGGATTAAAGAATTTGTAAAACGCCTCACTTCTTCCCATATTCCAAAAAATGCTGAATGGGTAAAAATTCACCATCGTACACCAACTGAAAGCCATTGGCAGCAAGCTCTTTATTGCATTGTGCAATGGTAGTTTTATGCAATGGCTTGATGGGCACAGAAACATCTTCACCACGATATTCAATCAACAACAATCTGCCATCCTTTTTCAATGCTTTGCGAATAGATTGCAACATCTCGTACGGGTATTTCAATTCATGATATACATCAACCATAATTGCCAAATCAACGCTATTATCAGATAAGTTGCAAGTGCTGTCGCTGCTTTTTATGACTTCTACATTCGCTGCGTTCAGGCCTCTTTTCTTATTTTTCAGAAGTTCTATCATTTCATCCTGTACATCCACTGCATACACTTTTCCTTTTGGCACCAATGGCGCCATGCGAAACGTATAGTAGCCAGAACCGGCACCAATATCAGCCACAACATCTGTTGGGTTCAGTTTCATATTTTTGATTGCGAGTTCAGTGTTTTCTTCTTTCTGCCGCTCGTCTCTTTCCAACCAGGTTGCGCCGGAAGCGCCCATCACATAAGCAATCTCTCTTCCCATATACCATTTTCCAATGCCATCGGGTGAGCCTTTTTTGTAAGTGTAAATGCGGTCTGTCCTATTATTGGTTTGTGAACTACATTGAGCAAAAGAAAACAGGAAGATGATAAATGCAAACGTTGATAGTTTCATTAGTTGGTGTTTAAAAAAGAGGTAAAAACAAAAGTGAATCGTTCAACTTATATGCCGCATCGTTCGTGATACTTTTAGTATGTTTCATTAACATCCTTTTCTCTTTTTTCATCGTAGATTTATACTCACAATTCAGGTTATGAAATCGTATTTTATCCTTTTTGTTTCATCATTACTTATTTTAACAACGGTGGCTTGCGGACAAACTAAAATTCCTGCAAAAACAAATCATCCTTCTGGAAAAGAACTTTCTAAATATAGTGTGGCAACCTTTGCTGCTGGCTGCTTCTGGCACGAAGAAGCTTTGTTTGAGAGCGTAAAAGGCGTGAAGGAAGCCATTTCTGGTTATGCCGGTGGAACAGCTAAAAATCCAACTTACGAAATGGTAGAAACCGGGAACACAGGTCATGCAGAAACGGTGAATGTATATTACGATTCCTCGCAAATCTCTTTTCCCGAATTATTGAAAGTTTATTTTGCGGGGCAAGACCCAACACAGGTGAATGGGCAAGGTCCTGATTTGGGTACGCAATATCGCTCTATTGCGTTTTACAGAAATGCGAAAGAAAAAGGAGAGGTTGACAATTATATCAAAAACATTCAGTCTCGTTATAAAGAACCAATTGCAGCACAGGTAGTGCCGTTTACAAAGTTTTGGGAAGCCGAAGGGTATCATCAAAATTACATCGAAAACAATCCCAATGGCGGCTACGTACAGCATGTAAGTATCCCTGAAATTGTGGCGTTTCAAAAAGCATATCCGGCAATGGTAAAACCGGATCATGTGTATTAAAGAAGCTACAAGTTATTAGCTGCATGCTACAAGCAATTTCCTACTTGAAGCTTGTGACTTCCAGCCTGTAGCTTTTACTTATTCACCGCATCCCATACAGCATTCGGCACTTCTATTTCGTAATGGAAATCGCCACGCAAAGCTTTTAAAGCGTATTTTTCTTTGTCAATATCAGCTTTTGTTCGAAAGCCATAATTGCGAAGCAATGTGGTTCCCAAACGCTGTCCTGTTGCGGCTTGTAAGCTTTGCACAATGGCAATCAACATAGGCAGTATGAGCCATTTTTGTTTGCGTGTGGCAACACTTAACAACAAGCCAACGGTTACATGCGCCGCATCGTGCAACTGAAAGATTTGTTCAATACTCATTTCCTTTTCCAGTTGACGCAAGCGGTTGTCAATACGGCTTTTGTTATTGTAGTAATGGTTGATGTTTTCCTGTGTGTAAACATCCACTTTGTTACTTCGCTCCAGCGATATATTTTCTTCCGTAGTGCTCATGTTCGTTTTTGTTTTTACCAATATTAATTTCATATTTCATACCAACGATGAGAACAACCTCTACTTTCCAGTTTCAAATTCTTTTTGCTTCTTTTGCAAATACAATTAATTGCATGACGTTTGAAAACAATATTGGCGTAAGCTCGGAAATTGGTGCGTTGCAGCGTATCATTATTCATAGTCCGGATGGCGGCATTGGAAAAATTGTACCTAGTAAGTTTAAAGACTGGCTGTACGATGATACGGTGTATTTAAAGCAAATGCGAAGAGAATACAACCATTATGTAAAGCTGCTTTTGTATTTTTTAGACCCTGAAAAAATAAACGAAATCAAAGCCTGTGAAGTATCGCAAAAAGAAAACGAACAACTTGATTGCTTCAAGCCAGGCCATCCAAAATATTTTAATAGCAATGCTGTACTCGATGTTGAACACCTGCTTGCAAAAATGCTGCAAAACCAAACGCTGCGCGATAAAATGATTGCTGCTGTTTGTGCGACCGAAGGCTGTAGTTATGCAATAGAAAAAGAGTTGTGTAACATTAGGGAAGAACATGAATTAGCAAAAGTTCTTATCACCGGAACATTACCACATCAACATGGTGGAAATGTGCAGTTTATTTTTCAGCCATTGCCGAATTTAATTTTCACAAGAGACATCAGCATTGTTATCAACAATCATATTTTGCTAAGCAAAGCTGCCACTGAAGCACGTGAAAGAGAATCGTTGCTGATGCGATACATTGTGTTTCATGAACTGCTTACAAATGATGCAAACAAGGTGATTGAAATCAATGAATCGAGCGATTTCTTTCTGCTGGATGAAGTACACAAAAGCAGTCGCAAAACGTCACTCGAAGGTGGCGACATTATGATGATTGCTCCCAATCATTTACTGTTAGGATGCAGCGAGCGAACTACGGTTAGTGCCATCAATAAAATTATCCATGCTGTTTTTAAACGCAACACCGGCATCGAAAAAGTATCGGTAGTAAAAATACCAAGCCAGCGCGCCATCATGCACATTGATACGGTGTTCACACATGTTCGCAAAGATGTGTGGGTTTTGTTTGGAAGATTTAGTGAAGAGTTGATTCACGAACGCAACCAGCACAAATTTTCATATTACAGTGATATGGCTTACAGCGATGAAACCTTTGAAGGCGTTGAAATTTTCAGGTTTTATAAAGCCAAAAATGAAGCTTATAACCCGGCGGCAGATTATCGCCAAGGTGTAATTTTTAAAGGTCTGGAAGCTTTGCTTCGTAACATCAGCATTAAAGATTTTGGTGTGGCTGAAAGTGATGTAAAAATCATTTACAGCGGCAACAATATTTTTCCTTATGATGAACGCGAACAATGGACTGACTCATGCAATTTATTGGCATTGAAAGACGGCGTTGCCATTGCTTACGACCGCAACGAAGAAACCCTGAACAGCTTTCGCCAACATGGTTTTACTGTAATTACAACAAGCGATTTGTTTGCCCATTTTGAAAACAAAATGCTAACCCCTGAAGCCGTAAAAAATACCATCATCACCTTACCAAGCCATGAGTTATCAAGGGCGCGTGGCGGTGCACATTGCATGAGTTTACCTTTGCAAAGAAAACCCGTTTTGTAAAATGAAAGGAGCTGCCAATACTATATTGATGATTCGCCCGACATCGTTTGGTTATAACGCTGAAACCGCGGCCAGCAATGTGTTTCAGGGCAATATTGAACTCAGTAAAAAGGAAGTGCAACAAGAAGCATTGAAAGAATTTGATGCCTTTGTAAACACGCTTCGTTCACACCACATCCATGTTGTAGTAATAGAAGATACGCCGTTGCCGCAAAAGCCCGATGCCATTTTTCCAAACAATTGGTTTTGCACATTAAGCGATGGCACGGTGGCTACTTTTCCTATGCACGCAGCCAATCGCAGGATTGAAGTAAGAAGTGATTTGATACAAACGTTAAAAGACGATTTTGTTGTTACCAATGTAGAAGACTGGACAACGTATGAAAAAGACAGACAGTATCTCGAAGGCACCGGCAGCATGATTATTGACCACGAAAATAAAATTGTGTATGCTTGTCTTTCACCCAGAACAGATAAAGCTTTACTGCAACAATTTGCTGATGCACATGGATATAAAACAGTAACTTTTTTTTCAAAAGATGATAATGGAACCGATGTATATCATACCAACGTTATTATGCACCTTGGAGTTGGTTATGCGGTGATTTGTTTGTCTTCTATCAGAGATGAAAATGAACGGGATGAAGTGGTTGAAATATTGACAAAAACAAACCACAACATCATTGACATTACTATGCAGCAGGTACACCATTATGCAGGCAATATGCTGCAAGTAGAAAGCGAACAAGGCAAGCTTTATACAATTCTTAGCCAGCAAGCCTTTGAAGCATTGAATTTTGTGCAAAAACAAAAATTTTCTAAACATACAGAACTATTACCGATTAACATTTCAACCATTGAAACCGTTGGTGGCGGTTCGGTTCGGTGTATGATGGCAGAGATTTTTTTAGAAAGAAAATGATTAAACCACTTGCCCTTGAGCTTCTTTATCTTCACTGCGAGCCTGCCTGCTGGCAGGCAGGCTCGCAGTGAAGATGCACTTTGGAATTGCTCAATAAATGTTCAACTGTTTAATGGCTGCGGGATGTGCAGCATCTACCCCGCTGAAGGCTTGTGCAGCGCGGCTTTGTGGCGGAGTAGTGCAAACAGCCCGAACTATCGCTCAACTGATAACCAAACGATGACAGCCCCAAAAACATCAAACCATCAGTATTGTTAAGGTTTTTTAAGGAAAGGGCAAGTGGGCCGAATGCTTACATTTGCTTTTGTTTTTGCGCGTTATTTTTTACTAATTTTGTTAGCAATTTAAGACTAAATTACTGATGAATTATGAGCATTACAACAGCGCAGAAAACGAAAAAAACAATACCGATTATTGAAACAAAGAAGCGAACAAAACCAACTATGAGCGACGCGAATTCGGTTTTTAACTATACGGAAGAAAGTATTAAAAGCCTCGACTGGCGGGAACACATCAGGTTGCGCCCGGGGATGTACATTGGCAAACTGGGCGATGGCTCGGCACCGGACGATGGCATTTATGTGTTGATAAAAGAAGTGATAGACAACTGTATTGATGAGCACATGATGGGTTATGGCAAACAGATTGAACTCACCATAGAAGACAAAACCGTTACGGTACGCGACTATGGCAGAGGCATTCCATTAGGCAAAGTGGTGGATGTGGTAAGTAAAATAAATACAGGCGCCAAGTACGACAGCAAAGCCTTTCAAAAAAGCGTGGGTTTGAATGGCGTGGGTACAAAAGCGGTGAATGCGTTGAGCGATTATTTTAAAGTGGAAAGCTATCGGGAAGGCAGAACTAAAGTAGCCGAATTTGAAAAGGGAAATTTACTGAAAGAACACCGCGAAAAAGCGACTGAAGAACTGAACGGCACGTTTGTAACCTTCATTCCCGATAATAGTGTGTTTAAAAACTTTCATTACATCCATGATTATCTCGACAACCTGCTTTGGAATTACTGTTATTTGAATGCAGGCTTAACCATCCTCTTCAACGGCAAGCGTTATGTAAGCCGCAATGGTTTGCTGGATTTATTAAAGCGTAAAACCAACGAAGACGAAATTCGTTATCCTATCATTCATTTAAAAGGCGAAGACATTGAAGTTGCTATCACGCATAACAACGATTACGGTGAAGATATTTTTTCGTTTGTCAATGGTCAATACACTACGCAAGGTGGCACGCACCAACAAGCTTTTCGCGAAGCTTTTGTAAAAACCATCCGTGACTTTTTTAAGAAAGATTATGAGGCGGCTGATGTTCGTCAGGGCATTGCGGCTGCCATTGCGGTGCGAGTTCAGGAGCCTGTATTTGAAAGTCAGACAAAAACAAAATTAGGCTCGGCTGCAACTTCTGAAGGCGGACCAACAATGCGCAATTTTGTGGTTGATTTCTTTGCGAAAGAGTTAGATAATTATTTGCACCGCAATGCACAAACAGCGGATGCTATAAAAAAGAAGATTGAGCAAAGCGAACGGGAACGAAAAGAGCTTGCAGGTATTAAAAAATTAGCGAATGAACGAGCTAAAAAAGCCAATCTTCACAATAAAAAACTACGCGATTGTCGTGTGCATTTCAACGAGGAGCCACCTACCAAAGGCAAAGCAGAATTTAGCTCGCTAAGTAATAAAACTACTATCTTCATTACGGAAGGCGACAGTGCCAGTGGAAGCATTACCAAAAGCCGGAATGTAGATACGCAGGCGGTTTTCTCTCTTCGTGGTAAGCCTTTGAACTGTTTTGGTTTAACCAAAAAAGTAGTGTATGAAAATGAGGAATTTAATTTACTGCAACATGCACTGAACATAGAAGACGGGCTTGAAGGATTGCGTTATAACAACATTGTGATCGCTACCGACGCTGATGTGGATGGCATGCACATTCGCTTGTTGTTGATGACTTTCTTTTTGCAATTTTTCCCCGACTTGGTGAAACAAAACCATGTGTACATTTTGGAAACCCCCCTTTTTAGGGTTCGCAACAAACAGGAAACCATTTATTGTTATGATGAACAACAAAAGCAAGCGGCAATAAAAAAATTAGGCAACAAACCAGAGATAACTCGCTTCAAAGGCTTGGGTGAAATTTCACCGGAAGAGTTTGGAAAATTCATTAGCGATGATATAAAAATTGAGCCGGTGATTGTTGAACAAGGCGAGCACATTCAACATTTGCTGGAATATTTTATGGGAAAGAATACGATGGAAAGACAGGAATTCATCATCAATAATTTGAAGGTTGAATTGGATCTAGCGAAAGAGTTCGGAGCGATGGAGTAAAAGAGATTTTATAAATTTGGGTAAAAACAAAACGTATGCAAACCTTACATATCACAGCTACGGCTGAAGAAGGAAAAATTGTGATTGATGTGCCTGAGTCTTTGAACGGAAAGGAAGTTGATATTACAGTTGTAGAGAAAGATAAAGAAGCGGAAAAGATTAAAAAAATGACACGTGAAGAAAGATTGGAATGGCTTAAACAATTCGCAGGCTCGGCAAAGTATCCTGATACGCCAATAGATAAATATGAATGGTATGAACAAGCCGGTGATTATTGATTCTTCTTTGCTGATCGAATACATTAAAGGCAGAAAATCCAAACTGCTTTTAAATCTGATGAACGATGAAGAACATGAATGTTTTATCAATGAAACCATCGCCAGCGAATACTTATTTTATTGGTTAGGCATCAATGGAGGAAAATCCCCACTTTCAGTTCAAAGTTCCCGGGCAATTCGTGATTTAATAACAAATAATCAATCCTTCCAATTACTTGAAAGCTTCTCGTTCTGTTCTAACAATGCACAAATTTATTCATTAGTTCCCCAGTTCATGTCGGCATACAATCTTCTTCCCAACGATGCCATTATCTTAGCTACTTGTAAGATTCACAGCATTACAAAACTGGCAAGCCACGACACCGATTTTATCTTGCCTTGCAAGAAAGAAGGAATTGAATTTTTAACGGAAACAGAATAAAAATGCTGCACATTGTTTTTCAACAAAACGATATAGAAACATTGCAAAAAGCAATGGAATTAGATAAAGCCCTGCAAGGTGAAGTGTGGCAAATAAAAGATGATTTTGCTGTTGGCCCAATAGCAAATATTTATGAACCGGAAGGTTATCAGCAACGCAGAGATTGGTGGAAAGAAGTATTGCAAGATTCCCCTTACACCGATTCGCTGAACATTGTGGATGATAAGCTTACGGTTACGAAAATAATGAGAGAAATAACAGAGAAAAACGAAACGGTTTGGATTTGGCTAGCACCTAATCAGCATGACGTTTGTGGCTATTATTGGTTGGCTTCACAGTTGGCAGAGTATAGCGGAAAAGTGCTCATTGTGAACTTGAGCAACCTTCCATTCATCAACGAAAAAGGCAGTTTGTTTTATCCCGAAAATCTGTTTCAAATTCAACCCAAAGAATTCATCAAAGCAAAAAAATTAGCTCGTCAAATAACCGCAAGCGAATTTGAAATGGACAGCGATGAATGGAAGAAGCTTTGTAATGAAAATTTGCTCCTTCGCGTGTATGAAGGGGGCAAAAAAATAAAGAGCACAGAAGCTTCCTTTTATGATGAGGCCATTTTTACTATCATCAACAAAGAGCCGCAAAAGCTCTCTAAGTTTCTTCATTCTTTTTATGCAAAAACAAAAGCGCACGTTGGCGATGTATTCATTGTTTGGCGCATCAAAACATTATGTGAGCAAAACAAAATTGTAGTGCTTGGCGACTGGAGCAAAGGCTGGAAAGACATAGCCGTTCAATCGCCATCTTACCAGCAAACACTGTTACCAATAAATTGACATATCAATCATAAACTCTGAATCACAAATCATAAATCATTTAGTATGGCAAAGGATTTCATACAAGCGATTGATCCTAACAACGACAATGGCGTTCAAGGTCAATATAAAAACTGGTTTTTAGATTATGCTTCTTATGTGATACTCGAACGTGCAGTGCCTGCCATGGAGGATGGCTTAAAGCCTGTGCAGCGGCGCATTCTTCATGCTATGAAAGAGATGGATGATGGTCGTTACAATAAAGTGGCAAACATCATCGGGCAAAGTATGCAGTACCATCCGCATGGCGATGCAAGCATTGGCGAAGCACTCGTGAACATGGGGCAAAAAGATTTGCTCATTGACACGCAAGGCAACTGGGGCGATGCCCGCACCGGCGACGATGCAGCTGCGCCGCGTTATATAGAAGCACGTCTCTCCAAATTCGCGCTGGACGTGGCTTTCAACGCTAAAACTACCGAATGGCAGTTGAGCTATGACGGCAGAAAACAAGAGCCGGTAACGCTGCCGATGAAATTTCCGTTGCTGCTTGCGCAGGGTGCCGATGGTATTGCGGTAGGTTTATCTACCAAAATATTACCACACAATTTTATTGAGATCTGCGAAGCAGCAATTAAACATTTAAAAGGACGAAAATTTGAACTGTTCCCCGATTTTTTAACCGGCGGACAGATGGATGTAAGTGGTTACAATGAAGGAAAACGCGGTGGTAAAGTACGTGTTCGGGCCATTATTGAAGAAACGGATAAGAAGACCTTGTTGATTAAAAGCGTGCCTTATGGCGTTACTACTTCTTCCTTAATGGATTCGATTGTAAAAGCCAACGAAGGGGGCAAAATCAAAATTAAAAAAGTAACCGATGCTACCGCAAAGAATGTAGAAATTATTGTTGAACTGGCGCCCGGTGTTTCGCCCGATATTACCATTGATGCGTTGTATGCTTTCACAGATTGCGAAATTTCTATCTCACCAAATGCCTGCATTATTCTCGATCAAAAGCCACGCTTTGTAGGCGTTCAGGAACTGCTTTCTTCATCATCTGAAAACACGAAGGACTTACTGAAAAGAGAGCTTCAAATTAAGTTAGCTGAACTCGAAGACAAATGGCATTATACTTCATTGGAAAAAATATTTTTTGAGGAAAAAATTTATAAAGAATTAGAAAAGAAACACGAGAGCTGGGACAAAGTAATTGATGCGATTGCAAAAGCATTTGTGCCTTTTTCAAAACAATTGAGACGAGCTATTGCGCGTGAAGATTTGCTCAAGCTTACTGAAAAGCCGGTGAGAAGAATTTATAAATTAGACATTGATGAACTGAATGCGCAAATCAAAAACATTGATGATGAAATTGGAAAAGTAAAGTACGATTTGGAACATCTTACCGAGTTTGCCATTGCGTATTTTGAAGGCTTGATTAAAAAATACGGCAAAAACAAAAGCCGCAAAACAGAGATTAAATTGTTTGAAACCATCACCGCAAAACAAGTTGCCGTTGCCAACAGCAAACTGTACATCAACCGCGCAGAAGGCTTTGTGGGTACGGGTTTGAAGAAGGATGAGTTTTTATGTGATTGTTCAAACTTAGACGACATCATTGTATTTACCAAGCGCGGTACAATGAAAGTGGTTCGCGTAGCGGATAAAACATTTATTGGTAAAGACATACTTCATGCTGCGGTTTTTCAAAAGAATGATGAACGAACTACTTACAACATGGTTTACATAGATGGCGAAACCGGAATTGGTTTTGCCAAACGATTCAATGTTACCGGCATCACGCGGGATAAAGAATACGACTTAACGAAAGGAAATGATAAAAGCAAGGTTTTGTATTTTACTGCAAATCCAAACGGGGAAGCCGAAACGGTTAAGATTCTACTAAGTCCTAACAGCAATGCACGCAACAAAGAGTTTGACTTTAGCTTTGAAGAGATAGACATCAAAGGCAGAAGCTCGATTGGCAACCAGGTAACCAAACACGCCATTCGGTCCGTAAAATTCAAAGAAAAAGGTCGCCCTACATTGGCTGGCAGAAAGCTTTGGTATGATGATGTTTACAATCGTTTGAATGCTGATGGCAAAGGAAAATATGTTGGCTCGTTTGAAGGTGATGAAAAAATTCTGGTGATTTATTCCGGTGGTTATTACGAACTTACTGACACTGAACTTACGCAACGTTTTCAAAGCGATAAGGTAGTTGTCATTGAAAAATTCGATCCTGAAAAAATCATCAGCGCCATTTATCTTGACAATGAAAAAAAGCAATACAATGTAAAGCGATTCAAGATAGAAACCACCACGCTGCACAACCGTTTTTATTTCGTTAAAGAAGGCGTGGGCAATGTGCTTGAAAATGCAACCACAAGCAAAGCACCTGTTTTATTAATTCAAACCGGCAAAGGGCAAACTGTGCGAACCACAAAGTTTAAAATTGATAAACTGGTGGATATAATGGGCTGGAAAGCGATAGGTACAAAACTGATGGATGTAACCAAAGCCAACCTTACAACAAGTTGGGAACTGCCAGCTTCTGCAAAAGATGATGGCGCGCCGGAACTGTTTGGATAATTGTTCTTGAAAAGCGCAATGAATAGAATCCTATAAGGTTTTGCAAAACCTTATAGGATTTTTTAGAAGATGAATAAGCGCCGAACTGTTCTAACATCATTACAACCATTCATCACAAGTAAGAAAAACAATTATAAATCTGTCAGCTTCTGCGTTTAATGCGTTTGTTTTTGTGCCCTTTAAACTTTTTGGCATTTCGCTTGTTTCACTCGTGGATGTTTTAAGTAAAACAAAAACAGCATTTATAAAATCCATTTACACAAAAGCTTGTTTTGTTTTGCCCATATTTTATCATTGTTAAAAATTAGCGTCATGCATAAACCAACATTTTCATTTTTTTTTCTTCCTCTTTTGGCTGTCCTTTTTCTTAGCAGTTGTGTTGCAACAAAAAAATACAAAGATTCGCAGTTAGCACTCCGATACTCTAAAGCCGATAGCTTGCGATTGGCAACCCAGGTGAACGAACTGCAGAATAACATCAACCAATTGAATTCGCAGATTTCAACTTTAACAGGGAAAAATACCGATTTACAAAACCAGTTAAAAGCCATTGCCAACGAAGCTGCTAACAAAGGAAATTTGTTGCAGCAAAGCCAGGGGCAGCTTGCTGATCAACAAAAAAAGTTACAACAACTGCAATCTATTTTAGACCAGCAAAAAACCAAAAGCGAAGCATTAAGAAAGAAAATGGCAGATGCATTAGGTGGCTTCAGTTCCAACGAATTGACTGTAACACAAAAGAATGGTCGCGTATATGTAAGCTTGCAGGAGAGTTTGTTATTTCCATCCGGCAGCGCGGTGGTGAATCCAAAAGGTAAGCAAGCCCTTTCACAACTGGCGCAGGTGTTAAACGTAAATCCTGACATCAGCGTAAACATTGAAGGCCATACCGATTCCATTCCCATTCGTGGTAAATACGAAGACAACTGGGCCTTGAGCGTAGCCCGTGCCACATCTATTGTTCGCGTTTTGGTTAATGATTACCAGGTTGATCCAACACGTGTTGTTGCCTCTGGTCATAGCTCTTACGATCCGGTTGAAAGTAATGCAACAGCAGAAGGAAGAGCAAAGAACAGAAGAACAGAAATTATTTTATCGCCTAAGTTGGACGAATTGTATCAATTGTTGCAGCAGTAAATAATTGGATTTGTTTTTAGTGAACGCTGTCAGGGTTGTAAACCCTGACAGCGTTTGTATTATTGGAACATCTCTTGCCTTATTTTTTTCATGATTATCAACTACGAAAACATTACACCGGAAGAAGCGGTTGCATTGCAAAAAGAAATGCGACATCAATTGCAAATTCAACCCTTACAAAAAGAAATCAAAACCATTGCGGGTGCCGATATTTCTTTTAATAAATATTCAACCACCGTTTATGCGGGTATTGTGGTCATGCAATTTCCTTCTTTGCAAGTGATCGAAACATCAGGTATTACTGACGAAACCACGTTCCCTTATATTCCGGGTTTACTTGCGTTTCGCGAAGTGCCTGCTCTTTCAAAAGCTTGGGAGGGCCTGAAACAAAAACCTGATGTGTTGGTGTTGGATGGTCATGGCATTGCACATCCGCGCCGCATGGGCATTGCAGCGCATTTTGGTGTGACGATGCAAACAACAACCATGGGTTGCGCAAAAAGTTTATTAACCGGAAAGTACATTGAACCAGGCATGGAAGCCGGCTCTGTTACCGATTTGTTTCACAAGGATGAATTGATAGGAAAAGTATTGCGAACGAAGAAAAATGTGAAGCCCGTTTTTATTTCGCCGGGCAATTTGATGACGATGGATGAAAGTTTGGAATTGATTAAACAATGTGTGAGAAAATACCGAATTCCTGAACCAACAAGACTGGCTCATTTGTTTGTAAATGAACTTAGGATGAAAGGAAATATGTAATGCTAAAATGTAAAATTGTATTGGCGCAACAACAATACAAAAAGCGCATATTAATAGCATTGACAATCAAGGGACATTCATTTTTTGTTGGCATGGATTATTGCGTATAATATTGTGTTGTACGCCATTTGCCGACAGAGTAAGACAATCTAAACAGATAAGAAAGTAATAGTTGTTAAATGCTTATAAAGAAAATACAAGATCACAATTATTTGAACGGGTTTTTATTTGTCACAATAGAATTTGTGGTTTTTATTTCTGTTGTTTTACCCTTTACAATTTATTATTTATTAAAAGGGGAAATCCTATTATTGCTTATTGGCATAGGATTGACTTTAAACTTTATTACGGTTGCGTTTTTTTCAGTAAGGTCAATGCTTAGAAAAGACGCTTCACTCGGCATTCATAAGTTATACGATAAAAAAATAAGGGATAAAATTCGACTTAGTTATCCTACCTTGACAAAGGACACAACAATTTTATTTATAACATTAATAATTCCATTTATATTAACAATAATTGTTTGTGTGGAGTTATTAAATTCAAGACAAAATTCAACATAATGCCATTCAGGGTTATGAAGCGGCGTACAACACATGCATTTGTAAAAGCATGGCTGACAACCGCAGCTTGTGCAGCAGTAATGCTTATCATCTTTTGTTCAAGCCGACAGTACGCTATTGAATATTTGTAATTATCTTCAACTTCAGTTTTTCAATTAGGCAATTTGTACCGGCTGACAAAGTTCTATTGCCATGCCTTCACAAATGCTTTAACGTTAGTACAAACAAAACGCATCAATGTTAAACCAATTCCCTTAAAACAACAACAAATCACCAATGACCAGCACTGCAAACACAACGGAAGCAATTCCATTCGCCGTCATAAAAGCAATGTTCACTTTGCTTAAATCGTGTGGATGAACAATAGAATGCTGATAAATAAGCATACCAACAAAGACCAAAATTCCCAACCAATAAACGATATGAAAGTGTCCATAAAAACCAGCCGCAATGACACAAGCTGCACTTAACAAATGCAATAGCTCAGATACTTTCAAACCTTTGTTTCGTCCCAATACTGCCGGTATTGAATAGAGTTGTTGCGACTGATCGAACTCAACATCCTGCAAGGCATAGATCACATCAAAACCACTTACCCAAAAAATAACGGCAAAAGAAAACAACAGAGGAAGCACATCGAACCTGCCCGTAACGGCAAGATAAGCGCCGATGGGTGCAAGGCTCAAACCCAAGCCCAGCACGAGATGGCAAAGCGGTGTAAACCGTTTGGTATAGCTATAAAACAAAATGACAAACAAGGCAACCGGAGAAAGAAAAAAGCAAATGGGATTGATAAAAAAAGTGGCAAAAACAAACAGTACACAACACGCAATAGTAAAGCGCAATGCGCTGTCAGAAGAGATAATTCCTTTTGGGATTTCGCGAATGGCGGTGCGAGGATTGAGCGCATCAAAATGCCTGTCCAAATAACGGTTGAAAGCCATTGCAGCACTGCGCGCGGTTATCATGCAAATAATAACGAGCAAAAACAAAACAATGTAATGATGGGTTGAAAGGGGTGAAAATAAAGTTGCCATCACACCTAAAAAAAATCCAATCAACGCAAACGGCATTGCGAAGATGGTATGCGAGAAACGAACTAATGAAAGATAATTTTTGAATGTGCTCATCTTTTTATTTTAAGTGCGAATAATGTCTGTATCAACAGGTATAAAACCCAACTGTCTTGTCCCATTTACAATCATTCCTTTGTGATGGAATTCATGTGTAATCACGTGAGTAAACAACTGCAAAACCGAAAAGGTTAATGTTACATTTTGACGCTTTTTAAAGCCTGTTATCATCGTGTCTTTGTTATCAAAAGAAGAAAGAAAATTATACACGGCATCATTTACTTCGGTGTAAAATATTTTCACATCATCCATTGTTTGCCACGCCGTTTCATTTGTCATTAACAGCGGATTTTTCAATGCAAATTCATTCAGCCAGCTTAGATAACATAGCGCAACATGATTTAAAAAATAGCAAACCGATTTATTACCGCACACTTCCATTGGCTTATGCATTTTTTGAAAAGGAATAGTTGCCAGGTAATCGAACAGAACGCCTCTTGCGCTTTGCACTAACTTGTATTGCTCAAATAACGTTTTCATCTTGTTTGATTGATGGAATTATCATTTGCCTCACACACTCCCACAACACAATACCAGCAGCGGTTGCAATGTTTAGTGAATGCTTCGTACCCATTTGCGGAATCTCTATACAACCGTCGCAAAGCAAAATGGTTTCCTGTTCAACGCCCGTTACTTCATTGCCAAAAATGAGTGCAAGTTTATCATCTTTCTTCACTTCAAAGCCTTGCAACGGAATGCTGTTTTGCACTTGCTCTATGGCAAATACCAAATAACCATTTTGCTGCAATTCGATGATCGCTTCCGTTGCATTGGTAAAGTGTTTTGAGGCAACCGTTTCATCAGCACCCAAAGCTGTTTTAGAAATTTGTTTGTGTGGTGGATGTGCTGTGTAACCTGTGGTGTAAACTGCTTCCAGCAAAAAAGCATCTGCCGTGCGCAACACGCTACCTACATTATAAGCACTGCGAACATTTTCTAACACCGCGATGATGGGAAACTTTTCCGATTGCCTAAACTCTGTAACCGTCTTGCGATCCAGTTCGTCCATGCTTCTTTTTTGCATTAAAGCAAAGATAGGACGCGATAAAGAAAAGGAAAGTTAGAAACGATATATCATTGAGTGAGATGAGATAACGGAAAAGAATTTTTCATCCGAATGCCCTTATCGGTTTGTTGCAATGTGCAACATTCAATGCTGGGATCGTGCTCAAAAAAGAGAACGTAATTGTAGCTCAACGCTTCTTGTAAAAAGAACTCTTTTTCTTGTAAAGTAGTAAGCGGAAACATGTCATAAGCCATCACATAAGGCAAAGGAATGTGCGCAACCGAAGGCAGCAAATCCGCCATGTACAAAAGGGTTGTACCATTATAATTAATCTGCGGAAGCATCATGTTTTTCGTGTGGCCGTTGGCAAAACGAATGGAGATATTTTCAGAAAACGAAGGTTTGTTTTCATCAATCATTTTCAACTGACCGCTTTCCTGCAAAGGCAAAATATTTTCTGGTAAAAATGACGCTTTCTCGCGGGCATTTGGCTTTGTTGCCCATTGCCAATGCGGTTCATTGCTCCAGTAAGTTGCAGACGGAAATGCAGTTTGCAACTTCTCTCCCACCCGTTCTACAGCACCGCCAACATGGTCGAAATGAAGATGCGTAAGAATCACATCAGTTATATCATGTTTGGAAAAGCCCTTTTTTTGTAAAGATGAAAGCAACGTATCGTTGCCGGATAAATAATAATGACTAAAAAACTTTTCGCCTTGCTTGTTACCAATGCCGGTATCAATTAAAATCAATCGGTTTTCATCTTCAATCAACAGGCAACGCATTGCCCAATTGCAAAGATTATTGTCGTCGGGCGGGTTCAATTTTTGCCATAAACTTTTGGGTACAACGCCAAACATGGCGCCTCCATCCAATTTAAAATAGCCGGTATCAATGGTGTATAATTTCATGCGGCAACCAACGAAGAAGAGGTTCTTTGTTTTTGCAAAGCAAAGAATAAAATGATAAAACCAAGAATGAAAAAAAAGATCAGAGCAATGATGGAATTGCGCATGTTGCCAGTCATTTGTTGTACAAAACCAAACGAAAACATACCAATCACGATGGCAATTTTTTCGGTAACATCATAGAATGAAAAAAAGGAAGCGGTATCTTCTGTTAGAGGCATCAGCTTCGCATAGGTGGAGCGACTTAACGATTGAATGCCACCCATCACCAAACCTACCAAAACTGCCACAATATAAAACTGTACTTCTGTAGTAATTAAGTAAGCAATGATGCAAATGCCAATCCATATCAGCACCACAAACATGAGCACTTTAAAGTTGCCGAAACGCTCTGATAATTTCGCCATAACATAAGCACCGGCAATGGCAACAATTTGTATGATGAGAATGCAGGCAATCAATTTTTCGGTTGCCAGGTGAAGCACCTGGCTGCCAAACAAAGTAGCAGCAAGCATAACGGTTTGTACGCCCATGCTGTAAAAGAAAAATGCCAACAAATAGTTTTTTAAAACTGGCAAAGCCTTTACTTGTTGCCACACTTTTTTCAATTCGGCAAAGCCTTTTGTAAAGATGTTGTCAGTTTGTTTTTGTACATTTTTTTTGATTTTAGGCAAAACAAAAAATGTGACTTGCGCAAAACCCATCCACCACAATCCAACTAATAAAAATGATAACCGCGGCGCAAACGTGGCGTCTTTAATTCCAAACCATTCGGGCTTCAACACAAATAAAAAACAAACGATTTGGAGCAGCACACTGCCGATGTAGCCGTAAGCAAAACCCTTTGCACTAACTCTGTCCTGATCAGCTTCGGCTGCAATTTCGGGTAGATAGGAGTTGTAAAAAACAAGACTTCCGCAATAGCCGATAGCAGCTAAAATGGCGCAGATAATGCCAAGTGATAGAGTGCTTTCATCAAAGAAATATAATGTGCAACAGGCAAGACTTCCAAGGTAGCAGAAGAACTGCATGAACCTTTTTTTATTGCCTTTGTAATCGGCAATGGAAGAGAGAATGGGTGAGATGCAGGCAATAACAAGATATGCAAACGCAATGGCGTAATTATACAACGATGCGCTTTCAAGCGTTGTGCCTAAAAAATGCACCTGATGACTGATGACGTTGCCAGTACTGTCTTTTGTTGAAGTGATGGCATCGTAATAAGCCGGAAAAATAGTGGACGTGATTACGAGGTTATAAGCACTGTTTGCCCAATCGTACATTGCCCAGCCATTGATTACTTTTTTAGAAGCCGTTTGCATGAAGCTTTGGTTTTAAAGAGCAATGTATTCGATGTTTTGCATTTGGGCAAATGAGCTATACCTATAATGAGGCTTGCATCATTACTTTTGTTTCATGGGGGGTTTATTTGTCAAATTTTGATTCATCAATCATCGACAAAATTTCTTTTCCATCAATGTCATTTGTATATACATAAGTGATGGCAAAATACATTCCCTTGTAGAAAGTAGTCATGTAGCAAGTACGAATCACAATATTACTATTGACTGAAATATCAACATTGAAAGTCCTAAAATCAACTCCGTCAATTAACTTACTCGAAAATGCAGAATCAATCTTTGAATTTGACATTTGAGTTACAAATGTCTTGTAAAATATATCTTTTGCTGACTTGTCTACCGTTTCCCAATTCTGTTCAGTGATCGAACTTGCATTGGTCAAATTAACAACCAAATTATTGAATTTGTTTTTAGATACATTAACTAAATTTATGAGATGTGACATATTAACATCTCTTTTCATCGTGCTTTCTACCATTGCTTTTCCTTTGGCAGTATTCTTCACTGTGGTAGTAGAATCAACTGACTTAAAATCTGGTAAAATATTAATTGTCCAACCAATTTGCTTAAAATAATGAAGCGAACTGTCTGTTTGACTATAAAGTGTTTTAAAAAAAACACATAGTGTAATAAATATAAACGCTCTCCTAAAATAGCCCATAATACGATAATTCTTATAGTTCAAATTGAAAGTGTTTGCTTAATGATGACAATAAATATCTTCTATTTCACATAACCCTTGTAAATCAAAAACAACATAACCACGCCCAATATAATCCGATACACACCAAAGGCGCGAAACGAATGTTTTTGTATGTAAGAAATAAAAAACCTTACGGCAATAAGCGCAACAATGAACGAAACCAAACTACCCACGCCCAACACTGCATAGTTGTTTTTGCTCAACACATCTGGATGATCTTTATAAACGTCCCAAAAGCTTTTTACACTTGCGGCAAACATAGTAGGAACAGCGAGAAAGAAAGAGAATTCAGCAGCTACACGGCGCGTTAATTTTTGACTCATACCACCAACAATGGTAGCTGCACTCCGGCTTAAGCCTGGAAAAATAATAGCCAATACTTGGAAGCAACCTATCACAAATGCTTTGGGATACGAGATTTGTCTGTCATCATCAATACGTTGCCGAGTAAAAAATTTATCAATGAACAAAAGGATGATACCGCCAATCAACATTACCCAAGCTATAAACTGAGTGTTATCAAGCACTGTATCAATGTGCTTTTTTAAAATGGCACCAAAAATTAAAGCAGGAATAATAGCAATGATAAGCTTGATGTAAAAAACAGAGCGCGAAAAATCGAAAAATCGTTTGTAAAAAATGACAACGACAGAAAGTATCGCAGCGAGTTGAATAACGACTTCAAACATATCAACAAACGGCGATGCGCTTACACCGAGCAATGGATTGGCAAAGCGAAGATGTGCAGTACTGGAAACAGGTAAAAATTCGGTAAGACCTTCAATAATGGAAAGGATGATTGACTGAAAGTAATTCATTTAAATTGGTTTGGTTTTATTGACTTTTTGAGCTCCAAAGTCACAAAAGACACAAAGCTTTACAAACAATACATCAAAGAAAACTTTGTTCTTATCTGTGTTCTTAGCGTCTTTGTGGTTCAAAATTAAAAACAAAAATCCCGCAAAGAAAAGAATAACAAAGTTTGGTTTTATCACATTTTTGTTATCCTTTTCTTTGCGGGAGATGGGACGTGCTGACTAATTGCTTTTAAACAGTTGATCAACTGCGCCAGCCATCATCGGAAATTTTTCTTTTACGAAATTGGCTACTGTTTCAACAGCGGTTTGTGCTTGCTCCGGCGTAATGCCCGCTGCGGTTGTAATGCGTTCAACTAATTCGTTCATACTGTTTTCAATTTTTAAGTGTTAATAGTCAATTGAACTTTCCAGTTCTTTCAATCATACATTAACCATATTCAATTAACAATAACTACGCTACTTTTAAAAGGTTCATTTTGCTGTTTTCAAATTGCTGCTTTGCATACGCCAATGTTACATGGAACTCTTTGGTGTTACTGCCTGGTAGTTCAAACATAGCGTCGGTTAAAATCTGTTCGCATATACTGCGCAAACCTCGTGCACCCAGCTTAAATTCCATTGCCTTCAACACAATAAAATCGAGCACTTCAATGTCAACAACCAGTTTGATGTTTTCAATTTCAAACAAGCGCTGGTATTGTTTCATCAGGCTGTTTTTTGGCTCGGTTAATATCAAACGTAATGTTTCTGCATCCAACGGTTCCAAGTGCGTAATCACGGGCAAACGTCCCAGCAATTCGGGTATCAAACCAAAGCTTTTTAAATCGGTAGCATTTACAAATTGCAACAGGTTTTTCTTTTGCGTTTCCTGAAGTTCTTTATTTACACCAAAACCAATGGCATTGGTATTCACGCGCCGTGAAATAATTCTGTCAACGCCATCAAAAGCACCGCCGGCAATGAAGAGAATATTTGCGGTATTCATCTTCACCATTTTTTGTTCAGGATGCTTTCTGCCACCTTGGGGAGGAACCAGAACATCAGTGCCTTCCAATATTTTTAATAAGCCTTGCTGAACACCTTCACCACTTACATCGCGCGTAATAGAAGGATTGTCGTTTTTGCGGGCAATCTTATCAATTTCATCAATATAAACAATGCCTTTTTCGGCCGCAGCCACATCATAATTGGAGGCTTGCAGCAAGCGTGTGAGCATACTTTCCACATCTTCACCTACATAACCGGCTTCTGTAAATACGGTAGCATCCACAATGGCAAACGGAACGTTCAACAACTTGGCAACTGTTTTGGCAAGTAAGGTTTTGCCAGTGCCTGTTTCACCAACCATGATGAGATTGCTTTTTTCAATTTCAATTTCATCGGCCTGCTTTTTCTGCGTAATGCGTTTGTAGTGATTGTACACCGCAACGCTGATTATTTTTTTTGCATCGGTTTGCCCAACAATGTATTTATCCAAAAACGATTTAATCTCTGCCGGCTTGCGAATGGCAAATTCATAATGTTTGTCTTTTGCTTTTTGCCGGTTGTCCAATTCCTGTCCAATCAGGTTTTGCGCATGTTCAACACAGTTGTCGCAAATGTGTTCGCCATGTTGTCCGGCAATTAACACATTCACTTCGTCGCGTGGTTTGCCGCAAAATGAACAGCTTAATTTGTATTGTTGTTTTGCCATAATATTTAGCTTACCAATTGAAAATGAGTTTTCATTCCAATACTCAGTTTTTAAATTAATCTGCAAAAATAAAAAAGAAACCGCCGTGTTACAGCGGTTTCACTATTAAAAAAGGATTGAATTATAGCTCGTTTAACACTGCATCTACAATTCCGTATTTCACGGCTCCCTCGGCATCCATCCAGTAATCGCGGTCAAAATCTTTCATAATCTGATCAACGGTTTTTCCGCAATTTTCAGCCAACACCTGTGCGCCCACCAGTTTGGTTCTTTCAATTTGTTGCGCCTGAATCTCAATGTCGGCGCTGGTTGCCTGAAAATAGCCGCCAATGCTGGGCTGATGAATCATAACTTCGCCACGCGGATAAATAAAACGTCTGCCTTTAGTGCCTACGCTTAACAAAATAGAACCCATGCTGGCAGCCAGGCCCATACAAATGGTGCTCACCGGTGATTTTAGTAATTTGATGGTATCATAAATCACAAAGCCACTGGTAACAATGCCACCCGGACTGTTGATGTAAAATTTAATTTCTTTGCCCGGCTTATCGGCCTCCAAAAGTAAGAGCTTGCTTACTACATCTTTTGCACTTCTGTCATCCACCATGCCCCATAAATATACGGCTCTTTTTTCGAGAAACAGTTGCTCCATTTTCTTTAAAATAAAAGGCGACTGGTTTTCTTTTTCCGGCTTTTCTATTTCTTCTTTTTCTTCTTCCTCATCCTCCATTAAAAAAGGATTTTTGTATGTTAAGTCTATCATATTTATGAATTGTCAATAGTGAGTGGTGAGTAGCGAATGGTGAATGTAGATTGTTCAGTCACAACTCACCATTCGCAACTCACCGTAAATTATTTTGCCACTCCGTTTGTTTTGTTTTCCTTCCTTGGGTTGGTGAGCAGCACCTCATCTACCAAACCATATTCTTTGGCTTCGGTTGCCGTCATCCAAAAATCACGATCACGGTCGCGGGCAATGGTTTCCATGTCTTTGCCGGTGTGGGACGCAAGCACTTCATCCAGTTCATGCCTTATTTTACGAATCTCTCTTGCTGTAATAGCAATATCCGAAGCCTGTCCGCCAATAGCACCGCTTGGTTGATGAATCATGATACGGCAATGTTTCAACGCGCTGCGTTTTCCTTTTACACCAGCCGCCATTAGCACAGCGCCCATACTGGCGGCAATGCCTGTGCAAATGGTTGATACATCAGGACTTACAAACTGCATCGTATCATAAATGCCCAAACCTGCATACACACTGCCTCCGGGGCTGTTGATGTACATTTGAATATCGCGCGTGCGGTCAGTGCTGTCGAGGAACAACAATTGCGCGGTTACAATATTGGCAACATAATCGTTAATGCCTTCACCAAGAAAAATAATCCGGTCCATCATCAAACGGCTAAACACATCCATGCTGGCAACATTTAGCGGGCGTTCTTCAATGATGTACGGCGTTAAACTGGTGAACTGGTTGCCGTAATTATGCAATGTGGCGCTGCTGATGCCGCGGTGTTGCACTGCATATTTTTCAAACTCCTTTCCTATGTTCATTGTTATCTTTTTTATTGGGGTGAAGGTAAGGGTTCGTCAAATATTGTGCAAAGAGAAATGATAAGACAAAAGGGCAGGATTTGTTTTTGCCGCTTTTTGCCACGAAGGCACAAAGGCACGAAGAACACTTTTGAAATTTTGTTTTGTGATAAAACTTGCGCACGTCACTGCGTGGCACGAAGCAGCTTGTGAATAACACAATGAAGTTGATTGTGAGCGATGAGCAATGAATAATGAGTGAATTCTGTAAACAGTTTTACTTTATACAAAAAAGCGCTGTTGTTTGACACAGACTGCTTCGTACCTCGCAGTGACGAAAGCGCACTCATAAAATTATCAATAAAAACAAACTTTGTGTCTCCGTGCCTTTGTGGCTAAACATCAATGTGCAAACAAAAACAACAACTGCGCTATCTTATCTTTCAGTTGCTTTCTGTCAATAATAAAATCTAAGAAGCCGTGTTCCAATAAAAATTCGCTGCGCTGAAAGCCTTCCGGTAAATCTTTTTTTATGGTTTCCTTTATCACACGAGGACCGGCAAAACCAATAAGCGCGCCGGGTTCAGCAATGTTCAGATCGCCCAGCATACCAAAGGAAGCCGTGGTACCGCCAAAAGTTGGGTCGGTTAGTAAAGAAATAAACGGCAGTCTGGCATCGCTCAACTGTGAAAGCTTTGCACTGGTTTTAGCAAGCTGCATCAGGCTGAATGCACTTTCCATCATGCGCGCACCACCACTTTTACTAATTACCAGATATGGCAGTTTATTTTTAATGCAATAATCAACCGCACGGCTAAACTTCTCTCCCATCACGCTGCCCAGCGAGCCGCCGATGAACTCAAAATCCATGCAGGCAATCACTATCTTTTGTTCCTTCACTTCGCCTACTGCAACGCGCATACTATCTTTTAAATCGGTCTTTGCATAGATGTCGTTAAGCCGTTGCTGATACGGTTTTAGGTCTGTAAAATGAAGAAAGTCTTTGCTGCGAATATTGTCAAACAATTCTTCATAAGCATTGTTGTCAAACAAAAACTCGTAGTATTCGTCGCTGCCAATTCGATGATGATAATTGCATTTGGGGCAAACAAATAAATTCTCGGCCAATTCGGTTGTAGTAGTTATGTAATTGCACTCCGGACACTTGTTCCATAAGCCTTCCGGCGTTTCTTTTTTTTCTGCTGTTGATGTGGTAATGCCTTTTCTGAATCTTCTAAACCAACCGCCCCGTTGCTCACTTTCTACGCCCGACTGGTTCGGGATATTCTCCGGAGTGGCAGCTTGTTTGTCAGCATTGTTTTCCATATTCGGTGCTTGCATAAAAATGAAGGTAGCAAAAATAAGGTTATCGCCCGATTTGTTGATTGCCGTTTGTTTTTGCCCTTTTTAACCGCGGAGAAAGAAGAGGTGAATGAGTTTCCGCAGAGATACTTAGCGTCTTCCGCCTTCGCAATTTTATTGATGCGCTTTTAAAAAAGCCCAATTCATATTCTGCTGTTGAACGGAGCGTCGCAAGGAACGATCCATCGGAGCGACGGACGATGACTTCATAAAACTGTATTTTGTTTTCACCGGATAAATCCGGTGGTTAAATGATTTCTGCGGTTTATTAATATTGCATTTTCGTCTGCTTATGAATGAAGATAGATTCTATCAGATTGCGCTGACTTTTATTCCCAACATTGGAGCCGTGCAAGCCAAATTGTTGATTGATGAGTTGGGTGATGCGAAAGCCGTTTTCAACGCGTCCATCAAGCGGTTGAGCGCCATTGAAAACATTGGTGAAATCAGGGCAAAACAAATTAAAACCTTTGCTGGCTTTGCTAAAGCAGAAGAAGAAATTGTGCATTTACAAAAGCATAATATCGAACCTCTATTTATAACAGATGAACGTTATCCGAAGCGTTTGTTGCATTGTTATGACGCACCAACCATGCTTTACTTCAAAGGCAATGCGAATTTGAATGCTTCGCGAATCATTAGTATCATCGGTACAAGAAACAATACCGATTACAGTCGTGCGATGATTGAAAAATTACTGAACGACATAAAAGAATACAATCCTGTAATCGTTAGCGGGCTTGCGTTTGGGGTGGATAGCATTGCACACAAAACCGCTTTGCAACACAATCTGTCAACGGTTGGCGTGTTGGGGAATGGCTTGCATACTATCTATCCTTCGCAACATAAAACGTTGGCAAAAGAGATGTTGACTGAAGGTGGTTTGCTGACTGAGTTTTGTTTTGCCACAAAGCCGGATAAGCATAATTTTCCAAGACGAAACCGCATTGTTGCAGGCATGTCAGACGCTACGATTGTTGTAGAAACGGCATTGAAAGGTGGCAGCATGATCACTGCAGAACTGGCAAACAATTACAACCGTGATGTGTTTGCTTTTCCTGGTAAAACAACCGATGCTAAAAGTGCTGGCTGCAATTATCTGATAAAAACAAACAAAGCTATTTTGCTTACCGATGCAACGCAACTCACTGAAGAGTTGGGTTGGCAAACGGCCCCGGTGAAAAGGAAAGTGCAACGTGAGTTGTTTATCAACTTAACGGATGATGAAGAAAAAATTGTGGCTGCTTTGAAAGAAAAAGAAGCGGTGCACATTGATGAATTGTACTTAAAAAGCGGCTTAAGCAGTAGCGAAATAGCTGCTGCCATTTTAAATTTAGAGCTGCAAAACATTGTGTTGAGCTTGCCTGGAAAGATGTATAAATTATCGTAGCGAAGGTTTGGTTTTGCACCCTTTTTTACTGATTTAACAAGTATCTCTTTTTAAAGTACGAAGGGTTTTCTCCGGTTAATTTCTTAAACAATTTATTGAAATAAGAAAGACTGTCGAAGCCAACTTCATAACAAACTTCCGATACTGTTTTGTTCTGCAGCAACAAAGTTTTTGCCTGCGTAATCCGGTACTGATTCACAAAATCAGTAAAGGTCATTTTGGTTTGTTTTTTAAAATAACGGCAGAAGGCAGCCGTGCTCAAATGCACGCTGGACGCCACTCTGTTTACATCGGGCGTTTCGTTGTAATTGGCATGAATGTATTTGTAAACCGAGCCCATTCTTATTTTATCATTCATAAACAATTTAATGCTCGTGTCTTGTTCGTTCAGTTGTGTTACTTCTTTGGAGTTGGCCAATATTTGAAAAATTTCGAGTAGCAAAAGCAGTTGATGAAAGTGATTCAATGCTGTCATCTCTCTTAATTTTTCTGCAACTATAGCTTTTGTTTTTGCACTAAAAGAAAGACCCAGATAAGCTTTGTAAAACAACGCTTGAATGCTTTTTAATTCGGGTGTTTGCTGAAACGCATCACCCAAAAAATTCTCCTTTAATTGAACTACAATTTGCCTGTATTCAGTTTGCAAACCATAATCAAAATTTAAGTGCGGAATGTTGGGGCCGATTAAAACTAAATCGCTTTCCATGAATGATGAAATGTGTTGCCCTACATGCCGTATGCCTGTAGTGGCTTCCACATACACCAATTCGTATTCTGGATGATAATGCCAGTAAAAAGAATGGCGCAAGCTGGGTGTGAACAATCTGAAGGATTGTCCGGGGTTTGTAATCACAATTTCTTTTTGAATTTTCATCCAAAACTTTTCTATAAATCTACTTTTATTCAGGTAAAAACAAAAAAGATGTCAATAGAGAGCAAAAAATGGTCATTGAAGATAATCTTTAAGTAGATGAATTATTTGAAATTTGTGTTATTAAATCATCACATAAAACTTGTTATATGGAAACACAAACCATGGCTCCGAAAATGAGCAACGCTCATAAAGATACTCCGGGCAACCCATCCACCGCAAAAAGCAGCAAAACCAAACTGAACGACCGCAGTAACGGCAAACCCTTGCAGCTACTCACGGAAGAACAATGGAAGTTTTGGAGCGAGAACGGCTATATTGTTATCAGGAATGCAGTGCCGAAAGAGCAAGTTGAAAAACTTGCTAATTTTCTTTGGGAGTTTGAAGAAAAAGACCCGAATGATATGAACACCTGGTATGCACCACCACGCGCCGAAATGAAGATGAAAGAGTTAACCAACACAGGCATGGTTGAGGTTTACAATCATCAATATTTGTGGGACAACCGGCAATACCCAAAAGTTCACCAGGCGTTTACTGACATTTGGGGAACAGAAAAACTATGGGTAACCATTGACCGCGCGAATTTGAATTTGCCCATTCGCCCGGGTTATGAGTACAAAGGTTTTATTCATTGGGATTACGACCCCGAAACCAAACCACAAAACGTACAGGGCGTGCTGGCTTTGGCTGACCAAACGGATGAAAACATGGGCGGTTTTCAATGTGTTCCCGAACTGTTCAGAACTTATGAAACCTGGAAACTTACACAGCCTGAAGACCGCAACCATTTTAAGCCTGATGTTACCAATTTTGAAGTTGTAAAAGTGCCAATGGAAGCGGGTGATCTGCTTATCTTCAACAGCCTCCAACCGCATGGCATCAGGGTGAACAATAGCGGTGATAAAGTGCGTTTGGCGCAATACATTTCGATGATGCCGGCAGAGGAAGACAATGAAGAACTGCGTGAATGGCGCATTTCATCCTGGATGGAAAGACGTGCACCAGAAGGCTATGCGTTTCCCGGCGATCCGCGCAATTGGGAACGGGAAAAATACCAAACGGCTGTACTTACCCAACTCGGAAGTAAACTATTGGGTTTGGATAAATGGTAAACAAATTTTTTCAAGACATAGCAGCCTTGTATTGACTGCTATGTCTTTTTAAACAATCGGTTACGTGCTCTATAAAAACGGCAAAACCAAACTTTAACTGCAAGAAGCAATGCAGGAACTGGAAACTAAAAGAAGGAACAAATTTGATGTCTGAGTCTTCAAGTATTGCAGAAGATAACTATGAACTCATTGCAATCACAAATAAAAACGAGCGGTTGTATAAAAAGGAAAATGTACCATTGAAGAGCTTTTTATTTAATCTGCTATGACCAAGAAAGCCATCATCTTTGATTTGGATAACACCATTTATTCTGCACCTTCTATTTGCGATGATTTGTTTGCACCATTGTATCAGCTCATACAAAACAGCAATGAGCACAACAGTAGCTTTGAGCTTATCAAACAGGATATGATGCACAAGCCTTTTCATTCGGTTGCCGAAAAGCATGGCTTCAGTGAAACGCTTACCCGGCAAGGCATTGAGCTATTGCAAACAATGACGTATAACAAACCTTTACAGCCGTTTGAAGATTATGTTGAAACCAAACTGTTGCCGCTTCAAAAATTCCTGGTAACAACAGGCTTTACTTTATTGCAATGGAGCAAGATTAAAAGCATGAACATCGAGAAAGACTTTACCGAAATTCATGTGGTTGATATTACGAAGAGCACAAAAAAAGAAGTGTTTGCTGACATCATGAAACGGCATCATTTTGCACCCCGCGATGTAATTGTGATAGGCGACGATCCGCAATCGGAAATTGCGGCAGCACAAGAATTGGGCGTTGGTGCAGTATTGTATGATAAATTCAATCTTCACCCAAACATAACGTCCGTTCCGAAAATTGATCACTTTACAAAGCTGGCTCAATTCTTATAAAGGCTTTTGGTTTTGCGCGATTTTTAACTGTAGAGAACGTTGAGTATTTGCGAATGCAGGGAATTCATTGACTGTCCAGCCCGGAATAAAATGCCCATTTGAAAATATATTGTTGAAGTTATGAACTGAAGCTGAAAATTGAACGTCGAGCCTGAACCGCTGCTAATGATTGCACATAGCTGATGTTACATTGTCTATCCCTGCTTTTGCAAATACTTTTGTTGGTGGCAGCTTTATTTTGTTTTACTTGTTGTTTTTAATAAATTGTCCTAGTTAGTTCAAATTAGCTACGTTAATTTTTGTGAGATTTTTTTTATTCAGCAATAAAAATAAAAAATAACCTGAAGCGAATAAATTGATGTAACCAATTGAATATACAATTCGTAAAATAATGTCAGGGTTATTAAGTTGAAAAAAAAGTGGATAACCATGAATCAATGTGCCAACAAAATTCCATAAATAAAATGCAAACTCCAAGCAAAGAAAAACAACCAATAACCAATATCCTACTTTCTTATGCCTTGTTAAAAGAATATACCCGGTAAGAAACAATGCAAGAACAAAACCCAATGGTAAAGAAGTTTTTAAATCAGGCAAAGGATGCAAAGGAGTATAATAAAGATGAATAAAATAAGGAATCTGCATTATAAAATTTAGCAGAATCAGTAGAAAAAGAATATTTATTTGTAACCACAATTTATTCATATAATGATATTCTTTTAAATCTCTTGTTTCGACCTTGTCTCGTCTTGAAAAAAATTGCCACCAACAGGAGCGAAAGAAGTCTTGCGAGATCTCTATCCTAATTAATTCAAACGCTGACAGGGTTTTAAACCCTGTCAGCGTTACCTAACTCTTCTGTGTGTAATCCTCTGTTTCTATTCTATGTGGTAAAAAGTATTTCTTATTTGCCCAAACCAAACATACTTCCTAAACCACCCAAATTTCCACCGCCTAAACTTTTGGTTAAGCTATCCATAGTGATGCTGCTATCGTTCGGGTCATTCGCTTTGTTAGCAAACTTTTTCAAGATGCCAGGCAACGCAGCGGCAATGGCGCCAGTGGCTGCGGACGGCAATCCAAACTTGCTTCCCAAGCTGCCCACCAAACCGCCTTCGATAGCACTTGTGATTGGATTTCCAGACTGCAAACTGCCTGATAATTGCGACAGCAAGCCACCAATACCGCCTTCCGTAGTAGCGCCTTGCTGCAAGCCATTGTTAATGTGCGTGGCAACTTCTTTTTGCACTTCTTCCTGTTGATCGGGTGGAATGGCATTCGCTACCTGTGGATTGTTACCCAAATGCTCTTTTACTAAATTTAAAATTTCGTCGAACATGGTTTTTGTTTTTATTGTTAATGAAGGAATGATAAGCATAAAGCACACCAAAGATAAATGATTCAAGAGACAAGGGACAAGAATCAAGGAACAAGAGACAAGGTTCAAGGAACAAGATTCAAGAGACAAGGAACAAGGTAAAAGAATCAAGCTACCAGCGTAATCTATTTGGGTAGTATGTACACATTCTTGCTTCTTGAACCTTGTAGCTTGCTGCTTGTTCCTTGTCTCTTGATTCTTATTCCCTGATTCTTTGCTTCTGTTTTACTTTCGCGGCAAATTGTTTGGGCATGACAAAAACTGTGTTCATTGCATCAGCCGAACCTTACAGCGGCAAATCGGTTATTACCATTGGTTTAATCAATATGCTTTTGGGCAAAGCCAAAAAAATCGGTTATTTCAAACCCATCATCAATCGCGAAGCGAATGATAAAAAGGATGCTCACATCGAAACGGTTCTCAATTATTTTAAGCTACCCATTGGTTATGAAGATGCGTTTGCTTTTACGCGTGAAGAAGTGTTGGATCGGCGGCAAACCGATGGTGAAGATGATGTTATCAACACCATTATTTCCCAGTATAAAAAGCTGGAAGAGGCTTATGATTTTATCGTTATGGAAGGCAGCGATTTTTTGGGCGAAGGCACTGCATTTGAATTTGAATACAATGTTTTGATTGCGAAAAATCTCAGTGCGCCTGCTGTTCTTGTGATTTCGGGCGAAAACAAAACCACCGCGCAAATTGTAACGTTTGCGTTAAATGTACGGCGCAACTTTGAAAGTCGCGAAGTGCAGGTGTTAAGCCTGATTGTAAACAAAGTTGCGCCTGAACAGGAGAAAGATGTAAAGGAATTGTTGCGCCACCAGCTTTCAAAAGATGTGATTTTATCCATCATTCCGCAAAACAAAAGTTTATCAAGCCCAACATTGAAAGAGATTAAAGAACAGTTGAATGGCAAGCTGTTATTTGGCGAACAACTATTATCCAATCAAGCCGATCATTTTATTACAGGCGCTATGCAATTGCCGCATTTTTTAAAATACATTAAGGAGAATGTTTTGATTGTAACGCCGGGCGACCGAGGTGATATCATCATTGGTGCTTTGCAGGCAAATCTATCAGCATCATATCCTAAAGTGGCAGGAATTATTTTAACCGCAGGCGATTTGCCGGAAGAGCCCATCATGAAATTGATTGAAGGTTTGCAAACGGTTGTGCCCATCATTTCGGTACCAACCGGCACGTTTGAAACATCGAAACTAATAGGTGCGATTTCATCGCGCATTACAGCCGATAACAGCAAAAAAATTGAGCTTGCTATCAACCTGTTTAATAAATATGTTGATACGCAGGCGCTGGATGAAAAAATGGTTACGTTTACAACAGATGTGGTTACGCCGCAGATGTTTCAGTACAGTTTGGTGAAGAAAGCCAGGAGCAAAAAGAAACATATTGTTTTGCCGGAAGGCAACGATGATAGAATTCTGAAAGCCGCGTCCCGTTTGGTTTTGCAGGATATTGTTGACCTCACCATCTTAGGTGATACAAGTGAGATAGCAGCCGCCGTAAAACGTTTAGGAATCGAGTTGAACATTTCAAAAATTCGCATCATCAATCCGGCGTTTGATACGCGTTATGATGGCTATGTTCAAACCTTGTATGAATTGCGCAAAAACAAAAACGTAACGCTGGAAATGGCAAAAGATTTAATGACGGATGTATCATATTTCGGAACAATGATGGTGTATAAAGGCGATGCAGACGGCATGGTTTCAGGCGCAGTGCACACCACGCAACACACCATTCGCCCTGCGTTGCAATTCATCAAAACCAAACCTGGCATCTCTGTAGTTTCCTCCGTATTCTTTATGTGTCTGCCTGATCGGGTTTCGGTGTTTGGCGATTGTGCGGTCAATCCAAATCCAACGGCAGAGCAGCTCGCAGAAATTGCCATCGCTTCGGCAGATAGCAGCCGTAAGTTTGGTATTGAGCCAAGAGTGGCAATGCTGTCTTATTCATCAGGAACATCCGGCGCGGGTGAAGAAGTAGAAAAAGTAAGAAGGGCTACTGAAATTGTAAAGCAAAAAGAACCCGGTTTAAAAATTGAAGGCCCGATACAATATGATGCGGCGGTTGACCCGGTGGTTGGCAATCAAAAGCTGCCCGATTCGGAAGTGGCAGGCAAAGCCAGCGTGTTGATTTTTCCTGACTTAAACACAGGCAACAATACTTACAAAGCAGTGCAGCGCGAAACCGGCGCCATTGCCATTGGGCCGATGTTGCAAGGCTTAAACAAACCCATCAATGATTTGAGCAGAGGCTGCACAGTGGATGATATTTTTAATACGGTTGTCATCACTGCCATTCAATCCGAGCAAGAGTAATTTTTTTCTTGAACCACAAAGGCACGAAGGACACAAAGGTTTGCAAAGAATAATAAAGCAAAACTTTGTGTAACTTCTTTTCTTCCTGCCTTTGTGGTTCAAAAAGCCAATCAGTTTTTATGAACATTTTTGTTATCAACTGCGGCAGCAGTTCCATTAAATACCAGTTGTTTCAAATGCCTTTGCCAAAGCCGGTTTGTGCAGGTTTGGTGGAACGCATAGGAAAAGAAAACGCCCTTATCAAACACAAGGCTTTTATTGGTGAAGAAGAGAAAGTTTATGAGCAAACACAATCGTTACGCAATCATGAAGAAGGCTTGACAGAAGTTGTTCGTTTGCTAACCGATAAAACGTTTGGTGTGATTCAAAATACAAACGAAATTCAAGTTGTTGGGCATCGTGTGGTTCATGGTGGTGAAGCGTATTCTTCTGTTACGCTCATTGATGATGAAGTAAAAGAAACCATCAAAGCTTTATTCTTTCTTGCGCCGCTTCACAATCCGGCCAATTACACCGGCATTGAAGTAGCGGAAAAAATATTTGCGAAAGCAAAACAAATCGCAGTCTTTGACACTGCCTTTCACCAAACCCTTTCTCCCCTTGTATTTCGTTATGCCATACCTGAAACATTTTACAAAGAAGATAAAATAAGAGTGTATGGCTTTCATGGCACAAGCCACAAGTATGTTACGGAACAAGCGGCAAAATATCTGCAAAACCAAACCGCAAAACTTATCTCCATTCATCTCGGTAATGGTTGCAGCATGGCTGCTGTAAAAGATGGAAAGTGCATAGATACCAGCATGGGTTTTAGCCCGTTGGCCGGTTTGATTATGGGCACGCGAACCGGCGATATTGATGCATCGGTAGTATTTTATTTAATGAGCAAAGGCTATTCATTCTCTGAGATAGATACTGTTTTCAACAAGCAAAGTGGAATGTTAGCTTTGGCCGGTTATAACGATATGCGCGATGTAAACAATGCGGCGGCTGAAGGCAATGCGGCTGCAAAACTGGCTTTGGAAATGTATGCATACCGCATTCAAAAATACATTGGTGCATACATTGCCATCTTTGAACGGTGTAGATGCCATTATCTTCACTGCCGGTGTGGGCGAAAACGATGCTGCCATGCGCCAACGCATTTGCACTAACCTGTCTTTCTTCCATATAGAAATAGATGCAAAAACAAACGAAGAAAGAAGCCAGTTTATTCGTGAAATTAGTCCATCAAATGCAAGAGTAAAACTGTTGGTAGTACCTACAAATGAAGAGTTGGAAATTGCAAACCAGTGTTTTGAATTGATACATTCTAAATAAAAAAGCTATTCGCCGTGCGAATAGCTTTGCAATGTGTATAGAAAGGATGGTCGTTAGATTTTAAAATCAGTTTTGCGCACTTCAGTTTGCTTTTCATCTATTGGTGCCATTAAAGGAACCGAGCCGCTAATATCATCGTTGTTTGAATTATCGTCCTTTACAGGTAGAGTACCGGTTGCACCTTTCAGTGAATCATCAAAGCCATTGATAAGATCTTCATCATCGTCATCAGGGTTAACATAAGGCGCATCTTCATCGCGCACAAAAAAAACAAGGGTGTCTTCCGCGGCGTTGCCAAAATAATCATAGCCGCTATTCAATACGTAGTTCTCTGTCAAATTCATGGTGTTTCCGTTTTTATGTTATACCGATATAGATTCCTTTTGTCTCCTTCTAAAAACTATGCCAGCAAATGAGCATATTCTATTAAAAAGGTTGATTTCGCGATTTTGTTTTCCACAAAAAGGTGCAAAACCAAAAGCCATAAAACAAGATAACAATTCTTAGCAGAAATAACATACTTAAAACGGCAAGCCTATACCCAACTGAATGGCAAAATTGTTTCGGTTGGGAGATATAATTTCGCTTCCGATTTTTCTTTGGTATTCATAATTGCGCCAGGTAAAATTTTCAATGTTCAGCCAGCCATCATTAGCTACGCGTGCAGGATCTTTCAGTTTAATTCCGCCATCAATGCGAATCAAAAAATAACTGAAATCAAAACGCAAACCCGTTCCAATGCCAATGGCAATATCACGTCCTAAATTCTTCAATTGAAAATTCGCTTTTGGATTGTCGGCGTTCTGTTTTATGTTCCAGATATTACCAATGTCCGTAAACAAAGCACCGCCTAATTTTAAAGAGCTAAACTGCGCAATGGTGTATCTGTATTCAAGATTGGCTTCTAATTGCATATCGCCATAACGATCCCGATACGCAAGTGTTTTTGTGCCCGCCGTATCACTTAACAAAGACGAGCCAAGCCCCAACTGGCGCAGGCTCCAGGCACGCATACTGTTGGGACCGCCGGCAAAAAACTGTTTGTAAAAAGGAAGTGAGTTGCCCACTTTTCCGTAGTTATAACCCACGCCAACAAAAATGCGCCCCACTAATGAAGTAGTAGGAAAAACAAACTGCTTCCGATATTCTACTTCGCCTTTGATATAACGGTAGATGTTATCGTTCCACGGATGAATAAAGCCTGCCAAACCGCCTGCTTCTTCCACCGCAGCATGAAATAAATTGTTTTGTTTGGGATGATGTTTTGAAATAAAAGAAGTATTGAAACTGGCAATGGCGCTGATGATAGAACCTGTTGTAAAAGCCGTTCGTAAAAATGGATTTGCCCCTAATTGCGACACCAGTTTCGGTAGCGTATCCAACGAATACAATTCTACATTTGGAAACCTTACTGACCATACATTGTTTTTTCTTTTCCATTGATAACCCCAGTTCACTACCAACTGCCGCACCCGAAAGTAATCGGTTCGTTCTGAGTATGTGCCGGATGCACTCAATACAGTTTTTACAGCATCAAGCTTTTCAGGATGTGGAAAGAAAAAATGAGCCAGTGGATTGGGCATTAAAATGTTCGGGAAACTATACGAATGGCTTAACGATGATTGAAACGTTTGCAGCAACGGCAAACTTTTATCTAAACTCAATTCAACGCCATTGCGAAATGTGGTGGAAGATTGTATGGCTTTGTGCCACACATTTCTGTTTAAATAAGTAGCGTTGATGGCAATGCCAAATAAATTTCCAGTGCTTAAGAAATCGCCCGTGTTGCGGCTCGCTTCTAAACTTAGCGTTACGTTTTGTTTGACTGAAGGAACTAAAAAATAATGAAAGTCAACCGTATCAACGCGCACCATAAACGAATCTTTATACAACGTATCGGGCTGCAACGAATTGGCAACCTTTATCCGGTATCTTGTATCTACATTTTGCCATGCACCAATTGACGATAAATTGCTTACTGTTTTTGAAAACAATCTATCGTTATACAAATTGCCCTTTCGCATAAAAATATGTTGCTTTAACGGCGAAAAGCTAAACTGGTGGCGGTTTCCATACACCGTGAATTCATCCTGCTTGTACAGCACAGGCAGATTTTTTTCATTCATCAAACTATCGGGCAATTGCGTATAGTCGGTTTCCGGGTAAAAATAAATGTTACCGATGCGGTATTGTTTGGTTTGTGACGAATCAACAATGCCAAGCGAATCATTGCCAATGTCGCGCGTTTGAATGGTAACTTTAGCCACTGGGTGTTGTTTCGTACGTTCTTCTGCCTGTTGAAGTGTTTTAATTTGTTCAAACGGGTCGGGCGAAACCTCCAGCAAAGCAGGGTCGGTAGTATCGGCTTCGGCAATCAGGTTATCACGCGAAATAAGCATATAGCCATGTTGCTTGTACACCGTTACCAACCTGTCTAATTCATTGCCTAATAAAGGTTTTGAAAAAGGCGATTTGCCCTGTTTTATCAAACTGGTTTTAAGCGTACTTTCCCTTGTAGTAAGGCGTTGTAAAATACTATCGCCCAATTTATATTTGAACGAATCAATTACGGTTACTTTGCCCGGATCGAGTGTGAACACGATGAAGGTGCGTCGCTGATCTTTGATTTTTTTTACATAAAAACTATCTTTAAAAACCGGTCGGTAATAGCCGATGGAATTGAGATAACCTTTCATGAAGGTAATGGAATGACTAATGTGTGAAGTATCGAAAACGGGAGGATTGGTTATGCGATAAAATGCACCAAACCGCTGCACCCTTTCCACCCGTATGCTATCGTCAAAATAATTGGGAAGCGTTCGGAGCAAGTCGTTCTTCTCAGTTTTTGAAACGTTGTTTGATTTAATGTTGATTTGAGTGTTGTAAACAAAGGGCGTATCTGCAGAGTAATTTTTAACTCTTGTTCGGTTGATGACGCCCAGAAATTTTTCTTCTGTGCAGGAAGAAAGCAACACAATGAGCAGCAAGATGAATGGTAAAATTTTTACGAAGCGACAGGATGCAAAAACCATTTCCGTTTATTTGTGGGCTGCGCCTGTTACCGCAGTGCCGTTTTGTGCCAATTTACAAAATGCCTTACTCAATGTTAAGCAAGAAAGAGGTCAAATATATTCAAAGTTTGAGCGACAAAAAAAATCGGGATGCCGAAGGCGTTTTTATAGCCGAAGGTCCGAAGCTGGTAAATGAATTATTGGCTGCGGGAATGAAAGCCAAAATTGTTTATTCAACCGAAAAAGAGGCAAAACCAAACATTGATGCTGATGAAATAAAATGCATAGACGAAGCAGAACTGCAACGCATCAGCCATTTTGAGAAAGCATCTCAAACATTGGCTGTGTTTTATAAAAAGATTTTACCGCCCTATCAATTGCAAAACCGGCTTTCATTGGTGTTAGATGGCATACAAGACCCTGGCAACTTGGGAACCATCATGCGCACCGCCGACTGGTTTGGAATTGCACAAATTTTTGCATCGCCCGATACGGCAGATGGCTACAACCCTAAAGTGGTGCAAAGCACAATGGGAAGTATTGTAAGAGTGAACATGTATTATCTTAATCTTCCTTCTTTTTTAGAAGAAGCAAAAGTGCCTATATTCGGTGCTTTGCTCAGGGGAGAAAATGTGTACAAAACCAAACCTTTTACTGAAGGCTTGATAGTGATTGGTAACGAAAGTAAAGGCATTCGCGCTGATGTGTTACCGTTCATTCAACAAGCAGTTACCATTCCGCGCATTGGCAGTGCAGAATCGTTGAATGCAGCGGTGGCAACAGGCATTTTGCTTTCACATTTGGTAAATCATCCAAAATGAATTTGCCTTTTTTAAGATGAGTAAAGAATGACTGAGTAAGCTTTGTTTTACTCATTCTTCACAGTTTTGGCTGCAACGCACTGCCAACGTAGCTTCGCCACCACATGCGCGTTACACTATTCATCGCAAAGCGAATTGCCTTTAACCGGCAAAAATCATTTTCACGCTTTATCATCCGTCTGGCTGTGGCGGCAACGGCGTTGAGCGTAGCCGCAATGATTATTACTATCGCTTTTGTAACCGGCTTTCAACAAACCGTTGCCAACAAAGTATTTTCGTTTTGGGGACACATTCATGTGCAGCAATACGAAGCCAGCAAAGCATTGGTTGCGGAAGAAACACCACTTGAGGAAAACGATACTGTACAACACATTTTGCATTCCATTCCGCAAATTAAAACCGTACAGGTATTTGCTACCAAAAGTGCGGTAATTGAAAAGGCGCAGGACATTGAAGGGGTTTTGATAAAAGGCGTTGAGAAAGGATACGATTTTAGTAACCTGCAGCCTTTTTTGCAGGAAGGGAGGTGGCCTGATTTTACTGATAGTTTATACAGCAAAAACATCGTTATTTCTCAGCCTGTTGCGAACGAGCTGAACATCAAACTCAATGATACCGTTTCGGTTTATTTTATTACGCCATCCGAAGGTAAATCAATCTTGCGGAAATTAACCGTCTGTGGTATTTATAAAACCGGTATTGAAGAATACGACAAGTTGTTTGCCCTTGCCGACATTCGTTTGCTTCGGCGCGTCAATTATTGGAGCGAAACGGGTATCGGTGGCTATGAAATTTTTCTGCATGATTACAAACAAATTGATACGGTAAACAATCTTCTTTACAACCGATACCAACTGCCCGGCGCATGGGTAAGTCGCAGCGTAAAAGATGTGTATCCCAACATCTTTGATTGGCTCAACATTCAAAATACCAACCGCGATGTTATTTTTATTGTGATGGCAATTGTTGCTATCATCAACCTCATCACTTGCCTTTTAATTCTTGTGCTCGAACGCACGCGTATGGTTGGTATTTTAAAAGCCATTGGTGCCAACAATGGTTACATTCAACAAATCTTTTTATACTACGCTACCATCATTGCCTGTATTGGTGTTGCGGCGGGTTTTGTGGCAGGCATTGGCTTATGCCTGCTTCAGCAATACACTGGCTTTATTCACTTAAACGAAAGTGCTTACTATGTTTCGGTGGCGCCGGTTCATATCGTTTGGTGGCAAACCATTTTGGTTTGCGTGGCTACGTTGCTCGTTTGTTTTGTATCGTTGATTCTTCCTGCTTTGTTTGTCAACAGGATACAACCTGTAAAAGCCATTCAGTTTAAATAACACCTATTTCATATTCTTTCATAGCAATCAACAGAAATTATAAAGAAAGCCGTTAAACGAATTTTGGTTTTGTACAAAAAATCATAAAGTAATTTTCTTTTCTAAGCGTTTACACTAACCGTACAGCATACAGATACTTTAAAATAAAAAATGACCTCATTTCATCATGTGTTGCGCTCTCTTTGGTTTAACTTTTGTCAAAGAGATTGTGTTTTGTTTTTGACAGAATAATTGATGTTTGTTTTGAACGACAGATGGATGCAAAGTGATGAAAACAAATGTTTGTTGTGCGGAAGAAGACTTGCAGAACCTTGCAACCGGCATCATTTATTGCCTTTAAGCAAAGGCGGCAAAGGCACGCAAACAGTTTTGCTGCACAGGATTTGCCACGATGCCATTCATTCCGTTTTTACTGAAATGGAATTGAAAAAAGAATACAACACCATTGAAAGGCTTCAGCAAAATGAAGATATAATGAAGTTTATAAAATGGGTGAGAAAAAAAGAGCCGGAGTATTATGATAAATCAACAAAAAAGAAACGATAAACCAATAATAAATAGTTTACAAAAAATTAAATTTAAACAATCGTTTAATTAATTCAAACAATTGTTTAATTTTGCACCCGCGTTTACCAAATGACGTTTTCGTCAATGGTGCGTTGCAACTTTTTATAACACTCTGTTTCATTCATCAACCGAATATTTTTCAATGAAATCGCATTTGTTTTTATTTCTTCTTTTATTATCATCAGGTTTTGTTTTTGCACAAAATACAACGCCGCTCTCATTGGATAAAGCCATTGAAATGGGCGTGAAAAACAGCAAAACTTTGCAGTTAAGTCGTGCACGTTTGGAAGAAGCCACCGCGGCCGTAAAAGAAGCCGAGCAACGCAAGTTGCCCGACGTAACGGCCAGCGGCTCGTATCTGCGGGTAAACAATCCAACCCTTAATTTAAAATATCAGCAGCAAAAAGGTGGTTCCTCCCCCGATACTTCTACCCATACCGCCAGCACACCAAAGGTTTCGCAGGCTGTGTATGGATTGGTGAATGCATCGTTGCCTCTTTTTTCGGGCTTCCGGATTAAATACGGTGTTGAAGCTTCCAAATTCCTTGAAAAAGCGTCTGTGCTTGACGCAGCGAACGACAAAGAGGGCGTTGTCGTCAACATTATTGATTCTTACAACAATTTATACAAAGCCGGTTTGCAGATTGATGTTATCAACACCAGTTTGCAACAGGCACAGCAACGTGTAAAAGATTTTTCTAACTTAGAAGCCAATGGCTTAATGGCGCGAAATGATCTGCTGAAAGCGCAATTACAGGTTTCCAACATACAGTTATCATTGGTGGACGCACAAAACAATGTAAAACTGAATACCATTGTGCTTAACTTATTATTAGGCATGCCTGATAGCACAAAACTGATGCTTGATAGCAGCAGCTTTGCTTCTCTTCCACCGCTTGGTGCTTCGGCAGATTATATACAACAAGCTTTGCAAAACCGCAAAGATTTGCAAGCCGTTGATTATCGCATCAAAGCACAAGGTTCGGCAGTAAAATCGGCACAGGGCGAAAAATATCCGTCTGTTGCATTAACCGGCGGTTATATAGCAGCCGACATACCCAATGTGCTTAGCGTTTACAATGCTGTTAACGTTGGTATTGGCGTGCAGTATAGCTTAAGCTCGTTATGGAAAACCGATGCGAAAGTTGCACAGGCAAAGGCAAGAGAACGGCAGGCAGAAGCCAATCGTGGTGAACTTTCCGACCAGATTCAGCTTCAGGTGGCAAGAGCTTATGTAAGCTATTCATCTAATCTTGAAAAAATAAACGTTTATCAGTTAGCGGTTGATCAGGCAGAAGAAAATTACCGCATTACCAAAAATAAATTCGATAACAGTTTGGCAACGACCACCGATTTGCTGGAAGCAGAAGCGGCTCAACTGCAGGCAAGGCTCAATTATGCGACTGCAAAATCTGATGCAGCCGTAGCTTATAAGCATCTTCAGCAATCTATCGGAGCATTATAATTTTTATTCACAACAAACACATTACTATTTTATATGGCAACAGTTACCAGCAGAGAGCCGCAAACCACTACAACCGAAGCGGCAGAACCGAAAAAGAAAAGCAGAGGATTTTTAATTGTTATGATTTTACTGGTGTTAGGCGGAGCCGCATTTGGCTTTACCAAATACCAACACGCCCAGCATTACGAAGATACCGATGATGCGCAGGTTGCCGCCAACATCAGCCCTGTTATTCCCCGTGTTTCGGGCTATGTTTCTGAAGTGCGTGCAACCGATAATCAACAGGTAAAAAAAGGCGATACCCTAATTGTAATGGACAATCGCGATTTAAAAATAAAGTTAGAACAGGCCGAAGCTGCACTCACCACGGCACAAAGCAACCGTTCGGCAGCGCAAGCTTCTACCACGGCATCAAGTGCAAACATCGGCACTTCAAAAGCGGCTGTGGCAACCATTGATGCGCAAATTGATCAGGCTAAAATTAATATTTGGCGGGCAACACAGGATTACAACCGTTACGCCAACCTGATAAAAGATCATTCCATCACACAACAGCAATTTGAACAGGCGCAGGCTGCTAAAGAAACAGCCGAAAAACAATTGGTGATTTTGCAACAGCAACGTGCTCAGGCCGCCACACAAATCAATGTAACTTCATCGCAAAGCGGCGCTACATCTAAGCAAATTAATGTTGCCGATGCGGTTATCAAACAACGCCAGGCAGATGTGGACGATGCCAAATTAAACTTGTCTTATGCAGTTGTATTGGCTCCTGCCGATGGTTTAGTGTCAAAAGTAAATGTGCAGCCCGGACAATATCTTACAGCAGGGCAATCCTTGTTCAGTATTGTGCTAAAACAAAACCTTTGGGTGGTGGCAAACTTTAAAGAAACACAGTTGGCAAAAATGAAAGTCGGACAGCCTGTAACTATAAATGTAGATGCTTTTAAGAAGCACGATTTTGCAGCAAAAATTACTTCACTATCGGCTGCCACCGGCGCCAGCTATGCTTTGTTACCACCCGATAATGCTTCGGGCAACTTTGTAAAAGTGGTGCAAAGAGTTCCCGTAAAAATTGAATTTACAGATCCGAACGATCCTTTGCTTCAACAGCTTCGTGCAGGGATGAATGTAAATGCAGAAGTGCGTTTGGATTGATAAAATTTGTGCAAAACCAAACCTGATGGTTTTGCTAATGAAAAATTTGATTTTTGTATGCAGCCTACACAAGCATCGTTAGTTGAATATGGAAGCAGGCGTGTAATTATAACTGTTACCGCCATACTTTGTGCATTGCTTGAAATTGTTGACAGCACCATTGTGAACGTTGCTTTAAATGATATGCGTGGCAATCTGGGTGCAACGCTCACCGAGGTAGGTTGGGTTGTTACCGCTTACGCAATTGGTAATGTAATTGTTGTGCCCATGACAAGCTGGTTATCTCAGCAGTTTGGCAGACGCAATTATTTTGCAGCTTCTATTTTGTTGTTTACGCTTTGTTCGTTTTTATGCGGAAACGCTACAGGCATTTGGGAGTTAGTTGCTTTTAGGTTTTTACAGGGTTGTGGCGGTGGCGCATTGCTGGTAACATCGCAAACCATTATTACCGAAAGTTATCCACCCGAAAAGCGTGGCACTGCACAAGCCATTTACGGATTGGGAGTAATTGTTGGCCCAACATTAGGACCTCCGTTGGGTGGTTATATTGTAGATAATTTTAGCTGGCCTTATATCTTTTATATCAACATTCCTTTAGGTATTATTGCAGCCTTGCTAACACTGCAATTTGTAAGAAGCCCGAAGTATGGTGAAAAAAGCAAAGCGGCTGATGTGGATTGGTTTGGTATTGCCTTCTTAGCCATGTTTGTAGGTTCTCTGCAATACGTGTTAGAACGTGGACAGGATGAAGATTGGTTCAACGACTTTTGGATTACCACTTTTGCTGTTACAGCTTTTTTCGGGTTGTTCTTTTTCATCTGGCGTGAGCTTACTTTCCGCAATCCGATTGTTGATTTAAGGGTGTTAAAAAATGGCAATCTCCGAGTCGGAACCATCATGTCGTTTATTCTTGGGTTTGGTCTGTATGGCTCTACTTATATTGTTCCCATTTACACGCAGGCAACCCTTGGCTGGACGGCACAGCAATCGGGTATGCTAATGGTTCCGGCAGCACTCACCACTGCGTTCCTGATGCCCATTATCGGGCAATTATTACAACGCGGTTTCAAGCAGCAATACCTTGTTGCGCTCGGTTTGTTTGTCTTTTTTATTTATAGTTTTTGGGGATATAAAATAATAACGCCCGATACCGGCAAAGACGCCTTTTTCTGGATGTTGATTGTACGAGGTGTTGGGTTGGGTTTCTTATTCATCCCCATTACAACATTGGCACTTTCAACTCTCAAAGGCAAGGAGATAGGGCAAGGCGCATCCTTTACAGGTATGATGCGGCAATTAGGCGGCTCGTTTGGTATTGCCATGATTACCACATATGTGGCACGCAGAAATGAATTGTACCGAAGCGATTTGGTAAGTAAATTAAATACAGATAATGCCAATGTGCAGGGCCGGATTCATGGTTTGCAGCAGAATTTTATATCAAAGGGCGCACCGCCTGATGTTGCTTTAAAACAAGCTTACGGTGCATTGGAAGGTATTGTTTACAAGCAAGCTTCTGTGCTGTCATACATGGACGTATTCTTATATCTTGGCCTGCTGTTTTTAATTTGTATTCCCTTTATTCTTTTTGTAAAAAATAGAAAAGCAGCCGCTAAAATAGATTTGTCTGAAGCGATGCACTAACGCATCAGCAATTCATGTAAAAACAAAAGCAGTAATAAAAATTACTGCTTTTGTTTTTACGGCTTATTCATATCGTCCTTCCTATACCTTCACCAAATGCGCATGCAGCAATTGTTTCAGATGATCGGCAACCCGCTTTTGAAAGCTTTCACTTTCATAAGGCACTTGCTCAGTCTGCGATTCTTTAAACAAATAGTATTTGCATATCTTCTTCGATAATAAAACAGAGTTTAAAGTACCTGTAAGAGAGGCAACCGTAAGTGGAACATCTACTTTTCTAAATTCTTTCTTACGAATTCCACTTTCAATGATCTTGATTATCACATCTGAATTTCTTGCCAGTACATGCAAGATGGCTTTGCCCAAATCTTCACGCTGATTCAGCATCAATTCCTGATGCAATACCTTATGAAATTCACGATTGCTAAACAATCGCTTTACATAAATATCAATTACTTTTTCAACTTTTTGAAATGCAGTCAGCGAAGCATTGCTCATCACTTCATCCAGCATATTGCCGGTATAAGAAACATTGAAATCAACGATGCTTTCAAACAGCTTTTCTTTTGAGCCGAAGTAATAATGTATCATTGCCAGATTTACATCTGCCGCTGCAGCAATGTCGCGCACAGATGTTCCTTCAAAGCCTTTGGTAGCAAACAACGCAACTGCGGTGTTCATAATGTGCTCACGCTTATCAATTGCGGTCTTCACTTTCTTTTTTCTTTCAAAGTTAAACAACTGTACAAATTAAACAAACGTTTAATTAATTTTTAATGATATGTTAGGAAACCTTTTATTCCTCGATTCTTAACTGAACAATGGCATAATTTTTTGAAATGGCTGCATTATGATAATAAAAGTAAGAGACTTTAGTATTGAGCAGTTTTACGACAAAGCTTATAACTGGCTTCTCACCAACGGACCCGATATTCTTATCGCCCTTATCATGGGCTTTGTTGGTTTCTGGCTAATCAGGTTCATCATTGGAAGACTACACAAAATTTTCGACAAACGAAATTTAGATGCTTCGCTGCGCCCGTTTTTGTTAAGCCTTATCGAAGTAGCATTGCAATTACTCCTTTTTCTTGCTATTCTTCAGGAACTGAACGTAAGGCTCACTTTATTTGCCTCTTTGCTGGCTGCCATTGGTGTAGCTGCAGGCCTTGCACTTTCGGGCACATTGCAAAACTTCACAAGTGGTGTTTTAATTTTATTACTAAAGCCGTTTCGTGTTGGCGATAACATCCTCGCACAAGGCCAGGAAGGCATTGTAGAAGCCATCGAAATCTTTTATACTGTTGTTACCACGTACGACAACCGTACAGTTATTATTCCTAACAGCAAGCTTTCTAATGAAGTGATTATTAATATAAGTCGTGAAGGGATTAGAAGATTAGACGTGGATTTCAAGTTTTCTTTTGCGGCAGATTTTAAACAGATTGAAGCCATTTTACAATCTTCTATTGCCAACATGCAAGCCATTTTAAAATCGCCGGAAAGCCGCATCGGAATTAATTCTATTGACCCCGATGGATTTAGAATTACCGTAAACGTTTGGATTGATGCACACGGTTTTCAAGATGCTAAACTGAAGATTCAACAGCAATTGATTGAAGATTTAAAGAAGAATAATATTAAACTGCCGGGCATGTAAATCTTATACCGCTGACAGGGTTATAAGACACAAGCAAAAATGCGGCAAAAACAAACCTTACTCATTGTCGCTTTGCAGTGTTTCAAACACAATGTTTCCGCCTTTTCCAAACAAGCGCAAAGCCAATTCTTCACCAACGCCTTCCGGCTTTTTAAAGATGAGCTTTTGGTTAGATACAACCAGCTTTCCGCTTTCGTTTTTTACATTGATGATTGCTAAATATTTATCGCCTTTTTGGGTAAAAGAAACCGAGGCTGAAGGCGTGTATGTATCGTTGTTATTGAACTGAATATTACATTCCTTTAAATCGTCAATCACCTGGTGCGTTGTTTCGTTATCATCGCCCGAAACCTGCAACTGCATGGGAACTTTCAATCCCGAATAAGGAACCAGTTGCGGATAAACGCTCATTAGCAAATTGCAATATCCGTCGTATTGTGTTTTGTCTGCTTTCTTATAAGCGGCGCCTGCATCTTCATACAATCTTCCTAAAAACAACTTTTCATTGGCTGTATCTAAAGTGGTTGTTTTTATCATAAAATCCCAATCTTTCCTCGCATCTGCTTTGTCTCCGTTCTCCCATTTAAACTGCGATTCAAATAACTTAAAATACCGTTGAATGTTTTCACGCTTATCGGTTTGTTGATAGGTTTGGTATTTTTTCATAAAATATTTCGGGCTGAAATTTTTCAATAAATACCAGGCATCATCAAACGTTGTGGTTGATTCAGCACAAAATAAATCATACACCAATCGTACTCTGTCGGGGTCGGAAGCCAGTTGATTGACCACCACATATTCCTGCATTAATTTTTGCAGTTTTAAGGAAGCAATTTTATACAGTGCGCTTAATGAATACCACCAGCCGCTGTTTACAAACTTGATTTGTGAAATGCCTTTATCAAGCAACTGAACCTTTAATAAATTGATAGTAAAATCGTATTGTGTTTGTGTAAGCGTTGTGCCAATGTGAAGCTCTTTAAAATTAGCAGCTTTGTTCAATGCAAAGCTTGCACTGTCCAATTGCCCATCGTATAAATAACCTCGCGCCAAAGCAATGTTGTACCAGCCAAAGCCAGGTGTAGAGCCGTTTTGAGCGATAATATCTCTGCACATTTGGATGGCCTCTTTTGGCTTGCCACTATATATATGAAGAATGGGAAGATAATAAAATGGTTCGTTTAAAAACCCATGTCCCAAACCAAATTCATCTCTCGCAAAATATTCTTTTGCGGTGGCAAAATTGCCAATCTCACTTTGCATTCCACCGTAATTGTTCCACGATACCATTCCTCCTTCGGCAAGTTGTTGGTAATAGTATTCACTGCTGTCATAATTTTTATTATAACAGTGCAACAAAGCCAGGTAATGATAGATGCGAAGCCTGTCCTGAATGCTTTGCGAAGCTCCGTACCAGGCATCATTCACCGCTTTGTTTTTTTCGATAAAAGCAAATCCCTGGTAGCAAATCTGAAATGCCTGCTGCTCGTTTTCAGCAACCGAATTTTTTAGAAAAGAATATTTATCAGAAGTGAAAAAACGGTTGCGATGATATTCCCAGGCACGCTGTTCGTACAAGCCAAAAAAATCGCGTTGAAAATGATACTGCTCAACATCATCTAACAAAACCATTACAGAATCAGGCATTTCAATATTATCATAACATTCTTTCAGGGCATTTACAATCATAAAATAATCCTGGAAGAGCTTTATATTTTCCGAAAAAAAAGCAACGGAAGAATTGATGTTGCGTAGTACCGAACCAAAATCTTTATTAAGCAAAACCAAAGATTTATGAAGCGGAACCGTAGCATTTTTATAGCCTAAAAAATCAGCACTTCTGTCGTATTTGTACATGCCTTCGTACATCCAGCCAACATAATAGGTACTGTCCAAGCGAATAAATTCACGGCTGCGGGGAAGTGCATCTTTGTCAGTTGGATTTACGCCAATGCGCTTGGCATTGATTTCATAACGCGCCGCCGCATTGTCTTGCGCCGTAACGAATGAAATAAAAAAAAAGGCAAAAACAAAAAGTAGCAACCACTTCTTCATGCACTGTTCTTAATGTTTTTCAGAATGTTTTCATAGGTATAATTTTCAAGTTCTTCCCAAATTTCATTTCGCTTTTCTTTCAATCGCAATAACTCTTCAGCATCCAAAATTTTTATTTTGTTTGCGTCTTCCATTGCTTTCAATTCAGTAAGGGCTGAATCATCAATCACATCAATAAATAATCTCTTCACTCTTTCCATTTTATCTCTTTTAAAACGATGAATAATTATACTTTACAAGGAGCAATCATACCATTCAATTATCCGATTTTCAACTTGCTTAACCGGTCGGTTTCTTTGTTTAAGATGCCTGCCAACGCTTTTTGTTTTGCCTCTTTATTTCTGTAAATCAAACGGTGGTCAAGCACAGCGGGTGTCATCGTTTGCAAATCATCTTCGGTTACAAACGTTCTTCCATTTACCAATGCAAATGCTTTCAAACATTTCAAAAACGTAATGCCACTGCGGGTTGATGCGCCCAGCACAATGTCGGGATTGCGGCGCGTGTTCCAAACAATGTTGCGAACCGCAGCTACAATTTCGTCGTGCACAAAAACAGTCTCTGCTTCATTTTGTAAAAACAAAATTTCATTCATGCTCAACACTTGCCGAACGTGTTCTAAATTGTTTTGAATGCCAAGATAGTTTTTATAAATGTCGAGTTCTGTGGCTTCGTCAACATAACCAAAATAGATTTTAATGAAAAACCTGTCCAACTGCGCGGCCGGCAATGGGTACGTGCCTTCCATTTCAATTGGATTTTGCGTAGCTATGGTAAAAAACATATCTTCCAACGGATAGGTTACATCGCCCATGGTAATCTGGTTTTCAGCCATACATTCCAGCAACGCACTTTGCACTTTTGGTGAGGCACGGTTGATTTCATCGGCTAACAAAACATTGCAAAAAAGCGGACCTTTCTTAAAGATGAATTCCTTCTTTATATCATCAAAAATATGCGAGCCAATTAAGTCCATCGGCAACAAATCGGGCGTAAACTGTATGCGTTTGAAATCCGCACCACCACTGTGTTTCGCATCGGCAATGCTTTGCGCCAATGTTTTTGCCATCACCGTTTTGCCGGTTCCGGGATTGTCTTCAATCAACACGTGTCCTTTTGCCAGTAACGCGGTAAGAATGAGCTGTATTTGTGTTCGCTTGCCACGAATCACGGTTTCAATATTATCCACCAATTTTTGAATGTTGGCAACGGCTTCTCCTGTTCCTGTCTGTACTGTTTCTGTTTCCATATTTTTTATTTAGGCGATGTAAAATATTGGATTGTATTGTAAATATTTAAAAACTTACCGGCTCTTTCTTTTGCAGGAATTTGTTGTTGGATCTTTTGAATGAAAGTTGGGTAGAACGACTGCACTGTTTCTTGTTCATTTGCCGACAAAGGTGCGCCGCTGTATTTTGCTTTTTGATACACATTGGTGAATGAAGAAAAATTCGTTCCCAATTGTGCATCGGTGGCCTGTGCAAATTGTTGCGGCCCCAAACCTGAACGGTTGTAACCCAACTGATGCAAATAGAACAAAGCGGCGTTGTATTTGTCAAAAGCAGCGTCTTTTGTGGTTCGGTTTGTTTTTGCCTTATTATTCAGGTACACCCAAATGAAATAAGGCGTTGCAAACAAGGCCAATAAGAAAATGCCAATGCCACTTAGCGTTATCCAAAGCACACGAAGCCAATCAACCGGCTCACCTTCGGAGGATGGTTTTTTCTTTGCGTTCTTTTTGGCAACATCCGTTTCAATGATTTTGATTTCATCAACCGGAACAGGGTTAGGAACTTTTTTTATAATAGAAGAAATATCATCTTTTTCCGTTGCATTGATGTTCTTTAAAACCTCGGCAAATGAAGCTGCGGTAATGTGCATTCCTTTCTTTACCACACTTAACGCAACCGTTGCGCTGTCTGCTGAAATGGTTGCCCGCGACGCATCAACTGTTACATCAACCGCGTCAGCAACAGTGTAGGTTTTATCGTGATACAACAAATTTTTAATCGTCATCCTTATTCGCTTCGCGATGGTATCTGTTTGCACAACCGTTCCATCTGCCACAAAGTAAACCTGCTGCATATCGAGCGGCGGCGTTTGGTCGGGCTGCGAAGCTTGTTGCACGTTCACATCAGGAATGGTGGTGTCAAAATCCATCCAGCCATAACCCGGAAAATACGCCTGCACCCACGCATGTGCCTGATCTTCGTAAAACCAATACCAGCCCGGGTTTTTGCTGCTTCTATCAATGGTTAAAAAACCCGCCGCAATGCGCGATGGAATGCCCAATGCACGAAGCATAAACAAGGTTGCTCCGGCATAATAAGCGCAATAACCTTTGCGGTTTTCAAACAAAAAATAGTTGAGCTTATTGGCTGACGGAATGCCCGGAATGCCCGGATTATCGGAATATTTAAACAAAGGCTGACCAAACTCATCTTTACTTAAAAAATAGTTTCGGATGGCAAGCATTTTATCAATTGGCGTTTGTGCATTGGCGGTGATTTGCTGCGCCAATCTTGTAATGCGATTGTAATCAGTATCGCGCGGCATGAATGTGTAATAACTCTTGAAGCGAGATTCCAGTCCTGCAAAATCCGTTACGTTTCTCAACTTATTAAAACGCTGTTCCTGAAAGGCAGTTAGCATCGGGTCGCCAGCAGGGTTATAAATAAAGTAAGCACTGTTCAAATCGCTCACCCACATCTTCGCACGGTAGGCGCTTCTATATTGCTCTCTAAATTCGGGCGGCACACCAATCGGCTGACACGAAAAAGCGGTAGAAGGCGCTAAAAACTCGTCTGGTGAAAGCGCAACTTTATAGACATCTGTAGTAATTACTTTCCGGTTCCTTGTTGCTTTCGTGTTTTTAATTACAGTGGAATCTGTCTTTGAAAAATACAACGGAATGCGCGCCGGATCAGGCTTGAACAAATCGTTGGATGGCATGTTTAGCGTATCCATCTCAAACGTTTGGGTAAGCGTATCAAATTTGGTATAATAATAAGCTGTGTAGTAAAGCGGATTGGGCGTTTTTCCATCAGGGAAAAAATTATCCAGCTTAGCTACAAACACCAACCGTTTGCCTTTGCTTAAACCACCCGTAAGTTTTGTCTGATCTTTATTACTGATTGAACCATCTTTGTTTTGTTTGGTCATGCTTTCGCTGTTGCCCTTCTTGTTATAGTCGGGTTGCATTCCGCCCCACTCCTTTTCAATCGCCAGGAAATCTTTATTAAAAAAAGAAAAAATGCCGGTAACAATGATGAGCAAAATAACGGCAAAACCAAAAATTCGTTTCGTTACAAACCAGCCAAAGCCCCGCTCATCTTCGTTCATGTTCCGGATGAGTTCGGCTGTATAAATGATATATACTGCATATGCCAAAACCGGCGCAAAAGCGGCTATTAATGCGTTGGCTTTAATGTCGGCAGTACGGCTTACCACAACCAATTGAATAATGAGTAAAAACGCACTCCACAAAACAGTGAACCATCTTGCGCGGCTGAAGCCATAACCCGCCAACCAACCAAGAGAAAACAGAATGGAAAAAATAAGAAATTTGATGGAAACCAAAAACGTATCAAACTCACCCACTACCGTATTTTCAAGCGATTTGTAAGCGATGATGAAAAACAAGGCAAGTACCGCCAGCGTTGAAACAAAGCGAAACCTGTAAGCATAAAATATGGTTGACAAGGCAAGCCCTGCCGTAAAATAACAGCCTTGCAAAAGCCAGTCATTTTGTAGAATGGCATAAAAGCGGTTCACATCCCACAACACGTACAACGCTAAGGCTGCTGTTGGCAACACCAGCAGCAGCAACTGTGCAATCACTTTTTTGTAACTATGGATTCGTCCTATCTTCACTTTGGATATATAATATTTAAGATTGAGTATCTAAGATTAAAACACTGTTTTCACACCTGCGCTTCTACCACTTCAGCTTTTGAAAACTGTTGCAGAACCGCTTTTAATTTCTTTTCATTGTCAACAATTTTTGAGCGAAGCAAAGCAAAGTTCCACTTGCGTTTGTATTCCGTTACTGTGTCGTGTTCATTCTTTACAAACAACCATTGCAGCCAATCGCCCAACTGCTGGTTGCCCAAACAATCGGTTAGCTTAATAAACACGAACGAAACATCATTGCCCCATTGTTCTGCCAATTGCTTTACTTCTTCAGCATCGTTTAACGACGATACAATCACCATCGCCGCATCTTTTGCATTCACATAAGTTTTTACGTCTTTATCGGTTTGCCAATGGCTGATGCTAATGCTATGCTTTACGTTTTGCTGTACATCGCTTGTGCCGGTTGAAGTAAATGATTGGTCGGGTAAATATCTCACTTCAAATCCTTGTTTTACTAACTGCTGATAAATGCTCCACACAAATGTTTTGTAATAATTTAAAAACGGAACTTCAATTACTTCACCTAAGTCTTTTCCAAATGCTGAATAAAAAGAAGCGTATAAATAAACATGCGAAGCATAAGGGTCGAGCACTTCAGGAATGCGCACTACCAGCTCTTTGTTTTTGGCATATATTTTCCAAACAATGCGGCGCACATCATCATTGCCTTCAAAATTTTTATAGTTCAGATATTCGCCTTCCACCCGCTTTATTTCTTCAATTCTGGTATTTGTATTTTCTGTTTTCCGGGGAAATGTTTTGATGGTTTTGCCCTCCGTTTCGCCCGGCGATGTATAAAACCGGTTGTTGGTTGATATAGGAAGCGCGAACGAAAAAAACTGAAAAAAATCTTCAAAATAAATTACTGCTTTTTCAATGCGGTATTCTTTAATGGCCGGCAATTGCCAATTGTAAGTGCCTTCAATGGCAGTGCTGACAAGCTTTGCGGCTCTTTGTTCCACCAAAGAAAACTTTTTAGAAACATGCTGTTCATCGTACTGCAAACGAATTTTTACAAAGCCCAACAACGGTTTGATGATCGGAAGAATTTTTACAAATACTTCCTGTTTGCCCCCTTTATTTTCTGTGTTGGTAGCTTTTGTTTCAACCAAAAATTGAGTTTGCCCCTTTCTTTTTTTTATTAAAAAAAAGACAAAAGAAAATAAGACTGAAAGAAACGATACCGAAAGAAAAATAATTAAAAACCAGAACGCAATGTGCAAGAGCAAAGGAAAGATGTCGGCATAAGCGGTATCCGGCAATTTCGGAAATGTTTTTATCCACGAATAACCAGCAACGCAGCAAAGAACAAACACCACGAAATACCAGGTAAAAGGTAAGTAAAACGAAAAGCGGCGAATAGGTTGTGAGCTGCGGTTGAGGCTCGATTGCACGTTCATGGATGGAAAGATAAATCAAAGATGGAGAATGATTTTTGGCAATGGATAAAGAGGCTTCTTTTTAACCTAAACTTTACTTTCTTTGCCTTCATGCCGCATCTTATTTCTTATGTTGAATGCCCTGCCTGCAAAAGTAATTCGCTCCATTTTGTTTTTATCGCAAAAGACTATACGGTTAGTGGAGAAACATTTGCAATCTGGCAATGCAATGAGTGCATGCTTCGCTTTACGCAGGATGTACCCGATGCACAAAGCATTGGCAAATATTATCAATCTGGCAATTATATTTCGCACAGCGATACCAAGCAAGGCATCATCAATCGCTTGTATCATTCGATAAGAAATATTACGCTCAAACAAAAAAGAAAGTGGGTGCAAAAAGCTACCGGCTTGCAAAGGGGAACGTTGCTCGACATTGGTGCCGGCACCGGCGCTTTTGCGGCTGAAATGAAAAAAGAAAATTGGGCAGTAACCGCTTTGGAGCCTGACGAAACCGCAAGAAATATTGCCAAAAACAAACATGGCTTACAACTTCAACCATCTGAAGATTTATTTACCCAAGCCGCTGAAACTTTTGACGCCATTACGTTGTGGCATGTTCTTGAGCATGTGCATCAGTTAAATGAATATTTGCAAACATTTCAAAAGATATTAAAACCAGATGGCAGATTAATGATTGCCGTTCCCAATTATACCTCTTTCGATGCGGCATATTACAAAGAATATTGGGCGGCTTATGATGTGCCGCGACATCTGTATCACTTCTCTCCTTCCAGCATGAAACGATTGTTGGCGTTTCACAATTTTGATGTGATCCAAATGAAACCAATGCCATTCGATTCTTATTATGTAAGTATGTTGAGTGAGAAATACAAGCTTGGTAAAAATAATTTTGCCAAAGCATGGAACGTTGGCTTTCTTTCTAACATAAAAGCTTTGGTTAACCGGGAAAAAAGCAGTTCGGTGATTTACATTGTGAAGAAAAGATAATGGTTTCACCGCGAAGACACGAAGGCGCAGAGTTTGTTTTTACTTGAATTCCTGAATCTTGTATTCTTGATTCTTTATTCTTTTGATTCTTTATTCTTCACCTTTCACTAACATTAGACTTCTCCTCTTTTCTCCATTTTTACAAACATGAAGCGCGGTTTACTCTTTCTCATTTTATTCAATATTGCTCTTTTTGGTTTTGCCCAAAAAAACAAAAACAACAATACACAAAAAGCACAGGACGCTTATGATGCTGCGATGCTGCAAATTCGGGATGGCTTAGTGCGCGATGCTGTGCCCTTGTTGGGAAAAGCCATTGAATACAATCCGCAATTTACCGATGCGTATCTTTCTTTAGCCGGCGTATATGGTGAAATGAAGAATTATGAAAAAGCGGTTACTTTTTACGAAAAAGCAAAAGCGTTGGACAGTGCGCAGTTTGCTTATTTAGAGCTTCCATATTCTATTGATTTAGCCGCTTTGGGAAGATGGGAGGATGCCTTTGCAGCCGTGAATCGTTTTCTTTCGTTGCCGAATTTGGGGGAGAGAAGTATCAAAAGCGGGCAGTACAGAAAAAGCTGTTACCAGTTTGCAATTGATTATGCTAAAAATCATCCTACCAATAACTATGTATTCGCTCCGAAAAATTTAGGCGATAGCATCAATTCAAAAGAATCGGAATACTATCCTTCTTTCACAATTGATGACAGCTTGTTTGTATTCACAAGACGCGAAGCCAACGACAGGGAGGATTTCATGGAGAGCATCAAAACCAAAGATGGTTATGGCAAAGCAAAAGTGATAAATGGTGATATCAACATCGAACCGTTTAAAGGCGCTATCAACATTTCTGCTGATGGTAATTGGCTTCTCTTTGCGGGTAACTTTGGAGGCAAAGGTTTTGGTGATTATGATTTGTACATGTCGTACAACACACCCAAAGGTTGGAGCGAGCCTTTGAACCTGGGAGCAAATATCAATACCGAATTTTGGGAAAGCTCGCCTTGTATAAGTCCTGATAAAAATGCGTTGTATTTCAGCAGCAATCGCCCCGGCGGATACGGTGGTAAAGATCTGTATGTAAGTTATCGTCAAAAAAATGGCAAATGGGGACCAGCGCAAAATATGGGACCAGACATTAACACTGCCGGTGATGAACTGGCGCCTTTTATTCATGCCGATAACCAAACGCTGTATTACACTTCTGATGGCTTGCCCGGTTATGGTGGAACCGACTTGTATGTGATTCGAAAAACTGGCGACCATTGGAGCAAACCCGAGAACTTAGGTTATCCCATCAACACCATTGACAATGAAGGCAGTTTGTTTGTTGCGAGCGATGGAACAACCGCTTATTACGCAAGCGACAGAGCGGATACCCGCGGCAAACTCGACTTATATCAATTTACCCTAAACCCGACATTCGACCTTTACAAACTTTCTATATAAAAGGTTATGTAACCGACTCTAAAACAGGTAAAGGCTTACCGTGTTCGGTTGAATTGGCAAGCGATAGTAGCGGGCAAGCTTTAATGCATCTACAAACCGATGAAACAGGTTTTTATTTTATCACATTACCTGTAGGAAGCAATTATACGTTTACTGTAAACCGGAAAAATTATTTATTATACAGCGATGTTTTTTCGGTAAAAGAAAAACAACCCGACAGCACGTATCAAAAAAACATTCAATTGCAACCTATCCAACTGAATGCGTCGGTAACATTGAAGAACATTCAGTTTGCTTCTAACTCTTATCAGTTGGAACCGGTAAGTGATATTGAACTGGATAAAATGGTGCAATTGCTAAACGACAATCCAACGGTGCAGTTGCAAGTGAACGGACATACAGATAACACAGGAACCGCAGCGGCTAACCTGATGCTTTCTGCCAATCGTGCAAAAGCAGTTGCAACTTACCTGGTCAACAAAGGCATTTCGCCCAAACGCTTATCCAGCAAAGGCTTCGGGCAAACGAAACCCATTGCGGGCAACGATACAGAAGAAGGCAAAGCGAAAAACAGAAGAACAGATATTGTGGTGGTGGGCTTGTAAACAGGAAACTGAAACAGTTAGAATTATTGCTTTTTTGACCGATGTTTTAAAAAAGCAATATCATTTTTTAGTCAAGTTTTGTTTTTGCGCATTTTTCTGGCCCTCTGGTATGGTTTTTTCAATTCATTATTTCTAATAAAAAAGACATGAAAAATGTGGATCCGAAAAACAAAAACGTGGCTGAATACGATCATAGTTACGATGCTGACGATAAGGTAACCAATGGCGACAATCCGGTGCGTGAAGGCACAGAGCAAAGCTCTATTTTAAGCGATCAGGCACCCACCGGCGATGCCGAATACACAACACTGAAAGAATATGATAACCATCCGCGCGAGCAGGAAGAATTTGTTGATGATGATGCGCTGAACATAAAACCACAGGATTAATTTTATCGTCAACAAACACAATTAAAATATGCTTTGGGAAGGCGGACGCGAAAGCGACAACATTGAAGACAGACGTAGCGGTGGCGGCGGTTTAGCCGTTGGTGGTGGTATCGGCACCATGATTATTGCCCTGATTGTTTATTTGCTAGGAGGCAATCCCAATGCTGTTTTGAACAGTGGTGCAACTCAACAGCAGCCTACGCAGCAAACGGCTCCAGCAAATGACCAAACCACACAATTTGTGCGCACGGTGCTGGCAGAAACAGAAGATGTGTGGGGACAGTTGTTTCACAACATGAACCGCACTTATACCGACCCAACCTTGGTTTTGTTCAATCAGGTTACACAAAGTGCCTGCGGCAATGCAAGCCAGGCAACCGGACCGTTTTATTGTCCCGGCGATTCTAAAGTATATCTTGACGTTTCTTTTTTTAATGAATTGTCTGACCGCTTCGGCGCTCCCGGTCAGTTTGCATCGGCCTATGTAATTGCACACGAAGTCGGGCATCATGTACAACATCTGTTAGGCATTACTGATAAAGTAGATGCGCAACGCAGCCGTTTGGATGAAAAGGGAATGAATGCACTTTCAGTTCGGCTTGAATTGCAAGCTGATTTTTTTGCCGGTGTTTGGGCGCATTATGAAGCGCAGCAACATGCTGCTTCCGACCCTAATAAAACAGTAATTGAGCCAGGGGACATTGATGCTGCGTTAAACGCTGCTAATGCCATCGGAGATGATCGCTTGCAAAAAGAATCACAGGGTTATGTTGTGCCGGATGCGTTTACACACGGTACATCGGCACAGCGAATGAAATGGTTTAAAAAAGGCTATGAAACCGGCGACATCAACCAGGGTGATACATTTAACACACCTGATTTGTAAATAAAATATCAACGAAAGTAAAAGCGTCCCCACTCTACTGTGGGGACGCTTTTACTTTTATCCATTTTTTCGTTTTCTATCATACACAAAGCATAAATCCTGCAGGTTCTTTTCTATCTTTTCTGTGAGCCAATCATCCTCCATTTTCCAGCTCCAGCTTTTTTTGCCATCGGGCACACTATTCATTCGTGCATCTTCATCCAACTTTAAAATATCCTGCATGGGAAGAACCGCAAGCTTAGCAACTGAAGCATATACTAAATGGCTGAAAACCTGTACCACATTGCGTTTCGCAACATTTTGGTTTGTGTAAAGAGATAGATTGTTTGCCAGATTTTTAGATAATGATTTGAACCAACCCAAGGTTGTGTTGTTATCATGGTTGCCGGTATAAACAACCGCATTTTTATAGTGATGATGCGGAATAGATTCGCTTTGCGGCATATCCTCACCAAAAGCAACCTGTTGAATAATCATGCCCGGAATATGGAACTGATTTCTTAGTTTGATAACAGGCTCATCAATCGTTCCTAAATCTTCAGCAACCAATGGCAATGCGCCGATTTCATTTTGCAATAAAATGAAGAAAGTTTCACCGGGGCCAGATTTCCATTCGCCTTCTTTTGCCGATTTGGCACTGACTGGAACTTCCCAATAAGCCGAAAAGCCGCGGAAGTGATCGAGCCGTAATAAATCATACATTTTGATGTTCTTTTTCATCCGGTTGAGCCACCATTGATAGTTATCCTTTTTAATAGAATCCCAGTTGTAAACCGGCATTCCCCAGCGTTGACCATCTTCATTAAAATCGTCAGGTGGTGCACCGCTTTCAGCTATCATCTTACCATTTTCATCCAGTTGAAAAAGATGCTGATACGCCCAAACATCAGCCGAATCAAATGCCACATAAAAGGGTAAATCTCCTAATATCTTTATACCAAGATTATTGCAATATTCTTTTAGCTCAAACCATTGTTTGTGAAAAATAAATTGCAGCCATTTTACTTTTTCTATTTCTGCAGAATGCTTGTCGGCAAAGGCTTTCAGCGCATTTGCTTCGCGATGTTTTAGCGCATCTTCCCATTCATTCCATGCTTTGTTTCCTTCGTCTTTTTTTATTATTTGATACAAGGCATAATCATCCAACCAATGCTGTTCTTCTTTGCAAAAAGAAAGAAATGAATCTTCAAAAGTCGCTTTGTTTTTGTTGAAATTTGTATAAGCTTCATCGAACAAATCTGCTTTAACTTCTTCTGCTTTTTGATAGTCAACTCGTTTTGTTTTTACCTCAATTTCAGCAATTCGTTCAGTTGATAATAATCCATCTTTTACCAATATTTCCGGGCTTATCAATAATGTATTTCCACCCAACGAACCATCAGAACCATATGGCGAAAAACCTTGTGCCGAAGAAGCTGAATTGATTGGAAGAATTTGCCAAATGGTTTGCTGAGTCCGTTGCAGAAATTGTGCGAATGAACGTGCGGCTTCGCCAAAATCGCCGATACCAAAACGCGATGGCAATGAAGTAATGTGCAACAATATTCCTGAACATCTTGGATAAGCTGAGAAGGGCACAGGCATTGGCTTTACGCCAGACGATGATGGTTTGTTTTTCATGAAAAGCTACAGCTTGTTTGTAAATTGATGTATGTAAAATCAATTTACATACCATGTATAAAAATTGAGAAGAAAACAAAAGATGAAAGAAAATGAGAAGAAAAAATGAGGCAAAACCAAACGTCTGTAAAAAATAAATTTCCTGTAGAAACAGGAAATTTTTTCAACCCTAAACCCTTAAAAAACATGTCAAATGTAGTTGAATATGCAACACAAAAAAATTTTTTTTAAGGCTGTAAAATAAAAGGAATAACCTGTTGATAAAGCAGCCAAACGTTTTACTTTGTTAGGAATGAATTCAATACTGAATTTGAAAGTAGAGTAATAGATTAAAAGAAGTAAAACAAAAACATGATTGATTACATTATTGTAGGTGGAGGAATTAGCGGAACATTCTTAAGCTATTACCTTTTAAAAAAGGATCAAAAAATAATGGTGATTGATGAAGCCAAAGCCAATACTTCGAGTGCGGTGGCAAGTGGTGTTATCAATCCGGTTACAGGCAGAAGGCTTGTTACAACATGGATGATTGATGAGTTGTTGCCATTTGCTGTTAATGCTTATTCAGAAGCTTGAAAATAGGGCTAAAAACAAACCTTATACAAGCAATGCAATGTGCTTCTTTTTTTTCCTACATCGCAAATGAAAGAAACGTTTGAAAGCCGCACTAAAGAAGAGCCTGAACTTCTGAAGCTATTGAAAACAACAGAAGCACAGGACCCGTTTTTTAGATTCAATTATGGCATTGGTGAAATTAATCCTTGTTATGCGGTGGATGTGCAAACATTGTTGCATACATGGCGGGAGCAATTAAAAAAGCGGGCCTGTTTAGTTGAAGAAAAATTTGAATTTGCCAACTGCACAGTTGAAAAAGAAAATGTCATTTATAAAGATGTGGAAGCCAAAAAAATCATCTTTTGCGATGGCGTTGCGGGCGCACAAAATCCATATTTTACACTATTGCCTTTTGCCTTTAACAAAGGTGAAGCACTCATCGTAAACATACCTGATTTATCTTCTACATACGTTTACAAACAAGGCATCAGCATTGTGCCGTGGAAGGAAGAAGGTTTGTTTTGGATTGGCTCGAATTATCTGTGGAATTACAACGATGTTGAGCCAACAGAAACATTCAAAAAACAAACCGAAGAACAGTTGAAATACTGGCTGCGTCTGCCTTTCAGCGTGGTTGACCACTGGGCTGCCGAACGTCCTGCCAATGTAGAAAGACGACCGTTTGTTGGCTTGCATCCGCTTTACAATTCTGTTGGTATTTTAAATGGAATGGGAACGAAAGGTTGTTCCTTGGCTCCCTATTTCGCGCACCAGTTAGCACAACATTTAGTAAACAATTCACCCATTGAACCATTGGCTGATGTTAAGCGTTTTACGCGTGTGTTAAGTCGCTAACCAATTGCACGTTGAACACAGTTTCGAAAGCCGATTTTATTTTTTGTTTTACGTCATTTATATCAAGCGTTCTGTTCAGTTCTTTTTGTATTGAAGTAACTCCTTTATCAACAATCCCGCAGGGAATAATACTTGAAAAATAATCCAGATTAGTATTTACATTGAGCGCAAAACCGTGCATGGTTATCCACCGGCTGCAACGAATGCCCATCGCACACATTTTCCGTTCTTTTCCTTTGTCATTCGCATCCAACCAAACGCCGGTTTCGCCTTTGCTTCTTTCGCCCTGTAAGCCGTACTGGGCAAGCGTTTGAATGATCACTTCTTCCAAACTTCTTAAGTACCAGCCAAGGTCGGTTCTGAACGCTTCCAAATCCAGTATAGGATAACCAACAATTTGTCCAAAACCATGAAATGTAATGTCGCCTCCGCGGTTGGTATGAAAGTATTCAACGCCTTTGTCGTGCTGTTGTTGCTCATCTAACAACATGTGTTCGGGCTTGCCGCTCTTACCCAGCGTATAAACCGGCGGATGTTCAACAAAAATCAGTTTTTGTTTTGCCGGTTTTCCTTCTTTTTTTAAAACAATATTCTGTTGCAGCAACGCTTCCTGGTAATCCCATGTATCCTTGTATTGTTCAATGCCACGATCTTCAAAATGGATTGTATTCATCAGGGCAAAAATAGTTCAATGCGATTTGATGTAAGATGTATGATGTGGGATGTACGATGTTCTTGCATCAGCAACCTGTCTTATAAAAAAGGTGCAAAAACAAAAGTTATCTTCACAGGCTCTCACATCCCTCATCATACATCAAATCACATCATACATACCCTTACATTTGCCCTAACTTTTGTTCACCATATATGAGCATTAAATCTACGCTGGCAAAACCCTTTGCCAATTATATTTTTAATAAAATCCAGAAAGGCATGGCAACGGCTGTGCAGGACCAGGAAGCGATATTGCAACAATTAATTAAGGTTGGAAAAAATACGCAGTTTGGAAAAGACCACCAGTTTGATTCGATCAAAACGTATGACGACTTTAAGCAGCAGGTTCCGCTTTGCGATTATGAAGGGCTGAAGCCCTATATCGAAAAAATAAAGGAAGGCAAACACAATGTGTTATGGAAAGGCAAGCCTCTTTATTTCGCCAAAACCAGTGGCACAACAAGCGGTGTAAAATATATTCCCATTTCAAAAGATTCGATAGATAATCATATTGATACCGCCCGCAATGCACTGCTTTGTTACATCGCCCAAAAAGGCAATGCCGATTTTACAAAAGGTAAAATGATTTTTTTAAGCGGTTCACCTGTTCTTGATAGAGTAGCAGGTATTCCAACGGGAAGATTGAGTGGCATTGTAAACCATCATGTACCACGTTATTTGCGCACGAATCAATTGCCATCATACGAAACCAATTGCATTGAAGATTGGGAAACGAAATTAGATGCAATTGTAAAAGAAACGATTGACCAGGACATGACGTTAATCAGCGGTATTCCGCCCTGGATGCAAATGTATTTCGATAAGTTGCAAGGGGTAAGCGGCAAGCCCGTAAAAGACTTGTTTCCAAACTTTTCGGTAATGGTGTATGGCGGTGTAAACTTTGACCCTTATAAAGCCAAATTGTTCAACACAATTGGTAAAACCATTGATTCGATTGAAACGTTTCCGGCATCGGAAGGGTTCTTTGCTTTTCAGGATACGATTGAGCATCAGGGCTTGTTGTTAAATACAAATTCAGGTATCTTTTATGAGTTTGTTCCGGCTGTTGAAATCGGCACGAAAAGCCCAACGCGCCTAAGTTTGAATGATATAAAGCCGGGTGAAAATTATGCTCTTATCATTAACAACAATGCTGGCTTGTGGGGTTATGATATTGGCGATACAATAAAGTTTGTAAGTACAAATCCCTATCGTTTGGCAGTAACAGGAAGAACCAAGCATTACATCTCAGCTTTCGGCGAGCATGTAATAGCTGAAGAAGTGGAAGCCGCTCTGATGAAAGCAGCGGGGGAAGACAATGTTCATATCGTTGAATTTACCGTGGCTCCAATGGTGCAGCAAGGCAAAGGCAAAAGTTATCACGAGTGGTTTATTGAATTTGGAGAACCACCAAAAGACATGTTCCATTTTGCCCAAAAAATTGATGACAATCTGCGCAAAAAAAATGTGTATTACGATGATTTAATCAACGGAAATATTCTTCAACAACTAAAAATAAGACCGGTGCAAAAAAATGGTTTTATCAGTTACATGAAATCCATTGGAAAATTAGGCGGACAAAACAAACTGCCGCGATTGAGTAATGACAGAAAGATTGTTACTGAACTGGAAAGGTTTCTTTTATGAATGTTCTCGTCATTCCGCAATTGCCGCCAACACGATGACTTTATTGTAACCAAACTTGCTGGCGGCTTTGTGCGGAATCTGATGATTGATTTATGGATGTGATAGAATATAAGTAAACGAGTTCATAGCATTGCAACTTGTTCAAACTAAGGAGAGCAGATTCCGCACAATGCCCTCGCTATCTCGCTGAAAGTTGAGTTCGTGCTGAGGGCATTTGCGGAATGACGGCGACAGTTCACTCTCAAAATAAACATCTCTCAAAATGGTTTTCCCTTTATTTGTTTGTTAAAAGGCTCCACTTGCGGTTTGAGCTATACTGCAATGGTTATTTTTGATAATCTCTATGTTTACTATGAAGAAAGTTTTGTTTGCAGGTGCAATGTTTTGTTTTGCCACAATTTCTGTTCATGCGCAGCAGCGTGTGATTGCCGATAAAATCATTGCGCAGGTAGGTGATAAAATTATTTTGCAAAGCGATATTACGAATGCCATTGCCGATTACAAGCGGCAAGGTCAGGATGCACAGTTACCACCCGATCCTGAATGTGCTTTTTTAGAAGGCCAGTTGATACAAAAAGCATTGGTGTTGCAGGCCGAAAAAGATTCATTGCCGGTATCGGAAGAAGATATGGATGCCTTGCTCGATAACCAGGTTCGTGGCTTCATTCAGATGTATGGCAGTAAGGAAGCGTTGGAGGAAATTGCGGGCAAAACCATTTATCAAATTAAAGAAGATAACCGTGCTCCGTTTAAGGAACGGCAGATGGCAAACCAGATGCGCAGCAAGATTTTAGACAATGTAAAAATAACGCCAACAGAAGTAAAGGATTTCTTCACAAAAATTCCAAAGGACAGTTTGCCATTTTTTGAAAGCCGGTTGGAAGTAAGCCAGATTGTACTGATGCCAAAAGCGAATAAAGATGTAGAGGAATACGTTGGCAATCAGTTGCTTGATTTGAAGAAGCAGGTAGAAAACGGATCTAAGAAATTTGATGCGCTGGCACGTATTTATTCGCAGGACCCGGGTAGTAAAGAAAGTGGTGGACAATATAGTATCAACCGTAACGACAAGCAATGGGACCCCTCATTTATGGCTGCGGTTTGGCGATTGAAAGAAGGTCAAATTTCGCCGATTGTAAAAAGTAAGTTTGGCTTGCACATCATTCAAATGGTGAGCCGTTCCGGCGATGATGCCATCATTCGTCATATTTTAATGATTCCTCCTGTTACGGCTACAGAACTTGACATTGCAAAAGGTAAATTGGATAGTATTCGCAACGATATTACAGCAAACAAAATGTCTTTTAGCACGGCAGTCAATAAATTTAGCGACGACGACAACAGCAGATTTACAGGTGGCGCCGTAACTGCACAGGACGGCTCTCCCGATATAACCATTGACCAGATGGATAAAGACCTTGTGCTTCAGTTAAAAAATATGAAGCCCAGCGATATTTCGCATCCGGTTGCTTTTACCAACGAGCGTGGTATGCAAGGTGTGCGCATTGTGTATTTTAAAAGTCGCACTGAGCCGCATGTTGAGAACTTGAAAGACGATTACGACCGCATTGCCAAACAAGCTTTGGAGCAAAAGAAAATGCAGGTTTTAGAGAAATGGTTTAAAGATCATATCCCTACTTATTACATCAACATTGATAAAAATTTTGCATCGTGCAACAGCATCAAGGATTGGTGGAACGCAGCGAATCTTGCTAATGCAAATAAATAAGAATTTTATATTTTTGAGCAAAAACAAAAGGTGAGAAATGATTCGTTCTCACCTTTTGTTTTGCAGGAATTTTCATTCTTTCACTTGATCAGTCTTCTATCACCATTGGCTGTAAACCTTTACTGTTGCGGCTTCCAGCGATTATCAATTCAAAAGCTTTTATTTTCCATCTCTTATTAAGATAGTGATTCTATGTGGCGCAGCTGCATCGCCGCCAAAATAAGGATATAGCTTGTAACCAACTGCTTGTTTGGTTGTACTTGCCCGGGGAACGGAAGTAGTAATTCCATTCAAAACAAAATTGTAATGATCGCCTTTCACAACAATCGCACATTTGTTTTCAACACTTAAATCAACCTTGCCCAATTGCACAATGCTCACTACACCTTTGTTATAAGTGTAAGCAGCCAATTGCAATTCGTTGTTAAACCAGCGCCATGCAAACCTTGCGCTATACTGCTGATGAAAACTATTGTTGTCTGCAAAACCATAGAGCTTGTTGTTGTCGTACATCGTAGTAGGATCGGTAAAATGATAAATGGCAGAACTATCAAACACAACCGTAAAATACAAAGCTGTGTCAGTAAATGGCGGATAAAAATTACCATCGCAATAATGAGCCCCTTGTTCGATTGTATAGCTCGTAAAAGGTTTTGTTTTGGATGAATTGCCCACTCCATTTACAGTGGTTACATCAGATAGAATATTGCTAAAATTAAAATCAGAAGTTTTTGTACAACCAGACAAAAACAGTACAGCAGAAAGAAAATAAACAAAAACAAATGTGCCTCTCTTTTTCATATTCACAGTAGTTTTTAATACACACTATAAACAGAATTGGAGAAATGAATCTTATTAAGAACTTTTTATTTAATGAGCTTTTAATCTACAACAACAGCTTTGCGAACCGTTCCAGTTCAGCAATTTCGATGCTGCTCAATGCTTCCTTGTTGTCGTATTTGCTTTGCAGAAACAAAACTCTTTTGTGTTGAGGATAGCGAAGCAAAATATCCTGAATTATTTTTCCAGCACGTTCATCTTTTTCGTACGCTGGCTTTGCTGCGGCGGGTATTTCCGATTTAAAACGATTGGGCATTTTAGCAATTTTAGCTTCCAGCGTAGCCAGCCAGTTAGTTGGTATATCAGGAACTTTTTGCGCTTTGTAATACAATCCCTGCAATTGTTTTTTACTAAGGCTTCCCCGCTCCTCGTATTGATGCATTAAACTCATTACAAACAAATCAAACTGCAGGTGTTTGTAACACGCATTCAAAACTTTGTCAACTACATCAATTTCATTTTTCATTTGCAATCTTTGTGTTCCGGTTTAAAAATTCTCTGTAAAAGTAAAATCAGAATGGGGAACTGCAGAACAAAGCATTTGAGCAATGAAAAAATGAGCAAAAACAAATTACAGACGCAGTTTTCATCACACTTGGTAAAGCTTTCCTATTGATAACAAAGATTTTATTTAGCACAATTGTTGCTTTTAGATGGCGATTGTTAAGCACTGTTTATGAAGAACGCAAAATTTGTAACTTACCCAGTTGCATTCACTACATTCTGCTTTCTTTTTCATCGGGAAATAAACCAAACTTTGCTTCTGTTGCAGATGAAATGATTGAATTGTTGATAAGCAGAATTTAAATGAAATGTATGCCTTTTCGGAAGCGTTGTTGGTTACTGATTGTTTTGTTTTGCCCATTTTTTTCGGCAATGGCGCAGCAAGCCAATTTTACAGCCGATAAAACATCGGGCTGCTCACCGCTTACCATTTCTTTCACCAATACTTCTACCGGTTTTTCAAATGCAGCCAGTTATGCCTGGGATTTTGGTAACACCAACAGTTCGGCTTTAGAAAACCCGGGAACTACGTATAACAGTGAAGGCGCTTACACAATAACACTCACCGTAACAGAAGGCAGTAAAAAAGCGTCAAAATCAATGCAGATAACGGTTTATAAAAAGCCTGTTGTTGATTTTTCAGTTGATGTTACAAAAGGTTGTCCTCCGTTAGCCGTTACGTTCACTTCCAATTCGCAGCCTGGCGATGGCAGCATTAGTAATTATACATGGGATTTTGGCGATGGCATTGCGCAAAATGGTTCCAATCCACAAACGCACATTTATACCATTGGAAACAGCATGAGCCCAAGCCTCACGGTTACCAACAGTTATGGTTGTTTCAGCACCATAGCAAAGCCACAATTAATAACTGTATTCCCGCAGGTGATTGCATCTTTTACAACGAATAAAACGGTGCTTTGCAAAGCCGGCGATGCCGTAAATTTTACAAACAACAGTGCCGGCGTTGGCGCACTTTCTTATCATTGGGATTTTGGTGATGGAGATACTTCTTCGGCACAACAACCCAAGCATTCGTACAAGCAACGTGGCATTTATACGGTGAAGCTAACCACCACCAGCCCCAATGGTTGCACTTCAGATACGACTTTGATAAATAATATCAATGTAGCTGATTTTCATACTGCCTTTACATTGCCTCCTGCGTTTTGCCAGAATACGCCACTTTCATTTGCCGACAGCAGTACACCAACAGCCACTACAGAAAGATGGCTGATAAATGGAACGCCTTCAAACGACACAACAGCTCATCAATTACAACACACATTTACAACACCGGGCAATTACAAACTACAACTGATTAACGTATATGAAACCTGCCCGGATACAGCAACAAAAAGCATTACCATTCAACAAGCACCCAAAGTAACTGGCTTTATGGCGCAACCTGAAGGAAGCTGCGGTGCGCCGGTAACGCTTGACTTTACAGACACATCAAAAAATACAACCAATACAAAATGGGACTTTGGCGATGGAACAACTACCGGCAAAACAACATCGCATTTTTACAATGCCAATGGCACTTATAATGTTATACTTACAACAACCGGCGCAAACGGTTGTACAACACAGGTTACAAAACCGGTAACGGTGCAAAAATCATTAGTTACCATCAGCAGTTCAAACGGCAACTTGGGGTGTGATACCAAAACCACGACTTTTTTAGCGGTTACAACTGATACGATTGCCACCTACAACTGGAATTTTGGTGATGGCAGTTCATCGTCTGACGCGTCGCCAAAACATACATTTGCTACGCCCGGCGAATACAATGTGGTGTTGCATTACACAACCAAAGGTGGCTGCAGCGATACGGCTAATTATGTAATTGATGTATATCAAAAACCACAGGCAGATTTTTCAGCTTCGCCCAACCCTGTCTGTGGAAACAATCCTGTTTTTTTTACCGTAACCGGAAGCAATCTTGCCGGAACCTTTACCTGGAACTTTGGCGATGGTGTTGAATACGATTCACTACCACCGCCTTTTGCGCATCGTTATCAGCATGATTCCACTTATTCAGTTACGTTAATCATCAACAACAATGGTTGCACCGACACAATTACTAAACCGGCTTATGTTACAGTTTTACCACCGTTTCCACACATAGCAACCGCAGTAAACACCTGCGATGGTACACGTGGCATAGTAACGTTTACAGAAGCTTCTTACAAAGCGCAGCGTTATAGCTGGAACTTTGGCGATGGCAGTGATTCATTAATTTACACACTGCCACAACAACCTATCCTGCACGAATACAAAGCAACCGGCACTTACCACATTTCATTAACTACAACCAATGGCGCTTGTTCTGCAACGGATTCGGTGGTTATGAATGTTTTGCTAAAACAAAATCCAAAACTTCAGGCAATAAAAACCCAGTTTTGCAGCAGTGATACTTTGCACACCACTTTGTCTAATTTAGAAAGCAATCCATTTACCTCTCCGTTTGCGTTGGGTTATAATATCACCACCATTCAATATGCCGATAGCTCACAGTTTACCGGCAATTCAAACATCATAGAACAAACAACTCAAAACTCATTTAACATTGACCTGAACAATGTGAATGTGGCTGAAAAAGCGCTTCGGGTAATTACCACATCACAAACTTTTGGCTGCCAGGACACCAGCAATTATTTACCGTTTGAGGCACTGGGACCGATAGCAAAATTTTATGTGCAAAACCAAACTTTGTGTTTTAAAACGCCGGTCGTTTTTGTTGATGAATCAAAGCCGAGCCACAACTCTCCTATCATCCGATGGCAATGGAGTTTTGGTGATAGTTCATCCGAAACAAAAATTCAAAGTACTACTGTTTTGCATCATTATGCAAAGCCGGGAAACTACTATGCTGTGCTTACCGTTACCGATGCCAACAGATGCACATCATCAACACCACTCGATTCTAATATTGTTGCCATTTCGGGGCCTGTGGCGGCATTCAGCATTTCGCAAAACCCTGTGATGCCCGCAACAAACGTTTCTTTTTACAACACAACGGATACTACCAACACAAATGGTTCTGCCACTCTTTATACATGGCTGTTTGGCGATGGCGGTATACTCAACAATCAACCGTTTGCGGATTCGGTTGTGCATAGTTATGGGAAAGAAAGCATTGATACCGTTGTATTGATTGCAACCAATACGGCTGAACACTGCGCCGATACTGCATTGCAGAAAATATATGTTCAAAATCCCAATCTTTCTTTTACTTACACTACGGCTTATGTAAACCCCAATAGCGGCTGCCCGCCAGTGATTGGTTCCTTTGTCAATACATCAATTAACACGGTAAGAATAAGCTGGGATTTTGGTGATAGCACAACAGCGAACAACTTAAACAACGCGGGTCATATTTACAACAAACCAGGCATTTACAAAGTAACGTTGTATGGTTATTTTATTGATGGAACGATGGATTCTGTGTTTCAATGGATCACCATCAAAGGACCGTATGCAAAGCTACAGGCAGTAAAGCCATTTGCCTGTGGTTCGGAACTGATAACGCTGGAAGCAACAGGTTCCAACACCAAACAATTTACCTGGGATTTTGGTGATGGAACCTTGATAAACAACAACGATACAGTCGCATCACACCGCTATTTAACGCCAGGTGTTTATACGCCCTCACTCATTGTAAAAGACAGCAGCAATTGTCAGTTTCCATTCTTCTTAACAAAGCCGATTATTGTTGATACGCTGCATCTCAAAATTAATATGAATGCGCAGGTTGCCTGCGATTCTACGTTACTCACTTTCAACCCGAACACGGTGAGTGAAGCGAAAACATTGGGCTATCCGCTCACCTATCACTGGAGTTTTGGAACAGGCATTAATAAAGACACAGCCAACACTGAAACAGCTTCCTTTGTTTACAACCAACCGGGCAAATATGAAGTGATACTGAGCGGAGCTTCACAGTTTGGTTGCACCGATGTTACAAGAGATTCCATTCTTGTTCAACCAACGCCACGAGCTTTTATTGGAGGACCCACAAAGATTTGCCAGAATGATTCTGCTTCGTTTTCAGGCACATCAACACGAACAGTACAATGGAATTGGATCTTCCCAAATGGCGATACATCAACAGCGCAAAAAACACCGCAAAAACAATTTAGCATACCCGGTTTGGATTCGATTTCGTTAATTGTAAACGACAATGGTTGTTACGATACCGCAGTGCATCTCATTACGGTAAATGCAAACCCTGTTGTGGCTGCATCGCCATTAAGCGCACACATTTGCGAAGGCGATTCGGTGCAGTTGGCAGCGCATGATGGCACTGTGTTTTACTGGACGCCAACCCAACACATTGCAGGTGGCAATACCGCTACACCTTATGTGTTTCCCGATACAGCCACCACTTATTTTGTTCAGGTAAAAAATGCAGCAAGTTGTGTTAGCAACGATTCAGTTACCATTGCCGTTACCCAACGTTTTAAAGTAACTGCCCCATCGCCTGTTTACATTTGTCCGGGTGGTGTTGCGCAATTGAACGCATCAGGTGCTGATAAATATTTATGGTTGAATAACGATGTAAGCAATTCAACTATTGCCAATCCAACTGTATCAACTTATTCGCCGCAAACCTACACTGTGGTTGGGTTTGACAATGCGGGTTGTTTTATGGATACTACCACTGCGCAAGTGCTTACAGCAACATTGCCAGCCGTAAATGCAGGTGCTGATATCACCACGTTAGCAGGTGAGCCGGTAACACTTACTGCAACAGGAAGCAATGATATAATACAATGGCAATGGATGCCGAACCAATACCTGAATTGCGATACCTGTGCTGCTATTGTTATCACACCACATTCAGATGTTCAATACATTGTAAAAGCAACCAACAATAGGGGCTGTATAAGTTATGATACAGTACAGGTTACCATACTTTGCAAAGGCAGCCTCCTTAATGTACCTTCTGCGTTCACACCGAATGGAGATGGAAAGAATGACCGCTTTGCCATATTGGGCAGAGGTATTAAAGAAATCAAACACTTTGCAGTGTTTAACAGGTTGGGTGAAGTGTTGTACGAAAAGGAACATCTTAGTGTGGCAGAAACCACTTTTGATGGCTGGGATGGCACTTATAAAAATGTTCCGGCACCGCCAGGCACTTATGTTTATTATGCAGAAGTTGTCTGCGATACCGGCGAGTTATTTCATTACAAAGGAACTGTTGTTTTAATAAGATAAAATAAGTGCAAAACCAAATGCAGGTTTGGTTTTGCACTTATTCTTCATTCATTTACCATTTGTTTCTGATTATGCCTGATCCCTTTCACATTCTTGCTATCTGCGGCAGCACACGCCAGGTATCTGCTAATCTGAATTTGCTTCACGCGATTCAAAATTTATACAAAAACAAACTTCATATTTCTATCTATCCAAACATTGCTGCCCTGCCGCATTTCAACCCCGATTTAGACAATGACAACGTGCCCCTTATTGTTCGTGATTTTCGTACCCGGATCAGCGAAGCAGATGGCATTTTGATTTGCACACCCGAATACGCGATGGGCGTTCCGGGATCATTAAAAAATGCAATTGACTGGACGGTTTCTTCTACCGTTTTTTCCGGTAAACCAACCGCATTAATAACTGCAGGCTTGAGCGGAGAAAAAGGTCATAAAGCGTTGATGGAAACGCTCAACATCATTGAAGCCGATACACCACAAAATTCACAACTGATTATTCAATTTGCCAAAACCAAAATCAAAGAAAACACCATTGTTGATGAACAAACGGAAAAGGAAGTAACAGCCGTAATGAATTCGCTGCTTCACATCATCAGCGAAAGAGAAAGCAAACAAGCATAGATCGTTTTCTTAACAAAAACAAAACCTCACTTCTTCTTACAACCAAAAAATATCTTTTTACCTTTGTAAGGTAAACTTATAAGTTTACCTTACTATTATGCCAGTTGAAACAGTTGATTTGCAGTTAGCCACTGATTTTAGAACCGTTATTACCCGGCTCATTAAAAAGCTTCGTACAAAAAACACAACCGGCGATGAATTGTCGCTTACCGAGCGCTCGGTTCTTGGCACATTAAACGAGCAAAAAGAAATGCTGCCGGGCGAACTGGCGGCTGCTGAAAAAATTACATCGCAATCCATGTCGGGCATCTTGAATCATTTATCTGAACTGGGCTATATCAATCGAAAAGAATCGAAAACCGACAAGCGCAAAGTGCTGATTTCATTAACCAAAGATGGACAAAATGTTATATTGAAAAGAAGACATGAACGCGATGAATGGCTGCACCGCGCCATTGAAGAAACAATGACTTTGCGGGAAAAAGAAATGCTGAAAAAATTAATAGACCCTTTAACAAGGCTCACTCATTTTGAATAAATAAACTGTAAGGGGAGAAAGAATAGACGCTATGAACATTACAACATTTAACGCTTTTAAAAGCAGGAATTACAGGTTATATTTTGTTGGACAATCCGTTTCATTAATCGGCACATGGATGCAAAAAACAGCCGTTAGCTGGGTAGTGTATTCGCTTACGCACTCTAAATTTATGTTGGGCGTTTCGGCATTTGCAACGCTGTTTCCTTCGTTCATGCTTTCTTTTTTGGGTGGCGTTGTTTCCGACCGTTATAATAAATACAAGGTGCTGCTTACTACGCAGGTTATCTCTATGATTCAGGCAGTGCTGCTTACAATTCTCATTTTTTTCAATCACTACACTGTTTTTGAAATCCTTGTGCTTGGTGCGTTGTTAGGCATCGTAAACGCTTTTGATGTACCTGCACGGCAATCGCTGGTATATGATATGGTGGATGATAAAAAAGATTTGCCCAATGCAGTGGCTTTAAACTCATCAATGGTAAATTTATCCCGCTTGATTGGACCTGGCATTGCCGGCATTGCCATTGAGAAATTGGGCGATACGATTTGTTTTGGATTGAATGCGGTAAGTTTTATTGCTGTAATTATTTCGCTGCTTATGATGCGATTACCCAGGTACATTGCAAAGCCACACACTAAAAATATTGTTGGCGATCTGCGCGAGGGACTGGACTATGTAAAACAAAACCCAACTCTCACTTTTATCTTTTTGATGATAGGCATTATGAGCTTGTTTGTATTGCCCTACAACACACTGATGCCGGTATATGCAAAAGATATTTTTCATGGCACCTCCTCTACGTTTGGCGTGATTGACAGCGTAATCGGGCTGGGTGCTTTTATTGGTGCCATCTACCTGGCTTCACAAAAAAAAGGAGCCAACATTCATTACATCTTAGCCAGAAATACACTCATTTTCGGAGCAGGTTTGATGTTGTTTTCACACACTCATTTGTATTGGCTGGCTCTGTTTTTTATTTTAATAAGTGCATTTGGAATGATGGCGCAGATTACTGTTTCCAACACCATCGTACAAACAACCGTTGATTATGCCATGCGCGGCAGGGTGATCAGCTTTTTTACCACCATTTTGTTTGGTATGCAACCGTTGGGCGGCTTGTTGGTTGGCTTTGCTTCGGAGCACATTGGCGTGCAGAATACGGTGCTTTGTGAAGGAATGATTGCTTTGGTAGTGGGAGCACTTCACCTGCGCTTTTTGCGTAAACAAAAAGGTGTTGAAAACAAAGGAGGCTTTGCACAGCCTGAAGTAGTAAGAGCCACTTTGGAAACGACATGATGAAGTACTATTTCCTGCAAAAAATAAGTGCAAAAACAAACCTTGTTAGTACCAACTTAATTTGGAGAATGCTGTAAGGAATGGATGTTGCAATGATGATCTATAATGTAAATAATCACCTCAAAAAATCAACAAAAACAAAAACAATGGTAACCGCTTTAGACAAACAAACCGCACTGATATTAATTGATTTGCAAAAAGGAATTGTAAGCCGTCAAACAGCAACACCAATACAAGACATTATTAAAAACACAGTAAAATTGATCCATGCCTTTCGAAAAAAAGGGTTGCCAATTATTTTTACAAATGTGATAATGAGAAATGTGCCATTTACAAAAACACGAAAAGAGCAGCCCATGCAGCAGCCAGCTAACCCAACACCTGATTTATTCGAAATCATTCCTGAAGTGGCCAAACAACCCGAAGACATACTCATTACCAAACATAGCTGGAACGCTTTTTTTGAAACGAATCTGGAAGAAGAATTAAAGAGCCGTGGTATTACCGGTATTGTGATTGGTGGTGTTTCTACAAGCATTGGGGTAGAAGGAACAGCACGTGCGGCAAGTGAACGCGGCTATAATATTGCTTTTGCAAAAGATGCAATGACTGATACCGTTGCTGAAGCGCATGAAAGAAGTGTGAAATACATTTTCCCGCGCATGGGTGAAGTTGATGTTACGGAAAACATAATTGAAAAGCTGGAAGAACTGTAACCAGGTTTTAACCGCGAAGACGCAAAGACGCGAAGTTTGTTTTTGCGGATATTTTTTCTTCGTGTCTTCGCTGTTAAAATATCTTACATAAATATTGGCTTATCCAATTTCTCAGCAATGCGATAAGCTGCATTCATCAAACCCACATGGCTGTAAGCTTGCGGAAAATTTCCCCACTGGCTGCCGTCATTTTCATCCACATCTTCGCTAAACAAACCCAAGTGGTTACTGTACTGCATGATGCTATTGAATTCTTCAACCGCATCATCTATTCTTCCAACGCAAGCCAATGCTTCAATGTACCAAAATGCGCAAATCAAAAACGTTGATTTCGGCTTGCCAAAATCATCGGCATGAACATAACGGTAAAACAAACCGTTGGGTGTTTTTAGTTCTTTTTCCAAAGCTATCAAATGGTCTTTCGCGCGTTGCGAGGAAGGATCTAAATAGTGCATCAAAATCAATTGCAATGTGCTTGCATCAAGATAGGTAACGCCCTTTGCACTGGTGTAGCATTTCATCTCTTCGTTGTAACAACTTTCAATGTTATCAACCGCTTTTTGCTTCAGGGTTTCGGCGCGTTTTACAAGATCGTCATTGCCTATTGTTTTTGCCATTTTTATAGCAGCGCAACAGCCAACCCATTGAAACAGATTGGTGTAACAATGAATGTTTTCGAAGTTGCGAAACTCCCAGATGCCGGCATCTTTTTCATCTATGGTCATTTCAATTTTCTTCAACACAAACTCAATCCATTTATCAGAGTCGTGCCGCTCGCGAAATACAAAGCGATGGTCGGTATAAAGTGGTAACAGGGACACCAGCACTTGCCCGTAAATATCATTCTGTACATGTTCATAAGCCTGGTTGCCTATGCGTACCGGCTTGTTGCCAAGATACCCTTCAAGCGGCAAAATCTCTTCGGTTAGTTTGTGTTTGCCGGTGATGCTATACAACGGTTGATAGCGCGTGTTGTGTTGATCGAAACTTACATCGGTTATCCAGTTAAAGTATTGTTCCAATTCATCAAAATGCGCTATGTGATTGAGTGCGTTAATCACATAATAAGTATCGCGAAGCCAGCAATAGCGGTAATCCCAGTTGCGCACGCTGCCCGGATGTTCAGGCAAGCTTGTGGTGCTGGCAGCAATGAAGGCACCTGTATCTTCGTACTGATGCAACTTTAAAGCAAGCGCAGAACGGATCACCTGCCGCTGGGCAAAATTGGAAATGTAAGATTGCTTTATCCATACACGCCAATACTTAATAGTTTCGTCAATAAAATGAACGCAGGTATTTATAATCGGTGCTTCAAGTGGAGAGCCATACGTGAGTACCAAATACCGCATATCGGTAAGTACAAAACATTGCTCATCAAAAATGTAATTGATGGGAAGGTTGGTGGTTAAACGCAGGTGTTCATCATGTCCTGCAAACTCAATATGACTGCTGCCGCGCCGCGCTTCCAGGCTCTTTTCGCCGTAATTAGTAACCGGCTTGCACACTACTTTCATGCGTGGCGTTCCTTCGAGAACTTCAATCCTTCGTATCAGCATCAACGGACGAAATGAACGTTCAAATTGTATAAAGCGCGGTGCTACATCCATCACGCGGTACTTGCCATACTTGGTGGTAACAACTGTACACAAAACATTGGTATTTTCAAGGTAATATTGAATGGAAGTATATTCACCCGAATCGGGAAGAATAGAAAACTCGCCGCCTTTCTTTTCGTCGAGCATTTTGCCAAAAACAAAAGTGCTATCGAAGCGGGGCCAGCAAAGCCAGTCTATGTTAGTGTTTTTATTTACATGAGCAATGTAAGCGCAGTTGCCGATGATGCCGGTTGGATACTTGTGTGCTGCCATGAGGAAGTTGGTTTTGAATAAACTAAAAGACGTTCACTCTTTTCAAAATGCTTGCCGTAAAAAACCAGCGGTAGTAATAGCTAAAATATGTGCATTTACAAATGGCATTTTGCAGGAAAATATATAAAGATTATGCACAAAAGTTATGATGAAGATTGTAATGCTTCTTGTTTGTTTTTGCCGTTATTTTCATGAAAACTCAAAGCACCACTCGGGCATATTTTAATTTGTTGAATGATGCGTTCTGTGTTTGCGCCCTGCGGATTGATCCACGGCCGGATCATTGGATTGAACACTTGCATCAAGCCTTGTTCGCCTTTCCAGCATTTGGTTGAATGGATGCACAATTTCGGTTTCCACACAATGGTTATTTCGCCATTGGTATATGTTTTTATAATCTCTTCCATCGTTTTTGAAAACAAGATTAAAGCAATTCAAAACAATAAAAAAGAGCCGCTTTTGTAAACGACTCTTTCAACAAAAACAAAACAAATGATTATCGGTTAATGATTAACTTTTGCGTCAACACTTTACTTTTACCATTCATAATTGTAACATGGTAAACACCATTTGCAAGCGATGAAACATTCAATGGCAACTGTACTGTACTACTGATCGCAGATGTTGTTTTATTTATACAAATTCTGCCGCTTGCATCGGTAATCATAACCTGTAATTTGCCCCAAACTGCATTATTTAAATCAATGTAAGCAACGCTATTGTGCACCGGATTGGGATACAAAATTGCATTTGCATTTCCATTTTGCGGGGCAATACCTATCACATTAGAATAGCTCGTGCTGCCGTTGTTATTGATGATTTTTATTTTGTAAAAAACAGGAGCCGTTGCATTGATTGTACGCCTGTTGTTGTCAGCAAACATATAGCTGTGTGCAGTTTCGTTGGTAGCTGCAACTGCCCCGATCGTTGTAAAAGAAACGCCATCAAAAGAACGTTCTACCGAAAAAGAATGAACATTGGTTTCATTGGCAGTTGTCCAGTTCAGGTCAATAGCATTTATGCCTCTGACACCTGTAAACGACAACAATTGCAAAGGCAAAACAGCGGCTGCATTTTGGTCAATAAACACATGATACTCGCCGGGCTGTAGCGTATATTGTTGCGTGGTTGATGTTACATTGAATGAAGTACCGGCAAGATAATCGTACCAGATTCCAACATGTGAAAAGCCAACGCTGCCGCTTGTAGTAACTACATCAAAGTTACCAATCACAACAATATCGAGCGGTGCAGAGTTAATGGTTTCCCATTTGAATGCCCCATTTAAACTCCATTTGATACTATCTGCAGGCGCAGTAAAAGCAGGCAGATAAGCCGGATAATTTCTTAGCGAAAACAAACGTGCATACACGTTGCGCAGAGCTGCACGGTTAGCATCCAATAAATAATCCCAACGAATAGGCTTTGGATCGGTGCGACAATTGTTGTTCACAGTTACTCCGTCTGAACAAGTATTGATGGAATAATCATAACCCAACTCACCAAACTGCCACAACATTTTGGGTGCTGGCTGCATTGCCCAAAATGCGGTTGCCATTGCATTTCGTTGTAATCCGGTCGGAATATTTTTTACATTGTACGAGCCATTGCTGTTTCCGTATTGCTCGTTTTTGTACATCAATCGCTCTTCATCATGGCTTTCCATGTAAGTTACAAGGTTTGGTTTTGTCCAATTTCTTGCAGTATAAATTCCATAGCTTAAATCAGAGCCGTTGTTGTCTAAATAACCCATCGTTGCCTGGTTGTAATTGTAGTTTTCGTTACCCCACAACATCATTCCGTAATTGCTCAATACGGTTTCTTCATCGTTGGCAGCAAAGTGTTCCAATATGCAATATGAGCCAGGCACAATGTTTTGCATCGTATCATAAATTCGGTGCCAAATGGTTACTCTTCCTGTATCGTAAGCTGCCCAGGCATTGTAATCGCTACCGGAATATTTTTGAGTAAATCCTTTCGCTAAGTCCCAGCGGAAGCCATCAATTTTATAATTCATTAACCAATGTTCCACTACACGCTCAACCAGTTCCTGGGTAGCGGGGGCAGTATGGTTAAAATCAAACCCAACACTTGCAGGGTGAGGGGCTACCTGGTTATGCCACGGGTTGTTGGCTGCGGGTTGTTGGTTGATAGGATCCCAATACAATTGTACTGTTGGCGATGAACCAAAAGCATGGTTCATTACCATGTCCATAATGACAGCAATACCTTGCTGATGACAAGCATCAATGAATTGTTTCAGAGCCACATCGGTTCCATAATATTTATCCGGTGCGAAATAAAAATCAGGATTGTAGCCCCAGCTTATATTGCCTTCAAACTCGTTAAACGGCATTACCTCAATGGCATTAATGCCCAGGCTTTTTAAGTAAGGCAACGAATCTTTTACCGTTTGCCAGTTGTGCGCCGCAACAAAATCTCTTACCAGCAATTCATAAATCATCAGGTTTCTTTTATCGGGTTTTGCAAAACTGGTTACCTGCCAGTTGTAAGCCGGTTTGCCAGTTTCTAAAACACTTACAATGCCTGTTTGCCCGGCAGGGTAAGCTTTTAAATTCGGATAGGTTTGTGCATCGATGTAAGGATCATTCGCAGGGTCTAATATCTTTTCGGCAAACATATCTGCTACTTTTAAAGTATCATCCACCACGTATTGATATGCGTATTCAATGCCCTTTTGCAAGCCGGTTAAAGTAATCCAATAGCGAGTGCTGTCTGGCGTTTCGTACATTTCAGAATTGAGTGAACGCGCCCAGTTATTAAAGTCGCCAATCACAGCAGCACGTGTTTTGTGTGGCGCAAACAAAACAAGCGTTACAGAAGTGCCATCGTTGCCATAGTTGATGCCGTCTCTCACACCGGCGGGAAGAGGTTGAACCACCACAGGTGAATTGATAAAAAAGGAAAGTGTATCGCTTTTGGTGATGGAACCTGATGTTGCTGTTGCAACAATTTGATTGTTGCCATTTACAGCAGCAGGCGTTGCAGAAATAGAAGTGCCTGTTGTAGTTGCAATAGCCGTTCCGTTATAAAACAACTGTAGGTTAGCTGTACTACTTGCCACTGCGGAAATGCTTACTGCATCACCGGCTTTGTAAGTTATGGTTTCGGGCATCGGTGTAAATGTTGGTTTACTATAAGGTTGTGTAAGCCTGATTTGCAAACCGGATGTATAAACCGGAACAAACATATCGCTGCCATCGCTGTTGGTGAGTTTTTCATTGCCATCGCCGCTGCGAAACAAAATAGCGATTTTTAAAATCTTTTCAGCCGGATCTGTCATTTTAAAAAACGAACGCACAGTGCCAGGCAATGTAAAGGTCCATTGGTTGGTGCTGGTTGAAACCGCATGAATGCTATCTGCCGTTGTGCCCCAGGTAGATTGTACATGCTTCCAATCGCCGTTGCTGGTGCTGTAATTGGTGATAACGCCAATGTGCACATACACGTCGCCCGCAGCATGGTTCAATAAGCCTTGGTTGCCCTTTGTTGCATCTGCTGTGATGGCTGCATTTTGAGTTTGTTCAGTGATGAAATTTGGCGACCAGCTAAGCAACTGGCTGTGAACTGTACAGAAAAGCAACAAGCAAAAAAGCGTAGAAAATAGTTTCATAAGTTACAATCGTTTGAATGAGTGTGTAAAGAATACACAAATATGAAAAGGTTTTGGCAATAGCTCAAAAAAAATTGGTGGAAGATGTATGAGAATGGGTGACGATGAGGAGGCCATTTTATTTACGTTAAGCAAAGCAGATCTTCAACTTTATAATATACATAGCAAGCAGATGAACTACATTGCATAAACCAAAAGTTTGTTTTTGTACAAAAAAATAATTTGTAAATAATGCTTTTAGTTGTGAAAAAAATAAAAGAGCACTTGTTTTATAATTTCCTTTTTTTACATCACTTTTAATAAAAAAAGGAATTGCTCACCTTTTGTTGTTGCCATAATTTTAAATCTCACCTTGCATGAAATTCCATTTGTTTCTTATTGCTCTCAGCTTATCGTTTTCTTCCATTTTATTTGCACAAACACCGGCAGGGGTTGTACCTAGGTTCACTTTGCATGAACTCAACAGGGCCCATTTTACAGATGAAAATATAGACAAAAACAAACCTTTGTTTTTCTTCTTTCTCGAGCCTGGTTGCGGTCATTGTCACCTGGCTGGCTACGAAGACAATCCTGAAACTGTGTTTCGAACTTTGAAAACAATACAAACACCTGTAAAATAAAACACTGTAACTATGAAGCACTTTTTTATTACAACAACACTTTTGTTTTTGTGCCTATTTTCTTTTGCGCAAAACAACGCTCTTGGCATTTTTGAAGGGCACGGTGATGTGGGCAATCCAATTAAGCGGGGCTCGGCTACTTACATTCAGCAAACAGGGCAATATGTAATTTCTGGCGCCGGTTATAATGTATGGGGCGACCATGATGAATTTCAGTTTGTGTGGAAGAAGATGACGGGGGATTTTATTCTTTATACAAGAGCCGAATTCTTGGGCAATTGGGTAGATTATCATCGCAAAGTAGGTTGGATGGTTCGCAAGAGTTTAGACAGCAATTCGGCACACGTAAATGCAGTAGTTCATGGCGATGGTTTGACGTCTTTACAGTTTCGCAGAACGGCAGGCGCACAAACAGAAGAGCACAAAATGAAAATCACGAAAGCCAACATTCTTCAATTGGAAAGAAAGGGCGATACTTATGTTATGCGGGCTGCTGCGTATGGACAAACTTTTACCGTTGATTCCATTACAGATATTCATCTTGGCGATGATGTTTATGTAGGCTTGTTTGTTGGCTCGCACAATGCCGATGTTGTAGAAACCGGCGTGTTTGGCAATGTAAGCATTACAGTACCTTACAAAGGCGTTGCCGATAACACAACACAAATGACATTGGGCAGCAACCTTGAATTGCTGGAAGTGGCGTCTGGCAAGCGTTCCGTCATTTATAAAGTACCTTATTCCATACAAGCTCCCAACTGGACGCCAGATGGCAAAAGCCTTATTTTCAACGATTACAAAGGCATCATGTACAACTACGATTTGGCAACCAACAAACCCTCTGAAATCAACACCGGAGATATTACCAAAAACAACAACGACCATGTGATTTCTTTTGATGGAAAAATGCTGGGTTTGAGCAGTAACGTAAAAGATTTGGGCGGTTCCATTATTTATACTGTGCCCATCAGCGGCGGCACGCCAAAACAGGTAACACCCAAAGGTCCCTCCTACATGCATGGCTGGTCGCCCGATGGAAAATCGTTGGTGTTTTGTGGCGAGAGGGATGGTGAATTTGATGTTTATAGAGTGCCGGTTGAAGGTGGCAAAGAAGTTCGGTTGACCAACACAAAAGGCTTGGACGATGGTCCCGAATACGCGCCTGATGGCAACTACATTTACTTCAATTCAGTACGCTCAGGACTCATGCAAATCTGGCGAATGAAGCCCGATGGAAGTAATCAGGAACAAGTTACCAAGGACAGCCTGAACAACTGGTTTGCACACATTTCCCCGGATGGAAAGACGCTTGCTTTTATCTCTTTTTTACCTGATGAAGTGCCGCCGGGAATGCACCCTCCTTACAAGCATGTTTACATTCGCACCATGCCCATTGAAGGCGGTACACCTAAAGTGGTAGCGTATGTGTATGGCGGGCAAGGAACGATGAACACGCCATCATGGTCGCCCGATAGCAAACGGCTTGCATTCATCAGCAACAGCGACATGAGTGGGAAATAAATTTCAGCTAAAAATGGCTGAACCACTAAGGCAAGAAGGGAAGAACCTGCCTGACGGTAGGCAGGGTTACACAAAGTTTTCTTTTTATAACTCCTGGTGATTCTTTGTGTTCATCGCAGCTTCTTGGTTCAATACTTATGCAAATGAAAACTGCTCCTAATCAAATTCTTTACTTCTCATTTTTAAAGCAGGATTAGCAAATCATCTTGTATCATTACAACAAAATATTCTGGCAATATGTTGAAAAGATTTTGCATCGTTGTGTTCGCCGTCATCCTTTGCTGTTCTCTGTTTGCACAACAAAACAAAAGTGGCATTGCTCCGTTTTCCATTACCATGCTGAATGGCAAAACGTACACTTACAAAAATTTGAACAAAAACAAACCTACCGTTCTTGTTTATTTTTCTCCTACCTGCGAGCATTGCCAGGCGTTTACAAAAGAATTGCTGAAACATGATAAAGAGCTTGCCAACAAGCAAATTGTAATGGTAACGTATCAGCCGGTAAAAGAAATGAAGCCGTTTGATTCTACCTTTCACATTTCATCGAAGCCTTACATCAAAATGGGAACCGAAGGTTACACATTTGTAGTGCAGAAGTGGTATGGTGTACAGCGTTTTCCGTACGTGGTAATGTACAACAAAGAAATGAAGTTGGTAAAAACAATTCCGTTTGTTACACAGCCGGAAGAAGTTGCGAAAGAGATTGCTTCTTTATAAACAAACAACCATGAAATTTTATCGGCCTTTGCCAACCAAAATCAACAAGTTATTGATTGTTGCAGGATTTGTTTTTGCACAAATAATTGTTTTTGCGCAAAGAAAAACTTATAACGAATTGTATCGTCCGCAAGTGCATTTTTCGCCAGCCGCACACTGGATGAATGACCCGAACGGAATGGTGTTCGACAATGGGGTTTACCATTTGTTTTTTCAATATTATCCTGACAGCACCGTGTGGGGACCGATGCACTGGGCACACGCCACCAGTACCGATTTAGTTCATTGGCAACAGCAACCTATTGCCTTGTATCCTGATAGTTTGGGTTATATTTTTTCGGGCAGCGCAGTAGTTGATAAAAGGAATACTTCGGGCTTTGGAAAAGATGGAAAGATGCCCATGGTTGCCATCTACACAAGCCACAATGCAGAGGCGGAACGCGCAGGCAAAAACGATTATGAACGGCAGTGCATGGCTTACAGTTTGGATGGTGGCAAAACGTTTACGAAATACAGCAACAACCCTGTGCTTCCCAATGAAAGCGGTAGTCGCGATTTTCGCGATCCGAAAGTAATATGGTACGAAAAAGAAAAGAAATGGATAATGATATTGGCAGTGAAAGATCATGTTTCTTTTTACTCTTCGCCAAACTTAAAAAACTGGACGCATGAAAGCGATTTTGGCAACTCGTTAGGCGCGCATGGTGGCGTGTGGGAATGCCCTGATTTGTTTCCTTTGCAACACAGGGGCAAAGAGGTTTGGGTGGCGATTGTAAACATCAATCCGGGCGGACCGAATGGCGGTTCAGCCACTCAATATTTTACAGGACAGTTTGATGGTAAAACATTTACGCCGGACGATGCAAGCACAACCAAATGGCTGGACTATGGTCCTGATGATTATGCAGCCGTAACCTGGAGCAATGGAGGCAACCGACGCATTTTGTTGGGCTGGATGAGCAATTGGCTGTATGCCACCAAAGTGCCCACTGCTACATGGCGCAGTGCCAACACATTGCCACGTGAATTGAGTTTGACAGAAGTAAGTAACAAGCTGTTTGTAACCGCAATGCCGGTGAAAGAACTGAACAAAATTGCAACACCAATTACAACGCTCAGTAACAGTAAAGCTGACAATAAAATATTGGCAAAAACAAAAGCCATTACAACTGCATATCGCGTAACAGTATCAGCTGATAAGCTTGACGATGTTTCGTTCACCTTCTCAAATGCAGATAGAGAGCGGCTTGTAGCAGGTTATGATAAAAAGAACAATCAGTATTTTATTGATAGAACGAATGCAGGGAAAGCTGATTTTTATAAAGACTTTGCAGCCAAACACATGGCTCCACGATTAGCAAATAATAAGAAAATGAACCTTACGTTTGTTATTGATCAGGCTTCCATTGAGATGTTTGCTGATAATGGAGTAACTGTAATGACCGAAATCTTTTTTCCTCATTCTCTATTAAACCAAATTCAGGTTTCCTCTCCCTCACATCTTCCCATTCAAAAAATACAAGTTGATAAGTTGAACAGCATTTGGAAGTGATAAAAACAAATGTGAAATAGAGACCTATAAGGTTAAAAAAACCTTATAGGTCTAACCATTTGAAAATTATAGAGATTAGTTTCTATCAAACTATTTGCCTTTGACAATTTTGTAATAACTATAAAAATTTTCTATCGTTGTTTTTGGAAATAAAATTTTGAATTCAAAACATTGAAGCAGTTGATTTTTGTTTTCTGCGTTCTTCACTTTTTTCAAAAATGTTTCAAGCCTTTGTTTACTGACAACACCTTCACTATTTAGAAACTGCCCCCAAACTCCTGAACTCCGTGGAAATGGAATTAGTTCAACGTCCATATTTGAAACAAATGATTTGGGAAATAATCTTTGATAAGATTTTAGGTTATATAACCAAGATCCACCGTGAACTATTTCTGCTTCTGGATGTCGTTTGCTGATAGCTTCAAACATCTTCTTTAATTCGGAAATTCTTATTAAATGTCTTTCGATTGAGAGAGGGCCAGCACTTGAATTATCCCGATTTTTAAAGTGTATTTTTATTACGTTATAATCATTCCCTATTTGTGAAACAAAATCAAATCTGAAACAGCCAAAATACTCCTTATGATTTTCAGAACCACTGCCATTTTCTAAATAAAGTTCATAAGCAATAACATCTGCAGACTCATTGTTATTGATTCTGTTGCATAACTCCTGCCATTGAGGCGTCGTTGGATCAAAAGACCATTCATTGTTACTTACTTTTAAGACTTCTATATTGTGTACTCTACGCCAGTATTGAGTAAACTCCAACAATGCTTTTTCGGTTGAAATGTTTAAAATCTCAATAGCCCTTTTTGCATAAGCAAGTTGTAAAGAGAAGTGTTCTAATGGAAATTCCACTTTGCTTACTATTGTTTCATTCTTGAAGCTTTTAGGCATAGAATACAAATCTATTATGTAAAGTTTACTATACTTTTAAATTTATTTATGTTGCTAAAAACCAGCTTTGTTTTTATGCCAAAATTAAAAGAGCTATTGCTGAAAGATGCCATTTTCAATAAAAAAGAAGCAATACAGGTTGCAGAAAAAGCTTGTTCATCAAAAGAAACTTTTGCCGGATTAATGCGTCTTTTTGTAAGCAATGAATATCGGGTTGCACAACGCGCCGCATGGTGTGTGAGCAGCGCAGTTGATGCCAACCCGCAACTCATTTTTCCTTACCTCAAAACCTTGGTTGAACAATTGTTGCGAACCGATGTGCACGATGCGGTAGTAAGAAACAGTGTGAAAATTGTAAAGCAAATTTCCATTCCGGAAGAGCATCACGGCGAAGTAATGAATGCATGTTTTGTTTTGGCTCAAAAAGTAGAAACGCCCATTGCTATTAAAGCGTTTGCCTTATCAACCTTATACAAGTTGTGTTTGATTTATCCAGACATAAAAGGAGAACTGCAAACCATTGCAGAAGCTTATTTGGATAGTGAGAGCGCAGCCGTTAAAAATGTTTCAGCGAAAATTATCGCGGCTTTACATAAAACCAAACGCCCAGGTGTACGCCACCAATCCAACGAAATAAAGTAGCATGGGAGTAAGAAAAACTTCGCCTCCTGCCAGCAAACCTGCTGCACTTATCAATCCTGTTAAAATGAGGGCAAAAGAAAAATACAACACCAGCTTTTTCCTTTTCAGAAGGTGCAGGTATTCAAACCGGCTAACGGGCAAAACCATCGTTAATAAAATCAGCGCAGCGAGATATTGATTGTCATCTTTTACTGTATGCAGATACCCGCCAAATGCAGCAGTAACGCCACTTGCAGCCAATAGCAAAGCCACCGAGCCGGCAATCTTTTTTTCTAAGGAAGAGAGAACATATTTGCCTTCTTTGGTGAACAGCAACACCATGTTTGCCATAGGTGCCCCCACCCACGAAAACAGAACAAACAAAAAGTACAAACCAATCAACACATACGCTAATGTGTTGGCTCCTGCAAACGAAGAAATGCCCGATGCGAGCCGGATGGAAACCCAAATAACAAGTACAGTTATCCAGCGAACCCGCTTTGATTTGGCAGACAACCACAACGAAAACATCAACAGCCAGCGATACGGTAATAAACGGGCTTTGAGCGATTCTTTATAACCTTGCTTGGCGCGTTTGTTATTGGGGTTGATGCGTAATGCTTCACGAAAATGCTGTCGGGCATCTTTGTGTCTTCCTTTCTCTAAATAAATCCAGCCCACATTGGTATGCGTGAAATCGTCTTCAGGGTCAATCTGCAAAGCCTCGCGTATGGTTTCGTAAGCTTCTTCCTTATTTTTTAACCGGATTAATGCCTGCGTTCTTGCATTTAAACAGGTTAAATCTTCTGCATCAAAATACAATCCTTCGTTTGCTTTTTGCAAGGCTTCGCTGTACTCGTGTTTATCGAGCAAAATGTAAGCATACAAACCAAAATAAGGCGCTGATTCAGGATTTAATTCCAATGCTTTGTTCAGTTCTTCAACCGCTTTGGTTTTATCGTTTTTCCGGTAAAAACTAAAGGCAAGCAAATAGAACACGCGATGATAGTAAGGCATCAGCGATGCGCATTTGTAAAGGAGTTGCAGGCTTTCATCAAATTGCCTGGTTTCAATTTTACATTCAGCTAATAATAGTAAAGCTTCAGCGTCTTCAGGGTTTTCGCGCAGCGCATAGCCAATTTCTTTTTCCGCATCCTTCACTCTGCCTTGCTGAAACAAAAGCCTTGCGCGTTGTATGTGTTGATTGATTAAAAACATAGTTGAAAAAATCAAGGTCAAGGAACAAGATTCAAGGAACAAGAATCAAGATCTAAGAAACAAGTTTCAAGAATTCAAGAAACAAGAATGAAAGTAACAAGGTTACAAGAAAATGAATTGAAAAGACAAATAAAAAAAAGGAACAAAAACAAACCTGATTGAATTTTAAATTATGTAAAAAGAATCTTTCTTCTAAACTCCTGATTCTTATTCCTTGAATCTTTATTTCTTTAGTTTTATGTAGCTTAGAATGTCATCATACAAGCCGCTTTCGTTGGCGTATAGCGCGTAGTTGCGGGCTGTGCTGAACCATTCGTGCGTGGTGGCTTTGTGTTGTTTGATTGCTTTCTGCAAATCTTTCATGTTCAATTTTTCAATGCTGCCTTTGGCTAAGCTTTCTTCCAGCTTGGCTTCGGTAGCAATGTCAACAACCGCTTTTAAATCGGCACCTGAATATTCGGGTGTTGCCTTTGCTATTGTTGCTATATCAATACTTTCAGCCGGTTTATTTTTTAAATGTTGCCTCATAATTTCGGCTCTTCCCCTTTCGTCGGGCGGTGAAACAAATACCACCCTATCAAAACGTCCCGGTCTTCTGAAAGCGCTGTCAATACTCCACGGCGCGTTGGTAGCCGCTAAAATCAATACCCCTTCGTTGCTGTGTTGAACGCCGTCCATTTCAGCCAGAAACTGGTTGATGACATGCCTCATGCTGCTTTGTTTTAAATCGCTTCTACTTGCTCCTAACGCATCCACTTCGTCAAAAAACAAAACACAAGGCGCATTGTCGCGCGCCTGCTGAAACACAGCGTGTAAGTTCTTTTCGCTGTTGCCCATCCACATGTCTAAAATATCGTGCAAGCCAATGTTGATAAACTTTGCATCAATCTCGCCAGCTGTAGCTTTCGCGAGATAAGTTTTGCCACAACCCGGTGGACCATACAATAAAATGCCACCACCGGTTTTCTTGCCAAAAGCTTTGTACAATTCGGGGTTTTGTAAAGGCTGAATAATTTTTAAAGAAATTTCTTTTTTGATGTTTTCCATGCCACCCACATCCGCAAAACGCATATCGGGTTTTTCCATAAAAAATTCAGGCTTTTGCTTGTGCTGATGACCGCCAAAAAAAGCGTCTTCGTGCTCATCAAAATCACTCAAATCATCCAGCGGGTCAGCCGGTGCTTCAAACGATGAGGTTCGTAACGCACCATCAATTTCATCATCTTTAAAGGACGGATTTTGCTGCAACACTTTTTTATACACTTCTACCGCTTCGCCAAACGAATGTTCTTTAATTAAACACCGGATAAACTGTACCATTTCATCGGTTTGCAAAGCGCCTTCTTTTATCAGATCTTCATAAATAATAATTGCTGCTGAATATTTTTTTTGCCGGTAATAAATATGAGCCAAACCCTTGCGCGCCTTGTTGTTGCCATAGCTGCGCTTGAGTACTTCACTGTATTGATCGGCTGCTTCCTCGGTGTGGTTGGCCCTCATCATCAACTCTGCCAGGTGCAATCGCAACGGTATGTTATCCGGTGATAATTGCAAGGCTTCAATCAGTTGGTTAATTCCTTCGTCCATTGTTTTGTGATTATTCGTATAAAAGCAAATATATTTCAATAGCGCAAAAAGGGTGTTAAGATGAGGATGAGCAACGTTTGGTTTTACCCTTTTTTTGGACTGTCGTCATTCCTCACACCGGATCCACATCGGCTGTAATTTTCACACTGCGGTATGTTGGGTTGCTTTGAATGATGATAATCTGTTGCAGAATCTGCAGCTTGCAGTTGGTAATCACAGCCGCTTCGCGGGGTAGTTTTAATAAAATTTCCCACAAAAAAACATTGCGGATTTTGTTTACCAACGGCTCGGCAGGACCCGTTATAAAATTGGCATAATTGGCTCCTAATCCTTGCGTCATCAACTCTGCCGCTTCTTGTGCAGTTGCACTTTCTTTATGTTTAAAAACAAGTTTGATAATGCGCGAAAACGGCGGATAAAAAAAGTTTCTTCTGTTCTCAATTTCCAGTTTATACAAGCTTTCAAAGTCATGGTCTTTCACCAGTTGCAACACCGGATGATGAATGTTGGCAAGCTGTATCAGCACCTTTCCTTTCACATCTCTCCTCCCTGCTCTGCCACTCACTTGTTCCATCAATTGAAAGGCTCGTTCGTTCACCCGAAAATCAGCAAAATTTAAAATGCCATCCGCATCCAGAATGCCAACGAGGTTCACATGCTCAAAGTCCAAACCCTTCACCACCATTTGCGTTCCCACCAAAATATCAAGACGTTGCTGTTCAAATAATTTTATCAATGTATCATGGTCGTGCTTGCCGCGAATGCTATCATAATCCATGCGCGCCGTTCTGGCATCGGGAAATTCTGATGCAATGGTTTCTTCAATTTTTTCAGTACCAAAATTCTTTTGATTGAACTGATGACTGCCGCATGCAACGCAGGTGTACATCACCGGGTAATCGGTACCGCAATAATGGCACACTAATTTGTTTTTGCCCTTGTGAAAGGTAAGTGTAACATCGCAGTTGCGGCAATGCGGTATCCAGCCGCAAACCGAGCAAATCATGTAGGGTGAATAACCGCGCCGGTTTTTAAAAAGGATCACCTGCTTTTTTTCTTTCAGCGATTTTTGAATCTCACTCTTTAACTCCGGCGTAAGAATTACTTTTTCGTTCGGTTTGGTAACTACATTTTTAGTATCAATCACTTCAATATCGGGGAGTTCGGCGTTGCCATAACGTTCGTTTAACTTCACCAAACCATACCGTTGCAAAGAGCAATTGTAATAGCTTTCGATAGATGGCGTGGCGCTTCCCAGCAACACTTTAGCGTTGAATAACGAAGCATAATAAATGGCGGTATCGCGGGCATGGTAACGCGGCGCCGGATCGTGTTGCTTGTAAGAAGAATCGTGCTCTTCATCCACGATAATCAAACCCAAATCTTTAAACGGCAACAACAACGCAGAACGCGCGCCCAGCACGGCTTTGGTTTCGCCGCTTTTTACTTTGTTCCAGATTTCAACGCGTTCATTGGCGTTAAATTTTGAATGATAAATGCTGATGTGCCCGCCAAAATGAATTTGCAAACGCCGGATTACTTGCGCCGTCAATGCAATTTCAGGGAGCATGTACAACACTTGTTTGCCTTGCTGAATATATTGCTCGATAAGCTTGCTGTAAATTTGTGTTTTGCCACTTGAAGTTACACCATGCAATAGGCAAACTGCTTTTTGCGATAAGGCCTGCTCTACTTCATGCAGTGCCTTTTGCTGTGCAGTTGATAATGTAAAATTCATCGCAATGTCTTTTGGCAGGAAGGGCAAACGGCTCTTGCTCCTTTTCTCTGCACGCAAAATATTTTTCTCGATCAAGGCATTCAGTTGCGAAGAAGTAGCGCCTGACTTCTTTAGTAGTTGTGGTTGTGCTACTTCGCCTTCCGTTTTTTGTAAATGCAAAAAAGAAAGCAACAACTCCAATTGTTTAGGCGCGGCTTTGCCCCAGTTGTTCAATAACTTTTGCAAATTTTCTTCAACAAAATAATCCGGCTGAAGATGGAGATAAGTCTCCCATTTTTCTTTGTATTTTTCCTGCAATTCTTCCCACACATAACAAACTTTTTTTTCAATAAGTCGTTTGATAACCGGATACACATGGTTCACATCCAACAGTTGCTGCACTTCGGCCAACTTCAATTCCTTTTTCATTTGCAGGGCTTCCGCAACAATGTATTCTTCATCGTTCAAAGTTCCCCAATCCAGTTCTTCTTCATCGTTCCAAAGCAATGTAGTTTCGCTTGATAATTTTAAATTCGATGGTACAGCAGCCTGCATTACTTCGCCTTCGGTGCACATGTAATAATCGGCCATCCATTGCCACAACTGCAATTGCGTTTCGTGCACCAGCGGTTCGGCATCCAGCACATTCACCAATGGCTTCGGCTCAAAGCCAGCGGGCTTTTCAGCGATGATTCTTTTTACAAGACCCGTGTACTTTTTGTTTCGCAATGAAACCTCCACGCGTTTGCCAACCATTACTGCATTATGCAAATGAGAAGGAATTTGCCAGGTATAATTTTTAGGTAAAAAAAGGGGCACAATCACTTCGGCGTATAGAGAAGGTTCGTGTTGTGTAAAATCAATTTTGTTGTCACCGTGGCTCATTCAGTCAGTTCTTTACATTCTATATCGAAGAGTAAAGTAAAGAATTTTTAGGAAACAGAATTTACTGAAATGATTATTGAGCCATGATTTGATACCGTTTTTTATTTTCTTTTTCAAACAAAACAAAACTCACAATCAGCATCACAACCGAAACACATAAAAAGCCATAATTGCCAATGGTATGATCCGTTGCAAACTCAACTACATTGTGCAGCTTTAAAATTTGATGGTCTATCGTTCCTTCTATTAAATTAAACAAACCCCAACCGCCAATCAAACCGGCTGCGAATAAGTTACCCGAGCGATCAACATCGCTTCGTTTCATCAATCGCCATAACAAGATAATTCCTGCAAAAACAACAATGAAACAAAAGAGGTGAAAGATGCCATCCCAAAACATATTTACACTTTTGCCGATGTAGTTCGTCGCATCAATTTTATTCGATAACATTTCATGTATTTGCAAAATTTGATGGAGTACAATGCCATCAACAAAGCCGCCAAAACCAATGCCCAAAACCAACGAAGCTGTAGTTAGCGGAACCGGCGAAAGGCTTACTGCGCCTGCATTTGAAAGAAGTTTGTTTTTGTGCCTTTTTATGGTGATGATTGTAAGAGTGGATACTACAAGAGCCAGGACGATAAATGCAGAAAGCATGGTAAATAAGTTCGGATAAAATGTGCTGTTGTAAATGGCATTACTTATGTTTTGGTTGCAAACCGGGCAGGCAAAACACGACAAATTCATGCAAAAGAAAAGTGCAAAAAAGAAGATGACTTTTTTCATGAGGTTTTGTTTGAAGTGATAAAAGCACAGATATTTTATCTATCAAAACGTAGCAACGATAACTCTACATTTTATGTGCCGCTAACTTGCAATGTTTCACTTATTTTAGCAGGAACAAATCATCAAACGTATTTATGAAACCATTCCTTCTTTTCTTTTTATCATTGATTGTTTGTAACGTTTTGAAAGCACAAACAACAAACGATACCACCGCCATCAAACAATTGCTCGAACGCGAATCTGCCACGTGGCGAAGCGGCGATATAAAAGCACATGCGGCTTGCTGGCAGGTTCAGCCGTATGGTGTGATTATGGTGTCAACCACCGATGGAAAATCGTTTGTATCCTCACCGGCAATGATGATGAACCCGCCTGCTAACATGATGGGCAAAGGTGGCAGCGCAAGCAACAGCAATTATAAGTTCAGTGTGCACAGCAATGATGCATGGGTGAGCCACGATGAAATATCAACGGCTTCAGACGGTACGAAATCGTATTCACATGAACTAAAAATATTGGAAAAAACAAATGGAGAATGGAAGATCGTAGCCATGTCCATTCACATGTATAAGCCGGAATAAAACTATTGTTCACCCGCATTCAGCCACACCACTTTTTGATCGGGTTGGTGTGCTCGACCAATAATGTCTTTATACAAATCAGGTCTTCGCGCTTTGATGTAACGATAGCCGCCAGCTTGCGTTAATTTTTCGGGCGAAAACAAAGCGGTTTGTACATCGTTGCCAAGCTTTCTGCATTCGGCAATCACGTCTCCAAACGGATCAAGAATCATCGAGCAACCATTTTTTAACTGGTCATCATCCATACCGATTGCATTGGCAAACACAGTGTATATCGCATTGTCGTAAGCACGAGCCGGCAACCATTTCATTAGCCATTCACGTCCTTTCATACCATTAAACTCCAACCGCAACGAAGTAGGATCGGCTTCCCTATTTTGCCACAATTTAGGATCAACAAAACCAGCACCCGGGCGCGTGGAAGGCGTGCACATGGTAACATGCGGCATGAAAATAATATCAGCTCCCAGCAATTTTGTGGCTCTTACATTTTCGATGATGTTGTTGTCATAGCAAATTAAAATGCCGCATTTCCAACCCAATAAATCGAACACACAATACTCGTTTCCAGGCATAATGTTGTGATTGATGAACGGATGCAGCTTGCGGTATTTTGCTTTCAAACCATTTCCATCAACGCACACATACGCTTTAAAAATGGTATCGGTTTCGTCCTTCTCAAACAAACCCGCCAGCACGGCAAGGTTTGTTTTTGCCGCAATTTTGGTAAGTGTTTTTATGCTTTCTCCATCAGGAATTAGCTCAGCCAAATCGAGCATTTGTTCTTTGGAGAGATGCCTTGCAAATGTGTAGCCGGTGATGGAACATTCATGAAACGCAACGGCTCCTGCACCGTCTTCTTTTGCTTTATAGCAAAGGCTTTCAATGATGTTGAGATTGTGTTGTTTATCGCCGCTTTTATGTTCAAATTGTGCAGTGGCAATTTTGATGTTTTGCATGGATGATTAAACTTTAAAACAAGATGGTTGTAAAGATGCAACTTATTTGTTGTTGCCTATAATAACTATAATCTTTGTGTTGCATGATATTGCTCTTAACATCAAACAATGATAGTCCTCAACAAAGAAAATTCTTTACAAATAATAACCGAAAAAGTTTTAGCTAAAGCAAATAAAAAGGCTCCTTTAATTATTGCGATTGACGGTGGAAGCGGCGCTGGTAAATCTACATTTGTTCAACCATTGGCAAACAGACTAAACGCGGCGATTATCCCATTGGATGATTTTTATGCTGCAAACATATCAAATAACGAGTGGGAGAAGCTTTCGGTTAAAAAGAAATTGGAAGAAGTTTTTCATTGGGAAAAATTATTAACAACGGTAATAAAACCACTTTTGAATAGCGATAAAGCTTCATGGACAACTTATGACTTTTTAAATATCCAAGAAGATGGAACGTATAAACAACAATTGGGCGTACGAACAATTCTTCCATCTGATGTTATAGTTATTGATGGTACTTATTCTGCGAGTCCGGCTATAATTGACTTTATAGATATAACTATACTGATGGACGTATCAGTTCATGAAAGACATAAAAGGCTTAACGATAGAGAAAGTTTGGCATTTTTAAAAGAATGGCATAAACGCTGGAATAGTGTGGAAGACTATTATTTTAATAAATAAGACCGAAAAGTATTGCATTATTTTTGCCATACGACTGTATCTTTAAAATTGATACTTTACAAATGACTAAACATGAAAGAAAATCTTTATTATGAACACACGATTGATGCTAATGAAATACATATCTCCCGAACGATCTGCATGTATGCACATTTTTATGTGACTCCATCATAACTCTTTGTAGCATTTGGAGTGAAGAATGCAGAAGCAAAATGGAGATATGAAATAGAAATAGAAAAGGCAGGAGATATGCAAGAACAATGGTTTCAATATATTTCGGACTTGACCAGCCGACCCACTAGCAAATGATTTATATTTAATGGTGCATCAAGCAGTTATAGCGGATTCATTAGAAGATGAATCAAAAGATTTCTTATGATTATTTCTTGTGTCTTGTAAAAGAAGAGGAAATAAACGGATCATTAGCCAAACGCAGTAATAGTAATTATACTAACAAAACAGGTATAATCGTTGATATCACATGTCATTTGTGAAGTTTAAGTACAGTAAAACATTATTCATACAGCACATATTTCTTTTTACGAGCGATGACAAATAAAATTTAAAGTAACCCTTTACTTTATTACCTCATTCCACCACTTTCACCCCTTCCCCATTAATCTTCGTAACATATGTGTGATGGTCTATCTTCAAATTAGTGAATACATCTTTCATAATTTGCTCTACCTGTAAAGCTGTACTGTGCTCTTTGCTCAACATAAAAATGGAAGGACCGCTTCCTGAAATGCCACCGCCCAATGCACCTTTGTTTTTGCAGCTTTTTTTAATGTCATCAAAGCCGGGAATGAGCATACTGCGCACCGGCTCAATAATAAAATCTTCTAAAGAACGACCAATCAAATCATAGTCTCCTTTTAAAAAACCTGCTACCAATCCGCCTACATTTCCCCATTGCTTGATAGCGTTTTTCAGTAGTACATTTTGCTTTAAAATGGCACGCGCATCAGCAGTTCTCACTTCTATCTGCGGATGCACTACCGTAACGTACAACGGCGGCGCCGACAGCGGAATGATATCCAAAGGAAAGATAGAGCGGATGAGCGTTACCCCCCCATAAATGCAAGGCGCAATGTTATCGGCATGCTTTACGCCGCTGGCAACTTTTTCACCCCACATGGCAAACTGTATCAACTCTTCTTTTGTAAACCGATTGTTGAGCAAATGATTGGCTGCCACCACTGCGCCGGCTGCACTGGCAGCGCTGCTGCCCACACCACTTCCCGGCTTGATGCGCTTGTGAATGAGTACTTCAAAACCAACGTTTTCAACCAACTCATTTATCATTTCTATGAGAGGCGCTCCCGCCGTGTTTTGTGCCGGATCTTCAGGTAAGGGATACCCATCGGCACTTCTTACAATGACTTTCTTTTCATTCAATAAAGTAACATCCATTACATCGTAAGGCTCGTGTAAACACAAGCCCAATACATCGAAACCGCACACCAAATTGGCAACAGTTGCCGGCGAAAAAACCTTTACATTTTGCATTTTACATTCATCGTTTTACATTCCCTAAAACTAACGGGCCACCCTTATAATATCTGCAAATACACCACTTGCTGTAACATCGGCACCAGCGCCCGCACCTTTCACCACCAACGGTTGTTCGGGATAGCGTTGTGTGTAAAACAAAACTGCATTGTCTTTTCCATACAAATGATAAAAGTCAGAATCGGGAGCAATGTGTTGTAAGCCAACAGAAGCTTTGCCATCGGCATATTGCGCCACAAATTTCAATTTGCAACCTTTTGCTTTTGCCTCATTATACAAGGCTTTGAAATGGGTTTCATGCTTTTCCATTTCTTTATAAAAATCATCCACAGTTCCGTTAAAGCAGGAAAGGGGCAAGAAGCCATTGTTGCTAATGGTTTCCATCTCCAAAGGTTCACCCGCTTCACGGGCAAGAATGAGTATCTTACGCATCACATCAGTTCCGCCCAAATCCAAACGGGGATCGGGTTCGGTATAGCCTTCGTCCTGCGCCATTTTTACAATTTGTGCAAAGGGTGTTGTGCCATCGTAATTATTAAAAACAAAGTTTAAGGTACCGCTTAACACAGCCTGAATTTTATGTACCACATCGCCGCTTTTACGCAAATCGCTCAAAGTTCCGATCACCGGCAAACCCGCGCCCACATTGGTTTCGAAGAGATATTGCGTATTAAATTCCTTAGCTGTTTGTTTTAACTTTAAATAGTTTTGATAAGCCGAAGAAGCTGCCACTTTATTGCACGCTACTACAGAAATGCTCCTTTCTAACAAGGTATGATATGTGTCAGCCACCTCATGATTGGCGGTAACATCAACAAATACAGAATTGCGTAAATTTTTATGTATGACTATGTTTACAAATTCATTTAAACTCATGTTGTCTGAGACTGCTAATTCTGCTTTCCACGATGATAAATTAATGGCGTTTCCATTCTCAACAAACAACATCTTTTTACTGTTGGCAATGCCGGTAACACGAACCTGAAGATTAAAATGTTCTTCTAAAAAATGTTGCTGCTGTTGAATTTGCGAAAGCAATTTTTTACCCACATTACCTGCGCCCACAACAAACACGTTCAGTTGTTTGTACGTGGTGGCTTCAAAGAACGCTTCGTGCAAAACGTTCACCCCTTTTTTTACGTCATCAGATGATATGACGGCTGAAATATTGCGTTCCGATGAGCCTTGTGCAATGGCACGAATGTTAATGCCGTTTCTTCCCAGCGCACCAAACATATTGCCGCTGATGCCGGGATGACTTTTCATTTTATCTCCCACCAAAGCGATGATAGATAAGTCCATTTCTATTTTCAGTTCTTCCACATTTCCGCTTTCAATTTCCCTTCTGAAAGCCGCGTCCACAGCGGTTTTGGCTTTGGTGGCATCGTTAGCATTTACAGCTACGCAAATAGAATGTTCCGATGAGCTTTGCGTAATTAAAATCACATTGATCCGCTCGCTTGCCAATGCTTCAAACAAATGTTTTGAAAAGCCCGGAATGCCAACCATGCCGCTGCCTTCGAGGCTTAATAAAGCAATGTTGTTGATACTTGAAATGCCGGTAATGAAGTCGCCTGTAGTTCGCCGTGGCGAAGAGTTTTGAGAGCTGTGAATGATTGTGCCTTCCTCAGCCGGTGCAAATGTGTTTTTTATTAAGGTTGGAATGTTCTTTTGCATCACCGGTTGAATGGTGGGCGGATAGATAACTTTCGCACCAAAATGCGATAACTCCATCGCGGCTTCGTAGCTGGTAGTGGCAATGGTTTTGGCGCCGGGCACCCAACGCGGGTCGGCAGTCATCATGCCGGTAACATCGGTCCATATTTCCAACGATGTTGCATTGATAGCTGCCGCAAAAATGGCTGCTGTATAATCACTTCCGCCTCTGCCCAATGTGGTTGCGTAACCGTTATCATCGGAGGCAATAAAACCAGGCGCGATGTATAAGTTTGGTTTTGCCATAATTTTGGAAATCAACGGATCCGTTTCCAAAAAGTTTACAGCCGCATTACCAAAATGGCTGTTTGTTTTTATCACTTTTCTTGAATCAATCCATTCATGAGCCACTTGTAAAGATTGCAGGTACGCTGAGATAATTTTGGATGATAACAATTCGCCAAAAGAAAGAATGCGGTCTTTCGTGCGAAGCGAAAGTTCCTGTAAGCGAAACACACCTTCGCAAATATCTTCCAGTTCATTAAAGTGTTGTTTGACCTCGCTTAAACAATGGCTTTGCGTGGTAACAGGAAGCAGTTCGCGCACTGCATCGAGATGCTTCGTTTCCAATTCTTTTAATAAGCTCAAATACGCGTCGTCATTGCGTTCTGCGAGGTTGCCTATCTGAATTAATTTATCGGTAACGCCGCTGAATGCTGATACCACTGCAATTTGCGGCTCATTACTTTTGGTTATGATGTCCACTACCTTTTTAATGTTGGTTGCATTGGCTACCGATGTGCCGCCAAACTTCACAACTTTCATAAGCTGTTGATTGTTTTATTTAGAAAGAAGATGCAATGATAGATTGTTTTCTGTTATCACTTTTTATTGTAATGATAGCAGCGTTTGCCCGTGGATGATATGATAATGTGTACCCCCTTTACAGGGTGGTAATAATGGTAATGATAGCAGTGGCTGCGGCTATGTTGGTATGAATGATATGTGATGATAATAACTTCATGGAAAGGAGGCGAAGATAATGGGCAGATGAAAAACAACAAGCGTTAGTAAAATTATTTGTTGATGTATTTAACCGCTAAAGCACAAAGACGCGAAGCTTTTATTAACAAATTTATTTGCGCCTTCATGCCTTAGCAGTAATATCAAACTTATAACTGAACAGGGTTTGCCAACTGCTCAATATCACCCAACATCTTTTCGCTGCTCTCTTTGTAATTTTCATTTACAATCACATTCAGCAAGCCCCCAATAATCATTGCAATGCCACCCACGAGCAAGGCATAAATGCTTTGATCGTTGAACACATGTTTTACAAAAAAGCCAAGAATGGCAGCCGCTAATATTTGAGGTATCACAATAAAAAAATTGAAAACGCCCATGTAAAAACCCATCTTATTAGAAGGCAACGCACCAGCAAGAATGGCATACGGCATTGTGAGTGTGGAAGCCCATGCCAAACCCACCAAGGCCATCGAAAACAACAAGGTATGATTGTCTTTAATAAAGAAAATAGATATCAAACCGATTCCACCTAAAATCAAACAAATCATGTGCGTAAACCTGCGACTGATTTTAGCTGCAAGCAACGGCAATAAAAATGCAGCCAACGCTGAAATACCGTTATACACCATGAACATCACGCCTACCCAATCGCCTGCATCCTGAAAGGCTTTGGAAGTGGTATCGGTTGCGCCATACACATTTTGCGCAACGCCTGCGGTGGTATAAATCCACATGGAAAAAAAGGCAAGCCAGGTAAAAAACTGCACCACTGCCAACTGTATCATCGTGCGCGGCATTGTAGCGATGCCATTAATAATTTCGGTAAAAACAAACCCAATGCCTTTGTCTCTTCGTTTCTCCTCTTCGAATGCCTGCATGTTATCCGGCGGATATTCTTTTGATGTAAAAACCGTCCACAACACAGCCAGTAGAAATACAAAGCCCCCAATGTAAAATGAATACTTTACCGAAGGCGGCACGATACCTCTTGGCGCCGTGTTGGAAATATGAAATACGTTGGTAAAAACATAAGGCAGCAGTGACGCAATTACCGCTCCCAAACCAATGAAAAATGTTTGCATGGCAAAGCCTGTGGTACGTTGTGAGGAAGGCAATTTATCGCCTACAAAAGCGCGGAACGGTTCCATCGAAATGTTGATGCTCGCATCTAAAATCCAAAGCAGCATGGCGGCCATCCACAACGCGTACGAATTGGGCATGAGCCACAATGCAACAGAGGCTAGAATGGAACCGATGAAAAAGAAAGGTCGCCGTCTGCCCCAGAACGGATGCCAGGTTCTGTCGCTCATATAACCAATGATAGGCTGAATTACCAAACCTGTAAACGGTGCGGCAATCCATAAGATGGCAATCTTATCCAAATCGGCACCCAGCGTTTGAAAAATACGGCTTACGTTGGCATTTTGTAAGGCAAAACCAAACTGAATTCCAAAGAAGCCAAAGCTCATGTTGAAGAGTTGCGAAAGAGTCAGGCGAGGTCTTTCGCCTGTTACCAGAGTAGTGTTGGAAGTGGATGCAGCCATAACAATCGTTTACCTAACAAATATGAACAAAAAAGTTGGTAGCGGTTGCTGTTGTTGCGTGATAAGAACGCATTTATTTTTTTTGCCACGAAGGAATGAAGACACAAAGTAGTTGTCATTGGCGGCGAGCCACTGTTTGTTTTTGCCTATATTTTTTTTCTCCAAAATGATCGCTGCATTGCGGCATTGATGCAACCTTTATACAGTGTGCAGCCGCTTTGTTATACTTGGATAATCTATGACGAGTGGAGGAGTGGGAAACTACGCCGAGCAGCGGGGAAGCCGAACGATAACTTTATTTCAACTTTTATACAGTGATTCATATATACCAAATAGAAAAACGACGGCTCTTTTATATGCAATCGTCTATTAACATTGATAATCAACACAATTTTATGGGTTAACTTAAATCTCTGAGACACGGAGCTGGAACCGGAAATCATTACCTTATAGCGTATTAAAACAACCGCATGAAAAAGCCGCAGTTTTTCAACGACGGCTTTCTCAAACAATAAAAACTTTTACCCTTTACAGCTTCCGCAGAAATTTACTTATGCGGGGTGGTGGTAGGACTTGTAGATGGTGTTGTTGTAGGACTGGTTGATGGACTTGTTGTTTGACCCGAATTTTGATTCGGGGTTGTGTTTCCACTACCACTGTTGCTTGGATCTGCCCTGCCACTTCCATTGTTCATCGGCGTTAAAGAATGGCTGCCACTTTTGTTTGAACCTGACTTCTGCGTGCCTTTGTGCGAGCTCTTCTTCATTGTTTTTTGAGAAGTTCCCGTTGTGTTTGATCCTGATGTGCCGCTTCCTGATGTGTTGTTTCCCGTGCCCGTTTGCGCATAGTTGGCTGACACCAAAAAGAAAGACACTGCAAATAATACCATTACTTTTTTCATAGTTTAGCGTTTGGAAATTTGTACAGCATAAAGCCTGCCACGGATACCATTTGTTTTAACAAAACGGAGTAGCAAAAACAATTTTTACATATGATGTTATGTTGCGCTATTTTGAATCTATATTGTCAATATTTTGTAAGTTAAATAGTTTTTGGTTAGATGAAAGCTTATGTTTAGGGAAGTGTAGAATGTGGGAAAAAGAACAAGATACCACCAAGCATAATCTAATAAATAGCCCGGCGTTTTTGTGGCTATTATGAAGTGTGTTGCACAACGTGCGAAATGATTTAATGCAACAGGCGTTGTTTTGGGAATGTATTTTTTCTCCGGCACTTTCCCTGTTGATGAATGTCTTTTAGTGAATAAAGCAGCGCCAATTTTAATAATATACAATACATCATGTTGTGTAGTAATATACTGGTTAAAGTTGAATAATCAGGTTGATGTTGTTAGTTGTGATTCAGAGCATGTTTTTATTTTTCCTCGTGCGCTGCGCTAACACCTCGAAGAACGCGGCAATGTCCCGGGACGGAGACATAGTGGGGAAGGAAAGGTAGTTTAATGTTACCGAATTGAGAATCGGCGAAATGTAAAAGGCATTTTAATAATAAACATCAATACTATTTGGACCATTCTTCGTACACTTTACTGAATCTTTTACAGAAGCATAAGCGTTTGCAGAAATGGCTTTTGTTGTTGTAACTACCGTGTACATATTGAAGCCGGTATAAGCCGATACAGTGGTATCTTTGTTTGCCTCTGTTTGTATAAAGCCATCATAGCCGCCAGTGACGCCGCTGGCAAATAATCCCACATCCACGGCAGCATTATTGTCAATAGGTGAGGTTCTGTGCATATGAATTTGCAATAGTGTTTTTTGAAACATGGTAAAATTCACATGGCTGAATTTTGAAAAATCGGTAGAATTAAAAAGCAATGCATCTATATTGTCAGATGCACTCGGTTCTGTTCTTGTATCTATTTGCTGTGGATACTGTATATATCCGTTTGGAATGTAAGCATTTACCTCTAATACAGAGGACATGAATTTTACAGTATCATATTGCGCATGGAAATTAAAATTTCCATTGCCATCCGTTTTTCCACTTGCCACAATATAATTATCAGGTGGTATGAGATAACCGGCAGACGTTGGATTGAGATAAACTTTTATTTCAACGTTGCCCAGCGGTGCATTGGAAGAAGGATCGTATATCATTCCTGAAAACGAAACATCCGAACAATTGCCTGTGCAGGCGGGTAGACTTTTTGTTTTTGTACACGCAGTTATGCCAAACAATAATGCAACTATAATCGTGTACAAAGATGCACACTTAGTGTTAGTCTTTTTGGTAATAGTGTTATACCGTTTCATATAGCAATTGTTTGTGTGAATATAGAAAAGATCTATTAAAAAGTGAGATTAAAACATTCGATGTTATAACAGCAGTATAAGCGAAATGCTTTAGTTCTATCACTATCTCTCAACGAGAATATTGCTTGGAACTAAAAACGCAATGTTAAGTTCTTCGAGGTGTTAGCGCAGCGCACCTCGAAGAAAAGATAAAACAGGTCTCCGACCTATTATTCCTGCGCTCAAATAACCTGTAATTTTTACATAAATCTCTTGTCGCATCTGCTTTTCAGGCAGTTATTATCACTCCTAACCGCCATAATTTCCGTATAAAAAGGATGGTTTATTGTTTGCTTATTTACTATCACTATGAATTTAAATAACTATACCATCAAAGCACAGGAAAGCGTACAAGCTGCCCAGCAAATTGCTTTTAATAATGGTAGTGTAAATATAGAAACCGCTCACCTTTTAAAAGCGTTGCTGGACGATAACGACAGTCCTGTTGAATATTTATTAAAGAAGAACAATGTGAACGTTCAGTATGTGGAAACAAAGCTGAACGAAAGCATGAACCGTTTGCCCAAAGTGCAGGGCGGACAACCGGCACAAAGCATCAGCCGCGATTTAAACAATGTGTTGTTGTATGCAAACAATACTTTGAAACAATTCGGTGATGAGTTTGTAAGCGTTGAACATTTGCTTTTGGCACTTTTGCATGGCAACGACGATACCGCAAAATTGTTGAAAGATGCGGGCTTGACTGAAAAGGGTTTGGTGGCTGCGATTAAAGATTTGCGCAAAGGTTCAACCGTTAATTCGCAAACTTCATCCAACCAATACAATGCTTTGCAGAAATATGCGCGAAACCTAAACGAGATGGCGCGCAACGGCAAGCTCGATCCTGTTATTGGCAGGGATGAAGAGATTCGCAGAACACTTCATATTCTTTCGCGCAGAAGCAAAAACAATCCCATCTTAGTGGGCGAGCCTGGCGTTGGTAAAACTGCCATTGCAGAAGGTTTGGCGATCCGGATTATCAACGGTGATGTGCCTGAAAATCTAAAAAGCAAAATCATTTTTGCGCTCGATATGGGTCAGTTAATTGCCGGTGCAAAATACAAAGGTGAGTTTGAAGAAAGATTGAAAGGTGTGGTAAAAGAAGTAGCCGAAAGCGAAGGTGAAATTATCCTTTTCATTGATGAAATTCATACGCTTGTTGGCGCCGGCGGTGGCGAAGGTGCGATGGATGCCGCTAACATTTTAAAACCTGCTTTGGCGCGTGGCGAATTGAGAGCAATAGGTGCCACCACATTGAACGAGTATCAAAAATATTTTGAGAAAGACAAAGCACTGGAACGTCGCTTCCAGAAAGTAACCATTGGAGAGCCAAGCGTGGAAGATGCAGTGAGCATTTTACGTGGCATTAAAGACAAGTATGAAACGCATCATCATGTGCGTATCAAAGATGAAGCGATTATTGCTGCGGTTGAATTATCGAACCGCTATATCACTGATCGTTTCTTGCCCGATAAAGCCATTGACTTGATTGATGAAAGTGCCGCTAAGCTTCGGTTGGAGATGAATTCGATGCCGGAAGAATTGGATAAATTGGAAAGAAGCATACGCCAGTTGGAGATTGAACGCGAAGCCATCAAGCGTGAAAATGATGAAGAAAAATTAAAAGAATTAGGACAGGATATTTCGTTATTAAGTGTTCAGCGCGATACGTTGAAAGCAAAGTGGAAAGAAGAGAAAGAAGTGGTGGAAAGAATACAATCTGCCAAAGCAATGATTGAAGCTTTGAAATTGGAAGCCGAACGTGCAGAACGCGATGGCGACTTTGGTAAAGTGGCAGAGATAAGATATGGCAAAATAAAAGAACAGGAAAAAATCATAGCTGATAATTCGAAAGAATTAGACAGTATTAGTGAACGCAGATTATTAAAAGAAGAAGTAGATGCGGAAGACATTGCAGAAGCTATTGCAAAAGCTACTGGTATTCCGGTAAGCAAAATGCTGCAAAGCGAAAGAGAAAAGTTATTGAACTTAGAAGATGAACTGCATAAACGTGTGGTAGGACAAAATGAAGCCATAGAAGCTGTGGCAGACGCTATTCGCAGAAGCCGTGCTGGTTTGCACGATCCGAAAAAACCAATTGGTTCGTTCATCTTTTTAGGTACGACAGGTGTAGGCAAAACGGAGTTGGCAAAAGCATTGGCTGAATACCTGTTCGATGATGATAACATGATGACGCGCATTGACATGAGCGAATACCAGGAGAAACATTCAGTGTCTCGTTTGGTGGGTGCGCCTCCCGGCTATGTGGGTTATGATGAAGGTGGACAATTAACGGAAGCTGTGCGCCGCAAGCCTTACAGCGTGGTGCTGTTAGACGAAATTGAAAAAGCGCATCCTGATGTTTTCAATGTGTTGTTGCAGGTGTTGGATGATGGCAGATTAACCGATAATAAAGGTCGTGTGGTGAATTTTAAAAACACCCTCATCATCATGACGAGCAATATTGGTAGCCATCTTATTCAGGAAACATTTGAAGATGCAAAAGGACATGATTTGGATGTTGTTGTAGAAACGGCAAAAGAGAAAGTATTGGATTTGTTGCGTCAAACCATACGTCCAGAATTCTTCAATAGAATTGATGAAGTGATTATGTTTCATCCGCTTCATAAGAAGGAAATCAAAGGCATTATCCGCATCCAACTCGACCACTTGAAACACCTATTGGCAAACAATGGCGTGCAATTGGAATTCAGCGATTATGCAATTGATTACTTAGCTGAAAACGGTTATGATCCTACGCTCGGTGCACGTCCTTTGAAACGCTTGATTCAAAAAGAAATCATCAATGGATTGAGTAAGAAAATATTAGCTGGAACGATAGACAAATCGCAACCTGTGTTAGTAGATGTATTCGATAATACAGTTGTGTTTCGGAATGATGTGCATGAACATGCGTAAACTATCTTATATTTTTTGTGCAAAAACAAATCCCGGTGTTTGAGAGCATCGGGATTTGTTTTATGGAACACGGATGACACGGATTTCCTGCACGGATGTTCGGATTTATTTAAAATGAAGATTGAATATTAGTGCAAAAACAAATTTCAGCAATATCTTAAACATCCCTTTCTATTTCACTCATCCCGGTTCAGACAATCCAGCAAATCCGTGCACGAAATCCGTGTCATCCGTGTTCCATTATCATCCTTGCAGACTACTTCGCTAAGCTTTGCAGCACATCATACTTCGTGATGATGTGGTAAGCTCCCTGCTCATCTTTCACTAACACAGCGCCATTTTCTTTTGTAATCAACTTGCTTATTTTTTCTACCTGTGCATCCAACGCAACCTGCGGGAAGGCGCGCTCCATCACGCTTTCAACGGTTTCATTGCGAATGTTAGGATTGTTAAATACCTGCTTAAACAAACCATTTTCACTAATGGCACCCATAGGCTCGCCGTCTTTCATCACAGGTATATGTTCAATATCGTATTGCTTCATGAGTTCAACAGCTTCAGCAACGGTATGGCTTGGTTCAACGGTTATCAATCGCTTTGCGCCTCTGCCATTGATGATATCGTGACAGGTTTTCACGTCTAAAAAACCACGTTCCATCATCCATTGATCATTATATACTTTACCAATATAACGGCTGCCATGATCGCAAAAAACAACCACAACAATATCATCTTTTTTCAGATTTTTTTTCAATTGAAACAAACCCTGTAATGCACTGCCTGCACTGTATCCAACAAAAATACCTTCCTCTTTAGCAATGCGCCGCGCCATTACTGCGCCATCTTTATCGGTTACTTTTGTAAACTGATCAATCACGCTCATGTCGTAGTTCTGCGGCACAAAATCTTCACCAATGCCTTCCGTAATGTAAGGATGCACTTCTTTCATGTCTAACTCGCCCGTTTCAAAATATTTGGTGAGCAACGAGCCATAAGTATCAATGGCCCAAACTTGAATGTCTTTGTTTTTTTCTTTTAAAAATTTACCTGCGCCGGTGATCGTTCCACCTGTGCCGGTAGCCACTACAAGATGTGTAATTTTTCCTTCGGTTTGCTCCCAAATTTCAGGACCGGTTTGCTCGTAATGCGCCAGCCGGTTGGCAAGGTTATCATATTGGTTTACATAAAACGAATTGGGTATTTCAGTAGCCAAACGTTTGGAAACGGAGTAATAACTTTTCGGGTCTTCCGGCTCAACATTAGTTGGACAAACAATCACTTCAGCGCCTACTGCTTTCAGTATGTCGAACTTCTCTTTGCTTTGTTTATCGGTGGTGGTGAAGATGCACTTATAGCCTTTTATAATGGCTGCCAAAGCCAGGCCCATTCCGGTGTTGCCGCTGGTGCCTTCAATGATGGTTCCGCCTTTTTTTAATTTGCCTTCTTGTTCAGCTACTTCAATCATCTTCAAAGCCATCCTGTCTTTTACCGAATTGCCGGGATTGAAATATTCCACTTTGGCAAGCACGGTGCAAGGCAAATCTTTTGTAATATTATTGAGCTTGATTAACGGTGTGTTTCCAATGGTTTCTAAAATGTTGTTCAGCCACATAACGATTGTGTTTAGGGCAAAAGTAAATGTTTGAACCACAAAGACAGAAAGAAAAGAAGCTACACAAAGTTTCATTTACTGAAATCTTCGTGTAATCTTTGTGTTATTAGTGTCTTCGGGGTTCAAAAAAGCGGGCAAAAACAAACTACTTCCTGAAAAGCAAACAAGCTATGGTTTTTTGGCAAATTCTTTCATTTTATCGTTCACATAATACAGCACATCTTCATCGGTTGGATGCTTGCGTAACCATTTGTAGGTAGGCGTGTACTTGCGCAGGAACTGGACCAACGAATCGCCTTTTAAACCTGTGATTTGCGAGATGATTTGGGGAGAAAAACGATAATCAACATAAGCCTGGTCTTCCAAAAAATCAAAAGTTCGATAAGCTTTATTTCTGTCCTTGGTTCGGTTGCGCGAAAAGGCATCTAAATTAATTCCTACGCCTGCGCCCATGTTGTCGGCTTTGCCCACTTTCGACATTTTACCAACGCCTCCCATATCATTTATAAACGATTCGCGACGGCGCAAACTATCCAATTGATAATGTGTGTAACCTGCTGTGGTTGTAACCGTTACATTGGGCAATACTTCATTGGTTCGGATGAGTTGAATGTGCAGTGTATCAGGCAAGCCATAATTTACTTTTAAAGTATCGAAATCGTAATTAAAAGCATTGATAAAAATGAAATCGCCACGTTCAGCCCTGATGCTAAAGAAACCGTTTTGGTCGGGCGTTATCATTTGCTTTGTGCTTTCGTTGGTGATGATGGCATTCACAATAGGAACGTTGGTAATGCTATCCCGAACATACCCGTTCACCAATCGTTTTTGCGCTGTAGCAGATACCGTTATAATCAATATTAAAAAAAATAAAATACTGCGTTTCAACATATAAATCATGCCCCTAAAATATCAATAATAATGCCTCCGGAAGTAAGTTTTTCCGTTATGAGGTTGAAGGTTGGATGATTCTATATAGTAAACAAATTGTTTTTACAGGTAGAGAAATGGCCACAGCATTTATAATAAAAACAAACTGCTACCTGCTTTACTTCACATAAGTTTCAAACACAACAGCATCTTTAAAACAGCCGGTTAGCGTATCGCCCACGATGCATTCACCAACACCGGCAGGCGTTCCGGTAAATAACAAATCGCCAATGTTTAAAGAAAAATATTGCGAGATATAGCTGATGATTTTGGGTACCGAAAAAATCATATCTGATGAGTTGCCACGCTGTACTGTTTCGCCATCTTTTTGGAGCGAAAACAAAATACCACCGTTTAATTCATCTACATCAAACGGTTGCCAGTTGCCAATGAGTGCAGATCCATCCCAGGCTTTGGCAATTTCCCAGGGCAAGCCTTTTTGTTTTAATTCAGATTGGATATCACGTGCTGTAAAATCTATACCTACGGTTACTGCATCCACATACTGAAGCGCATTGCTTTTTGAAATGTATCTTCCGTTCTTACAAATGCGGAAAACAAGCTCGGCTTCATAATGCAATTCGTTGGTAAATTCAGGATATAAAAACTGTGAAGCATTGGTAAGCAATGCCGATTTTGGCTTCATAAAAATAACCGGATTTTCGGGCACTTCATTGTTCAGTTCTTTTGCATGATCTACATAATTTCTGCCAACGCAAAATATTTTCATGGTGTTTTCTTTTATGCTGTTTTTGTAAAATCCATTTTATTATAAACATTCATCGTGTTATCAATTCCTGCAAAAACAAAGCCCTCAATCAGTTCAACAGAAGCTTCTATTTTCTTATTGACGATAGGCAATTCTTCTTTAAACCATTTGCCCAGCACAAACTCCACCTGCATACCTTTTGGATAATGATTGCCGATGCCAAAGCGCAAGCGCGGATAAACATCGGTTCCCAAGGTTTGTTCTATATCGCGCAAACCGTTATGGCCAGCCGCACTACCGCTTTTGCGAAGCCTTAATTTTGACAAGGGCAATGCCAAATCATCCGCAATGGTGAGTGTGTTTTCAATGCCCACTCTTTCTTTGTCCATCCAGTATTTAAAAGCCTTTCCGCTCAGGTTCATGTAAGTGGTTGGTTTGATACAAACCAATGTTTTGCCTTTCCATTTTATTTCTGCTACTTCAGCCAACCGATCCGTTTTAAAAAAACCATTATGCTTCAGCACCAAAGTGTTCATTACGTCAAAGCCAATGTTATGGCGGGTTCCGGCATATTCGGTACCAATGTTACCCAATCCAATAATTAAAAATTTATTCATCGTTATTTACAAACATAATAAAAACAAAAGCCCCGCAATGGCAGGGCTTTGTAACTGAAAAAAGTTTGAGACTATTTTTTCTTTTCTTCTTTTGCGGCGGCTGTTTCTTCCTGCTTCAATTGTCTTGTAAGCACAACTGATGCAATGGGAATACGCGGCGAGTTTAAGATTTCCAGATTCGGTTCTTTTACATCTTCTACGCGAATGTTGCCGTTCAAATCGAGGTTAGTAACATCTACCTCAATGAATTCTTTTAAATCTTTTGGAAATGCCTTTATTTTTAAAGCATTCATTTTTGTAACCAGCTTACCACCGGCTTTTACACCCACCGATGCACCTGTAAATTTAAGTGGTAAAGTAGCAACAATTTTTTTGTCTTCTACTAACTCCAGTAAATCTACATGGTTTAATAAATCGGATACTTTGTCGAACTGCAAATCTTTTAAAATGCAGGTATAGCTTCCGCCATCAACATCAACTTGTGCTAACTGAAATTCGCCGGTATAAACCAGTGGCTTGAAAGCCTTTGCCGAAGCGTAAAAATTCACTTCCTTGGCACCACCGTAAATTACACCTGGCACGTTTTCCTGAGAGCGGAGCTGGCGGGTGGCTTTTTTGCCGCTTTCGGTCCTCAGGTGACCTTCGATTGTAATTGTTTTCATAATTATGATTGATTAAAAATTCCGTTTTTGTTTTTATCCTTTTTTTATCATCCATCGATTAAAACCGGTGGCTAACGAATGCCGCGCAATTGCGAATGAATGAACAAGCTGGTAATGCTTTTGTTTTCGTACGCATTTCTAATTGCGATAGCAAATAAATCGGCAACCGAAATTATTTTTATTTTGCTGTTTTCCTTTTTTACAGGAATCGTATCGCACACAACCAATTCTTCCAGCAAACTGTTCTCTATCGTTTCATAAGCGTTACCGCTTAAAATGGCGTGTGTGCACAAGGCTCTTACACTTGTTGCGCCCTTCTGAATCAATAAATTCGCGGCTTTTGCTAATGTTCCGCCCGTATCGCAAATATCATCTATCAACACAATGTCTCTGCCTGCCACATCGCCAATTACAACCATGCTGGCAATTTCGTTAGCCCGCTTGCGGTGCTTATCACAAATCACCATATCGCAGTTAAAATAAGAGGCAATTTCCCTTACCCGATTGGTACTTCCTACGTCGGGGGCCGCGAAGGTAAGGTTTTTCAGTTTGAGTTGTTCAATGTAAGGAATGAAGATGGCAGATGAATCCAGATGGTCAACCGGAATATCAAAAAATGCCTGTATTTGCGGAGCATGCAAATCCATGGTAATAACACGGTCGGCACCGGCACGTTCTACCAGCGAGGCTACTAATTTAGAGCCAATGGCAACACGAGGCTTGTCTTTTCTATCCTGGCGCGAAAAGCCATAATAGGGCATTACCGCAATAATTTTATAGGCGCTGGCACGCTTAGCTGCATCAATCATCAGCAACAATTCCATCAGGTTATCAGTGGGCGCAAATGTGCTTTGAATGAGGAACACATAATCGCCGCGAATGCTTTCTAAAAAAACGGGCTGAAATTCACCGTCGCTAAATTTTTGAATGTTGATTTTGCCCAACGGCGCGCCAAAACGCTGTGCTATTTTTTTAGCCAGCTCCTGCGAGCCGGTACCGGAAAATACTTTTACAGATGGATTCATAAGAAGCAGAAATGAAGCGGCGAAGATAATGTTTGAAAGAGAAAACAAATCTGTATTTTAACGGCGCATTTGTATAAAAACCATGACTAACTCATCGATTAAAAACTGGGCGGAAGACGACCGTCCGCGCGAGAAAATGATGCTGAAAGGCACAGAAGCCCTTAGCAACGCCGAACTACTTGCCATCTTAATTAACAACGGCACGCGCGATAAAAGTGCAGTTGACGTTTGTAAAGATTTATTAAACAAAGTGAACAACGATTTGCAACGGTTAGGCAGCCTTTCTATCAAAGAGATTTTACAGCTAAAAACAAAAGGCATTGGCGAAGCAAAAGCAGTAAGCATTGCGGCTGCATTGGAGCTTGGCATCCGCAGAAATGCGGCTGATAACAAACGCGAAGTAATTACGCAAAGCAGTGAAGTAGCGCAATTTTTAAAAGCGAAGCTGCAATACAAAAAGCATGAAGTGTTTGCCGTTTTGTTTTTAAACCAGGCCAATAAAATCATGCATTATGAAGTGCTGAGCGAAGGCGGCATCACAGGCACCGTTGCCGACCCAAGAATCATTTTGCGCAAAGCCTTATCGCACGATGCTGTGAATTTGATTTTATGTCACAATCATCCGAGTGGAAGCATCAAGCCAAGCCGCGCTGATAAAGAATTAACGGCAAAAATAAAAGAAGCTGCTTTGCTGTTTGACATGACAGTGTTAGATCACATCATCGTGAGTGCTGACGGGCATTATAGCTTTGCGGATGAAGGTATTTTGTGAGAATACAATCATGAAAAATTAGTGCAAAAACAAACTTTACATTTCAAATCGCTACAGGCTTTGTGTAGGCAAAGGCAGCGCGCCACTTTTAATGATGTCAGCATTTTGGAGTTGCCATTGTTTCGATTGTACAACTTCGGTAAGCAGCGTTTGCATTTGCCCGGCGGCTATTTGCGGCAAATGGCTTTTGATGGCTGCTGCTTCCACTTGCTTTTTGCCATTCGCCTGAATGAGCGTTAAATCATCCCGGCTCAGGAGGTTGAAAATATTTTCGTCGGTATTGTAATATTTGTAATTAGGCTCGATGCTGATGATTTCAGGTTGTGGAAACGAAACCAGCTTTACCGTTTGGTTTTGCTCATTTATTTCCCACACGCATTTCTCAAAATCATATCCAACAAGCACTTTGGCTTCTATAATAACCAGGGCACGCTTGGTTGACGGAATGAAACCAAACAACTTCTTCGTGTCTTCGAAGGTGTACAATTCATTGAAATGCCCTTCGGCAAACACAATTTTAAATACCCGCTTCATGCTTTCAATCACGGTGTGCGAACTCTCTTTTGTTTTCACTTCTTTTATCTTCGGTCGTGTAAGCCTGCCAATCAAGAACATGATAACGGCACCCAAAAACAATCCGATGAGCAGCAACCCGAGCAGCGCGGAACCAGAAGAAGACATTGATGGCATACAGCCGCAAACGCAGAGCAGGAGCGGCATTGCGACAGCGACCCAATTTTTATAAGAAGACATGTTGTGATGGTTTGATTGGTTATAATGCAAAATTTGTGCTTTTACAAAGCAAAAGAAAAGCTTCGAGCATTGCGTAGCTTATTTAGTTGAAAGTGTTGTAATAACCCCAAAACAAAATGAAGGAAACCAAATAGGCCGGTATTATTTTCACTCAAAAAATCCCGATGAACCTGTCTTTATAAGAGCAAGTTTATTTTGGTGAAATGATGTAATAAACGCAAGTGGTAAGGAAATTTCTGATCACAGGAATCTTTGCAATTGGTGAAAATTGTTTTCTTGCTTTCCACCCGAATTTCCATTCATAAATAGGATTGATAAGGAAGAATTTTTTGTGCAGAATGTTGTACTTCGTCCGTTTTACAATCTTCTCAAATTTCTCAATTGAGATGCCGGTTTCCCTGATTTCCAACAACTGTTCCACAGGTTCATTGTTTCGTTCTAAAATGGCTTTGTAAATAGTCTTTGGCAACAAATGATAATACGGCATTCGCGAAGTGAGCTTGCCTCTGCAAATTTGCTGATGCCCGCCAAACGGCATTTGCCAGGGCGGAAATCCAAAGTAAACAATGCCTTTCGGATGAAGAAAGGTTTGCAGCCAGCCAATGAGTTTTTCCTGGTCGTGAATGTGCTCGATAACATCTTTTAAAATGATGATGTGAAACCTGCCAATTTCATCAGGGGTCGTTTTATAAATGTCTTTTGTTATGAGTTGAATGTTCCCTGCAGCAATGTCATTGTGTAACCAAATGTTGGCGTTGTCAATCCGCGTATGGTCAAACTCAACACCAACGCCCGTACAGCCTTTGTTCACAAAGGCTTTCAGTACGCCAGCTTCGCCGCAACCAATTTCCATTACGCGCATTCCCGGTGTTATGGCAAAGCGTTCTTCAATAAAAGGAATGACGTGATTTTCAGTATTGATGATTTGAATATCGAAGTAACGTTTTCGGTCCTGGTGAAATTCAAACATGGTTCGTTTAACTTATAAATGGCGCAAAATAAGTTAATTCAGTTGTGAGTGTTGTTAAGGTGGCGCGTTGTAATAAATCATTCAGCTATTGAGCTGAGCATTTAAAGAAAATAAAGTTCTTTAAAGTATTTCATTTTTCGCCGGGAAGGAGCAATCGCCAAAACTTATTTTTACCAATTGCATTCTTACTTCTCAATCTAAAGTAATCAGTAACTGTTCGATAAACAAGTACATAAAAAAACAACAAGAAAACAAACCAATCATTGTTGATTAGCTTTTGTTTTGTAGAATAAATTAAGATTGCAAATGGTGTAAATATTAAAACATAATAAACAATCAGTTGTTCCCATTTGTTTTTATTGATAAACATAGATTCCATTATTACTATTAAATTTTGAAAAATACAAACGCAGATAAGCTTTGTTTACTTTTTCATCAAAGATAAAAATTAGTGTAAAACCAAACTCCTACTTTTTAATCGCTTCATACACCGCATCCAGCATGTTTCTTCTTACTTCCAGTTTACCCATCAAACCATTTGCTCCGCCATCAGGACACACGCGATTGGCTAAGAAAATAAACAACAATTTTTCTTTCGGATCCGCCCAAACACAGGTTCCCGTAAAACCAGTATGACCAAAGGTTTCCGGCGATGCAAATTTGGAAGGATACGGATCGCTATTGGTAGCATTGTCTTTTTCAGGCTTATCCCAGCCATAGCCGCGCCGGCTGATGCTGCTGTGATAAGCTGTAAACAAATCAATGGTTTGTTTTTGAAAGTAACGTTTGCCTTCCCATTCACCTCCGTTCAACAACATCATGTATAACTTCGACAGATCGTAAGCATTGCTAAACAAACCGGCATGACCGGCCACACCGCCGTACATAGCGGCACTTGGGTCGTGAACATCACCACGTAACAGTTGTAGCCTGAATACTTTTTCTTTTTCGGTAGGCGCGATATCGGCAATAGAAAATCCCATTTTTTTCGGTATAAAAGTGGTGGTGTTCATGGTGAGCGGTTTATAAAAATTTTCCGCTACGTACTTATCCAATGTTTCACCGGAAAGCCCTTCTACAATCTTACCCAACAAAATAAAATCAAGATCGCTATACACATATTTGGCAGGCAACACCAGCGGACTTTGCACAATCCGCAGATTCATAGTGTCAAGCCAATTGTTACGCAAGTATAAGTTATCAGCTACGCGAACGGAATGGGTAGCATCGGGTATCTCCGTAAAAAAAGAAGGCAATGGCGCACCCGTTACTGTATCAATCGCTTCTCTGCTAAAAAACACATCCGGCAACAAGCCAGCCTGATGAAGCAGAATATTATCCATACGCAGTGGCGCCTTATCAGAATTGTTTACCCAGGACAAATAGGTTCCCAGCGTTGCATTCAAACTGAATTTCTTTTGCTCATATAAGCGCATCACCGATATTAATGTGGCAGATACTTTGGTCATCGAAGCCAGATCGTAAAGGGTATTTTTTGTTACCGGCTCTAAGCTATCATAGTTCAAAAAGCCAAAGGTTTTATAATACACCACTTTGCCATTTCTTGCTACTAACACCTGGCAGCCCGGAAACGCATGTGCCGCAATGGCTTTGTTGGCAATCGTTTCAATGTCGGCCAATTTTTGGCTGTTGATGCCAACCGTTTCGGGCGATTGAGTGGTAAAACTGGTTGATGACATATCGCGTTGCGAAAAAGCAGAATCAAAAGAAAAAAGGAGCAAAAACAAAACAGCGTTTGGTTTCATAAAGAATGGTAATTGAGAAAAGAAAATAAAGATATTACTCTAATCAGTAATTTATGCAGAGAATAGATAAGATTTTAGCAAATAATATTTGAGAAAGGATGGTTTTCGCGGAAAGCGAAAGCCAACGATGTTATAACATAAAATTTCTTTGCTAAAGCCCTTATTGCCATTATCTTTGCGCTTCTTTAAAAAATCGTTCATCGATCACGGCAAAATCCGTGATAAAAAAACAAGAAAATGAGACAAGGCATTCATCCAGAAAAATACAAGTTTGTTGTGTTTAAAGACATGACCAACGGACACGAATTTCTCGGCAAGTCAACTGCATCAGGCAGCAGCGAAAAAGTAAAATGGGAAGACGGAAATGAGTACCCGGTGGTAAAGCTGGATATTTCCAACACTTCACATCCCTTTTACACAGGCAGAAATGTGTTGGTTGATACCGCCGGACGTATTGACAAATTCAAAAAGCGCTACGGAAAAAAATAAGTTTATCTCTTTTCAATCCCTCCGGTAAAACATCGGGGGGATTTTTGTTTTCGCCCTTTTTCGTCATTCACAACAATCATCAACATGAATAAACCAACAAGCTATCCCAAAGAAAAAATCAACATTCTTTTTTTAGAAAACATCAGCGACCGTGCGGTTGAAAAATTTAAGAGCAACGGTTACACCAACGTTACCAAACTCGCCAAAGCATTGCCGGAAGAAGAACTAATAAAAGCCGTGAAAGATGTGCACCTGATAGGAATTCGTTCAAAAACAAAAATCACTCCTGCCGTACTGAACGCTGCCGAAAAATTAATGGCCATTGGTTGCTTTTGTATTGGCGTAAACCAGGTTGATTTAAAAGAAGCTACCCACAAAGGCATTGTGGTTTTTAATGCGCCTTACAGCAACACAAGGAGCGTTGCCGAACTGGTGATTGGCTTGTCCATTATGCTGATTAGAAGAATTCCTGATAAAAACAAAGCCGCACACGAAGGTATTTGGATGAAAGATGCTAAAGGAAGTTATGAGCTTCGTGGCAAAACATTGGGCATTGTTGGTTATGGAAACATTGGTGCCCAGGTAAGCATACTGGCTGAAGCGTTTGGTATGAAAGTGAAGTTCTATGATATTGAAACAAAACTGCCTTTGGGCAATGCCGAAAGTTGTAAATCGCTCGATGAATTGTTGGCTCAATCCGATATTATTTCGCTGCACGTTCCTGAAACTGCACAAACCAAAAATTTAATTACGAAAACAAACCTTGCCCTTTGCAAAAAGAACGCGCTGCTTATTAACTATGCACGTGGTGAAGTGGTTGATTTAGATGCGCTTGCTGAAGCCCTAAAAGAAGGCAAACTCGGCGGTGCAGCGATTGATGTTTTTCCTGTTGAGCCTGAAAAAAACGGGCAGCAATTTTCAACGCCGTTGCAAGGTTTGCCCAATGTTATCTTAACGCCGCACATTGGTGGCTCAACCGAAGAAGCGCAGCAAAACATTGGCGACGACGTAAGCGTCAAATTGTTCAATTATCTTGAAAGCGGCAGTACCAATGGCTCGCATACGGTGCCGTCTATCAGTTTGCCGCTGATGCAGGGCGCACATCGCATTTTGCACATTCACAACAACGTTCCTGGTGTGTTGAGTGCCATCAACAAAACATTGGCGGATAATCAAATCAATATCGTTGGTCAGTATTTAAAAACCAACGATGAAATTGGCTATGTAGTGCTGGATATAAACAAAGAATTATCGAGCCAGGCGGTTGATTTATTGCGTGATGTAAAAGAAACCATCAAGGTTCGGATGTTGTATTAATTCGATAAAACAAATCAATCATTCAAAGCAAATGATGGGGTTATAAACGTTTGTTTTTAAAGCAAAACCAAAAGTAGTTTTCAAAACAATTGTTCCCGCGGATTGTTGCAGAAAGCGCAGATAGAACAGGAAACATCTGCGAAAGTCTGCAACAGTCTGCGGAGCAAATTCAATGTCATTCTTCGCTCCTCTTCATTATAACAAACTCACTCCTTTTTCATTCAATATCTTCGCAGCTAAATTTTTTTAATGAGCTTTTTTGGAAAACTGTTTGGTAAGAAAGAAAAAGAAACATTGGATGAAGGTTTGCAAAAAACAAAGACTTCTTTCTTTGAAAAAATATCCAAAGCCGTTGCTGGCAAAAGCACGGTAGATGAAGAAGTACTTGACAACTTAGAAGAAGCCCTGATGACCGCCGATGTTGGCGTTGAAACGAGTATTGAAATTATTGACCGCATTGAAAAGCGCGTAGCGCGTGATAAATACGTTGGCACAAGCGATCTCAACCGTTTGTTGCAGGATGAAATTGAAGCGATGCTAGTGGATGCACCTGATGAAACGCATAAAGATTTTACTGTTCCCACGAAGCCGTATATTATGCTGGTTGTTGGCGTTAATGGCGTTGGCAAAACCACTACCATTGGCAAGCTGGCTTACAATTACAAAAAAGCGGGCAACAATGTAATACTCGGTGCGGCTGATACTTTTCGTGCCGCCGCCGTTGACCAGCTTACGATTTGGAGCGAGCGCGTTGGCGTACCTATTGTAAAGCAGCCAATGGGTAGTGACCCTGCAAGCGTTGCTTTCGACACAGCACAAAATGCCGTTGCACGTAATGCCGACATCGCTATTATTGATACAGCCGGAAGGCTTCACAACAAGTTGCACCTGATGGACGAACTGAGCAAAATAAAACGCGTGATTAGTAAGGTCATTCCCGATGCGCCACACGAAGTGTTGCTGGTGTTGGACGGCTCAACGGGACAGAATGCAATAGAGCAGGCAAAGCAGTTTATGCAGGCAACCGAAGTAACCTCCATTGCCATTACTAAGCTTGATGGCACAGCAAAAGGTGGCGTTGTGTTAGCCATTGCTAACCAACTAAAAATTCCGGTGAAGTTTATTGGTATGGGAGAAAAAATGGAAGACCTTCTTTTGTTTGATAAGCACGAGTTTGTTGATAGTTTGTTTTCGTTGGAAAAGTGAGTGGCGAGTTTGTTTTCACCTCATTTTTCGATGTGAGTATTTATTGAACCACAAAGCCACAGAGAACACGAAGTTTCACAAAGAGATTTTTGAAATAAAGTAAAAAAATTTCACACATAATCTATTACACAAAAACAATAAACGCGCTACACTCAAGGTGCGCAGGCACGGACGGATGCGTGGAGCGATCATGCCGTCCTTGATCTTTTTTGTTACTTTTTTCATCAAGGGGAAAAAAGTAAGAGAAGATGATAATGAGTAGTGAGCAAAGACTTTCAATAGCAGTTCAAAAAATCAACAAAAACAAAAGCATGAATGAACCACAAATCCGAACCGTTGATGTAACACGCTATGTTACACCATTACGCGAAGGCGGCTCGTTGCCAGCTATTGTGGAAGCCGATGATGGCTTTTTATATGTACTTAAATTTCGGGGTGCAGGGCAAGGCATCAAAGTGTTGATCGCTGAGTTGATTGCCGGTGAAATTGCAAAGGCTTTGGGCTTGAAAATACCCGAATTGGTGTTTGCCAATTTAGCTTCCGATTTTGGCAGAACAGAACCTGATGAAGAAATACAAGACCTGCTGAAAGCCAGTACCGGCTTGAATTTGGGCTTACATTACCTGCAAGGTTCTCTTACATTTGATCCCGTAGTGAACAAGGTTGATGCAACACTTGCCTCCAAAATTGTATGGCTCGATGCGTATATTATGAATGTTGACAGAACGGTTCGCAACACCAACCTGCTGATGTGGCACGATGAGCTTTGGTTGATTGACAATGGTGCGGCTTTTTATTTTCATCATTCATGGGAAAATATGAAAGAACAAAGCGAGCGACCTTTCGTGCAAATCAAAGATCATGTGCTACTTTCTGAAGCCACACAATTAGAGGAAGCAGATAAAGAAGCTCAGTCTATTCTTACAAATGAATTTCTTCAATTAATTATAAATCTTATCCCTGAAGAATGGCTCTCAATTGCAGAGCCAACCGATGTTTCAGCAGAGGAAAAGCGAAAAACATACTTCCATTTTCTGACAACAAGATTGTCTCATTCTTCCATCTTTTTAAACGAAGCCAAACATGCACAAACACTTGTTTGAATATGCCGTTATTCGCGCAGTGCCTCGGGTGGAGCGGGAGGAGTTTGCTAATATCGGCGTGATCCTGTATTGTGCTTCGCAAAAATTTTTGGGGATGAAATTTATGATTGATCAGCGACGATTGGAAACGATTTACGAAGCTTTTAATCTGTATGAATTGATTCCTCGTCTCCAGGCTTTTCAAAAAATTTGCGAAGGCGCAAAAGAAGGTGGACCGATTGCGCAACTGCCGCTGGCATCGCGCTTTCGCTGGTTAACGGCTACACGAAGCACTGTGTTGCAATCTTCAAAAGTGCATACTGGCTTATGTACAGATGCGGGGCAAACGCTGGCGAAATTATTTACACAAATGGTGGAGTAAATGTGTTTATTCAAAGTTGTAGCTGATATTAATAAAGTTATCGTCATTCCGCAAATGCCCTCGACACGAACTCACACCTTCATCATAACTGCAAGGGCTTTGTGCGGAATCTGCTCTTATAAATTTGAAAAAGTTATTATGTTGTGAACTTGCTTTCTATACTCAACATCTTCATTGCCCAATCATCAGATTCCGCACAAAGCCCTCGCTAATTTGATTATGGTTTTATCATCGTGTTGAGGGCATTTGCGGAATGACGGCAACACGAAAACTGTTTGTAAATCGAAGCATTGCTAAAAGCACAATTCAAAAATGAACAAGACTAAAAGCCATTCAATTTAAAGTCTTTCAACCTATGCAATACGCATCTTCCGGCAATAATGAAACTCTTATCACATCTCCCTCGCTCACATTCATCCCATTTGTTTTTACAGTAATTTCTTCCTGATTGTCTAACACAACATCCACTTCATAAGCGCTTCCTAGAAAGCGAACGCCTTTTACTTTTCCTTTTATAAATTTCGATTGCAAAGAGTTGATGACAAACTGCTCCGGGCGAACCAGTATTTTGTAATCGCCTTCATTAACAGGTGCATAAACAAAAGCATTGAACAACGCAGTACTCAACACATTATAGCTTCCTAGCAAAGCCGCTACATATTCGTTTTCAGGTTGATGATAAATGTGTTCAGGTATTCCTTGTTGAATTATGTTTCCTTCTTTCATAATCAATATTTCGTCGGCCCACGAAAGCAAATCATTCGGGTCGTGCGAAACTAAAATGCAAGTGATGTTTAACTGCTCAGCAACATTATTCACTACCTTTTTGAGTATATTTTTATGAATGATGTCGAGGTTGGAATAAGGTTCATCCAACAATAACAATTGGGGCGAAGACAATAACAAACGCGCTAACGAAATGCGTTGCTTTTCACCACCGGAAACTTCTGTTGTTTTTCTTTTCAAAAGATGTTGAATGCGACAAACGGCGAACAACTGCAATGCTTGATCTTTATTCAATTGATTTAAATAATCCAGCTCCTCTTCTACCCTGTAATTGTTGCGCAATTCAAAATGCTGCGATAAATAAGCAATCTCAATGTTACCAGCAAGTAACTTCTCCATTGGACCTTTTACCTTCTTTCCATTCATTATAACTTCGCCTTCATCGGGTTGCACAAGGCCAGCAATTATTTTCATCAGCGTGCTTTTGCCAGAACCGGTTTCTCCTGCAATGGCAAGCTTTCGAAATTGTGGCAAAACAAAACTTACATTGTTTACAGTAACTATTCCCTGTTGCTGTTTGCTGATATTTTTGACTTCTAAAAAGTTCATGTTTGGAAATATGGTTTTGAAAAGTGAGCAAAAGTAAAAGCAACGGCAACAAGAGATAGAATTAAATATAAAGTTGCCGCTCAGTTCTCCTTGCAAAACTGAAATGATTCAACAACAGGATTAAATGATAGTAAAGATTGATTTTGTTACGATGTGATGCAACAAGAACAGCAATTAGAATTGCATTGAAAAGGATTAGGTTTAGGATTGAAAATACAATTCGATAAGACGCAGAATATACAAGGCTTATCTAATATAAATAAAGGCGAGGCTTCGCTTGCACAGAATACACGAATGCAAAGCCACTTGTCTTCAATGAAAATAGGCGTAAAAACAAACTTTGCTTTTCAGTTGTAACAAGAGTTGCAGAACGAAGCGAACTTGTTATAGTACATCTTACAACTGCCTGTCGTGCGCTGTAAACTGAAGCATCCAGCCCGGATATTCGGGTGGCAGTTTGCTTACTTCATCAATTTGTTTTAATTCATCTTCTGTAAATGTTACATCTACCGATTTCAAATTGTCTTCCAGTTGCTCCATTTTATTCGCTCCGATAATTACACTGGTTACTGCCGGTTGTTTCAGCAGCCATGCCAGCGCCAGTTGCGCTACGCTTGCACCTTTACTTTGTGCCATTGGTCGCAACACATCAACAATAGCAAAGGCTCTTTCTTTATTCACTGGCGGAAAATCAAAATTGGCTCGTCGTCCGCCTTCTTTGTTTTGTTCGTCCCTGCTGTACTTACCACTTAACAAGCCACCCGCCAACGGACTCCAAACCAACAATCCTAATTTTTGATCAGTTAAAAGAGGAATGATTTCGCGTTCCAAATCTCTGCCTGCAATGGTGTAATATGCCTGCAAAGAAGCAAATCGCGCCTGCCGGTCGTACTTTGAAAAATCAAGTGCTTTCATCAATTGCCAGGCTGCCATATTGCTCGCGCCAATGTATCGCAGTTTGCCCTGTTTTACCAAATCATCCAAGGCCCAAATGGTTTCTTCAAGAGGCGTTAATGGATCGAAGCTGTGAACCTGGTACAAGTCAATATAATCCAATTGCAAGCGTTTCAGGCTGGCTTCCACCTGTTGCAAAATGTGCTTGCGGGTAAGCCCAGCATCGTTAGGTCCTTCGCCCATTTTGCCACGCACTTTTGTTGCTATTACAAGACTGTCTCTGTTCAAACCCAGATTGCGAATGGCTTGCCCTGTAAGTTCTTCCGACCAACCTTCGGAATACACATTGGCGGTATCTATAAAGTTGATACCCGCATCAACAGAACGCTTCACAATTTCATCAACCGTTTCCTGCTGCAAATTGCCCATTGCCTTAAATCTTCCTTTGCCGCCAAACGTCATTGTGCCAAGACAAAGTTCAGACACTTTCAACCCTGTGTTACCTAATAAATTGTATTTCATTTGTTTTTGTTTGATATAAATTTTGGAAAGAAAAAATATAGCAAAAACAAAACCGCAGTTCTTTCTACCCTGTGCAACGACTCTCATAAAAGAGGTTTTGAGAAGTCGTTTTCGTTTTTGTCTAAATAATAAGGAACCATAAATTTAATAGAGACTTCTAGTTTGTAACCGAAATTTAATATTCCAAATCATCCAAGCAAACAGTAACTTTATTACTTGCATCTGCATGTTGCAAAACCCTTTTGCAAACCAGTAATGAAAAAAACATTCGTCATATTGTGCCTGTTATTGTTTGTCAGCACCGCTTTTGCAAGACATGGCAAGGGCGGTTATCTGGTTTATAAATACCTCGGTGCAGGTACGAATACAAATACATCTCGATACCAAATTACAGTGGTGCATTATGTAAATTGTGCGGAAGTTGAGTTTGAATTGGGCAGTGTATATGTTGGTATTTTTAATAGCGCAGATGGCGCGTTATACAATACGATTGAGATACAACGAAGCGACCAGCGATACATACAAAAACAACAGTTTGATGGTTGCATCAATCCTGTGCCGCAGGTATGTTTCTTTTTAGCCTTTTATATTACAACTATTGAGCTGCCGAACAGAAATTCGGGTTATATGCTGGCTGAACAGGAATGCTGCCGCGCCAATGGCATTAGTAATATTGTAAATTCGGGAACGATAGGAACCACCAATTCCAATAACATTCCGGGCGTGATTAACGGTGTTGATTATCACACCAACAGCAGCCCGAATGTTGCCATTACCGATACGGTAGTCATTTGCCACAACTCGCCTTTTCAACTTCCTTTCAGCACTACTGATCCTGATGGTGATCAGCTCACTTACAGCTTTTGCAGTGCAGACGGAGGGGGCACGCTCGGCATAAGGCAACCCAACCCGCCATCAAGCCCGCCGTATGTGAGTGTTGGATATGCATTCCCTTATTCGGGCTCTTCGCCATTGGGCAGTAACGTAAGCATTGACACAAAAACGGGCCTGATAAAAGGCATTGCGCCCGGTGCCACCGGCATGTACAACATTGCGGTTTGCATCACTGAATACCGCAACGGCGTTGCCATTGCCGTAACCAAAAAAGAAATCCTGGTAACGGTTGCTGATTGTACGTTGTCGGCAGCCTCGTTACAGCCTTCTTACATCAACTGCAAAAACTTCTCGTTTACGTTTGAAAACGAATCGTATGCAAGCAATGTGTCTTCATATCTGTGGGATTTTGGTACAAGCGTTAATAACAATAATTTACTCACACAACCCACTCCTGCTTTCACTTACAGCGATACCGGCACCTATCACATCAAGCTAAAAGTTACCAGCGGAACGAATTGTACCGATTCTGCAACTTCAATTGTAAAAGTTTATCCCGGCTTTTCAGCAGGCTTCACAGTGCAGGGCAGTTGCTTCCAGTCGCCGTTTGTTTTTACCGATACAAGTTATGCAAGGTATGGAACCATCAACCAATACAAATGGAACTTTGGCGATGCGAGTACAGGTGCAGACACATCCAATCAAAAAAACCCAAGCTATCAATATCTAAAACCAGAAACAGTAACAGCCACCTTAATAGTAAGCAGCAACAAAGGTTGTGTTGATACGGCAATAAAAACGGTTGTGGTAAACAATAAACCACAAATAATTCCACCGTTTAATGATACATTAATTTGTAAAAACGATACACTTGCCCTGCCTGTGCAAAGCAGTGGAAAGGTGTTTTCGTGGACGCCCGTTTACAACATTAGCAATGCTACCATTAGCAAGCCTTTGGTAAGTCCGTTTGATACGACTGTTTATACGTTGGTAGTACACGATAAGCAATGTGTGGATAGTATTCGTATAAAAGTAAACGTGATAGATTCTGTAACGCTCAAATTACCATCAACAATAAAACTTTGCGCACCCGACAGTTTGCAATTGTCGCCGGTAAGCGATGCGTTGTATTACCGTTGGCGCGAATCCAACAACACACAAACACTTAACAATCCAACCATACAAAGCCCTACGGTTGCGCCTTTGCAAAGCACCGTTTATCTCGTAACAGCTTCAGTTGGGCATTGCAAAGCAAATGCTCAAACGGCAGTGCTGGTATCACCTTATCCAACGGCAACGGTAAGTAACGCAGCCAGCATTTGTTTTGGCAATACGGTTCAACTTCATGCCAGCACAAAAGCCGCGCATTATATGTGGAGTCCGGCTTCATCCTTAACAGGTGCCAACACATTGAATCCGTTGGCAGGCCCCGAACAATCAACAGCTTATGTGCTTACCGTCAGCGATACTTTTTACTGCACCAAACCTGTAACCGACACCGTGCGTGTACAGGTGATTCCATTGCCGGAGGTAACTATAAATAAGGATACTTCTGCGGTAATCGGCGAACCCTTGCAGTTGGTAGCAACAACGAATGAGGAAGCTTCTTTTCGCTGGTTTCCAATTACCAATATCCGCAACAATTTTGTTTCAAATCCGGTAATTACAATTACCGATCCTTCTCCTTCATCGCTTACTTATTTCGTAACGGCAACCACAGCGCAAGGCTGTGCGGCAACTGATTCGGTACACATAAAAGTGTACAAAACCAAACCTGATATTTTTGTTCCTTCTGCGTTTACACCCAATGGCGACGGGCGCAACGATGTGTTCAAGCCTTTTGCAGCAGGCATTTCTAAATTGTATGTTTTTAGAGTCCTCGACAGATGGGGCAAGCTCTTGTTCCAAACACAGACGATAGGCGTTGGTTGGGATGGTTTGTATGAGGGAAGATTGCAGCCGCCCGGCACTTATATTTTTGAAGTGAAAGGCAGCGATTACGAAGGCAATCTTATCGAAAAAAGAGGAACTGTTGTGTTAGTAAGATGAAACGTTCTGGTTACTTAACTTTGATAGTATGCAACAAAACTGGGGAAGACTGATTATTTACATTGGAATAGTTGTCGTGATTATTGGTGTCATCATTTATTTCTTTTCCGATAAACTGAACTGGTTAGGAAGATTGCCCGGCGATATTCGAATAGAAAGAGACAATTTTCGGTTTTACTTTCCGATTACAACAATGATTCTGATAAGCCTTTTGCTAACACTTATCATCAATGTTGTACGAAGATTTTTATAGATAAAACCAAAAGCAGCGATGATATGTTTCATCGCTGCTTTTGGTTTTATCTATATTTCTCAAAAAATGATCTCAGCTTTCATACGCCTCAACCGGCTCGCAGGTGCAGATCAAATTTCTATCCCCATACGTGTTGTTGATGCGCGAAACGGAAGCCCAGAATTTATTGTGCGTTACATAATGCAACGGGAATGCAGCTTCGGTGCGACTGTAAGGATGATTCCATTCATCAGCGCAAACCACAGCTTGTGTGTGCGGTGCATTTTTTAAAACGTTATCGTTTTTATCCGCCTTGCCCTCTTCAATCAGTTTTATTTCTTCACGAATCGAAATCATGGCTTCGCAAAACCTGTCCAATTCCGCTTTGTCTTCACTTTCAGTCGGCTCAATCATGATGGTTCCGGGCACCGGAAAACTCATAGTCGGCGCATGAAAACCATAATCTATCAAACGCTTGGCAACATCTTCCGCTTCTATACCACAAGAGACTTTGAACGGACGCAAATCAATGATGAATTCATGCGCGCAAGTGCCATTTTTACTGCTGTACAAAATAGGATACTGCTCACTTAATCTTGCCCGCATGTAGTTGGCATTTAAGATGGCGTATTCGGTAGCCCGCTTCACGCCATCCTTGCCGAGCATTTTAATGTAAGCATAACTAATCAACAAAATACTGGCAGAACCAAATGGTGCGGCGCTTACAGCATGTGGCTTGTGGCTTGCAGCTTGCAGCTTGTTACTTATAAAAACATGCCCCGGCAAATATGGTTGCAAATGCTGTTTGGCACAAATCGGACCCATGCCAGGACCGCCACCCCCATGCGGAATGGCAAATGTTTTATGAAGATTGAGATGGCAAACATCAGCACCAATTTGCGCGGGCGATGTTAAGCCAACCTGCGCATTCATATTGGCGCCATCCATATACACTTGTCCGCCATGTTGATGCACCACTTCACATATTTCCTGTATGCTTTCTTCAAACACGCCGTGTGTTGAGGGATACGTTACCATCAATGCACCCAACGTGTCTTTGTATTGCTCTGCTTTGGCTTTTAAATCGGCAACATCAATATGCCCGTCGGCATCGCTTTTTACTACCACTACTTTCATTCCCGCCATAACCGCACTGGCAGGATTGGTGCCATGCGCTGAAATAGGAATGAGTACCACATTGCGATGCGCATTACCAGCCGCTTGATGATACTGCATGATGGTCAACAATCCTGCATACTCGCCTTGCGCGCCGCTGTTGGGTTGCAGGCTGCAAGCATCAAAGCCGGTGATGACGCATAAATAATCGCTTAATTCTTTAGTGATTTGCTCATAACCTGCTGCCTGTTCAGCCGGAACAAACGGATGCAACTGGCTGAACTGCGGAAGGCTTACCGGAATCATTTCCGAAGCAGCATTCAATTTCATTGTACAACTGCCAAGGCTTATCATGCTATGAGTTAACGACAAATCTTTGTTTTCGAGACTTTTTAAATACCGCATCATCTCGCTTTCGCTGTGATGAATGTTGAAAACCGGATGCGTTAAATAAGCTGATGTGCGTTGCGCAAATGAAGGAATATTAGGCAAAGAAAAATCATCAAAATGCACAGCAACATGTTTCCTTATTAGCCGCTTTCGCAAACACAGAAACGATGTTAGCAACCTCTTCTTTCGTGGTGGTTTCATCCAACGAAATACCGATGTAATCCTCACCATAATGAAAATTGATTCCGTTTCTCTTCTGCTATTGGTTGAATGAGGTTTGTTTTTGCCCCAATTTTTATCGTATCGAAATAGAATTTGTTTTCGTTCTGAAAGCCAAGAGCAGCAAGGCTTTGAGCCAATGTCTTTGTTAAGATAGAAACTCTTTCGGCAATGGCTTTCAAACCTTTTGGCCCGTGGTACACTGCATACATAGCAGCCATGTTGGCAAGCAAAGCCTGCGCCGTACAGATGTTTGATGTAGCTTTTTCGCGCTTGATGTGCTGCTCTCTTGTTTGCAACGCCATGCGAAGTGCGCGGTTGTTTTGTGCATCAACACTCACACCAATAATGCGTCCCGGAATGCCGCGTTTAAATTCATCTTTCGTAGCAAAAAAAGCAGCGTGCGGCCCACCAAATCCCAATGGAACACCAAAGCGTTGTGCCGAGCCAACGGCAACATCAGCGCCCAATTCGCCGGGTGAAGTCAATAAGGTTAGGGCTAATAAATCGGTTGCCATCACCACATAAGCGCCAACTGCATGTGCCTTTTCAACAAAGATTTTGTAATCGTTGATTGCGCCATTGCTGTCGGGATACTGAACCAATGCACCAAAATAAGTGTCATCCAATTGTGCCTTTTCAAAGTTGCCAAAATGAAGCTCAATGCCAATGGGTTCGGCTCGCGTTAGCAACACATCTTTGGTTTGGGCGAAGACGTTTTTATCCACAAAAAACTTTGGCTTTATAATCTTATCCGTTTTATTTACGTGATGAAACAACATTGCCATCGCTTCGGCTGCGGCGGTAGCTTCGTCAAGCAATGAAGCGTTGCTCAATTCCAAGCCCGGTAAGGTCGCTTACTACTGTTTGAAAGTTCAGTAAGCTTTCCAATCTTCCCTGTGCAATCTCTGCCTGGTAAGGCGTGTACTGCGTGTACCAGCCCGGGTTTTCAAACAGGTTGCGAAGGATAACAGACGGCGTAATGGTATTGTAATAGCCTTGTCCAATGTACGTTTTGTACAATTTATTTTTCGCTGCGATGTTTTTGATTTCGTCCAAATATTGTTGCTCACTAATAGCATCGGGCAAAGGCAACGCTTGTAGCAAGCGAATGTTTTGCGGGATGGTTTTATCAATCAGTTCTTCTATTGTTTTCACACCAATCACGGACAGCATTTGCATCGTTTCTTCTTCGCTTGTGCCAATGTGCCTGCGCTGAAATTCGGTGGTCTGTTGCTCAAATACATTCATAACTAACAATATTAAAATGGCGTATTGGTAAGATGTGCAAAGGTACAGAACAGAGATTGTGCTTGCAAGCGGTGTAAAACGCTGTGCATATTGTTAGGATAACTTTATAACCCTTCTGAAACGGGATTGTCGGGATTACTTGGATAAGGATTGCATTTATTTCACTGCACATTGTTATTTACTGAAAACAAGCCTGCGCTTTTGTATTGTATCTTTAATTTCAAATATTATGGTTATTCCAATCATCATTAAATTGGGGCAAAAACAAAAGCAATGTATTTTATAAAAACACCCTGGCTTCTAAAAAAAATATACCCACACTTTGTATGGAAAATCGGTACAAAGCAAAAGGCGTTGTACCTGACGTTTGATGATGGCCCGCACGAAACAGCAACGCCTTTTGCTTTGGATGAATTGAAAAAATGGAACGCAAAAGCAACGTTTTTTTGCATCGGTAAAAACGTGGTGAATCATCCCACCATTTATCGTAGAATTTTAGAAGAAGGTCATGCCATTGGCAATCATACACACAACCATTTGAACGGCTGGAAAACAGACGATACCGTTTACATCAACGACATTATCAAAGCTTCGCAACAGATTGAAAGCCGTTTGTTCCGGCCGCCGTATGGAAAAATAAAAAGATTTCAGGCGAAACTTTTAGGGCAAAAACAAACTTCATCTCACCAACCGTTTTCCATTGTAATGTGGGATGTATTAAGCGGCGATTTTGATGTGAATTTATCTCCACAAAACTGTTTGCAAAATGTTATCAACAAGGCTGAAAGCGGTTCTGTCATTGTGTTTCACGATAGCACAAAAGCCTGGGGCCGCATGAGCTTTGCTCTGCCCAAAGTGCTGCAACATTTTAGTGAAACCGGTTTTGTTTTTAAGGCATTATCATAATTAAAGAACGGATTATTTTACCGCAGAGAACATGAGTTGATTGAGTTTTTTGCAGAGTTAAATTTCTCCCCGAGAACTCCTGTTTTTAATTTCTCTGCGGTAAAATTTCTTGTTACATTTTTGTGCAAAACAAAAAGAGCTGTACTTTCTTTGTACAACTCTTTTCAATTTATAGTAAAAAGGAAAACTCCTCTTATTATCTGTTAACCAAACAAACCGCCTTTACGTAAGCTTTTTGTGCCTTCGCCAATTTTGTATCCGTTGTGATAAATTTCAATTTTATAATCGCCGGTCTGGTAATGGTTTTCCTGCTTCCAGTCAAAATTCACCGGCGTACGTTTTCCTTGTTCGTATTGAACATCTACTTTGCTGGTATAAACTTTTGAACCTTCATCACGGGTTTGAAACTCACCGCTGCCGTTTGATGGAATAGTGATCGGTTTGCCATCAGGCCCGATAACGACTACGTACAATTCTTTTTGTCCGCTCGGTGCAACGCGGTTTTCATCCAAATCAAACGATACGCGAAACATATCGGCTCTTTTTGCTTTGCTGGTTTCTTTTTCTTTACCATTGCCTTTTACCTGAATGGCTGCAATGTTGATGTTTGAAGCATGAAGCGTAGAAGCCACGTCAGTAACATGCGCTTTTTCAGAATCAGAGGCTGCCAAATTGGTGCTAAGCGTTTGTGTCGTTGTGGTTAGCGAATCGCGCTGTACTGTAAGCTGCTTGTTGTTGGTTGTTAACTGTTGATTTTCGGTAGTGAGTTGTGCAATTTGTGTTTCGTAATCATTAATTTTACCGTTCAACTGGTTAATCAAACTTTGCAGTTTTCTTTTATCAGCATTGGCTTTGCCGCTTTCTGCCTGGTATTCCTTTTTCAGTTTATTAATCGCAGCTTCTCTGTCAGATAATTTCCCCTGCAATTGTGCATTGTTGCCGGTCAGCGAATCCATTCTTTGCAATGCACTTTTAAACTCATTGTCCAACGAATCTTTCTCGTTGGTAGTGGTAGTAATTTGTGTTTGCTGTTGCTGAATTTGCTCGTGGGTTTTATTTTTGTCGTAAACAATATATCCCCAAGAGCCTAATAAAAGTAATACCAATGCGCCGTAAATCAAATTACGGTTATCTTTAGATTTTTGCGGCTGATCGGGTGATGAGCCGGTAGAAGGATAGTTAGTGTATGCCATAACGTTTATTATTTATTTACAAATCAACTAAAACCAACTTACTTGAACACAACGTCGCTGAATAAATTTTTTATAATTGATATTGAAACTGTGCCGCAATTTCCTGACTACACAATGCTAAGCAACGAATGGCAGCGGCGTTGGTGGCAGAAAATCGCGAAAACCATACCAGAAACGATTACGCCGGAAGACAGTTACCGGCAGAAAGCTGGTATTTTGGCTGAATTTGGAAAAATTGTTTGCATTTCCATTGGCTGCTTTCATGAGGCTAATGAAGGTGAACCCATCTTTCACATCAAAAGTATGTATGGAGATGACGAAAGAGAATTACTTGAAAAATTTTTGAAAGCCAGTGATAAGTTTTGCGAAAAGAAAAACGGCTTCTGGTTTGCCGGCCACAACATTCGCGAATTTGACATTCCTTACATCTGCAGGCGTCTGCTTATCAATGGGTTAAAACTTCCACAGTATCTCTGTTTGCACGACAAAAAACCGTGGGAGGTGGAAATGCTTGACACTTTGCATTGGTGGAAATTTGGAGATTATAAAAATTATATTTCGCTTGATTTATTGGCTGGTGTGATGGATGTGCCCACTTCAAAAACTGATATTGACGGCAGCATGGTGCAGGATATATATTATAAAGATAAAGACCTCAAACGCATTGCCGATTATTGTCAGCGTGATGTAGAAGTAGTTGCTAATCTTTTACTTCGGTTTAACAACATGCCGCTGTTGAAAGATGAAAATGTAAAGACTTATCAGACCTGATTGAACAAATTTTTAATGGTTGATTAATCCAATGCAAAACACTTTGGTAAGGTTTGTTTTTGCACAAATTTTCAATGGCTCTTTTCTATTTCAGAAAGCTGGTTGAGAAGGTTTACCACGCCTTCTCTTTTTAATATTAAATAACCCAATCTGTCGTTGCTGATGCCTTCTTTTAAATGATAGCTGAAGCTGAGTTGATCATTCTTTACTTCGGTTTCAAAATAGCGGAACTGGATATTCGGATATTGCTTTAACACTTCGCCGATTTCATACAAATGCGTTGATAAAATAAACAAAGCGTTCTGCATTTTGCGCAAGCCTTCTATTACAACGGTACTGCATTTCATGGCATCCTGCACATTGGTTCCTTTGAACAATTCATCAATTAAAATCAACCATTTTTTTCCATCGCTTATTTTTTCAATCGTCTTTTTGATGCGTTGTACTTCATTAAAAAAATAACTCTCCCCGTTGATGATGTTATCCACTACCTGTATATTGCTTAGCAAGCCATCAAACACAGACAGCGTAAGGCTTTTAGCCGGTACACCCATACCAACATGAGCGAGATAAGCACTTACACCAACCGCTTTTATAAACGTACTTTTCCCAGCCATATTAGCGCCGGTCATGAACAAAAAATTTTGTTGTTGGGTAAGTTCAATGTCATAAGCAACCGGCGTATGTAGCAACGGATGGTACAATTGCTTTGCTTCAAAGTGGGGAGCTTCACTTTCTTTAAATTGAGGCATACAAAAATGAAATTGCTGGCAAGCTTTAGCAAAACTGATGTAAGCATCCAAACGGTTGTAAATCTCGGTCAATTCCAATGCTTCGCTTTTGTACCTGCGCCTTACAAAGCCACCAAAATTGAGGATCTGCGCGAAGGATAGCTTTTTGGTTTTATCGCATTTTTGCATTTGCTGAATGACAGGTTGATTCAACAATGAAATGATTCTTTCACCAATGCTTTGTAAAAAAGAAGATTGTGTTTTTGCAATGAGTTGCGCAAGGGTTGACAAGCCTTTGAAAAAATCAATAAAATGCGAAACAGAATATCGTGTTAACGAAAAATCGGCCGAATGAAACAACTTATAAGTTAAACCATTGGCAGCATTGGGAGATGGAATTTCATCAATGGCAGTATCGTACCAGCGTTCAATCACCATGATAGTTCCATTGGTTATCTGCTGCGGAATCTGCGGCAGCAAATGCATAAGGCTAACAATGGTTTGTTGCGTTTCTTCTATCTTTTTTATACTGGTCAAAGGCTTGCTCAGCAATAGTTTCAGCCAATCTTTACCTCCAACGGTCGCAGTAAAATTCAGTAGATTAAAAACCGACAACTCTTCTTCTGAATTGAAGATAGAAAGATCATTAATGGTGGTTTTATCTGCCTGCATTCGTTATTGAATATTGTTTACGAATTTAAACTTGCAGCTTATGACTCGAAGCTCATAGCTACCTTGTGCCTTGTTCCTTGTATCCTGAATCTTGTACCTTAGTATTTACCTATCAAACTGCAACCGCATACCTGTATAAGATTCAGTAAACATGCCATTTTCATAAATTAAGTTCCCATTTACAAAAGTGTGCGTGATGGTAGATGAAAAAATACTGTTTTGCAACGGACTCCAGCCGCATTTATATAAAATATTATCGGTTGAAACCGGGTAAGGTTTGTTCATATCAACCAAAACCAAATCGGCATAATATCCTTCGCGAATAAAACCGCGTTCTTTAATGTTGAAGCAAAGCGCAACGGCATGACTCATTTTTTCAACCACTTTTTCAAGTGTTATCTTTCCTTCCTTTACATATTGCAGCATTAATAAAACCGAATGCTGTACCAGGGGCAAACCGGCATGTGCTTTTTCATAAGGTTCGTTTTTTTCGTGCCAGGTATGCGGTGCGTGGTCGGTGGCAATTACATCCAATCGGTCATCTAACAACGCATCCCACAAAGCGGCTTTGTGATGTGGTGCTTTGATGGCAGGATTGCATTTGATAAGATTACCGAGCACTTCATAATCATCACTTGTAAAATGAAGATGATGCACACACACTTCAGCAGTGATGCGCTTGTTTTGCAACGGAACCATATTGGTGAATAATTGCAGTTCCTTTTCTGTTGTAATGTGAAGAATATGCAACCGGCTGTTGTGCTTTTTGGCAAACTGAACTGCTCTGAAACTGCTTTCAAAACAAGCCTCTTCATTACGAATAACAGGATGATCTTTCGGCTCTACTGTTCCTTTTTCTCCCTTCAACCATTCCAGGTTGGCTTTGATGATGTTTTCATCTTCGCAATGCGTAGCAATCAGCAATTCGCTGTTGGCAAAAATGCTGTCCAATGTAAGTGAGTTATCAACCAACAAATTTCCGGTTGAAGAACCCATAAAAATTTTAATGCCGCATACTTCATTCTTCTTTTCATTTGTTTTCAAAACCTCGTCAATGTTATCATTGGAAGTGCCCATGTAAAACGAATAATTGGCAAGCGATGAAGCGGCTGCGGTTGCATATTTATTTTCAAGCAATTCCTGTGTAAACGCCGGTGGTACTGTGTTTGGCATTTCCATAAACGATGTAACGCCACCTGCCACTGCGGCTTTGGCTTCGGTGTAAATGTTGGCTTTGTGCGTTAATCCTGGCTCGCGGAAATGAACCTGGTCGTCTATTGCACCCGGCAGTAAGAACTTGTTTTCGCCATCAATTTCCATTACGGCATGTGGAACTTTAATTTGCAGTGCAAACTGGTGAATGCGATGATTTTTTATCCAAACATCGCCATAAGTAATCATTCCTTCGTTTACAATTGCCGTATTTTTTATGATGTACTCCATAGTGTTATCCTTGCTTTGCAAGGTAGAAATTGTTTGAAGAAAGAGATGTTTGTTTTTACACAAAAAAAGGTATCGCTTTACAATGTATAAATTGCTTTTCACCGCAGAGAACAAGAGAACGCGGAGTTTGCACAGAGATTATCTCTGCGAAACCTCTGTTATTCTACTGTTCTCTGGGGTGAAAAAATCGTGCAAAAACAAACCTTCCGGTTACTCCTTCTCTCCCTTCGGAACAATTAATTTTGCGGCATGATAAAATCAGAAATTGCAGCCCTTCGTAAAGATTACCGTTTGCAAACTTTAAATGAAGAAGATGTTGCAGCCAACGCTATTGAACAATTTTCGCGCTGGTGGAATGAAGCTGTTAAGAGTGATATTGACGAAGTAAATGCAATGACGCTGGCTACTGTTGATGAAGATGAAATGCCATCGGCACGTATTGTTTTGTTGAAAGGTTTTGATGAGCGTGGCTTTGTTTTTTTTACCAATTACAACAGTGCAAAAGGCAAAGCCATTGCGCACAATCCAAAAGCAGCATTGGTGTTTTTTTGGAAAGAACTGGAGCGGCAGATTCGCATACAGGGTGATGTTGAAAAAGTGAGCGATGCAGAAAGCGATGAATACTTTAACAGCCGACCGGTTGGCAGCCGCATTGGCGCATGGGCATCGCCGCAAAGTGAAGTGATTTCAAACAGGCATGTTTTGGAAGACAATGTTGCGAAACTAACTACGGAAATGAAAGAAGGAGTACCCCGACCTTACTATTGGGGCGGTTACCGTATAAAGCCCGCCAGCATTGAGTTTTGGCAGGGCAGAAGCAACCGTTTGCACGATAGAATTAAATACAGTTTAGAAGGAGATGGCAGTTGGAAGAGAGTAAGATTAGCACCTTGAAATTGTGGTGAGTAGTTAGTAGTGAGTAGTAAAACCTCTTAAGACTCACTATTCACCACTCACCTCTGACTATTTTTCTTCTTTTGGAGCCGCTTTTTTAGCCGCTTTCGCTGGCCGTGATTTACCAAATGAACCTTTAAAGATTTTACCTTTTTTTGTTTTTTTATCGCCTCTTCCCATGATAATTAATTGATTGTTGTATTAAAAAATTGGTTGCAAAAATAAGAGTAAAAAAAGCAGAAGTGTTATTTTACTTCTGCTTTAAAAAAGTGCATAGCAAGCCATCATTAGATTTTGGCGCTTAATTCTTTACCAGCTTTGAAACGGGCAACTTTTTTAGCTTTGATTTTAATGGCTGCACCGGTTTGCGGATTGCGACCTGTGCGTGCCTGACGCTTAGAAACAGAAAAAGTTCCAAAACCAACGAGCGTTACTTTGTCGCCGCCTTTTAATGTTTTGGTGATTGTTTCGGTGAAGGAATCCAGTGCTGCATTTGCCTGTGCTTTTGTTATACCTGCATCTTCAGCAAGTTTGGCAACCAGTTCAGCTTTGTTCATGTTTTTTAGTTTAAATTAAATAGTAATGTGGCGACAAATTTATTGGCTTTTCTCAACCAACAAAATATTTTTACTTAAAAATGGCTTAGAATTAAAATCGCTGAAAGCCGCGCGGGATTTGCGTTTCGCTGTTGTGGTTGTGATTCTGTTATAAAATCTTCGCTTCTTAGTTTGGTTAAAACACTTAGTAGCCAGGTTTGTTTTTACCTCAATTCTTACTGAATCATTTCCATTAATGTACTAAACGAAAGCACACCGCCATCCCATTTTTCATAGCTCAGCTTTTGCATTTGCGGCAAATGCGTTTGTAGGTAATCGTTATAACTTTTTCTGCTTCTTACATACAGTTGCAAGGCATAAGTAGGTCCTTCCTCTTCATCAATGTCTAACAAACGCACTAACTGATGTCGCGTAAAACAATCCGTGTTCATGAGCGCAACAATGTAAACTTCCTGCATCCATTGCAGCCATTGGGTTTGTATTATCCATTCAATTTTGAGTGTGATGTTATAAATGAGCATAATAATTTTTGGGCAAAAACAAAGAGGAAAGAAGTAATTACGGTTATAAGATGAGGAACTCTAAAATGGTTTCATTTGATCATTCATCCGAAGCCGCCGCTTCTACAACAATCGTATTTAACCGTTTGGTTAAGGGCAACAATAAAAAGCAGGCAATAATAGCCGCCACTGCACTGATGGCAAAGAAAATTGCTTTGTTATCAAACTTGTCCCAAAAGCCGGCCAGGATGCCCGAAATCTTTCCGCCCAATGAAGTTGTAATGAACCAGCCGCCCATCATTAACGCAGTCAATCTTCGCGGAGCTACTTTGGATACTAGCGACAACCCAACCGGACTTACAAACAATTCACTGATGGTAAATACACCATAGCTACTGAATATCCACAAGCTCGAAACTTTGTTGAAATATATATCGGTTGATAAACAGGCAATCACCATTACTAAAGAAGACAATCCTGCAATCAAAGTTCCCCAGGCAAACTTGCTGGGTGTTGATAACTCTCTGCCTCTCCTTTTCATCCAACCCAAAAAAGCAACTACAACCGGCGTTAATACGATAATCCAGAATGGATTGATGGATTGATAAATTTCCGTAGAAACCAATTTTAAATCCTCGCCCTGCGCCGGATATTTTTCTTTCGGCAGATTTTGAAAATACAAATCCGTGCCTTGCTTGGTTAGCACTTTTCCTTTGGCATCGGCCTGCGCCCGAAACTGTTGATCAACAACAGGTATTTCTGTGGGCTTTGTGCTTACCGATTCTAAGAAACCAAACGGCTTCAATGCAGGCTGAATACTTTTTGGCGCTTCGCGATCTGTATAAGTTTGCGCCCATATCGTCAACGCTGTTGAATTTTGATTGTAGATGTTCCAGAAGATGATAGACACACCGAATAAAATTAACAATGTACTGATGCGCTTTTTTTCAAAACCCTTTGCACGATACCACAAGCTAAAATAAAAAAAGATGATGGGAATACAGGCAAAAACAAAAGCGTCGTTAGAGTCGGAGCCTAACAAATTGCCAGGAATAAACCAACCAATGATTCCGGCAATAATAGCCGGAAAAAAAACGCTTATAAATATTTTTGAAATGGGCATATCACCTTCCTGAACCGGCTTGATAACATCTGCGTGTTTTACGTGTTTCAGTCCGAATGCAAATATTATCAATCCAAGCACCATTCCAAAGCCCGCAGCAGAAAAAGCAATACCCCAGCCATTGTTATCCTGGTATTTATTATGCAGGTAAGCAGCAACAAAATTGCAGACAAACGCGCCAATATTAATACCCATGTAAAAGATATTATAAGCAATATCTTTTTTAGGTTTCAAATCCGGGCGATTGTAAATATTGCCTAACAATGTGCTGATGTTTGGCTTGAAAAAACCATTGCCAACAATAGCCGAAAATAATCCTGAGTACATTACCGCATCACTTCCATTCAATGCCAATAAAAAATAACCCAATGCCAATAAAGCGCCGCCTAAAAAAATAGATTTCGTGTAACCCAAAATTCTATCTGCAACCAGCCCGCCAATGAATGGTGTCAGATAAATTAGGGCCACATAAGTTCCCACAATGTTGATTGCGGCTGCCGTATCTAAACCTCTGCCGCCATGGCCGACCGTATCGTGCAAATACAAAAAGAAAATTCCAATCATCAAATAAAAACCGAAGCGTTCCCACATTTCGGTAAAAAACAAAACATACAAGCCTCTTGGGTGCTTTGCAGAGTTGGAAGCAGTCGTCATTTCAAAATAAATTATGTGCTGCTCAAAGTACAGGAAAAAATAGTTACGATGTAAATTTTACTTTCGCAACCTTTATTCGTTTATCTATGAACATTCTCTTACTCGGCGCCGGCGGTCGCGAACATGCACTTGCCTGGAAGATAGAACAAAGCCCGCTATGCACACAGTTGTTTATTGCACCCGGAAATGGAGGTACAGCGCAATGTGGCACCAACATCAATATGGATGTAAATGACTTTGCAGCCATTGACCATTTTTGCAATGAAAACAAAATTGACATGTTGGTCGTGGGTCCCGAAGAGCCGCTGGTGAAGGGCATTTACGATTTTTTTGGGCAAAAACAAACCTGGAAAGGCATTGTGATTGGGCCCTCAAAAGTAGCAGCGCAATTAGAAGGCAGTAAGGCGTTTTCAAAACGTTTCATGCAACGGCACAACATTCCAACAGCGGCGTATGAAGAGTTTGATGAAAGCACTTACGGGTTGGGCGTTCAATACATCAAACAACATAGTCTACCCATTGTTTTAAAAGCGGATGGCCTGGCGGCAGGCAAAGGCGTTGTCATCTGTAACACTACAGAGGAAGCTTTGCATACTTTTGAAGAGATGATTGTGCACAAACAGTTTGGCAGCGCATCATCCAAAGTGGTGATTGAGCAATTTCTGCAAGGCATTGAAGCCAGTGTATTTGTAATAACCGATGGAAAAGAGTACAAAGTGATTGGTCATGCAAAAGATTACAAGCGCATTGGCGAAGGCGATACAGGACCGAACACCGGAGGAATGGGTTGCGTAAGCCCGGTGCCATTTATTACGGATAGCTTCATGAAAAAAGTGGAAGCAAAAGATAATCAAACCTACGATTAAAGGTTTACAAAAAGAGGCGCTCATTTACAAAGGTTTTATTTTTTTTGGATTGATAAATGTGCACGATGAGCCTTTTCTCATTGAATACAATTGCCGCATGGGCGATCCTGAAACTGAAGTGGTGATCCCAAGATTAAAGAATGATTTGGTAGAATTGTTTATGTCTATTGACAACAGCAGTTTGCAAAATGTTTCTATTGAATACGATGAGCGTTGTTGTGCAACTGTAATGGCAGTAAGCAAAGGCTACCCCGGAAATTATGACAAAAACAAACCCATTGGCTTCAACACTTATAAATCGCACGGCTCGCTGGTTTTTCATGCCGGAACAAAGGGTGAGGGCAAAAACATTGTAACCAATGGAGGACGTGTTTTAACTGTATCATCTTATGGCGATACGATTGGAGAAGCCGTTGAACATTCGTTGCATGTTTTACAAGACATCCATTTTGAAGGCATGAATTACCGGAAAGACATTGGGTATGAATTTAAGTGAGTGGTGAATGGTGAGTAGTGAGTTGCAATACGATTTTTGGTTTCATACAAATTATCGCTGAAAGCCATAACAGCAAAGAATTTCAGTACACGACTAATACTGTAAAAAAATTGAAGCTGATATACTGTAATTATTCACTACTCAAAATCCTCCAATTAAAAATAAAAAAGCCCTCCTTAAGAATAAGGACGGCCTCTAACGATTGCTTGCCATATAAAAAAGTTGTGTTGTTTCTTTCCGCAAGCGGGAAAGAAACCCGTTCAATTATTTTTTACCCTTCAAAGAGTCTTTTGTCATTTTTACAGAAGAATCAACGCCAGCTTTTACATCTTTTCTCATTGCGTCCAGAGAATCTTTCTTCGCGCTGACAGTTGAATCAATATTGTTTTTAGTAGCTTTTCCGGCAGAATCAACTGAATTTATTGTTGAATCTGTTGTATTGTTTGTAGAAGTCCCATTGTTGCAGGCTGCAAAAGCACCGATTGATAATACTACTAAAAGCTTTTTCATTGTTGTGTGTCTGTTTGCATATTTATACTCAAACTGCAAATAGGTAACCCAAGTTCTGAAAAAACTTTTTCGGTTTTTTCTAAACCATTCAGTACCAGCAAACAATCAGCTTACATCTACAAGATATTTTCCTGAACATACTGTTATTTCAATAAGCTGTCTTTACGCGGATCCGTTTTATCACCTAAAATATGATTGGAATCTTTCCGGTCAATAGAAGTATCAGGGAAATGCGGATTTACAGCACTTGTTGTGTCGTGCGGAGCTGCCGAAGCCGAATCAGATGGTGTAGTGGTACCACCATTTGAGCCACATGCGGCGAATAGTACGATGCCAGCCATTGCAATCAATTGTTTCATACCGGGGAGTTTTTTGTTTGATTAAAAATCAATACATAGAAATGTTGTGCCAATTGCTGTAAAAACGTTTTTCTTTTACAGGAAACTATAAAGTGCAGGTAAGAATGAAGACATTTTTATTGCTCTCACATCGTTGCCAATTTGTTAAGGTTCGTTTTTTAATTGGATGAATGTTTTTAATTTGAAGATTGGTTTCAACAATTACTATGAAGCGATTCTCTTTTGCACTTCTTTCTTTTGTTTTTGCCCTTTTTTTTCAGGCTTCTTTTGCGCAACGTATAGACAGCACATTGGCTGCTTATGCCGACAAATACCAGCCCGAGCGCATTTACATTCAGTTTGATAAACCGGCTTATGCAGCAGGCGAAACCGTTTGGTTTAAAGCTTATCTGATGGCGGGCATTCTTCCTTCCAACATCAGCAAAAACTTCTATACCGATTGGTACGATGCTTTGGGAAACCTGTTGGCGCATTCTGCATTTCCCATTATTCAGGCAGGTGCAGCAGGCGAGTTTATTATTCCCGATACGCTTAGCAGTGCTGCGGTTCATGTTAAAGCCTACACAACCTGGGCATTGAATTTCGATACGGCCTTTTTATTTCAAAAAAACATTCCGGTAGCACAGAAAAAGCTTCCTAAAACCATCGCCCAACTAACGGTTGCGCCTTCACTTCAATTTTTTCCGGAAGGTGGCGATGCGATAGAAGGTTTGCCTTCGCGCATTGCCTTCTTAGCCAACGATCAATATGGTCGTCCTGTAAAAGTAAGAGGCACAGTTACCAACAGCAAAGGCCAAACCGTTGATAACATGAAAACAGAACACGATGGCATGGGCAGTGTTCATGTTACTTATACAAAAGGTGAAACTTACACAGCCAAATGGTTTGATGAGCAGAACAACGTTTACACCACAACTTTGCCCGTAGCAAAAAGCAGCGGTGTAAACCTTGAGATAGGAACAGTCGCCGGCAAAAAAACGTTTGTTATTCGCCGCACCGAAGATGCGCCAGACAACTTCAGGAAGCTGCATGTGGTAGCTACCATGCACCAGCAATTGGTGTATATGGCAAATGCCAATTTAGAGCAAACCAGCAGCATTGGTGGTGCCATACCTACTGGGCAACTCGTAACCGGCATATTGCAAATTACTCTTTTCAGCAACGACTGGAAGCCGCTGGCAGAGCGGATTTGCTTTGTCAATAACAATGAAGCCATTTTCACTCCTGAAGTAGGTTTTACAAAATTGGGCCTGGGCAAACGAGGGATGAATACGATTGAAATCAGTATGCCGGATTCTACAATTGGCAATCTTTCTCTTGCCATTACAGATAAAGGCATCGGCGTTGACAGTAACAACAATATCATCTCACAGTTGTTAGTATCGAGCGATATAAAAGGTGCTATTTACAAACCGCAATATTATTTTTCAAACAACAGCGACAGCATTGCAAAGCATTTGGATTTGGTGATGCTTACACATGGCTGGCGCCGGATTAACTGGGAAGCGATTGTGCAAGGTGAGATGCCTGAAATTACATATCCTGCTGAAAAGGATTATTTAAGGTTTTCAGGCAAAGTGTATGGCGCAAGCAGCACACAAATTCGCTCGGCAGGTTCATTGTTTGCCATTCTCCAGGCAAAAGATTCCAGCCGACAAGTAGTAACCGCCAACATCAAGCCCGACGGCACGTTTGATGACCCGAGTATTGTGTTGTTTGATTCAACCAAAATCTTTTATCAGTTCAGCAATAAAGCCTTTACTGATATGAGTGAAGTGCGTTTTATGAACAGCATCTTGCCGGCGCAAAAACATATCAATGTAGACAAAAACAGAATCTCTCTGTTAGACACATCAGGCTACGCAAGACTGCGTTTTTTGGCAAACGAACAAGCACACCTGAACGAACTTCTTAAAACCACGACTTTGCAAGGCGTAACTGTTACCACAAGAACAAAGTCGCCGTTGCAGTTGTTAGATGAACGCTATGCCAGCGGCATGTTTCAAAGCGGTGATGCCTACCAGTTTGACTTGACAAATGATCAGTTTGCCAACAGCTATCAAAATGTATTTACTTATTTGCAAAGCAAAGTTGCAGGTTTGCAAATTACTGTCAGCGGCAGCAATGTTAGCATGAATTGGCGGGGTGGAACACCAACCGTTTATATGAATGAAATGCCGGTTGATGTTGGCTTATTAAGTTCCACTTCAGTATCAGATATTGCTTATGTAAAAGTGTTTCGTCCGCCATTCATGGGTGGCTTTAATGGCGCCAACGGAGCCATTGCTGTTTATACAAAAAAAGGTGGTGACCGCCCCGTTGACAAAGGAAAAGGCATGCCTTTTAAAATGGTGATTGGCTACACGGCTGTGAAAGAATTTTACTCGCCTAATTATGGAACGATTGACCAGCGCAACGAAGCCGAAGATGTACGCAGCACTTTGTTTTGGTCGCCCAACATTTTTACTACATTGGAAAATCACAAACTGAAGCTTAGCTTTTACAACAACGATGTTACCGATGCTTTCCGCATTGTTTTGGAAGGCATTAGCACCGATGGAAGACTTACGCACGTTGAAAAAGTGATTGAATAAACCTGCGCTGCTGGGAGCATTTTAAAATTTACTTTTGCGCTAAATTATACGGATGTTGAAGGGCATTTATAAACGTTGGATTTTTTTGTTTTTGTTGACATTGTCATCATCGTATGGAATGGCGCAACAGCAATATCATTTCATTTATATCCAGGCAGACAATGGACAGCCGTTTTATGTGAAATATAACGGCAAGAATTATAGCTCTTCCTCCATTGGTTATTTGATTCTTCCAAAGCTGAGCGATGGCAATGTTTCGCTGCAGATTGGATTTGCCAAAAATTTATATCCCGAACAGGTCTTCAATCTTGCTGTTGCTGGTAAAGACCTTGGTTTTGCCCTAAAAAATTTTGGCGAAAAAGGCTGGGGCTTGTTCAATTTTCAAACCACCGATATTGTGATGAATGGCAATGCTGCAGCTCCTGCCAATGAACAAGCCGTCAAAACAACTACCAATACAAGCAATGCGTTTGGCAACATGCTGGCATCTGCCATTAACGATTCTACTTTAAACCAGCAACGTGTTATTGCAAACGATTCTTCGGCAAAAACAAAAGTAGCTTCTGCCACAAATACAGCAACAGATACAACTCAAGCAAAAGCACCGAAAGGCAATACCGGCACGGCTTTGAACACAACATCTCAAACGTATAACAGTGTGGTTGCCGTAGATAGTTTGATCAAAAAATACAGTAGCAACGGGGATAGTTCAAACGTTAATAAGAAAGCTATTGATGCAAACAATCCCATTGTAAAATCAGCCGAAAAAACAAACGACAGCGGCACTGATTTAACGTTTTTAGATAACAATTCCAAAGATACCATTCATGCTTTTATTCCTTCTTCCAACCAGCCGAGTGTAGTGAACAAAACAGCGAGTGCTGACAGTGCAAGCAGCAAAGTATCGAACCCATTTTTTAATAGCGGCAATGCCCAAACTATTGAGAAAACAAGCTCATCAGATTCATCTTCAAATGTAATAAAAACAAACCCTGCACTGCTCAATACTGCCTGCAACAGTATGTTTAGCAGCAACGATGCAGACAAGCTTAAAAGAAAGATTGTATCGCTTCACAAACAGGAAGATATTATGAATGCCGTTCGCAAAAGTTTGCGCGGCAAGTGCATTACGACCGACCAGGTGAAAGATCTGGGCAATTTGTTTTTATCGGATGAAAATCGTTATAATTTTTACGATGCCGCCTATCCGTATGTGTACGATTTCGGCAATTATGCAATCTTGCAAAATACACTGATTGACAGCTATTACAGAAACCGTTTTAAAGCCCTGCTTCATTAAGTTATCATGCGGCGATACTTTTTAGAAGTTGCTTACAAAGGCACACAGTACAGTGGTTTTCAAAAGCAGGAGAATGCGGTTACGGTTCAATCCGAAGTAGAAAAAGCACTTTTGGTTTTGCACAAAAAAAGCATTGAACTCACCACTTCATCGCGCACCGATGCAGGCGTTCATGCGTTGCAAAATTTCTTTCATTTTGACGTTGATATTATGGTTGATGAAAAAAAAACTTTGTATAGCCTGAACTCCATTTTGCAGAACGATATTGTTATCAAAAGCATCGTGGAAGTGAATGGGGACGCGCATTGCAGGTTTGATGCGCTTTCGCGTTCTTACGAATATCATCTCTATAAAAAGAAGAATCCGTTTCTTGTTGACAGAGCGTTTTATTATCCGTATCAGTTGAACATTGATGCGCTGAATGAAGCAGCAAAACAGCTTTTGTTTTACACCGATTTTACTTCGTTCTCAAAACGCAACACGCAGGTAAAAACTTTTTTGTGCGACATCAAAAATGCAGAATGGAAATGGGTGGATGATGAACTGATTTTTTATATCACCGCCAACCGTTTTTTGCGCGGCATGGTGCGCGGCTTAACCGGTACGATGTTGAAGGTAGGAAGAAGCACCATTTCTTTGGATAATTTTAAAAATATTATCGAAGCAAAAGATTGCCGAGAAGCCGATTTTTCGGTGCCGCCGCAAGGTTTGTTTTTGACGAATGTTTTGTATCCCAAAACCGTTTGGAAAGAAGGGAGAGAAAGCTAACTTTGTTACTGTAAACATTGCTTCTTAAACATTAAATTTAACGCCGCCATGGCTTCATTCGACATCGTAAGCAAAGTTGATTTGCAAACATTAGACAATGCCATCAACACTGTAAAAAAAGAAATCGGTAATCGCTTTGATTTTAAAAATTCGCCCGTAGAAATTGAGTTAAACAAGAAAGATTACCTCCTGAACATAGAAGCGGAAAGCGATATGAAACTGAAACAAATTATTGATGTGATCATCAGCCGCAGCATGAAGCAGGGCATTGACGCGGCGGCTTTTAATTTTGAAAAAGATGCGTACCCAAGCGGCAAAATAGTAAAAAAAGAAGTGCCCGTAACCAATGGCTTGCAACAGGATGATGCAAAGAAAGTGGTGAAAGTAATTAAAGACAGCGGCTTGAAAGTGCAGGCGCAAATTATGGATGATGTGGTGCGCGTAACCGGCAAAAAGATTGATGATTTGCAGGACGTAATTGCGAAACTAAAAGCTGCGAATTTGAAGCTGCCCTTGCAGTTTATTAATATGAAAGCGTGAGATAAGTGGCGGTTGTTTAATGTTCTAAATCTGAATACCCTTTTCTGCTCCAAATAGATCGGTATTTACATGTTCGGCGGAAGTACTCATCAAACTTGAAAGCACGATGGCCACTTTGTATAAAAACAATAAGTAATGTTGTATTGGCGCAACTACAATACAAAAAGCGCATAGTAATAGCATTGATAATCAGATGGTATTTATTTTTTGTTGGTGCCGAATATTGCGTATAATATTGTGTTGGCGGTATAAAATAAACTTTAAATGGACCAGAAAACAACCAAGACAAACTTTGCGGACGAAAACATCTAGATAATGCGCCAAACATCTTGGAAAATCTTCAAAAGAAAATTGCTAATAAAGACTATAAGAGTCTAAAAAGCGCTTCAAAACTGAAAACTTGGAGTATCATTATCCAGCACTGAGCTGCATCATGCAATCTAAAAAAATTGGAAAGAATCATTTAAACGAGCTGCGTTTATAGATTACATGCAGTAAGGTGGATTTGATGTTGAAAGTTTCACAAAGGCATCTTACAGACAACGAAAAAGCCATGAACAAAGGATTGACCCAAGCCTGATTGAATGTTTAGGAAGTTGATACTCGTAATAAGAAGTATATAAACCAGAGAAGTATTTACCAGTTAGACATTCTTTTCAACTTAAGAAATCAGTTCCGACAGCAATAGCAAATATAAGAATTTCTTGATGACTTGATTGTTGGACTTTCAGAAAAGCCGGGATAAATAAAAACTGATATAGCGAATGAAGACGTTCAAATACAGGAACACTTCGTTTAACAACAAGCAGCATTATCGAAAGATATTTTTGGATATGCCTAATGCAGCTCCTTTGGGGAATAATCAAATTTATATCCAGTAAAAATAGCGTTTAAATTTGAGAGGATGCCGATTTTTGGAACAGGAAGATAGCCAAGTTTGAAGTATAAATTCTTTAAGTATTAATTGCGAGCTGACCTGGAAATCTAATGTTTTTTCAATGGAAGCACAGTTAAAAAAAAGTGTGCAATTTGTTCATGAAGATGATGTTACTTTTGGTTTAAAGAATTCATGTTATTCTTATGCAAGACCCTTATTGGAGGACAAACTTTAATTGCGAATTTTTGCAAAAATACATACGAGGCAAATATTTACAAATAAAAACTACCGCCAACAAGTCGGCTTGGCAATCATGGCGGCTGAAGGAACAATATCTTCAGCTTTTGTTCTCAATTTAGCAGCAGTATCCAGCTTGACAGAATAAATTTGAGCTAATTGCAAATCACAACTTTAAAATAGTTCATCAATTTGGCTTCAGTTGCTGGGCAGACGGAATTCATAATATCCGCCTCTTCGCCAATCCGTTAACGTTGACGCTTTCATTTTAATTTATTAACATGAAGTTTAATGCGGTTGATATTTTTTGCGCAAAAACAAACAAGCCGATAATATTCATTACCGGCTTGTTTGTTTTTGAAATAATTGTTTATAACAACTGACTGTTATACTTGCTTCAATTGATAATACGCATCGCTCCAACGCAACTCGTTTTTGAATTGCAACAATTGTGTGGCCTGATCAATCAAAACAAATTCAATTTTTGCCATGTCTGCAAAGTCTTCCAAATGTTCAGAAGTCAAATTTTGACTGTAACAAGTATGATGCGCACCACCCGCTAATATCCAGGCGGCACAGCCTTTTTGCATATCGGGAAGGGGCTTCCAAAGCACGCGTGCTACCGGTAATTTAGGCAAATCGTTTTGCGGTTCCTGCGCTTCTACTGTATTCACCAGTAAACGAAAGCGATTTCCCATGTCAATTACAGACGCATTCAACGCAGCACCTCCGGCAACATTAAATACCAATCGTACCGGATCTTCTTTGCCACCAATGCCCAGCGGATGAATTTCACAAGAAGGCTTTCCATTGGCAATGCTTGGACATATTTCGAGCATGTGGCTGCCCAATACCATTTCGTTATTTGGTTCAAAATGATAGGTGTAATCTTCCATGAAAGAATTGCCGCCTTGCAAGCCTCTACCCATTACTTTCATTGCGCGAACCAACGCTGATGTTTTCCAATCACCTTCGCCACCAAATCCATAGCCATCGTTCATCAAGCGTTGCGTGGCAATGCCTGGCAATTGCTTCATGCCATGCAGGTCTTCAAACGTATCGGTAAAACCTTTGTAATTGCCTGATTGTAAAAAGTACCGAAGTCCCAATTCAATTTTTGCTGCATCCTGCAAAGAAGAAAATTGGGTGCCACCTTTTTGTAAACCATCAGCCAGTTTGTATTCATCGGAATATTGCTGACAAAGCTTTTCTATGTCGGCATCACTCACCTCGCCAATTACTTTTACAAGGTCGCCAATGCCATAGGTATTTACGCTATAACCAAACTGCAGTTCGGCTTCTACTTTATCGCCTTCGGTTACGGCAACAAAGCGCATGTTATCGCCAAACCGAACAAACTTTGCTCCTTGCCAATCGTGCCATCCGGCTGCCGCACGCGCCCAGGTTTCAATGCTTTTCAAAACGTTCTCATTCTGCCAATGGCCAACTACTACTTTGCGGCGCAAACGCATACGGCTCATCATAAAACCAAATTCCCTGTCGCCATGCGCGCTTTGGTTCAGGTTCATAAAGTCCATATCTATATCGCTCCAGGGAATGTCGCGATTGAACTGTGTATGCAAATGAAGCAGAGGCTTGTGCAAAATTTTCAAACCACCAATCCACATCTTCGCCGGAGAAAATGTATGCATCCATGCAATGATGCCGATGCAATTTTTTGCCGCATTGGCTTCGGCACAAACGGCATAAATTTCTTCCGTGCTTTTTACCGTTGGCTTATACACAACAGTAACCGGAACGTTTTGCGCTTTATCGAGATGCTTTGCAATTCGTTGCGAATGTTCGGCTACCTGTCGCAAAGTTTCATCGCCATACAAATGCTGGCTGCCGGTTATGAACCAAACTTCTAAACTCTTTAAATCAATCATCGTTTTTATTTTATAGTGAAGGCTTATTTTTTGTGCAAAACCAAAAGCAAAGAGCCATGCGGATTGATAACGGGTGAATACATTTTGGAAAATGTGCCGATGTCTTTATGCTGCCATAAATCTCTGATCGTTACTGTTCCTCCTAAGCCTACGGATGGAAAGTTTAGAGGCACAGCATGTGCACTATCGCTAACGTTAAACAAGGCAACATAAACATCCTTGCTGTTGGGCACATGCGACATCCAAACCAAACTGCCGTTTTGCTCATATACCTGCTTTGGATAGGAGCCTTGCTGATTCACTGCAAGCACTTCAGGATTGGTTTCTAACTTTAATTCTAACTCTCTGTTCTCTGGTAAGTTTCCGCCAATAAAAAGCGGCGATTTGTAAATAGACCAAAAGTTCATGTGCGTGTACAATTCATCTTCGGTAAAGCGGCTGTACCGCTCCCCGCCTACCGGTCCGCGCTTGGATAATTTGCCAATTTGCATCATATCACAATCGGGGTAATGCCCTTCTCCACCAACACCTTCCCATTCCTTTGCATAATGCATCATGGCAAGAATTTCTTTCCAGTTGTCCCAAAAATCATCCGCCATGCGCCATTGGTTCGCATACGTTTTTACATGCGAAGAATCGGCAACCGGAGTAGCACCGGGTGAAAGACTTAACACAACAGTACGCCCGCACTGTGCAATGGCTTTTTGATAACCTTCAATTTCTGCTTTGTGATACGGACGCGAAATGTCATCTACTTTAATAAAATCTACGCCCCACGACGCATACATGTTGAGAATGGAATTGAGATATTCCTGTGCGCCTTTTTTGTTCATATCCAAACCATACATGTGGTTCATCCAGAGGCAGGTTGAAGAAGTATCGGCAATAGCATCAGCCGTAATGCCATTCGTTCCCAGCACGGGCGTTTTAGCCCACACTGCCTGCCTTGGAATGCCGCGCATCACATGGATGCCAAACTTCAATCCTAATGAATGAATGTAATCACCCAAGGGTTGAAAACCTTTACCGTCAAAAGCAGAAGGAAACTTATTAACTTGTGGCAGCAGACGCCCGAAAGAATCCATGGCAAGCCAGGGAATGTAAGAGCCATCTTGCAGCCGTTGCTGAAACGGATTGCCAATGTTGCTGCCGGGTGGATTGTCGTACGCCCATAAAAAATCTACCACAATGTATTGCCAGCCATATTGCTTCAGGTTTTGAGCCAGATATGCAGCATTTGCTTTTACCTCATTTTCATGCACAGCAGAGCCAAAGCAATTGTAGCTGTTCCAACCCATTGGCGGTGTTGGTGCAACGGTTGCCGGTTGCTGAGCTTGTGCAAATGATGCGTAAATCAAAACTGAGAGAAGTAAAAAGCATTGTTTCATGTAGAGATTTTTTTTACCGCGAAGACACAAAGTCGCTAAGTTTGGTTTTACTGATATTTTTCGCGTCTTAGCGACTTTGCGGTTGAACTTATTGCCCGTAATAACTATTTGCACCATGCTTACGCTCGTAATGTTTTTTTATCAGCGCATCTTTTAATCGCAAGGCATCGGCTTTGATACTTTCGGTAACGTATGCCATCTTTGCAATTTGCTCCAATACAGCACTGTTGTACACGGCTTTGGCAGCCGTTTTCCCCCATGTAAATGGTGCATGATTGCCTACTAAAATCATTTCTACTTCTTCATAGCTATAGCCACGTTCAGCAAAACAATTCATGATTTGAAAACCGGTTTCATACTCATAATTACCCCCTATCATTTCATCAGTCATAGGTGGTGCACAAGGAATATCAACCGTGTTGTGGTCGGCATGTGTAGTGCCGTAAATGGGTATGTCGCGAAGCGATTGCGCCCATGCTGTTGCATAAGTTGAATGTGTGTGAACAATGCCGTTGATGTTTTGCCAATGCTTGTATAAAACAGCATGTGTTTTTGTATCGGAAGACGGGCGCAGCTTCCCTTCCACCGTGTTGCCATCAAAATCAACAATCACCATTTTTTCAGGTGATAATTCTTCATAAGGAACACCGGAAGGTTTAATGGCAAATACGCCAAGACTTCTGTCGGTAGCACTTACATTGCCAAATGTGAACAAAACCAAATTAAGCTTTGGCAACTGCATGTTGGCTTCATAGGCTTCCTGTTGTATGTGTGAATATTTCATTGTTTTGTTTTTGAACCACTAAGTCAATGCTTCTACGCAACTACCCAACTGTTTATATTTTTCATAGCGTTTTGCATAAATGTGAACCCTGCTTTCATCGGGATGATATTCAGCATCGAAGCCTTGTCCCATTGCCTGCATAGCATCTTCTACTTTGTTATAAAAACCGGCTGCGGTGGCAGCAAACATGGCGGCACCGGCAGCACAGGTTTGCTCGCTTTTGTGTATGCGGATGGGCATGTTCATTACGTCTGCCATCATCTGCATGATGTAAGCCGATTTTTTAGCAACGCCACCTACACCAATCAACCCTTTTACCGGAATGCCTTGCCCGCGAAACCGCTCTACAATTGCTTTTGCACCAAAACAAGTGGCTTCAGCAATGGCTTTAAAAATATGAGGTGCAGTAGTGCCCAGATTTAAACCACTAATTGCGCCTTTCAACAATTGGTTCGCATCGGGTGTTCGTCTTCCGTTGAGCCAGTCAACAGCAAGCTCATCATCTTCGCTCAAAGGCAAGCCGGCTGCGGCTTTCGACAATTGCCCAATCAATGAATCGCCCATTTGTTTTTGCAGCAATTTTGCGGTTTCTTCATCAATGATTGAAGACTGTTGAAGTAACGTGTTGGTTGCCCAGGCGACGATATTTTTGAACCATGCATACGCATCACCAAAGGCACTTTGCCCTGCTTCCATGCCTATCATACCGGGAATAATAGAACCATTCACTTGTCCGCAAATCCCTGCCACCAAAGTATCGCCCACTTCATCAACCGGAGCTACTAACATATCGCAGGTTGATGTACCCATTACTTTGCTCAAATGATAGGGTTCAATTTGTCCGCCTACAGCACCCATGTGCGCATCAAAAGCGCCAACACCAATGACCACATCATTCGGCAATCCTAAGCGTTCTGCCCATTCCTTAGAAATGGTTCCGGCTGCTTTATCAGATGTATAGGTTTCAGTGAATAAACGGGATGTAAAACAGTTGAGTAAAGGGTCTAACGAAGCAAAAAATTCATTGGTTGGCAAACCATTGAAATCCTTTGCCCATAAGGCTTTGTGGCCTGCTGCGCAAACGCTGCGCTTCATTTGGTGCACGTCGGTTCCGCCGGTTAGTAAGAAAGGAATCCAGTCGCAATGTTCTACCCACGAGTAAGTAGCTTCGCGAACCTTTTCATCAACACGAAGAACATGCAGCAGCTTCGCCCAAAACCACTCAGACGAATAAATGCCACCTGTAAATTGTAAGTAATTAATATCGAACTTCTTTGCGTGTTCGTTAATTTCGGCAGCTTCGCCGGTTGAGGTATGGTCTTTCCACAACACAAACATGGCATTGGGATTATGCCCAAATTCCGGCAATAAAGAGAGCGGTGTTCCGCTCTTATCAACAGCAACCGGTGTTGAACCCGTTGTATCAACAGAGATGGCTTTGATGTTGGCCCTGATTTCCTTTCCCCCTTTCTGTAAACAGTCTTTGATTGTGTATTCCAATCCTTCCATGTAATCCAACGGATGCTGGCGAAACTGATTGACAGACGGATCACAATACAGGGCGTCTTTCCAGCGGGGATAATGAAAAACAGAGGAAGCAACTTCGAAACCATCAGCTACATTCACGATTATGGAACGCACAGAATCCGAACCATAATCAACTCCAATTACATAAGCATTGTCTTTGTTCATATAGCAAACATTAAAGGTGTGCAAAATAATGGTAATTTTAATTAAGTGTTTTTTTTACAGTTAAATACATTTTGTCATTTCATTTACCCGGATTAACTCAATTGCAGAATTGATAAAAGTAACTTGTTACTGCGTCATTATTTTCTGTTCATTCTTACAAAAGGCCAATCATTTATCCATACCAACGGCTCGATACGAAGCTTTGAAATACCTCTGTCGTTCGCATCGTAGCCATGAAAAACAAGGTAATCAGTACCATTAACATCTACTACTGCGTTATGCCCTACTCCGTACCAATTTTTATCGCCTTCCTGTACCAGCGAGCCGCCGCCAAGATTCATTGGAACGCCGTCCCTGTCAACATAAGGACCATACACATGTTCACTTCTTCCTACCATCATTTTGTAAGTGCTCTTTTCACCACGGCAACAATAATCGAATGAAACAAAAAGATAGTAATAGTTGTTCTTTTTAAAAATGAAAGGACCTTCAATGGCGGCATCACCGGCTACACTATCTGGCAAAATAAAATTGCGCTGGCGCGAAGCGATGGTGTACCATTGTTCGGGTTGTGCAATGCTAAGCCGGTCATTGTTAAGCTTCACCAGTTTGATGCCGTTCCAGAATGAACCGAATGCTAACCACGGCGTTTTGTTTTCATCCACAATTAAGTTCGGATCAATGGCATTCCACATATCCCTGTTGGGTACCGATTGAACGACTTTGCCGTGATCTATCCATTTAAAATCTTTAGAAGAAGTATCCAATGTTTTATTGGTAGCAACACCAATGGCAGAAGTATTTTTTCCAAAAGCAGATACGGCATAAAACAAATAATATTGCCCGTTGTAATAGCTGATATCAGGCGCCCAGATGTGGCCTACAAAATGGGGAATAGCCTGCACTGCCCATTGCGGTGCTTTGGCAAAAACCGGACTTTGTTGCTTCCAATGCTTCATATCGGTAGAAGAATAAACCGTTATTCCCCAGCCGGTGCAAAAGATATAAAACGTACTATCCTGCCTTATCATCACGGGATCGTGAACGATAGGCAAAGTATCGTTGTATTCTTTCTGCGCCTGCAAGCGAAGAAAAGAAAACAAGCTTAAAAATATGAGCAAAAACAAACTTATTTTCATGCAACAAAGAATTGAAAGATTACAGCATTTTTACCAGAACAACTGTGAACGAATAAGGCTTCAGTGTAAGATTGATTCCTTCTTTTTTAATCGTGATATTCTCTTCTTTTGGTGAAACATTCATTGGATTTTCGAAGCTGTTCATTGCATTTAAATCATCGCTTTGCAGCGTAATTAATTTTCCCTGAAGAAGCTAACTTTTTGCCAGCAACGTTCACCTGTTTTATTTGTTCTTTGGTGGATGCATTTACGAGTTTAATAATTAATTCATTGGTGTTTTTGTCAATCGCTGCAGCTGCATACAAGCTGTCTTTACCTGCCAACACTTCACCATTTTGAAGTATGCTTACTTCGTTCGTGCCTTTATTTAAAGAATATAGTTTCTGCACCTGGTAATCGGTAGTGCCATACGATTGCAGGTTGTTTACCCAAATTAAATCCGGTGTCCATTGCCAGGCATCAATGTGGGCAAAAAGGGGCGCATAAGAAGCCATGTAAACCACGTCAGCGTTGCGTTCCAGTCCGGTCATAAAAGCCGCTTCACTCAATGCAGTGAGCCAATTGTTTTTATTATCAATGCTTACTGTTTTATCACTTTGTGCAGCATACTCACCGGCAAATATTTTGGAACTATGTTTATCATAATTATCATATCGCTTTGCGTTTTGCAAAAACCATTCAGGTCTGCGGTAATAATGTTCATCAATCAAATCGGCGTGCATTTTTCGCAAGCTATCATTTAGCAAATCAAATCTGTCGCCATTGGGGTCGGTGCCACTGCTGTTGACAATTTTAAAATTGGGATATTTGGTTTTGATGGCTTTTGTAAACAGCTTCAATCGTTCAATGTATTGCGGTCCCCAGTTCTCATTACCCACGCCCATCATCTTAAGATTAAAAGGCGCCGGATGTCCCATATCAGCCCGTACTTTTCCCCATTTTGTATTCACATCGCCGTTAGCAAATTGGATCAAATCCAAAGCATCCTGAATGTAAGGATCTATCTGGTCAACCGGCACCAATTCGGCAGTATTAAACTGGCAAGCCATGCCTACATTTAAAATGGGCAAAGGCGAAGCGCCAATGTCTTCTGCCATTTGAAAATATTCATAAAACCCCAAACCAAAGGTTTGAAAATAATCAGGTGTTAAACGATGTGCAAACTCTGTATTCCAGCGGTTGATCTGCAACTGCCGGTCTTCAACCGGACCAATGGTTTTCTTCCATTGATAGCGCGTAGCGAGTTCACGACCTTCTACAATGCAACCGCCGGGAAAGCGGATAAAGCCAGGCTTCATATCGGCTAACAGTTGCACCATGTCGGCACGCAAGCCGCCTTTGCGACCTTTCCATGTATCGGAAGGAAACAAGGGAAATAATGTCTAAATCAATTACTGCCAGTCCCTTCAAACCAAAGACGCATGTTGGCTTTCATCACCGTTGCATCGGATGTAAAGCTGGCTTCAGCTTTGTGCCAACCTGCGCTGTTATCGTTGGGCGTAAGTGAAGTGCTGCCTAATATTTTTCCGGTTGAATCTATCAACTCAACATGCACCGTTACGCCCGGCTTTTGCACACTGTACAGCGTTGAAAAATCATAACGCACACCTTTCTTAATACCCATGCCGCGGAAGCCTTCGTTGGTAATGCTCATATCGCCGGCGCTCATTGCATCGTGCACATTCACGCGCAAAAAGCGAGGATTCACACTGTCTTCAGCTTTTTTGTTCAAAACCAAAAAATCGCCTTCTTTCACTTTGCTTCCATCAATCTTCCAGCCCATGAGCGGCATGTTAAATTCAAACGAACGGTTCTTCACCAGCTCGGCATACAAACCACCATCTGCACCCATATTGATGTCTTCAAAGAAGATTCCCCACATAGTAGGTTGAATATCGGCAGTTACTTTCGCTGCGTTTACGTTGATGATGTTGTTTTTCTTGTTTTGTGCTTTAGCGCGATTTGCTGATAGAAGAAAAACCAGCGCTGCAAAAACAAACACTTTACTTTTCATTGCCATGTTATTTTACTTCCTACTTTATTTTAAAAATTAAAGTCACAGACTTTGAAGAACATACTGTGTACGAAGTCCGGAGACTTTGTACAGCCGCCATCACTACTTCACGCCTTCTGTTGTCATAATCAAACGCTTCATTGTACCATCAGGATTGTAGTACAATCTGTCAATGCATACACTTCTTCTAAAGCTGCCGCCAGCTGGATTAACGCCACCGTTATGATAAATGAAATAATCTTTTCCTTTAAAATTGATAATCGCCTGGTGGTTGGTATTGCTGTTGCCGGCAAGTTCGTTTAGAATGCCTTTGTATTGCCAGGGACCGGCAATGCTTTTACTCATCGCATATACAATTTTTTCAGGGAAACCGGAAGCATACGACAAGTAATACCAGCTATTTTGTTTGTGTATCCACGGGGCTTCAGTATAGTTGGGCAAATCAATTTCTTTGATATCGCCATCTATTTCAATCATGTTGTCTTTCAGTTTTGCATAATAGCATTTGCGATTGCCCCAAAACAAATAAGCTTGCCCGTTATCAATAATCACTGTCGGATCAATATCGTCCCACATCATACCGCTTTGTGCGCTCGTCATTTCGTTAGTGATTAAAGCAGTACCACGGGCATCTTTAAAAGGGCCGGTTGGAGAGTTGGAAACTGCAACCGCTATGGCTTTGCCGCGGTGTGTGCTATCGTGTTCAACGGCTGCATAGAAGTAATATTTACTGTTGCGTTCAATCACTTGCGAAGCCCACGCATTGCCCTTTGCCCACCTAAAATCTTTTACATTCAGAGGCGATCCACGCTTTGTCCAGTGTATCATATCCGGCGATGAAAAACAAAGCCATTCGTTCATTACATAGCCTTCATGCGGAGGTATCGCTTCATCATGCCCGGTGTATAAAAACACAGTATCGCCTATCACCAGAGCTGCCGGATCAGCCGTATAAACATCGGTGATGATGGGATTGCCATGTGGCTGTATGGGTTGTGCAGAAATATGGGTAAAAACAAATGATAACGTTATGAAGAACATGCACGATAAACGGAGGAAATAAAAAGTGGATGTTATCCTTTTTATCAGATTCATTGTATGGCGTTAACGGATCATTTTTATGGCAAAACCAAAGATTGCATAAGCAGTAGTGAATACAAAGCCTGAGACTATGCACTGTATTTCAATCATTATTTTTTTTAACGCTGACAGGGTTTGAAACCCTGTCCCTGTTTCTATTATTTCAACTCCAGCACAACAACAGAAAATGGTGGCATTTTCACATTGAGTGTATTGCCTTTTAAAACAGCACCGGTAAATGTTTGCGGTTTTATTTTATCAGGATTTTCAAACGTGTTATCGTCCTGCAATTTGGCAGAAGAAAGAATGCGTCCTTTTACATTGCTGTACTTTGCACCATCCACATTAATGGTTACAGTTTGAGCCGTTTTTGCATCAATATTTACCAGCGAAACATGCGTTACTCCCAATGAATCTTTGGAGGCTGAACACGACACAGCAGGCAGGCTTTGACCGTTATAAGTATAATTGTTCGTTTGAACATTTACAGGTAACAGCTTGGCATCCTGATGCACGTTGTACATTTCCATCACATGATACGTTGGTGTTAGAATCATCTTTTCTTTATCCGTTAAAATAACAGCCTGCAATACATTGATACATTGTGCAAGACAAGCCATTCTTACTCTGTCGCTATGGTTATTGAAAATATTGAGCGTAACACCGGCAATCATCGCATCGCGCATGGTGTTTTGCTGGTACAAAAAACCAGGATTGGTGCCGGGTTCAACATCGTACCAGCCGCCCCATTCATCTACTATCAAAGCCACCCTTTTTTGGGGATCGTATTTGTCCATAATGGCACAGTGTTTAGCTACGAGCGTATCCATAAAAAGAGCGCGTTTGATAATGTCGAAATATTTAGCTTCTGAAAATTGTGTAGCAGAGCCTTTGTCCTGCCAGTTAACCGAATAATAATGCAACGCAAGTCCGCCGAGTTGATGCATTGGAATGTTCTTCATCAGCGTTTCTGTCCAGTTGTAATCATCTGAATTGGCGCCGGAAGCAATCTTCATCATATCATTGTTATAATCGGTCATAAACACCGTGTATTTGCGATATTCATTCGCATAATACTCAGGCCTCATTTCGCCTCCGCAGCCCCAGGCTTCGTTGCCCACGCCCCAATATTTTACATGCCAGGGTTTCTCTTGTCCGTTTTGTTTTCTTAAATTACTCATCGGGCTGGTGCCATCAAAGTTTACATATTGCACCCAATCGGAAAGCTCCTGCACAGTGCCGCTTCCTACATTGCCTGCGAGATAAGGCTCTGCACCCAATTCTTTACACATGTTGAGAAAATCGTGCGTACCGAAACTATTGTCTTCGGTAACACCGCCCCACCATTTGTTTACCATTGTCGGGCGTTTGTCTTTTGGGCCAATTCCATCTTTCCAATGGTAGGTATCGGCAAAGCAGCCGCCGGGCCAGCGCAGCACCGGAATTTTGAGTGTGCGCAAAGCAGCAATCACATCGTTACGAACGCCGGCCGTATTGGCTATTTTGCTGGTATCACCAACATAAAAACCACCGTAAATGCCATGACCTAAATGTTCGGCAAAATGCCCGTAAATGTTGCGGTTGATGGTTTGTTTTACACTATCCGCATGAAGTGTAATAACGGTTGGTTGCCCTTGTAACATAACCGAAAATAAAAGAACAGATGAAAATAATAGCAATCGAAAGCATTTCATAAGACATGTTTATTTGTATTGTTAAATGGCTTTTAATAAGGAGCGCTAAAATAAGTGTTGTTTTTACAATTATCAAAGATTATTTTTGCTTTCTCTTAAAGATTGCAAAAACAGGTAAAAACAAACTTCGACTTTTATTGTAAGGATGAATGATAGAAATTAGCTTACAGCCGCTTACTTTTATCAACTATGAAAATAGATGCACACCAACATTTCTGGAAGTTCGATGCCGTCAACGAGATAGCTGGATAACCGATGAGATGGCGGTGATTAAAAGAGACTTTTTACCAAACCATTTATTACAGGAGTTGAAACAGGCAGGCATAAATGGATGCGTTGCCGTGCAGGCAAGTGAAAGCGAAGAAGAGAACGAATTTTTATTATCGCTGGCGGCCGAAAACAGCTTTGTAAAAGGCGTTGTTGGCTGGGTTGATTTTTGTGCTGATGATGTAGAAGAACGCTTGCATTTTTATGCGCAAAACCAAACGATGAAAGGTTTTCGGCACATACTGCAAAAAGAAAAGGATCGTGCATTTATGTTGCAAGAAAAGTTTGCAAAAGGCATCCAAAAATTGCAACGGTTTAACTTCACTTACGACATTTTAATTCATCATGACCAGCTTCCATTCATACCGCAATTTGTTCAGCAATTCCCTGAACAAAAATTTGTAATTGATCATGTTGCTAAACCCGATATTAAAAAGGGAGACATAAAAAACTGGCAAAAACAAATGCAGGAAGTTGCACAGCATCAAAATGTTTGGTGCAAGGTATCGGGCATGATAACAGAAGCCGATTGGAAAGAATGGAAACCGGAACATCTTACGCCTTACTTAGATACGGTTTGGGAAGCATTCGGCGCGGCCAGATTAATGTTTGGTTCCGACTGGCCAGTGTTGAATGTGGCAGGAAGTTATAACCAATGGACAAACTTGTGCAAAGCTTACACAGCTCAATTTTCAGAAGATGAGCAAGCCCGATTTTGGGGCAAAACAGCAACTTTATTTTATAATTTAGAAGCCTAAAAAAGCAAATGAAAGCATTGGTTTGCGAATCGCCTGGCAAGTTTGTTTTTACCGAAAAAACAAAGCCTGAATGCGGTGAAAACATGGCAATCATCAAAATAAAAAACATTGGTGTTTGCGGCACAGATCTTCATGCGTTTGAGGGTACGCAACCTTATTTTTCTTACCCGCGCATTTTAGGTCATGAGCTTTCGGGAGAATTGGTAGAAGCCAATAGGGCTGCGGGTTTTGTGCAAGGTGAGGCTGTTACATTTATTCCTTATTTCAATTGCGGACATTGCATTGCCTGCCGTAGCGGAAAGCCAAATTGCTGTGTGAACATCAATGTATTTGGCGTGCACATTGATGGTGGCATGTGTGAGTATGTTTGCGTACCTTCAGATAAGTTGTTGCACAGCGAAGGTTTGCGTTATGAAGAGTTAGCTTTAATAGAACCTTTGGCAATTGGTGCACATGCAATACAAAGAAGTGCGTTGCAAAAAGAGGAATGGGTAGTGGTGGTTGGTGCAGGTCCCATTGGTTTGGCAACGATGGAATTTGCAAAGATTGCCGGAGGCAATATTATTGCGGTTGATGTAAATGAAAACCGTCTTCAGTTCTGTAAACAAAATTTACAGGTTGAACACATCATCAATGCGGCAAAAGAAAATGCGGTTGAAAGAGTGATGGAAATAACAAATGGTGATGGCGCAACGATAGTAATTGATGCAACCGGCAACCTCGCTGCCATTAACAACGGCATTCATTATCTATCGCATGGCGGCAGATATGTGCTGGTGGGTTTGCAAAAAGAGGCGTTTTGTTTTTCTCATCCCGAATTTCACAAACGTGAAGCGGCATTGATGAGCAGCCGCAACGCTTTGCGAAGCGATTTTGAAAGCGTAATAAATAAGGTCAAAAACAAACTTATTCAACCTCAAAAATACATTACACACCGTGTGATGTTTAATGATGTAATTGCTCAATTTCCAACCTGGTTAAAGCCGGAAGAGGGGGTTGTAAAAGCAATGATAAGCGTGTAATGAAAATGTAATAATTAAAAGCAAAATGAAAATGCTTTTTCGCTTACTCTGTATCTTCCAAACCCGTAAACACACGCTTTAAAGGCACTCCTGAAATAGGCGAAACAATAAGCGGAAACTTCTCCACTTTTACTACACTTGGGTCTAAACCAAAACCGCGTTCCTCACTCAAACTGATTTCTTTGATGAGGAAATGCAATCGCATAACAAGCTTTTCAAAAAAGGGCAATTCATTATCGTTCGATAAATATTTTTCCATCACAATAAATTCAAAATCGCCAACAATGTTGTTGCGTTCCAGGCTTTCGTAACGGCTGTAAATGTTCACTTCTTTATTCTTTACTAAATCTTCCACCACTTTTCTGAACATGAGTGTTAGTCTTTGTTCTACCCGAAAACCGAGACGGAATTCAACACGGATAATGTCGTTGGGAATAATATGGTCAACCACAAACTCGCAGGTGTAAGGGTCGTCCATAATATCAACATGCACAAACCAATAAATATCTGCCCGCTTGGGTTTGCGGTTTAAAATAGAGTAGATGATTTTGTGCTCAATTTCACGAGGGTTGTCAGCACTGGTTAAATACACCAAATGTGTGGCGTATTTCGGAACCGTTTTATCGTTGCTCAATTCCTGAATCATGGGTATGTAATGTTCCAATCGTACAAACTCAATGTAACGGTTGCGAATGCGGCGGCTTCTGAACCATACATACATAACCACAAATAAAGCTCCTCCCACAAGTAAGGTTACATAACCACCATGCGGAAATTTTTCAAGGTTGGCAATTAAAAAAGAAACTTCAATGGTTAAATAAACAAGAAGATATAAAAAAACAAGCCCTTTATTTCGTCGTCGTCCAATTAAAAAATTAGCAAATAAAATTGACGTACTGATCATACAAAGCGTAATGGCTAAGCCATACGCCGCGCCCATGCGGGCAGAGGTTTGAAAATATATTGTGATGCCCGCACAACCGATAAAAAGAAGGGTATTAATGCCTGGAACAAACAACTGACCTCGTTCCTCGGTAGGATAATTGATTTTCATTTTCGGCCACAAATTCAAGCGCAATGCCTCACTCACCAACGTAAACGAGCCGCTGATTAACGCCTGGCTGGCAATGATAGCAGCAGCAGTAGCAATGCCAACACCTATGTACAAAAAGTTTGAGGGCATGAGCGAAAAAAACACACTTTTAGGAACCGTTTTGCCCGCTACATTGTGAAGCAGCCATGCACCTTGCCCGAAATAATTTAACACCAGACAGGTTTTTACAAACGCCCAGCTATACCGGATGTTGGCGCGACCCACATGCCCTAAATCGGAGTACAAGGCTTCAGCGCCAGTGGTACATAAAAACACACCGCCCAAAAGCCAAAAGCCGCGGGGATATTGCGTTAGTAGTTCAATGCCATAATGAGGAGAGAACGCACGAAGAATAGTCCAGTCATCGCTTAAGTGCATTACGCCCAGCACAGCCAGCATTAAAAACCAAAGAAGCATTACCGGACCAAACAACTTACCAATAGATGAGGTGCCAAATTGCTGTAAAAAAAATAGTACCACCAAAAGGCACAATACAATAATAACAATGGTGCCTGTTGTAATGTTGGCAAAGCGCGGAATAATTTGCAAACCTTCAATGGCTGAGGTAACTGAAATAGGCGGTGTTATCATGCCATCGGCTAACAGTGAGGCGCCTCCAATCATAGCAGGAAACACCAGCCATCGCCGTTGCCTTCGTACCAGGGCATACAAACTAAAAATGCCTCCTTCACCTCTGTTATCGGCTTTTAAGGTTAGAATTACATATTTTACAGTGGTTTGCAGAGTGAGTGTCCAGAAGATACATGACAAAGAACCCAAAATCAACAACTCAAATTGATTTGTTGTGCTGTGCCCGCTCATAATAGCATCCAACACATAAAGAGGTGAGGTTCCAATGTCTCCGTAGATAATACCCAATGCTACTACTAATCCCGCTACAGTTGCCTTGCTTGTTTGCTTGCTCACAAATTAATAGTTATCTTAGAAACAAAGGTATGGGGAAATGAATGTGATTGCATCAAAATTAAACAACCGGAAATGGATGGTTAATGAACTGATTGTAACAAAAGGAAAGTTTGTTTTTGCACCATTTTATCCTGTTCATTCCCAACGATTTTATAAAGTTTTATACAAGTCTCTTTTTGAGTGCAACATTCAAATACTTTTATACATCTTCTAAGTTATGTATGTGAAAAGCCTCATTCTAACTGTTTTTGTTTTTGCCCTATTTGGCTCTTCTGCGGTGAGCCAAACCTGTACTACATTAGGGCAAACACCATCCACAGCTTTTCCGGTTTGCGGCACCACAAAGTTTCAGCAGCAAACTGTTCCGCTTTGCAGCACACATACCCTTACTGTACCAGGTTGCACCAATACCACATACATAGATTACAATCCGTTTTGGTATAAGTTTACTTGTTTTCAAGCCGGCACGTTGGGCTTTTTGGTAACGCCTAATGATCTGGGTGATGATTACGATTGGCAATTGTTCGACATCACAGGACATAACCCTGATGATGTGTTTACCAATAACTCGCTTGTGGTTACCGGAAACTGGGCAGGCACGTACGGAATAACAGGCGCACGAAACGGTGGCGCCGGTATGATTGAATGTGCCTCCGACCCTGCTGCCAACGAAAACAGCTTTGCAGCTATGCCTAAACTGATAAAGAGTCATACTTACCTGCTGATGATAAGTCATTACACGCAAACGCAAAGCGGCTACAGTTTATCGTTTTCAGGAGGCACTGCAAGCATTACCGACACTACCATACCAGCTCTAAAAAGTATTGCTACCAACTGCGAAGGAGATCAAATTATTCTTCGCACCAATAAAAAAATGAAGTGCTCTTCGCTCGCGCCAGATGGCAGTGATTTTACAATCAATGCAACGGGCGTTACCATTGTATCGGCAGGAGCACCGGGCTGTAGCAGTGGCTTTGACATGGATTCAGTTGTTCTTACGTTAAGCCAGGATTTATTACCCGGCAAATACATCGTTGCAATAAAAGAAGGCACAGACGCAAATACGCTTCTTGATAACTGCGATAATGCTTTGCAGGCAGGTGCATCACTAACTGTAACTGTCAACCCAAAACAGCCTACGCCTTTCGACAGCATCGCGCCGGTTAGCTGCGCACCACAAACGATAGAACTCGTTTTTAGCAAACCTATGCAGTGCAATTCCATTGCAGCAGATGGCTCTGATTTTTCAATTACAGGTAATCATCCGGTTGCCATTGCTTCGGCTTACGGAAGCTGTGCCAATGACGTGAGCAGTTCTATTTTTTTACAATTGTCTCAACCCATTACACTTGCAGGAACCTATACCATCACCACAAAAACCGGTACAGATGGGAATACTATTATTGATGAATGCGGACAAATAACACCGGCTAATGAAAGTGTTTCGTTTACGGTAAAAGATACCGTTTCAGCCCTGTTTACCGCACAGTTGCTATATGGTTGTAAAGAAGATACGGTTGCTGTTTCGCATGATGGTAATAACGGTGTGAATAGCTGGATTTGGACTTTTAGCGATGGTATAAAAAGCACAAAAGAAAACAATGATGTGATGTTCAATTCGTATGGCAAAAAGAACATTCAATTGGTTGTAAGCAATGGCTTCTGCAGCGATACAGCTTCTTCAGTCGTCAATCTCGACAATGATTTAAAAGCTCAATTTATCATGCCTCAAATTGCCTGTCCAAACGATATTGTAACTATTACCGACACCAGCATCGGCAACATTATTTCATATAACTGGAGTTTTGGAAACGGCACTTTTTATTCTGGAAAAAATCCACCGCAACAGAGGTATTTGCAAGCCAGCAATGCAGTCAACTACTCCGTTCAATTAATTGTTGAAAACAACCTGCATTGTACTGATACAACGACGAAAAATTTACAGGTAGTGTACTCTTGTTTTATTGCAGTACCATCGGCATTTACGCCTAACGGAGATGGCATCAACGATTATTTGTTTCCACTCAATGCGTATAAAGCTGATAACCTCCTATTCACCGTTTACAACCGTTTGGGGCAAATTGTTTTTCAAACGAAAGACTGGACAAAAAAATGGGATGGACGCTTAAACGGGCAGCCGCAACCCACCGGAACTTATGTGTGGACACTGCAATACACGCATCACGATACAAAACAATTCTATTCGCTTCACGGCACTACCGTTTTAATAAGATAAAAAACAGGCAAAAACAAAAGCCGTCCCCACAGTACTGTGGGGACGGCTTTCCATATATTAAATCCTCTTACCATCTGCTAAGCCAAATCGTCGTCTTCATCCTCGTCTTCATCGTCATCATCCAGGTCATCAATATCTTCAGTTACAACATCGTCGTCATCAAAGTCAGCTTCATCTGTATCTAAGTCATCGGTTTCTGCTTCCGAATCATCGGCGAGCACATCATCGTCTTCCTCATCCACATCATCATCTTCATCCTCATCTTCGTCATAAGCAGTAATGGTGGGTGCATAATCGGGGTGCGTACCGTAATCAAACCCGTTAAAATAATTTTCCGTTTGCAGATCGGTAAGTAGCATAACAAAGTAATTTTTCTAAAAAACAACAATTACTACGCCAACGTTTGGCACAGCAAATATTTTTATTTTATCATCTTGTTTTGGCTGTCGAACGAATCTCTTTTAACAACAAAACTAAGTGCCGGTAAGGGATTGAAAAGTCAGGATGCTTCGTCCAATCAGTTACAAAATGGATGTCTTTGTTTAACGGCGACCAACGCTGCGGTTCGCCGTCCATGCTGATGATAATGCTTGGTGTTTGTGTAGCCGAAGCGATATGCGAAACGCCGGTGCAATTGGCTATCAAACACGCAGCATGCCTGATAAGCAATGCCATTGCGCCAACACTGGTTTCGCCGGTTACATCTATCGCTTTGTGTTGCATGTTGGCAATTACGTTTTGTGTGATTTCCGCTTCGTTTTTTGTTCCGGTTATTACAACAGTAAAGCCAGTCTCGACACAATAATCAGCCAGCCTCGCAAAATATTCCGGTGGCCATTGCCGCCAGCTTCCGCGCGAGCCCGGGTGAATACAAACATAGTTTTGCAAACCCGATTTTGCTTTTAATCCTTCCCATTCCTGTTCCTCTTGTTTTGTAACGGGAAATTCCAAATGGTCTCCTTGCAAAGGCAAACCGAAATGTTGCATCAATGCAAGGTGCCTGTGAATTTCAGAACCATAGTCCGGATACGACATAAACAAATCAGAATCTACAATGCTTTCTTCATTGCAAAAGCCAGCAACCTGCTTTGCGTTCCATTGCAATAGCATTTCATTTACAATGGTGCCGTTGCCCTGCATCTGCAAAAGCAAATCGAAGTTTTCGTTTTTTATAGTTTGAAGAAAAGATTGATAAGCCGCTTCATCAAAAGCTTGTTCGGGTAAACCAACGTAGCCCGGAAAATGAATGAAGCGATCAAAATATGTATCGAAACGCTTTACAAATTGTTCAGCCCAGGGCAAGCTCAACAAAGTAATTCGGGCATCAGGATAAGCCGCACGCAAAGCACGAATCGCCGGAACAACATTCAGCATATCACCCAATTGCAAAGCCCTGAAAATAGCAATGGTTTTTATATTGCGTGGCGATAATTTCATAAAAAGAAAACTTTGAACTTATAAGCCCCATACAAGGTCCAGAACACTGATAAAAAGGGTATGCAAAAGGAAGTAACAACCATCTCACACAAGTGCGAAAATGAAGTTGAATTGTTGCGCAACCGTTTTGCAATAAAAATAATTTCTAACAGCAACCAGCCGCCTAAAAAAAGGAGAGATGACTTATAAAAATGAAATATGGACAAAACTAAACCAGCGATGAACAAAACAATCATAGCATAATAATTCCACACAGGCGCTTCCATTATTTTAGAGCGAAACCAAACTGGATGTTTTTTAAACAACAACGCATTGAACATGCTTTTCTTTTGCTCTTTCAAACTCACGCCCCATGCGGCTTTGCGCACGGGATGCACGACAATCGCAGCCTCTATTTTTACTATCGGAATGTTTGCATTCAACAACTTAAATTGCAATTCACTGTCTTCTCTCCATGCCATTGCAAATTCTTCATCAAAGCCGTTGACGGTTTGTAATGCCACTTTGCTACAAGCGCAATTGGCAGTGATAAATTCAGCCGTTTCCAAACCCGCAGTGTTGCGTTCATAATCGGTAGGTGTTGCGGGAATGGGCACAACCGTTTTCCCGGTAAAAGCAATCCAGTTTCTTTGATTGAAAAGAAATGCATTCCAATAAACCTGCAACCAGTTTTGTAAAGGTTGTGTATCATCATCCGTAAACAGAATCAACTCAGCGTTTGCCATTTGCCAGCCTTTATTTCGTGCGGCTGACGGACCCGTTTTTTTAGAAAGTGATGCAAAAACAAACGCAGTGTTGTTTCGTTCAGAAAAGCTCTTTACCAATGCTGTCGTTGCTTCATCTTCACCATCCGAAACAACAATCACTTCATACGTTCCTCTAAAATCTTGTTTCTGCAAAGCCTCTAAACATCTTTGTAATAAATGAACTCTTTTAAACGTAGGAATAACCACAGAAACATTTACTTTCATCATGGTGTTTCGTTTTACTTACTTCACCAAAAAAGTTTCCTCATGGTAGGTTTTGCTTTTTGTTTTTGCCTCTTTTTCTTCAAGATCAAAATCATTTTGCAAAGGCTTCTTTTCTAACAAAAAAGAACCAATGACCAACGCATCAAACGGCGATGTCCAAAAGCATTCTACCGCATCGCGCGGTGTGCAAACAATCGGTTCGCCACGCGTATTGAACGATGTATTTACGAGCACCGGAACGCCGGTTATCTTTTTAAATTCTTTCAACAAGCTGTAATACAAAGGGTGCTGTTGTTCATTGATGGTTTGAATGCGTGCTGTACCATCTACATGACGTACGGCAGGAATTTGATCAGCCTTTTCTTCTTTTACATTGTAAACAAACAGCATGAAAGGCGAATAGTCTGCTCTTTCAAACCAATCCTTTGCATCTTCTTCCAACACAACCGGAGCCACAGGGCGAAAGTCTTCACGATCTTTGATTTCGTTCAGTTTTGCCTGCATACTTTCTTCAATTGGCGAAGCTAAAATAGAGCGTGCGCCGAGTGCACGCGGACCAAATTCCATTCTGCCCTGGTACCAGCCAATGATTTTATTTTGCGCTAAAATCTGTGCTGTTTCTTTGGCTACATTTTCCATCCTTTTATAAGGAACTTTTGTCCATTTTAAAAAGGCTTCTATCTCGCCATCCTTATACTCCGGTCCCCAATAACAATGGTTCATTACAAACATCCTTTCACCTTCTTTTCTATGTTCCGCATCCACCCACAATGCTGCACCCAAAGCCGTTCCATCATCACCCGAAGCCGGTTGAACCCATATATTTTCGAAAGGTGAATGGTCTCTGATAACAGCATTAGCAACACAGTTCAAAGCCACACCACCAGCAAGACATAAGTTGTTTTCGCCTGTTGTTTGATGCAGCCAGTTTGCTAACTTCAGCACGGTTTCTTCCACTACTTTTTGTAATGAATGCGCAATGTTGAAATGCTTTTCTCCAAAGGCTTCATGACGCAAACGTTTGGCGCCAAAACGTTCCTCCAGTTTGTAATGATCAATGGTATAAGTACCATCATCATTTGCCTGAATCATCGAACGAAATGTATCCAAATAAACAGGCTTGCCATAAGACGCCAATGCCATCACTTTGTATTCATCTGACGAATGCAAAAAGCCAAGGTGCGTAGTTACCGCTTCGTACAACAAGCCCAATGAATGCGGTATCATTACTTCACCAATTTTATCAAGATGTTTTCCTTTTCCATGATAATAAGAAGTGCTTACTTCTTCTCCTCTTCCATCAATCGTCATGACGGCTGATGATGAATAAGGTGAACATAAAAATGCACTTGCCGCATGAGCCAGGTGATGATTTACATAGTGCCATTTTTGCGGCGTTGCTTTCGCGCCAACAAAGCGTTTTTGCAAATGATGCGGGTAGCCATCTACCAGCATATACGGTGCATTTTTTATGTATTGGGCAAATAAATTATCCCATTCACCGTAAACGGTTGTGCCTTTGTTTTTGTTGATTAATTCCGGATCAAATGAATACGCAAAATGATCAACCTCATTCAAATGAATACCGGCGATTCGCAGGCAATAATCAATGGCATGATAAGGCAACTCCCATGTTGAAAACGGAAGGGGCCGTTTGCCATGTTTGATGTGCGTAAAGCGTTCTTCTTCGGCAGCCGCCAGCAGTACGCCATCTTTTATTATACACGCCGCACTGTCGTGAAATACAGCATTGATACCAATTGTGTACATGTAAATAGGTTTAAAAAAAGGTATTTTTCCTGTAAAAACAAAAGCAGATGCACTTACAAAAGGCATCTGGCCGTGTTTTTCAGTTTGTAATTTTTTATAACGAAACCACAGTAAACAAATAGCAAACCATTGTTTTTGTTTTTGCATGAAAAAGCCATCTGCAACTTCCTTCCAAAGTGTTTTCCGTTGGTAAACATTAAGATAAATATGATGTTCAACAAAAAGAAAATTGGCTGCTATATCTTCTATTTGATATGTTCATGTAGAAACACCTCTACATGAAAAAATTTAGCAATCGGCTAAACGGCTGAAACGCTTGCGGTTACTGCTTTGGCATTATTTTGAATAATGCTTTAGCGCAATTGCGATAGCATTGTTACCTATGAACACAGAAAGACTGAAAATTTTTACATGGCACATCCATGGAACATATCTATACTATTTATCACAGGGAGATTTTACGATTTACATTCCGGTAAACGAAGAAAGAAATGAAGGTTATTATGGCAGGGGAAACACGTTTCCATTTGGCGATAATGTGGTTGAAATAAAAGCAGAAGATGTAAAGAATACAATATTTGACTGTATCCTGTTTCAAACCAATAAGAACTATTTGTTCGATCAATACGAAACTCTTTCTGAACAGCAACGCAGTCTTCCCAAAGTTTATGTAGAGCATGATACACCGGCAAAATATCCTGCCGATGCCAAGCACATCATTAACACACGTGATGTGCTGATGGTGCATGTTACCAACTTCAACAGGTTGATGTGGAACAACGATGAATGCACCATTGTAAAAGTGGTGGATCATGGCGTTATCATTCCTTTGCACACATACACCGGCGAGTTAGATAAAGGAGTGGTTATCATCAATCATATTTATCAAAGAGGAAGAAAATTAGGAGCGGATATTTTTGATAAAGTGAGACAAAAAATACCGCTTGATTTAATTGGAATGGGAACCGCAGAATACGGTGGTTTGGGCGAAGTGCTGCACCCGCAAATGCCTGGGTTCATTAGTAAATACCGCTTTTGTTTTAACCCGATTCGCTGGACGAGCTTAGGGCTTGCTGTGCTGGAAGCGATGGCAGCGGGCTTGCCCATTGTTGCCTTATCAACTACAGAATATACCACCGTTATCAAGGACAGTATAAATGGTTTTATTCATACCGATGTTGATTATCTTATCGAAAAAATGCAGTGGCTGTTAGAGAATAAAAATGGAGCACAAAAACTTGGAAATGAAGCCCGAAAAACGGTTCAAAGCCGGTTTGGAATTGAACGATTTGCGAACGACTGGAAAGAAGTATTTCAACTTGCTCTACAAAAAAACAAACTAACCTATGAAAAAGAAAATAGCATTTATTAGCGAACATGCTTCACCTCTTGCAACCCTTGGCGGTGTTGACAGCGGAGGGCAAAATGTGTATGTTGCTGAACTGCCCAAACATTTATCCGAACTGGGTTACGAGGTTGATATTTTTACACGAAAAGAAAAGCGGGGCGCAACGGTTTTTAACTGGCTTCCTAACATTCGTGTTATTCATATTAAAGCAGGTCCCGAAACCATCATACCGAAAGAAGAATTGCTTTGCCACATGGATGAATTTGCAAATAACATGGCTCAATTCATCATTAAAGAAAATGCTTGCTATGAGCTGATTCACGCTAACTTTTTTATGTCGGCGATGGTGGCTTCACAAATGAAAAAACAATTTGCCATTCCTTATGCCGTAACGTTTCATGCATTGGGGCTGGTGCGGCAACTGCATCAGAAAGAGGCAGACAAATTTCCTGCAAGCCGCATCCCCATTGAAAAAGAAATTGTTCAGGATGCCGACCATTTGATAGCCGAATGCCCGCAGGATAAAGAGGATTTGATTCAGCATTATGGTGCTGCTGAAAGTAAGATAACCATCATTCCGTGTGGCTTTAGCAACAAGGAATTCTACCCGGTAGAAAAACAAAAAGCGAGAAGCATTTTAAACCTCCCTCAGCATGAAAAAATTCTGCTTCAATTGGGCAGAATGGTGCCGAGAAAAGGCGTTGACAATGTGATAAAAGCCATTGGAGAAATTAAAAACGGTTTGCACGACATTCATCTCATTATTGTTGGTGGTGATGCCGACACACCTGACCCAAAACTGACACCAGAAATTGCAAGACTAATGGACATTGCAAAGAAGGCAAATGTTCGTTCACGCATCACATTTGTGGGCAGAAAAACCCGCGATGTTTTGAAATACTATTATTCTGCTGCCGACTTGTTTATCACCACTCCCTGGTACGAGCCGTTTGGCATTACACCGTTGGAAGCAATGGCTTGTGGAACGCCGGTAATTGGCGCCAACGTTGGCGGCATTAAGTATAGTGTTGCGGATGGAAAGACAGGCTTTTTGGTTCCTCCGAATCATCCCGAAGCTTTAGCCCAAAAAATTGATCAGGCATTGAGTTGCGAAGAGGCTTTGCGCAACATGAGTGAACGCTGCATTCAACGCGTAAACAAACTGTTTACATGGAAACAAGTGGCTGTTTGTTGTGATGCTTTATATCGTAAAGTGATGGCTGCTCATCTCGATTTCAAACCATCAATGAATAATGTTCTCTCAAAAGAGGCCAATTTCATTGTACGCAAACATATGTCTGCCAACAACGAATCGAGGTTGGCTACCTTTGCGGAAGAAAATTAGAAATGAACAAAGCAATTTTTATTGACAAGGATGGCACATTAATTCCTGACATACCGTACAATGTAAATCCTGCGCTCATCACACTTTCCAACACCGCGATACCCGCTTTGAAATTGTTACAAAAACAAAACTATGTGTTGATTGTTATCTCGAACCAAAGCGGTGTGGCAAGAGGTTATTTTAAAGAAGAAGAATTACAGAATGTAAGCAATGCCATTAGAAATTTAGTAAGCAAAGATGGCATTACTATCAATGGTTTTTATTATTGTCCGCATTACAAAGAAGGCACGGTAAAAGAATACAAGGTTGATTGTGATTGCCGCAAACCAAAGCCAGGGTTGCTTTTGCGTGCGATACAAGATTTTAATGTTGACGCAAAGCAATCGTGGATGATAGGTGATATTTTGAACGATGTAGAAGCCGGCAAAGCCGCAGGTTGCAAAACGGTGCTGCTAAAAAATGGCAACGAAACAGAATGGCTGATGAATGAAAAACGACAACCCGATTTTACAGTAGAAAACTTACTGGAAGCAGCGCAAACCATTGTTCAACATTCATGATTGAAACCAAACTTCATCGTTTTAAGAATGTGCTTTGCATTCGTGCCGATAACATGGGAGATGTGCTGATGTCAACACCTGCTTTTCGGGCATTAAAAGAAACATTTGATTGCAATATTACTTTGCTCACATCTCAAATGGGCAATCTGATAGCACCATTTATTAAAGAGATTGATGACACGATTATCGCCAATGTTCCCTGGGTAAAAACAAATCATCCCGCCGATGAAATAGAGTTTGCAAAACTCATTCAAACGCTTGCCAGTCGTGCTTTCGATGCTGCCTTTATTTTTACGGTATATAGCCAAAATCCATTGCCAGCCGCGATGGCTGCATTTCTTTCAGGTATTCCGGAAAGGATAGCTTATTGCAGAGAAAATCCATATTCATTGCTCACGCACTGGTTGCCTGATGAAGAGCCACTTCGTTTTATTCAACACCAGGTGGAAAGAGATGTAAAGCTCGTTCATTCAGTCGGTGCAACTTCAGCATCACAGCAACTTTCTATTTCTTATAAAAAAGAGGCAAAAACAAACCTTGCAAAGAAGTTGAATGAAGCAGGCATAGATGCAACAAAGCCATTCGTCATTTTTCATCCCGGCGCAAGCGAAGACAAAAGAAAATATCCAACCGAACTGTGGATAGAAACGGGCAAGAAATGGCTGCAAAAACAAACCTATCCAATCGTTATCACCGGCTCATCAGCCGAATCGCATTTGGCTCATCACATTGCCTCAAACATAGGCGGGCATTGCGTTTCAGCCGCAGGTTTGTTTTCAGTAGAAGAATTGATTGCGGCTATTGATACAGCACAGCTTCTTCTTTCTGTAAACACAGGAACGGTACACATTGCAGCCGCTTTGCACAAGCCTGTGGTGGTGTTGTACGCGCTTACCAACCCGCAACACACGCCCTGGCAAACGCCTAATAAAGCGTTGTATTTTTCGGTGAAAGAAGATCTGAAAAGTAAAAATGTGATGGTGCGGTATGTAAGCGAAAATGTGATGAAACCAAACGTTCCCTATCCAACACCCTATGAAGTGATCGAAGCGATGGATTCGTTACTTAATCATCAACCTTAATTAATAAAACATTATTGCCAAGCAGATTGAATCGTCTGTTTAAAAAAGTCAATTATTCTTTGCGAAGCGCTAAAGTCTCTGCAAACTTTACCAACAATAAATTTAGGCAGATACTGCGCACCGCCAGCCCAGGTATGACCGCCATTTTCAATCTTTATAAAATCAACGGTTGCACTATCACAGCTATACAAATACTCTGTTTCATTACAGCCGTCAGATGGATCATTATCAGGCAGTTCTATAATTTGCGGCGTCGCGTGACAATGGTTCAATGAAACAATCGTTTTCAACAATACTTCGGTGGGTAACAAATCTGCATCATCATTACCCATATTTCTTTGATTGAATTTAACAAAGCCACCCTTATAATTAACCAGCGGATCGGCAGTGCCATTTATCATTAATACAGGAACTGGTTTTTGAAATGAATAATTTGACAACATAGCTTTTGAAATGCCTCCGCAAACCACTGCTATCGCTGCAATACGAGAATTAAGCGCCACTGCGAGATAATAAGAAAACATCGCTCCGCGTGAAATGCCCGTGCAGAAAACTTTTTTATCATCTACTTTATATTGTACTATTAATGTATCGAGTAAAACCGAAATGAACCGCGTATCGTTTACACTCGTATCTGCGTTTTTTACGCGCGTTGCCATTCCGGGAATTTGCCAAGCTTTTTTGATCGCATTCGGATAAACAACAATGAAATTGTTTTCATCGGCAAGCGGTTCAAGTCCATAAAAATTCACTGCGCTTTTTGCGGTACTACCTCCGCCATGCAATGCAAAAATGAGCGGTAATTTTTGCAAACGATTGTAAGCAGGTGGCAGATGAATGGTGTACTCTCTTTGCAAACCATCAACCCAAATTGTTCTATTCATATTTTGAGCAACAGAATAGACTGACAGTGCGACGCAAAAAAATAATAATCCAACTCTTTTCATTTATTCATCAGTTATGAGGATGTTGATTTCAAAAATTTTGGATTTCATTTTTACAAGTGCAAAATTCATTGACCATTCTTAATAAATCAATTCTTCATAAGCACTTTGCAACTCGTTATAAGAATGAGTGTCGCCAGCAGTTTTGGCAGCTTTCATTCCGCGTTCGTACCATTCTATAGCAGCTTCGGTTTGCCCGTTTCGTTCAAACAGTTTGGCAAGATGATAGTAAGAACCTACATAATCGGGCGAATCATTGAGAATATTTTGAAACAACTGTTTCGCTTCTTCATCGTTGCCTTGTTTGATCAGTTCTAATGCCAGCGCATGACGCAGAAAATTGTCTTTTAGTGATGCCTGCAACATTTGTTGAATTTGTTCAATGCGGTTCATGTTGTAAAAATAAGAACAGAATAATTGCAAGCATTCAGTTCGGATTCTCATGGATATATTTAAAAGATGTTTGGTTTTGCCGTCATTCCGCAATTGCCCTCTACACGATTTCATCATAAATCACTTTGACAAGGGCTTTGTGCGGAATCTGCTTATAATTTCTATCATTGTGTTGAGGGCCTAATAGTATTGTTGGAGCGGAATGACGGCTTGATGCTTTTCATTCAATCAATAAAAAAGCAAACACTTCTTGCAACAATTTGTTTTTGCTGTAATTTCACGGCTCGTTTGCAACGATGAAAAACAGGTTCTTTAGATAGCAATTTTTTCTCTGCAACAACCATTTAAAAAAGCGAAACAATACCGATATGGCTGAAGAAATTTTAATGCCCCGACTGAGTGATACCATGACTGAAGGCGTAATTGCCAGTTGGCATAAAAAAGTGGGCGACCCTGTGAAAAAAGGCGAAGTGCTTGCTGAAATTGAAACCGACAAAGCGACCATGGAACTGGAAAGTTATAAAGACGGCACACTCCTTCATGTAGGTGCGGGCGATGGTGGTAAACTGCAGGTAAACGATTTGCTTGCCGTTATTGGCAACAAAGGCGAAGATGTGAGCAGCATCATTTCAAAGCACAAAGGAAGCAATGGAGCCAACGCTTCGCAGCCATCAACCAATACGCAGACACCGCAACAGCAGCCAGCTGCAAGCAATGAGCCACAAGCTGCAAGCAGCGAACAGCCAGCGCAAAGCCAGGCCCCTGCATCCGGTAAGGATTATAGCAAGATGGAAGAAGTCGTGCTGATGCCGCGACTGAGCGACACCATGACGGAAGGTGTGGTGGCATCGTGGCAAAAGAAAGTGGGTGATGATGTGAAGAAAGGGGATGTGTTGGCTGAAATTGAAACTGACAAAGCCACCATGGAATTGGAAAGTTATAAAGATGGCAAATTGTTGTACCAGGGCGCAAAGCCAGGCGAGAAAATACAGGTAAATGATTTGCTTGCCGTCATTGGAAAAGAAGGTTTGAATGTAGAGGAAATTGTGAATGGCATTAAAGGTGGCGGCAATGCTGGCGACACTCATGCTGGTGCGCTGGATAGCTCGCCAAAAGATGCAGCGGATATGCAAAAAGGTGATGGTGATGTTGCGCCTGCCAACCCGCAAGTGCAGCAGCAGCAAGCCGTTCAACCGCAACCGGCTACCAATGGTAAAGCTGAACAGCCACAACAAACCATAAACGGAGGAAGGATTTTTGCTTCGCCATTAGCCAAAAAATTAGCGCAGGAGAAAGGCATTGATCTTAAGCAGGTTCAAGGCTCGGGTGATAACGGACGTATTACCAAAACCGACATAGAAAATTACAAACCGAGCAAAGCGGACAGCCAGCTACAAGCTCACAGCCGCAAGCTGCAAGTGTTCAGCAACAAGCGGCGAGCAGTCAAACACAGCCATCCACTGTAGCAGCTTCGTTTGACGAAATTCCGGTTTCGCAGATGCGCAAAACCATTGCCCGCCGCTTAAGCGAAAGCTTGTTTACGGCACCGCATTTTTATATCACCATGACGATTGATATGGATGCAGCCATGGCAGCCCGCACCCGCATTAACGAGTTGAGCAAAATAAAAATCAGCTTTAATGATATTGTACTGAAAGCCGTTGCTGTTGCCTTAACACAACATCCGAAAATAAACAGCAGTTGGCTTGGCGATAAAATTCGCGTGAATCATAACGTGAACATTGGTGTTGCCGTTGCCGTTGAAGAAGGTTTGCTGGTGCCGGTTGTTCGCAATGCGGATAGCAAACCGTTGAGCCAAATCTCTAAAGAAGTAAAAGATTTTGCGCAAAAAGCAAAAGATAAAAAACTACAACCGGCAGATTGGGAAGGCAGCACGTTTACCATTTCCAACTTAGGTATGTTTGGCGTGGATGAATTTACCGCAATTATAAACCCACCTGATGCGTGCATACTTGCCATTGGTGGTATATCTCAAGTGCCGGTTGTAAAGAACGGCGCTGTTGTTCCAGGCAACGTAATGAAAGTAACCCTAAGTTGCGATCATCGTGTGGTAGATGGCGCTACCGGAGCCGCATTCCTGCAAACCGTGAAAGCCTTGCTGGAAGAGCCTTTGCGGATGCTGGTGTAGGTTTGTTTTTACCTGAATTTTGAAAATTGTAATGGCGCAGGTTTTTGGTTTTGTGTGTATTTATATTGTATTTGATTGTGAAAAGATTAAGCAGAAAGTGCGCAAGTTTAGTTGTTTAAAAACTTGCGTCTATTTTTGAGTTGGTGGCAAATTTTATGGAAACTTCTTGCGACAGCATCTTACTGTAAAGGCTTAATGACACGACTGCTACTTCTAACACTTCTTATTGTTTTGACAATCTCAGCAAATGGACAAGTAATTGACAACAAAATTCGAAAGCAAGTAAAGAGTTTAAAGAATCAAGGCGTTGACAGTTTTCTTATTTACACATTGACTTGTAATGGTGGAATTATTGCATTGGACACTTGTGCATATGAGCAGACACAGTATTTATGTTGGGCGAAAGACAAAAGCTACTTTATACAAAGATTTGACTATTGCAAGAGTTACAAAGCCATATCGCTTGACACTACAAATCCGCTTTCTTTCTATTTAGTGTATAAAAACCAAATTGATAAGGAACAAATTAGAATGCCGACTTATGTGCAATCTAAAAAAGGTAATATTATAACGACAATAACAACAACTGTTGACCACACTTGCTTTTATGAGATGACTTTTCAAATCAAAAGCAGCAAATTAATTAAGAGAGTGAGTGATTACAACCTCACATTTAAAACATTTGACAATGGCAAAAAGAATATTTACTATAACTATAACCAACATACAAAATTAAAAGCCTTAACAGACCAAATAACAAACCTTATTAGCAGATTAGACACATGCAATAAGTTTGAAACTGAATAAATCTGCTGCTAACAAATGCTTGCCGCCATAGCGGCTGATACAAGCCAGCCGGCTATAATTCTCTTTTCATTTTTTTGTTCTACATTTAAGCTGACGGAACACAGATGCACGCTACGGACAGTAAGCAGTAAGCCGTTACTAGAATTCATACAAAAACAAAGCACTAATCTCTGTAGTAAAAAATAACGGCGAAAACAAACGCAAGCTTTTGTTTTGAAAATAACAATTAAAATTTTTTAATCTGCCGGATAAAAGTTTATTTTACATATCCAAAATATGGGTCATTATCCTGTGAAGAATCTGAAGCCTCGCCAAATTGCGAGGCTTTTTGTTTTTGCACAATTAATTAATACCATCCACCCGGAATCGCGCGGAAAGGCCAGGGTATCGGTTACCAAAATAATCAAAAGGGCAAGAAAGTAAAAAAGAACTGTGCGGTTGTGCTTTTGCTTGTCGCTCATTGCTTTTTTGCCTTGTGCTTTTCCGATGTGAAGGAGAATAATAGCCACCAACATTCCGGCCATGTGTTCAACGCCATAAAAGCGCGTAACGGGATCTTTCATCGCATTGGCAAAGCCACCGGCAGCAACAATTAGATTATAACCTTTCGGTCCCCAATACCACAGGGCCAAACCAATTAATAGCATAAGGTCTGCAACAATGGTAAGCAGCAGACCTGTGCGGGCATCGCTTTTAATAAAGGGGCGGTTACCTGCAATCAAACTATTGAAAATGGCAATTAATAACAGAAGAAGCAAAACCCATCTGCCAGCGCTGTGTACGTGTAATAAAATGTTGTAAAGACTCGCATTCATAAGTATCAGTTTAAAAATCAAAACTACGTGGGCAGGTTATACTTTTGTGCCATGATGAAACATTTTTTTTATGTGCCGCTTCTGATGGCTTTTTTGGTTTCGTGCAATAATGAGGAAAAGAAGAGAGACGTTGGCAGCAACAATCAAAAGAAAGAAAAAGAAATAACACCGGAGGTAGCAGCTTTACAACAAGAGGTAAAGAAAAATCCCGACAGTGCGGGCTTGCGTTTAAAATTCGCCCTTGCATTGGATAGCTTGAATATGTTCAAACCTGCGCTTACACAAATGGATTCTCTTATAAAAAAAGACAGTGTAAATTATGGTTTGTGGTACACACGCGGACAAATCAGCGAACACGCCGGTGATACTACAGACGCGATGAAAAATTATGCCACTGCCATAAAAATTTATGCCTCGCCCGATGCGTTGTTAAGTCTTGCTAATTTATACGCCGAGAAAAAAAATTCGCGAAGCTTACTACTTTGCAATCAAGTAAAAAGTATGGGTTTGGGACGGGATTATGATGCTTCAGCCGCCTTTGTTGCCGGCGTATTCAATGCGAGAACAGGGCAGCGGCAACTGGCTTTGAATTTATTTGATGAGTGCATTAAAAACGATTACACTTATATGCCTGCTTACATTGAAAAGGGCTTGGTGTATTTTGACCAAAAGCAATACGGACAAGCGCTTGACGTGTTTTCTTTTGCAGCGAACGTAAACCATTTGAATCCTGATGCTTATTATTACATGGGTCGTTGTTACGAACTGATGAACAAGAAAGACAGCGCGGCATTTTACTTTAAACAATCACTGGCTTTGGATAAAGATGCGCCCGAAACAATCGCTGCGCTGAAGAGAGTGGAGTGACCTCACCCCAACCCCTCTCCACGAGTGGAGAGGGGCTATGTGTAACAGGTTTGTTTTTTGTTTAAAATAGCTTCGAGGTAACATGAATACAAGTTTTTAAATGAAGAGCTTGCCTCGCAAATCACAATTCAAAAATCATAAATCAACATCATGCCTATCATTGCACCATCCTTTTTAGCTTCTGATTTTTTACACCTTGCCGAACAAGTCGAATTGGTTAATAAGAGCATGGCAGAATGGTGTCATTTGGATGTAATGGACGGACGTTTTGTGCCCAATATTTCGTTTGGCTTCCCCATCATTGAAGCCATTAGAAGCGCAACCAAAAAGTATTGCGATGTACACCTGATGATTGAGGAACCTGAACGTTATGTGGAAGAATTTAAAAAAGCCGGTGCCGACAGCATCACCGTTCATTATGAGGCTTGCCGGCACTTGCACCGCAATATTGAACAAATCAAAGGCTTAGGCATTAATGCGGGTGTTGCACTCAATCCGCACACGCCGGTTGAGGCCTTGAAAGATGTATTGCAATACATTGATGTGGTATTGATCATGAGTGTGAACCCGGGCTTTGGGGGACAAAAATTTATTGATCACAGTATTGATAAAATTAGGCAACTGCGGCACATGATTGATGAAAAGATTGTCATACTTTGATAGAAGTGGATGGTGGCATTTCGTTACAAAATGCAAAAGCTGTAATTGATGCAGGAGCGAATGTTTTGGTGGCCGGCAGCAGTATTTTTAAATCGGACGATGTGGTGGGAACGATTGAGAAGATGAAAATGGTGTAAAAAGAAAAGCGGCTTGTTTATTTATAGATGATGGTAATAACGTCATGGCGAGGGACGAAGCCATCTGTAGAGTAAACCGTAGATGTTGTTTATCAATGATGAGAAAACATCTCTGCACTGTTCGTTCACCAGTCACTATCACGAACAACTTCATGATGCAATCAGCAGAAGATGGCTTCGTTCCTCGCCATGACGATGCACTTTGGAATTGCTCATTTTTATTCTATTGTTGATGGGCTGCGGGATGTGCAGCATCTACCCCGCTGAGGCGTTGTGCAGCAGAGCTTTGCGGCGGAGTTGTGCAAACAGCCCGAACAAAAGATTCGTTGAAAAACAGAACGCTCACAGCCCCAAAATATCGGCAAAAACAAATCCTGAATATCCGTGCACAAAGTCTGCGCCCACAATAGCTGTGGGGATTCGTGTTCTATCAGTTCTCAACGCTTTTTATTTTTACATGGCCTCTTCTCCTTATCTTTCGCATCCATAACTACGCAGGTTTGAGAAAGTATTTCACAGTTTTGTTTTGCCTTATTTCCCTATCGCTTTTGGCGCAAAAAAAAGCAACGGTTTCGGGCATTGTATTGAATGAAGATGACAGGCCGCTTTCCAATGTTTCCATTCAACTATTAAACAATAACAGGGGCACTACCAGCAACGATTCCGGCTTTTTTTCCATCACATTATCTTCAGGTAAAGCACTGGCGTTGTTGTTCTCTTACACGGGTTATAGAAGGGTGCAGAAAAACTTTTTTTTAAATAGCGGTGAAACCGAAAAAATAACGGTGAAGATGGAACGGTTGGTTGGCGAATTGCGCAACGTAACTGTAACGAATAATAAAGACAGAGAACAAAGTGGATTGATAAATGTTGACCCGACAAGAGCTTTGGTAAATCCTTCGCCGTTGAGCAATATTGAGAGTTTGATAAAAGTGTTTGTGGGCAGCAACAATGAGCTTGACTTCGCAATACAGCGTGCGCGGTGGTAGCTACGATGAAAACCTTGTGTATGTGAACGATTTTGAAGTGTTTCGTCCATATCTGGTGCAAAGCGGTCAGCAGGAAGGCTTGAGTTTTATCAATCCCGAATTAACCAGTGGCGTTAAGTTTTTTAACGGCGGTTACCAGGCAAAGTATGGCGATAAGATGAGTTCGGTGTTAGACATCACGTATAAAAAACCAACCTCATTTGGCGGCTCGGCTTATGTAGGTTTGTTAGAGCAAGGCTTGCATCTGGAAGGCACTGCACACAACAACAAAGTAACCTATTTGTTTGGCGTGCGCAACCGTACCAACCGCAACTTGTTAAGCAGCCAGGAAACGAAAGGCAATTATATTCCTTCCTCATCCGACATTCAGGGCTTGCTTACCTGGCAGGCATCCCCTAAATGGCAATTGGAAGCTTTGGGTAATTTTTCGGGAACCCAGTTTACTTTATTTCCTCAGGAAACTCAATTAACAGCGTCTGTTTTTACTGCCTTGTATTCGCAGGATTTGGGTGTGAACATTGCTTTTTCAGGAAAAGAAAAAGATGCTTATAACACCAATTTTGTTGGACTTACGGCAACCAACCAAGTGAACAGCAAGCTACGTTTAAAATGGATGCTTTCATATTTTGAAGACAATGAACAAGAGAACGAAGACATAACAGGCGCTTATATTTTTGGCGACAGAGATATAGATCCTAACAGCGCTTCATTTGGAAACATTACCAATCCATTGGGCAAAGGTGTGTATCAAAATTTTTCGCGTAATACATTAAATATTCAGGTTTATAATGCGCAACACAAAGGGTATTTATCTGCTGGCAAACATTACCTGCAATGGGGTAACAGCATAGAGCAGCAACGCATCAACGACCATCAAAACGAATGGCAGTACAACGATTCAGCAGGTTATTCATTACCTTATCATCCAACCGGAAATTTAGTGTTGAGTGATGTAGCAAAGAATGATGCCAACTTTTCTATCACGCGATTTAGTGGTTATGTACAGGACAATATTCAGTTTAAAGATTCGTCTGATTTCACATCTGCAGGCCGGTGTTCGTTACAACTACAATACATTGAACAAAGAGTTTCTTCATTTCACCAAGATTAGGCTTTTCTTTCAAGCCAAAAAACTGGTCGAAAGATGTGGTGCTAAAAGGCTCGGCTAGGTATTTACGACCAGCCACCGTTTTACAGGGAAATGAAACGCTATGATGGCTCGCTGAACAAAGATTTAAAAGCGCAAAAAAGCTGGCAGGCAACGGCTGGTTTTGATTACAATTTAAAAATGTTCGATCGTCCTGCACGCTTTACCACAGAAGCTTATTACAAAAGTATGTGGGATGTTGACCCTTATGATATTGACAATGTGCGTATTCGTTATTATGGTAACAACAATGCAAAGGCATACGCATATGGCATTGAAGGAAGATTGTTTGGCGAAGTGGTAAAGGACGCTGAGAGCTGGATAAGTCTTGGCATTATGCGCACAAGAGAAAACTGGAGCAACGATAGTTATACCACTTATTACAATGCAGCGCATCAGGAAATTACAGCAGCATCAACTGATAAAGTAGTGGCTGATAGCAGCGTAAATCCGGTTGGCTGGTTGCGAAGACCAACAGACAGACTGATCACGTTTGGTATGTTTTTCCAGGATTATTTGAGCACAAATAAAAACATCAAAGTCTATCTCAACACGTTGTATGGCAGCAACCTTCCGTACAACATTCCGGGCAGTGTGCGTTATCGCAATTCACTAACCATTCCTTCTTATATCCGTGTTGATATTGGCTTTAGCGCATTGCTGTTAGATGCTGAAAAGCAGCGCAGAAGCCATTCTCCGTTCAAAGAGTTCAAAAGCATTTGGGCAAGTTTGGAAGTGTTTAATTTGATTGATCGTCCAAACACTATTAGCTATTTGCTGATTAAGGATTATCAAAACAATACGTTTGCTTTGCCCAACCGCTTAACGCCACGATTGGTAAATTTTAAAATTGCGGTGAACTGGTAACAAACATTACACTTGCATACCATCATACAACGAATACTTCTTTTTGTTTTGCACGATGAATTTGAAATCAGTCAATATGAAACCGTTCTTTCATCGTAAACCACACAATCATTCCAAAGCCAAAAGCGAGCATCAAATGATAGGGAAACATCGAAAAATCGTGATAATAAAATGCGAGTGAAGCACCCCACAAAAAATAAATCATCAACATTATTTCAGTAATCAAAAAGGGCGTTAATAGTTTGGTTGATGAAGACAAGAATTTCATTTTTCTGCCATCCGAAGCATTGAATTTGGGTGTTCGTACAAACGAGGATTTAATGCCCAGCCAACCTTCGGCTACAGCTACGGCATTGTTAAACGCCATGCCCATGCTGAATGATAAATACAGAGGAAATGTTTTGAAAAAATATTGTTTGGCATCGTTGCGAATGAAGCCCGTGCTAACCGTTGCGATGTAATGAAATACACCGAGGCAAAGCAAAGAAATTAAGGAAAAAGAGGCAAAACCAAACCAAGATTGCAACTGCGGAACATGCGGCTTTAAGATAAGCAATGGAATGCTTAAAAAAGAAGCTAAAAACGCACTCACAAACACGAACCCTACCGTCAAATGAAAGAAAGCATGGGCTTTTTTTATAAATGGTAATTGTGAGCGCAGTATTGTTTTCACATGCTTTCGGGCGGTTTCGGCATTGCCTTTTATCCAGCGAAATTGCTGCGCTTTCAAAGCACTCATCAGGGGCGGTAATTCAGCCGGAACCGTTACATCTTCTAAATACAAAAACTGCCAGCCTTTGAGTTGCGCACGATAGCTTAAATCAAAATCTTCCGTCAAAGTATCAGCGTTCCAGCCGCCTGCATCCTGCATACAAGCCTTTCGCCACACACCGCCGGTGCCCGAAAAATTGATAAAACAACTCGCTTCACTTCTTCCCTTCTGTTCTACCGAAAAATGAGCATCTAACAAAAACGCCTGAAATTGTGTAAGCAAAGAATTGTTCTTATTCAGGTGCGTCCAGCGCGTTTGTACCATGCCAACACTTTCATCCTGAAAATGTGGAATTGTGCATTGTAAAAAGTCTGAAGGTGGAACAAAATCAGCATCAAAAATAGCGATGAATTCACCTTTGGCAAGACTCAATCCTTTTTGCAAAGCGCCTGCTTTATAACCTTCGCGGTTGCTTCTGCGAATATGATGAATTTGCAAACCCGAAGTTTGTTTTTGTCCTATTTTTTGTGCAATGATGCTTGTTGTTTCATCGGTTGAATCATCTAAAATTTGTATCTCCCATTTGTCTTTCGGATAATCAAATTTTGCTATCGCATCTATCAATCTTTCTACCACTATGCTTTCGTTATACACAGGCAATTGTACGGTTACAAACGGGTAAACATCCAAAGCAGAAGGTACGATTTCCGGAACGATTTTCTTTTTGTTTTTAAGATATTGATATACCAAATGCAACTGCACAAAACCATAACAAAACAAAAAAAGAAGTGCAAGAGAGTAAATAACCAAAACCACTTCGGTGGTTAGCTCATAGTTCCAATTCATGCGGGTGTTTTTCAACCATTAATCCGACATAAACTGCACCAATATTTTTCTTTTAAAAGAGGAAAGACATTATTTTTTTACGGTGATGAAAACAGTTTGGCTTCCTGCCAAACCATTGCCCGCATTGCCTTGCACAGTGACAGCGAACTTGCCTTCCAATTCAGATGTGTAAAAACCAACAGACCGCTTTGCACTACTATTTATATTAATTTTTGGCGACCAGTACAACACATTTCTGAAATCGGGCAGGCGGCTGTCTTTCTGTTGCGGCGTTTCGTAAACCGGCGAATAAAACTCTCTTTCCAATTGTAAACCTTCATACTCAACCTGTATGGAATTGGGATTTAATTCCAGTCCACCCATATCGCCTTTGTAAGTGGTATAGCTAACAATGCCATCGTAGGTTTGGCTGCCCAAAAAATATTTGCGTGTAACCACATCCAACTGTCGAACGAGCAAAGGATTAAAAGCTACGATAGCATTGGTGTTTGCTACAGGAACACCGTCTAACAACACCAATGGATTGTCTTTAAAGAAAATGTTGTAAGGAAGATTGTTCACGGTGTAATGATAGGTATCGCCTCCCTTGCTTAACCGCACTTCGGTTACATACTCGCGCATTACTTCTTCCATCGTTGGAAAGCGGGTATAATCATCTAACAAATAACGCTTATCAGGGTTGCCATAAAACACAGTTGTATCTTCTTTGTTAGATAAAACAAAATGTTGTCGTTCGTTTGATAAATAAGCATTTTGTATTTGTACGCCAATGCTATTTTGAAGCAATAAATGACTCCATTTTTCTGAAAGATGAAGGGGCGAATAAGTTGTATGATACGGAGCTTCGCTGAATGGATTGTTTAGTGTAATGTGATAATTATTTTTTACAGTATCAGCGGTTTGCACAACGGCTTCACCGGCACCATAAAACCGGTTGACAGCCCATTGCAGGTTGCCCCTCTCATCGCTTACAGCACTGCTAAACCGAAACTTTTCGCCGGGTATAGAAAGATAAGAGAGCACATTGGACGCAGGCATTCCGGTTGCGTTGTTAGAGATGGTTCCGGTTATGATTTGTCCTTCATACTCAGGAAGAAAACGAAAAAGAGGTTTTTTGTTTTGCAGCACATCATCCCACCGAAACCTGCGCCAGCCTTGCGTTAGCATTAGATTGTCCAATGCTTCGCGAGCTTCTGCGCTCGTATCTTTTACATAAAAATCCGGCAATTCAATATTGCCTTTTATTTCTGAACCCAACCATAAATAATTAAAAATATCAGACGCTTCAGTGCCTTGCAATGAATCTACACGAAACACCGACAATGATAAATCAGCTTGTGATGAAACCGGTTGATTGGGCACATCAATCTGCAACTCTACTTTTGTTTTTGTGCTATAAATCGCTTTATCGGGCGTTATCGAAATGGGGAGTTGTTGCTTTGGTTGTTTATAAATCAATCGCTCGCAAAGCGGCTGTTGTACACTGTTGAAAATGGTAAGGTGCGAGATGCCTTCACCCAAGCTTGTTTTATCCAAAACAAAAACGGCTTTACCTTCTTGTAATGGCTTCATCTTAACCGCAGCAACTGATTGTTGTGAATGAACCAACAAGTAAACAAAAGGTTCTGTTGAACCCACATTTGTACTTACAGAAACAGAAAGCTGATTGCTGTTAATTGGGTTTACTTTCATCACATAACCTTGCTCATAAACTTTGGGTAAAGGCTGCGAAAAAGTTTGGTTGTTTGCTTTAATTATGGCTTTGTATTGCTCGCCACTTTTTGGGGTAAAAACAAACTTTCCTATCCCAAATTGAAAGGGTTGAAAACGCAGCAGCGTATCGCCCCTTTCGTTTACCAAACTCCCTGAAAAGGGCATACTTTGTCCATATTGATTGATGCCTTTAAAGGCTACCGTGCTTTCTATTCCGGCCACCCAATTGCCTCCTTCGGGAAAGAACTGAACGCTGTAAGCCTGTGTATCTTTATCGGCTTGCAAATCCATTTTCTTTAATGTATTCACAATCGTTAGATTCTTTTCAAAGAAAAATTCCGAACCAAAATTTTTCATCCATGCCGTATAAGCTTTTAAAATGTAGTTATCTGAATTGATGGAAAACGGCAGTAAAAATGAACCGCTCCCACTTCCGTTCTGCATGTTGATTTTCGCTCCTAAAACCGGCTTGTTTTCTCTGTTCACAATCTCTACATAACTCACTTTGCTTATATCGAGTGGCTTGTGTGTGGCAGCATCTACGGCATACACTTTAAACCATATTATCTCGCCGGCTGTGTAAAAAGATTTATCGGTATGAACAAAGAGTTTTTCCTGCGTTGTTTGCGATTGATATTGATTGAATGTCTTTTGCAAACTATCGCTTATGTTGAATTGTGCGAACAGATTTGCCATTAAAAAAAGCGATAAAAACAAAAAGATAAACTTCATCATAACATAAAAAAGTAAGTTTGGAAATGCATCATTTTTATATTACCAGAACGAAGGCTTTTGATTGGTGCCGCCTTGCAGCGTGCAATCAACGCAAGTTTTTTTGGCAATCCGAAGACTTGTAGAGCCGGCAAAGTAATAAGGTGCATACGATGTATCTGAATAATTATAAATCAAATAATTGGTGGGGTTTTGATCAATTACCAAATCACTGCAACTTATTCCCGAATATTCAATTGCATTCCAACCCGGCACTTCCGTTTTATCTATAAAAATCCGGCTCTCTTGCACAGAGCTTGCGCTTACATATCCCAACACCGGCTCGGCAGTATTAGTAAGGCAGGTCACATTGCCAGTTAACTGCGTAGGCTGTGCATCGAACAACGAACCCAACTGTTGTGTGTTTTTTTGTAGCAGTTGCCAATAATTGTAAGCTGTACTATCAAGCGCGTATTGTTTTAGCAGAATGCTATAACGCCTGACCAGTTTGATTGAATTTTGCGCGATATTGGTAATAGAATCGTGGCTGATAACATCCTGCGCTAAGTTGATAGACGAACCCAATAAAATGTTGGTTGAGGCAAACGTTTGCCAGCAGATGTGTTTTTGGTTGAGAGGTTGATCTGCAACATAAAACATCAGTCCGTTATTCAATCCTATCTCTGCTTCGTAGGGAGAATGATATTCCCATGTTTCCACATACTCCCAACGATAAAAACGGGTGCTGTTTTGCGGGTCATGCGTATTCAAAAAAATGGTAACGCCATTGCCCGTGTATGTCCATTGCAAGCTATCAATTGACGGAGTTTGTTTGGGCACAACATACGCTGAAAGATATTTCTCATTATTAACAGTGCTGATTTGTAACGCATAGGAATTGTTCATACTTAATGTTAAGGCATCGGATGTATAAACACCATTGCCTTGCTCACGCAAAAAGTATTGACTTCCGCCTTTTGAAACGATGCTTACCTGCGCTCCCAATTCCGGCGAAAAATAAACGCTATCCGTTATATTGCGTGTGCGCGATAATTTGATAGTAGTAATCGAATTGACGCCAGTGTTAATGATTCCATCAACTACCAAAAAATTTCTATTTGCCTTAATAACAGCCGGCTCATAAGATTGCTTGCAGTTCATTAAAAAAACAATGAAAAACAAAATGGGTATGTAATGAAAAAGCTTCTTCATGTTTTAAAATCTGATGTTGTAAGTGATGAAGGGAATGGCCGTTCCAAAGATGGATAGCTTATATCCTTTTATCACTCCGTTTTCTTCCGTGAAATAAACTGAATACGCATTTTTTCGCGCCGTAAGATTGTACACACCAAACGACCAGGAGTTGTGTGTCAACTGCTTTACCTTATGATTGCTTTCCATTGTGAAAGAAAGATCGGCCCGGAAATAATCGGGAATGCGATATTGGTTTCTATCAGAATAATACACTCTTTCGCCACCTGCTAAATTATAAATGGCAATGGGTAAAGTGATAGGACGACCCGTGCTGTAAACCACATTTGCAGATAACGAATACCGATGCGAAAACTGGTAATTGGCAATCCCATTTGCATTGTGTGGCTTATCAAAAGAAGCCGGATAATAAGCGCCGCCATTGATTTTTTCGCCCGTATTATTATCATCTGTTTGCAGAAAAGTTCTTGAATAGGTATAACTGATCCAACCGTTTAATTTGCCTGCTGTTTTTTTTATTTGAACTTCTGCGCCGTAAGCTTTTCCCCTGCTGTTGAGAACATCCGTTTCAATATGAGGATTCATAATTAACACTGCGCCACTTTTATAATCGAGGTAATCTTTTATCCGTTTGTAATATACTTCCAACGATGTTTCAATGGTGTTCTTTTTAAAGTTGTTGTACAAGCCAAGCGATATCTGGTTTCCCAATTGTGGTTTGATGTTCGGGTCGCTTAATTTCCAAACATCGGTAGGAGAAATGATGGTAGTGTTTGAAATGAGATGAATGTATTGCCTCAATGTGTTATAACTGAACTTGATTGATGTGTTATCGGTAAATGCGTAACGCGCTGCCAGCCTGTATTCCGGCCCGCCGTATGTTTTAATGAGTTTGTTTTTGCCGTAATTTATGGTATCCAAAATGGTATTGGCGCTCTTTGGTAAATCCGGCAGATAAGTATAAACATCGTGCGCTCCCAGATAATTGTAAACCGAATACCGCAAGCCTGCATTCAACGACAACTTTGGTGTAATGGAATATTGATCGCCAACATACAATGCACTCTCCAAAGCCTGCTCTTGTTGCAACACATTTGGCACAACTAAACTCTTTGCATCATTGGGTGTGAATGAACCCGGATGCAAAACATAATACACTGAGTTTAAGCCGAAATCAATCTTGTTTTTATTATTGGGCGAATAATTAAAATCGGCTCTAAAAGTAGCCTGGTTAATATTGAAAGCGAGCTGGTAAGCATTCACCGGATTCTGACTCGTAGAAACTGAATATTGATAATGATCGAAGCCTGCTGTTATCACATCATACAACTTGTTGTTGAAGATGTGCTTCCATTTAATGTTTGCGTTTTTATTGCCGTATTTATAAAGCGTATCACTGTTCAATTTAAACTTATCAAAGCTGGCATAGCCGGTAAGATACAGCGTATTTTTTGTGTTGATGTTATGCGTAATCAAGGCATTAAAATCTGAGAACGAAGCCTCGCTGTTTTTATAATTTACATTATGAAGAGAATGCAACAACCAGTCGGAATACGTGGTTCGTCCGCTTAGGATAAAAGTGGTTTTGTCTTTTATTATCGGACCTTCCAGCGTAAGCTTGCTGGTAAGCGGACCAATGCCTGCGTTGCCCGAAAACTTCTTGCTGTTGCCATCGCGTGTAGTAACATCCAATACGGAAGAAAGCCGCCCGCCATACTTTTCAGGAATGGTGCTTTTGTACAACTCAACGCCCTTTACAACGTCAGGATTAAACGATGAAAAGAAACCAAACAAATGCGTAGGATTATAAATGGTAGCATCGCCGAAAAGAATCAAATTTTGATCGGTTGAGCCACCGCGAACATTAAAGCCTTCACTCGCTTCACCCGCCGAAGTAACACCCGGTAATGTGAGAACAACCTTCAACACATCGGCTTCGCCAAACGCAACAGGCACGTGCTTTATGGTGTTAATGCTCAATCTTTCCAAACCCATTTGCAAACCTTTTATATTCGATCTTTTCTCCGAAAGGACTATCACATCTTTTAAGGTAGCTACATAGTTTTGCAATTCAATATTCAGCTTCCCATCTGAATGTAAAACAATGTTTCGTTTCGCTTCCTTCATTCCCAGGCTATTAATGTGAAGCACATGAGTGCCTTTTGATAAAGCGATAGAATAATAACCAAATCCATCGGTAACAATTTCGGCAGGCAAGCTATCCGCCGATACCACTGCGCCTACAATGGCTTCGCCGGTTTTGGCATCGCGAACATAGCCAGCTATCGTTGCTTTCCCGTTTGCATTGACGTTTGTTTTTGCACCAATTTGATAAACCTTTCGTTTCGTTAGTCGCAACCGTATCGCTCCTTTTATTTGATTCAGCCAAAAGAGATAAGTTGAGAATTGATGTGTCTTTGCCTGCTTTTGTTTTTGTTGAAAAAATCGGCAGGCAAAACGGTAACAATTGGAATTCTTTCCGTGATGAAAACACGGTTGAGCGAATCAACCGAAAAATGATAAACCGTGTTTTGAAAAACAGTAGTCAGCAATTGTTGAAGTGTAATGCCATTCGCCTGTGTATTCACATTAAAACTGTCTAACTCCATTGAGTTGTAATAAAAAAAATAAGGCGTAGAAGACTCTACTTTTTGTACGAATTGTGGAAAGCGAAGGTTTGAAAAATCGCCATTGATAAGCGGTGCCTGCTGCGCAAAAACAGGAACAGATAAAAACAATTGAATGCAACCAAAAAGCAACAAGCAAATGCAACTTTTCAACATGGTGGTTTACTTTTTTATTTGTGCATAATAAGCTGCCGCTTTCAATAAAGTAGCTTCCGGATTCTTTTTAAAGTTCAAATGGTTTTGATGTAGGAAAGCTTTTAATTCGTCCTTTTTATCATCAAAAATAGTTAGCAAAGCATTGTTGTTTTTTACTGAAAAAAAAATATTGTTTTTCTTAATGAAGTAATAATCGTACTGGGTAAAATGGTCAAGGTCAGCTGGGTTTGCGGCTTGCTTTACTACCTTTTCGCGCCTGATGAAAACGGCAACTGTTCCGTAATCAGATACTTCATAAATACCTGGTTTCAGTTCATCACTTTTTTGTTCCGAAGAAGGAAGTGAAACAAAAGAATGATCCTCCAAAACAAACCAGCTTATCTTTTCATTTTTAAGTTCAATTAAAAATTGTTCTTTGTTTTTTATTACCACGGCATTGCTTACAAGGTCGTAAGCCAAGGGTACGTTTTGGTACAATACACCTTCATAAAGGAGTGAGCTTTGCTGAAAGGTATCGGTTAAAAAGAAAGGATGACCTGTGGTATGCGGATAAGAATGAGCGTATTCAATACCGTTGTAAAACAGCAAATTATTGCCACGGCTTTGTACATATTGCTGAACAATGTAAGAAGGAACAAATACGCTTGTATCTGCTTGCGACCATGCACTGTTAAAACAAAGAAGTGAGAAAAATAAAAAAAGGGGAAGCAGTCTGGCAATCATCGTATCTCTTTTATAATGATTCGATTTCGAATGTAATCGTTCAATTATAAAATCGAATCACTATAAGAGACATTAAAATTTTAAATAACGTTGCTTTCTATCAACCATTATCAGCAAAGCCCGGATACAGCGTCATTCCTCCATCAATAAAAATAGAAGCGCCGGTAATGTAATCGCTGTCGTCGGAGGCAAGCCATGCAGCGAGTTTACCTACATCTTCAGGTTCGCCAATGCGTTTGTATGGAATCAATGTCATCAGGCTGTTCAGGGCTTGTTGCGTGTCCCAGGCAGTATTATTAATATTTGTTTGTATAGCACCCGGGCAAATGCTGTTGATGCGAATTTTTTGTGGCGCGTATTCCTGCGCAATGGTTTTCATCAGCATCATAATACCGCCTTTAGATGTGGCATAATTCGCATGACCCGCCCAGGGAATGACTTCATGCACACTGCTGATGTGAATGATTTTGCCAGCAGCAACGGAACGTTTTTCATCAACACCTCTGCGTAAAAACTCACGCACGGCTTCGCGTGCGCAAAGGAACTGGCCGGTAAGATTCACACCAATTACATCATTCCATTGTTCCAGCGTCATCTCGTGAAATTTGGCGTCTCTCTGAATGCCTGAATTATTCACCAGAATATCAACCGTTCCAAACTGTTGGATGGTTTGCGCAAACATTGCCTGCACTTCATCTTCCTTACTAACATCAGCCTGAATAACAATCGCCTGGCTACCCGCCTTTTCAATATCAGCTTTCACAGCTTCGGCTTCATCTTTCGAGGCATCGCGCGAATGGTTGACTACTACAATCGCGCCCGCATCTGCTAAACATTTCGCAATGCCTTCACCAATGCCGCTGCTGCTTCCGGTAACAATGGCAATTTGGTTTTGCAACTTTTTTTCCATAATAAAATTATATGTGATGAAGCTTTTCAAATATTATTCCAAGAGGTTTTAAGCTTCGAGCGATGAGCTTTGAGCCACGAGCCTTAATCAGCAAGAGAAGAAAGAAAAAAGTAACGTTTCCAAAACTCATAGCTTGCAGCTCGAAGCTCGCAGCTTCTCCTCAAATACAGTATTTTGCATCACTATGCAAATGGAGTTACAACAGCTTGTTCCGGTGCCATTAAAGGATAAATTTTTAGGACGAAAATCTGACATATGGAACACAACCGCATCTTTCAATCAAAGAGAATGGATAAAAATAAAAGCACCAAGCGGCACGGGCAAAACAACATTGATACATTTGTTGTACAAGCTGCGCAATGACTATGAAGGCAGTATTGTTTGGGATGATAAAAACCTGCAAACGATTAATGGCAATGAGCTGGCACAATTCAGGCAAAGCCGCATCAGCATTATCTTTCAGGACCTTCGCCTCTTTCCCAATTTAACGGCAAAAGAAAACATTGAACTGAACCGCGTGTTGCAAAATCCATATTATGAATCCGGCAAAATTGATGAAATGGCGCAACGCTTAGGTATCACACATATCTTGCATCAAAAGGCAAGCATTTGTAGTTATGGCGAACAGCAACGCATTGCCATTGTTCGTGCCTTGGTGCAACCATTTGAGTTGCTGTTAATGGATGAACCTTTTAGTCATTTAGATAAAGAAAACGGGGCCAAAGCCGCTGCATTGATTGAAGAAGAATGCACAAAAAGAGCTGCGGGTTTTGTTTTAACCGATTTGGATGAAGACGATCATTTTGCTTACACAAAACACCTGTTGTTATAAAAAATATGCTGAACAATCTTTTAAAAAAATTAATTAAAACCGGAAGCGGCAGAACGCGGTTTGTAATGGCAATCATCGGGCTTTCCATTGCTATGATTTTAATTTTGTGTGCCGTGCAATTGGGTGCGAATTACAACGATTTATTGTACAGCAAAACCAACCAGGATAGCATTGCCAACTTCTTAGTGATTCACAAACCTGTTACTGAAAAGAGCATTAATGGTGCAACGTTGAGCAACGGGGAAATTGACGAAATTAAAAAGCAGCCGTTTGTTCAGGCCGCAGGTGTGCTTACACCCAGCCGTTTTAAAGTTTCGGCAAGCGGTGGCAGCACCATTCCTTTTTATACCGAACTGTTTTTTGAAAGTGTTCCTGATGAATTTATTGACATCAAAAACAGGGACTGGAACTGGGGCGAAAACTCGCAATTTATACCAATGGTAGTGCCCAATACGTTTTTGGATATGTATAATTTTGGTTTCGCCGCTTCGCAAAACCTGCCACAGTTATCACAACAGTTGGTGATGAGCCTGCCAATACAAATCAACATTGTTGGCCCGCAAGGCATAGAGCATTATTATGCAAAAGTGGTGGGCTTTAGCGACCGCATTTCGTCGGTGCTCGTGCCGCAAAGCTTTATGAACTGGGCAAATGCAAAATTTGGAACCGAAAAAGACGCGCAGCCATCGCGTATAGTTATTAAAACCGCCGATGCCGGAAGCCCTCAACTAACAAGCTTTTTAAAAGAACACAACCTGCAAACCGATGCCGAAAAAACACGCTTTAGTAAATACCGGCAAATTGTAACTACTGTAGTCAATATTTCATGGATTACAGGCGCTTTGATGCTGCTATTCGCGTTGCTTATTTTTACTTTATTCATCCAGCTTACCATTGCATCAAGTAAAGAAGACATTGGTTTGCTCATAACGCTGGGCGCGGCACCCAAACAATTATCGCAATTTTTAATGAAACAATTTTTTCCGGTAAATGTTATTATTGTTTTTGCGGTGCTTTTTGTGGTTGCCATTTTGCAATTGGTTCTGCAAAATATATTGGCAAAGCAAAGCATGTTTATCCCTGGCTATCTATCGCTTTTTACAATCGCTGCTGCATTTTTAATACTGTTTGTGCTATGGCTTGTAAACAGGGTAACAATAAAAAAGTATATTGCATAATGAAGCTGCCATCATAAACAATCAGTTTACTTTCCTGTAAAAAGGTTATCTAAATCGGTCAACCATATCATACTATGCAATCACCTTCATCACAAAAAACAACCGCTGTTATCAACACCATTTTATTTGTTGTGATGATAGCTGCCAACTGCCTTTCTATCTTTTTACCCCTGAATGGAAAAACGCAAATGCAGTTGAGTGCACAGTATCCTAATTTGTTTACGCCGGCTGGTTTTACCTTTTCGGTGTGGAGCATTATTTATATGTTGCTGTTGGGTTTTATTGTTTACCAGATGTATGTTTTGTTTGCAGAACATCACCGCGATAAAAGCCGCATCTTGTCTATCTCTCCGCTGTTTGCGGGTGTTTGCATTTGCAATGCAGCCTGGCTATTTGCCTGGCATTATGAATTGACAACACTGAGCATAATCATCATGCTGGCGCACTTGTTTCTTCTAATCTTGATCAACGATCGTTTAAAGCTGGCAATCTCATGGAATCCTTTGCCATCAAAGCTTTGGATAGATATTCCTTTTAGTATTTATCTCGGCTGGATATATGTGGCAACCATTGCAAATATTACTGCCTGGTGCGTGAGCAAAGGGTTCGATCTTTCGTTTTTACCACCGCAGTTATGGACGATTATCATGCTGGTTGCGGCTTTACTTATTGGCATGTTTTACGTGTTTACGCGCAACAATAAGTTTTTGGCTTTAACTATTGTATGGGCGTTTTATGGAATCATCGTAAAACTAAAAAAAGCAAGGAACGATGAAGCGGATAATATTGTTCTGGCGGCTCACATTGCATTAGGTATTTTATTGCTCATCATTGTTCTCAATTCACTTCGGAGGCGTACTCCTGATTATACTACCAATTTACCGGCATGATTTTTTTCGCTCTTTTTTATTATGGAAAACAAACAACAAAACACCGCTATTCCGGATAGTAAATTCAAAGATGATTTAAAAGATTCACCCCGCGATGAAGAACGTTTACAACCCGAGAACACAACCATTGATATGCCTGATGTAAGCGACATACCCGGACAGGAAAACATAACAGTTCCTAATCTTGGTGAATTAAGCGATACCACCATCGCCGGTGAAGATGAAGAAGGCGATGAAATTTGGGCTGAAGATGTTGACACGGATGATGAAGTGCTGAAACCCGCAGACAAAGATTCTACTGTTTCTCAGCAAGAAAAAGATACTTTACAGCGCACCGAATCTGATGTGCCGAGCAACGATAACACCAGCCTGCGCGCAGCAGCGTTAGATGCGTATGACGATGAAGGCGAGCCGCTGAATGAAGCTTCCGGCGCAACCGATGTTTCGGGCAAAGACTTAGATACAACCATCGTGATGAACGATGATGCAATGGAAGACATTGGCGAGGAAGATGAAGAAAACAACACGTATAGTTTAGGTGGCGATGACAGCGATAACATAGAAGATTCAACTAATGGATAAAGCTTTTTTCACTAAGAAAAGCGCATAAAAGACGGTTTGTTTTTATGCGCTTTTTTGATTTCAGAAGGAATTGTTTTGTATGAAGAAATGGATAAAACGAATTGGAAAGATCATAGTTGGAATTGTTGCTTTTTTCATAATTGCCTGTTTTGTTTTTGATGCTTTTGTTCAGTTTAGAATGAGCGATGAAGAATGGCTGGAGCTGTTTTCATCTCATCATATCAACGGCGAAATACACTACTTCACTTCAGAAGGCAAAACTGTTCGTTACATTTCTGCCGGAAGCGATACTTTGCCGACTATTGTTTTTATTCATGGTGCGCCCAGTTCGTCAAGCATTTATAAAATTTATTTTACCGATAGTTTGTTTTTGCACACTTTTCACGTGCTCGCAATTGATCGTCCGGGTTATGGCTATTCCGGTTTTGGAAAGCCGGTTACATCGCTTCAGCAACAAGCCGCTTTTGTAAAAGCCATGCTTCAAAATAGTGGCAAAATAAAACATCCTATTATTGTTGTGGGCGGTTCATATGGCACTTCTGTTGCCTGCCGCTTTGCAATGGATGATCCGCAATTAGTGGATGGCTTGGTGCTTACCGGACCTTCGCTGGGAGCGGGTTTGGAACATACTTACTGGTTTACACCGGCAGTGGAAAACCCGCTGATTAACTGGTTCATTCCACGCATGTTTAAAAGTGCTAACGAAGAAAAAATCACGCACAGAGATGAGTTAACCCAAATGCTTCCCTACTGGAGAAATATCAGAGTTCCGGTGATGTACATGCAAGGAGAAAAGGATGGATTGATTGACACTTCCAATGCCTCATTTGCCAAAACGCATTTGGTGAATGCACCGTATATATACATTCATTTTTTTAAAGGCAGACCTCACTTCATTCCTTTTTCGGAACACGATTTTATCGAGAAGAAAATTTATGAAATGCTAGCACTCGTTCAGCAAGGCAACGGTAAAATAGCTTCATTTAATACAAAATAAAATTGCGGCAAAAACAAACGCTTTGTTGTAAAGAATTTTGAACCACAAAGACGGGAAGTAAAGAAGTTACTCGAAGTTTTCTTACTCTTTATGAACCTTTTTGTCCTTAGTGGCTTTGTGGTTCAAACTAACCACAAAAAATAATTGTTAACAAAGCAGCAATCTTTTTTAAAAGTTGTCTATTTTTATAGGGTAAATATTGCCAACGCATGAGTTATGAAGTGTTGATTTCCGGTTGCCTGCAAAACGATCCGGCCGCACAACGCGAACTGTACAACCGGTTTAGCCCGAAAATGCTATCGGTATGCTATCGGTATGCGCAAAGTCGCGAAGATGCAGAAGATATGTTGCAGGAAGGCTTTATCAAAATTTTTACCCAGATTCACACCTTTGAAAGCAAAGGCACGTTTGAAGGCTGGGTACGCCGCATCATTGTGCATACCTGCATTAATTTTCTAAAGAAGTATAAAAAGTTTACTGACAATGTTGACCTTGCTCATGCCAGTGCCCTGCAGGTAAAAGAAGAAACCCTGCCTTCCATTATGCAGGCAAAGCAGGTAATTGAGTGCATCAGGTTATTGCCCATCGGGTATCGTACAGTTTTGAATTTATACGCCATTGAAGGATATAGCCATAAAGAAATTGCAGTGATGCTTGACATTGAAGAAAGCACCAGCCGAAGCCAGTACACCCGCTCGCGCAACATGCTTGAGACAATTTTAATAAAGAAAAGAGTTATTGAAAAACCAAACGACGAAGCTGATTGGCTAACGTCGTTAACCACAACAAATTAACTGCAATGAGCAATCCTTTACATACAAACGATTTGGAAATCTTCCTTCAAAAGGAGGCGGGTAATCACCGCATGTATCCTGCCGACAAAATATGGCGGAACATACAAAAGGAAATTCACGGCGAAGGAAGATGGCCTGCACTTACTTTCGTTTCTATTTTTATTATCAGTGCCTTAGTAGTTTGCACGTTGATGGTGAAGCCCGAAGAACGCATGCATAAAAACACAATTGTTTATTCGACACAAAAAGAAGTTGCTGTTAGCAAAACAAAATCAAACACGAAAGATGCAGTGGCAGCAACCCCTGTGCAAAATGCTTACACTGAAACGATAACGCAGCAAACCTTGCAGCAGGTAAGTAAGGACATTATTGCACGCAGCCAAAACCAAACTACTCTACAACCGCTTGCCCTTACGCAGCAATCTTTGTTTTTGATTGAAAACAAGCCGGCACAAACCATAAATGAAACCGCACTTGCAACCACAAAAATAACCAAACAAGAAGCTGCAATACCCACCCTGGTTGAAGCTGCGCAGAGTAACAAACTTAATGAAACAGCCACCCAGCTTGCTGTTGCCAAACCTGTATCCAATTATTTTAGCTCTGAAGCTTTACTGAATGTAGATGTGCAGAAACAACCCGCTTACGACCTTTCTTCTTTTTATAACATAGATGATATCTGGAGAAACTTTCCACTGCTTCATGCCAGAGATGTGTTGCGTAGAAAGTTGTCGCACCTAAGCTTTGAGCTTTACATTACACCATCTGTTAGCTACCGCGAGTTAAATAGCGCAAATGGCAAAGCGGCGCGTTCTTACGCCGCCATTGCAGGCAACAGCAATTACCAGTTGGATGAAAATCACTCTGCAAAGCATTTGCCTGCCCTGGGCGCCGAAATTGGTTTTGCATTGGGATATAAATTGAGCAATGCACTTACCCTCAAAGGCGGCCTGCAGCTCAATATGCGTCAGTATGGAGTGAGAACGTATGGCACGCAATACAACAATACACCGGATGCAAGAACAGTAAATACGGTAAACAATGCTTTGCCGGGTAATGATATAGATGATGCAACTGCATCAAGCAATGTAGTTGCTGGCACAAAACTGCAAACATTTTACAACCGGTATTACCAGGTTGCTGCACCTGTGGGTATTGACTGGCGCGTTTTCACATCGGACAATGGAAGACTTACTGTGCATACAGCATTTGCTGTGCAACCTACTTACACGTTTGATAAACCTTCTTTTGTTATCAGCACTGGTCCGAAAAGTTTTGTTGATGGGTCGTCCATTTTGCGCAACTGGAATGTAAATTCGGCTGCGGAAGCTTATGTAAGTTATAAGATGGGTGCGTTCCGCTGGCAGATTGGTCCACAGGTTCGCTACCAGCATTTGTCAACGTTTTCAAGCTCCTATCCTGTTCGTGAACACCTGATTGATTATGGTGTGAAGATCGGCCTTACCAAATCGTTGGATTGATTTTTTGAACCGCGAAGACTCAAAGATTATTCACATACATTTTTACTGCACCCCGATAAGATTTAATAAAACTTATCGGGGTTTGTTTTTATGGATATTGTGGAACCGCTAATACACGAAGTTTGGTTTTGTACATTTTCTTTACGTCCTTGCGAGACACGAAGCAATCTGTTGATAGAACAATAAACCAGCCGGTGAGTTGTGAGTAGTGAATGGTGAGTGAATAAAGCTAACAGCTTCATTGCGTATAAAATGGATGTATTGTACAACATAGATTGCTTCGTTCCCTGCCTACCGGCAGGGAACGAAGCAAGGACGGGTGCAGCAACTTCACTATACACTCTCTTTTTCCTGTGTTGATTTGTGTCTTAGCGGTTTATAAATTTGAGTTTGGAAATGCGCAATTCTTTTCTGAACCTACCTGTGCCGGTAGGCAGGCGCAACAGGCAATCAACAAGAGGCTCAAAAGATGGGTACATAAAACTGTATTTTGTATTCTTCATTATTATCTAATTCATCCCAAACATCTCATTTATTTCAGTTCAAACCATCTTCATTTCTTTGTTTTTATCAAAAAATACTGGTGGGTAATATAAGCGTCCATTGGTTAGGTTGAACGTTTTGAATGTTGTAATCCAACAGTCGTGAATACCGCAATCCGACGGTTATATCCTGCTCATTCCACCAACGCATATCTATATAAATTTCTGTTCCGGCTGAACGAAAATTGTATTGGTAATGCTGGTTGTTGGCATTGCCTTCTATGCGTGCCCAGTCGAAAAACAAATTGGCACGGATTCGTTTCACATACAAAAGATTGGCAAAACCAAAGTCGGGATATGCCAACGGCAAATGATAGTTAATTCCTGCTTTGTACATGGAGGGAAAGTTAGGCGCAGAATAGCCACGTGCAAACGGAAAACCATTGGGAAAACTGTAATTGAAAAAGTTGTTGGAATGTTGAAAGGTCTGCGTTTGGTAAGCCGCATCTAACACAAGGCTGTGATTGGCAGAAAAAGAAGGCAAAAACAAAGATCCGCTGACGAAAAACTGGTTGGCCGAATGGCTGCTGGCAAGCTTGCGATACTGCAAAAAAACTCTTTGCGCCCAATGCGGATAAATGTTTTGCAACGCTTGCTGCTTTGCGCCTGAATACAGCAACTGCGTTTGAAAATAACCGTTGGTAAAGTTATGAACCTGCTCTTTTGCGCTGCCCGTAAACTGCGGATTGCTAAAACCAAAAGCCGCAGTTGTAGTAAGATAACGATATTGATTGCCGCCACTAAAGTTAAGAGGCAATTGTAAACCGGCAATGCCATTTAATTCATTGTAGGTAAACTTGTTTCCGCGCGAATTATAAGTGCTTCTGCCAAAGGTTTCTGATACATTAACAAACGGTTGCACATACGAAACGCCATACGTTATGTTGTAACCGATTTGATGATCGTTTTCGTTTTGATTGTAGTTGTAATAAACCTGGTTTTGAATGGTGCTTAAAATATTTTCTCCATACAAAGTCAATGAAAATATTGGGTTGGAGTAATCGGGTTGCAGCGAATGAAAATTGAACGGATTGCTAAGTTTAGAATAGCGTTGTGTGAGATAACGCTTTGATGCTGGAACACCTGCCAGTGTTGCATTTGCAGGTTTATCAAACGGCTTTTTCACATACAACCCAACCAATGTATCAGCTGATAAATTGACTGGTTGCCATTGTGGTAAAAGTGTTCCCAAACGATAACCTGATGAAGTAAAAACAGAAGCTACCACGCTATCCTTGTTGATGATGCCGCCATACAAACCGGTTTGACAATTGGCAAGCCTGTAGTTTGTTTTTGTGCTAAAAACAAATGCCCAGATTTCATCTTTTCCCCTGTTGGAGCAGGAGTACAAAATAGTATCGCCCTGCACTTGTGGAAAGCCAAGAATGCGGTTGGCGAACGGCAATAAAACACTTGTTTGCTTTGTATCTAAATTCCATTGCTGCAAGCTCATTTCGCCGTTTGTTTTTCGCAGCATAAAGAAGATGCTTTTATCGTCAAAAGCAAACTTGGGATATGAATAAATTTCGTTGTCGTTGTTGGTGAGCGATGTAATTTTCTTTCCTTCCAAATCTAAAACATCAAGCGTGGAATGTTGTTGCGGCGAAAGCGAAACAGCAGCAATCTGTTTTCCATCGTGCGAAACATCAGGCGAAAAATACCGCGTTTTGTGCGTGATGGTTTGTTCATGCTAGGTGGTTAAATCTACCAGTTTGATAATGCTGTATTGACGGTATGCCCAACGTCTATCGGGCTGATAAACAGCATATACAATTTTGTTGTTATTGTACGAAAAGTAATCATCGTTGGTGATGTTTTGCAACGCAAGCCTTTTCTCTTTTCCATCAGTAGTAATATGATAAAAATAAGGCAGCGTTTTATAGCTTCTTTTCAATACAATTATTCCGCCGTTGCCATCCGAATAAGGATAGCGGTAATCAATTACATTTCTTTTTTGCGTTGCCGTTATCCACGAAACATTGTTTTGTTTTTGTGCTTCCCATTGTTGCTGGTAAAAAGAAAATGCATCGTTTACAAATGCTTTGAAATCCAGTTGTGATGCGGCTTTCACATTCGCCTGCAAAGGATAAAGGAGAGGCTTGAAACGGACTGCACCGTCAGTAACGGTTTTCCAGAAATCATCACCAAATTGTTCTCGTCCATAACTCACCAGCATGTAGCCCAGCGGATAATGATCGGGCACATAACTTTTATAAGAACCGTTGCGCAGCTTCATATAATTGTACCGTTTGCCTTCGTAAAAAAGGGCTTTGTAACCATTAAAAAAATTGGGCAACCGGCCTCTGCCCTGCTTTGATAATAAAGTTTCATTGTAAACAGCATCGCCTTCAAAAAACCAGTTGGGAATGGCAGCATCGTTTGCCAACGCCTGACCGTTCTGACCAAATAAATCATAGGCAATTCCTGATAAGCCTTTGCGAAAGTTGTTGTATTGTTCTACATGCCGGTATTCATGAATGGAAAGCAAATCGGTAACACTTTGTGCGCCTTCTTCAAACGCGTTTTGTGGTGTGGTAAGATAATATTCACTGCGAAACGGACCTAAGGCAACATAGCCATTGAAATAGGTAAGCTCATTGCGAAGAATAATGTTGATGCGATGTAAATCGTTACCAATGGTTGGTGTGAATGTTCGTTGCTGATAATGAATTAAAGCCGCTACGCGTTGCGCCAAAGAGTCTTCTCCTGCGGGATAAATGATGCGTGCGGTATCGGTTTTAATTTGCTTCCATTTGATGTTGGCCGGTGTGCCGCTGAATACTTGCGCATGCAAATAAATTGAGGCAAAAACAAAAGGCACAACGCATAGCCACTTTCTCATTTTCATAAACAATAAAAATAAGAAAGAAGAGGTATTGCGAAGAAAGAAAAGAGAAGCAGCGTTGAGAATGGGAACGAAAACAAAATAATGATGTCTAAAACACGTTACAATACTGGTGTAAGCAATATAAAAAAAAATGGCTTACCATTAAACTATACGGGTGTAAGTACATCTTATCGCTCACAAAAAATTCAATTATGACCAAAACATTCCCGCTTCTCTTTTTATTATCTTGTTTTTGTTTCGCTCTTATGTATTCGTGTAACAAAAGCAATGATAACAGCAACACAAACAACAGCAACACCGAAACCTCTACCAGCCAGGACTATGCTTTTGCACAAACTACTAATGATGATGCAGCTTCTGCAAGTTCTCAATTGGAAGACGACAGGCTTTCAGGTTCGGTAAGCGTCAGTGGCTCTATTACCGGTTCAGCAGATGGTTTACTGCTTGGGTCGTGTGCAACTGTTACTGTTGATACCACCGTCAAACCACATATACTAACCATTGACTTTGGCAGTACCAATTGCTTGTGTTTTGATGGTAAATACCGCAAGGGAAAAATCGTGGTTTCTTTCACAGGACGATACCGCGATTCTGCCAGTATGCACACCATCAGCTTCAGCAATTATTATGTGAACAATTACAAAGTTGAAGGCTCGCAAACCGTAGTGAATGAAGGTCATAATGCAAAAGGAAACCTTTCGTTTTCTATTCAAACCAACACCACCATCACCGATACTACAGGTAAGCAACTTACGTTTACATCTAACCGCACAAGAGAATGGATTGCAGGTGAAAACACCAAAGGATGGCATGGCTGGAGCGATGATGTGTACAGCATTACAGGCACAGCCAGTGGCACCGGATTTAATGGCGCATCCTTCAATGCCAGCATTACAAATCCATTGATTGTTGCTTTGAATTGCCAATGGGTAGAAAAAGGAACCATTGCTTTTACACCCAGCGGAAAATTAACCCGCACAATTGACTTTGGAGACGGAACCTGCGATAGTAAAGCAACCGTAACCATTGCAGGCATTACATTTCCCATCACGCTCCGATAACAGGTTTTTATTGATATCTTTTATAGGTTAGCAATGAAATACAATCGCTTTCATTGCTAACCTTTTTTTGTTTTGCAGACTTTTGTTGTTGGCAAGCCTTTTTCTGTATGATTGGTATCATCACTAAGTAAATACTTTATCATTTTACTATGCAACCAACACCGCTCATTCTCACTGCAACATTAGATGAACCATCAAACTTCTTTTTCAATACAAAAAGAAAACAACACTTTCCGGCTGAACGAAACTTTATAGATGCGCATCTTACTTTATTTTATCATTTGCCTGACGAAGCAAACATCATCAACACTTTACAGGGCCTTTGTCATCAACAAAAACAAATAGAGTTAGCAATTACGCAGCCGGTAAGCATTGGCAAAGGCGTAGCTTATAAAGTAGAAAGCAAAGCGTTGGCATCATTGCACAAAATACTGCAAAAACAATGGATTGATAAGCTTACAATGCAAGACAGGCAAGGGTTGTGGCCACATATAACGGTGCAAAACAAAGTATCTGCACAACAAGCAAAACAAACATTGGAAGAAATAACAAACGGGTTTGTGCCGTTTACTGCTTTTGCAGTTGGGTTGCAACTTTGGAAATATTTGAACGGCCCCTGGGAAGAAGGGAAAGGGTTTGTTTTTGCAGGAAAAGTTGAGGGGTAAGAATCAAGGTTCAAGAAACAAGAAGTTGGATCGTTATTGAATCTTGCTTCTTGTTCCTTGAACCTTGTCTCTTTTGCTTTTATTGAAAATCGGCATCGGTTACGCCTTCGTTTACTTTAATATCGGTAAGCGTAATGTCAATCGACTGGCTCATGGCTCCTGAAGCAATGCTGAGGCTTAATTTATAAGGCAGCATCACGTCACCTGCTTTTTTATAATCACCAAAATCGTAAGTTACTACGGCATCTTGTCCGTTCATATTTCGGGAAATGATTTGCTTTACCAGCAACTTACTGGCAACATCATAAAACTCAGTATCTGCTTTTCCCGAAGGCATAGTTACCAATAGCTTATACGCATCGGCATTGTTTACTTTTTCGGTGCCCAACACACTTAATTTATAATTGGGGTTAGAGAGATAATCAACCTGTTTAACAATCGTTGTTTGCAACTTCATATCAGCCGTTTGGTCGTCCGTCATATCCATGCGGTTGCCCATTTGCTCCTGGTAACCTTTGGTGCCATCAAATATGGTTTTCCCAACCGTTTGCCCATTCATAACTACAATTTGTGCCGTTTTATTAGGCGCCATTTGTTTTTGCGTAACATCCAGCGACATGCCTTGTACCGACAGTGTTCCGGTTGCGTTGGTGCTGTTTAATTTCTTTACGGCATCAATGCCACCAATGGCTTTAATGTAATCGCTTACAACGGTTTTACCATCGGGGTTGGGCATTTTACTATGCGCTTTCTCAGGTGTGAATCCGGCGGCTTGTACATTGGTAACAAGCATTGTGTTGAGGCACACCGCAAGTACAAAAAGAAAGAATGAGTTTGCTAATTTTTTCATTGATAAATTGTATTTGGTTACAAATCTATTGTGTAAAAACAAAGGCAGAAAAGAATAAATGTTATTATTTAAAAAAGAGATTCTGTGCGTAAAATCAAACTATGTAAAATTCAACTTCAATTTTTTTAAGCCAATTCTTTTACAAGTTGTTAGATTTGTTAATTACAAAAACCATTCTATATGAAACAAACACTTCGCTCTGCATGTGTTGTGCTTTTACTTTCGTCTTCCTTTGTAGCTTTTACCGGTTGCGGCGGCGGCAGTAACAACACAAACGGCACCGATTCTTCTTCAACAACTACAACAACCGACACCGTTGGTACAATGAACAAAATGAGCGATTCAAGCTCTATGAACAGGATGGCAGACAGCACCACCCGGAAAGATACTGGCGGAAGAAATACGCAGGATGTACCGCCGCCAAAACCTAAAAAACCAATGTAAGAACACTAAGGATTATTTTGCAATTGTTATGTGCTGTCAATAACAGTTTGAGCAGAGAGTGGAAGCTGCTTTAGGTTCAAACTGTTTTTGTTACAATCATTTCGTGTTCCCTTCGGTAACTTACATTCCTGCTTTCCCTCATCTCAATCTCCTTACTTTCTCAGACATTGTTTTGCCCTGCATTTTTTGATGCGGTTTGCAAGCGTTTCTGTGAATGCTGTTCATGTATTTTGCTTAACCTGTGAATGAGCCATTCTTCAATTTTATGATGCGCCGGTGTTAGCAATGATGCAATGGCAACAAAGAAAATGATTTCCAAAACCGGAGAATGATCAGTTTGATTTGCCACCAACGGATGGACCAGTAGAAGAATGTACTCGAATAACATAAGTAGGGAAAGAACGCCGGAAAATTTGATTACTTTTCTGTGTACTTTTTTCCGACTGAGAAACACGCTGATAAAAAATAAAACAGGTATCACGATTCCAATGGAAAGTAGTTGCAGTTTTTCTTTTCTATCCTGCGCTTCCTGTAGCTGTTCTTCGGCAAGGTCTTTCTGCCGCAACTGTTCAGCAATGGTTATGTTTTGTATTTCCCTTATTTTTTCTTTACTATTAATTTCATTTTGTAAACCTATCATAATGGTTTGATAGGCAAAGGCGCTATCAATGTTGTTTTCTTGTTTGTAAAGCTGTGTAAGAAAAGCACTGGCATCCATTGCGCGGCTTTGAAATTCTTTTTTTGTAGCCAGGTTATACGCCTGCTTTGCAAAGTATCTGGCAGAATCGGTTTTGCCAGTAGCCGTATACACTTTTGCCAATCCTAATTTGCACTCAGCAATCGTGTTATCATCCTGCATTTCTTCAAGGTAAGGAATGCTTCTTTCGTAGCTTTTCAACGCTTCGGTAAAGCTTTGTTTTTTTACATAAATATTACCCAAATTGTTCAAAGCGGTTCCGGTTATCAAATCGTTTTTCTGTTGCTTAGAAAGTGAAAGGCAGCGTTGTGTATAAAGTAATGCCGAATCAAGTTGATCCGCTTTTTCGTAAATATCGCCAGTGTTTAAATTGGTGTACAATGCCAACCCGGTTAGACCGTTTTGTTTTACTATAGAATCGGCTCGTAAAATATAATACAAAGCTTTATCGAAATCATGCCCGCGGTTGTAAACTGCCGATATGTTGATGTACACAGCACTTATGTTTTCAGGTATGCTACGCTTTTCTTCTATCTTCAATTCCTCAATATAGTATTCAATGGCCTTGGGATAATTATCGATTGTACGAAAGGCTCCTGCCATAGTGCCAAGTGCCGCTGATTCGCCTTCTAAAAAATTGTATTTTTTTGATAAATTGTAAGCTTGCTGCCCAAGCAGCAACGCCGAATCGGGCTTGTTATTTTGATAATAATAGCTGAGATTGTATAAAACAGCAGTTTTGTTGGTGTCTGTTTTTGCTTTGCTTAACTGTTGATACAAACTATCAATCACTTTGCTTTGCGCAAGCGATGACAATGAAAGCAAAGTTGCTGCAACAAGAATTAGCAAGCATTTCATTGAAAGAAGTTTTATAGTTAGATTTGATTTACCAAATAAACAGCCATGCGCAAAACTCTGCAATTTATATGGCTTTCTCTTTTTTGTTTGTCATCGCTTATTTCTACCGCACAAAACAAATATGCCATCATTGTAGGCATCAACAATTACTACCAGGCTCCTAACCAGTTAAGCCAGTTTTGTTTAAAAGGTTGCGTTAACGATGCGGTCTCAATCAAATCGTTGTTGATAAACAGGTTTGGTTTTGCAGAAAAAAACATCATTTCTCTTTTAAACGATAAAGCCACACAACCCGCTCTGCTGGCGGCTTTTAATGAAATATTGAATAAAACCAAAGCCGGCGACGCCGTGCTGTTTTATTATTGCGGACATGGTATTTGGATGTACAACGATGCCAATGATAACGACCCGGTAAAACAAGGTTACAACCAGGCGATTTGCCTGAGCGATTTGTATTCGCCCAACCGTGGCTGCTTAGTGAGAGACAATACGCTGAAAAAAATATTCAACCAGTTTGTTGATAAAGGAGTAACACTTACTTCGCTTTTTGATTGCTGTTTTAGCGGCAATCTTGCTATGGACATGGCTGTGTATCGCCATAATAATTATTATGATCCATTATCAGAAATTTCTTTTTCAGGCAAAAGCATTCCTTTTGAAACCACTTATTTTATCAGCCGTTCCTTTAATCCAAGTATTACACTTACAATTGATGATACGGCAAAAATACCGCGGCCTTCGGAACGAAAAGATTCACGTTTTGTTTCTTTTTCTGCCTGCGCTGATAACGAGAAAGCGATGGAAATTTACGACGAAGCCAGTTTTCCGCACGGAGCTTTTACCAAAGCCTTATTATCTGTTTACAAAGAAAATTCAGCCAGCCTGCCACTTTCGCAAGTGTTTGCTTACATCAAAAATCAATTGCAAACAAAACAGTTGTTTCCTCAACAGCCCACGCTTCGCTTAGATAGTTCGCGACTTAACAACAATCTCATTGGCATTTCATCTGAGCATTTCAACAACACCATTACTGCGAAGTGTATCCACAAAGCAGGTAATATAGTTTTATTGAATGCAGGCGCAGACGTGGGTTTCATGCAGGGCAATCTTCTTTCGACAACATCAGGAGCCGAAATAAAGGTTACTCAGGTGTATGCAGATACTGCAATGGCAACCATTACAAAAGGCGCTGCATTAATTAAACTAAACACAGAGTTTATACTTACCAACAGATACACAACTTCTCAGCCCTTGCTAAAAATTTATGTTCCGCAATCAAAGTATTCATCAAAAGAAATCAATGATTTTTTCAAAGAAAAAATTCTCCCCTTCACAAAGGAAAAAGGATACAGAGATTATAACAACTGGGATGTTGGTGAAATAGGCTTTACTTATCCTTTACAGGATACAATCATTACCAAAGAAAATCTTACCATGCTTAAGGAACAGCCCATTTTTTACATCTTTCTTCCAATGCCTTCGGATATTGCTACTGCGGTAAAAAAAGAATTAGGGCAAAACCAAAATGTTCAATTGGTATCATCAGATACATCTGCGAATTATGTTTTATATTTGAATTACGTAAATGCTACAGATAAAACCAAAGCGGGCTTTGTGTTTACTTTCAGTCCAAAGATTCAATATGATGATGCGCCGATAGACCTTCATTTCTTTTATTCCAATCATGCGCAGGTGCCTGCTCTTTCTTTTACGGGCAATGGTTTGAACACACTTTCCAAACAAATCAACAACATCATGACGCCGCTTTTGCGCAGTACCGGCTCGCGCTGGCTGAATGAATATGCGAGACAATAAATGGGCAAAAACAAAGAGGCGGTATAAATTATAAGCGTGGATTGCACTAATAACAATACAAAATGTATAACATTAATTTACTGATTGTCAATGACAATATTTTTTAGAAGTACGCAGTTGGTAACATATATATTTGTGTTGTACGTCATTTTTATGGGACACGTTTATACATTAAGTTTATTTATTTTTTTAGCAGCTTCCTGTTCAACAATTAAAGTTTCAGACAGAAAGGGAAAAGATATTTCAATTAATTCTACAAACTCTCAAAGACTTAATGGTAAGTATTTAAATAAATCTTTTGACACAACATCGTACAGAAGACTTTTATGGCAAGAAATTGACGATAAAACAAAATATAACGAAGACTTTGAAAAAGCAATAGTTAAAGTAGCGACAGTAAACGACACACAATTAGAAATGACTTTGCTGTTAAACGACAGTTTAGTTAATAAGATAAGATTAAAAGGGGTTTACAAAAAGGGTTACTTTAATATTAAACGACAACTTGATGCAAGTTTTAAATATGGACCTCTTTGGACTTTGGGTGACAAAAAAATGTGTATAGGACTTTCAAAGGAAAATAATTTGGTTTTGTTAACTTCAAGTAGCAACACTGCATTGTTAATACTTTTTCCAATAGGTGGCGCAGGCGACAAAAATATTCTAAGTTGCTTTCAACGCATTGACTAAAACGAACGCCCAACAAAAGGCTTGGCAAAAAACTGGCTGACAATACACAACATCAACTTTTGTTTCGTTTTTCAGCTTCAGTAATCAGCATGACGTTATAAATTTGGCAGTATAAAGAACAATGAACTTTTAGTTATAAATTTAGCTTCGGTTCGGGCTGACGAGTTTCAAATACCAGTTCTTCGCCAAGCCGGCGGACGTTATCGTCCATTACTACCCAAAACATTTTTTCTTTCTGTAAAAAATTTTTAATTATACACAAAACAAAAGGGCAACGACTCATCATTGCCCTTTTATCTTTTAAAATTATGCATTGATGATTTCGCCGCCATTCGGATGCAGGAACTGTCCCGACATATACGATCCATCATCGCTTGCCAAAAACAAATAACAAGGTGCTACTTCCACCGGCTGACCGGGACGTTTCATGGGCGATTTTTCGCCATGCTTTGCTGTTTTCTCTTCATCAAAAGAAGCCGGAATGAGAGGCGTCCAAATGGGTCCTGGTGCTACGCCGTTTACCCTAATTTTTCTTTCTTCCAAATTCATAGACAAGCTGCGCGTAAACGCAACAATGGCGCCTTTGGTAGAGGAATAATCTAACAATTGCGGGCTGCCGCGATATGCCGTAATCGAAGATGTGTTGATAATGCTCGAACCTTCTTTTAAATGTGCCAGCGCATATTTCGCCATCCAGAACATTCCAAATATGTTCACTTCAAATGTGTGTACTAAATTTTTTGTTTCTAATTCTTCCAGGCTCTTGGCTTCTACTTGCTGCGAAGCATTGTTTACCAAAATATCCAGCTTGCCATATTCTTTTACTGTGTTCTCAACCGCCTGCCTGCAAAACTCTTCTTTGCTCACATCGCCCGGCAGCAACAGGCATTTGCGATGATAGGTTTCTTCTACAAATTTCTTTGTGTCTTCAGCGTCTTCCTGTTCTTCCGGCAAGAACACAATTGCCACGTCAGCACTTTCTTTTGCAAACAAAATGGCAACCGCTTTCCCAATGCCGCTGTCGCCACCTGTGATAAGGGCAATCTTATCTTTTAGCTTGCCACTGCCCTTTACTTCAGGGTTGTCAACAATGGGTTTTTGCTTCATGTCTTTTTCTTTCCCTGGCAATCCACCTTGCTGTTGAGGTGGCACTTTTTGGGGTGCTTCTTTTGGGGTTGCACTTTGTTCACTTTTGCTCATTTTTCATAGGTTTTAATAAACGAATAAAAAGTAGAGCAGAAAGAATTATACCGAATCCAAATCACTGATACCAGCTATCGGCAACAGATGTAGAATAATTTTCACAAGAAAAAAGTTAGCTGTTTTTTGCCATGTACAAGTTCTTAACAAATAAAAAGAGTGTAAAAATTAAATATGCTGAAGGATGATTTGGCTTTGCTAAAAAAGGAGTGGCACGGTTTTATGAAGAAGAGAAGCATTACTAACAGAATAAATTTTTTTTATGGCAACAACAACGGAAACAACATCAGTTGTGAAAGATTTGATTAAAATGAATAATGACCGTTATAACGGCTTTACAAAAGCTACTGAAGATGTAGATGATTCTTCACTAAAAGATTTGTTTACCCGCCTTGGCAAACAAAGCAACGATTTTAAAAATGAGCTGCTGCCGTTTGCTTCCGGTGCCGACCTTGATGATACCACCGATACATCTGTAGGCAGCAAGCTTCATCGCGCATGGATTGATATAAAGCAAGCTATCACAGGCAAAGACAGGCATACCATTTTGCAATCGTGCGAATTTGGTGAAGACCAGATTTTGCATACTTACAAAGACACGCTTCAAAACGATACTACTGAATTGCCTTCTGATTTGCGTATGGTAATTCAACGCCAGGAAACTCAATTGCAGCAGTCGCATGATATGATTAAAGCATTACGCGACAGCAAAATGAATTAGTTTCAGTCATTCACAAATGAACTTGCAAGAGGCTTCTTAGAGAGAAGCCTCTTACGTTTTTTTTATTATGTGAACACGCAAGTTTGTTTTTGTCCATTTTTTAATTGTCTATTATTCGGCCAAAAACAAATGGCATAAAATTTTATAAACAGAAAGAATAAAAAATTATTTATGAAAAAGACCTTTTTATCTGCCCTTGTCATTGCTTCTGCCACGTTATTTTCCTGTGGCGGATCAGGCAACAACGGCAATTCCGATTCTACTTCTACTACCAGCAGCACAATGACGAGTGATTCCTCTAAAACCAGCACAATGAGTGGCACTGCGCACGATTCGGGCATGAACAACATGAAAGATACCGGTTCTAAAATGGCTGCCTCATCAGGACCTGTAAGTGCAATGGATAAAATGTTTATGATGGATGCCGGCGCCGGTGGCAATACAGAAATAGCAGCTTCTAAAGTGGCTTTAGAACGCTCCTCAAGCGACCGTGTGAAAGGCTTTGCTAATATGATGATCAGCGATCACACAAAAGCCGGCGATGAATTGAAATCGCTTGCCTCAGCGCATAGTGTAACCTTACCTGATTCGGTAATGGCAAAGCAACATGCTGAATTAAACAACTTAAGAACCACACAGGGTAAAGGCTTTGACAAAGCTTACATGAATATGATGGTAAAAGACCATAAAGAAACAGTAGATAAATTTCAAATGGCTGCGCAAAAATGCGATGCAGGAGATTTAAAAGGTTGGGCTTCTAAAACATTGCCTACTTTAAAAATGCACACTGATTCAGCAATTGCCATACAGAAATCTTTGTAGTTTGTTTTTCATTTTTGTGATGAAATCCCACGCCTTTCAGCGTGGGATTTTTTATTTTGGGCTTCATCCCACCAAGCAATCAGTTTGCCTTTTTGGTTTTGCCGCTTTTTTGATGGCACTCATTTTTTCTTTTGGTCAATTTCCATAAAAATTTCTACTTTTCGCAACATGAAAAAACTACTGCTTTTTTTATGTTGTTTTGTTTTACTGCAAAACCAAAACAACGCACAATCCTTTACCAGCGCAGCTTCTAACGCGTTTTTAATTACTCGCATGGCTGCAAAGTTCCATGTACATCCAATACGGATTGACAAAACGTTTTCTGTTTTTGTTTTTGATAAGATGATAAACGAAATAGACGATGAAAAGATATTTTTTACTGCTGAAGATATAACCGCTTTACAAGCCTATCGCTTGCAGTTGGATGATGAAATTCTAAAACAAAAAACCGGCTTTCTGCAAGCCATTAACAAGCGATATGCGGCGCGTTTGCAACACGCTGATTCGCTGGTTTTCTCTATTTGCCAAAAACCTTTTTCGTTTTTTTCCAACGAAACCTTAACCGTTGCAGAAGATACTTCCTATTCTGCCAATGAAGCAGCGCAAAAAACAAAGTTGTACAAATTATTAAAGTACGATGTGCTATCAGCCATTGTAAATGATTCTGCTTTTGTAAAGCTCAATTCCTCACAACAAAAAAAATATGTTGACAGCGTTGAGCCGGTGCTTCGTCATAAGATGCAAGCCATTCTGCATCGTTTCACCAACTCAACATTGCAGGCGCCGGGCGGTGTGCCGCAATTCATCAGCGATGAATATTGTAAAGCAGTTGCCTTGTGCTATGATCCGCACACTGAATTTTTTCGCGCCACCGAAAAAGAAAATTTTGAAAGTGAACTGGGCGCACAGCATAAGGTGTTTGGTTTTAGTGTAAAAGAAGACAAAAACAAAGGTGTATTAATAGACGATTTGCTGCCAGGGAGCCCGGCATTTAAAAGCGGTGGACTAAACAAGGGCGATCAACTGCAAACCCTTCAGTGGAGCGGCTCGCAGCCCGTTGACGTAAGTACCGCGACTGCCGGGGAAGTAGAAGAAATATTGAGCGCCAGCAACCATGAAAAGTTAACCGTAAAAGTTAAAAAAGCAGATGGCACATTGCGGCAGGTAACTCTCGCCAAAGAGAAGATGGCAACGGCTGAAGATGAAGAGGGCAGGGTAAAGAGTTTTGTTTTGAAAGGAAACAATACGATAGGTTACATTTCGCTGCCCGCGTTTTATACCGATTGGAACGAAAGCAGCGATGCCAAAGGCTGCGCCAATGATGTGGCAAAGGAAATTATTAAACTTAAAAAAGAAAACATACAAGGTTTGATACTCGACCTGAGATACAATGGCGGTGGCTCGCTGCAGGAAGCTGTGGAGCTGAGTGGTATTTTTATAGATGCGGGTCCGGTGCAACAAATTAAAAACAAGGAAGGCAAAATTTACACCTTGAAAGATGTTAGCCGCGGCACCATTTACAACGGTCCTTTGGTGCTGATGATTAACGGCTACAGCGCTTCGGCATCGGAGATGGTAGCCGGTACTTTGCAGGATTATCATCGTGCTGTTATTGTTGGTTCACCCAGCTATGGAAAAGCCACCATGCAACAGGTTCTGCCGTTAGATACAACCACAAGCGAAGAAAACCTGCGCGAAAACAAAAGCTACGATAATTACATCAAAATAACGGATGGACAGATTTACCGTGTGAACGGAACCAGTGCACAATTAACAGGCGTAATACCCGATGTTGTTCTGCCCGAGATAGAAAGAGAGAAGCCTTTTACTGAGGCAGCGAATGAACACGCTTTAACTGCTTCCAACATAGACGCCAACAAATATTATCAACCGCTAAAAGCCTTTGCTACTGCGGGCTTGCAGGCTATGGCCGATTCGTTTATCGCTTCATCGCCATACTATAGCAGGTTGAAGCAATACAATGCAAACATTGAAAAAAGAAGAATAAAAAAAGAGGTTTCCTTGCAAATGCAAACAGCCATGCAGCAAGGAAAAGCAGCTTCTTTTTCCGATACTATATCATCAAAAGATAAACAGTTGCTGTCGCTTTTTACCGTACAAAACAATAGCTATGAAAAAGAACGTTCTTCATTGGATGAGCATCTGCAGGAAGCCGATGACGAATGGCAAACCTTTTTACAAAAAGATGCCGCTTTAAAAATTGCTTATAAAGTGCTGGCGGCACTCGCCAGATAGTTTAGTACGTTTATTTTGCAAAACAAAACTTATGCTTATGAGATTGAAAACCTCTTTTGTTTTCATACCTATTTTATGTTGCTTTCTTTCAACTGCTTTTTCGCAGGACGACCCCGGTGCTTACATGACATCTGTTAGCAATGCACAGCAGGATATGAACGCTAAGTACATGGCTTACATGAGTGCAGCAGCGCATGGCAGACGCGCTAAAAAAGTTGAAAAGTTAAGGCAGCAAGTGTTGCAAAGTGTAGAAGACAGCAAAATGAAAACGGCTGATTTGCCTTACTTTAAAGGTGATAAAACATTGCGGCAAAGCAGTATGGACTACATACAATTGTGCTATCATGTGTTTAATGAAGACTATGCAAAAATTGTGAACCTGGAAGACATTGCAGAGCAAAGCTTTGATGAGATGCAGGCATACATTTTATTGCAGGAAAAAACGGAAGAAAAAGTTCATGATGCTGAACAAAAGATGCATCAGGCAGACAGTGTATTTGCTGCTAAATACAATGTAAAGCTGATTGAAACTCACAGCGAGTTGGGCGATAAATTAGACATGGCAAGTAAGCTAAATCATTATCAAAACAAAGTGTATCTTATTTTTTTTAAGTGCAACTGGGAAGATGGTGAGCTGACAAAAGCCTTGAACAATGCTAAATTGAATGATGCGGAACAGGCACGCAATGCGCTGATTAGTTATGCCGATGAAGGCCTGAAAGGATTAGATACAGTAAAGGGTTTTGATGGTGATGCTTCTTTATACATGGCTTGTAAACAAAGCTTGCAATGGTATAAAAAAACGGCTGAAACCGATTTAACTAAAGCCACTGATTATTATTTGAAGAAGGACAATTTTGAGAAAATAAAAAAAGCTTTTGGAACCAAACCGGAAAGCAGCCGCACCAAAGCCGATGTGGATGCTTACAACAAAAGTGTGAATGAAATGAATGCAGCCGTAGGCACTTTTAATGCGATAAATGATAAGATGAATAACGGCAGAAATGAGATTCTCAACAACTGGAACAATGCCGAAAAGAACTTTCAGGATATGCACATGCCGCACTATAAATAATGAAGTAAAAAATTATGGCAAAACCAAAACCCTCATTGCAAGCAATGAGGGTTTTGGTTTTGCCTAAAAAATCATTATAAACTTTTCAATACTTCGTTCATGCTTCTTACTGCATCCGCACTTTTATTAAAGGTGGTTTGCTCCTGTTCATTCAAATTGTAGTCAACAATTTTCTCCCAGCCGTTTTCACCAATCACAACAGGCACGCCAAGGCAAATGTCTTTTTGTCCATATTCACCATCCAAGTACACACAACAAGGAAACAATTTCTTTTCGTCACGAACAACGGAACGCACCAAAGCCATTACGGCTGCACCCGGTGCATACCAGGCCGATGTTCCAATCAATTTGGTAAGCGTTGCGCCACCTACCATCGTATCGGCTACAATTTGTTTTTGCTCTTCTTCTGATAACAAAGTGGTTATGGGCAAGCTGTTCCAGGTTGCATATCGTATTAAAGGAATCATTGTGGTATCGCCATGTCCGCCAATTACAGTTGCATTCAAATCCTGCGGCGAGCAGTTCAAAGCTTTACTCAGGTAAAATTTAAAACGCGCACTGTCTAAAATACCGCCCATTCCGATGATGCGGTTTTTAGGCAAGCCGCTGCTTTGCAAGGCAAGATGCGTCATCGTATCCATCGGGTTCGATACCAAAATAAAAATGGCATCGGGTGAGTGTTGCAGCACATTTTGCACCACCGTTTTTATAATGCCGGCATTGGTACCAATGAGTTCTTCGCGCGTCATGCCCGGCTTGCGTGGAATGCCCGATGTAATAACTACTACCCTGCTGTTGGCAGTTTGCGCATAATCGTTGGTGCATCCAACAATGCGTGTGTCGTAACCCAGCAAGGCTGCGGTTTGGCGCATGTCCATCGCTTTGCCTTCGGCAAAGCCTTCTTTAATATCAAGCAAAACTAAATCCTCGCAAAGCGCGGCGCGACTAATATTGTCGGCACAGGTAGCGCCTACTGCTCCGGCGCCGATGACTGTAATTTTCATATTTCTTTTTTGTGGTGAAGCAATTGTATTATTTCGATTCATTTATCAATTGAGCAATGGTTTCAGGCGTTGGTGCCTCCGGAGTAAGCTTTTAAAAACTTTCCTTTCTTGTCATAAACAGCCATAAACGGAGTGAATTCAATTTTGTAAAATGGCACAAAAAAATAATTCGGATCTCTTCCCATAATCACGTTGTTAAAATGGCTTAGTCCGTAAGTATCGGCAAAGTCTTTTATCTGTTTTGGCGTATGGTAGCTTACCCAAACCAGTTCAACATCTTTCACTTTATCCATATCAGCCACCCATTCTTTCGCTGTCATTTGGCAATGGCCACAATCAGGACTAAAGTAAACAATGACTACCGGTTTTTTTTCAGGCAACTGGTTTTTTACAAACCAGGTACTATCAGGCTGAAGAATGGAGAAGTAAGGTATCTTGTCTGATTTTTTATACGGCGGAACCGTATCTGCTTCGTTGTTATTCTGCGCAAAAAGAGCAGCACTACTTACTATCATTATACATACAAACACTAACTTCTTCATGTTCGTTTTTTTTCCAAAGATGTGATGAAATTATCAATCAGCGTAACGGCGAATGTAATTTAAGAGAATTGTAAGCGATTGGTTTGGTCATACAAATGGATAAATAAAACAATGCAAAACAAAAAATGAATTCTTGTTTGTAAAAAACAAACCACTTTCTTTATTTGCCAGTGCATTTAGCTGGAATACAAAATACAAAAACGGCTATTCTTTTACTGTAGCCAACGGGAAAATGTATCGTCACTGCGAGGTACGAAGCAGTCTGTGTTATATAGCAAAGCCTAACTACTATTTGCAAACCTCTTTCACTATTATCCAAAGACTGCTTCGTACCTCGCAGTGACGAACGCATTGCAAAAGTTAACCAGAAGGTTATTACAAACGGACAGTCATTAAATCCAATATTGAAATCGTGATTAAGTTCGCATAGGTTTTGAATGAAATAAGGGATAATCAGATAAAAAATATTGGCAAAACCAAAAGAACTAAAACCTATCAAACGAACACATTTTTCATCACCTCGCTCAGCAGTTCGTACGAATGCAGTTTGGCAACCAGATCAAAAATGTGGGAATTTACCATCAATTCGTTAATGCCGGTCCGGGCAATAAAGTTTTGAATGCCTTCTTTTATTGTGGCTGCACTGCCTATAAAAGAAGATGACAACATTGCTTTTACATGGGCTTCTTCATACTCGTTCCATATAGCATTCATGTTCTTTACAGGCGGTTGCAATAATTCACGGTGACCGCGGATGATGCCAAGAAAAGCCTGGTAAGCAGAAGTGGCAAGGTAGTGTGCTTCGTTATCTGTATCGGCCGCTATCACATTTACACAAGCCATCATATAAGGCTGACTGAGTTGTAACGACGGCCTGAACTGCTGCCGGTAGATAGCAAAGGCTGCTTCCATTTGTTGCGGAGCAAAATGAGCGGCAAATGCATAAGGCATACCCATGTAGGCAGCGAGATAAGCGCTATCAGTACTGGAACCTAATATCCACATAGGAATATCAATGCCTTCTCCGGGTATGGCTCTTACTTTAGCGGTATGATTGGAAACAGAAAAATAGGTTTTTAATTCCTGTAGCTGCTGCGGAAAATCTTCAGCTCCTAAGTTGTTGCTGCGGCGAAGCACCATAGCAGTAAGGGCGTCGGTGCCGGGTGCGCGTCCCAACCCTAAGTCTATCCTGCCGGGATATAAACTTGCTAATGTGCCGAACTGTTCGGCTACCGCCAATGGCGAATGATTGGGCAGCATAATGCCGCCTGAGCCAACCCGAATTTGTATGGTGCCGCCTGCAATAAAGCCGATAAGGATAGCAGTTGCAGAACTGGCAACACTTACCATATTGTGATGCTCTGACAGCCAGTAACGGTAATAACCCCATTTTTCTACGTTATGTGCCAATTGCAAACTATTGCGAAAAGTGTCTTCGGGTGTGGTTCCTTCTAATACAGGAGCAAGGTCTAAAACAGAGACGGGTATAAAATCAGGTGTCGTGTTCATAATGTATTTCTACAGGCCTTAGAAAACTCATTTGCGGCTGCCTCTACAAATAAAAATTGTTTTTGGAAATGGCAATTGTTATTTGATAGAACTGTTGCGTTTGTCTAAAGCCGTAAGTGTAAGTGCAGTAACCAAGGCTCCGGTAGTGTACCATGCTACGGTAAGCAATTTGGTTTTGCCGGTTTTTGTTACAGGCTTATCATTAAGGCCAAGTGGTTTGGTTAATGTCAAAGCTCCCACGCCTGCCAGCGCGCCTAACACTATCGCTTTGGTTACATAATTTGATTTGCCTCTGCCGATAAATGAATAATACAAGGCATTGGAAACAATGTCGGCAGCCAGCGTATAGCCATATAGCTTCTTACCTTTTGGAGGTTGTATATCAGCCGCTTTTGCAATTTTGCTTAGGGCTTCCTCACCTATCAGTTGCACTTCCGGCGCTTCCTTGTCGTAGTGCCTGTAGGTTTCATGCAATGCATTCAATGCAATAGCGCCGGAAAGCCCTGCTAAAAAGTTTTTCATGTAACAAGTTTGGAAGGATATAAGCACAAATTATACCTGCAATGCGGTTTGATGAATTTATCAACAAGCTGCAGGTTTCAATAAAATTGTTCTTTTAAACAGAATTACCTGAGATTGGAAGCCTTAATACTTATTATACCGAAAGCTTCTTTATCAATTTATGGCTTTGTCTGATGAATAAAATGTTGATTCGTTTACGAAGCAAAAGTCTTTAAAGCGGGCAAGATTGAAAGACAATTATAAAATTCAATTTCAAGATCAGTTGCGCTTTAGCTGCTGCTTTGTAAACCCAACTTACCGAAATTCATTCTTTGAATGTCTGAACATACATATTTAAATTGTATGAAAACAATACATTTGAAGCCGGTTGAATAAATCGTAGAAATACGATAAACCAAACCAGCATTGACAATGATTATCATGAGAAAACAATTGAACTTCTGTAAATGCCTGTGTGCATTAGTAATAAGCTTCCTTATTGTAACAAGCTGCAACAATTCCAACCAGGAAAAGAGCGTAACTTCTGCACATACATCAACTGATAGTGTTGTAGCGAAGATTCAATTACCCTCCGGCTTTGCTACCACCATTGTTGCGGATTCGCTTGGTGCTATACGGCATCTTGCTGTAAACCAAAACGGTGGTATTTATGTAAAACTCGGCGCTTTAAAAGATGGCAAAGGCATTTATTATTTAACAGATACAGACCACGACGGTAAGTTTGACAAGAGTACCGGCTTCGGCAACTATCCCGGAACAGGCATCCGTATTAAAGGCAATGCGTTGTATGCTTCCTCAAACAGCGGCGTATATAAATACCAATTGAACGACAAAGGAGAAGTAACCGATACAGCTCATGCAGAAACGATTGTGCAGGGACTTGTGGATAGAGGCAGAGACAATGCAAAAGCAATTGCACTGGATGATAATAACAATGTATATGTTGCTGTTGGCTCTTATGAAGAAATCTGCATAGATGCTTCGGGACATGGTATTGTGAATTGTCCGCTGTTGGACTCCGTAGGTGGCGTCTGGCAATTCAATGTCAACAAACAAGGCCAGCGTTATGCTGATGCAGTTCATTATGCACGCGGGTTGAAAAATATGGTAGGGTTAGACTGGAATGAAGCTACTCACTCGTTATTTGCATTGCAGCATGGACGTGGTGGTCTGAATGCAAAATTTCCAAACCTATACACTTCCGAACAGGATAAAACCTTGCCGGCTGAAACCATGTATGAGCTTCACAAAGGAGACGATGCAGGATGGCCTTATATTTACTACGATCCTTTTCAGCATAAGAAAATAGTGGCTCCTGAATACGGTGGTGATGGCAAGAAATCAGTTCATAACAAATACATTAATCCGGTTGCCGATTTTCCGGCGCACTTAGCTCCCAACGATCTGCTGTTTTATACAGGAAATCAATTTCCTGAGAAATATAAAAATGGTGCCTTCATTGTATTTCACGGCCAGTCGCAGCCTTTACAAAAAGGTTACTTTGTTGCATTTGTACCCTTCAAAGATGGCAAGCCTGCAGGAAGATGGGAAGTGTTTGCGGACAACTTCATGGAAGCAAATGCAAGCAACTCCAAAAGTGCTTTACACCACCGTCCAATGGGTATTGCACAAAGCCCTGATGGCGCTTTGTATGTAGCGGATGATCTGCACGGAACGATTTTTAAGATTACATATCAGGGCAATAAAAAGTAAACAGTAGTAACTGTTTGGCAAATAACACACGTTGCCTGTATGGTTTTGTTTTTGCCATTATTTTGTGTTTCCTTTTTGGATAACGAACTTCCTCTATAATTGACTCCTAAATCATTTTTACACCTAAGTTGCTTTAATCAGTTTACAATCAACCTTTTCAGTATAAGGTTATGATTAAAAATACATCGGTGTTTACAAAAATATCACATATCGGTAATCTTGTAATAACAATGAGGTAACATACAGCCGCCAGTTTTGCTTCACGAAAAATATCTGTTTATGAAGCACCACTACGCACTGATCAAAATTACACTTACGTTTTTACTCATCTTTTTCTTGCACTTTCTTCTTCATGCGCAAAGCATTTCTGTTGAAGGGAAAATAACCGATTCGGTTACCCGGCAACCTGTTATTAGTGCAAGCATTACCATTATCAATAAAAATATTTCAACAGCAACCAAAACTGACGGAACCTTTTCTATTCAAGCCGATCCAAACGACAAGTTACTCGTTACTTACATTGGTTATACCAACAAAACGGTTGCCGTAACGGGTTCGTTTTTGAACATACAAATTGCGCCAGCTGCTGCCACGTTAAATGATGTGGTGGTAACAGCGCTGGGTATCCGGAAAGATGTGAAACGATTGGGCTATTCGGTTCAGGAAGTAAAAGGTGCCGATTTGGTAAAAGCCCGCGAATCCAATCCCATCAATAGTTTGGCGGGTAAAGTGGCTGGTTTAAATGTGGGCATCAACCAGGAACTATTGGCTTCACCAACGGTTCTTTTGCGAGGTTCGCCACTTAATTTTTATGTAGTAGATGGCATTCCTATCAACTCCGATACATGGAACATCAGTCCTGATGACATTGAAACTTATACCGTTTTAAAAGGCCCTTCGGCAGCCGCATTGTATGGTAGCCGCGGCATCAACGGAGCGATATTAATTACCACAAAAAGAGGCAACAAAAACCGCAAAGGTTTTACCGTAGAAGTGAACAGCAGCAACCAGGTGAACAAAGGTTTTATTGCCGTTCCCAAAGTGCAAAATGAATACGGCGGTGGCGATAATCAGAAGTATGCTTTTGGCGATTATTTAAGCAACGGAACAGGCTCTGGCATTAACGATAAAGATTATGATGTATGGGGACCGAAGTTGAATGCAGGTTTGGTTTTGCCACAATATGACGGCCCTTACGATCCAACCAAAGATTATGTTACCACGTTTGCTGACGGTACAAAGTTCACAGGTCACATTCAACCAACGCCCTGGGTAGCCCGTGGAAAAAACAACTTGCAGAACTTTTTGCAGGCGGGATTTTTATCTACCAACAATATTAATTTCTCTGCCACTACCGACCGTTCAACAGTGCGTATGTCGGCTTCTGAATCGCATCAAACCGGCATCACTCCCAACACGCAGTTGAATGCAGTAAACCTAAACGTGTTAGGTAGCTATAACGTTACCAACAAATTCAAAGTTGAAGCGAATATCAATTACAACCGGCAGTTTACACCCAATATTCCTGATGTGGCTTACGGACCGAACAGCATTATTTATGACATTGACATTTGGACAGGAGCCGACTGGAATGTGAAGGACCCGAATATTATAAACTATTGGCAGCCAGGCAAAGTGGGTATTCAATCAAACTTTGTTGAATACAAGCGATACCAAAACCCTTACTTCATGAGTTATGAGTGGCTGCGGGGTCATTATAAAAATGATTTGTATGGATGGGCAGCCGCAACGTACAATTTCACCAAAGACCTTGACCTGATGCTGCGTTCCAACATCACCACTTATAATTTATTAAGAACTGAAAAAGAACCTTTTTCAGCACATCCTTACGGCGATGAACACAATCATGGCAACTACCGTGAAGACCGCCGTGACTTGTGGGAAAACAACTCCGAGTTATTGGTTCGTTACAACAAAGAGAACGTTGCCAATAGTGGTTTATCAGTAAGTGCTTTTGCAGGCGGAACAGCGCGTAACATGAAGTTTACATCAAGCTACGTGAGCACCGACCAATTAACGGTTCCTAATGTTTACACGTTTGCCAACTCTTTAAAACCAGTAAGAGCTTATTCTTATGGCAGTAACCTTTTATTGTTAAGCGCTTACTATTCGGTTGATTTAACTTATAAAAAATACTTCACCGTTACAACCACGGGTCGTGTTGACAAAACATCAGCACTAACACCCGGAAACAACACAGGTTTCTATCCTTCTGTTACCTTAAGCACCGCAGTTTCTGATTATATTAATTTGCCCAAAGCCATTAGCTTTTTCAAACTACGGGGCAGCTATGCGAATGTAAAAGGTGGCGGCACCGATGCCTTTGTGGGCACTGCCTTTCAAAGCCTTGGCGTAGGCAGCCCGGTTGGTTATGGAAACGGTTATTATACACCGTATGATGGTCCCAATTACAGTTTGTCAACGCCACCTTTTGCAACCACACCGGGCTTTGATAACAAAACACAGGCAAACTCTCCCAATTACATCATCAACTCTCACATCAAACCATTTTCACGCAGCAATTATGAAGGTGGTTTTGATATGCGCTTTATCAACAACCGTTTGGGTTTGAGCGGAACTTATTTTGTGTATAAAGATGGTCCTAATATCTCGAACCAATATGTTTCTGAAACGAGCGGCTTAAGCTATTTTACAACCAATGGGGGTGCCACCAAAAGAACAGGTGAAGAAGTTTCTGTAAGCGGTACACCTGTTGAAAGCAGAAGTGGTTTTAGCTGGAATGTATTGCTCAACTGGTCAACTTACAAAGAAGTATTTACGTCTTTTGCCGGTGGTGCAAAACAAATTGACAATGGCACTGGCTATCCTTATAAAATTGGAGATAGAGTAGATAAATTGTTCGGCTCTTATGAAGCTTTAACGCCTGATGGCAAAGTAATTCACGATGAATCAGGCTTGCCTATTTACTTGCCAAAAGCACAATATTTAGGACATGCCGATCCGGATTGGAGCTGGGGCATCAATAACAAATTTTCTTACAAATCATTCTCGCTTTCTTTTCAGTTTGATGGTATGGTTGGCGGCAAAATACAAGACCGTGTATTGCGCAAATTAACAGAAGGCGGACGTGGTGAAAACACCGTAGAAGGTGTGATTGGTAAAGCCCGCGATTATGAAGCCGCTCATTTTGGCGACCCTGGTTATTTTGGATCGAATGGCGCTCAACACAATGGCGGCGCGCGTGATGCTAACGGCAGACCAATTCTTGGAGGCGATGGTGTGCAGGTGAATGGTGGTTCGGGCAATATACAGTACGACCCGGTTACTGGTGTTATCACCAACTACAAAAGCTTGAACTTCACTCCCAACGATTCTACTACCAACTGGATACAGGATTATGTAAGCAGTTTTTATAACGATCCGCAACATACGATGGTTAGTAAAACCTATGCAAAGCTGCGTGAAGTGGTGATTACTTATTCGTTGCCGGCAAGGCTGTTGCAAAAAACGTTCATTTCCAAAATTGATGTTTCAGTGGTGGGCAGAAACCTGTTGTACTTCTTTCCAAAAGCATTTCATGATATTGATGTAGATCAATATCCGGGACGAGACCAATTTGGTTCCATCAGCCGTGAATACAATCTGCAATCGCCTACTACACGAAGCTATGGCGTGAACATAAATGTTGTTTTTTAAAATCAAGTGCTAAGCAACAAAAACAAAAATATTGTTATGAAATTTTCAAAATTCGTTTTTCTTATATCGGCTTTGTTTGCGATAGCAACGGGCTGTCAAAAAAAGTTCGAGCAGTATTCGCAAAATAAAAATCTGCCGTTAGATGTTCCCCCAAGTTTGGTTTTGCCCAATATTTTAAACGACATGTACGTTGCGCCTGGCGGCTTTGAAGATAAAGCCGATCAGTTTATCGTTTCAAACTATACTTATTATGGCAACAATCAGTATTGGACGGGCAGTGCATCGTTAAACTATGGAACGCTCCGGAATGTGCTGGCAATGGAACGCGAAGCCCGCAGGCTGGCTGGCAACGATAACAATCCGTATCACGCACTGGGCTTGTTTTTCAGGGCTTACTTCTTTGTAAACATGACAGAAAAAGTGGGTGATTTGCCCATGACGGATGCCTTGCAGGGATTGAGCAATCCGGCTCCAAAATACGATACGCAAAAAGATATTTTTAAGCAGTCTTTATTGTGGCTTGATTCTGCCAACACCATGCTCTCCAACTTTTTAGGAAAAGGCTTTCTCGAATTTTCGGGAGATTATTATTACAAAGAAAGATTGAACAATCCGGTAAACGGTGGCAATGGCAGAGACGCTTTGGCGCAATGGCAAAAGGTTGTAAACACTTATAAATTGCGTGTGCTGATTGAGCTAAGTAAAAAAGAAAGCGATGCCGATTTAAACATCAAGCAACAATTTGCAACCATTTTCAACAACCCATCACAATATCCCATCTTCACCAGCAACGACGACAATTTGCAGTATGAATACAACAGCCAATACAATTATTATCCTGATAATCCAAACAATTATGGTAACAATGCAGGCAGATTGAATATAGCAGCAACGTTGTTGAACAACCTAAGCGCCTTGCATGATATTCGTGCAATGGTATTGGCAGAACCCGCACGTGGCTTAGGTTTCAGCGATACATCTTACCAATCATTTGTAGGAGGCGAATCGGGTGTTGACTTAAGTACGTTGGCTACTGAATCGGGTGCAAAACAAATTTCTTTATACAATTACAATCACTTTTATTCTTCTTACACAGCCGAGCCTACTTTGATACTAAGTTATGCAGAAGTATGTTATTGTATTGCAGAAGCCATCAACCGAGGATGGGTGCAAGGCGATGCTTCCTCGTGGTACACCAACGGTATTACTGCCATGTTTTCTTTTTATGGAATTAAAGATGGAACCAATACTGTTGTGTTTCGCAATTTGGATGGAACCGGAAGTTTGAACTACAATGTAAACTTTGGTTTTGCCAATTATTTAAATCAGCCAGCCGTAAAATACAAAGGCAACAATGCGGATGGTTTAAACCAGGTATTGCTTCAAAAATATTTGGGGTATGCACGCAATTCGGGCTTGCAGGCTTATTATCAATGGCGAAGAACCGGCGTACCGCAATTCAGCGCCGGACCTGGAACGGGCAATGGTGGAAAAATACCATTGCGCTTTCAATATCCTACCAATGAAGCTATAATTAACAATGCTAATGTAACGGCTGCTTTGCAAAATCAGTTTGGTGGCAGCGATGACATTAATGCACAGATGTGGCTTTTAAAATAAGAAGGTAAACTGGTAAGTTTACCAAACTACATTCAAACGTAAAGGCAGATAAACAACCCTATTCAGTTTTTAGTAAGCAAAGGCAATGCTTGTCTAAGCATTGCCTCATTTTAGAGCAAAAACAAATTTGTACATACATGAAATTGCTAAGCGGCTTTTTGCTGTTCGCTTTAATGGGTGCAAACGCGTTCGCTCAAAAAGGCAAAACAGAAAATGTTGTGATTGTTACTCTTAATGGTATGCTGGCTGTAATTGGACCAGATACAAAAAGAAGCGGCGAACAAAAACAACCGCAGCATTTGTATCAAAAACAAATTGTCGCCACCATCGCTTCTTTCCTGGGCTTTACTTTTAAGCCGGAAGATGAAGCGGGCAAACTTATTGAAAGCATCACAAAAAAATAATGACTGCACAAAGGTTCTAAATATCATATAGCCATACCTTGCTGGCACCCTTTTTTATTAATTCAATTTAAAAAATGCAAACAGATCATCCAATTACTGTAGAACAAACCACTAGGGAAATCATGCATTTGTTTTCTGAATATGGCAACAACGATTACGATGGAGAACCCGTAACACAAACCTCGCACATGGTGCAATGTGCCATGCTTGCCATGCAGGAAAATGCAGACCAGGAGCTGGTTTTAGGCGCGTTCTTACATGACATCGGGCATTTAATCGGGCATAAACAAAAAGCCGCAGACATGAAGGGTTTGGGCGCTGTAAACCACGAAGCCATTGGCGCGGATTACCTGCAAAAGCACAACTTTAGTGAACGTATTTGCGCCGTAGTAGAAGGTCATGTAGCTGCCAAGCGTTACCTCGTTGCAACCAATAAAAATTATGCTGATAAGCTATCTGCTGCAAGCTGCGAAACCTTACACTGGCAAGGCGGACCAATGAATGATGAAGAAATAAAGGCGTTTAAAAATCATCCGTATCACAAAGAAATCATCCAGGTTCGTTTGTGGGATGAAGGTGCAAAAGACAGCAACGCAGTGTTGCTTCCTATGAGCTTGTTTAAAAATTTTATTGAAGATTACCTAAGTCATAGAAATTGAGTTACCGTAGCCTAAAAGAAATGAAGAAACTTTCAGTTACGAATCATTTAACTTACAATCACAAACAACACATTACCACTTTGTAAAAAGAAACAATGAACAATATTCAACTCGTTGTGTTCGACATTGCCGGTACCACTGTAAAAGACAACGGCGAAATTGCTACTGCTTTTTGGACAGCTTTCAAGGAATATGGCTACGTTGTTCCCATGAATAAAATTACCGCGCTGATGGGTTATAAAAAAACGGAGGCCATCCGTAAAATTGTTGAAGAATATGAGCAAAACAAAACCCATATTACAGATGATTACATCAACGCAATACATGAGCGTTTCTTAGAGTTAATGATTGAGCATTATCAAACAATAAACGAAATTCTTCCGCTGCCCAACGTGATTAACGTGTTTTCTTTTTTGAAAGAAAAAGGAATTAAAATTGGATTGGATACAGGCTTCTCAAAAAACATTACTGATGTACTTATACAACGATTGAACTGGAGAAATGCTGATGTAGTTGATTATGTAGTATCAAGTGATGAAGTGCCTGCTGGTCGCCCCTCTCCTTACATGATTCAACGCATGATGAATGAGGCAAATATCAGCGATTCAAAAACGGTAATTAAAGTAGGTGATACCGAAGTAGATGTGCAGGAAGGTAAGAATGCAAACTGCCTATATTCCATTGCGGTTACAACAGGTGCTTTCACGCGCGAAGAATTAGAACCTTACGAGCCATCCTTTATAATTGATGATGTTAAAGAGGTAATTGATATTCTCCAAAACTCATAGCTTATGCTGCATTCAAAAAGCTTGGAACAACGCTTGGCAAAAGCACCTTTGCCCGTGATAGCCGTTTATGCAGCGGTATGTTCTTTTGGTGTTTATTTTTGTATGTATGCGTTTCGCAAACCCTTTACGGCTGCGGCTTTTACAGATTTATCGTTCATAGGCATGTCTTACAAAATATGGCTGGTTATTGCACAGGTTATTGGTTACATGCTGAGCAAATTTTATGGCATCCGTTTCATTTCAGGTTTGAATAAAAGCAAACGCGCCATCAGCATCATTGTACTCATTTCTATCTCATGGATTGCTTTGTTTTTGTTTGCTCTTGTACCCGTTCCCTATGGTATCATCTTTCTTCTTATCAACGGTTTTCCGTTAGGTCTGGTTTGGGGTTTGGTGTTTTCGTTTTTAGAAGGAAGAAGAGCGACAGAATTTATGGGAACGGTACTCTCTATAAGCTTTATTTTTTCATCTGGCGTTGTAAAAACGGTAGGCAAAAGCCTGGTAATTAACCAGCACATCAGCGAGTTTTGGATGCCGTTTTTAACCGGCGCCATTTTCTTCTTTCCAATGCTGTTGTTTGTTTGGTTGTTGAACCATGTGCCACCGCCAACCGCCGAGGACATTCAAAACAGAACGGTACGCAACCCAATGACAAGCGACGAACGCAAACGGTTTGTTGCAACTTTCCTTCCTGGTATCGTTATCATTGTAGCTTCTTATGTTCTGCTAACGATATTGCGCGATTTCAGAGATAATTTTTCTAATGAATTGTGGATTGAATTGGGCTATGGAAACCAGCCCGACATCTTTGCACAAACCGAAACAATTGTATCGCTCATTGTACTCTTCTGTATGAGCGCGTTGGTATTGGTAAAAAACAATTTGAAAGCCTTTCTCATCAATCATTACATTATCATTGGCGGCTATATTGTGGCATTGCTGGCAACATTGTTATTTATGAACAAAAACATCAACGCAGTGTTTTGGATGACGATGGTAGGAACGGGTTTGTACCTGAGCTATGTGCCGTTTAATGCGTTGTATTACGAGCGCATGATTGCATCTTTTCGCATCAAAGGAAACGTTGGTTTCTTAATGTACATCTCCGATTCTTTTGGCTATTTAGGAAGTGTGTTTGTGTTGCTCGCAAAAAGTTTTTGGGGGCTCCATCTTTCATGGACTTCATTCTTCATTCATCTGGTTTTAATCATTTCTTTATTTGGCATTGGTGCCACGCTCATCGCTTCTTTTTATTTCAAAAGAAAGCATCATTTTATTGAACAAAAACAAACGCACACAGTTTATGCCGCATAAAACTGCTATTGTTATTGGCGCCGGTATTGTTGGTTTGGCAATGGCCAGAAGCCTTGCCCAGCGTGGCTTTTCGGTTACTGTGTTTGAACGCAATGCAAAAGCAATCGGTGCATCTATACGCAATTTTGGTATGATTTGGCCCATTGGGCAAAGCGGGCATTTGTATGATCGCGCTATGCGCAGCAAAAGAATCTGGAAAGAAATATGTACCGAAGCCAACTTGTGGTATAACGAAACCGGCAGCCTTCACTTGTGTTATAACGAACTGGAATGGCAAGTGGTGAATGAACTTGCAGAAGTAATGCAAAAAGAAAGAAGTGTAAAGGCTTTGAATAAAAATAAAGCCATGCAGAAAAGCGAATCTATCAACCCGAATAATTTGCTTGGAGCCTTATGGAGTGAGGATGAAATGATTATTGAATCGAGAGTTGCCATTGAAAAGCTACCTTTGTTTTTGCACCAAAAATATGGTGTGCAATTTCACTTCAACACAGCTATCACTTATGTTTCTTATCCCAATATTTTTTCGGGTGAAAATCGCTGGGAAGCTGATGCCATCTACGTTTGCAGCGGTGCCGATTTTGAAACGCTATATCCTGATGTGTTTCTCAATAACCATTTTACCAAATGTAAATTGCAGATGATGCGGTTGGCTGCGCAGCCCAACAACCAGAGCATTGGGCCTTCGCTTTGCGGTGGCTTATCACTTGTTCATTACAAAAGTTTTGAGGCTGCGGCATCATTGCCCAAACTAAAAAATCATTATAAGGAAACAATGCCCGATTATTTACAATGGGGTATTCATGTAATGGTTTCGCAAAACGGTGAAAGCGAACTTACCATTGGCGATAGCCATGAATATGGTTTGGTACACGATCCGTTTGATAAACAATTCATCAATGACCTTATCATTGGTTATCTCAAACAATTTGCACAATTCAAAAACTGGAAGCTGGCGCAAAGCTGGAATGGTATATATCCTAAAAAAACAGATAGCAAAACCGATTTTGTTTATCATCCTGAAGAAGGCGTAACCATTGTAAATGGCTTAGGTGGCGCAGGCATGACGCTATCTTTTGGTTTTGCCGAAGAAGTAGTAACAGCAATGATATAAACGGTTTACTTGTTAATTTCTTAATTCTTTATTCACAATCAGTTCATATCCGGAGGCGAGCTTTGCAGCGGAAGTTTTTTTATGTGTAAGCAAGCCTGATATTCTTATCAGGCTTTACTGTTTTTATTTCATACAACTCCTGACTCGTCTTTCAACTTTCCGTCCAATCATAATAAAACCGTAATCTTCACATAACAATTCCTTCATACACACTGTACCAACTTTGTAATCATCCATTTGTCTTTTTTATGCATACAAAAAGCGACAAAAGAAAAGTTGAAGTTGTTGTTATTTCTGATGTTCACTTAGGCACGTACGGCTGTCATGCAAAGGAATTGTTGTTCTATTTAAAAAGCATTCAACCAGAGATTCTGGTATTGAACGGTGACATTATTGACATCTGGCAATTCAATAAAAATTACTTTCCCAAAAGCCACATGAAAGTGGTAAAATACCTGATGAAGCTTATTGGAAATGGCGTAAAAGTATATTACATACCCGGCAATCACGACGAAATGCTGCGTCGTTTTGCTGGCTTTGAATTGGGTTCTTTTTCCATCAGAAACAAAATTGTTTTAAAGCTCGACAACGCCAAAGCCTGGATATTTCACGGCGATGTATTTGATGTTACGATGCAACACTCGCGCTGGCTTGCTAAACTTGGCGCTATTGGTTACGATACCCTGATTCTTATCAACCGTTTTGTAAATTTTATTTCTGAAAAAATATTGAAAAGAGGAAAAGTTTCTCTTTCCAAAAAAATAAAAGACAGCGTGAAAACAGCCGTGAAATTTATAAACAATTTTGAAGATACGGCTGCTGATATTGGCATCTCGAACGGCTATGAGTATGTGATTTGCGGACACATTCACAAGCCCGAAATGAAGGAAGTGGTTACTGAAGAAGGAAGCATTGTTTACCTCAATTCCGGCGATTGGATTGAAAACTTAACCGCTTTAGAATATGCAGATAAAAAATGGCGCATTTACAAACATGATGATGCTTTTTTTGACGATGACGAAAATTCCATTACAGAAGACGAACCGGATAGCAACAAGCAATTGTTCGATCATCTGGTGATGGAATTTAACCTGTTGAACCGTTCTGTATAATTTGTTTTTACATGAAAATTTTGTATGCCATACAAGGCACAGGCAACGGGCATTTGAGCAGGGCAAGAGACATCATACCTCATTTACAAAACAAGGGTGAACTGGATATTTTGGTAAGCGGAACAGAAGCTGAAGTGTTGCTTGATTATCCCATCAAATATAAATTGAGCGGATTGAGTTTTGTGTTTGGGAAAAAGGGTGGCATTGACATTAAAGCTACTTATAACAAAAGCAATGCAAAGCGGTTATGGAAAGAGATAAAAGCGTTGCCGGTGAATGATTACGACATGATCATTAACGACTTTGAGCCTGTAAGCGCATGGGCTTGTTTTTTTGCCCACAAAATTTGTATTGGATTAAGCCACCAGGCTGCCGTTGCTAACCATCATTCACCCAAACCTAAAAGCATTGACATTGCCGGCGCAGCTTTGCTGCGATACTATGCACCGGTTACAAAACAATATGGGTTTCATTTTAAGCAGTACGATAAAAACATTTACACGCCGGTTATCAGGGAACAAATTCGCGAGCTTACAGTAAGTAACAAAAGTCATTATACGGTGTATCTGCCAGCTTATGATGACAAGCGTATCATTAAAATGGCATCGCAGTTTCCACACATCAGATGGCATGTGTTTTCAAAGCATAACAAAACCGCTTTTACAAAAGGAAATGTAAGCATCCATCCTATCAACAACGAAGCTTTTGTTATAAGTATGGCAAGCGCAGAAGGCGTGTTGTGCGGTGCTGGTTTTGAAACGCCTGCCGAAGCTTTGTTTTTGCACAAAAAATTAATGGTGATACCGATGAAAGGTCAGTATGAGCAGCAATGCAATGCGGCCGCTCTCAAGCTAATAGGTGTGCCGGTAATTAGGAGCTTAAAACAAAAACATTTGCCCAAAATAAAGGAATGGATTCTTTCTACAACAGTAATAGAAGTAGATTATAGTGATGATACCAAAGCCATTGTTGATGAGGTTGTATCTAACCATTCAACAAAGGTTTCACATGCTGTTGTGCCTGTTAGCTCTTTTAAAAAATTCAAGCATTTTTTGTTAAACAAACTGCTTCCAAAGATGACTCGTTAGTATATGAACATTTGCAAAGACGATTTTGATGCCGGCTTCAATTGGGGTGTTTCAACAGCGGCTTACCAGATAGAAGGCGCGTTTAAAACCGATGGCAAAGGGCTTTCTATCTGGGATGTATTTGCCAACAAAAAAGGCAATATTGCATTCAGCCAAAACGGCAACGTTGCCTGCGATTTTTATCATCGTTATGCGCAGGATTTAGTATTGATGCGCAGCCTGAACATTCCTAATTATCGCTTCTCGCTTTCCTGGAGCCGTTTGTTTCCTGAAGGCACAGGTAAAATAAATGCTAATGGAATTGATTTTTATAACCGTGTGATTGATTTTTGTTTGGAACTGGATATTGAGCCCTGGGTTACTTTATACCATTGGGACCTGCCTTATGCCTTGGAAAAAAAGGGAGGTTGGACAAACCGGAAAATCATTTATTGGTTTAGTCATTATGTTGAGTGTTGCATCAAATGTTTTGGCGACAGGGTAAAAAATTGGATGGTAATGAATGAGCCGATGGTGTTTACCGGAGCGGGATATTTTTTAGGCATTCATGCACCAGGCAGAAAAGGCTTGTCAAACTTTTTACCAGCTGTGCATCATGCAGCACTTTGCCAGGCGATAGGAGCAAGAATTGTAAAAGATACGGACAGCAGTTGTAAAGTGGGTACAACATTCTCTTGCTCGCTCATTGAACCGCTCACTAACAGTAATGCCGACATTGCTGCTGCAGTGCGTGTAGATACATTGCTCAACCGCTTGTTTATTGAGCCATTGCTGGGTTTGTATTATCCCATTCAACGGCTTCCTCTTTTAAAACAAATAGAAAAATACATGCGGCCCGGCGATGATAGTTTACTCCAGTTTGACATGGATTTTATAGGCATTCAAAACTATACACGCGAAGTTGTAAAGCATAGTTATTTCATGCCATTTATAAATGCACAAATTGTAAAAGCCAGTTCCCGTAAAGTAGAAACCACTGCCATGAACTGGGAAGTCTATCCCGAATGTATTTACAGGATGCTGAAAGATTACAGTGCTTATAAAAACATTCCGCAGATGATTGTAACGGAAAATGGAGCTGCGTTTCCTGATGCCATTGTGGATGGAGTTATTAACGATACAAGACGCATTGGCTATATTCAGCAACACTTACAGCAAGTATTAAAAGCAAGACGGGAAGGTGTGCCTGTGAACGGTTATTTTATCTGGACGTTCATGGACAATTTTGAGTGGGCAGAAGGCTACCATCCACGCTTTGGTTTGGTACATGTTGACTTTGCTACACAGAAGCGTATGGTGAAAGCTTCGGGCAAATGGTACAGTCAATTTTTGGAAGGCGGCATTGGTGATGGGATAACAGGTACATTGAACAGCAAAGCAATCCTCTGAAGCCAAAACTTTTTAAAGCAATTGTTGGGGTAGTATTAATACAAATAAAAAAGCACTGATTCAATTCAGTGCTTTTAGTTGAGTAGTCCCTGCGGAACAAATGTCGAACCGCTTGATTGATGATTTAAGGAGAATAGCTGATTTGGGTTGAGGTGATTGTTATTTCAGTCACAAACATTAGCCTCTCCTATAAAAGAGAGAACTTTGTTAGTGAAGTGAAAAGGAATTTGTCAAACTAAAAAAATAACACTTAGGTACCGCTGTGTGCCTTGGCAATAATGGGCTTACGGAATGTTTCCTTTAGCTATTTATTGTTTGCTCACTCTATTTTTCGGCGTGAATTAAAACACCCTAAAAACCTAATTATCCGCTCTCAGCAGTAAAGAAATTTATGCACTGTAGCATATCAATTAAAATTTGCTGCTTTTATAAAAAAGGCACCACCAGTTTTACAGAAAAATTTCTTCCCATATTAAATACACCAACCCTACCAGTGGTGTAATTCACTGGGTAATATTTAAAGCGGTTCATATAATCCATATAGCCAGTATTGAAAAGATTATTGCAGATCACAAAAATTGAAAACGCTTTCCTGCTTTTTGAAAAAATGTCCATTCCTGCACCGGCATTAAAAAGTGTATAACCTTTTGTGGCAGTTGTGCTTGCTTTGTATTCATAAGGAGTAAGAGCCGTGTTTAAACCATTGTATATAGCATATTGCCTGTAAATGTCTTTTTGTTCAAAATCACTTCTTACACCTGCTCTCAGATAAATATTTTTGAAAGATTTTGATATATTGCCCAAAGTAAATTTTAGGTCTGCTAAAATCCTTGAAGGCGGAACAAAAGGCAAATACGTAATGGAATCGGGCACACCAGAAAGCTTTGCAAGCACGGTACTGAAAGAACTATTGACTTCCAGCCATGGCAAAGCGGAAGGATGGATATTTACTATAATTTCTCCGCCGGTAAGACCGGCTTTTGTCTGCATGTATTTATACACAGGTGCAGCACCAAGACCAACAGCGTTTAATGAATTATTGATAGAATCGGTGCCATCAACTCCGATCAAACCTCTTGCATAAATAAAATCATGGATATTGTTGTTGAACCAATCTATTTCAAATCCAACATCTTTTGATGTAATACCGAAGGCTACATCTTCTTCAAGGCTGGTTTCAGGTGTTAATGTGTGGTCGCCAATTTCATATACTACTGTTCCATCATGAACTCCGTTGGCAGCTGATTCCGCTACATTAGGAGACCGCCAGCCACGAGCGACATTTGCTTTGACATAAATGCCATTTTTGAAATTGTAAGTGCCACCAGCACTGAATGAGATGTCTTTAAAATTTGTAGAAAAACCTTCAAATTCGTGAAAAGCATTATCTGCTCCTTCTGTTGAGGGAGCCTGTGTTGTAGAATCAACCCAGTGGTTGGCACCGGTAAATTTTCTGTTGTCGTAACGAATACCTCCGCTCAAGGTAAGCCTTCCCATCTTTTCATTTGCAATAGCGAAACCGCCAATTTGAAAGAAATGATAATCAGGTATGAGAAGCAATGTGCCAAGGCTTTTTGAATTTTGATACACTCCGTTTGCACCTGCAGAAAAAGTAAGGTTGCCTGCCTGTGAAGAAATGTATTGAAGGTCATAAGTTGCCGCATTAGAAGAATAATAGATGTCTGCTACATTGGGCATTGTGGGGTCATTCCTTTCTTGGCGCTGGTTTTTCTGATAAGAAAATATAGCTTTTATTCGCCCGTTACCGGCTGCAAAATTGTTATCCCAAACCAGCTTAATATGCCTTATCCTTTGGTCAATTACCCAAGGTGTGTAAGATTTGAGCTCTTGTAAGGTGGGCATTTCATAACTGGGGGCACCACCATTTAAATCATGATAAGCTACAGCTTGCAACAGTGCTCCAGATGCAGAATCTCTGGTACCATCAACAATACCGGTTGACATATCGAAATAGCTTGCATGCAATTGGGTATAGCCCCATTTTCTATGAATACCAACAGAGCCATCTGAATTAAAATTACTGAATTGAGAATTTAATACATAACCATCAAATGGGTTCCTATAAGCATGAGTCATTGTTTTATCTACCCGTACACTCCAGGCAATCCCATGTTTTGTTCCGGCTATTGAAATCATATCATTTAAAAGGCCATTATTGGTTTGATAATTCAATAAAACAGTTCCTTTCGTTTGACCTTCAGCAAGCGGATCTTCCCCAATAAGATTAACGACGCCGGCAATGGCATCTGAGCCATAGGAAAGGGAAGCCGGACCTTTTAAAATCTCATAATTTTGAACAGCGTTAGGATCAGCTTCAATTCCGAATTCATCAAACCATGCCTGGTCAACCAGTTCAACGCCATCACTTAAGGTAAGCACTCGGTTATAACCAAGACCTCTGATCACCGGCTTTGAAATACTTTGACCATCTGTAATGGCAGACACACCGGGCACCAGGGCTATTGCATCAATTACGTTAGTAGCCGAATTTTGCAACAACTCTTTTTGGTTGACAACTGTTATTGTGTAAGGCGTATTCTTAATGTCAGTTGCTGACATAACTCCTGTAACCACCACTTCATTTAGTGTTGATGGAGATGGTAACAAGCTAAAGTCCTTTTCAACTTTTCCTTTTATATTTATTTTTTCTATTCGGGTAGCATACCCTACAGAACTAATTTCAATCACGTAATTTCCTTCTGAAATATTTTTTATAGAATAATACCCTAACGAATCTGACACAGCCCTTAGTTTTAAATCGGGTATGGTGAGCGTTGCACCGTCGAGAGGTAAATTATTTTTCGCATCTTTTACAGCGCCGGATAGCTGGGTTTGTGCTGAAATGTTCTTTGACAGGATGATAAAAATAATGGTAAAAACAAAAACAAGTTTGCAGTTCATTTTGTTTAGTTATCTGGTTATTTATTTTGGTATAAGCACTTCTTGCTGTTATAAAAGCGGTAGCTTATATTTTCTACCGCTTTTGTTTTTATAGATGGACTATCTCTGCATAAGCAAATTGCTTTTTTATGATGGTATTCTTCATCATTATTGCTTTTGAATATTCCGAAAAAATACCCTTTATAAATTCTGGAAACAGATATTTTTCACCTCTTCGCTTACATTTATATTCATACTCCAAAAAATAGAAAGGGAGATATTTGGGGCTTAAGGTTTTATTTTCCTGATAAATTGCTTTCTTAATAACCGCCCAATCATCACCTCTCAAGGTTTGCTTTCCGTTATCCTTATATAATTCGGCATATTGTAGAGAGATCTGTTCGATTGCCTTATCCATTGTACCATAAGATCGCATTGTTACCACCTGGTTTTTTTCTTGCTTGATATAATGTTTTAACAGACCGACCAGATTGACAGTAATTTGTTCTGCACTATCGTTAAGCCCACCACTTGCGTTCAACCTCTTCACCCTTGCATTCTTTGTTTCGGCAACAGAGAAGTATTTATCGAGCTTTTTACTTTTATGCTTTTTATGAATATACTTTTTGTCAATGGTAAATAAGCCATGAAGACTTGTTTCCTTGTCAACCATGGCACAGCGTATTTTCATAGCGGTTAGCCAGGCTGTTTTTACAGTAATACCAAAGTTGGATGAAATTGTTTGAGCAGTAATACTATTCTTGCTTTTCAACATTGCTTTAATGATAGCTATCCATGTTGGGAGATCGAGCCTTGTATCTTCAAAGATAGTACCTACAAGTACCGAAAAAGACTTTACACAATCGTAGCAAAAATGGCGTCCTATCTCGTTTTTAGCCTTGTGTGTTTTTTCAGAAAAACAATAAGGACAAATCACTTTGTTTCTCCACCGTAGCTTTTCGAAGTACAAAATACACGCCTCCTGTGTACTGAATGGTTGTTTCATATACCTTATCTTCTTTTGTCATTTGATTAAATTGTTTCAATACATCATTCACTGGAGAATTTGGTTTTGCCCAAATAATCTCCTGTAATCTTTTTCGTTACAAGTTTCCATTAACCATTAATGAAAATAGAATTAAGACAGCCGCGGAGGTGGTGTTATTACATCGCTGAAAGCAGAAGAGATAAATGTTGTGTTACAAAGGGAACCAATGTTTGAAAGGGTGCCTGATTGAAAAGAAAATAGTAAGGTGTGAAAACAGTATTGGGGATTGTAAATTATCCTGACATTTTTTAGAGTAGAGCGTGTAGGGAATGTAGAGACCCAAACATCATCAGACTTAAAAAACTCGCTGATTTCCGATAAAATATCCTGCTCATCCGTATCATGATATAGGGAAAGAAACAAAGTATCATTGATTATTTCTCTTTTTCCAACATCATATAAATTCCCGTCAATCCTAATCTCATCATCATTATAGGCATCTTGTTGGTTCAACGGCACTTTAATCACCGCAAGAGAAGAATTGCTTTCAGCAGCCATCATACCACGCGTTGCTATATGTTTTGAGTACAACAGCATGAAATCAAAATACCCATAATAAAACACGCTGCTGCATATTATGAGTATTAATAAAAGGAATGCCGTTATTTTCATAAATAATAAAGTCCGCCAGTTAGAAAACAAACTTATTAAAAAATTCGTAAGGGTTTACCCTAAATTGTAAGTTACAGTTACTCCGAATATTTTACCTTATGGTATTTTTATTTTTATACATAAAGGTATTTTTTTCAAAACATTCTTATATCTTAGTTTTTTATTTGCCACTTTAACCGGTGAAGAAATAAAACCAAAACACGAATTGCACCTTCATTATAACGCATTGAAAACTATAGCTTCCTGATCAATTTTTATAAACAAAAACCACTATTTATGACACCTGTATTTTTACGTAGTACGTGTTTTATACTACTATTAGGCTTATTGAGCCTATCAATCAAAACTACTGCCCAGGTTACGAAACGGACCTTCAGCTTTGAGAAGCCTAAAGTGGTTAATTTTAGTGAATTGGCTGAGATTGAGAAAAACCACCCGGTCATTTTGCAGCCCCGGTTTATTGAGCAAGGGGAAGACCGCGACAAATTTATCTTTAAGCCTCATTCCGTAAAAGCAGGCGCAAAGGTTGAAAACATCAACAATACTAAAAAGAATTTGAATCCTGATGCTGCCACTGCTGCTAATTCTCCTGCTCCGAGCCAAAACTTCCAGGGAGTATTGGATAATGGAACTTTAATACCACCGGACATTAATGGTGCTGTGGGTACCAACTATGTTGTAGAAACCACCAACCAGCAATTTAATATTTATAACAAAAGCACAGGTGCCTTGCAAAGCACTGTTTCGATAACAACACTGTTCTCGCCAAGTGGCTTATCCGGCTATTATGATCCGCATATCATTTATGACCCTACCAGTGACAGGTTTGTTATCTGTATCGATGCAGGTTCTGGCACAGCGGCTTCTCCTTCTTACTTTGCATTGGCAGTTTCAGCATCAGGAGATCCAACAGGTTCATGGTACATTTATAAAGTAGAATGCACACCATCTGCAACCACCGACTTCATGGATTACCCAATGCTTGGTTTCAGCAGTAGCTGGATAGTTATGACAGGTAACGATTTCCCTGCATCAGGAAATAACAGCACACACATCTATGTATGGCCCAAAGCCACTCTATATGCAGGCGGAGCTGGAACAGCTACAACATTTGTAGATGCTAATAATATCTTGGTTTCTCCTGCTTCAACTTATGATGCAGGTGTATCAACCGTTTACATGGTTTCTGACTACAGTGGTAATTCAGGAGGAAATGGATATGTGAATGTTGGAACGATTACCGGAACTTCTACACCTGTATATACTGCCGGAAACCAGTTAGGGATCAACCAGCCATGGCAGGAGCCATCAGCCTTAGTGAATGCACCGCAATTGGGAGAAACAGCAGCAAAAGGTTTAGAAGCCGGAGATACACGCATACATAGCTGTATTTACCGTAACGGTTCGTTGTGGTTTACACACAGTGTATTTCTGCCTGCTTCAGGAACAATAAAAAATGCAGCAGTTGATTGGTGGCAAATTAATCCTTCTGCATTAACCGTTACACAGTTCGACCGTATTGCCGACCCGAATGCAGCTATTTGGTATTATTATCCAAGCCTTGATGTAAATGCAAATGGCGATATGCTGATTGGCTATTCTACTTCCAGTTCAACTACCTATGGTGGCGCCCAATATGCATTACGCCTGGCTTCTGATGCAGTAAATACACTTGAAACAGCAAACCAGTTTGTAAATGGCGGAGCTGGTTATTATAAGACTTATGGCGGAGGCCGCAACCGTTGGGGAGATTTTTCAGGAACTGCTTTTGACCCTACCGATAATTCTTTTTGGACTTTCCAGGAATGGGCAAATACAGGTAACAATTGGGGAACGCAAGTAGCTCATGTTCCAGTTACATCAGTGGCTCCCTGCAGTGTTCCAACGGGTATGACCACAACCAATGTAACGAATACAACAGCAACCTTTAGCTGGACTGCCGTATCCGGAGCAACAGGTTACAATATTCAATACCGAGTTGTTGGCACCACGATATGGAGCACCGGAACAACAACCACGAACTCATACAATGCAGCGAGTTTAACCGCGGGTGGCAACTATGAATGGCAGGTTCAAACTGTATGTTCTGCTACTTCAACTTCTGCATTTACAGCTTCTACTGACTTTACTACAACCGGCGGATGCGCGACGCCAACAGGATTATCATATTCTTCTGTAACTACTTCAAGCGCCAGCTTAGGATGGTCAGCAGTAACAGGTTCCTTAAGTTACAATCTTGAATATGGTACTTCACTCTCATCTTTAACAACAGTAACTGGATTAACTACCAATTCTTATGCATTGAGCAACCTTAACTCCGGTACGAAATATTACTTTGAAGTACAAACTGTTTGCTCAGGCGGAAGCAGCACTTACAGTGCTATAGACTCATTCACTACCGTAGCACCTTGCACTGCGCCAACAACACTTACTGCATCTTCTATTACAACAACAAGCGCTACTTTAGGCTGGTCAAGTGTAAGCAGTGCTACAAGTTATACATTACAATGGAAAGCAGCTACCGCAGGCAGCTATACAACGGTAACAGGCATTAGTACTAACTCATATGCTTTATCAAGCCTCACTGCAGCTACCAAATATTATTTTCAGGTGCTGACAGTATGTGCAAATGGAAGTAGTAATTATAGTACTTTAGATTCATTTACAACAGCAAGTTCTGTGGCTTATTGTGCTTCGAAAGGAAAGACTACCTACGAGTACATCAAAACAGTTGTGATAGGTAGCATCAACCATACAAGTATAAACGATGGTGGTTATGGCAATTATACCAGTGTTTCTACCAACCTCACGGCTGGGTCGAGTTATACAGTTAAATTAACACCTGGCTTTACCGGTACAAGTTATGCTGAAGACTGGACTATCTACATTGATTACAATGAGGATGGAACGCTTAACGGAACAGGGGAAACAGTACTGAAAGTTAGCTCATCCAGAACAAGTTCAGCAACAGGCAATTTCACAGTTCCGGCAACTGCCAAAAGTGGTTCAACCAGGATGAGGATACAACTATCTTATGGTTCTTACAGTACGAACCCTTGCGCTACCATAACTTATGGTGATGTGCAGGATTATACAGTGAATATAACGGGTGGCACAGATCCTTCTTCAAATCCATTGATTACAAAAACAAATGAATCTAATATTGAAGTAGAAAGCAGCCTTTCAGTTATTCCAAATCCTGTGTCAGGCACTACAAACGCTACGGCGGTGTATCATCTTGCAAAGGATGGCAATACTGCATTGCAAATTATTGACCTTGCAGGAAGAATCGTTTATACACAAAACTTAGGCATGCAAAGCGCAGGACAGCATAATTATTTGTTGTACAACATAACCGGCAAACTACATACAGGCTATTATTTAGTAGTTCTTAAACAAGATAATAACATTGCTGCTAAGAACCGTTTTATAATCGGAAAGTAATCAGTTTTATAAAAAGGTAAATAAAAAACCCTCACTATTAAGTGAGGGGTTTTTTATTGAAATATAAACGCGGTTTTTATGATAATTTGTGTTATTAATTTACTGCCCATGCGCTTTTACCTAATAGAAGGAAATAGACTGCTCAGTGTAATTATCTTGTAGCAATATTGATAATACTAATCCTGCTGCTATCACAGCTCAATGTATCATATTTCCAGTCAATCGTAACCTTAACGGGCAATTGCGTATGATCGCCTAAAGTAAAACCGTTTGGAAATTGCATCGTTTTAAATGAAGTGCAGGATATACATTTTCCGTTTGGATTCGGCACACTATCTATGTGAATAAAAAAGCCACCTGGGCAATTACACGGATCATTGTTGTTACATGGCCGCATGCTCTTATCAGCACTCATGATTTCAGCATTGTTATGATATGTTTGAACATCGCCTTTATTAATGCAAGGATGTGGGAATATCATCATTAAGTGAATCGTAACGGTAACAATTATTAAGTTCAGCATCTTTGTTTTTGCATATAAAATTGAAATAAATAAACTCACGTGTAAGCTATTTTTTTACTTTTCTTGTAGCAACTGCTTCCATTTCTCTTCCAAAGTTTGCAGGTTTTTTTCTGATTGTTGCACTGCATCGGTTGTTCGTTGCGTAGGTGTAACATCTGCCTCTTGTAAAACCCCGGATAATGTAGCAAAATCAGCATTTAGTTTTGCAACACTTATACTGTTTTTAGCAGGGTTGTTTTGCAGCAAGGCAGCTGCAGAATCCAGTTTCATGATTTTCGTGGAATTGCTTTGCTTTTGTAAGCTGTTTCGAAAATCTCCAATCTCTTTTAACAACTGCATACAAGCTTTTTGCCCGTTGTAACATTGAAGCGAGAGCATAAACTGTTGCTGTAAAGTTGGCAAAGGCGTTTTTACACGCGGATCCATTACTATGGTAATGGGTTGTTTATAGTTGGTGCCATTAAGAGTGAGTTGCACCGTATAAGTGCCAGGCATTACCCAGGGTGATGTAATTTGTGGAGCCGTGTTCATATAAACCGCTGTCATGGGGAAAGAAATGCCTTCATTTAACGGTGTATAATGTAGATCCCATATAAAACGGTGCTCGCCACTTTTTGCAGAAAGAATTTGTTGAGGTCGTATCCAGTATAAAGGCACATTTACTTCAGGAATTTTGTAAGCAGTATCATTGCTGGAATATTTCCTCATCAAGTTTCCCTTTGCATCTATTATTTCAAGTGTTACTTCGTTAGTTGAATTGTTCTTTACATAATAATCAATGATAGCGCCATCAGGTGGATTTTGTCCGGCAGGTTCGTCCGGAGGCAAGGGTGTATCGGTGTTCATATCCCAGCGAACCCGGTACACATTAGCAGGCTTAAATAAAACAGCATCAGCATTTTTGTTTACATCCACGATACCTCGCAGCGGGTTAATATCATCCAATATCCAAAAACCCCTGCCATGAGAGGCTACAATTATATCGTCATTCTTTATCGTCAGATCTCTTATTGAACTTGCAGGCATATTTAATCGTAACGATTGCCAGTGCTCACCGTCATCAAAAGAAACATAAGTTGAGGTTTCCGAGCCGGCAAACAATAAGCCTTTTTGCTTTGCATCTTCACGAACCACATTGATCGGTTCATCAGGCAAGCCGGTAGTTATTTTTTGCCAGTTTTTACCACCATCATGTGTACGATAAATATAAGGGTGCACATCATCACACCGGATACGGTTGATTGCTGCATACGCAGTTTGATTATCAAAATGACCCGCATCAATAATGGAAACCTTACTCCATGCAGTTAGTTCCGGCGGCGTTACATCGCTCCATGTTGTACCACCATCATGTGTAACTTGTATCAAGCCGTCATCAGTACCGCACCAGATGGTGTTGATATCTTTGTACGAGGGAGCCACTGTGTAGATAACACCTCGTTGCTTTAATGTTTGCTTCGCTTCTGCCGTATAAATGCCAATGCTTTCAGGCAGATGATCGTATGTTTTACGGGTAAGATCGGGACTGATAATAGCCCAATGGTCGCCCCCATCCTTAGTTTTAAATAAAACATTTCCTGCAAAAAATAAAGAGGTTGAATCAACAGGTGAAAACAGCACCGGAGCCGTTCTTACGAAGCGATATTTGCCGGTGCGCAACACTTCGGGTGATACATTTTGCACTTGCCCGGTCAGTTTATTATACTTTGTGATTTTTCCTCCGTAAACAATATTGGAATTTAAAGGATCGGGAGCTACATAACCATACTCTTCTGCGCCAACCGGGTGCCAGTCGCGGAAATTGATTTCGCCATCATTGCCCCTTGTTGCAATACCTACTGAACCACTTTCCTGCTGGCCACTGTACACATTGTAGGGAAAAGCATTATCAGCACTTACATGGTACAATTGCGCTGATGGCTGATTGTACCACGAACTCCATGAACTGCCTCCATTTACCGTTACCAAAGCTCCCTGGTCGCCGGTTACAAGCATGATGTTTGGATTGTTCGGATTTATCCATACATTCTGGTAATCATCGCCTCCCGGTGCACCGCGTAAAGCCGTCCATGACTTCCCGCCGTCGGTAGATTTCCAGAAAACAATACTTGCAGAATAGATGGTGTTTGCATCTGTTGGATCAACTTCAATAACGGGCGCATCGCCTCCACCAATACGGGCTTCCGGTCGCCCGTCTCCAGATATTTTTTCCCAGTGTTCACCTTTGTCGTTCGACTGGTACATATCCATGCCCGTTCCCGTTCCATACTCATTTTCTTTTGTTGTTCCAATTACCAAGTACAATTTATTTGGGTTGGAAGGTGCAATGGCGATGTGTGCCTGTACCAGACTATCTGACAAGCCATTCTTTAGCTGATGCCACGTGCTTCCGCCATCGGTTGATTTAAAAATACCTCCTTTCGTTCCTTCCCACTTCGCGTTTTCCCAGGGACCTTCCTGCGACTGCCACATAGTAGCGTAGATAGTATTGGGATCAGAAGGATCAATATCAACATCATCCCCGCCGGTTGTTTCATCTATATAAAACACCTTTTGAAAACTGTTGCCACCATCGAGTGAACGATAAATGCCGCGTTCCTGATTTGGCCCGTATGGATGTCCCAAAACCGCAACAAAAATGCGATTGGGGTTTTGTGGATCCACTGCAATTTTAGGAATCTGCTGCCCATCCCGCAAGCCGAGGTGTTGCCATGTTTTCCCAGCATCAATTGATTTATAAATGCCATTGCCTACAGAAAGATCGGGGCGATGCAAGCCTTCACCACTACCCACATAGATGATATTCGGATCTGACGGAGCCACCACTACCGTACCGATTGACCCGGTTGATTCGTTGTCGAATACGCTTATCCATGTGCGTCCGTAATCGGTGGTTTTCCAAACGCCGCCATTATTTACACCGATATAAAATACATTAGGCTGCTGTGGCACTCCTGCTGCTCCAACAGTTCTTCCGCCACGGTAAGGACCAATGGAGCGCCATTGTAATTGGTTGAAATAAACCGAGTCGTTTTGTTGTGCCAGTACAGTAAAACCGAAACCAAATAAAATAGCAAGCAGTATGAAATGCCTTGATAAACGAACCGTATTCATAGTAAGTGGATTGTCGTTGCTGTTGTGCTTTGCCAATAACAATTTTAGGGATTATACTTCATATTATATTTCTTTTATTTAAACGCCCCATTTATTTTGCTTCTTATTACTCGCTGTGAACTGATTAAAAGATGAAAACTTTACGTTTCATTTATGCATTCCTAATATTTTATTGAGCTTCGCTTATTCAATATAAAAATGAAAGTTACCAATATTGGTACTATGATAAGGTCAGTTTTCCGATTCGAAGGTCTCTTTTCTTAGTGGGAGGACATCTACAACAACGGTATGAGTTCATCTCAAAGATTTTGACAAGTGGACATTTAACCAGAGATGTCGCATCCACGCGCTCTCAATTACACTGTCCTTTGATAAAAAAGCCTTTATGAATTAGTCTTTTATTACTCAACCATTGGCGAATTAAGTTGATCAAGCCTGCCAGGTTTTCCACTCAAGGCATCGTATTAGCCAACAACTACAGCTTTCATAACAATAACCATTTATTCCTCATGGCGCTTGCTTTTCGCTCTGCTTGCCCAACAGCTAGAATACAGCTTAGGATAGAGCCACGACTGGACGTTTGGCTGATAGTACTAATCCATGCGTAACCAATTATCATTAATTCCTTATTTTAGCCTCATGTGAGAGATAGATTTTTGATAGGTAAATTTGAGAGAAGAAAGAGACATTTTCATTCGAATTTACTTTTAGATTAAAGTCTCTCATTGTCCGGTCGTTTTTTGAGACTTTAACCGGCGTTTTTTTAGAATACTTTTCAATCGTTTTTAAGCTAATCTATGTTGAAAGTTGAATTTTTTGATATTGCTGTCGATGGAGTTATCAATGTCAATGGAGAAAGGAAAATTGTTGCAATAAATGGTTTTACTGATAAATCTTCAATTGTTGAGCTAACCAGAGGAAAAGCACAGGTAAGTCTTCGTCTAAAGGATAAAAAAGTTATCAATGAATTGAGTCAATCCACTTTCGAAGAAGCTTTTATACGCTTCAGGAAAATAACACTAGAAGATATTGTAAACATTCAGTTAATGAATGTATCTGCACATGTAGAATACTTTACTCCATATGGAGAAAACGAAACAATAAGCTTTGAATTTGAAATCGAAATTGACAGTTCCAATTGGAACAAAAGTTATAGCGTAAAAAAATTTTTCCAAAATTTTAGTCAAAGTTTAAGACACAAGGATTCAACTGTTCAACATAGTGGAGTTGATAATCAAATTGCTCAATTTGGATTTTCAATTGGTTATAGAGGAATTAGCGGCAGCACAATTATAAGTGAGTTTCTAAACGACAAAAAAAGAATCATTGAAGACTGCGCTAACGAAACATATAGCCTTTTGAATCTGCAAATAGAAGAAAATATCTTTTCAACCGTTTTTAATTTTCCTGAGACTTTGAAAACTTCTTGTAAACAATACCTTGTTTATTTCGCCCAATTTTTGAACGACTTGGGTATTCAGGCAGAGACAGAATTTAAAGAAGATATTTATGGGACTCTGTTTAAAGTTGTTCCGAAAGAACCCAATGAGGCTTTACAAAATATCAAAGATGCACTCGATATTTATATAAATGCACCAGCAGCTCCAAATTTTGAATCTTTCGCATTTTTAAATGGTGACATTGCTGCCATGCAATGGCAAGCTAATATTATGCATTTGAAATCACAGTTAATGTTAGCACACTCAGTTATTCAAGCTAAAGATGCAGCTATACAAAGTTTGCAGTTATCTAATTATCAGTATAAACAAATTGTGGATTCAAATGACAAAAGGCAATCTCAATCAGAAGACGTGATACCTGGGGTTGTTTCAGTGAGTAAACTTGAGTCGCATGGTGTGGCATTAAACCTTGCAGAAGTATGGAGACGACTAAAAAGAAGGCTTCAATAATTTATGAGCTTTAACCAACACAACTTCCGGCACAACCGCGTTTTATCTAATCTCATTCTTGGGCTTGTCATTGCAGCTATTGCAGGCGCCATCTATTTTATTAGATGGCTGTATTCATAGAGTTCTATCTTGATTACGTTAGTTAAATAAACCAAAATCAATGAAAAAACTTCTGAGTAAGATATTGTTCCCATTTAAATGGGTGTTTCAACAAATTGGAAGATGCATAAAATATATCGTTCAAAACTTTGAACAACTGTTTATTGTAACTCTTCCCAACTACTTTTTTGGTGGATTGGGTGTTGCAATAATCATTGCTGAGTTTAAAGATTTTAAAAAAGATACAACAGGTTTAACCAATTACGGGTTTGCAATATTAGCAGGTATAAGTTCTTTATGTTTTTCATGGCTAAAAACGTTAGATGCCAATAAAGAGCCCAAAATGATAAAAGAGATTTCCATTGCTGGAGAAGGATCATTACATGCAGCAATCATTTTTCTTCTTTCCTCTGCACTAAAATACGGTTCGTTTCACTTGAATTCTGTCATTCCAGTTGACTGGAAAATATTTAATCGAACATTTGGCGTTGCCCTTTTAATCACTTATACTATATCTTTTACTTTGGGCTTTTACTTAGTTATTGAAGTAGTGAGTAAATTAAACAAGATACTTTATTTAAGGCTCTACAAAAAAGTACGAGAGTAATTATCTTACATGTTAAGTTGCTTGCTCTCAACATTTCATTTTCTTAACTTTTAACTTCTCATCCCACACCAATGATTATGAAATATTTACTTTCAGTTTTATTACTCTTATCATTATCAACACATGCACAAAAAATTCAAGAATACAAAGCCGCTAACGGTATTACCTACCACGAAGGCGACACAGTTCATTTAGGCAAAGGAACTGGAACCAATGGCGCCTTTATTAATATGGTTCCGGCTGACCTTGCAGGTATGTCTTATTCAAACAATCACCAGGGAAATCAATTAACCACCGGTTACTCGGGAATGAATGTAATAATCAAAAAAATCAAACAGTATTCGCAAAATGGTTCTTCGAAAACCTACTTCACCGTTGATGCAGGCAGGCATGTTGCTTTTTATCTTGCGATTGATGATGCTGTTGCTGCTTGTGAAGTTGAACCGTGCAAAAGCACTACTTTGAAGCAATAATTATAATGCACGCCATTTCACATCATCCGTATTAATGAAATAAGCGCCGAGTTTTCGATTGTACCGGTCTGTCATGGCGCTGGTTTTGTGCCGGTTCTGCATTTGCTGCCATTTCAAATCGGCTTTTCCTTTGTTCTGTAACAAATACTCAATATTGCCGGTATGTTTTAAGGCGTACATTTTTTTATTAGTCCCAGCAGCTGCTGCAACTTTACTCCATTCGAGGTTAGCTTTTAACCGATGCATCGGTTTGGGACCTGGCAAAAAATCGTTGCCAAATAAATAATCATCAGGTTTATATTTTGTAAAGTCAATTTGATTCAGAACATCCATCAACGGATTTACAATTTGAACAAATGCACCCTGCTCATTCTTTGTGGCACCACTAATGAATTTGATAAAGGCTGATTCTTTGTTGATGTTTTTGATGCGTAATCTTTTAATTTCAACTGGTCGCGCCCAAGCATAGTAGATAATTAACAGAAAACGTTTGTAGTTAGCACTTGCCGCCTCCATCACGGCTTTCAACTCTTCAAAGGTGAGCGGCTCGAAATGGTCTTCATCGCTTTCTTTTGCGGATAAATCTTTTCTTACTTTGTCAACGCCGGCAAACGGATCGGCGAACACCAAACCCATCTTCAAAGCTTTCTTCCAAAACATCGACAAATGCGAAAGTGTAACGTTGATGCTTTTCTTCGATAGTTGTTTTTCCAGCATCCAATCTTTGAAAGATTCGGCCACCAGGCTATCAATGTGGCTAAGCGATATTCGAGTGTACTCTTTTTCAGTCAGAAAGAGCCGTAGCCGGTTCATAATGGTCAGGTAATAGGAAACCATGCTCTTATTTGCATTTTTGCAGATTTCTGCAAATAAGACATCCAGTAATTGCAGTATCGTGCCACCGGCTTCCTTTCTTACAGTCGCTTCAAAAGGGTTGAAGCCTTGCAGTAGCTTGAGGTTAATGAATTTTACAACTTCTTCGGCATAGATGCGCTTTTCTTTACGGTCCCTGATGCGGTTTACATCAAAGTATTCTTTGAACCTTTGCCACTTACCGGTTTGCGGATGTATATAATAATAGAAGATGTACCAACAAGAGGAACCTGCGTAGATCTGTGCTGGCTTGTACTTGCATAATACTGACTGCATAGAAACCTGTTTAGATTGTTTCCAGTCAGCAAAAAGAGAGTTGTTACTTGGACGTTTTTTTGGACGTTCTAATGTAAAACCCGCACTGGGTGCGGGCTTCAGAGTAGAGCGTACGGGAATCGAACCCGTGATTCCTCCGTGAAAGGGAGGTGTCTTAACCCCTTGACCAACGCTCCGTGTTGTTATTTGGGAGTGCAAAAGTAACAGCCCTGCTTTAAAGAGGCAAATTTTTTTGAAAAGTATCCTCTTATTTTTTATGGGGCAGAGGTTGGCATCGTTGCTTCTGTAGTTTTCATTTCATTTAAACCACAGACTGCGTGCATGTCGGGAATGAGTACGTGTTCATAACCTTTGTGCAATAACTTCTTCATAAAATCCTGCTGTACGCCATACTCACCATGCACCAGGTAAATACCACTTACACTGCTTATTTCCTGACAGGAAAGATAGCGACACAAATCGTCCATATCACCGTGTGCACTCATGCTTCGCATCACTTCTATTTCTGCATTCACTACCAGCTCCTGCCCGTTTATTTTTACCTCTTTGGCACCATTCATTAACTGACCACCTAATGAATGCGGGTCGCAATAGCCAACCAGCAGAATGGTGTTTCGCTCAAACTCAATATTGTTTTTGATGTGAAAACGAATGCGTCCCGCATCAGCCATACCACTGGCTGAAATGATGATACAAGGTTCTGTTTTGTGTTCCAATATTTTACTTTCTTCAACACTTTGGGTAAAACGCAAACCAGGAAAATTAAATGGGTCATTGTCCACTTCCAGCACTTTTTGTAATCGCTCGTTAAACAAATCCGGATATTTTTTTACCACTTGCGTGGTTTCACAGCTTAATGGACTATCTACAATTACGGGTACATCAGGCAATCGTTTTTCAAGGCTCAACTGGTTTAGAAAATACAGCAATTCCTGCGTTCTGCCAACACTAAACGCAGGAATAATAAGCTTACCTCCTTTCTCAACACAGGTGTGCCTGATGTGCGTGAGTAATGTATCCAATGTGCCAAATTGATTTTGATGAAGACTGTTGCCATACGTGCTTTCAATAATAATAAAATCAGCTTGCGGAAAGCATTCCGGCGGGCGCAGTATTACATCATTATATCTACCCACATCACCACTAAAATGAACCGTTTTGTTTTCGCCATTTTCTTTTATTCGTAAAGTAATGCCTGCAGCGCCAATAATGTGTCCGGTGCTGTTGTAAAATATTTCTGTTCCCTCTTCAATGGGTATCCATTTATCCAGTTCGATAATGGTAAACATCTGAGCTGCTTTTTCAACATCTTCCAATGTATATAAAGGCTCAAGTACATCCCCGGTTCCTTTGTGATGTGTGTTGTGAATATTGGTTTCGTTTCGCTGAATGTCAGCCGAATCCTGCAAAAGCAACATGGCCAGGTCGCGTGTGGCAGCGGTACAGTAAATAGGACCGCTAAAACCTTCTTTTACCAGCTTGGGTATTAACCCGCAATGGTCAATGTGTGCATGAGATAGCAATAAATAGTTCACCTCTTTTGCTGCAAAACCAAACGTGCCGTTCAAAGCATCAGTAGCATCTCCCATGCCCTGAAACATGCCGCAGTCTAATAAAATCTGAGTTCCTTTTTCTAATGTAAGCAAGTGTTTGGAGCCGGTAACGGTGCGTGCAGCACCATGAAAAGCTATCTTCATTTTTGTTTGAATTAATGAGCGTTTTATGAGTGAGAGAAGAGAACATTTATTATACCATTTGCTAAAAACGAGCCTTTTAAATGTTAATTTAACCGTTTAAACAAAATTCGCTTGTTAGTTTGTTTAAACGTTTATACATTTGCAGAGCAATTCAGAAAAAAGGAGCAAAAACAAAACGCGCGATAACAAAAGCTCCTTCTATCTTCTGCAGAGATAGAGAAAATTGCATCCAACGACGGCTTGCTGATTTGTAAACATTTAAAAAACAAAATGTATGAACAGTAATAGTAACAGCACCCTCATTAATATAGGTGCAGAAGACCTTAAAAATTTAACCAGTGAAGTAAAAGAAACTGTAGCCAACAGCAACTTCACACAACATGATAAGTCTTTCGGTATCGTTGATTTATGGAAGATTCAACGCAACCGCAAAACGCAGGATCTTTCAGCCAGAAAGATGTTGTCGAGAAGAAATACCATAGTTTAATGTTTTAGGTTTGATAACTATAAGTAGTGCCTGCATACTTTTATGCAGGCATTTTTATTTGTTTGAATGATAGAAAAAAGGGCAAAACCAAATATCGATTTTACTTTCTTCATTCTAAACCTGCCTAAGAGTTGTAAGCCACGAGCTCCAGCGAACCAATTCATTCAATTGACGAAAATATAAGTATCAATCCTGCACCAAAAAGCAAAACACTTCCTTAGGGCCATGCACACCAACTACCAACGTTTTTTCAATGTCGGCTGTGCGGCTGGGTCCGGTAGCTAAAGTGATAACCGAAGGCAACTTTGGATACTTCTGCTGTACATTCTGCAACGCATCCTTAATATCATACACCAACTGGCTTGTGTAGGCAATGCAAATGTGAACCGGAGCATACACGCTTGTTGTTCTGCCGCTTTGCTGGGCTGCGCTCATCACAATACTTCCGGTTCGGGCAATCAGTTGCTCGCATGAGGTGATGGAAGCATCGCAACCCGCAAGGTTATCCGTATAATTGGGAGCAAATTGATTTTGAGCCAAGGCATCTTTGATTGCATCTTCCCTGCAGTAAATATTCTCCCACTTGCGGGCTGCTATTAATTCGTTTAATTGATGCACTAATTCTGTAAAATCGGCGCAAAAACAAAAGCGTCCGAGCAGCTTCGAAAAATTTTCTGCAAATTCTACTTCTAAATCTTGCTGTAACGGTTTAAAGATATGTTTTGCGCCTTCGCTTTGCGGAAACGGAACAGGCACCGGTTGTGTCAGTGCCTGTCGTATTTTATTTAAAATGTGTTCTTTTGCTATACTCATTTCTTATGCAAGATTAGGAGCTTTCAAGCTGCTGTCGTAAGGTGGAACACCTTCATCAATCGTTCCTTTTTCATGATGGCTGCTTTCATCTACTTCCAGCAGCTTCTTCTCTTCATAAGGACGTTTTCCAATCAATTCTTCCACATCGCTTTTAAACAGAACTTCTTTGGTAAGAAGTTCTTTAGCCAGCTTTTCAAGTTGCTCACGTTTATCAATCAGCAAAGCCTTAGTGCGTTCGTAAGCCACATCAATCATTTTTCTAACTTCTTCATCTATCAGTTTTCCAGTCTCTTCACTGAAAGGCTTAGTAAATGTATTTTCAGCCTGTGGGTCGTAATAACTGATATGTCCAATCTTATCATTCATACCATACACTGTAATCATCGAATACGCCGTTTTTGTGATTTGCTGCAGGTCGTTGCTGGCGCCGGTTGATATTTTACCAAAGAAAATCTCTTCCGCCGCACGACCGCCAAGCGTCATGCAAATCTGGTCGCCCAGCTGATCGGTGTTGTACAAATATTGCTCTTTAGGTGTGTATTGCGCGTATCCCAGGGCTGCCGTACCTCGTGGCACGATGGTTACTTTTAACAACGGATACGCATGTTCCAGGTACCAGCCGCAAATCGCATGTCCGGCTTCGTGGTAAGCAATGATTTCTTTTTCTTCGGGAGAGATGATTTTGTTTTTCTTTTCCAAACCTCCAATTACACGGTCAATTGCATCTTGAAAATCGCTCATGTCCACCGCATTTTTGCCTTTGCGGGCAGCAATCAGCGCGGCTTCATTACAAACATTGGCAATATCGGCGCCGGCAAAGCCAGGCGTTTGTTCAGCCAGTTTGTTAACATCAAGTGTTTGTGAAACTTTGATGGGTATAAGATGCACTTTAAATATCTGTTCACGACCTTTTACATCAGGGCGATCAATCGAAATTTGCCTGTCGAAACGACCTGGGCGCAGCAATGCCGTATCCAGTACATCAGGCCGGTTGGTAGCCGCAAGGATGATAATGCCGCTTTCTCCGCCGAAGCCATCCATTTCTACCAGCAATTGGTTCAATGTGTTTTCACGCTCATCGTTGCTCATAATGGCGTTGCGCCCACGGGCACGGCCAATGGCATCTATCTCATCAATAAAAATAATACAGGGCGATTTTTCTCTTGCCTGCTTAAATAAATCTCTTACGCGGCTTGCGCCTACGCCCACAAACAACTCTACGAAGTCGGAACCACTCATACTAAAGAACGGAACCTGTGCTTCGCCAGCCATGGCTTTGGCAAGCAAAGTTTTACCTGTGCCGGGAGGACCCAACCAATAAAGCTCCTTTGGGAATTTTGCCACCCAACGCAGTGTATTTTTTAGGATTTTTAAGGAAATCAACAATTTCCATTACTTCCACCTTCGCTTCATCGAGTCCGGCAACATCAGAAAAAGTGATGTTTACTTTTGTGCCTTTTTCAAACAACTGTGCTTTCGATTTGCCAATGTTAAAAATGCCGCCAGGTCCGCCGCCGCCTGCAGGGCCGCCCACTTTGCGCATGAGCAAAATCCATAAGCCTGCCATCAGTAAAAAGGTAAATAAAATATTGGCAACCGGGCCAAACCATTGTACCTCGTCAGCTACGTTTTCCTGAACACGGGAAACAGTAGGATGCGACTGGTAAAATTCATTCATTGAGTTGTGAAAGCTCGTCCAGTCGGTTACCTGAAATTCAAACAAAGGACCTTCCATTTTAGACGGATCCAATGTTCTTTTGAATTTATTGATGTAAAACGGCTTGCTTAAGCTTTCTGCTTTTACATACACCCGAACCGTACTTTTGTTGGTAACCAGCCCCAATTGCTGCACATCGCCTTGCGCCAGCATATTCTGCTGAAACTCCTGGAGTGTGGTAATTGTTAAGTCGGGCGTGGTTTGTTTTAAATAACCATATCCTAATATGATAGCTGCAATAATTGCATAAATCCAATAAATGCTTAACCGCGGACCTTTCTTGCTGCCGTTACGGTCTTCGTTCACGCCATTTCTATCAAACAGGTTAGGTCGGTTTCTTTTCTCGTCTTGTGCCATATCAATGATTCCAAAAAATGTTTACAAATAAAAACTAATCTTCACTATGCCCTTTTACTTCCGCATCACTCCACATGTCTTCCAGTTTATAAAACCTACGTGCTTCAGGATGCATAATGTGAACTACAATATTCACGTAGTCAATCAACACCCATTGCAACGAGCTATAACCTTCAAATTTATAAGGGTTTTCGTCGCATTGCAGTTTTACCTGGTCTTGCACATAATCGGCAATGGCTTTAATTTGAATACTGCTGGTAGCTTCACAAACAATAAAAAAATCAGCTATACCTTCCGGTATTTTTCTAAGATCAAGAGAAATTATATTCTCTCCTTTCTTGTCGCGGATAGCTTTAATGATTGATTTATACAGTCGTGAATTTGTGGTAAGCTTCCCTCTTTTCTGAACGGTGCGCGTAGCTAAAATGGATAGTGGTGCCAAATAAAAAAATGAGGTTTTAAAAGTTTGATTCGTTTTTGTTCTTAAGTTAGTAATCTAACAGAAGATATTATCAGTTGCTTTTACACTTGCCAGATCCAGTTTACAGGGCTCTGCAATAGCAAAAGCGGCTGATAAACTATGATAGCAAATGTATGTAATAATTTTACCTCCACCGTATTTATGCAAAGTATTGGTAAACCTTTCACAGAACTTATAGCGGTTGACAGCACCAACAACTATGCCATGGCAGCCGCGCAAAAAGGGGCTGCCAAATGGGGCGAAGCCTGGTTTGCGCACGAGCAAACGGCGGGCAAAGGCAGCCGTGGAAAAAGCTGGAACAGTGGTATCGGCGAGAACATTATTTTATCAGTTCTGTTACAGCCGGGCGTTCATTTACAAATGTCGCAAAGCTTTTATGTAACTGCAACGGCGGCTTTGGCTTGTTACGATTTGTTTAAAAAGTATGCGGTTGACAATGTCTCCATCAAATGGACAAATGATATTTATTGGAATGACAGAAAGGCAGCAGGAATTTTAATCGAAAACAATTTCCGGGGCAACGACTGGCAGTGGTGCGTAGTCGGAATTGGAATGAACATCAATCAAACCGATTTCGATGCTTCCTTACCAAATCCTGTTTCACTGAAACAAATTACCGGCAAAACCTATGAGGTGGTGGCTTTGGCAAAAGAACTTTGCGAATGCCTGCAAAAGCGCTACGAACAATTACAAAAGGACAAAGAAAGCATTTTGATTGATTATAATAATGCACTTTATAAGCGAAACCAAACCGTAAAACTGAAAAAAGGCAACGTTGTTTTTACCGGAATTATTGAAGGTGTTACCGCTTCTGGTTTGCTGGAAGTGAAAGATAGCTTGCAACCGCAGTTTCATTTTGGAGAAATAGAATGGGTGCTACCGAAACGTAATGTTGTTTAAGATTTCAGCATTACTTTCTTCTCTTCGTGCTTCCTTTTCAAAACGGTTGTTGTAATAGCCATGAATGATGGATTGACAGAGATATAAAAAAAGGAACAAAAACAAACCATACTTTTTGTATTGATACACATGCGCCACCTCGTGCCGCACCCAGGATGTTGAGCCTAAAAATTGTTCGCGCGAAGCGCCCCACAAATGAATGGTTTTATTAAACACAATGGCTGCTGCATCTGAACGCAGCTTTCGTGCGGCAAATCTTGCCAATGGGCTATTTTCTTTGATAAAAACAATCATGATGTAAAATAAAACGAGGGCATTTTTGAAGCAACATCTGTACATTCGTTCCTAACACATTGCCTATGAAAAAAACATTCCTGTTTTTGTTTTTGTTGATGGTGGGATTTGTAAATGCACAAAAAAACGAGTCCACTTTCAATGCTGCGGCTCGTCCGAAAAACTTATCCGATTCTGCACTGTTAGATTTGGTGCAAAAACAAACCTTCCGCTATTTCTGGGACTTTGCGCATCCGGTTAGCGGACTTGCCCGTGAGCGCAGCAACGTGGCTTACGATTATGGAAATGAAGTAGTAACCACTGGCGGCAGCGGCTTTGGCATCATGGCAATTATTGTAGCTACTGAACGCAAATGGATCAACCGTGATACGGCTGTGAATCATCTTTTGAAAACGGTAAAATTTCTGGCAAAAGCAAACGCCTATCATGGTGTGTTCCCGCACTGGATGGACGGAGCAACCGGCAAAACCATTCCGTTTGGAAGAAAAGATGATGGCGGCGATTTGGTAGAAACTTCTTTTTTATTCCAGGGCTTGCTTTGTGCAAGGCAATATTTTTCGGGCAAAAACAACAATGAAGAAGAGCTGCGCAACCGCATCACCTGGCTTTGGAATGAAGTGGAATGGAACTGGCATACCCGCGGTGGTTTGGATTTGTTATATTGGCATTGGAGTCCTAATAATGGCTGGGCAATGAACTTTGAATTGCGCGGCTGGAATGAAACGTTGATTACCTATATTCTCGCGGCTTCCTCACCTACGTATTCCATCTCTAAAAAAGTGTACGATAACTGCTGGGCGCAAAGCAATCATTTTATCAATGGCAAAGAGTTTTACGGTGTGAAATTGCCGTTGGGTTTTGATTATGGTGGACCGTTGTTTTTCACGCATTATTCTTTTCTCGGCTTAAACCCGCACGACTTAAAAGATCAATATGCCGATTACTGGCAACAGAACTACAGTCATACTTTGATTAATTACAAACATTGCGTTCTCAATCCGAACCATTTTGCGGGTTATGGTGAGAACTGCTGGGGCTTAACAGCATGTGATACATACGATGGTTACAATGCTTTTTCGCCAACGAATGATTTCGGTACCATTGCACCAACGGCTGCTCTTTCCGCCATGCCTTACACACCTGAATATTCCATGAAAGCGCTGAAGCATTTTTATTATGATTTGGGCGATAAAATCTGGGGTGAATATGGCTTTAAAGATGCATTTAACAAAAGCAAAAGCTGGGTTGCGAATTCTTACTTAGCCATTGATGAAGGACCAATTGTTGTGATGATTGAAAACTACCGCAGTGGCTTGTTGTGGAGGCTCTTTATGAGTTGTCCTGAGATACAAAACGGCTTACAAAAACTGGGTTTTGAAAGTCCGTATTTGTCTAAATAAAAAGGGCAAAACCAAACATAGCCAGTTCATTCATCATGAGAGTTCGAGCATCGTCCTCGTTGAGAGACGATGCTCGAACTTGGAAAGAATAAAGGGGAAAACCACAGGAAAATGTAGAAGAAAAAGAAAATGATATTCTTTCCTTTTTGTTACTTCAGCTTTTTTCGCAGCCAGGCTCTTACCGGTTCATCGTACAATTGTAAACTTGCATAAGCCAACACGATAGCGCCCCCAAATGTGAGCAGGGCGTATGGCCAGGCCTGCCCTAATGTAATGCCGCTGTGATTGCTTACCCATGCCACGTAAAAATAAAGGAGCACATAATGCGTCATGTATAAAGGATAGGAAAGGGCGCCGAGGAACTTACAAATTTTATCTTCCGTTTTACTATGCACGGCACCACTGGCACCCATATATACAATGAGTGGAAAAACGATGATGATGCAAAAAGCTTCATACAAACCATTCATCCAGAGATGTTCTGCACCGCCTATTCTTGGCATCAGCAAAACAACCGCAACCAGCACGCTACACCATAAGAAAGCATTTTTTATATGAACTGGCCTCCCTACCCGCGAAAGAAGTAAACCGGCAAAAAATGGAAATATCGTACGCGTTATCCCAATGCGCATTTGTTCCGCATTCAATGTCCAGCCACCGGTAACATCTCCGTTCGGGTTTGTAACAGCAAAATGCAGAAGCACTATACCTGCCCCTACTACAAAAAGAGCCAATGCTTTATTAGATAATTTCCTCAGTCCCAGCGCATAGAGAATGTTGGCTATATACTCGAAAAATAATGACCAGCCAACACTATTGAGAGGATGCATTTCCTGCCAGCCGCGTATGTCCATAGAAAGTGGGATGGGTAAAATTGTACATCCTAACAGCCAAACAATGATAAGCTTCCACACAGGAACGGTATGAATGAGCGGCCATATAGTTGAGTCGGTAAAGTAAAAGCCAATGGCGCCAAGCGTCATACCCAATACAACGAGTGGTTGCAGCCGCTCGAACCGGCGCCGAAGAAAGCCGCTGATGGTTAATTTATTCCATCTATCGTCGTACGCATAACCAATTACAAAGCCGGATAAGAGAAAGAAAAAATCAACTGCCAGGTAACCATGATTGACGACATTATTCAGATGGCTACTGGAAAGCGGCTCAGCAAGGTGAAAGAATACCACTATAATAGCTGCTACACCTCGAAGTCCATCTAATATTTGATAATGTGGCTTTGTGCCCAATTTGTTATTGTCCATTAACAGCAGGAAAGTTGGGCAATATACGGTGGCTTAGTCAAGGAATAAATTGAATTTGATTTTCTATCGGTTGGCATTCTCAACAACCGAAACTTCGCAGTGAACATTCCGGTAGGTGAGGATACCAACCGGTAGAGAAAATTGAGGTTAACATTACAGTATAAGTTTCCCACGGCCAGTCGCTTTTTTAATTCCAGCATCGTGTTGAGAGCAATTACGGAACGCCGTGAACACAAAACAAAATATAAAAGAGGCAAAACCAAACCCACCCCATTCATTCATCATTCCAACATCAGTAGTATGTTTGCTTTTGAATAGAAAGAAGGATTCTATCAACGTTTTCGCATAAATCATAACACATGCAGCAAACAGATTTTTTAGTAATTGGCTCCGGCATTGCGGGCTTAACGTATGCCTTAAAAATTGCACAACAATTTCCACAAAAACAAACCTTGGTGATTACCAAAACCAGCGCCGATGAAACGAACACCAAATACGCACAGGGCGGCGTTGCCGGTGTAATGGATGAAGCTAAAGACAGCTATGAAAAACACATTGAAGACACACTGATTGCAGGCGATGGTTTGTGCAACGAAAAGATTGTTGAAATAGTGGTGAAAGAAGGTCCTGAACGCATCAACGAAATCATTGATTACGGTGCTGAATTTGACAAAGATGAAACGGGCGAGTATGCCCTGGGACGCGAAGGCGGACACAGCGAGTTTCGCATTCTGCATCACAAAGACGTTACAGGCAGAGAGTTGGAACGTGCATTATTATCGCAAATCCAAAACCATCCGAACATTCAGCTTATTAAACATTGCTTTGTTTTGGATTTGATTACACAGCATCATTTAGGATTTCTGGTAACGAAAGCCACGCCTGATATTTGTTGCTATGGTGTGTATGTACTGAATGAAGAAACCAATAACATTGAAACCATACTGGCTAAAATAACGGTGCTGGCAACAGGCGGTTGCGGACAGGCATACCGTACCACCACCAATCCAAAAATTGCAACCGGTGATGGCGTTGCCATGGTGTATCGTGCCAAGGGAAGAATTGAAAATATGGAGTTCATCCAGTTTCATCCAACCGCATTGTACGAGCCTGGCACCTCGCCTTCTTTTTTAATCACTGAAGCTGTGCGCGGCGATGGCGGCATTTTAAGAAATAAAGAAGGCGAAGCGTTTATGGAACGTTATGATACGCGGAAAGATTTAGCCCCGCGCGACATTGTTGCCCGTGCTATTGACAGCGAAATGAAGCGCACAGGAACCGAGCATGTGTATCTCGATTGCAGGCACATGGATGGCGAAAAATTCATTCATCATTTTCCTAACATTTATGAAAAATGCCTGAGCATTGGCATTGATGTGGCGCAGCAAATGATACCTGTTGCACCGGCTGCACATTACAGTTGTGGCGGCATTGAAACGGATGAATGGGCACGCACTTCCATTCAACATTTGTATGCCTGTGGCGAATGTGCCAGCACGGGTTTGCACGGTGCCAACCGGCTTGCCAGTAATAGCTTACTGGAAGCAATGGTGTTTGGTCATCGCGCTTATACTGATAGTGCTAAAACAGTTGACAGCATTGCATTTGAAACCGGCATTCCCGATTGGAATCAGCAAGGCACAACCGAACCTAAAGAAATGATTTTGATCACGCAAAGCGTGAAAGAATTGCAACAAATTATGAGCGATTATGTGGGCATCGTTCGTACTGATGTTCGTTTACATCGCGCTTCCAAACGGTTGGATTTATTGTTTGATGAAACTGAAGCGTTGTACAAAGCCACACGTGTATCGCCACAGTTGTTTGAGTTGCGAAACATCATCAGCGTTGGCTACTTAATTGTAAAAGGCGCAACGTTTAGAAAAGAAAGCAGAGGCTTGCATTACAACACCGATCATCCACAAAAAAGCGGGTTGTTGCAGAATATTATTTTGTAAATGCTTTGCCACGAAGACACTAAGACACAAATTCTTTATTATCAACTTTGCGTCTTGGCGACTTTGTGGCTCATTCTATCTTTGCTCTTATGTTCTATATTGTGTATGGCTTTTTTTATTTGCTTTCGCTTCTACCCTTTTGGCTGATGTATGTAATAAGCGATGGCATTTCATTCTTGTTATATCATATTATCCGGTATCGCAGAAATGTGGTAAAACAAAACCTGCTCATTGCTTTTCCCGAAAAAACTGATGAGGAAAGAAAAAGAATTGAACGGGAATTTTATACAAATTTTACTGATAACTGGATTGAGTTTATCAAGCTGCTTTCCATTTCAAAAAAAGAATTAGATAAACGCTTTACCGGTAATTACGAATTGCTGAACGAACTGTGCAAAACCGGCAAAAATGTGCAGGTGCATTTAGGGCATTATTTTAATTGGGAATATGGAAATGTGGCTTATGGTATGAATTTGCAATCTCCGTTTCTGGTGGTGTACAAGCCCATATCCAATAAAACTATTGACCGCATTTTTTACAAAGCCCGCACGCGTTTTGGTTCGCATTTGATTTCATCACAAAACTACCGGCGCGAGTTTGCGCCGTTTGCCAGACATCCGTTTGCTTTAGTGTTGGTTGCCGATCAAAGCTCGTTTCCCGAAAACGCTTATTGGGTTCCCTTTTTTAATAAGATGGCAACGTTTGTGCAAGGTCCCGAACGAACGGCACGTACAAACAATTCAGTTGTAGCAATGGGCATAATAAAAAAAATAAACCGCGGTTATTACTACTCCGAAATAGTGCTGCTAACTGCCGACCCAAAGAGTTTGCCCAAAGGTGAAATTACAAAGCAGATGGCTCTTTTTATGGAAGATCGCATACGCGAGCAGCCCGCCAATTATTTGTGGAGTCACCGCCGGTGGAAGTGGGAATGGGATAAGGAAAAATATAAGGCTTTGTGAGCTACGAGCCGTGAGCTATGAGCTTCGAGCTGTTAGCTGCAAGCTACAAGTGTAGAAAGCAAATGTATCTATTACTCATAGCTCACGGCTCATAGCTCGCAGCTTCATGCTTGTAACTTGTAGCTAACAGCTTGCAGCTATCTTATCCTTTTGTAAAATGCACCACGTTATTTTTTATCGGTTTTATGGTGCACAGGTATTGATAGATGGTTCTCAAATCTTTCGATGACATGCCGGAGTACATCATCCATGGCATCGGCGTATTAAAATCGCTTTGCTGTAATGTTTTGCTTTGATAAGAAGAATCAGAATACATCTTAAACCGTTTTACAAAATCGTCTTCACTCCAATTACCAATGCCGGTTTCATTATCGCAGGTTATATTGGCTGTGTGAGTATGAGTACCATTTGGAAAATCAAAATTACGACCGCCGCCAAATTCCGTTCCGGCAATCACTGAACCTTTTGAAACCTGGCTGTGGCACTCTACACAGTTGGCAATGGTTACCAGGTATTTTCCGTAAGCAACTGTATTGCTTGTATCAACAGAAGCAGTTAAAGTGGCTTTTGCAGGTATGGTGTTGACTATAAAATTGACCGGAAAATCCAAGTCTCTTTTCGGCACTTCGTTTTGAACAGAAGGAAGTGAACGCACATAAGCTATAATGCTGTAAGCATCTTCCTGCGTCATTTTACCATAACTAGGATAACCCATTAACGGAAACAGAGCATAACCATTTTTGTTTACGCCACAAGTAATGGCCCGAAACAGCTCGCCATCTGTCCAGTTGTGCAGGGCGTAAGGTGTAATGTTCTTTGAATACAAAGTGCCCGGGAAGCCCATTTCTTTTCCAAATCTTTCGCCGCCACCGCCAAACGTTTCCTGCTGAAGAGGTCCGGAAAAGCGGTTCCAGTCGCGCTGGCTATGGCAATCCATACACACAACCACATGGTTCGCCAGGTACTTACGTCTTTCTATACGCTGCGGGGTAACTTCTACTTTTAAATTGGGTGCTTTACCAACATTTGGCAAGGCTGTTTTTACATACAAGGCAATGGCAGAAACGCCAATGAGGAGAACCATAACAATAATGAACAGAACGCGAAATATCTTTCTCATACAACAGGTTGGAAATTGATTATGAAGTGGGTGCAAAATTATACTGCATCATTTTGTCGGCGAAATTTCTCATCAGAAAACACAGCCGTTTATCAGTTTGTTTTTGCCTGTTTTTCTTCTATAGTTTGCAATCTATACATTGCGTTCACTTCATAATTCATCGCTCACAGCTAATTCCCTTGTGGATTTTCTACCACGAATGGATTGCAAAACCTATGTTTTGTTTTCACATAAATTGTTGTGGTACAATGCTTGCATTAAAGTAAAACATCTAAAACAAAAAATGATGGCAAGTTCAAAATTTGTTGCAGGGTTAATATTGGGTGCGGCTGCAGGCACATTAATCGCTTTGTTTGCCAACAGCGATAAAGGTCAGGATTTATGGGATGATGTAAGTAGCAAAGGAAAAGATTTGTGGGATGATGTTACAGACTCAGCCAATGACTGGCAGGACACAGCAAAAAGCAAATATGACGATTGGAAAGACAAGGCTAAAGATAAGTATGGTGACACGGCTGACAATTTAAGCGACCTGATTGCACAAGGCAAAAAATACATTGCAAAACTGGAGAAGAAAGCTAAAGACGTAAAAGATGCAGCAACCGATTAATAACGATACAACGCGTCTTGAAGATGCGCAGGAAACACCCAATTTTTTTACCGAAGTAAAAGACCGGTTTCAGGCTTATGTTACCGACAGGATAACGCTTGTAAAACTACAGGCGGTAGAAAAAATATCGGTTGTAACAGCGGCTATCATTTCGGGCGTATTGCTGGTAGTGTTTGGTTTGTTTTTGCTTATTTTTATCAGCATTACCCTCGGCTTTTTATTTAGCCATTGGCTGGATAGTTATGCAGCAGGCTTTGGTATTGTAGCAGGCATTTATTTATTGCTGATACTACTGGTAGTCTTCTTCGGCAAGAAGTTGTTTGGTAATGCTGTTACTCATAAAATGATTCAAAACTTTCTTAAGAAAAAGTGATGGCAAAGTATAGCAGAGATTTATCGCATGTAAAAACACTGAAGGATTTGCAAAGCGAAATTGCAAGAATAAAAGGCGACATAGCTACACATGAAGTGCGACTAAAACATCATGTTAAGCAAGCGCCGGGTGAGGTAAGAAAATATGCTTTGAGCAGTGCGGGCAAAGCCGTTCCTTCTGCACTAATGAAAGTAGTTCCGTTTCTGCTTACTGGCGGAGCAATAAGAAACAGTTTTGGTTTTATCAAAAATGCAACGGGTTTGTTCTCGGTTTTTAAAAAGCAAAAGGGCATTACACTGAAAGACCGCGTTTTGAATATTGTGAAGAAAGCAGGTACTGCTGCTGCTATTAAAGGCGTTTTGAATTATATCAATAAACGTAAACATTCACATCAAAAAATCGAAGTATCATGAGAAGCATTCTGTACCTCATCGCAGTTGTCTGCATTATCATTTGGGTTTGGCAATTCTTTTTTACCGGTGGCGCTAATACATCGGGGCTTATTCACATTTTGCTGGTGATTGCTATCATTTCTATTTTAATAGCTGTTATTCGCAGAGCATAATAAAAAACCCAAAAGGCCGTTGCTGTACTTGAAGAAAACAAAATCTGCTAAGATTTTGTAGCACCGTTATTGATTGAAAATTAAAGCTACTCCCTTTTGAATCGCATCGTAAAAAAGAGTTTAAAAGTTGTCGCATGGATAGCAGGAAGCATCGTCTTCCTGCTATTGCTTGTTATTGTGGCGATACAGATTCCTGCCGTACAAAATTTTGCCAAAAACAAAGCAGTCAGTTATCTTGAAGGTAAGATAAAAACAAAAGTATCCATCACTAAGCTGCGCATTGCATTTCCCAAACAAATCGTATTGCAAGGCGTTTATTTTGAAGACCAAAAACACGATACTTTACTTGCCGGAAAAGAGATTCGCGTTGACATTGGCATGTTTGGTTTGCTGCATCACCAGGTGAATGTGAGTTATCTTTCTTTAGATGGTATTTACGCTAATATTTATCGCTTAAAATCTGATACTACTTTCAATTTTCAGTATATCGTTAACGCTTTCAGCAGCGACCAAAAGAAAACGCCAACACCCAAAGATACCACCAGTACAATGCAGTTTCATTTGGATAAAATTGTGCTCAACAATATCGTTGCAAAATATAAAGACGATGAAACCGGCAATGATGTGTATTTTAAGCTGGGCAATTTCACCACACGCATTACCAAATTTGATTTAGACCATAACATTTACACCATCCCCGATATTACTATAAAAGATATTGTTGCAAATGTGTATCAGTACAAGCCGCTAATCCAGGAAGATACAAGCTATGTTGATACGACTACGGTTGGCAAATCAACCAGTCCGGTTATTAATTTAAATGCGCTTACACTTCAAAACATTAATTTCAATTATAAAAATGATGTGTCGGCATTGCTTGCCGATTTGCATTTAGGCGAACTGGTAACGCATCCCGGCGACATGAATTTGCAAACGCTTCATATTCGTTTAAATGACATTGCGCTGAACAATACGAAAGCAAAAATTGCATTGGGTAAATCGGAAGAAGCGACTTATACCAAACAAGTGGTAACACAAAAAACCGGTGAGAGTTTACAAAACCCCTGGAAGATTGAATTGGGCAAGGTTGATTTTAACAACAATACCTTTCAGTACGATGACAACAACAAGCCGAAAGCCGCAGCAGGATTGGATTACAGCCATTTGCTAATAGATTCGTTTACACTGAAAGGCGATAGTCTTGCATTCACGCCAAGCTATTACAATGGTAACATTCGCAGGCTTACATTTAAAGACCAAAGTGGTTTGGATTTGCGTAAATTTCAAACAGCTTTTGTTTATACTGACACTGGTGCAAGTTTAAACAATCTGATCATTCAAACCGATAATTCAAGCATCCAGGATAAACTCGCTGTCAGTTATCCATCGCTTGATGCCATTTCAAAAAATATAGGCAATTTATACATTGATGCCGATTTGCTGCAAACACAAATTGGTGCGAAAGACATTCTCACTTTCATGCCTACGTTTAAAAGAAATTTACGTGGCAAAGAGAATACAGTGCTGAAAATAAACACACGAATCAGAGGCTATGTAAAAGATTTAGACATACCACAATTTGAGTTGAGCGGATGGGGAAATGTGGTGGTAAAATTATCGGGCAAAATCAAAGGTTTGCCGGATTCTAAAAAAGTTTATGCAGATGTGAACATTGCGCAAGTCAGCGCTTCTAAAAACGATATTCTTCCTTTTATTCCGGCGAAAGAATTGGCGAACTTTCGCTTGCCCGATAACCTGTTTATCAAAGGTTATTTTAAAGGTGGCATGAAAGATTTCAACACTGATTTGGCTTTGAATACGAACCGTGGCAACGTTAAAGTTACCGGCGGAATGCACCCCAATGCGCCCTATAGTGTAAAGGCTGTGGTTGATAAATTAAACCTTGGTTATCTTTTAAAACAAGAACAAAATGTTGGAACCGTTTCGCTCAATGCAAACGTAAGCGGCAGGGGCACCGACATGAAGAAAGCCAACCTGAAATATGCTGTTCGTGTGCTGGCTGCGCAGGTAAAAGGTTACAATTATCAAAACATAGATTTGAACGGTACGCTGAACAACGGAGTAGCCGTTATGAATGCGGTAAGCAGCGACCCGAACATCTCTCTAAATTTGGATGCAACGGCTGATATCAAACCTAAATATCCGGCGGTTCAACTTAATCTTTTGCTCGATACCATCAACCTGAATGCACTGCATTTGGTAACGGATACATTAGGCTTTCATGGTCATATCATTGCCGATGTTCCGGTCACAAATGTTGATTCGTTGAACGGCACAATTTCTATCACTGATTTAAACATCACACAAGGGGAAAAATCGTACACTGCCGATAGCATTGGTTTGATAGCTTCCGCAACGCCACAACAAAAAAACATTGACCTGAATATTGCCAATGTTATTAAGGCAACCATGAGCGGCCAGTACAAATTAACAGAGATAGCACCAGCGTTGCAAGCCACCATCAACCAGTATTATAATTTGCCCAATTATAAAGCGCAAAAATTCGCTCCGCAAAACTTCAACCTTAATGCTACCATCATTCCGCAAGGGTTGCTGTTAGATTTTGTTCCGGCATTAAAAGGCAGCGATTCATTAACGCTCACTTCTTCATTCAACAGCGCGCAAAACAATTTGCAACTGGCAGTGAATGGAAGAAAAATCTTAATAGACTCAACGCTGATTGATAGTGTAAAAATTGGGGCAAAAACAAACGCCGATAAGTTGGATCTGGGCGTGAGCTTTGATGATCTTCAGGTGGGTTCGATTGAATTATTCAAAACCCAACTAATGGCATCATTGGCTCACAATCAACTTGATTTCAACCTGGGTTCAGATGATCAAAAAGGAAAACTTCAATATGCGCTTGGAGGATTGTTAAGCCAAATAAAAAACGGAGTCAAGTTCGGGCTGAAAGACTCACTGGTATTGGATTACGACAGATGGAATGTAGCGCAGGGAAACTTCATTCAATATGATTCTATTACTGGTATTTTAGTGAACAATTTTGCTATTAGTAAAGACGGTCAATCGCTTACAATCAACAGCACAGAGCAAACACCGAATGCGCCCATCAAGGTTGATTTTAATAACTTTCAAATTGCTACGATAACAAAAGTTGCACACGAAGATTCGATTCCGGTAGAAGGTTCTATCAATGGCAATGCAGTAGTAAAAGATGTAATGAAGAACCCCATTTTTACTTCTGATTTAGCCATCAACAATTTGGTTTACAAACGCGATACAATAGGCAATTTATCGATAAAAGTAAACAACGAACAAGCCAATACGTATGCTGCCAACATTGCATTGGTTGGCAACAACACCGATGTTCAAATCAATGGAAAATATTATACTGGTGAAAGCAGGATGGATTTGCAACTGGCGCTCAACCGTTTGAACTTAGCGATGGTGAAACCCTTTGCCGGCGATCAGTTGACCGATATTGGCGGAGAGTTAAAAGGGGCTGCAACCATACAGGGAACCATAAGTGCTCCAACTGTAAATGGCTCATTGCATTTTGACAGCACATTCATTATTCCTGCTATTACGGGCGAGCGTTTAACCTTGCCCGGCGAAACCATTGATATAGACAACCAGGGCATTCATTTCAATGAATTCACCATGCGCGATGCCAACAATGCGCGAGCCGTGATTGATGGTGATATTTTAACTACTGATTTTAGAATCTACAGCTTTGCATTGAACCTGAGTACCGACAATTTTGAAGCAGTCAATAAAAAGCAAGGCACCAAAGATTTGTTTTACGGCAAAATGAACATTGATGCTGATGTTGATGTTACCGGCACACTGGATGCACCCAGCATCAATGCCAATCTTCGCGTAAACAAGCCTACGGATTTTACACTCGTATTGCCAAGCAGCGACCCCGAAGTAGAAGCCCGCGAAGGTGTGGTAGTGTTTGTTGACAAAGACCATCCGGAACGAAACAAGCCAATGCCTTCCATTACCGATACCATCACTGGTGAAACCCAGATGAAAGGGTTGGATGTAACCGCAAATATTGAAACTGATAGCACGGCGAGGTTCACTGTTGTAATTGATGAACGAAGCGGTGATGCCTTAACCATTATGGGCGCTGCCGACCTTGCCGCCGGCATTGATAAAAGTGGAAAAATAAGTTTGACCGGCAATTACAAAGTATCAAAAGGCGCTTACAATTTATCGCTTTCATTTTTGAAAAGAAAGTTCGACATAAGGCAGGGAAGTACCATCATCTGGACGGGCGATCCTACTTCTGCACAGGTTGACATAACAGCTACCTATCTTGCAAACACCGCACCCATTGATTTGATGCAGTCTGAAATTGCGAGTGCTCCGCAGGCAGTGCAAACCACTTATAAAGAAAAGCTGCCGTTCCATGTAAACCTGCACATGACCGGCGAAATGCTGAAACCTACCATCACTTTTGACATTACACTGCCACAGGATTTGCTTACACGTTGGCCTGATGTAGATACCAAATTACAACAAGTGCGTAGCGATGAAGCTGAGATAAACAAACAAGCTTTTGCTTTGTTGCTGTTGGGCAGGTTTGTGCAGGAAGACCCGCTGGCAAGCTCAGGTGGCGGCGGTGGCGTAGAAGGCGCCGTTCGCAGCAGTGCGGCGAGTTTGCTTACCGATCAGCTAAACAAGTTGGCTGGCAACCTTGTGAAAGGAGTTGATTTGAATTTTGATTTGCAATCGCAGCAGGATTACTCAACCGGCACAGCACAAAACAGCACCGACTTGAAAGTAGGTGTGAGCAAGCGTTTGCTGAATGATAGAATTAAAGTGAATGTAGGAAGTAGTTTCGCTGTTGAAAATCCGCAAGGCAGTAACAAAGCCGCTTCTAACATTGCGGGTGATGTATCGGTAGATTATCAGCTTACCAAGGATGGTCGTTATTTATTGCAGGCTTATCGCCGCAACAATTATGAAGGTGTAGCTGAAGGTCAGGTAATAGAAACCGGCTTGAGCTTTATTTTAAACTATGATTACAACCGTTTGAAAGAAATTTTTGAAAGGCATAAAGTGGCAAAAGAAGTTCGTAAAAAGAACAAGGAAACGGATAAAAAAGTAGAAGAGCAGAAAGCGCAAAAAGAAGAACAGGATAAACAACAAAAGCAGGCGGCAGAAAGTAAGAAGTAAGTTACAAGAAACAAGGACTAAGCTACAAGATTCAATAAGCAAGAAATACAAAATACAGTTTTATGTACCGGGCTGCAAAGCTCCGTTTGAGCTTCGTTGCGTCGCACTCTTGTACGCTTAGTCAATAATTGAGCAACAGTTCATCAACCATTATTATCATAAAAACAAAAGCTGACATTCTCGGCAACAACATAGACATACCAAATGAATTATAGGTTTTCATATTGTTTTGTTTTATTCATCATCCTGTTGTTCGCTGCTTGTGATAACACCAAACACTTAGCACCAGGACAAGATTTATACATTGGTTCTACTATAAAAATAAAAGCCACACCAAACATTTCGAAGAAGCGGCAAAAGGCATTAGAAAGTGATATGCAATCGCTTATTCGGCCAAAACCAAACTCGAAAATATTAGGCATCCGTTTAAAGCTGACCTTATACAATATGGTTGATACGCCAAGAGGCAAGGGCTTGCGTTATTTGATCAAAAACAAACTGGGCGAACCACCGGTAATCGCCTCTTACAGCACACTGGATAAAGACCGCGCTGTAATGGAAAACCGCCTTGACAACCGAGGCTGGTTTAATGATACGGTAACACTTGATTCGATAGTGAAACACCGCAAATTTGAGGGCAAGTTTACGGCTTATGTGCACCATCAATATACTATGCGCAGCATTTCTTTCCCCAAAGACAGTTCGGTGCTAAGCCGCAATATTGTGGGTAAAGATGCAACCCAAAAACGGGCGTTAAGCCGTTCGCTGTTGCGCCCCAACGATCCGTATGATTTAGATGTGATAAAACTGGAACGTGAACGCATTGATGCACGCTTAAAAAACAAAGGCTTTTATTATTTCAGTCCCGATTATATGGTTGCCGATGTGGATTCAATCGTTGGCAATCATCAGGTAGATGTGGCGGTGAAAGTAAAAGATGTAACGCCTGCGGCTGCACGCCGTCAGTACCGCATCAACAATATTATTGTATATGCCGATTATAGCAATGAAGCCGATACCAGCATAGCGGGTGCGAAAAACTATCATGGCTATACCATTGTTGATCCAAACCATCGCTTTAACCCGAAGATGTTTGTGCGAACGCTGGTGTTTGATTCAGGCGATTTGTATAAGCGCGACGATCACAACTTATCGCTCAACCGCTTAACCACATTAGGTGTGTATCGGTTTGTAAAAGCTCGTTTTTTGCCCGATCCGCATTCGGACAGTTTGTTAAACGCTTACTATTACCTCACACCAACACAAAATAAATCACTGCGTTTCCAGGTATCAGGTCTTACCAAGAGCAATAACTCTAACGGTGGTGAGCTTTCAGTAAACTGGCGAAACCGCAGCTTGTTTAAAGGTGCAGAATTGCTTACCATAACGGCTTATGGCGGACTTGAAAAGCAGTATTCAGCCGGCACTTCAAAAACCAGAGTAGATACGCGCAGGTTAGGCGCAGAAGCCGATTTGTATGTGCCGCGCGTCATCTCGCCATTTTATGTTCGCACCAACAGTGGCTTTGTTCCGCATACAAAATTCATGTTGGGTTATGAATTGTTTAACCGAAGCACACAATATTTACTAACCACTTATCGGGGTAGTTACGGATATGTTTGGAAAGAAAATATTTTATCGGAGCATCAACTCAATCTTATCAACATCAGTTCTGTTCAGCCAACACATGTTACACGCGATTTTCAGGATAGTTTGCTTTTGCCCAAATTTTATACATTAAAGCGCAGTATTGAAAAGCAGTTTATTATTGGCCCTTCTTATAACTACAATTACAACACACTCAACAAGCCCAACCTGCGCAGAAAAATTGATTACTACATCAATGGCAATCTTGACTTGTCGGCACCGCCACCGTTTGTATTGGGTGGCGATACCGCAGCAGGAAAGCAAAAAACGCTGTTTCGCACGCCATTATCGCAATACATCAGAACTGAAGTGGAATTGAGAGTTACGCGTAAGTTGGGCACAAACAGTTCGTTCAATTCAAGGCTGTGGGGGGGATTTGGCTATGCGTATGGCAACAGCATTTCAATGCCTTATATCAAATCGTTTTTTGCAGGGGGAACCAACGACATTCGGGCGTTTCGTGCCCGCACCTTAGGACCTGGAAGTTATTATGCTGGCAATCCACGTGATAGTTTGGTAGTTGACCAACCAGGCGACATAAAGCTGGAAGCAAACGCAGAGTATCGCGCAAAATTGTTTTCCATTGTGCGCGGCGCTTTGTTTGTGGATGCGGGCAATGTGTGGTCGAGAAAGCCAGACCCAAACAGACCGGGTTCAGAATTCAGCAGCCAGTTTTTAAAACAAATTGCTGTTGGCATGGGTGCTGGCTTGCGCTTCGATGTTTCTATTTTGGTTTTGCGCTTAGATGTTGCCATTCCGGTGCGCCTGCCTTATTTACCCGACGGACAACGTTGGGTGTTTGATCAAATTAATTTCGGCAGCAAGGACTGGCGCCGAAACAATCTGGTTTTCAACCTCGCCATCGGCTATCCTTTCTAATAGTGTATGAATTACATTTTACAATGTGAATCTGACTTACATTTGCCGCTTTCCTGTGAAGAGCGAGAACTCTGTTTTGCCACAAAAACAAACTTCGATGGCTGCGTAAAGAAGAAAATGGGAAAACAAAAAAGGAGCGTTAGCACAGCATATTCTTTTCAAACATTTCATCACACATCTTTACAGCTTGGTGGTTAAAAAACAGCGAGGCAAATGAAATTTGTTTACAGAAAATAACAACATGAAAGCAGTGATTCCTGTAGCGGGCGCAGGTGCTAAACTTCGCCCTCATACTTATACGCAACCCAAAGCTTTAATACCTATTGCAGGCAAAACCATACTGAGTTATATTGTTGACCAGTTGAACAATGCAGGCATTTATGAGTTTGTTTTTATAGTAGGTTATTTGGGTGAAAAAATTGAAGAGTATGTAAAGCAAACCTATCCACATTTGTACTGCCATTTTGTGCATCAAAACGAAAGACAAGGCACAGGCCATGCGATAGAGTTAGCACAAAATATTATTGATGGAGATGAAGTACTGGTAACGCTTGGCGATACCATTTGCGAGTACGATGTAGCCGAAGTGTTGCGCAGCCCCTACAATATGCTGGGCGTAAAAAAAGTAGATGACCCGCGCCGCTTTGGTGTTGCCGAAATTAATGCCGAAGAATTTATTGAACATGTGGTTGAAAAACCATCCATTCCAAAAAGCAATATGGCATTGGTTGGCGTTTATAAAATAAAAGATTCACGGTTGCTGTTTGATTGTTTGCACCAACTGTTCACGCACAATATCAAAACACAAGGAGAATACAACCTGACGGACGGTTTGGAATGTATGATTAAAAACGGCACGCAATTCAAACCGTTTCGTGTAAAAAGCTGGTACGATTGCGGGCGAAAAGAAACCTTGCTCGAAACCAATGCCATCCTTTTAAAAAAAGCTGGCAGCACTATTCATGAATCGGTACAAAACGAAAACGCTATCATCATTCCGCCTGTCACTATTGGTGCAGGTTGTGTGTTGAAAAATTCAATTATTGGTCCGCATGTTTCTATTGGTCCAAATACAACGGTGCAATATTCAACCATACGCGAAAGCATCATCGGATCTTATACAACTTTGTATGAAGTGGTAATTGACAATTCGTTAATTGGCAGCGATGCTTCGGTAAAAGGCTTAAGCAGAAGTTTAAACATCGGCGATAATACAGAGATAGATTTTGGGTAAGGATTGCAGTTATTTTAGTCTTTTTATTTTTTTAGGATTTGAATGCTGATGAAACAAAGCCGAAATGAACACTTCATTATTGCTTTCAAAATTCTATAAATAACCTGATATAAGAAATGAGGTAAGTTGATTCTCCGAAAGTGTTTGTTTAGATTGAATTAATTCTGTGGAGGTTTTCTTAAGAAATTATAAACTGCTACCAAATCTTCTTCAAATTCACAAGCTAACGAAATATAAAATCTCATTGTAATAATCCAGTGCTGAAGCAATCTGTTATTGTGAAAGCGCACTAAACTTTAGATGATAAGCCATGTTTTCTTTTCTTTAAAAACATCATCCTTTCTTCTTCCGATATTTTCTTTATCGAACCATCATCAATTTGCTGTGAAATTTTATTTAATTGTTCCCATTGTTCTTTAGTTAATTCATCATCTTCCAAGTGTATTGTCTAGATCTTCCTGCAAAGCAAAATACAGTTCCAGCTTTTCTTCTTTCGGTAGTTGCAATGCTTGTTCTATAATCGTATTCATGAAAAAAGGAATTTACTTAAAAGTAAAATTATCAACCAACTTTTTAAAAAATAAAATGAGCAATCAAGTAATTCCCCGCAATAAATTTTACTTGTGATTCAATGTGAAACGTTATAAAAAAAGCGGCAAAACAAAAAGCGGAACTATTTGCTCCGCTTTTTGTTTTATAATCTTAAGTTTGGTTTTGCCTTATTTTCCCACTACCAATTTTTTGTTTGCAATTTCTGCTCCTTTGGCTGTAATCAATTGTACAAGATAAACACCACTTTTTACACTCGACTGCAATTGCACATCAAATGTATTTGCAGAAGGATTTACTATAGTAGATTGTTTGTAAACCACTTTGCCAATGCTGTTGGTAATGATAATTAAAGCTTGCTGAGCTTCGGCTTTATTGCTGTTAAAACCAATCGTAACGTGGTTGCTTGCGGGGTTTGGAAACAAATCAATGGTTGCATTGGTCATGCGGGTTTCGTCAATTGATTTAACAGCCGTTCTGCCGGTTGAAGATGAGCCTTTTGGAAGCAAGCCATAGACAATAATCTGGTTGGAAAATGTTGGCAAATACAATTTACCATTGGCAACCGTAGGAGGGTTCATTTTAGCAAACGTGGTTGAATTGTCACGCGCGGCATTTTGCTGGCTGTTCCATAATTCGTGCGTTATATCATCAGCAGAAAACGCTTGCAAAATACTTGGCCTTACCTGTCCATTAGCATCGCCTGACAGTGCATGTGTAGCCCACACAATACCGGTATTCCTTTTACTCATATTGGAAGAAACGGACAGAAATCCTCCCGGCATTCCATCAGGTAACATCGTTGTGCCTGAAATGGTATTGGCTGTATCGAAAGCCTGTTTTTTTCTTACAAACGGAACTTGCTTTAAGAAAGCATCTTCAGCCCAAACATATATATACTCTTTCTTTTGATTATTTTTAAAATAAACAGGCGTCCCATGAATATTATTATGCCCCTGAAAATCGGCATTGATATTTAAAATTTGCATGGCGCCTGCATTGTTGGATGTTGTTTTGCCCAGGTTGGTTGTATTTACTGCAAACAGATAGCTTTGTTTGCTGCCTGATAAAGAGATGTTAGTGTTGGGAATAATTAATACACCATCAGAGCCGTAATCCAAATCACCATTTTCTAAGTCGAGCCAGTTGTGAGGTGTAAAAAAATCGACCACTTGTAAGCCGCTCGATTGAGGAGAGAATTTCACAAGACTTTCGCCTCTGTTGATAGGATCGTTCTCGTTGCCATTGTATCCTACTGTACCATTGCCTGTAGCTACATAAATATTTCCCAGGTCATCAACCGTAGGAGCTTGTCCGCTCATCCAAATACCGCCCTGAAAACCATTTGGTGAGTCGCAATACACATATTGTTGTTGCATCGTTTTGGTATTGTAACCTATTACCCAACCATGATAGAACCCATAATCGCATTGAGATGCCCAACAGATATAAACCACATTGTTGTATAAGCACAAACCTGGACGTTGGTTCTCTAATTTTGAATCGAAAGTAATCGTTCCATTCACCGAGCCGCCGCCTGTTCCTGCAACAGAGGCAGTAATTTGTACGGGACTATTGGCTTTCTCGGCACCTGTAGTTATATCTATGGCATGAAGATATTGAACATGCGTACCGTCATTTAAATTGATGCTTCTTGCCAGCACATACATGGTTTGAGTTGCCTGGTTAATAACCGGTGTTCCTACTATACCCATGCCACTTTGATAGTCGGAGTATCCATATTGTCCACAACTAAAATCACTATGATTAATAGCACGAAAGCCAGAAGGTGAAAGATTAATTTGCCATAAAGGTGTACCGCTTGCATCATCGGCGTCAAACGCATATAAGCTATTGTTTACAGTAGCTACATACAGCACATTGCGCGTTCTACCACCAACATTAATGTTAGATACAATAAGAGGTTGCGCATACACTTGCTCATCAACCGGAAGTGTATATAATTTACCAAACGAATTGGCGTTTACGTTTGATTGATTGAGTGTGGTTTCATGCATATTCCAGCCGGTTCTTTTCAAGTCGTTATGCTGGGTAAGTACGTTTACCTGTGCCGAAACAGAATAAACAAAACAGAATGACAAAACAAAAAAAACGGTGAAAACTACAGACAGATGGTGTAAAGATTTCTTCATAGAATGGTTATTTTGACGGTACGAATATAGCTCATACAGCATAGATTGTGACATTCAAAACAAAAAAGGAACTTACCATTTCAAACCTTCACTGTTGTTTCTCGTTGCGTTGTACATGATAACAAAGCAATTTGTTTTTACCTGTTATTATCATCAATAAAAAAGTATTGCCGCATTGACAATACTTTTTTGTAGCATTTTCAGATAACCATTATCAATCAAATGCATTTAACTGTCAGTAAAAACTTATTGTTCAGTTTTCACCTTCTTCTTATGCGTTTTGCCACCATTTACTTGTGTTTTTACCTTGTAGCCATTGTGTTCTTTGTGCTTGCTGAACGTGTTATGCACCGTTTGCTTTACACTTGAAGTTGGCTTTACCTTCGTTTCAGTTTGTGCATGAGAAGCAAGAGAAATACCTGCTGCCATGATTGTTAAGATTACTAATTTTTTCATTTTAAAAATTTTTTATTTGCTGACTTAGATACATGAGTATGTAATAAGTTTAATGAAAATCATGCCACTTGATAAAATAACTATTTACATAGCACACCATCAATGTAACACTTCATTTTTGTTCCTGCATCATTTTACTATTACAAGTCGTCTGTTACAACCGGCACAATTTCAGCCATGCTGTTGTTCAAAAATTAAAAAACTATGAAAATTCATCAAGCAAAAACAAAAGCCATTGCACGCATTTTATTAGGCTCTATGCTGGTAACAACTGGCATGGGTCATCTTACTTTTTTAAGAAGAGAATTTCGGGCGCAAGTGCCCGATTGGGTGCCTCTTAACAGGGATGATACGGTTGTTTATTCTGGCATTGCAGAAATCGCTTTGGGAGCCGCATTAATTGCACTTAGCAAAAACAAAGCAACCGTTGGAAAAACAGCAGCTTTGTTTTTTACAGCCGTATTCCCGGGTAATGTTTCGCAGTACACACATCATCGCAACGCCTTTGGTTTAAATACCCATACCAAGCGTTTGGCAAGATTATTTTTTCAGCCGTTATTCATTTATTGGGCACTAAAAAGTACAAGTAACAAGTGAAGTTTGGTTTTGCCCATTTTTCTGTTCCTAATCAATATGAGAACGGCTGAAGATAAGGCACAGCGATGGATAGAGGGTTTTATCAAATTATTGTTTCTGCTGTCGTGTATAAATTTCCAATAGTAACCATTATATTTCTACAACTTGAAGCACAGCTGTTTTTACAACTTCCTTCTTCCTAATGTATTATAAAATGGCATGATAAAAGTTTTACTATTTTATAAATAAAAATAAAAAGCCATTATTTAAAAAGCAAACCTATGAATGACGAAACACAACAATCAGAAGAACAAAAAGGAGTAAGCCGTCGCGCTGTGCTTGGCGGCATCGGAGCTACCTTAGCTACTGTAATCGCAGCCCCTGTTTTTGGCTCACCTTCTTCACACGGAGATGCGCCACCGCCTCCACCGGGTTTAACCGACCCTACTACAAAATATCCCAAACCGCCTTTTGAAAATCAGCCCCAGCCCTGGCCTGGTTTGGCAAGCAAAATGAATCCGCGCCCCGACCATGGTGAAACCAGCTATAAAGGATCTGGCAGGTTGGCCGGAAGAAAAGCTTTGATAACTGGTGGCGATTCAGGAATGGGACGCGCCGCTGCCATTGCGTATGCACGTGAAGGTGCTGATGTTGCCATTGTATATTATCCAACAGAAGAACCGGATGCACAGGAAGTAATTGCCCTGATTAAAGCGGCAGGACGTAAAGCCGTTGCTATCCCCGGCGACCTTCGCAATGAAGCATTCTGCACCAAGTTGGTAAGCGATGCCATTGCAGGTTTAGGAGGATTGGATTTAATAGTAAACAATGCAGGACGGCAGCAATCGAAGAAATCTATTCTCGATATTACAACCGAAGATTTTGACGCTACGATGAAGACGAATATTTACGCGCCGTTCTGGATTATCAAAGCTGCATTGCCTCATTTGCCACCGGGTTCTGTTATCATTGGTACCACATCGGAGCAAGCTTACGATCCGTCAGCCGATTTATATGATTACGCACAAACCAAAGCGGCTACAATGAACTATGTAAAGTCGCTTTCTAAGCAGTTTGCACCAAAAGGCATTCGTGTGTGTGGCGTGGCACCAGGCCCCATCTGGACACCTTTACAGGTAAGCGGTGGCGCTCAACCTGAACACCAGGTAAATTTTGGTGGCGAAACGCCGCTTGGCAGACCCGGACAACCTGCAGAACTGGCTTCTATTTACGTGCAACTGGCAGACCCCAATGCGAGCTATGCAACAGGAAATATTTACGGTTCGGGCGGTGGAAAAGGACAGCCATAAATTTGTGAATTGTGAATAGTAATAAAGCCACCCAACAGTACTGTTGGGTGGCTTTTGTTTTTGCACGAATTTATCTGCAGAAACAACCCGCTCATCACTATAGAATCTTACAATTTAAAAAAGATTTTCTTCTTGTATAGCCAATAACAAATGCCCCATTCTAAAAAGAAAACAACCAGTGCAGCGATGAACAAACTGAACAAATGAGGTGAATGAACAAAACCCAATAAACTGGTTACAATAACAGTAATGTAATCCGTAAACCAACGATGCCCGACGATTTCAAAAAACAAATAAATGAACAGGGAGTTCATCCCGATAATCACAAAAAACTGTAAGTGCTTTTTGTGATTGCAAATGTCAATCCACCAATAAAAAAAGGCCAATGTTAACAACACCCAACCGGATGAAACCAGCACAAACGATGATGTTGCAATGCGTTTGATAATAGGTGTAACACTAATCCAATCCAATGCGTAGCCAATCGCCAAACATGCAATTGCCCAAAGCAGCATCGGTTGTATCTTCCTGTTTTCTTTCATTAAAAATTTGCCCGTTAGCAAGCCGGCAATGGTATGCACCGCAGTAGGAATGCAGTTGATAGTAACCCAGCCCCCTTTGTTAATCACATTCATCAACTTTAAATCAATGTAGTTGCCAAAGTTGTGCTGATCGGTAAACGGTTGGTTGAAATTGGGCACATTTGTTAGTCGGTATAAAGCTTCGGTAAGCAGCAACAAAGCAATGCAAACAATAACTTGTGTGTTGAAAGAAAAATCGGCAATTAAAAACGCAATAAGTGTAGTAAACGATAACTGTGTAAGCACATCCCAATACAAAAAAGAAATGCCTTTGTCATGAACCGCATAATCAAACACGCCCCAAAAGAACAACCACCAGCAGCGTTTGATGGTTTTGAGAAACGAAGCATTCCAGGATAATCCTTTTTGTTTTTGCTTGTGTAAAGAATAAGCCAGCGCAACGCCAGCCATAAACATAAATGCAGGCTGCACCAAATCCCAAAGGTGCAGCCCATGCCATGGATGATGAAAGAACTGCTGAACCAAACCATTGACAGTATTGCCCTTGGTAGCTTCATCCAAACAATCGTACAAGCCTGCGCTTTCCAAAGCCAGCAACACCATGATGAAGCCACGCATAAAATCTAACGATAACAAACGATAATAAAACGGAGGAGCATCAGACGATGAGTGCATAAGAAGGTTGCTTTAAAAATAAAAGTAAGAGAGTTTGTTTTTACCCGAAAAATGTTTTTACAAAACGATAGCACCTGCACATTACCAGGCCCATTCCAGTAGAATTAAAATTGATGAACCCTCATTTTTTACACCATTGAAAAAAGGAGGTAATGTATGAATAACCTTGCAAAAACAAACCGTGCAATCACTCCTTGGAACGACCTTTTAAACTTTGATCATCTTTTTGAAAACGTATGGTCGCAAAGAAGACTTTAAAGTTAAAGTAGAAGACGATGTGCTAACCATAAGTGCAGAAACAAAAAGCGAAACGACTGAAGGCGGTGAAGGCAAAGAATACACACAATGTGAATACAGCTCAAGTTCGTTTACGCGCAGTTTTCAATTACCCGACAATGTAAAAGACAATAGCATTACGGCATCTTACCACGATGGTATTTCACAATTAGAAATGCCCAAATCAGCCCATCAACAAAAGACATCAAAAGAAATCAGTATTAGTTAGAATAGAGACTTGTGCAAAAACAAGAGATGCGCAGATTGCGCCTCTTTTTATGAATCAAATGCTAATAGCAACCGGGCTTGAAAAACTTTGTTAGTCAATTTTCCATCGGCTAATAAAAAAAATTGGTAACTAATCAAAATTTGAGAACTTTGTTAACCAAATGGTTAAAACAGGTGATTAAATGAAAAAAGATTTATCTACGGAAGACAAGATATTAAATGCAGCTAAAAAAGTGTTTTTAGCCAAAGGCATGGACGGTGCGCGGATGCAGGACATTGCTGATGAAGCGGGCATCAACAAAGCATTGCTGCATTATTATTTTCGCAGTAAAGACAAACTGTTTGAACAAATCTTTACGGAAGTGGCTTCTGCTTTTCTGCCCAGAATATCTGCTATTTTAGAATCAGATGTTACTCTTTTTGAAAAGATTGAATCGTTTTGCAATGAATATATTTCGCAGGAAATAAAAACACCTTATGTAGCTATTTTTATTTTAAACGAAATCAACCGGCAGCCAAAAACTTTTTTGAAAAAAGCATTGGGAAACAACAAACCGCCGGTGAGCAAATTAAGAGCGCAAATTGAAAAAGAAATAAAGGCAGGCAATATCAAACCTATTGCGCCATTACAGCTGTTGATGAATGTGTTGTCCCTTTGCATTTTTCCTTTTTTGGCTTCTCCTATGATACAACTTGTTGCCAGTATCGATAGCAAGCAATTCAATGATATGATGGAACAACGAAAAAAAGAAGTGCCCAAACTGATTATCCGATCCATTAAAAATAATTTTTTTATCAATTAACTAATTGGTTAAATAAAATGGTTAAAACAATTTTGCTGCTGGCGTTTTGTGTTTACACCAATGCTTCACAAGCGCAAACCCTTTCTGGCATTACATTACAGCAAACCTTTGTGCTTGCAGAACAGAATTATCCACTGTTTCAACAAAAAGGATTGCTAAAACAAACAGAACAACTTTCCATTCAAAATCTTAGCTCCAACTTTCTACCACAGTTAAGCGTGAGCGGACAAGCTACTTATATCAGTCGGATGTAACACAGGTGAACGTTCCTTTACCTAATGTCAAAATTCCTTACCGGCAAAAGACCAATACAAAATAATTGCCGAAGCCGACCAGTTGCTGTATGATGGTGGTGCAAATAAGACGCAAAAACAAATTCAATCCCTCAACACAAACATTCAGGAAAATTCATCGGCAGTTGACTTGTACAATTTAAAATCGAAAATCAATCAGCTTTATTTTGGCATTTTATACCAGGATGAATTAGCAAAGCAAACAGAGGTAACGTTGCAAAATATACAATTCGGTATTGATAAAATAAAACCACAGGTTGAAAATGGCGTTGCTTTACGTTCCAATTTACAGGAGCTACAGGCGCAGCAATTGCAAACGAAACAGCGCCTTATTGTAATAAAAGCAACCCGTAAAGGATTGACTGATGCATTAGCTATTTTATCCTCTGTCATTTACTGCATTCTAAAGAAGCTCTTCTTTATTTTAAAACACTTTCGGAAACAATGGAAACGGTATATTGGAATCCACTTTCGATAGTCTGCTTACTGTGATCATCGTTAGTTGATACGTTTTGTTTTATTCAAAATTTCACTACTTCCAAGTATGCTTTTTAGCAGAGGCCGGATTCTAATAAAAAAGCAAAGAATTCAACCAATAAAACCTGTGTGCTATTTCATCACTTTGTGCCGTAGCAGTGGTTCCTGAATTTATATAAAAACAAAAGCCGCTTTTTGAAATAGACAAAACATTCATTCCTGTTGCTGCTTCCGTTTTCCTGTGCGTGTTCCATGTATTCAGCTACGCTTAACATAGGAGTAATCCAAATCTCTTTTTCATGTTGCTAAAAAAAGGTAACTGGCGTTATTTGATTCCGGCACAGGAGAATGACAGCGTAAAAACAGGTTTAACCGGAATTGTATTGTTTGGATTCGTCCATATTCTCATCTACAAATCAACTCAGAGCAATGGTTAGAAAAAGCTAAAGTAGAAGGAAAATCTGAAAAATGCAACCGATTGCAAAAAATATTTTAATTCATTCTCGAAGAGCATTTTTAGTCTTTATTGTTACACTTACTGTTGAAAAATGGATAGAAGGATATGATAAAAAATAAAACTTCTTCTTTTCGAAAACTATGGTGTTTAGCACCGATGCTTCTAAATATTGTAAAAGCACCCCAAAAGTTTTTGATGAGAATACAGTATGCAAAACTCAGGTTGCATGGCTCTTTGGTTTATCACTGCCAACAAAACGGCATCCTTAAATTGAAGTGTATAATTTGTTCCATTGAAAATAAAAAGCGGAATGCTGTTCATGTCGGCTGCCATTGGCAGGAGTTAACTGAAGGATCTTACAAGGAACGGGAATCGTATGTTATGGGATGAATGCTTCTTTCTCTCTTTCTTTTGCCCACTCCAATGCAAGTTCCAATTGTTCATCCATGGTAAGATGCGTATTGTCTAACACAATGGCATCAGCCGCTTTGCGCAGCGGGCTCACCTCGCGATGGCTGTCAATATAATCCCGCTTTTCTAAATTGGTTCTCACTTCTTCTAAATTAATGTTAGGATTTTGTACAATCAACTCCTGAAATCTGCGCTGCGCGCGGACTTCAACGTCTGCCGTCATAAAAATTTTTAATTCGGCCTGCGGAAAAACGGTGGTACCAATGTCTCTTCCATCCATTACCAAACCTTTGTTTTTGCCCATTTTTTGTTGTTGCACCACAGCATACTCCCGCACTTCATTAATAGCTGCCACTTCGCTTACATTGTCACTTATATTCATGTCTCGAATAAACATCGAAACATTCTCATCATTCAGAAACATTTCGTTATCGCCCGTTTGCAAATTGCGATGAAACGAAAGATGAATGTGCTGCAACGCATCAACGATTGCAGCTTTATCAGAAAGGAAAATGTTGTTCCGTAAAAAGTATAATGTAATGGCGCGATACATCGCGCCACTGTCAATAAAAATATAATGAAGCTCCCTTGCCAAAGCCTTTGCCAGCGTGCTTTTGCCGCACGACGAGTAACCATCTATGGTAATAATGATGCGCCGCATACGGCGTAAAGATGCAGCAAAATGAGCAACGACGCTACTTCTTCTTCGTAGTATCGCCGGGATGGATGTTGCCAGTGCTGTCTCTGCTGGTTTCTACAGAGTCGGTTGGAATTTCCTGGCCTTGTCTTGCAGCCTTATCGCCGGAAGTAATGGTTGGCGTTGTTCCGCCGGATGCGTCCTTTCCAGGCTCTGTACTGCCATCGTTGGCGTTATTACTATTATTTCCACAGGCTGCTAAAGAAATAGCAATGGTAAAAGCTAAGATGATTTTTTTCATGTTCTTTTTTTGAGGTAAAACAAGAACTGTGCAACTCTCCAATTGTCATAACGAAGTGATAAGAATTGTACAACATTTGCCCCATCACAAATTCCGTTTACCTTTGCGCCGCTATGCAAATAGAGGTTTTAAAATCGAAGGTTCACAGGGCAACCATTACGGAAGCCAACCTGCAATACGTGGGCAGCTTAACGCTGGATGAAGACCTAATGGACGCTGCCAACATGATTGAAAATGAAAAGGTTCAGATTGTAAATGTGAACAATGGCGAGCGCATTGAAACGTACCTCATCAAAGGCAAACGCGACAGCGGAACGGTTTGTTTAAACGGACCGGCAGCACGGCGTGGCGCAGTGGGCGATGTGATCATCATTATCTCGTATGCAGCAATGGATTTTGAAAAAGCCAAAACCTTCAAACCCTGGCTCGTATTTCCAAAAGAAGGCAACAAACTACCATGAAAAACATTGCTGCCATTCCGCAAAAAATTTTTACTCTTTCACAACTCGTTCACCAGGTTGCAGCATGGAAAATGATTGGCAAAACCATCGCGTTTACCAATGGTGTTTTTGATTTGTTGCATGAAGGTCATATCTACTCGTTAAGCCAGGCGGCTAAAGAAGCTAATGTATTGATTGTTGGTGTAAATGCCGACAGCAGCGTAAAAAAATTAAAAGGCGAAAGCCGTCCCATCAACAACGAAGGGAGCCGTTCACTCATTCTTGCCTCGTTACTCATTATTGATGCAGTTATTGTTTTTGATGAAGACACACCGCTTCATCTCATTTCTACATTGCTTCCCCATGTATTGGTAAAAGGCGGCGATTATACGATTGACACTATTGTTGGCGCGAATGAAGTATTATCAAATGGCGGCCGGGTAGTTATCAACCCAATTGTGGAAGGCTTTTCCACAACAGGTCTGATTGAGAAAATGAAACGCTGATCGCTTCTTTTTATATTTATTTTTTTGGCTTAAAAATCACTTATACTCTCCAATTTATTTTAATCTCTATTTAATCTCAACACGTTCTTTTTTTCTCAACATTTGTTTTTGTAAATATTCTTCTTCTGTTGCAACAGAAATTAAAATTGCGACTAACAGAAAGGATGGCACAAATTTTAAATTATTAACCAAAACAAAAAATGATTGAGATGAAAAAGATGGAACTAACAAAGAACGATATTGCATCAGTAGCCTTATTGTTCATCGGCGCTGCTTTACTGATGAGCGGAATTGCATTGAAAAGTTTATTGGTATTGGCAGGCGTTGGTGGTTTGGTAGTTGCCTGGTTTTTATGTATTGACAACATCATTGCCAATCACAAAATGAACACCATTAAACGCATTGTATTCGGAGGCATCGTTGTGTTTATCCCTCTTTTGTTTGCGATGTATCTCGGTTCGTAAACGCAATCAATTTATATATACCAAAAGCCTTTTCTGCATTGAAAAGGCTTTTTTGTTTTTGTCCATATTTATATTTTTTCCGCTGAGGAGAACATGAGAAACAAGAGCTTTCGCAGAGTGAATTTCTCAGCATAAACTCTTTTCGCTTTTATACAGTGGTGAAATATAATACCATCTTCAATTGAACGGCATCATATAACGCTGACAGGGTTTAGAACCCTGTTAGCGTTTAAATACTGCTGATTATTTAAAATGTATTACTCTGCCATTGAAGCGTTTGTTTTTGCACAAAACCAAAACAGAACAAAAACAAATCGGGCTCTTACCATGTTTATATTTGCCCATATTTTCAGGTTAAACATTCATCTTACATGAGCAACAAACAGAACCATTGGCTAACAGAAATTTGGGGCAGAATCTGGGCACTTTGGGCGTTGTTGTTATTTGTTAGCACTATGCTGATTGCGTTTATCTTTTACCTGCCTTGTTTTCTTTTGAAAGAACCGCAAGCTGCACGCTGGCACAGAAGCGTGTCGCGTGTTTGGATGATTTTCTATCTTAACCTGATCCTTTGTCCTTTACAAACAAAAGGTGAAGAAGAATTTGTAAGGGGCGAAAACTATGTAATTGTTTGCAATCACAATAGCTTGATGGATGTGCCGGTTACTACACCGTTTATGCCCAATGCCAACAAAACGATTGCTAAAAAAGAGTTTGCTTTTACACCTTTTTTCGGCTGGATTTATAGCTTGGGAAGTGTGTTGGTAGATAGAAAAAGCAGCGAAAGCCGCAAGCAAGGTTATAACCGCATGAAAGCTGTGCTGCGACTGGGTTTGGACATGGTAATTTATCCTGAAGGAACGCGAAACAAAACCGATAAACCGTTGGCCAATTTTCATGATGGCGCATTCCGGTTGGCGATAAATTGTAATAAGCCGGTATTGCCTGCCATCATTTTCAATACGCGAAAAGTGTTGCCTGCCGCCAAACCTTTTTTCATGTTGCCACATACTTTGTATATGCACTTCTTGCCGCCGGTATTTCCGTATGGTTTATCAGCAAATGAATTGAAAGAAAAAGTGTTCCAAATCATGTGGAATTATTATGAAGAGAAGAAAGATGATTTGTAATTTGGGCTTGTGAACGGGAAATCAATTGGACGCTTTATATCCTAAACCATGAATTGTTAACCGCTTTATCAGGTAAGGCTTTTTCTAACGTTTTAAGAAATCAAAGAAGTTGGCATTGTTTGGATATTTAATTTTCAGTGAATCAACCTCCCGATTAATTGTTATCGAATCAAGAAACTTTTCTTTTAAAGAAAATAAGTCGATATAAGCTTCATGAAGTTCTTTCGATTTTAAGTTGTTGTCATTGATATAATTTTCAAGATCAATGGACATTTTTCTAAAAATACTATCACCACTACGCGTGTCTCTGTTTGATGTGAAGTTTAAAGCGATAAAATTATTATGGATCAGCTTCTTTTTGTAAGGATATTCAAAGTCTGATGATTGTAATGAATCTATAAAATCAGAACCTTCCTTAAATTTCTTCAATGCTGTTAGTAAACGAATCTTTAGTTCAATGACAGACTTTCTAAGTGAGTCACATTGCATACATTTATCAATGATTGTCAATGCAGATTCTAATGATGCTTTATTGTTTGAATTAGTATAAGCTAATTTTGATGCACTTCTAAAATCGTTTAGACAATTACTTTGTTTGTCGTTTGCAAAATGACAAGAGCAATACACAGTAGAGGTAATTACAAGAAAAGATAATAAGAGTAAGTGCTTGGTCATAAACTTCTGCCACTTGTAAATAAAATTGGTTTTTTAGTTTAAGGTTTTTGTATCACAAATCACAGTTTCATTTCCGGCACATATTCAGGTGCAACCAACTTACCTGCCGTTTTATTTTTGATTTCTTCTAAACTCACGCCTGGTGCACGTTCCAGCAACAAAAATCCTGCTGCTGTAACTTGCAAAACTGCCAACTCGGTAACTATTTTTTTTACGCAACCAATGCCGGTTAAAGGCAATGTGCATTGCGGCAACAACTTGCTTTCGCCTTTCGGATTGGTGTGTTGCATGGCAACGATGATGTTCTTCGCTGAAGCCACCAAATCCATTGCGCCACCCATGCCTTTGACCATCTTGCCCGGAATCTTCCAGTTGGCAATATCGCCGGTTTCACTTACTTCCATCGCGCCCAAAACGGTAAGGTCTATCTTACCGGCGCGTATCATTCCAAAGCTTTCTGCACTATCAAAAAAAGCTGCGCCCGGCAATACTGTAACCGTTTCTTTTCCGGCGTTTATTAAGTCGGAATCTATCTCTGCTTCTGTTGGATAAGCACCTGTTCCGAGGATGCCGTTTTCGCTTTGCAAAATCACAGTCATGCCTTCGGGAATGTAATTGGCAACCAGCGTTGGAATGCCAATGCCAAGGTTCACATACATACCGTCTTTCAGTTCCTGTGCAATGCGTTTGGCAATGCCATATTTATCTAATGCCATTTGATGCCCCAGCCCCTAAAGGGGAGTTTAAAAAGTGTATTGTGTTTTATAAAATTGAAGATGCAAGATAGTGCATCAATAAAAAAGGCAAAAACAAGAGCAACTTTGCCGGATACAAACGCCTTGTAACTTGCGGCTAACAGCTTGTAGCTCGAAACTCACTACTCACCATTCACCACTCACAACTTCACCGTTTTCTTTTCAATGCGTTTCTCATAGTTCATTCCTTCAAAAATGCGATGCACATAAATGCCTGCCACATGCACATCATCAGGATCAATTTCACCGGGTTGTACTAACTCTTCCACTTCGGCAATGGTAATGGTTCCGGCTTTTGCCATCGGCACGGAATAGTTACGCGTGGTTTTGCGAAACTGAAGATTCCCCATGGTATCGCCTTTCCAGGCTTTTACCAAAGCAAAATCGGCATGAAGCGCATATTCCATTAAATAATGTTTGCCCTCAAACTCTCTTTCTTCTTTGCCTTCAGCTACTTCGGTGCCATAACCTGCAGGCGTGTAAAACGCAGGAATGCCCAGGGCTGCCATTTGTATGCGCGTTACCAAAGTACCTTGTGGAATCAAATCAACTTCGAGTTCGCCGGAAAGCAATTGCCGTTCAAATTCGGCGTTCTCACCCACATAACTACTCATCATTTTTTTGATTTGTTTTTGCTTCAAAAGCAAACCCAGACCAAAATCATCCACACCGGCATTGTTGGAAATACAAGTTAGGTTTTTGATGCCTTTTTGTTGTAAAGCCGCAATGCAATTTTCAGGAATGCCACACAACCCAAAGCCGCCCAGCATCAGCGTTGCACCATCTTCAATATCATAAATGGCAGAGGCGGCATCGTTACATAATTTGTTCATATTGCAAGCAAATCGTTATAAAATATAGAACATGGATGACATGGAGTTCCTGCACGGATTTCGTGATAATCTGAACTGGGATGGATGAGATGTTTGGGATTTGTAAGATATTGATAAAAACAAACGTTGCTTCTAAATTAATATTCAATCTTACTTCTTCAATATTAAATCCCAAAAATCCGTGCACGAAGTCCGTGTCGTCCGTGTTCTATAATCCATGTTCTATTTCGCCAATTTCTCTTTTAAATTCTTATCCAATTCTTCCAAAAATTCTTCGGTGTATAAATAATCTTCACCGTGTTCTACTTTTGGTTTTATCGTAATCGCAAGGTCTTTTGTCATCTTACCACTTTCTACGGTTTCAATACACACTTGCTCTAAAGCCTGGCAGAAATCAATCAACTCCTGGTTGTTATCAAGCTTGCCGCGAAACTCCAAACCGCGTGTCCATGCAAATATGGAAGCAATGGGATTGGTTGATGTTGGCCTGCCTTTTTGGTGCTCGCGATAATGGCGCGTAACCGTTCCATGCGCGGCTTCTGCTTCCATGGTTTTGCCATCTGGCGTTACAAGGGTTGATGTCATCAACCCTAAGCTGCCAAAGCCTTGCGCCACGGTATCGCTCTGCACATCACCATCATAATTTTTACAAGCCCACACAAAATTGCCGTTCCATTTTAAAGCAGAGGCAACCATGTCGTCAATCAGGCGATGCTCGTAAGTAATGCCTGCTTCATCAAATTTGTTTTTGAACTCTTTTTGATAGATGTCTTCAAAAATATCTTTAAACCTGCCGTCATATTTTTTTAGGATCGTATTCTTTGTTGAGAGGTAAAGGGGCCAGCCTTTTGCCAGCGCCTGGTTGAAGCAGGCATGTGCAAAGCCCCTGATGCTTTCATCGGTATTGTACATAGCAAGTGCTACGCCGTCGCCTTTAAAATTATACACTTCATATTGCTGCTTCGTGCCGTCTTCGCCTTCAAACGTGATGGTTAATTTTCCTTTGCCTTTGGTAACAAAATCGGTAGCGCGATATTGATCGCCAAACGCATGACGACCAATGCAAATAGGCGCCGTCCAGTTGGGAACCAAACGCGGTACATTACGGCAAACAATCGGCTCGCGAAACACAGTGCCATCAAGAATATTGCGGATGGTGCCGTTGGGGCTTTTCCACATTTGTTTTAACCCAAATTCTTCTACACGGGCTTCATCGGGCGTAATGGTAGCGCATTTAATTCCAACACCGTATTGCCTGATGGCATTGGCAGCATCAATTGTTACCTGGTCGTCCGTTGCATCGCGGTACTCGATGCCAAGGTCGTAATATTTTATGTCCACATCAATGTAAGGAAGTATCAGTTTGTCCTTTATGAATTTCCAGATGATACGTGTCATTTCATCGCCGTCAAGCTCTACAACAGGATTGGCAACTTTAATTTTTTGGGCCATCGTTTTTGTTTTTGAATGAATAATAAATGCGGGTAGCAAAAGTAAGGATTCGCAAGTATGTAGAATGATTTTGGAACAAGCGTGTGATAGCTGATTTTTGAAAAATGTTTTTAAAAAACCAATATCAAAAATATGTGCAAAACCAAACATCATTCAACATGAAAATGATAGCCTCGTTTTTGCGAACGCAGGCTTGCCCATTCGCTGATGAAAACAATCGGTGTAGCAATTATGATAAAGTAGCCATCCAACACAACAGGAATTAAAAATAAAATCGGCAAATAAGCATTTGATTCACCAGCTTTAACGGCGGTGTTAGAAAGAGCTATAACCGGTAATATACCAGCTACAATGCCTGATCCTGCTGCTATTGCCAATGCAATTTTACCTTTTCGATGCCAGCGGCTGATGCTGAATATCGAATCGGCAGGAATAAAAACAATTGGTTTTCTGCCATAAGGAATCATCTCAACCACGCCGTTGCTATCAATCAACAACTTGCCTTTTGCCTTTATTATTTCTCCATTGTGGTGAAAACGGATTTTAAGAATATCACCATTCACATAATGGCGCGTTTTCTTTTCGTTGCTTGCAATAAGTTTGTGTAAGGAAGCAGCAGATGTTCTCTCTCTAAATGGTTGTGCTTGATTGTAAGAATAATTAAAAATAAAGCAAAACAAAAAGAAGCTTTTTAAAAATGAGATCATGGTAAGCAGTTTGTGTAAACAAATATAAACAGCAGTGCATTCAAGCTTATGGGCTGTTGATTAATGAATTGCAAATGTTCAATTCATCACTTTCTTTCCGGCTTGCGTACTTTCCAACGCTCCAACTTCTCATCTCTACTTCACTTTAAATTCATTTACTTTACCCATTCAATATTTATGCTATGAGGCCCGTTCCTTTTCTCATTTCGGCTGTTATCACCATTGTTTTAATTGCAGTGCTGGATGTACAACTTCCTGCCGGCAACACCAAAACACCACGCATGGGCTTTTTCCTTTCACCATCCAAAGGGTTTTGGCAAAATGCCGAACCTGCCAATGCTATAATGACTGCCAACATCAGTGCCAATGGCTTAGGAGGCGCAACTGAAGTGTATTTGGATGAACGACTGGTGCCACACATTTATGCCGATAATGAGACGGATGTTTTTTTTGCCGAAGGTTATGTTCATGCAAAGTTCCGTTTGTGGCAAATGGAATTTCAAACCTATGCCGCTTCGGGCAGATTAAGTGAAATTATGGGCGATTCTTCATCAGGCACTAATTTTTTAAAAATTGATAAATATTTCCGCCGCATCGGAATGGTATATGCCGCAGAAAACACACTCGCAACTATGGAAGCCGATACATTTACCAAAGCCATTTTGAATGCTTATACGGCTGGCGTAAACAATTACATCAAGAGTTTGCAAGAAAGCGACTATCCTATAGAATACAAACTGCTCAATTACAAACCCGAACCCTGGACAAATTTAAAAACGAGCTTGCTGTTAAAGTACATGTCGTACGATTTAACGGGTTACGAGCAGGATTTTGAAATGACCAACGCAAAAAATTATTTTACAAAGAAACAATTTGGTGAACTGTTTCCGTATGAGCAGGATTCGCTCGATCCAATCATACCCAAAGGCACTCCGTTAAAGAAGCCTGCTTTCAGCGTGAAACCGCCTGCCGGCGCGGATTCCGGCTACTTTAACTTTAAACAAGAAGTGTTCAATCGTCCTGATAAAAAATATCTTCCCAACAAAGACAATGGCAGCAACAACTGGGCAGTGGCAGGCAGTAAAACGGAAAGCGGTCGTCCCATTTTATGCAATGATCCGCATTTGGGTTTAAACCTGCCATCGCTTTGGTTTGAAGTGCAGTTGAGCACACCAACTTACAATGCTTACGGTGCCAGTTTGCCCGGGGCACCATCAATAGTAATTGGGTTTAACGATAATGTTGCCTGGGGCGTAACCAATGCTGAACGCGATGTAAAAGATTACTATGAAGTGAAGTTTAAAGATTCTTCAATGAAAGAATATTGGTACAACGGAAGCTGGCAGCCAACTACATTCCGGCAGGAAATCATTCACATAAAAGGAAAGCCGGATGATGTTGAAAACATTGCCATGACGGTATGGGGACCCGTAACTTATGATGCCAATTATGGCGATAAACTGCACGACGGAAAAGCATACGCCATGCACTGGACAGCACACTTTGGAAGCAATGATGCAAAGACATTTTTATTGTTGAACAAAGCCAAAACATTTGCCGATTATGTAGCGGCAACCAACGGTTATGCGTGCCCGGGACAGAACTTTGTTTTTGCCTCAAAAAAGGGCGATATAGCCATCCGACAGCAAGGTGCTTTCCCTGCCAAATGGAAGCGGCAGGGTGATTTTGTGATGGAAGGAGAAGATGATAAATACAAATGGGCAGGCATCATTCCTGATAGTGAAAATGTGGTGTTGCACAACCCGAAGCGTGGCTTTGTAAGCAGTGCCAACCAGTATGCTTACGATACATCTTATCATTATTACATGGGCGGAAAATTTGAATTGTACAGAGGCTTTTTGATTAATCGGGAATTGAAAGGCATGAACCGCATCACCACTGATAGCATGAAGCGCTTGCAAACCGACAACTACAATGTGTTTGCCGAAATGGCAAGACCGATTTTGTTGAAACACATCAAAAAACAAGAGTTGAATGAAGATGAAAAAAGCTTTGTTGATTCACTACAAAACTGGAACCTGCGCAACGAAGCTTATGAGAGTGGTCCTACGATTTTTACTACCTGGTGGGATAGTTTGCAAACCTGCATTTTTGGTGATGAAATGGCGCAAAGCAACCTGCCTATGCCATCACCTAACGAAAGCACATTGGTTGAGGCTTTGTTGAAAGATACGGCTTATAGCTTTGTGGATGATATTACCACAACCACCAAAGAAACTTTATCGGAAGAAGTAACAAAAGCTTTCCGCAAAGCAGAGCCTTTGTGGGCAGACGCTCAACGTAAAAACAAACTGGCGTGGGGACAATTTCGTACCGGCGGCTTTTCTCATTTACTGAAGATACCGGCGTTCAGCCGAACCGATGTAAATGCTGGCGGCGGCAAACATGTTATCAATGCTTATACAAAAGAAAACGCACATGGCCCAAGCTGGCGCATGATTGTGGAGCTTACCGATACCATTCATGCGTATGGCGTGTATCCCGGCGGGCAAAGTGGTAACCCGGGAAGTCAGTGGTACAGCAATGCTGAAGACACCTGGATTGAAGGCAAATATTACTCATTGCAATTGCTGCCCAAAGAAAATATTGCCAAAACCAAATACATAGGAAAACTGGTGTTTCACAACAATTAACTGATGATTATGAAAATGATGATTGCCATACTTCTCACGGCTTTGCTTGGCTTTGCATTGCCCCTTTATTTGTGGTGGTGGAGCTTTGTTTTTGCCTCTTTTTTGGTGGCTTTTGTGATGAAGCAAAAAGCTTTACCATCGTTCGGTGCAGGCTTTATTGCCATTGCTTTGTTGTGGTTGCTACAATCTGCTGTGTTAGATGCGCGCAACAACCATTTGTTGTCACACAAAGTGGCACTGCTATTGCCTTTTAATGGGTCGGTTGCTCTATTGCTAATTGTAACTGCACTGATTGGAGGCTTGGTTTCGGGCATGGCTGCATTAACGGGAAGTTATTTAGTGAGGAGATGATGCTTGTTTGATTGTCTGAACTGGGATGGATGAGATGAATGGGATTTGTGAGATAAGGATTGAATATTTAAGATTGGAATATTATGGCAAAACCAAACTTCTCTCTTCATCCATATCCAAGGAATCCCATTCATCTCATCCATCCCAGTTCAGACAATCGCTTAATTATTTTCAGAACGTACAAGAGTGCGACGCAAGAGACGATCAATCGGAGTTACCAAAGCTTGTTACCAAAAGAAAAAATATCTACTATAAAACCGGAGCCGGATTAATGAAATATTCTATCACACTGCTTTTGTTTTTGTTCCATTTTTGGCTCGCGCCATCTTTGTATTCACAAAAAATTACGGGTAAGATTACGGGTGAACTGGGGCAGCCGCTTTCGTTTTCATCCGTTCTTATCAAAGGCACCACCAAAGGCGTTTCGGCAAATGTGGATGGTTTGTATTCGATTGATGTTGTGCCTGGGAGCTATACGTTGGTGGCGCAGCATGTGGGTTATTTTCCGAGTGAAATAGAGGTAACGGTAAGCGACAACAGCACTGTTACCATCAACTTTAATTTGCCCCTGCAGCAATACAATTTAAGCAATGTAATTATAACATCGGGAGGTGAAGATCCGGCTTATCAAATCATCCGCAATGCGATACAAAAACGGCCGCAATACGAGCATGAAGTAAAGCAATTGCAATGCGATGTGTATATAAAAGGCAGACTGCAATTGCAGGCTTTTCCTAAAAGATTATTCGGACGTAAAGTAGAGTTGCCAGGTTTGGATACGACGCAAAACCAAACCCTTTTTTTGAGCGAAACACTTGCCAGATGGTCGGTTCAGGAGCCGGACAAAGAAAAGGTAGAAGTGCTGTCAACACGCGTAAGCGGCAACAGCAGCGGCTATGGATTGAGCGCTCCGCAAATCATTTCGTTTTATCACAATAACATTAAAATTGGCAGCAACCTCAACCCTCGTGGCTTTGTATCGCCTATTGCAGACAATGCCTTTTTGTTTTATAACTATAAATTGGATGGAACGTTTACCGATGGTAACCTGCGCATCAATCACATTCGGGTCATTCCAAAACGAAAATTTGAACCTGCGTTTGCGGGTTACATCAACATCATTGACAGCAGCTGGCGTATTTACAGCGTTGATTTGAACATTCAAAAAGACCAGCAGATGCAGTATTTGGACTTGCTGAAAATTGAACAGTTGTACATGCCGGTTGACACCGTTTGGATGGTGAAACAGCAAGTGATTTATCCAACCTTCAACTTATTTGGTTTTGAGGGTTATGGCAATTTTGTACAGGTGTATAGTAACTTTAATCTGCATCCCAACTTCGCCTCTGACTTCTTTAATAACATCCTGATTTCGTATCCTGATAGTTCAACCAAAAAACCAAAAGCTTATTGGGATACGATACGGCCTTTGCCTTTGGAACCTTCTGAAATTGCCGATTACAAACGAAGAGACAGCTTAGAAGTGATTCGTCATCGGAGACATTATTTAGATTCGGTTGACCGCATCAGGAACACGCCGAGATTGATTCCGTTGGTTCTGTTAGGGCAAACATTTACCGATACCAAAAACAACACTGAAGTTTTTTTTGATGCGTTTATCAACACCGTTTCTTACAACACGGTAGAAGGCGCCAACATTATTTTTTCACCCAATATTACGAAGCGTTGGAAGAGCGACCGGCGGGTGTTGTTTGTAAGTCCGACCTTGCGTTATGGTTTTCATAACGGGCATTTTAATCCGCATCTTACGGGCAGTTATACGTTTGGTAAGCAATACCAAACTTCGTTGTATCTATCGGGCGGAAAGCGCGTGTTTCAGGTGAATAACAATCAACCCATTACGGCGTATGGCAATGCTTTGGGCACGTTGTTGTACCGGGAAAACTACATGAAAATTTATGAAGCTCCGTTTGCAAGATTGGGTTATTCAAAAGAACTGAAGTATGGCTTTACGGCAAGTGTTTTTGGTGAATTTCAGGATAGACATCCGTTGGAAAACACTACCGATTTTTCTATTTTAAAAGCGCATGGCAGACAGTTTACACCTAACTATCCGCAAGAGATTGTAGGTGCTAACTTTCCGCGCCACAAAGCCACTACGCTTAGCTTTGCGGCGAAGTGGCAACCCGGTTCGCAGTACATCGAATTTCCCAATCGCATTATCAATATTGGTTCTCCTTATCCAACCTTTACAGCAACATTTACGCAGGGCTTGCATAATACATTGGGCAGCGATGTAAACTATAACAAATGGATGTTGAATGTAACAGACAGTGTAAGTTTAAACCTTGCAGGCAAACTGGCTTATAACGTAACGCTGGGTGGCTTTATCAATAAGCAGATTTTGTTTACGCCCGATTATCAGCACTATTACGGCAACCAAAGTTTTTTAGTAACCAGTTATCTCAATACGTTTTTATTATCGGGCTTTTATAATTTAAGCAATACGTCTTCTTTTTTTACAGAAGTTCATGCAGAGTATCATTTGAACGGATTAATAACGAATAAAATTCCGTTGATGCGAAAATGGAACTGGTTCTTTGTAGTAGGTGGCAACGGATTGGTTTATGATAAACGCCAATATGCTGAATATTATCTTTCAATAGAAAATATCTTTAAAATTTTCAGACTTGATTTTGTTCAGTCTTACAATCCGCAAGGTGGAAATACAAGCGGCATACGCTTGTCGGCGTTGGGTATTTTAAAGAATTCGAAGGAAGATTAAAAGCTATAACCACTCAAAATTGATCTTTTCACGTCCTTTCTTCTTTTTATATTCACAACATGAAACCGTTTGTTTTTATTCTGATTTCATGCCTTTTGTTCAGTTGCGGCAACTCATATCCCAAAGCAGAAAACGCTTTTGATGCAGGAAGAGAATTTATTGACGGCTGTTTGAAAGGTGATTTTGAAAAAGCCCGGTTTTATTTGTTGAAAAATGAAACCAACAATCAGCAATTGGATAAGTTGATCAACAATTATCGAAACAAAAGTAACGAACAAAAAAAAGGTTATCACGAAGCTTCCATTAATGTTTTGGAAGAAAATACAATTAGCGATTCGGTGCACATTATCAGTTATAAAAATTCATTCGATACCATTCCTCACAAGCTGAAAGTAGTGCAAACCGGAGATGGATGGCAGGTGGATTTATCGTACACATTCAGCGGCAATTTGTAAATAAGGGCAAAAACAAATGCATCCGCCGCGGTGGATGCATTTGCTGTTATATCAGGTCGTTTTTATCACCGCCCAATCGCGCCAGTTCTCCTTCGTCTAAATCATCATTAGGGCTGTGAATGCTTAAGTCCGCATCTTCCGCAATGTCGTGGTCAGCTATATCATGAGCTTCGCGAAGATGACCCGGATCTTTGCTTTGTTTTTTTGTTGAATCTGTTTCTTTTTTATCAACTGTTTTTTTTGTCATAGCGTTTGTTTTTATTAATGATGGAAAAAAAGATGCCACCATCAAAGTTAGTCAAACAAATCAGATGACAAATAACGATCGCCCCTATCACAAATTATGCAAACAATCACGCCACGATCCAATGTTTTCGCCACTTCCAAAGCTGCATACACAGAACCACCACTGCTCATTCCACAAAAAATACCTTCTTCTTTTGCCAGCCGTTTGGTAATGTTTCTTGCATCCATTTCATCCACTTCAACCGTAGCATCAATACGGGTTCTGTCGAAAATTTTAGGCAGATATTCTTGGGGCCATTTTCGTATGCCGGGTATGTGCGAGCCATCGGTTGGCTGGCAGCCGACGATTTGAATTTGCCCATTTTTTTCTTTTAAGAAACGAGACACACCCATGATGGTTCCGGTGGTTCCCATGGCTGAAACAAAATGCGTTACTTCTCCATTGGTATCACGCCAGATTTCAGGTCCGGTGGTATGGTAATGCATTAAATAATTGTCCCTATTTCCAAACTGGTTTAAGTTGAGATAACCGCCCTTTTGCAATTGCTCATTTACATAATCTATCGAGCCTTCTATTGAGGCTTCTTTCGGCGTTAAAATGACTTTCGCACCAAATGCCTCCATGGTTAAAACCCGCTCGCGCGTTGCATCTTCAGGCATTACCAGTTCAATTTCTACATTGTACAAAGAAGCAATGAGAGCCAATGCAATTCCGGTGTTACCGCTGGTAGCTTCAATGAGCTTCATGCCGGGTTTCAGTTCACCTCTGTCTATAGCGCCTTTTATCATTCCATAAGCGGCTCTGTCTTTCACGCTGCCACCTGGATTATTGCCTTCTAACTTCGCATAGATGGTTACGTTTTGGTTTTGCACCAATTTTTTCAATTCCACCATGGGTGTGTTTCCTATCAGGTCAATAATTGTTGCCATACATCAATTCAAAACACAAAAGTAGAAAGGAAAAAATTAGAACATGGTGAGAAGAATGGTAATAAATATTCGCTCGCAAATACTGCAAATATTTACTAATTGGATTTGATGCAAATGGAAACCATCTTAAGAAAGACGACCCTTATGCAATTTTTAATGAAACAAAAAAGCCAGTTACAAATAATAAATGTATCGCTGCGGAGTAGATAGCTGCTTTGTTACCGTTATAGTACTCTTGAAAAATATTATTAATAGAACAAAACTTGCAACCGGCAAGAACAGAAATAACATAATACCAAATCCAGGTGTATAAGGTCCGGAAGGTGAGACAGCATTTAAAGAAAAAGCAGCCAGCAAGGCAACAACATAAAATAGTATTGTTTTTATAAGATTTTTAGTAACTGTTCTTTTTATCTTAACCTTCATACAATCATAGTATTTTTATTGTAACCAATTCTCATTCATACCGCAAAGCCACGATAGGATTGAGCTTGGAAGCTTTGATAGCAGGCCCAAACCAGCCATCCAAAGTTATTATTGATAAGATGCAGAAGTTGTTTTCTTACGATAAAAGAACAAAAGTAAAATGGCTCCGGTTGTTACGCATACATCGGCAAAGTTAAAGATGCCCGTTCGGATGTTTTGAAAACCAATGTTCATGAAGTCAGAAACGTGCCTGTCGAACGCCAAACGATCTATAATATTGCCCAAGCCGCCAGCAATGATGAGTGCAAATGCCGACATTTTAGAGAAGCTAAATCGCTTTGCATTTTTTATTACATAAACGAATGCAATGACAAGAGCAGCCAACGGCAAAACGCTTAATAACCAAAAGCTAACTGCCTTTGGAAGATTGTCTCCAAAGCTCAGGGCAGCACCCGTATTTTCGATGTATTGTAAGCGAAATGTATCATGCAGGTAAGACAGGGTTGGTTGATTTTTTAAATGTTCTTTCGCCAAATCTTTTGTCGCCCTGTCCCAACTAATAAGCGTAAGACAACTAAAACAGAAAAGAGTAATTTTCAAACCCTTTTTCATTCCTGAAATTTAAAAATTTAAAAAAAGCGATAAAAACAAACCTTCAATTGATGAATTACAACTGAACACGCAAGCCAAAGTTGTTGTTATTATAAATCAAATTACATCCCACATTGCATATATAGCATCAGCTCATTCATACCGCAAAGCCACGATAGGATTGAGTTTGGAAGCTTTTATCGCGGGCCACAAACCTGCCAGTAAACCAAAGAGGGCACAAATGGAAATGCCGAACGCAATCCATCCCCAGGGCACCACAAAACCAGTATCTAAAAACGCTGCAAATATGTTTCCTACCAGCACGCCAAGGATAATTCCAAACACCGCACCGGCAACTGAAATGATGATGGATTCAAATAAAAACTGAAGACGAATGTTTCTCTTCTTACCACCAATGGCTTTTATCAAACCAATCTCTCGCGTGCGTTCGTTGACAGCCACCAGCATAATATTCATTAATGCAATGGCAGCACTGATTAAAGTAATGATACCAATTACACCCGAAGCACCGGAAATGCTGCTCAACAAACTCAACACGGTGGATGCAATCCGATCACTTTTTTCTACTGCGAAATTATCATCTTCGGTTGGCTGCAAGCGGCGAATAGAACGGAATACAGCCGTGGCTTCGCCCGCCGCAGCATTCACTTCCTGAATGCTATTTGCAGTAATTCCCAAGGTATAAGAAATGCCAGGATTCGGTAACGTGCGAACGCTGTTGTAAGTGGTGATGATAACATTGTCGGCACGCAAAATGGCACTCGAGCCTTTGCTTACCAAAACGCCAATTACTACATACGGCGCATTACCAATGTGAATGATTTTATCAATTGCTTTTGCCGGATTGTTGTTGAACAATTTATTGGCAACATCACTGCCCAACAGGCACACATGCGTTGCGCCCTGTACGTCGCGTGGCGTAAAACTTCTTCCATAAGCAATGCTGTAGCCATTTACTTGCAGATAATTTTCATCCCCGCCATACACCCGCACATTTGGATTTGTTTTCTTTTCATCATAATGAATTTCATAACTCTGGTTGCTGTTTAAAGCAATGCTTACCGTTGCCGGAAAATGGTATTCCTGTTTAAAACCTTCTGCCTGCGCCAGCGTGATGTATTTATCTAAATTCGATTTCTTTTGTTTTCTGCCTCGTGTTTCTACACTTACATCGTCGTTGTTACGGTTACCAAAGCGCCGGTGCTCTTTAAAGGTAAGGCTAAAGCCGTTAGCGCCCATGGTTGCAAAATTGCTGTTTACGCTGCTGTTCATGGCTTGGATGGCAGTAATAATACCAATAAGCGCCATAATGCCAAAAGCGATGATAGACACTGTAATGCCGGTTCGTAATTTGTTGCCGGCAACCGTGCGATAAGCCTGCCGGAAAGTATCTGCTAATACCATGTTGCTAAAACGTTTGAATAAATTTCAATAAAAACAAAAAATCAGGTAATCATCTTCCTATCATCAATTGAACAAATGAAAGAGTAATTAGTTGTTTGTTGTCAGTTCTAATCATTCCATCAGGAATTCAAAATTCTCATAAAAATAAAAAACCTGTTGTAACAACAGGTTATATTTTGATAGATGGTCAATACAGATTTTAAAAATAAAACCAGCCGAACAAAGTCTGTGGGAATATGCCCAGATAAATGATTGCCAATGCAAGTACTACAATACCAACTTTAAAACTTACTGCTGGTGCTTCGATGCTTTCACCATCGCCGGTTTTAAAATACATAGCCTGGATGACCCGAAAATAATAGTAAGCAGAAATAGCGGCAAAAACAACAGCCGCAATTACCAGCCATAGATACGATCCGGTTTTAACGACCGATTCCAGCATAAAAAATTTGGCAAAAAAACCAGCCGTTAATGGTATGCCAGCCAACGATAAAAGGAACACTGTATTAGCAAACGCAAGCAGGGGCTGCGTTTTAGCCAATCCGTTAAAACCATCGTAAGTAAAATCTTTCAGTTTCACCAAAATAGCAAAGATGCCAATGGTTGCCAAACTATAAGCCACCGAATACATCAGAATGCCTTCTTTCGCAGCATCGTTCATGCTGAACAAGGCAAACAACATAAAGCCTGCCTGCGCAATGCTGGAATACGCTAACATGCGCTTTACGCTTTGCTGAAATACTGCCGTAATGTTACCAATCAACAACGTACAAACAATGATGATGGCAAACAACAGCTTCCAGTCAACACCAATGATTTTATTTTTTTCAACGCTCGTTTCCAACATACGGGCATCAAACAATTTGATGAACGCAATAAAGCCAGCCGCTTTTACAATGGTTGCCATAAACGAAGTAAACACGGTTGGTGCACCATCGTACACATCGGGCGTCCAGAAATGAAAGGGCGCTGCCGATACTTTAAAGCCAATGGCAACCATCAAAAACAACATGCCAACAATTTCTAAAAACGATGTGGTAGGTTCATCCGGTGCCTGCACATTGCCAATAGCTGAAGTGGGCTGAATATGTAAAACTTCTAAAGAGAACGAGCCGGTAGCGCCGTAAATAAATGCAATGCCCATCAGCATCAGTCCGGTAGAAAATGTGCCCATCAAAAAATATTTCAGCGAAGCTTCATTGCTTTTCATGTTGCGCTTATCCGAGCCGGTGAGTATGTATAATGGAATGGAAAGGATTTCGATTCCTAAAAACAACATCAGCAAATTGTTGTACGACGATAACAAAAAGATGCCGCACAGCACAAAGAAAATGAGCACAAAATATTCGGCGATGTAAGAGCCGGTTTCCTGAATTTCTTTTCCTGTAAGCAATGCATACACCAGTGTTGTTGCAACGGCAATGAGGTTGAAATACGTTCCAAAAGAATTAAAGAGCAACATGCCTTTGGTATCAATATTCCAGAGTGTGAAGCCTTTTAAATCGGCAAAACAACCAATCAATAAAATGAACAATCCAGCCGTAGCAATATGGCGATACGTGTTTTTGTTTTGCACAAAAATGCTGCTGAACATCATCACTACGCCTAAAATAATTGAAAGTAAAATAGCATTCATAATATTGAGCTCACTACGTTTTATTACATGCGGATTTGCGCCAGCACAGCTTTGGCTGTGTCGCTGGTTAACTGCAGCATCGGTTGCGGATACACACCAATCAACACAATCAGAATCACCAAAATTCCTAAGGCAACATTGGTACTCATATTACTGTCAACTGCGTTATCTACAATTAAAGAAGTGTTACCATAAAATATTTTTTGCATCATGTTCAAGGTGTAAATGGCAGCTAAAATAATGCTGATGATAGCCACTGCCGCCGCAATAATATTGTATTGAAACAAACCATTGAACATTAAGAATTCGCCGATAAATGAATTGGTGAGTGGCAACGATACATTGGCAAATGCCATCACCAAAAACAAGATGGCAAGCGTTGGTGCCTTCTTTGCCAAACCACCCAGATCGCTGAATCTGCGTGTGCCTAATTGTTGTTCAATGGCATCGGCAACAATCCACAAGCCAATTACATTAATGCCATGGTTGAACATCTGCACCATCACACCTTGCATGCCTGAAGTGTTGCCCGAAAAAATAGCAGCGCTCATCAGGCCAATGTGAGCAATGGAAGAATACGCAATCAACCGCTTCATATCGTTCTGCCGTATGGCAATCAGCGATGCGTAAATAATGCCGATAACACTTAGGATAACAATCAAATTATCAAACTTTATTACAGCTAAGGGAAACACCGGAAGCACCCAACGAATCACTCCATAAATACCCATCTTTACCATTACACCACTCAACATCATGGTTACCGCTGTTGGCGATTGTTCGTAAGTATCGGGCTGCCAGGTATGAAAAGGGAATATGGGCATTTTGATAGCGAAAGCAATAAAAAACAGCCAAAAACAAAAGTATTGCTGCGTTTGCGAAAGCTTTAAATTATAAAACGATTGAATGGAAAAAGAATGACTTCCCCCTGTTTGAAAGTACAAGTACAAAATGCCGATGAGCATGAATAACGAACCCAAAAAGGTGTAAACAAAAAACTTAAACGTAACCTGAATTCGCCTTTCGCCGCCCCAGATAGAACACAGAAAATAAGTAGGAATCAATGCCAGTTCCCAAAAGAAATAAAACAACAAAGCATCGGAAGCGAGAAATACGCCCATCATGCCGCATTGCATTAACAACAACAAGCCATAAAAGCTGCCAGCATTCTTGTACTCGTTCTTATAAGTAGAAATAACGACCAATGGAAGTGCAATGGCATTTAATAAGCAAAGCATTTTACTCATACCATCGAGCGATAAAGTGAAGCGGCTGCCCATTTCGGAAAGCCATGCGCCGTCCCAATGAATTTGGTCAGTGTTACTTGCATAAACACCCGCTATTGCAGTTGCCAATGTTAGAAAAGATGCCAATACTGTTATGCCTTTGGCTGAAGCTTCATTTTTGATAAAACAAGAAATGATGCCAGCGACTAACGGGATAACAATTAATAAAAGTGCAATCATAATTTTCACTTCTTGCCCTTCGCCACAAGTGAAGAAGGGTTGGGATGAGGTCTAAAATATCTTCTCAATAAATGCAACAATCACGGCCTGGTTCCAGAATATTACAAACAGCACCACGATGCTCAGCACCATGAACAAAATATAGTTTCCTACCTGTCCGCTTTGTAATAACCGCAATTGTCTTGACGAATATTGAACGAACCGGCCTGTACCGTTTACCAAACCATCAATGCCTGATTTTTCTATTACATTTTTAAAGAAGCTAGCTAAACCGTTCATAGGTTTTACAACAGCAGCATTGTACGCTTCATCAACATACCATTTGTTTTGAAGCACTTTTCCAAAGCCGGTTTCCTCTCCAACAGGTTTGTATTTGCCGTATTTTGTCCATGCCCAAATAATTACCACAATTACCAACACCGTTACAATTGCCATCATCATTAATTCATGTGAAGTATCGCCCAAATGTTCGGGTTGCAAGGCTTTCGATTGGGCAAAAACAGGCGAAAGAAAATGTTCGAGCCAATGTGCATTTTTAGCAAATGCTTCAGGTATGCCTATAAAGCCTCCAACCGCAGCCAAAATAGCGAGAACAATTAACGGAATGGTAATGGCAGAAGGACTTTCGTGCAAATGATGTTCTTGCTCGTGTGTACCTCTGAAATTTCCTAAAAACGTCATTGCATACAAACGAAACATATAAAAAGCCGTCATTAAAGCACCGGCAACACCAATGTAATAAAGAATGGGATTTTTCAGTTCGGCTGCCGCTAAAATTTCATCTTTACTAAAAAAACCCGACAGCGGTGGTACGCCTGCAATGGCAAGACATGATACCAAAAAAGTAATGTTTGTGATGGGCATCCATTTTTTCAAAGCACCCATGTTGCGCATGTCCTGCTCGCCGCCCATGACATGAATTACCGAACCTGCGCCCAAAAACAAGCAGGCTTTGAAAAAAGCGTGCGTCATAACATGAAATACAGCACCGGTGTAAGCACCAACACCTAAACCCAAAAACATATAACCCAACTGGCTTACGGTTGAGTAAGCCAATACTTTTTTAATATCGTTTTGTTTTAACGCAATAGAGGCTGCGAGTATAGCTGTTGCTAAGCCGATGATTGCAACTACGTTTTCGGTAAGCGGTGCCAGCGTGTATAAAATGTTGCTTCGTGCAATCATGTAAATACCCGCCGTTACCATGGTTGCAGCATGTATCAAAGCTGAAACCGGTGTAGGACCTGCCATCGCATCGGGAAGCCAGGTATACAAAGGAATTTGCGCGCTCTTACCCGTTGCACCAACAAACAAGAGTAATGTTATACCCGTAATATCGGTAGCAGAAAGCTGGTTATAATTCGCAAAAACATCAGCGTAATTGAGCGTTCCTAATTTGTTCAACAACCAAAAAAGAGCCAAAAGAAAACCTGCATCACCGATGCGATTCATCACAAAAGCTTTGGTCGCCGCAGCATTGTAGTTGTCAACCGAAAACCAGTACCCGATTAGCAAATAAGAACACAAACCCACGCCTTCCCAACCGATGAACATGATAAGGTAATTGGCGCCCAGCACCAGCAGGAGCATGGAAAAAACAAAGAGGTTGAGATAAGAAAAATAGCGGGCAAATTGGTCGGGCTTTTCATCGTGCATGTAAGAAGTAGAATATACATGAATGAGAAAGCCAACGCCGGTAATAATCAATAAAAACAGAGAGGAGAGCTGGTCAACCTGAAACGCAAAATCAATTTTGAAAGTGCCAGTGTTGATAAAGGTGAACAGAGGTTGAACTGGTAACGCACCGTTTGTTTTTACACTAAAAAAGAGAATCAGGCTTACGATAAAAGAAGCCAGAACAGAACCACTTCCGATAATGCCTGTTACAGATTTGGATAACGAATTGCGCAGCAATCCATTGATAAGAAAACCGAGTAATGGAAAAAGTGGTATTAAGTAAGCCATATTGCCCTTAATCCGCTCAAAGCGGAGAGTTTTAAACTTGAGTAATGTTTTATAGTAATCCTTCTTCTTTTAAAATTGATGATAGCTCTTTTGAGTTATATCTTCCTTTTCTGATTTATCATAAATGGAAAGCAAATAAACCCTTTGATTTATAACTTTCACACAAGTAATTACTCTTGCACCACCGCTTTTACCTTTTCCTTTGCTTTTGATTGCTAACCTTATTTTATAACAATCGTTACCTAAAGAAATGCCTTGAAACGGGTCTTCTTTTAATAATGAAAACAATTCTCCGATGTCTGTCTTCAGAGAAGTAAATTTACTTGCCAACCCTTTGATTTCTTTTTCAAAATAGCTGGATGCAAGGAGTTCATAGTTCATCTAAAAGCTCCTGTGCCGTTTTTAGTTTTATTTTACCTTCTTCCGCCAGCTTTATTTCTTTAACTGCTTCTCTAATGTCTTCCCGCAAGAAAGACAAATTCTTTTTTTTCATTTCTTCTGCTTTTTTCACAAAAGAAAAATTACGCAGAAGCTCCATCAAAAAATCAGCCTTTGAATCGTTTACTTCCACCACGATTTTCATACATTAATTCTTTAGCCGGTTTAAAAAATTCACATCTACCGAATGTGTGTTGCGATACATCATTACAATAATTGCTAAACCTACACTTACTTCTGCAGCCGCCACTACCATAATGAAGAACACAAATATCTGCCCGTCAATGCCAGATTGTACTACATCAGTTGCTCCTTTTGCAACAGCATGTGGCACTTTTGAAAACGCAACCAATAATAAGTTTACTGCGTTCAGCATCAGTTCAACACACATAAAAATAATGATGGCATTGCGGCGTGTAAGCACACCGATGATACCGATGCAAAATAAAGCCGATGATAATGCGATGTAATATTGTATTGGCATCTGAAGCCCTAATCCGCCTCAGGCGGAGAGTTTTTAAACGTTTATAAATGTTTCAAATGTCTAAGCCTGCTCCCGAATCCCTTTAGGGGTTTGGGGGCTTTCTTCTAATTCTTTTTTCCGATAACAACGGCACCCACCATGGCACTTAAAAACAAAACACTGCTGATTTCAAATGGCACTGCATAATCGGTAAACAGCACTTTACCTAAATTATTAATCAACCCAATATCGCCGGTGTTAAGCTGAGCCGTTTTCCCTGTCAGGTCGGTAGATGTGCGTATCACAGAAATTAATACCGATAAAAGCAAACCTCCACTGATAACACCTGCAAATTTCATCCACACACTGCGCTTTGGTTCGATGGCAGCATCTAAGTTCATCAGCATAATAACGAATAAAAACAAAACCATTACCGCACCGGCATATACAATGATGTTTACAATGGCTAAGAATTGTGCATTCAATAATATGTAATGACCTGAAATAGCAAAGAACGTAACAATCAGCCACAATACGCTGTGCACCGGATTTTTACTAACCAGCACCATAATGGCGCTTAACAACGCCGCACCGCTTAATAACCAAAAAACAATTTCAGTAATGCTCATGAATTGAGTTGGTAGTTGGTAAAAATATTATCATTTTATCGCCGTATAATTTGCTGTTGTTGGCGCATCTGCGCCTTTGGCTTTTGCATACGCTTCCGGTTCGGTTACCGGATTGGGTATGAGCAAATCTTCTTTTGTATAAATAAATTTTTTACGCGCAAAATCACTCGGCGTAAAAGTTTCACTCAAATAAATCGCATCTTTCGGACAGGCCTCTTCGCACAAGCCGCAGAAAATGCAACGCAGCATATTGATTTCGTAACGGGCTGCATACTTTTCTTCACGGTATAAATTCTCCTCTCCTATTTCGCGTTCTGCCGCTTCCATTGTTATGGCTTCTGCCGGACAAGCTACTGCGCACAACCCGCACGCAGTGCAGCGTTCACGTCCCTGCTCATCGCGGTTTAACACCTGCAAACCGCGCCACACAGGGCTAAACGGGCGTTTTACTTCGGGATAGGAAATGGTAACTTTTTTCTTAAAAAAATGCTTTAAAGTAATCAGCATTCCTTTTGCAATGTTCCACAAATAAATGCGCTCCAAAAACGTCATCGGTTTGCGGTCAACTGCTTTGCTTCTATTTGTTAATGATTGCATGGTTTTCTTTCAGCTATCAGCCTTCAATTTTTCGTTACAAAAGTATTTGTCTGATGGTAAGCGTCCAAGTTTATCTTCTTGCTTTGTTGTTGTCTGAACCAGGATTTTGTGTGATTAAACGGATTCGGCAGATTTGTTTTTGCATTAATTTTTTACCCTTTGATTTAGCTTTCCTAACATTTACTTGAAATATCTGCCTAATCAGAAAAATCCTTCAAAATCTTGGTTCGGATTACTTATGCAAAGCCAACATTACCGCCGCTGTTACCAGCATATTTGCCAACGCAAGCGGCAACAATTTCTTCCATCCTAAATTCATCAATTGATCATACCGAAAACGCGGAAGCGTCCATCGAACCCACATAAATAAAAAGATAAAGAATCCGATTTTCAGCATCAAAGCCAACAAGCCTAAACCTGCAGCCAGATTGGGACTGAGTTTGCTTTCATCTAAAAAAGGAATATCGTAACCGCCGAAAAAAAGAGTTGCCATAACGGCGCTGCTGATGAACATATTTACGTATTCCGCAAACAGATAAAAGCCCAGTTTCATGCTTGAATATTCCTGGTGATAACCCATGTTCAATTCGCTTTCTGCTTCGGGCAAATCGAACGGCGTGCGATTGCATTCGGCAAACGCACACACTAAGAAAATGAGGAAACCAAGCGGTTGATACACGAAGTTCCAAACGCCGCTTTTCATTTGTTCTTCCACAATTGTTTTCATGCTTAGAGAACCCGTTAGAAAAAGAAGCGCAATTAATGAAATGCCCATTGCCAACTCGTAACTAATGGCCTGCGAAGCACCGCGCAAAGCCGCCAGCAGAGAAAACTTGTTGTTGCTTGCCCAGCCGCCTATCATGATGCCATACACACCCAAGCTAACTACACCAAACACGTATAAGATTCCAATGTTTACATCAGCAATTTGCAATGGAATCTGTGTGTTTCCAAGCTCGATAAAGTTACCCCATGGAATAACGGCGCATGTCATTAAAGCTGCCAGCATTGCCAATCCGGGGCCTAACACAAACAAAACTTTGTTAGATGTGTTGGGGATAATTTCTTCTTTAAAAAACAATTTGCCTCCATCGGCTAAGGGTTGTAAAATACCGAATGGACCGGCGCGGTTAGGACCTTTCCGATCTTGAAACCAGGCAGCAATTTTACGTTCGGCATACGTTTCATACATGGCAATAACCAACGATACTGAAACGATGATAACGATGAGAACTAATTTTTGAATTACAAATGACCAGTCAAATGCGAGTAATATTGTAGAAAGATTATTCATGTGGTATGTAATGAATGGCTATCATTTAATTTATAAAATCATCTGAATGCGCCGGACCTTCCAGCAAGCTCAAATCGTTTTGCGGCTCGTTCACTTTGCTTACATCGTGAATGTCAAGCATCAGGCGCGGCTCTCTTTCCATTAATTCGGGCAAAAATTCAGGTGGCTCAACAGCGTTTACATAATGACCTGCTGAAATAACCGAATGGCGATCAATTTGGCGGGGACCTTCAATAATCCAATCGCTTGTTTTCTTTCGTTCAAAACGGCATTCATTACAAATCCAATCTTCCACTTCGCCCCATTCATCTTTTCTTGCCGTTACACGAAACACTTCATCACCCCGGTTCCAAAGTGTAACCTTACCTGAACATTTCGGGCAATCGCGGTGTGCATCCATCGGTTTTAAAAACCAAACACGGTTTTTAAAACGAAACGTTCTATCGGTTAAGGCTCCCACCGGGCAAACGTCAATTACGTTGCCAATGAAATCATTGTCTAAGCTTTTTTCGATATAAGTGGCTATTTCCGAATGATCACCTCTGTCTAACACACCATGAATTCTGCTGTTGGTTAGTTGATCTGCCGTAAACACACAACGATAACAAAGAATGCAACGCGTCATGTGAAGCTGAATGTAAGGACCTAAACTGTGTTTTGGAAACGTGCGCCGCTGAAACTCGTAGCGCGTGCCTGCTTTGCCATGCTCATAGCTTAAATCCTGCAAATGACATTCACCAGCCTGGTCGCAGATAGGGCAATCGAGGGGATGATTGAGTAATAAAAATTCAACTACGCCGGCTCGTGCATCTATTACTTTTTCGCTGGTCAAATTTTTCACTTCCATACCATCCATTACGGTGGTGCGACAAGAGGCAACAAGTTTGGGCATTGGCCGCGGGTCTTTTTCAGAGCCTTTGCTCACTTCAACCAAACAGGTGCGGCACTTGCCACCGCTGCCTTTTAATTTGCTATAAAAACACATGGCTGGCGGTGCTACATCGCCACCAATTTTGCGGGCAGCTTCCAATATAGAAGTGCCAGCCGGTACTTCTACAGTTATATTATCTATCGTTACCTTAAATAAAGGAGTTTGTGTTGCTTCTGCCATTGTAACAATTTATCCGAAGTAATCTATATATCTTGTTTGTTTTTGCCCATTTTTTCGGGTATCGGATTGATAACACTCTCTTCTTACTAACAACGTAAAGTGTGTTTGATTGCTGTTCATCATCGTTTTCCTTTTCAAAATCCTATCCTGCAAATCCCATTTATCTCATCAATCCAGTTCAGGCTATGCCATTACTTCGCGCTCATCGGCATAATGCGCCAATCCATAATTGCGCGTTAAGCATTCTTCGGGATTCAATACATGCCATTCAAATTCATCCCTGAAATGACGGATGGCTGCTGCAACGGGCCAGGCTGCCGCATCTCCCAACGGACAAATGGTGTTGCCTTCAATTTTGCGTTGTATGTCCCACAACAAATCAATATCACTCAATTTGCCTTTGCCGTATTCAATGTTTTTTAAAATCTTCTCCATCCAGCCGGTTCCTTCGCGACAAGGCGAACACTGACCACAGCTTTCATGACGATAAAAACGAGCCAATGTAAATGTATGACGAACCACACACTGGTCTTCATCAAACACAATAAAACCGCCGCTTCCCATCATGCTGCCAGTTGCAAAACCGCCGTCACTCAGGCTTTCATAGTTCATCATGCGGGTTTCCCCTTTGGCAGTTTTGAGTAGTAAATTGGCTGGTAAAATCGGAACTGAAGAACCGCCGGGAATGCATGCTTTCAGTCGTTTTCCATTGGGAATGCCACCGCAATATTCATCGCTGTAAATAAACTCTTCTACGGAGATAGTCATGTCAATTTCATACACGCCAGGCTTGTTGATGTTACCACAGGCAGAAATTAATTTTGTGCCGGTTGATTTTCCAACGCCAATCTTTGCATACTCTTCCCCACCCAGTTTGATAATGGGAACTACCGCTGCCAAAGTTTCTACATTGTTTACCACGGTTGGGCGGTCCCACGCACCTTTGATGGCGGGAAATGGCGGCTTGATGCGGGGATTGCCCCTTTTGCCTTCCAGGCTTTCAATCAATGCAGTTTCTTCACCGCAGATGTAAGCACCTGCACCGCGATGTACATAAATTTCGCAATCGAAACCAGTACCTAAAATGTTTTTACCGAGAAAGCCGGCCTGTTTTGCCTCAATTATGGCTTGTTCCAAAATATCAGGAATCCAGGCGTATTCACCCCGGATATAAATATAAGTGGCATTGCTGCCCAGCGCATACGAACTGATGATGAGACCTTCAATTAGCAGATGAGGTAAAAACTCCATCAGGTAACGGTCTTTGAACGTACCCGGTTCGCTTTCATCAGCATTGCAAACCAAATGGCGGGGAACGCCTTCGGGCTTCGCAATGAAGCTCCACTTTAAACCTGTGGGAAAGCCCGCGCCGCCACGACCCCGCAAGCCGCTCTTTTTCACTTCATCTACAATGGCTTCTGGCGACATTTTCATCGCTTTTTCAACAGCCGCATAGCCGCCGTTTTTGCGCCATGCATCGTAGTAGCGGATGCCTTCTATTTGGGCTTTGTCTATTAATAATTTTGTTGCCATTAGCTTTCTAAATTTAAAACTTCATTCAAAGCCTCTTCAATTTGTTTGCACAACTCAGAATAGGTACTCTTAGTTACTGCTCTTTCAATATATTCGTCATGAAAAGTAGTACTTTGATTTATGAAGGTAATTTTGATTGTTTTCTGCTCATCATTATATTGAATTCTTTTTACTGCTTTTGCGTTTTTTAATTAAAAAACGTTATTCCAAAACTTTGGTAGTGCATCAATTTCCACAGTTGAGTTCAATTCTGAAAAGTCAAAATGAAGTTCTCTACAATTAACTGTATTTACAACATTTGAATTTTCTTGAATTTTTTTTACTTCGAATTCATCATCTAATTTGACTTCAAAAAAAAATTTACCGCCGGTAATCATATGTTTTAATTGTTCGTCTCTGCATTTTTCACGCACTCTTCTATAATCGCATCTACTTTGTCTTTTGTCAGATGTTCACGAAAATGTTTGCCCAGTTGCATCATCGGTGCATAGCCGCAAGCTCCGAGACATTCCACTGTTTTTAAGGTGAACAAACCATCCTGCGTTGTTTCACCGTTTTTAATGCCAAGCTTTTGTTGAATGTATTCAATGATGTTATCGCTGCCCCGCAACATGCAAGGTCCGGTTTGACACACTTCAAACATGTACTTGCCAACAGGCTTCAAATTGTACATGCTATAAAACGTAGCCACTTCATACACTTCAATGGGTGTAATTTGTAAGAGTGAAGCCACATAATCCATTGCATCTACACTCAACCATCCATTATTTTCTTCCTGCGCCAAATGTAGCAACGGAAGCAACGCGCTTTTCTGTTTGCCTTCGGGATAACGGGCAATGATTTCCTGAACTTTGCTGAGTTTCTCTTGTGAGAATGTCATTTGTTTTTGTTTCTTTTTTTCAGTTTGTCTATGTCTGCCAGATCCTGTTTTCTGCCTGCGCCCTCTTTTACGAGCAGCAATTCATTGTACCCGATAAAATTAATTTTTATTCCTTCAAACGTTACTTCTCTTCTGTTTCCCCAAGCCTCGCTGTAAGGTACCGAATCTATGTCATTTAGAATATCTATGCGCAGCGGCTCATTGCCCAATTGAATAATAAAGTCCTTTTTTAGAAAATCCTCTTTTGTTAAGCCTAATGATTTTAATCCAAACTCGTCAAGAACTGCAACCGCTTTATTTGCGTTTTCATCCGATAATTCAATGCAAACATCTAAATCTTTTGTGTATCTCGGGTAACCATAAATGCCAACTGCATAACCACCAATGACAAGGTATTTCAACGAATGCTTATTGCATGTTTCTAAAAATTCAAGAAAATCTTTTTCAAGCTTAAACTTCTTTTTCATGAAGTTGCTTTTTGTAAACAACGGGAGATATCTTATCTGTTCCCGGATCAATCATCGAACGCAAATCCATAAGTATTTCCAGTCGCTCAACATACGACAATGAAGCATAATAATTATTGTCATTTTCTTCTGCTTCTTCAAAAGAAACTTTTTTAAGAACTGCTTTTATTTTTCTCATTTTTTCCATTATCCATCCATTTCACCGGCTATCAAATTCAACGAACTCATCGTCATAATGGCATCGCTTAGCATGGCGCCTTTTACCAGTTCTTCATAAGCCTGATAATAAATAAAACAAGGGCGGCGGAAATGCAGGCGATACGGCGTTCTTCCACCATCAGAAATGAGGTAAAAACCAAGCTCGCCATTGCCGCCTTCTACAGAGTGATATACTTCACCGCGAGGAATTTCGGTTTCGCCCATAATGATTTTGAAATGCCAGATCAGGGCCTCCATTTTTGTGTAAACATCTTCTTTTTTAGGAAGATAATATTCAGGAATATCGGCATGAAATACTTCAGCTTCGGCGCCTTTAAATTCCTGCACTTTGCGATATGCCTGATTGATGAGGCTTAATGATTGCTTCATCTCTTCATTCCTAACCAAAAAACGATCATAGCAATCACCGGTTGAGCCGACAGGTATGGTAAAATCAAAATCTTCGTAACTGCTGTATGGCGAATGAACACGCACATCATAATCAACACCGGCAGCCCGAAGATTAGGACCTGTGAAACCATAGTTTAATGCCCGTTCAGCATTGATAGGACCTGCACCAATTAAGCGTTCCATAAAAATGCGGTTGCGGGTAAGCAGGTTTTCGAACTCCTTTAAAACGGCGGGATATTCATTTAAGAATTTCTCCAGTTTCGTCCATGCTGTATTATTAAAGTTACGTTCAAAACCGCCGATGCGACCAATATTGGTAGTTAACCGTGAACCGCAGATTTCTTCATAAATTTCATACACCAGCTCACGATATTGCATTACATACAAGAAAGCTGTAAACGCACCTGCATCAACGCCTACCACCGAATTGCAAATGAGATGATCCGTAATGCGAGCCAGTTCCATAATGATGATGCGCATGTAATCTACACGCTTGGGCAGCTTGATGCGCAACAGCTTTTCGCAGGTCATGTGCCAGCCCATGTTGTTGATGGGGCTGCTGCAATAATTCATGCGGTCGGTAAGCGGCGTGATTTGGTATAAGGGCCTGCGCTCTGCCAGCTTTTCGTAAGCCCGGTGAATGTAACCCACCGTTTGCTCGGCAGATACGATGCGTTCCCCATCCAACTCTAAAATGTTTTGAAACACACCATGCGTTGCCGGGTGCGTTGGACCCAAATTGAGCGTAGTTGTTTGCTTACCGATTGAACCTTCCGGCAGCTTTACATGATGTGATACCTCTGAAGTGTGCATTTGTTTTTGCCGTATTTTATGAACACGTTATTCTTGCGTCATTGAATATTCCTGAATGTGGATTAGACCTTCGAAAAACTAGCTTTAGCGTTAAACGGAAAATTAATCTTGTAAAATAAATTTCGTCAATCTGCTTTATCCATCTTCAGTTTATTCAGCTTCATTGTGCAATCACCCATTTCATTGAAATTGCTTGCTGTTTCAATGTTCTTGGCAATTGCAGCAATGTCTGATATTGTTTCCATTTCTAATTAAAATAAAACTTACAACGTATTTAAAAACGCATGTGAGCCGCCGCGTCCAAACATTTCATCGTCTTTATCTCTGCGCGTCTGGTCTTCCAGCGGATACTCTTTACGCTGCGGAAAATAATCCATTTCATCTACATTTTGTATGCGTTTTAAATTGGGGTGACCAATAAAATTTACGCCATAAAAATCGTACGCTTCACGCTCCAGCCAATTAGCAGCTTCAAACAATTTTGTAGCCGTAAACACATCAGGCTGTTGAATATCGGTAAACACTTTGAAGCGGATGCGAACATTCTCCTGCATGTTGTGCAGATGATACACAACAGCCAGTTCAGCGCCTTTGTTATCGGGATAATGAACCGCACAAACTGAAGTTAAAAACTGAAAACCCAGTTCATTGTATAGCCATTGCAGTATTTTCAAATTGAATTCTTTCGGCGCTTCAAACGTAAGCATTCCATACGGCTCGTGAAAACTGGATACGGTTTCACCCCATTTTTCGGTAAGTTGCTGCTGTATCGTTTCGTTAGTGAGTGTCATCAAGTGTTATTTGTTTTTACTGAATTCCATAACTGCTCATCAACGCTTTGTATTCTTCGCCATTTCTTCTTCGCAGGCTTTCATGTCCCACCAAATCCTGTATGCGCAAAATGCCGTCAATAATAGCTTCGGGTCGCGGCGGACAGCCGGGCACATATACATCTACGGGTATAATCTGGTCAATGCCCTGCAGCACAGAATAGGTATCGAAAATACCGCCCGAACAAGCACAGGCGCCAACTGACAACACCCAGCGTGGCTCTGCCATTTGCAAATACACCTGGCGCAATACGGGTCCCATTTTTTTTGAAATGGTTCCCATCACCATCAGCAAATCGCATTGGCGCGGCGTAAAGCCTAAGCGTTCAGAACCAAAGCGCGCAAGGTCGTAAGTAGAAGCCATCGTTGCCATAAATTCAATACCGCAACAAGAGGTAGCAAACGGCAGGGGCCATAAAGAATTTTTACGGGCTAATCCAACAACACTTTCAAATTTGGTAGCAAAAAAACCTTCGCCGTCGCTGCCTTCGGGCGCTTCGGCTATGGCAATGTTATCGTGAATATCAGGTTGTTTGGGATGTATGTTAAAACGTACTGGACGTGACATAATTGAAACTTCTTTTCGTAAAAAAATTGATTCACAAAAATAACATACATACGCCACAAAACTGTGCTAAACATTTCTCTTCTCATAAATATTTTCATGTTGTTATCATTGTAAAAACTAAGGCTGATGGATAACGGCGCCATCTTTCGTTTTATCAATCATTTAAAAATTGAGGCAAAAACAAACCTTCTTTCTAATTTTTTGTATGATGAGGCTGCACCTGTTCGTATAAATAATTTCTCCCTATTTTTGGCAGCGTTATAAGCAGCTATCAGATTTCAAAGGTTCCTGCCTCTCGCCGGGTTGCAGGCTAACTATATTCATTAAAAATGTCAAAGCAAATATCAAAAATCGCAGTGCTCACATCAGGTGGAGATTCGCCGGGAATGAATGCTGCTATCCGTGCCGTAGTAAGAACCGGAATTTATTACGGCATGGAAGTATATGGTATTGTGAGAGGTTTCAGCGGCATGTTGGAAGATGACATTTTCCGTATGGATTCGCGCTCCGTTGCCAATATTATTCAACGGGGTGGAACCATTTTAAAATCGGCCCGCTGCAAGGAATTTTTCACTTATGAGGGACGCCAGAAAGCCGTTGCAAACCTCGAAAAACGTGGCATTAATGGCCTCGTGGTAATTGGTGGGGATGGCTCGTTTACCGGCGCATTAAAATTAAGTACCGAATTTGATTTAGCCGTAATTGGTTTGCCTGGAACCATTGATAAAGATTTATTTGGAACCGATTTTACCATTGGTTTCGATACTGCCGTAAATACCGCCATTGATGCCATTGATAAAATACGTGATACTGCCGATGCGCACGACCGATTGTTTATTGTAGAAGTAATGGGCAGGCACGCAGGCTACATAGCTTTGCACAGCGGCATTGCAACAGGAGCAGAAAACATTTTGATACCCGAAGCAGAAACCAACATAGACGAGGTCATTGCTTCGTTAACCGAAAAAGAAAAGCGCAAAAAATTGGTGAACCTGATTGTGGTAGCCGAAGGTGATGAGTACGGCGGCGCCAACCAAATTGCAAAAGTGATAAGAGAAAGGTTGCCGCACATGGATACGCGCGTTTCTATCTTAGGTCATATTCAACGGGGAGGTTCGCCAAGCGCTATAGACAGACTGATTGCCAGCCGCATGGGTTATCATGCCATTGAAAGCCTTATGGAAGGAAGGTACAATGTGATGGTTGGCGTTGTAAACAACGAAATGGCTTATACGCCTTTGGAGATTGCCATCCGCGAAAAACAATCCGTAAGTCCCGATTTATTGCGGATCGTAAAAATTTTAAATACCTGATTTATTTCATTTAAATAAACTTAGATTGATGCCAACTGCAGAAAAATACTTTCATACTGATATGAACAAGCAAGCCGGAATTGAACATACCTTTCACCGTACCAAAATTGTGGCTACGGTAGGCCCAGCCTGCGACACGTACGATAAATTGCTTGCTCTTGTAAAAGCTGGTGTAAATGTATTCCGGCTCAACTTTTCGCACGGCACACACGACGATAAAGAAAGAATCATTGGTTATATCAATGAGCTTAACATTAAAGAGCCTTATAACATTGCCATTCTTGCCGATTTGCAAGGTCCGAAATTGCGTGTTGGTGAAATGGAAAACGGCGGACTGGATGTAAAAGCCGGTGATATTCTCACGTTTACTTCTACCGAAAAAGTGGTGGGCAATAAAGATAAAATTTATGTTTCTTATCCCAACCTTCACAACGATGTGAAAGTGGGTAATAAAATTTTAATTGACGACGGCAAACTGGAAGTCATCGTTATTGAAGTAACCAAAGATGGCGACGTGCGCGTTGCCGTTTCGTATGGCGGACGAATTTTACCCAAGAAAGGTGTGAATCTTCCGGATACTGCGATTTCGTTGCCTTCCATGACGGAGAAAGACATTGAAGATTTTGAATTTATTGTAAAGCATCAATGCGACTGGATTGCGCTTTCGTTTGTGCGCAAAGCCGAAGATATTATTGATTTAAAAAGAAGGCTTACTGAGCGGGGTAGCACCACCAAAGCAATGGCAAAAATTGAAATGCCTTCTGCCATGGTTGATTTAAAAAACATTATTAACAGCAGCGATGGTGTGATGGTAGCGCGTGGTGATTTGGGTGTTGAATTGCCCATAGAAAAAGTACCGATGGCACAACGTGAAATCATTCGCAAGTGCATACATCGTGGCAAGCCCGTGATCGTGGCAACGCAGATGATGGAAAGCATGATTGACCGCACCAAACCCAACCGCAGCGAAATTACCGACGTTGCCAATGCAGTTTTAGAAGGTACTGATGCGGTGATGTTAAGCGCCGAAACGGCAACCGGAAATTATCCCGAACTGGTGGTGGAAACGATGCGCAAAATTATTATGGAAGTAGAACGAACCGAGTATCGTTATAACCGCGAAGAAGACTTAAAACCGTTATCCCATTCACCCACATTTTTAAGCGATGCCATTTGTTACAATGCCTGCAAACTTGCGCGTGACACAAATGCACAAGCCTTGATTGGCATGACGCAAAGTGGATTTACCGCATTTGTTTTAAGCAGCTATCGCCCTAAAGCTCCCTTGTTTGTTTTTACCAAAAAAAGATACCTGGTAAATCAGTTAAGCTTAAGCTGGGGCGTTCGCGCTTTTTATTACGATGAAGAAAGCAGTCTTGATGATATCATTAAAGATGAAATAGAAATTTTAAAAGAACGTGGCTTTTTACAAGCAGGAGATATTGTGATCAACACCGGAAGTACGCCTGTGCATTTGCATATGCCTACCAATATTTTGAAAATAACTTCGGTTGAATAAAACTATTGTTATAGGCTGCAGCCTATCATATAACGCTGACAGGGTTTTAAACCCTGTCAGCGTTATAAATACGAGTCAATTAAAAATGGTGTAAGACAAAAATTTGTGCAAAAACAAAAACGACCTGCAATTCAATTGCAGGTCGTTTTTTTATGCTGTATATTTTTGATTAATGTAAGCCAGGATTTGTTTCTTCGATTCTTCTGCACTCTTTTCTTTCTCTTTTTTTTCACTGATTTGCGCCAATTCATCATCATGCAACTTATCCTGAAACCATTTTGTAAAATCGCCGTTGTGAAGATGGTAATTCCAGGTTTTGTCATCAATGCCTTCAGCTATATGAGCAAACATAACAAGGTTGTTTGCCTTTAATTTGAATTGATCGTTTTTTCCTGTAAAAACAAAACCATTATCACCCATATCGCCGGTTGCATACTTGCGTTTATGCCGCTGCTGCATTTGCTCGGGTTTATTCACTGTGACTACAAACGGAGTTCTGTTTTTAGCTTCTAAATCATATACACAAGCTTCTCCTTTTTGCAGTGCAGGTATTTTTTTCGGAACTGATATTTTCTTCACCTTACAAAACTGTTCAATCGGGTAAGCAGGGTTATCGCCAATTGTTATTACCATGCCTACCTGCTTTATAATATCAGAGCACATCACATCGGGCGAATAACTAATCAGCATAAAATTTTTAAGGTCGGCAAACAAGCTGCTATCTACGCCTGGCGGCATCATGTGGTGCGCTTCATCAATCAATAACCAATGCGGATGACCATATTGATTTTGTAAATCAACAATAGCGTTCAGCAACTTTGTAAAGAAAGAAGGCCTGTCGTCCATTGGCACCGAAAGCAACGAGATAACAACGCTTTGCTTTGGATTTTTAAGCAAGCCGCAAAGCTCATCAACCGTTGGCAACGCATTGCCTTTGCCAACAACAACCGCATTTTGCAATTCAACATAATCGCCTTCGGGATCAATCAAACAAAACTGGTAATTGCTCTTACTCAATGCTTCGGTAACAGCAATGGTAAAGGTTGATTTACCACCGCCCGAAACGCCCGAAAGCAAAATGCCTGAACGATACGGATTCAACAAAAAGGGTTCGTTGTTCTGCATTGTTCCCAATGGAACAAAATGCCTTGTGAGTTTATCATTCAGCTCCTCTAAATCGTCTGCAATCAACTTATCTATCAGTTCGCCAACGCCCTCTCCCTGGCTGCCCCTGGTTACCAAATCAACCGTTTCTTTTAAAGATGGCAACGCATTGTTGACAGCAACAGCACATTCTGCTACTTTAAACATAGCACTATCATTTTCAGCATCACCGACAGCCACCGAATTGTGTTCCGAAAAACACAACCGTTGCAGCAAAGCCTGCAGGCCGGATGCTTTGTTGATGCCCGGCGGCAATATCATTACCGCGCCTTTATTAAAGATGATTTGCCGCTCGTAACCAAACTCTTTTATCACTTCCAGAGCAACTGTTTGGTGCGGCTCCCATGTAGCGATGATTACTTTGCCAACTGAAATTGGTGATACGCCGCGTTTCTTCAGTTCATCAACGAAAGCCACATCTGGCGCGGGCCCCATCAATTCTTCGTTGCCGGTTTCGGTGTTATAAATCAATGCGCCATTTTCAGCAACAATGTAGTCGAACACTTTATATTGCGGAAACACACGCTCCAAGTCGGGCATCTCTCTGCCGGTTACCAATGCCACTTTGCGGTTGGATAATTTTAATTGCATTAATTTTTCAACCGTACTATCAGTTACAACATCATGATGCGCAAGTGTGCCATCGTAATCGGAGGCTAAAATATGGTAACGCATGGCGGTTTTGTTTTGTTCATTTTTTCAAAAAGAAAGCCAGAAGAAATGGTTGGCAGATGATAACAATGAAATAATGGTTTACAAATTTGTGCAAAAACAAAAGCCGCTGCTACAAGCGTTTGTAATCACTCTTTCTTTTTCAGAATAAACGAAATTTGACCATTGTTCTCCATGTACGCTTTTTCAACTTTATCAAGTGTTTCGCTGTTGGTTTCCATCCGTAAACTTTCAAATAAATCATCCTTACTCATGCCCGCTTTCATAAGATTAACATGTACAATTTCGTTGTTTTGAAACAAAACAATATGGCTGCCTTTAACCAGCTTTTCAACGGCTTTGCTTTTTACAATCAGCCAACCCAGCAAGCGGTGAATAAGCACCAACACAAACGATGCTGCCACTGTTGCTCCAAATGCCGAAGCGCCTGCAATGCCACGGGCAACTACCGACCCAAGCACGATGACAATGATGTTGTCGAACGCAGATTTTTTACCGAAGGCACGCATTCCGCCAATGCGGATAAAAATAAGAGTGATGAAAAAAAATACAAGTGAGCGCATACTCATTTGCAGTGCGTTCAAATCTTTACCTACACCAAATAATTGATGGATAATTTCCATTGGCAAACAGTTTTAGTAAGGGCTGCCTCAAGGTTACAGCCGGTTAACAATCGAATTTTTAGTAAGCATTTTACAAACAGCAAAAATGAAACAAATTTTTCATCGCTGTTATTATTGAGTAAGGATTAAAAGGAGAAAAGGAGACATTAAAATTTGTGCAAAAACAAATCTCATCAATCTGCCAATGGTTTCACCAGAATGTCTTTAAAATAAACAATGCTGTTAGGATCATGTCCCTGCAAAGCAAAAGTGCCGCTCGATAACACACGTCCTTTCATATCATCGGGTCGTTGTACATTGTCGGGTTCAGTATAATCAACTGTCTGCTTATCGTTCACCCAAATTTGTACATGCTTGCCTTCTACACGGATGCGTTCAGTGAACCAAACGCTATCGGGTACTATTTTTTCTTTTACGTCCACAACATTGTACAAACTGCCGGTACGTTTCCAGTCGGTGTGCGAGTTGTTTACCTGCACTTCATAGCCTTTTGAAGGCCAGCCGCCTTGCTGAAACTGCGTATGGAAATAGATACCTGAGTTGGAGCCGGGCATCGTCATTACCTGCGCTTTAAATTCGAAGTTTTTAAAGTTGTGATTTTGCACATCGCCATTGTAAAACAGGTGCGCTGTTTTGCCATGCACGACAATCATTCCGTCTTTTACACTAAACGTTTCAGCATTATCGCCAACCTTCCAGTTGTTTATCGTTTTACCATCAAACAAAGAAATCCATTCATCTTTTGGATGCGATTTTTGTTTACTAAAGGAAAGAAAAACCAAAGCAGCAAGCAGTAAAAGTGATGTTGTTTTCATGGCAAAAAATTTTATAAATGAATGATTAAAGATAATTGAGAAACTAATTAGCCGGCGGCTCTTTTATGTCGCCAACATTTATAATAGCACGCCGCTTAAAATAAGGGAAGCTACAGTAAAATAAATAACGATGCCGGTAACATCAACCAAGGTAGCTACAAACGGTGCAGAAGAAGCGGCCGGATCGGCACCTAATCTTTTTAAAACGATGGGCAACATTGCACCTGCAAATGTGCCCCACAAAACAATACCCAATACCGAAAAGCCGATGGTAAGGGCGATTAAAAAATAGTGAGGTCCATATAAATCTTTAATAATGCCGTGGCTCATTAAGAAATGCCATAAAATAACGCGAAAAAAACCGATTGTACCTAATATTGTTCCTAAGGTAAGACCGCTTAACAATTCGCGCCGCATTACGCGCCACCAATCTTTTATTCCAACTTCACCAATTGACATTGCCTGAATAATTAAGGTAGAAGCTTGTGAACCACTGTTGCCGCCGCTACTTGCAATAAGAGGCAAAAACAAAGTAAGAACAGGAATTAATTCTGATTCAAAATTTGCCATTGCGCTATAAGTAAGCATTTCACTAAAGAAAAGTACTACCAGCCATCCTACCCGCTTTCTCATCAATTTAAAAAAATTGATGTCTAAATAAGGCTCGGTAAACGCTTCTGTACCGCCTATTTTTTGCATATCCTCGCTATATTCCTCATTGGCAACCCAAAGAATATCGTCAATGGTAACAATGCCCATCAACACATTGTTATCATCGGTAACGGGTAAGGCAACGCGGTTGTTCATTTTAAAAATCTGGCTTGCATGTTCCTGATCGTCGTGCACATTTAAAGCCACCACTCTGCCATCAATAATTTCATCAATGCGCTTGATGGGTGAGGCTAAAATCAGGTCTCTGATTCGCAGGTCATCTACCAGTTCACCTCTTTCATTAATCACATAAATCACATCAATGGTTTCGCTGTTTTTTGCCACTTTCCGAATGGTACTAAACACCTGTTCAACTGTATTGTCGCGATACACATACACATAATCCGGCGTCATCAATCTGCCCACACTGTCTTCCGGATAGCCCAGCATCGAGAGCGTTATTTTCCGCTCATCGTGGTTTAATAATTTTATCAAATCGCGAATGGCAGCTTTGGGCAGTTCTTCCAAAAAATCGGTGCGGTCATCCGGCGGAAGCTCGTTTAATAACTCTGCAGTTTTATGCGATGGCAGTTCCCTGATGATTTGTTTTTGCTCGCCAATGTCCAATATTTTAAACACGCTGGCAGCACGATGCACAGGCATGCTAGAAATGATTTCGGTTGCATAATCTTCATACTCATACATCAGTTCTGCCACATCGCTAATGTTGAGATGATTGACGAAATCGTACAACGGCTGCCTGTCTTCGGCATTGGCAAGCTCTTCAAACTGCTCGTTTACAGATGGTATTTCGGGCTCCGTATTCATGCGCGCAAATTAATTGATATGCGTTTGCAATAAATGATTCGTATATGATTGTTTTGTTTATTTTCGGTTTTTTATACCAACCAACCATTATGATTGTTCCTTACATTGATGTGAAAACTGCCGGCAGTAAAGGCCGAGGCGTTTTTACGGGCAAAGCCATACCCGCCAATACCGTTGTTGAAATTTCGCCGGTGCTCGTTTTAAAACCAAAAGAAAGAAAAACATTGGAAACTACATTGCTGTACCACTATGTGTTTGAGTGGGGCGATACACGCCGCAAAGCAGGCCTGGCATTGGGTTATATTTCGATGTACAACCACAGCTATACTTCCAATTGCAAATATGAGATGGATTTTGATGAAATGACGATGACTATCATCACCGTAAAAGCCATTAAAAAAGGTGAAGAGCTTACCATTAATTACAACGCCGACCCGAACGATGCTACGCCGGTTTGGTTTGATGCCGAATAAAACTTCTGAGCAGAGATGTTGGATTTGTGATTTCTGATTTATGAAGAAAAGCGTTTTTGGTTTTGCAGGAATTTACAATGCAATGTTTCTGCATTTTTATTTTGATAAAAACAAAAGCAACTTTCTGCTTTTATAAGCCGACTTAACTTGCTTACACAATGGCTGATAAAAATATCAGCAAAAACAAATCTTTGGTTTTACCTAAATTATTACAAACCGCTAATCGTAAGACCGATAGAATAAGGATGTATGGCAGGACCTACACCTTGTTTTAAGAAGTTGGTAATTTGGTACGAACCATCAATTGAAAAGTTGCCAAAGCCAATGCGGGCGGTGGCTGCAACGCGCGTGCTGTTAATAAAACGCTTGTTGCTTTCTTTAGAAATATAAGTGGGTCCGTATATGGTAGTGCCGTTAGCATCTATTGCATCTTTGCCTTTGGTATGCTGATTTAACAAGACACCCACCTTTGCGCCAATAGCAGCTTTGAAACCTTTATCGGGTGTAACCGGATTCGCGGCGTAGCGCAATTCAACCGGAATTTCAGCATAAATAGTGGTGAGCTTAAATTTCTTAAACCGGTTGAGGGAGTTGCTGCTTACATTGGTAAATGGAAGCGTTGTAGTCGGCGATTTTAAATTCACATACGTGTCTTTAAAAAATATATTGCTGCTGCCAATGCCAAGCCCAACACCAATACTTGCATGGCGGCTGCCCTTTAACGGTTTGTCAATCATTACATACATATTAAAATGGCGTGATAACCCTTTTGTATGAATGCTATCCGGCACGGAGCCCCAACTGTCGTAACCATACTGAACCATAAAATGGTCGTTGGGACGATTGGTTAAATCGAGCTTATCTAAAAATCTTTTTTTAGTAGAAGCTTTTGCTGCAAGGCTATCGGTTTGCGCAAACGAAACAGCCGCAACAAAAAGAGACAAAACAAAAAAGAGTGGTTTTACAATGCAGTTATTCATCGCCTATAATTGCTGTATGGTAGCGGGCAAAAATAGTTGAAATGGTATAGCATGGGGTTAAAAATAAGCCAAAAGAAAAATGAAGGATAATGTACGAAGTGTATGATGAATAAATGGGTTAATGCTCCGTAAGGAGTTACGTGTTTATAGAAAAGAAAACGCTTACATCAAAATACCGGCTCCATCGGAGCCGCGTGTTGATAGCATAAAAAACGTATCGCTCCTACGGAGCTAATTCATTCAGGTCGGTTTCTTTCTACAAATACGTTGCTCCGATGGAGCTTATGCCTTTCCTTATTCCATCACATACATTTGATAACACAACCAAAAAATGGTTGAGGTGAGATGGAGAACATGTTTGGGATGAATGAGAAAGGAAATAAAGTAGTTAAAAATAGTGGCAAAAACAAATGTTGATTGCAAAGCAATATACAATTGCATAATGACGCACAAAAAGAATCAAAATTCCAAACAGGTAAATGCCTTGTTACGAATTGCTCGGTACACTTGCCGTTTGTGAGGAAGACATTGTTTTGATGTTTACCTTTTTATGATAGTTTTTAAAAAGGCTTTGCCATTGAATTTTTAAAACACCCAGGATACCTTCTTTTAAGATGCCCTTCGACATTTTGCTTACGCCATATTTTCTATCCCGAAATATAATGGGCACTTCCACAATGTTGAAGCCCAGCTTCCAGGCAGCAAACTTCATCTCAACCTGGAAAGCATAACCCACAAACTGGATTTCATCAAAATTAATGGTGTTCAATACGCGCCGGGTATAACACATAAAACCGGCAGTTGGATCGTTTACAGGAATCCAGGTAATTAGCTTTGTATAAAGTGCACCACCTTTGGAATAAATGTGTCGTGAGAGAGGCCAGTTTTCTATTTCACCACCTTTTACATAGCGGCTGCCAACAGCAACATCAGCGCCGGCGCGGCACGCAGCGTATAAGCGGTCTAAATCGTTTACATCGTGCGAGAAATCGGCATCCATTTCAAACACATAATCGTACTCTCTTTCCAGCGCCCATTTAAAGCCAAGAATGTAAGCTGTACCTAAACCTTGCTTGCCTTTGCGTTCTTCTAAAAACAAACATCCTTCGTATTGGCTCCGCAATTCTTTTACAATGCTGGCAGTGCCATCGGGAGAGCCATCATCAATTACCAACACATGAAAACCCTGCTGTAAAGAAAACACAGCATCGAGAATAGCAGCCATGTTATCCTTCTCGTTGTAAGTGGGAATGATGATGAGTTTCTTTACAGACAAAACAATGAGTTTTATAAAGCAAAATACTAATGAAAACAACAGCGAAAAAGCAACATTACAGGAAAAAAATTTCTTTACAATTTTTTTAGCAAAATGCGGTTTACAATCTCGGATAGCTTTTGTTTAGTGTGCAATGTAAATTCGCCACGCATCACCCAATCGTAGTATTGCGGCTCTATTTTCATTACTTCCTTTATAGCCTTGCCTTTGTGCTTGCCAAAGTTGTAAGTGGGTACGCCATCTACGTTTATCAAACGCCGCGAAAAATCAATGGTATCTTCTTCGCCGCAAATTTTACAAATGCTTTCAGCAGTGTTGCCAAGGTTAGCATAACGTTCAATCTGCGCTTCTAAAATTTCATAAGTGGCAGTCGCATCTACTTCGGCGCCATGCGCACCCATCAGTTCTTTTTCGCAGTAAAATTTATATGCGGCACTCAGGGTTCGCTGTTCCATTTGATGAAATATTTTTTGTACATCAATCAGCTTCCGTCCTTCGATGTTAAAGTTAAGATCACAGCGCAAGAATTCTTCAATCAGCATGGGAATGTCAAAGCGGTTGCTGTTGTAACCGGCAATATCACAGTTGTCTAAAAACTGTTTGATTTCGTTGGCAACCTGTTTAAATAAGGGCGCATCTTTTACCATCTCATCGGTGATGCCATGAATATCAATTACCGTTTTCGGAATAGGCATTTGCGGGTTGATGAGTTTGCGCTTAATCGCTCTTGTTCCGTTGGGAAGAATTTTAATAATGGCAACTTCAACAATCCTGTCGGTAACGAGATTGATGCCTGTGGTTTCCAAATCAATAAAAGCAACCGGGCGTTGCAGAGACAATTTCATCAGCCAGTACAATTATAAAATGCGAAAATAAAGGAAAGAAAAGGTGAAATGAGTGAATTAGAAATAAGATAAAAGAAAGGAGTGAAAATAAGCAGCACTTCAATGCAATAGTTGGTCTTTGTTTAGAATATTGAAATCAGCCAACGTTGTATGCCGCCAATGTAAGGAAGCTTTTTAATTGGAAATATTTTTTCTTTTTCTTAACGACGGTATATTTGTTGTCGCTAATTTTTCAACAAAAACAAAAGTAAGAACGATTGCATCACAAATTAACAAGTGATTGCTGACTGCCAACATCGAATAACTTTTTCAAATACAAAACCTGTATCGTATGAACCAATGTGTACGTAAAACTACGCGTGTGCGAAGTGCGCTATCGCTTGCGCTGCTCTCTGTTTTTTTATGTGTAAATTTTATAGGCCACGCACAAACCAATGTGCAGGTAACAGGCAAGGTGGTTGACGAAAACAACCAGCCGCTGAATGGCGTTTCGGTGCAAGTACAAAAATCGAAAATCGGTACAGCAACAAACAGTGCTGGCGACTTTAGCATTAGTGCACCAGCCAGTGCCACGCTGCTTTTCAGCTATGTTGGCTATACCGATACCAGTATTGCCGTTAGCGGCAGAACCAACATTGATATAAAGCTTTCTTCCGGCCGCACAACATTAAGTGACGTAGTGGTAATTGGCTACGGAACGGCAAACAAAAGAGACCTTACCGGCTCCATTGTAAAGATTGATGGCAAAGTAGTTGCCGATAAGCCAAACGCCAACCCGGTAGCTTCACTGCAAAGCAAAGTGGCGGGATTATCGGTAGTAAACAACGGCACGCCGGGAGCCGCGCCCGATATTAGAATCAGGGGTACGGTTAGCATTGGCCAGGTGCATCCCTTGTATGTAGTGGATGGTATTTTGAACGACAACATTGACTTCTTAAATCCGAATGATATTGAATCCATCGAAGTATTAAAAGATCCTTCTTCGCTTGCCATTTTTGGTGTAAAGGGCGCTACCGGCGCCATTGTAATCACTACGAAGCAGGCAAGAGCCGGACAAACCATTGTGAACTTTAATTCTACTTATGGCTTTAAGCAATTAACGGACAGAATAAAAATGGTAGATGCCAACGGCTTTAAAACTTTGTTTGCCGAAGAAAATGCAAACAACGGTGTAGCCACCCCCGATTATTCTGCCCTAACTGCAAACACCGACTGGATAAGCGCCGTAACGCGTACTGCGCAATACAGCAACAGCAATTTAACAGTGCAGTCGGGCACAGATAAAAACAGAGTGAGCTTTGGTTTGGGCTATACACTCGACCAAGGCATTATCAAACATGAACAACTGCAACGTTTGAATTTATCGTTGAACGATGAATTGCGCATTAGTAAGAATATTAAACTTGGGGCAAACATTGTAGTAAGCCGTCAGCATTATCCTTATAATGCAACCAATATATTGAACCAGGCACGACAGGTAATCCCACAAGTATCGGCAGGCACAAAATCATTTCACGTAGCTAATCCTTATGGCAGCGATACAATTACCCAAAACTTGTATTCGGGGTTAGATGTTGCACTGCAAAATTCAGGTGTTGTAAACCCTTTAAATGAATTAGAAAATACCTGGAATAAATACATTGGCATCGAATACCGTGAAGTAGGAAGCGTGTATGCAGAAATCACCTTTTTAAAATACCTCACTTTCCGTTCTACTTTTTACGGTGATATCAGCAATATAAACTCACGTCAATACACACCATTGTATTACGCTTATAACCCGCTTACTAATCAGCCGTATTTATATACTTCAACCACATCGGTTACAGAGAATGATAACACTTACCGTAAATTTCAGCAAGACCATATTCTTACATTTAGAAAAAGCTTTGGCGAACACAATCTTACGGCAACTGCTGGTTTCACCACTTACTATTACAGCAATTTCAATAGAAGCGCCACTGCCAAACAGTCCAATTCCGCTTCAGGTGCTCCTATTCCTGACGACCCAAGATTGTGGTACATTACCAATGGCATAGCCGATCCTAATACATCTCTGGCCAATTCTTCGCAAAGCGAATATTCTACAGTTTCTTTATTAGGAAGGGTTTTGTATAATTATAAAAACAAGTATTATTTGAACGGTTCATTCCGCAATGATGCTTCTTCGCAAATTGCACCTAAAAACCGCAATCAGCAGTTCTGGGCAGTAGGTGGTGCATGGGATGTTACGAAAGAAGATTTCATGGCAAATCAAAAAGTGTTCGATTTCTTAAAAGTAAAAGGTTCGGTTGGTATGTTGGGCAACCAAACCACATCTGACCAATATGGTAACCCGCTGCCTTATCCTGCTTATCCCAACATTAAAACAGATGCCAATTCAACGGCTGTTTTCGGCACGAATTTAAATGTTGCAGCGCAGCCTGCATACACACCCAGCCCCGATTTGAAATGGGAAACTGTAAACGCATGGGAAGCCGGTGTAGAACTGAATGCTTTTAAAAACCGCTTGCATTTTGAAGGCACTTATTTTAATAAGACGACCAATAACCTCATGACCTATGTAAGCCGGGCTGCCTTAGGACTTCCTGATGAACTGATCAATGGTGGCAGCATCAGAAACTGGGGTGAAGAGTTTGCAGCAAGCTGGAACCAAAACTTCGGTAGAGATTTCAATTTGAATGTTGGCGGTAACATTACTTTCTTAAAAAACAAGGTGCTGAGTGTAGCGGCTGATGTTCCGAACGGAATTCTCGATATTACCCAGGCTAATAATGGCGAAGCCATCAGCGAATTTAAAGCCGGCGAACCAATTGGTTATTTCAAGGGTTATATTGTTACAGGCGTGTTTCAAAGCTATGCTGATATTTTAAAATCGCCCAGCGAAGCTTCTTTGGGTTCCGTTCGCCCCGGCGATTTAAAGTATAAAGATGTTAACGGCGATGGCGTTATCAATGCTTCCGACAGAACTTATATTGGCAATCCAACACCGAAATACACCTATGGCTTTTCCATCAATCTAAGTTACAAACGCTTCGCGCTAAGCTCAGATTTTGGCGGCGTATATGGCAACCAGGTGTACCGTTTATGGGGTGCTTTGGAATCACCGTTCCAAAGAGTGAATTATCCCGCATTTGATTTGGCCCGGTGGCATGGTCCCGGAACTTCCAACTGGGTGCCAATCCTTAGCCAAGCAGACAGAGTGAATTATAGCGGCTCGACTTATAGCATCGAAGACGGCAGCTATTTCCGCGTTCGCAATCTGCAGCTGGCTTACACCTTTTCTACAAGAGGCATTCGCTACATCAAAAATTTACGCTTATACGCTAACGTACAAAATTTAAAAACGTTTAAAAATAACTCTGGTTACACACCCGAATTTGGGGGTAGCGCTATTTCTTTTGGCTATGATAACGGCGGCGGCGCTATACCTGTGGTAACAACGTTTGGCGTGAACCTAACTTTTTAATTTTTAGAAAAAACAAAGTATGAAACAAATAAAAAATAAATGGAGTTGGCTGGTTTTATTGCTTCCGCTGTTAACAGCCTTGTCAGGATGTAAAAAGTTTTTAAACCGCGAACCGCTTACTGCTACTTTCAACGATTTAAACCAGGGATTGTTAGAATCGGAAAGTTTTGGATTGTATAGTTTTTTAAGAACATCGGCAGGCTTTTCTACCCTGCCCTGGCTCGACTTCAACAGCATTCGTGATGACGATGCACAGAAAGGCAGTAGCCAAACTGACGGTGCTGAAATCAATGCTGAGTTTGAAACATATAAATACACTAAAGATGATTGGGCAACCGATACCTATTGGAACGATCATTTCTACATGATTAACTTAGCCAACCGCGAATTGCATGATGCCGATTCGTTGAAGCTTACCGATGAAGCCTCATTGCGCAACGTGGGCGAAGCTTGTTTTTTCAGGGCTTACTCTTATTTTGAACTGGTAAAAGCTTACGGCGATGTGCCTCTCATCAACTATTATTACACTGTTGCCACAAAAGGCATCAAGCCTAAATCGCCGGCATCAGCTATTTATGCCCTGATTGATTCCGACCTGCAGGTGGCAACTACTTACCTTCCTCCGAATTGGAACAAGGCAGGTACTAACCAAAGTGCCTTCCCTGGCAGACTTACGAGCGGCAGTGCCAGTTCTTTGTGGGCGCAAACCTTTTTGTTCCGCTCCAACTGGGCGCAGGTAACTGCACTTTGCAATAAAGTGATCGCTTCCAATCAATATGCTTTGATGCCGCATTTTAAAGACATCTGGGCAGATGGATTGAACGGTGCCGGTAAGAACAGCATAGAATCTATATTTGAAATGCAGGCTTATGTAGGTCAGAACGGAACACCCAACAATGGTACGCAATGGGGTACTTCTCAAAATATAAGACAAGGTGGAACAACGCCTGCATGGAACCTGGGCTGGGGCTGGAATGTACCCACCCAGCATTTGGTAAGCGACTGGGACAGTACCGACCCCCGCAAAAACGAAACCATCCTGTACTCCGGCAGGTTTGATGGCGGCCCTGCCACCGGCGGTTACGGTGCCACGCTTCCTCCTTATGCGCCGGGTACGGCTCTTGACCAGCCATACTGGAATAAAAAAGTGTATTCCGATCCAGCCATGCGGGCTTATACAGGACAAATTAACAGCAACGGCGCCGCCGATTGGATCAATCACCGCATTATTCGCTATGCTGATATTTTGTTGATGTTAGCAGAAGCCTCGAATGAATTGGGCGATACTACAACTGCCGTAAATATGGTGGAACAAGTAAGGGCACGAGCACGTGATGGCGGCGATGCTACCAAAATTTTACCTCGTATTTCTTTCCAGAGTCAGGCGCAAATGAGGCAGGCAATTAAAGATGAGCGGCGATGGGAGTTTGCTATGGAAGGCTACCGCTTTAACGATTTGGTGCGCTGGGGCGATGCAGTGAGTGTATTGGGTAGCCTGGGCTATCAGCCAAAAAATGCTCTGTATCCTATACCGCAACCTGCCATTGATTTATCGGGCGGCGTATTGCAGCAAAACCCAAATTATTAATTCAGACTTAATTTGTAAAACAAAGAATTATGAAATTGAAACATTATATAACAACGGTAATTGCTTTTGCCATTGCCATTGTTATTGGAAGCTGTAACAAACCGGAACATCCTGTACTGGGCAATTATCCGAAAGATGCCAACCCACCTGGTGGCCCGCTTAAATTTTATGCCGCTTTCGACGGCTCGGCAGTAGATAGCATCCGGGCTAATTTTGGTGTGCTGAACAATGCTTCGTTTGGTACCGGCATCTCGGACAGCGCTGTTCAATTTGACGGCTCAAAAAATGGCTTTGTATCTTTTCCTTCCGCTAACGATTTCGGACAAGCGACCTCCTTTACCATCTCGTTCTGGATGAACATAACACTGGCTCAAAAAGATAACAACCATGCAGTTGGTATTTTAGCATTCGCCAATTCAAAAAACTTCTGGGGCAACGCTACTTTTTACGCCGACAATAATGCAAAAAGTCCAACCGATTCTATGGATTTAAAAATGCACTTTAATGCACCCAACAATGGCGACAATTGGAATTTTGCAGGTTATAACTTTTCGCACGCCTGGCCGAAAATGTATGATGGTAACTGGCACATGGTAACCTTTACTTACGATTCTGCAAGTGCAACCGGCACAGTGTACAGAGATGGTGCGCAATTCGATCAAAAAACAGGTCAGACTATCGCTTTTGAAAATACTTCCCAGTTCATTGCAGGTGGTTTCCAGGAAGCGGCCGGCATAAAGGATACCTATGCCAACAACACCTGGATGGCTGGCTTTCCCGGTAAAATTGATAATGTAAGATTGTATGGCGTTGCTTTGCAGGCTTCAGATGTAGCCGCCCTGTATAACAACAAGCAATAAACAAAGTAGTTGTAAAAAACAAAGGCTGTCTCTTACCTTGAGGCAGCCTTTATCGTTTGTAAATTGGGGCAAAAACAAAACGGATGATTGCAGAATGTTTAATTTCTTTTTACCACATAGAATCATAGGAACATAGAAAGAAAAACACATAGAGAACCGATGTGAACCCTTTGTTTCTCTATGCGCCTATGTGTTTCATCATATTTTCAAGTCTACCTGGGTGATCTCAGTAAGCAAAAAAATTAGCAATCTATAACAACGAAGATGAAAAAGGCACAAAAACAAACATGGTTCATCTTTCTTGTCATTGCTGTTTCTGTTTTCGTTTTTTCAACTTGTATTAACAATAAAGAAGAAAAGAAAATCATTCCTCCTACAAAAGAAATAGCGGCAAAACCAAACTCTTATGATCAATTTGCAGGCTCCGCAGTATGCGCCGGTTGCCATAAATATATTAGTAACAATTACTTGCATACGGCTCATTATACAACATCGCAAATCGCTTCTGAAAATTCTATAAAAGGCTCATTTGCTAAAGGTGAAAACGATTTTATTTATAGCCCCGACAGAGTTGTTTTTTTAGAAAAAACAAACGATAGCTTTTACCAGGTATATTATTACAAAGGGGCTGAACATGTCCGGCGGCGATTTGATATTACAGTAGGTTCAGGCACAAAAGGTCAAACCTATTTATCGTGGGTGAATGGACAGTTGATAGAGCTTCCGGTTTCTTATTTTACGCAGGTAAAACAATGGGCAAACAGCCCGGGTTATCCTTTATATCCAACACTTTTTAACCGCCCGGCTACCACTCGTTGTTTGGAATGCCACAGCACTTATGCTACTACAACCACACCGCCGTTTCAGGAACCGGAAAAGTTCGACAGCACAAAGATGATATTGGGCATTACCTGTGAGCGTTGCCATGGACCAGCTGCTGCTCATGTGGCATATCAAAAAGGACATCCTGAAGATACAACAGGTAAATTCATTATTAACTTGGCAAAACTTTCTGTAAAACAAAACCTTGATTTTTGTTCGCTTTGCCATGCCGGACGATTGCAAAAAACAAAGCCTTCTTTTTCGTTCGCCGCAGGCGATACCTTATCGCACTTTTTTATGATTGATTCGCTCCATTCATCAACGCAAAACCTTGATGTGCATGGCAATCAATACGGTTTACTGGCAGGGAGCAAATGTTTTAGAATGAGCCCAACCATGACGTGCGGCACCTGCCATGATGTTCATAACAACCAAAGAGGAAAGATGAACTTGTTTTCGGAGCGTTGCATAAGTTGTCATACCCAACCGCATAAGAGCATTGCAGGCATTACAGCACATCAGTTGCAAACGAACTGCATTGATTGCCATATGCCGGTGCAGCCTTCGCAGTCTATTGCTTTTTTATTGCAGGGCGAAACCGTGCCTACACATGCCACTATGCGAACACACTTTATTACCGTGTATGATGATGCAACCAAGAACTTTATCCGAAATTTAAAAACGATCAATAAAAAAAGTTGATGGACGTTTGTTATGTTAAAGTAAGTAAGCGAGTGGCCGTCATTCCGTCCCCGCAGTACTGCGGGGGATCCTCAACACGAACTTGCACCTTTACGCTTTTGCGAGGGCTTTGTGCGGAATCTGATGATTGAAGAATGAAGAAGATTGCATGCAATAAGACGTTTACAACATTGCAAAAATCTTTAAACTTGTAAGATCAGATTCCGCACAAAGCCGCTTGTCAAACGCTCGGATTGTGAAGACGATGTAGCGGCAATTGCGGAATGACGATGCCCTACTTCTTCAAATTAATCAGCAATGAAAATTCATTTTATAAAACGATATATCACTTTCCTCAGCCTTGCAATATTGATGTTTGGTTTCCTTTCCTGCCGTCACACAAACCCTTTGTTTCAATCGCTTTCACCTGACAAGACCAACATTCATTTTCAAAATAATTTAGAGCCGCAAAAAGCATTTGGCATTTTGTATTATCTCTATTATTATAACGGCGGCGGTGTTGCCATTGGTGATATTAACAACGATGGCTTGCCTGATATTTACTTCACTGCCAATAGCAAAGGCGGCAATAAATTATACTTAAACAGGGGCAATTTTCAATTTGAAGACATAACCGCGAAAGCAGGCGTGGCAGGCACTTCAGACTGGTGCAGTGGCGTAACCATGGCAGATGTTAACGGCGATGGCTATCTTGATATTTATGTTTCGGCAGTGAGCGGCGAATACCGTTTAAAAGGCCACAACGAGCTTTTCATTAATAACAAAAACGGAACATTTACCGAATCTTCTAAACAATACGGGCTTGATTTTACAGGCTACACATCGCAGGTTGCTTTTTTTGATTATGATCATGATGGCGACCTGGATTGCTTCATACTCAACCAATCGCACAACCCAAACGGCAACATTGTTGACACTTCAAACAGGCGACAATTTTCTGCGCCAACCGGGAATTATTTGTTTAGAAATGATGTGGCTACTACCGGCAAATTCACTGATGTTTCGGCACAGGCTGGCTTATACCAAAGCAAGCTTTGCTATGGTCTGGGCTTATCGGTTGCCGACCTTAATAACGATGGTTGGGATGATATTTATGTAGGCAACGATTTTCATGAAAACGATTACTATTACATCAACAACGGCAACGGAACGTTTACAGAAAGCGGTGCACAGCATTTCAATCATTACAGTCGTTTTAGCATGGGCAACGATGTGGGAGATTATAATAACGATGGCCAGCCGGATGTTGTAACTGTTGACATGCTTCCGAACGATGAAAAGGTTTTAAAGACTTACGGAAGTGATGAAAACGCAGATGTCTATCAACAAAAAATCATCAACAACGGTTATCAATATCAGTATTCCAAGAACTGTTTGCAACGAAACAATGGCAATGGAAGCAGCTTTAGCGATGTAGGTTTAGAAACTAACATCGCAGCAACCGATTGGAGTTGGTGCCCTTTGTTTGCCGATTTTGATAACGATGGCAATAAAGATTTATTCATTTCAAGCGGCATCGTGAAACGCCCTGTGGACTTGGATTACATTCGTTTTGTTTCCTCTGCTTACGTTCAGCAAAACCGGAATTTTTCAGATGCTTTGGACAGTATAACGCTTTCAAAAATGCCCGATGGTGCTTCCCATCCATTTTTGTTCCAGGGCAATTCGCAAACATTCAAAGATGTGAGTGATGCGTGGGGAACCGGCGACATGAAAGGCTATTTCAACGGTGCCGCATACGCCGATTTAAATAATGATGGCAACGTTGATGTGGTCATCAATTGCATCAACGCACCGGCAGTTATTTTAAAAAATGGGGCACCGAAAAAGGCTCATCTTACTCTTTCCTTCAAAGGCAATAGAATGAACACGATGGGCATTGGTTGTAAAGCGTATTTGCTTACAAAAGGAAAGTTACAATACCAGGAACTGATGTTGACGCACGGCTTTCAGTCATCATCCGAAGCGCGGCTGCATTTTGGGCTGGATTCATTGCGAAATATAGATAGCTTGTTAGTGGTTTGGCCGAATCAGCATTATCAATTGCTTACGAATGTGGCTTCTAATCAATCGCTCCTTTTGAACCAAAGCAATGCGAAAGACACTTTTGTTTTTACCCATTTTTTTAAGCCCGAAAAAGAATTGTTTTCACAAGTAAACGATGCGAATATTGCATGGCAACATCATGAGAATGCGTTTGATGATTTTAATGAGCAATATCTCATTCCTCATAGAGAAAGCACACGCGGACCGAAGGTAGCTGTTGCCGATGTAAACGGTGATGGCTTAGATGATTTTTATGCCTGCGGCGCAAGCGGGCAAGCCGGTGTATTAATGTTGCAAAACAAAGACGGTTCGTTCACTTCGGCAGACACTGCTTTGTTCAATAAAGACGCGGGCTGCGAAGATGTGGACGCTATTTTTTTCGACGCGAACGGAGATGGCAAACCCGACCTGTATGTTGTAAGCGGAGGCAATCAATTTAAGGGCAACAATCCGTTGTTGTTAGATAGATTGTATATCAACAATGGCAATGGACATTTTACAAAATCAACTAATGCGCTGCCACAGTTATTCGCCAATAAATCATGCGTGGCGGCTGCTGATGTGGATGGCGACGGCGATACCGATTTATTTGTTGGAACGCTTGCCGACGCAACGGCGTATGGCATTCCGCAAACTTCTCATTTATTGTTGAATGATGGGCATGGACACTTCACTGTTGCAGGTAATAATATTATCAATCTAAACAATATTGGAATGGTAACATCGGCACTTTTTACCGATGTAAACAAAGATGGAAAGCAGGACTTGATTGTTGCCGGAGAATGGATGCCGCTAACCATTTTTATCAATACAAAAAGTGGTTTTGAAAAGCACGAAATTCCACATTCATCGGGCTGGTGGCAAACCTTGTATGCTGATGATGTAAATGGTGATGGCAATATGGATTTGCTTTGCGGAAACTGGGGCTGGAACAACAAGTTTTGCAGTGGTAAAGATGGCTCTGTAGAAATGTATGTACACGACTTTAGCGGCAGTAGAAAAGTGAACCAGTTGCTTGCCTATTCGCTACATGGTGAATGGTATCCGTTTCTTGCAAAAGATGAAATAGAAAAGCCATTGCCACTTTTAAAAAAGCACTATTTATTATATGCCGATTACGCAGGCTTGCCAATGAAAGATGTGTTTTACGGATGGATTGATACACTACAACCTTTGATAGCCGAACGGTTAGGTTCGGCGGTTTGCTTTGGCGATGGCAAAGGGCGGTTTTGCGTTACATGATTTGGCATTCGATTTACAAGCCGCGCCTGTTTTTTCTTTTCAAAAAATAGGCGAAAACAAATTTATGCTGGGCGGTAATTTTTATGATGTAACCCCTTACGAAGGAAGGTATGATGCGCAACCTTTAGGTTTGTTTTCAATTGGAAAAAACAATTCGGTTACAACCATTCATCAATCGAATTTATATGATATAAAAGGTGCTGTAAAAGATATTAAATGGCTGCGCACGGCAAAAGGAAAATTGTTGCTGGTAGCTGCCAATAATGAGCCGCTGCGATGGTATCGTTACAATCCTCAATAAACAATTGTCGTTATGAGAAGTTTGTTTTTGCCCATTTTCTTTTGTCTCTTTTTTTATGCCTGCAACAGCAACAAACCACTTGTGCAATCATCCATCAACAAAACAAACGATACGTTGATACAAATCATCAACAAAAGCAAAAAAGATACAACAAGCATCAACCCGCAAATCAAAAAAATGGCAAAACAAAATGAGCTGGTCATTGCATTTGGTACACTCAATTCTGCGTGGACGAGAAAGGGAACCTTTTATGTATTAGCCTGCAAAAACAAAATGTGGAAATTGTATTTGTACCAGTTAAAATTGTCTTCTGCTTTGATTGATTCAACTCCTCAAATTGATTCAAGTAATCTTTCAGTTTCTTCAGCAGAACATATAAAACAGTTGTACACATCCTCACAACTTTGGAATACCAGCGGCGATACAAACAGTCTATTTTGTAACAATAAAAAAGACTGCAACATCACCGATGCTGAAACCTTAACATTAAGCGTTGCCACGCCGCAAAACATTCATACCACAACCTATTATGCACCCGAGTTTTTTGAACAGTGCTGCCCCGGAAACCCTTACCGGCACTCGTTTGTAGCCATTGCAAAAGAAATACAAAAGATAGCCAGCAACATCAATTCAATGTGAAGATGAAAAATAGGCGTAAGATGATTCTAATCTGTTCGGTGGGAGCAGATTACAACACTGCATACAAAGCGATAAAAAAGCGGCAAAAACAAATCAGATAAAATTTCTTACACCAACATCAGCATAGGTTTCTCTAAATTCTTTTGGCGTGCAATTCTTTCTTTTTTTAAAGATGCGATTGAAATTGGAAATGTTGTTGAACCCGCATTGAAATGCAATCTCTGTAACGCTATTGGTGGTTTCAATCAACATGCGCGAAGCATGGCCAAGCCGTATATCGTTCAACGTATCAACAAACGTATAACCTGTGCGGGCTTTAAAAAAACGGCTGAAAGCTACTTCACTCATCGAAGCCAGCTTTGCCACTTCAGTAAGCGTAATGACTTTATCAAAATAACGGTTCATGTGTTCCATCACTTTCTCTACACGACGACTGTTGTAGGAAAACGTATCGGTATTGGTAAACGAAGAATCGGAAAGCACTTTCATGTTTCTTGAAATGGATAAATCGTGCAGCACCGACATTAATTCCAGCACCGAATCGAAGCCTTGTTTTTTGGTAAGATCAACAATGCGCGACATGATTGTCTTGGCAGTTTCTTTGGAAAACAAAACGCCACGCAACGATTTTTCAAACAAGCCTTTAATAAAGCTCATTTGGTTTCGCCGCAAAAATTTGTCATCAAATAAATCTTTATGAAACTGGATGGTGATTTCCTGAATTCCTTTGCTGTCGCATTTGTGCGTAAACCATCCGTGTTGCAAATTGGGTCCTACCAACACAAGTTCCAAATCGGTTATTTCAGCAATGTGGTCTCCCACAATCCGCTTTGCATTGGCCGCGTTTGAAATGAAGTTCAGTTCAAATTCCTCATGCGTATGCAAGGGAAAATCGAAATGATCTTTTACTCTCGAAAAAATAGTGAAACAATCGTTTTGCGTCAACGGAATGATTTCTCTAAGTATCGTGGCAGGCATCCTCACAGTTTGTTTTTGGCTAAAATAGTACAAATAAAGTTATTATTTTCTTCATTCTTGAAATACGCGGGCATTGCACTTATTGCAAGTGATAGTCAACACTAACCTCTATTCGATAGTCAGTACAAATAAAAACATTTCAAAACTTAGATAAAATAATATTACAATTACACGTACTATAAACTCTATTTTTGAATATGCGTTGTTGCTGTTGAAAAAGATTCTGCAGCCGCGTTTTTACATCACACTTTATTCGGTTTTGTTTTACTTTTTTTCTCAACTTTTCTCATGAAAATACAATGGCTTTGCATTCTCCTTTTGTTGATTGGCGAAAGCTGTTTATCGCAACGCCTTCTGCCTGCTGATAACCATGCTACACAAGAAACCGTCGCCCTTTATAACAACTTAAAAAAGAGTTTACAGAAGGGAATTTTAATAGGTCATCAGGACGATTATGCGTATGGTGTACGCTGGAAATACGAACCGGACAGAAGCGATGTAAAAGACGTTACCGGCGATTATCCCGGCGTTTTGGGCTGCGAGCTGGGGCGCATTGAATTGGATTGGAACAAAGACTTAGACGGCGTTCCGTTCGATAGCACAAGGCATTACATTCAACAGGCTTATGCGCGCGGAAGTGTTATTACCATTAGCTGGCATCTCAACAATCCTTACACCGGCAAAACCGCATGGGACGCGGCTCCCGGCACTGTTGCCTCCATTTTACCCAACGGAGAAAAGAACGATTTATACAAAAGCTGGTTAGATAAAGTGGCGGCTTTCATGCAAAGTTTAAAAGGAAGTAAAGGTGAAGCCATTCCCCTTATTTTTCGCCCGTTTCACGAATTAAACGGCAGTTGGTTTTGGTGGGGAAGGGCTCACTGCACACCAGATGAACTAAAGCAATTGTATCGGTTTACCGAACAGTATTTGCGCGATGTAAAAGGCGTACACAACTTGTTGTATGCTTACAACACAGATCGTTTTTCTGATAAAAGCGAATTTATGGAACGTTATCCCGGCGATGAGTATGTTGATGTGATTGGCTTTGATATTTATCAGAAAGGAGATGTAGCGAGCAATGAAGCATTCATTAAAAATTTGGATAAAAGTCTTACCATTATTGAAGGGGTAGCCAAAGAGCATAATAAGATTCCCGCGCTTACAGAGTTTGGCTATAACGAAGTGCCCGACAGCGCCTGGTGGACAAACGTGTTGTGGCAAGGCTTGAAAAACCATCACATTGCTTATGCGCTGGCATGGCGCAACGCAGGCGATAAAGGCAATGGTGAAATGGAATACTGGATGCCATACAAAGGGCAACAATCGGCCGCTGATTTTGTAAAGTTTTACCTTTTGCCGCAAACCTTATTTGCTAAGGATGCAGCAAAAGAAAAATTGTATCAGTAATCATTTTTGCTGCAAAAACAAAAGCACGTACAAACAAATTGAATGAAACAACTGCTCAGTTAGTACGTTTGTTTTTTGGCTAAACAAAACGAAACATGAAATTACATTGGATTGATATTGCCATTCTCATCACGTATCTTATGAGTATGTTGGTGGTAGGTTGGGTGCTGCGCAAAAAAGCACGCACCAGCAAAGAGAATTATTTACTGGGTGGCAAATCGCTACCCTGGTATTTATTGGGCTTGAGCGACGCTTCGGATATGTTCGACATCAGCGGCACGATGTGGATGGTAGCCTTGTGTTTTGTGTATGGCATGAAGAGCTTATGGATTCCCTGGTTGTGGCCTGTATTTAACCAGGTGTTTGGAATGATGTTTCTCAATAAATGGTTGCGCAGAAGCAATGCTACTACCGGCGCAGAGTGGCTTGCTACACGTTTTGGAACAGCAGGCAATGGAGTAAAAGGCGCACATAGTGTTGTGGTAGCTTTTGCCTTGCTCAGTTGCTTTGGCTATCTGGCGTATGGCTTTATTGGCCTGGGAAAATTTGTCGAAATTTTTATTCCCTGGCACTTGGTTCAGCCTTATATTCCCTTTACGGTTTCGCCCGAATTTGTACCGCATTTTTACGGTATTGTTTTTACCTTATTTGCTACTTTTTATTCAGTGCTCGGTGGTATGCACAGCATTGTAATTGGGGATCTGATAAAGTATTGTGTGATGACGGTTGCGTGCATCTCTATCGGCATCATTGCCGCTGTTCATTTGCATGGCAGCAGAGTAAATGTGCCCGATGGATGGTACTCACCTTTCTTTGGCAAAACATTAGGTTTGGATTGGTCGCACATTATTCCTGATGCGAACAAAAAAATAGCGGATGATGGCTTCAACTTATTCAGTATTTTTTTTACGATGATGTTGCTGAAAGGCGTGTTTGCTTCACTTGCCGGACCTGCGCCCAACTACGACATGCAAAAAGTATTATCTACCCGCTCGCCCAAAGAAGCCAGCAAAATGACGGGGTTTGTTTCTATCATTTTATTGCCCATCCGCTATTCATTAATCATTGGTTTAGCGGTGCTGGCCCTGCTTAATTATAACCGTCTCAATCTCTCCTCTCCCAACGGTACTGACTTTGAAAAAATCCTTCCGGCGGCCATTAATAACTTTCTGCCGGTTGGCATTTTGGGTTTGGTGTTAACAGGCTTGATGGGTGCTTTTATGGGTACGTTCTCGGGAACGTTAAATGCAGCGCAGGCTTACATTGTAAACGATATTTACCTGAAATACATCAACCCCGCAGCAAGCAATAAAAAGGTAATTTCAATGAACTACCTGGTTGGTTCGCTGGTAGTTATTGTGGGCGTTGTGCTGGGCTTTTTTGCAAAAAATGTAAACAGTGTTTTGCAATGGATTGTTGGCGCATTGTATGGCGGTTATATAGCGGCCAATGTGCTCAAGTGGTATTGGTGGCGCTTCAATGCAAATGGCTTTGTTTGGGGCATGGGAAGCGGCATTGCGGCAGCTCTTATTTTTCCGTATTGCAAGGAGTGGTTTCCGCATCTTTTTTTTCAATTGGATTTGTATAACTGGCCGCTTTTATTTATCATCTCAATTATCGGCTGCATCGTGGGCACTTATTCTGCGCCGCCAACCAATATCCTAACTTTAAAAGCATTTTATACAACGGTAAAACCCTGGGGTTTCTGGCAGCCGGTACACCAATTGGTGATGGAAGAAAATCCATCTTTCCAGCCTAACAAACGTTTCGGCTTAGACATGTTTAATGTCGTGCTGGGCATCATCGCGCAATGCTGTCTCACATTGCTTCCTATGTATCTTGTATTGTGGATAAAGCTTCCACTGTTTGTTATTATTATCATTCTGGTCATTATCATTTTTATACTCAAAAAAACCTGGTGGAATTTACTGGAAGACTAACTCCCCCTTCTAAAAATCAAACAAAATGAAAAACTATTTTTTTAAACGCCTTGAGGAATTAGAGAAAGAATACAATGAAGTTGTTTTTAAAACGAATGAAGAAAAAAACAAAAGCAACGGCGTTTACACGCGCTACAAACATCCGGTGCTAACGGCTCAACATGCACCCATTGCATGGCGTTACGATTTAAATTATGACACCAATCCCTTCTTAATTGAACGTTTTGGTATCAACGCTGTGATGAATGCAGGTGCCATTAAATTCAACAACAAATATTGTTTGGTTGCACGTGTAGAAGGCGTTGACCGCAAATCGTTTTTTGCGGTTGCCGAAAGCGATAATGGTATTGACCATTTTACGTTTTGGGATTATCCGGTGCGGATGCCGGAAACGGATGAACCTGACACCAATATTTATGATATGCGCCTCACGCAGCACGAAGATGGTTGGATATACGGCTTATTTTGCACAGAAAGAAAAGACCCGAATGCAGCGCCTGGTGACCAAAGTGCAGCCGTTGCACAATGTGGCATTGCCCGCACGCACGACCTCATAAATTGGGAACGTTTGCCCGACTTGCAAACGCCATCGGCACAGCAACGGAACGTAGTGTTGCATCCTGAATTTGTAGAAGACAAGTATGCGTTTTACACGCGCCCTCAGGATAGTTTCATAGAAGCCGGAAAAGGTGGTGGCATTGGCTTCGGACTTGCTGACGACATTGAACATGCCGTAATCATGGAAGAAAAAATATTGGACAGGAAAGTGTATCACACGATTTACGAAGCGAAGAACGGGCAAGGACCTGCGCCTATCAAAACAGACAAAGGCTGGCTGCATTTAGCACACGGCGTTCGCAATACCGCAGCAGGCTTACGTTATACGCTGTATATGTTTTTGACCGACTTGAATAACCTTACAAAAGTTACGCACAAACCCGCCGGTTATTTTATTGCACCCGAAGGCGAAGAGCGCATCGGCGATGTGTCGAATGTAGTGTTCAGCAACGGTTGGATTAAGGATGACAATGGCACTGTATTTATTTATTATGCTTCGTCCGACACGCGAATGCATGTTGCCGTTTCTTCAACAGATAAATTGCTGGATTATGTGATGAACAATCCGCAGGATGGCTTGCGCTCAGCAGAAACGGTTAAGACCATTTATTCCATCATTGATAACAATAAAAAATCGGGCGTTTTTAAACAGGAAGCTTAATTTCTTTTACCGCAAAGACGAAATCATTCTAAAACGTTTTTTTATACAAAACCAAACCTCGTTTCGCTTTAACTTCTACCAATGTTCGATGCTAAAGTAACCACCCTTCTTTCTAACTATCAACAGGACTTGAAAGAAGAATTGAGCTCTATTTTACACTACTGGCAACATCATACAATTGATAAAATTAATGGTGGTTTTTGGGGCAAAATCAATAATCAAAACATACCTGATGTGTATGCGCCAAAAGGGGTTGTATTGAATGCAAGAATCTTATGGTCGTTCGCGGCAGCGTACAATTTCACGCAAAACCAAACCTATTTACAAACCGCAGAAAGAGCGTTTTATTATCTTCTCTCCCACTTTAGAGATTTGGAACATGGAGGCGTTTACTGGAGCGTAGATTACAAAGGTTCACGCCTTGAAGATCGCAAGCAGATTTACGGTCTCTCTTTTGTGATCTATGGCATGAGTGAGTATTACATGGCATCAAAAAATGAAGCCGCTTTAGGCTTTGCGAAAGAGTTGTTTTACACCATTGAACAACACAGTTTTGATGAAAACCGGAACGGTTATTATGAAGCGTTTGCCCGCAACTGGAAACCTTTACAGGATTTGCGTTTAAGCCCCAAAGATGCGAATGCGAGCAAAACTGCCAACACACATCTTCACATTGTGGAGGCTTATGCCAACCTGTATAAAATAGGGCAAAACCAAACCGTGAAAGAAAGAATCGAAAATCTTTTATTTTTGTTTGATAACCATTTCATCAACAAACAAACAAATCATCTCCTCTTATTTTTTGATGACGACTGGAATGAGCAACCCGATGTGGTTTCCTACGGGCATGATATTGAAGCAGCGTGGCTTCTCCTGCAATGCGCCGAAACGATTGAAAACAAACATTGGATTTCTGTTTATCAACAACATGCGAAAGCCTTAACAGCTGCGGCTTCCGAAGGCTTGGATAAAGATGGAGGAATGTGGTATGAATATGATTTGAAACACCAAAAACTTATCAAACAAAAGCATTGGTGGGTGCAGGCAGAAGCGATGATTGATTACATAAACGCCTATCAGATTACGGGTGATGAAAACCACTTACAACACTCAATCAACGCGTGGAAATTTGTGCAAAAACAAATTTTAGATAAACAAAACGGCGAATGGTTTTGGGGTGTTGATGAAGCGTATCAAGTAATGCAGGGCGAAGACAAAGCCGGCTTCTGGAAATGCCCTTATCACAACTCACGAGCTTGTATGGAAGTGATCAGACGCATTGATTTTTTATGACAAAAACAAACTTCATTTTCGTATAAACTCAGGTAACATGAAATACTCACTTCTTTTCTTTCTTTTTATTACAATAAATAGTTTTGCGCAGGGCAATATTTACCTCATTACAAAATATGGCGCTGTGGGCGATGGCAAGGCCGTTAACACCCAATCTATCCAACAAACCATTGATGAATGTGCAGCCAAAGGTGGCGGAACAGTTGTGATTCCGACGGGTACGTTTATTAGCGGCACACTGCATTTGCGGAGCAACATCAACTTGTTTTTAGAAAGCGGTGCCATACTTAAAGGCAGTGCAGATTTGAAAGATTATGAACCGTATGAAAAAATACATTGGGGTTTGTTTTATACGCATGATGCAGAGAACATCACCATTTCTGGTGAAGGTAATATTGATGGCAGCGGCGATTCTTTTTTTGTGTTGAACGAAGCGAAAAAATTACCATCCGACGTTACACAATACACAAGGCAGAAAGACCATTTCCGCGAAGTGAAAAGCGGCATTGGCGATGGTCCTGTTGTGCCGAAAGATCGTCCATACCAGATGCTTATTTTCAGCAATTGTAAACGCGTAACCATTAAAGATGTTTTCATTTCCAACTCGCCGTTCTGGTGTATGCACCTTGCCGACTGCGATGCCGTAAACATAAGCGGGATAAGGCTTTGGACGGGTTTGTTAGTACCCAATGCTGATGGTATTGACATTACAAGTTGCACCAACGTAACGCTTGCGGACTGCGACATTCGCACCGGCGATGATGCCCTTGCTATCGTTGGCTACAACCATCATTTTGAAATTCCCGGCTTTGAACATTTGCGCCATATTTCCGAAAACATAAACGTTACCAACTGCAATTTGCAATCAGCTTCCAGTGGCATCCGCATTGGTTTTTTAGATCAGAATACGGTGCGCAATATTCATATCAGCAATACAAACATTACTAACTCATCTCGTGGCATCGGCATTTTTTTACGCGATGAAGGCTCGCTCGAAAACATTACAGTATCTAACGTTTATATTGAAACCAAACTGAGAACCGGCGATTGGTGGGGCAATGGCGAACCCATTCATATTTCTGCCATCCGCGGTAAAGACAGTGTAAAGTTGGGCAGCATAAAGCATGTTATGTTTAACAACATTATCTGCAAAGGCGAAAATCAAATTCTTTTGTATGGCACACCGGAGAGTATCATTGAAGATGTATCATTTCAAAACATTCGTTTTGAATTAACGGTCAGCAAGCTGAACGATATAGCTGGCGGCAACATTGATCTGCGCGGTGTATCAGGCATAAAAAATGGTTTGTTTCAAAGCGATATTGCAGGCATCATGATGCAGTATGTAAAAGATGTGCGCCTGAGAGATATAGTGTTGACATGGAGTAACACAAGAATGCCTTATTTTACACATGGCTTACAACTTCAGCATTTTGAAAATGTTATAGTGAAAGATTGCGATTTACCGCCATCGCCCATCAACAAAAAGGCTTATCGCATCAGCGCAGAGAATGGCAAGGGACTTTTGAGCGATGACAAAACAAATGTTCAGTTAACCAACGTAAAATAAAGAGTGTATGTTATGAAAATAAACAAGAAGATTAAAGACTGCATGGTTTGTTTTTGCACCCTTTTTATAGTTGCTTCTTTTGCACAAAATCAAAATGCAGGAGCGCATTTTTTTGCTGCCGATAACGGCCTCATTCAATACGTTGGACGCATTGATTTCTCTAATAAAAAATTACCTCGTTACTGGCAGCCGGGTGTGTATGTAAAAGCGCGTTTTACCGGAACATTTTGCAATGCAATTGTAAACGACGAAATGTTGTGGGGAAAGAATCACAACTACCTCGAAATAGTGGTGGACGATACCGTTTTGTATCGTTTGGAAACAAAGGCAAAACGGGATACCATACGTGTTGCAAACGGGCTATCAAACGGCACACATACAATACTCATTGCAAAGAATACAGAAGCCAATATTGGTTATCTTGAATTTGTTGGTTTGCAGTGCAAATCCTTGCTGCCGCTGGATTCTAAGCCAACCAGAAAAATGGAATTCATTGGCAATTCCATTACTTGTGGTGCCAGTGCTGATGAAAGCGAAATCCCTTGTGGCAAAGGCGTTTGGCAGGACCAGCACAATGCTTACCTGGCTTATGGTCCGGTAACAGCACGTAACGTGAATGCACAATGGATATTGTCATCTGTGTCGGGCATTGGATTGATACACAGTTGCTGTAATATGGATGTGGTAATGCCGCAAGTGTATGACAACATAAACATGCGAAACAAAACCGACAGCCTGAAATGGGACTTTACTCTTTACCAACCTGATGTTGTAACCGTATGTTTGGGGCAGAACGATGGCGTACAGGATTCTACTCTGTTTTGCTCCGCTTATGTGCGCCTTTTGCAAAGGCTTCGGGGCGATTATCCAAAGGCGAAAATTGTTTGTCTTACCAGCCCGATGGCAGATAATACGTTAGCCGCTTCAGAGAGAAAATATTTGAGCGGCATCGTCAATTTTATGAACATAAACGGTGATAAAAATGTATCTCATTACTTCTTTTCAAAACGATATTATCATGGCTGCGACAGCCATCCGAATGTAAGCGAACACAAAGAAATAGCCGATGAATTAACAGCTTATATAAAGAAGCTGATGAACTGGTAAAACGATTGTTTTTGATGATTCAATAAACCTGTAAAAACAAACAATGAAAAACTCATTTCTTCTTCTCATCTTTTCTTTTGTAAGTACATTTGTTTTTGCACAAAAAATATCAGACAGCATTGTGCTTAATCAACTTGGCTTTTATCCGGCCGCGCCGAAGATTGCGGTGGTAAAAGGCAGCACAACATCGGCTTCTTTTGATGTCATCAATACAGAAACCAACAAGGTTGTTTATAAAGGAAAGTTGGGCGAATTAAAGCAATCCAAAAACTCATCAACCCAAACAAGAATTATTGATTTTACTTTATTTACAAAACCGGGAAATTATAAAATCAACATTCCTTCGGTCGGTGATTCTTATCCTTTTATCATTGCTGAAAATGCAAATCATGCTGTAGCCGTAGCTTCTTTAAAAGGCTTTTATTTTATCCGTTCCAATATACCATTAGAAGAAAGATATGCAGGCAAATGGCATCGCGCTGCAGGGCATCCCGATACGGCTGTTTTGGTTCATTCATCGGCTGCTTCAAAAGAGCGACCGGAGGGCACTGTTATCTCTACACCGGGCGGTTGGTACGATGCCGGTGATTACAACAAATACATTGTGAACAGCGGCATCACGATGGGTACTTTGTTATCGGCGTATGAAGACTTTTCTTCTTACTTCGACACACTTACAACCAACATTCCTCAAATCGGTAACGGTGTGCCCGATATTTTGAATGAAGCGGTTTATAACCTTCGTTGGATGTTAACCATGCAAGACCCCAATGATGGCGGTGTATATCACAAATGCACCAATGCTGCTTTTGATGGCATGGTAATGCCAGGCGTTACCAAACTGCCGCGTTATGTGGTGCAAAAAGGAACGGCTGCCACCCTTGATTTTGCTGCTGTTACCGCACAGGCAGCCCGAATATTGGGCAAGTACAAACAGGTGCTTCCGGGCTTGATGGATAGTTGTATCAAAGCTTCGCAGAAAGCATGGCAGTGGGCATTGCAACATCCTGATTCGGCGTATAATCAAAACAAAAACAATCAAATTTTCAAGCCTGCGATTACCACTGGTGATTATGGCGATAACAACTTTAGTGATGAATGGTTTTGGGCTGCGTGTGAGTTGTATACTACTACACATGATGAACAATATTGGCAAACCATTTCAAAAACAATAAATGCAAAACTTATGCTTCCATCATGGGGCAATGTTCACGCATTGGGTGTTTATACTTTGGTAAGAACCAAACCGGCGGCTCATACAAACGAGATAAAAGAAAGATCGGATGCTGTTGTATCTTTTGCTGATCAATTCTTACAAAAGAAAGACAACAATGCATTTGAAACGGTAATGGGCGGTTCAATGAACGATTTTAACTGGGGCAGTAATTCCAATGCAGCGAACCAAGGCATTGCTTTACTCAATGCTTATTCAATCACCAAACAAAAGAAATATCTTGATGGCGCATTAAGCAATCTCGATTATATTTTAGGTAGAAATGCAACAGGCTATTGTTTTGTAACCGGCATTGGAACCCATAGTACAATGCATCCGCATCATCGCCCTTCAGTGGCGGATGATATTGTAGAACCTGTGCCTGGATTAATGGCTGGAGGACCGAATCCGGGAAGACAAGACAACTGTAGCGGCTACCAGCACTTTGAACCCGAAACCTGTTATTTAGATGATGCCTGCTCGTATGCGAGCAACGAAATTGCCATCAACTGGAATGCACCGTTGGTGTATCTTTCCAATGCAATAGAAGCCTTGCAGAAAGCGGCTCATCATTAGTGCAAAAACAAAAGCAAAAACAAAAGGGAAACTAATTGGTTGGGCCGAGCGGCTGGTCGTTGGTTTCTCTCTGGCGTTTTCCTTTGCGCGAAAACCAGGCGATAACAAAAACTATGGCAACAACAATAGCGGCAACGATAAACGTAGGTTATGATTGTATGGTGTGAACGATTGGAGATGAAAGCGCAAACTTTGTACCGCCTGTCCTTCTTTTAAAAGACATACAATCTCTTGTCTTTTTTGTACAAAACCAAAAGCTCGCCTTCAAATGAAGCGGGCTTTTGGTTTTATCATTTATACCATTTTAAATAAGAACGCTGACAGGGTTCGGAACCCTGTCAGCGTTCTGCAATGCAGTCAATTGAAAATAGTATTATCTCTTTTTATCATCCGGTGGCAAATCGTAAGGAATACCATGTTCGGCTTCCAAGGCTTTTAATTTCAGCTCTTCCAGCTTGCGTTTGCTATATGCCAGTTTGGAAATAAGCATAAATAACACAGGCACAATAAAGATGGCCAATGCAGTAGCCGCCAGCATTCCGCCCAACACCGTCCAGCCAATGGTAGAACGCGCTACACCACCTGCGCCGGTTGCAAATGCCAGCGGCATTACACCCAGAATAAAGGCGAGCGACGTCATGATAATCGGGCGCAAACGCAGCTTTACCGCTTCTAATGTAGCAGGCAGTAAAGCCATGCCATTGTCCACTCTTTCTTTAGCAAACTCAACAATTAAGATGGCATTTTTGGCAGCCAATCCAATCAGGGTAATCAAACCAATTTGGGCATATACGTTCAGGCTTAAACGAGGTATTAAAGTGAGGGTAAGAATGGCGCCAAACATACCAACCGGTACGGCTAGCAACACAGAGAATGGCACCGCCCAGCTTTCGTATAAAGCAGCCAAAAAAAGAAACACAAACAAAATAGAAAGCGCAAAAATGATGGTGGATGTGTTGCCGCTTTGCACTTCCTGCCGGCTCAGGCCGCTGAAATCAAAACCATAGCCCGCAGGCAATGTTTTGGCTGCCACTTCGCGCAGTGCAGTAATGGCATCGCCACTGCTATAGCCCGGCTTTGTACCACCATTGATTTCAGCAGTTCTGAATAAATTGTAATGAGAAATTAACGGCGCACTTTCAGCTACGCTATAACTTACCACCGTGCTTAACGGCAGCATGTTTCCGGCAGAATTGCGCACATAATATTTATTTAGATTATTGATGTCGGCACGATAAGCCGTATCTGCCTGCGCCACCACGCGGAAGTTGCGCCCGTATGCCGTAAAATCGTTCACATAACGGCTGCCCATAAAGGTTTGCATCGTGTTATAAACATCGCTTAACGATACGCCCAACTTCTTGCATTGTTCACGGTCAACATTCAAATTATAATTGGGCGTGCTGGCAGTAAAAAATGTAAACACGCCTTGCAGTTCGGGACGCTGGTTGGCGGCTGCCACAAAGCTTTGCACCACTTTGGCAAACTGCGGCAAACTATCGTTAGCCTCCTGTTCCTGCAACTCGAAAGTAAAACCGCCGGTATTGCCCAAGCCTGGAATGGCAGGTGGTGAAACCACAACAAAATTGGCACCTTTAATAGAGGCAAATCTCTTTTGCAGAGTAGAAACCAAACCAGTTGCTACCAGCGAATCGCTCTTGCGTTCGTCCCAGGGTTGCAACTGGCAGAACACCGTGCCGCTGTTTGTTTTTGCAGCACCTGTAATGCCATTGTAACCACCCAAAGCAGCAAAGTGCAGAATGCCTTTAGTGTGTTGTAAAATGTTCATCATGCTATCCAGCACCTGTAAGCTGCGGGCAGTGGAAGAAGCTTCGGGAAGTTCATACGTCATAATCAACCGGCCTTCATCTTCCGATGGAATAAAACCTGTGGGTTTGCTTTTGAACAAAAAGAAGGTGGCAACAAACAAACAAATGAGAAAGATGACCACATAACGCGAGCCTTTAATCACTTTTCTTACACCAATCGTATAACGCAAGGTTACGCGGTTGAACCAGGTATTGAATTTGAAAAACAATTTGTTCAAACCTGTACCTTCTTTGTTTACTTTAGAAGGCTTGAGCATTAATGAACACAATGCCGGTGTTAACGATAAGGCAACGAATGCAGAGATAATAACCGAGATAGCAATGGTAATGGCAAACTGCTGATACAAACGTCCGATGATGCCCGGAATAAAGCCCACCGGCACAAACACCGCAGCCAATATCAAAGCAATGGCAATTACAGGACCTGATATATCTTTCATTGCTTTGTGTGTAGCTTCTTTTGCCGATAAATTTTCAACATCAATGTAATGCTGAACGGCTTCCACCACCACAATAGCATCATCTACCACAATACCAATGGCCAGCACAAAACCAAACATGGTTAATGTGTTGATGGTAAAACCTAAGGGAACAAAGAAGGCAAAAGTTCCGATGATGGAAACCGGAATGGCAAGCACCGGAATGAGCGTAGCCCGCCAGTTTTGCAAAAAGAGGAACACTACTACCGTTACCAGCAACAAGGCAATGAGTAAGGTGTGAATCACTTCGCTGATTGAAACCCTTACCACCGTTACCGATTCAAAAGGAATGACATAATCAATGTCTTTTGGAAATGATTTCTTTAGCGTTTCCATTTGCGTAACAACACCGTTGGCAACATCAATGGCATTACTGCCAGGTGCCTGGTAAATGAGCAAATAAGAAGCTCGTTTTTTATCAACAAATGAATTACTGCTGTAACTGAACTTGCCGAGCTGCACACGGGCAACATCTTTTAAATATACCAGCGAACCGTCCTGCGGGTTGGTGCGGATGATTACATTTTTAAACTGATCTTCCGTACTCAAACGGCTGTTGGTCATTACCGTATATTCAAATGCCTGCGATGCCAGTTGTGGCGATGAACCTACCGAACCCGCTGCAATCTGAACGTTCTGTTCCTGCAAGGCATTGACTACTTCGTTGGCGGTAATATTCAGTTGCGCCAGCTTGTCGGGGTTAAGCCAGATGCGCATACTGAAATCATCGGCACGCGTAAAAATATCGCCCACGCCGTTCACACGTTTCAAAGCATCCTGCACATAAATGTTGGTGTAATTATCCACAAAAGAAACACCGTGTGTGCCGTTAGGCGAATACATGGCAACCAGCATCAGGATGCTTGGATTTCTTTTGCGCGTGGTGATACCCAAACGTGTAACATCGGAAGGAATTTGCGGCGAGGCAATGCTTACGCGGTTTTGAATGTCAAGCGCAGCAATGTCGGGGTTGGTACCGATTTTTAATGAAACGGTAACCGAAGAGCGACCATCGTTGGTGCTGTTGCTTTGGATATAATCCATGCCGGGCGTACCGTTTACCTGGGTTTCAATGGGCGTGGTAACGGTTTGCTCTACCGTTTGCGCATCCGCGCCGGTAAAGGCCGCTGCTATTTGCACAGTTGGCGGAGTAATATCAGGATACTGGCTGATGGCTAAATTTAAAATTGCCAATGTGCCGATTAATAAAATCACAACCGATGTAACAATGGCTGTTACGGGTCGGCGTATAAAAGTATCTGCAATCATAAGTTTATCTTTCTTCTCTCTTCAATATCAAATTGCTGTTGTAAGAATAATCAATACAAAATACAGTTGGAGTCAGGCAGCCGTTTATTTGTGTTCAATCTTGTTGTTTCTTTTTGCCGTCTTTTCTTAACTCTTTTCTTCTTGAATACTAATTCTTGCTTCTCCTCTCTTGCTCCTTGTTTCTTGATTCTTGAATCTTTGTTTTTGCCTATTTTTTTGCCGAATCGCTGTATGCTGTCTTCTGTGCATTTTTCATCTGCGTGCTGTCCGTTCCGCCTAATTTTACTTTTGTGCCTTCTTTCAATTTTTGTACACCATCCGTTACAATGGTTTGATTTTCTTCTAAGCCCGATTTTACAATTACATTTTCGTTGATGCGTCTGCCCAATACCACTTTCTTTTGCATCGCTTTGCTGCTATCGCCCACAACGTACACTGAGTATTCGCCCATTTGTTCAATCACCGCTTTGTAAGGAATGAGCATTTGTTTTTCGTTCGCATCATTGTTCTTCACTCTTACATTGCAAGTCATTCCTGCACGAAGCGTAAGGTCTTTGTTAGGAAACGTAAGCCGCACTTTTATGGTTCCGGTTTGCGGATCAACAGCACGGTCAATTAAATAGATGCTTCCTTCTTTTAGATAAATATAACCGCCTGGCAAACTGATGGTAAATATCGAATCGGAGGGCTTGCTTCCTTTGGTTTGCATTTGCACGAAGCGGGGCAAATCTTTTTGATCAATGGAAAAATCAACCGCCATCGGATCATCTGATGATACCGTATTCAACACAGTTGTGCCCGGCGAAACAGCGGCTCCGTACTTTACCTGCGAGATGCCAATGGTGCCACTCACCGGCGCATAAATGGTTGAATATCTCAAATTGGTTTGCACCGCTTGTATGTTGGCCTGTTGCGCTGCCACCTGGCTTTTAGCGCTGTTTAAATCAGCAATGGAATGTTCCAGCACCTGTCGGGCAATGGCATCCTGCTGCGCAAGTTGCTGATAACGGTCGGCATCCTGTTGCGCTCTCGCTTCAGCGGCTTTGGCAACATTCAAATTAGCAACCGCCTGCTCATACAAACCCTGGTATTGTTGCTGGTCAATGCTATACAATTTTTGCCCTTTGGTTACATGCTGACCATCTTTAAAATAAATGCCGTTGATATAGCCCAACACCTGCGCCCGAATATCAACCTGGTTCAACGGGGTAACGGTTGCCGGATATTCATCAAAATAAACCACGGCTGTGTCTTTTACCTGCGTTACGCCAACCGGAACGGCAGGTGGCGGCTGGTTTGTTTTTGCATCATTTTTTTGCTTGCTGCCGCAAGAAAAAAGAGCCATCATGATTAGTGTTGAAAGAATGTATTTCATGTTTTGATTCATCAATATTTTATGAGATAATTTTAAAACGTTCTTCTTAATATCGAATAGCACCCAATGCTTTTTCAACGTCAAGTTTGTTGACAAGCAACTGGTACAATGCGTTGGTAAAATTGACCTGCGATGTGCGCAAGTCCGATTCAGCAACAATTACATCTAAATAGGTTTTGATGCCGGCTTTGTATTGCAACTGCACTGTGTTGTACACTTCAGTGGCGATGCTTACATTTTCTTTTTGTGTTTCATAGTCGTACAACCCAGCTTTGTAAGCCGCAAGTGCCGAAGTGTATTCATTGCTAATGCTATCCTGCAGGGAAACAAAATTCCATTCGTTGCTTTGTAATTGCAGTTCGGCAGCGCGTATCAAATGTGGTCGCCTAAAACCTTCGAAAATGGGGATGCTTACCGAAAGACCTGCATAAGAATTCGGATATGTATAATTGTACAATTGCTTGAAGTTAGAGCTTAAATAAGCCAGGTTATAATTGGCAAAGGCCGATACAGTGGGCAAATAACTCCACCTGTTGTATTTAAGATTGGCACGAAGTAAGCTGCGCTGTGTTCCTAATTGCTGATATTCTATGCGATTGTTTACATCCAGCTGTTGCAGCGTGTCTAACTGCGCGTCGCGTTCTAATTGCAACGAGTCGTACTGCGCTGTAAGCGTTCCGTTTTGCGGATAACCCATCAGATATTTCAGGTATGAATACTTCGCTGTAAGTTGCTCGCTGTAAGTTTTCTTTTGCGCCTTGCTGTTGTTCAAAGCGATGGTTGCGCGCTTGTAATCTATCTTATCTACAATGCCACCTTTGTACTGGTTATAAGCGTCCTGCAAACTGCGTGTGAGGCGAATGATATCATCTTCCAGTAAAGCAATTTGCTGCTCGGTACTGAGTATATCATAAAACGCTTTGCTTACTGCAACGCCAATTTCAATTTTGGTTCGAGCTGTATTTTGTCTTACCTGCTGCCGAACATCGCCTGCCGTGCGTGATGCCAGCAACACATCGCGGTTAAAAATGTTTTGCGTTGCCGATAAGCCCAGAGCCGAAGTGTTGGCAACGCCGGTTTGAATGATATTCCGTTTGCCGTTTGAGTCAACACCAAAAGCAGCCGAAGGCAGTTGAAAATAATGCTGGTAACTTCCTGTCAAACCAATTTGCGGATACCAGTCGGCAAGGCGGCTGTTGATTTGCTCTTCAGTAATTTGTTCTGAAAGATAGGATTGCTGGATGTAAGGCTGATGCTCCAGCGCATACTGCACACAAGCCTGCACGGTTGCTGCACGAAGCGAAGAATCGCGGCGAATGCTTTGTGCAAAGGAGCGTGCGAACAGCAATAAAAAGATGTATAAAAGAAAGTGTCCCTTTTTTGTCATAGTGATTCGATTCTTTTACAAAAAACATACTAAGGAATGGAAGACGAACGGTGTTCATTCCTTATTCGGTTAACGAAGGGTGTGCAAAGGTAGGCGTAAACAAGGGTATCAATCAAACGTTTGTTTAAACTTTACAATCAGTTGACTGAAAAAACACGCGATTTGACAGAAATTAGGATTGCATTTCTGTAGAGCAGAGGGTTTGTTTTAAAGGAAATATGGGTAAAACCAAAAGCTATGTCAGAGCGTTTTAATTAAAAAAGGCAATACACATTGTACTCTGTTTCCTTCCATTACATTTGTATTCATACAATCGAAACATTCTGCAATGCGAAACAAGCGCAAGTTTAAAAACAAACCAGAAGCCATTACCATCAGCCGTTTTTATAAAGCCATCGGCCCCGGCTTTATCACCGGCGCCGCCGATGACGATCCTTCAGGCATTGCCACCTATTCTGTTGCCGGTGCGCAACTGGGCACTTCTTTATTGTGGATGGCGTGGGTAACATGGCCCTTAATGGCCGCCGTGCAAATGATGTGCGCCCGTATTGGCATGGTTACGGGCAAAGGACTGGCTTCGTCGTTAAGTGCCAAGCTGCCTAAAACAGTTATCCGTTCGTTTTGTCTGCTGCTGTTTCTTGCCAACACGGTGAACATTGCAGCCGACCTTGCCGGCATGGCAGATGCAATGGAGTTGTTATCCGGTATCAATTCTCATATCTGGGTTCTCCTGTTTGGATTGATTATCGGCATTGCCATCATCCGCTTTAAGTATGGACAAATTGTGAATGTTTTCAAATGGCTTGCCTTACGTTGTTCGCGTATGTCATCACGGCTTTTATCATTCATCCAAACTGGTCGCTGGTAGCACATCAGACATTTTCTTTTTCAATTAAAAATGATAAAACCACCTGGGAAACCATCGTTGCTATTTTAGGCACTACCATCAGCCCGTATTTGTTTTTCTGGCAAGCCGCCCAGGAAGTAGAAGAAGAAAAGGCAATGGGCAGAGATGAAGACGAACGCAAAGGCGCTACGCAGGTTGAAATTCAGGATAAGATTATGGATGTAGGTGCAGGTACTTTGCTTTCCAATCTGGTGATGTTTTTTATTATATTAACAACGGCGTTAACCCTTCACTCACACGGCGATGTAAACATCACTTCTTCAAAAGAAGTGTCGGAAGCATTGCGCCCGCTTGCCGGCAATTTGGCTACATTGTTATACACTGTTGGCATTGTGTCGGTAGGTTTCTTAGCCATTCCTACATTGGCTGGATCTGCCGCGTACGCATTTGCCGAAACACTCCATTGGACACATGGACTGGATGAACAATGGGGTAAAGCGAAAGCCTTTTATGCCATTATTCTGATATCTATTGTGCTGGGGATAGCACTTGATTTCGTTAACATCAATCCCATCAAAGCATTGTACTGGAGTGCGGTGTTGAACGGACTTCTTGCACCATTTCTATTATTAGGTATTTTTATGGTAGCGCGCGATAACAAAGTAATGAACGGGCAAGCCAGCAGTAAGGTAAATCAATCCATTGTTGCCCTTACCATTGTACTCATGTTTGCTGCTTCTGTAGCTATGTTTGTGATTTAGTTAGAAGGGCAATGGGTTAGTATTTAAAAAAAAGGGGCGTGCATAGAAATGCTCACCCGGAATCCAATATCACGCAATAGTAGCCAAGCGAAATGCCAAACAGCAAACCGCTCAAAACAAAACGTTTATAAACCTATTTCTTTCCTTATGTCTCCTATTGTTGGAAATGCAGGTTTTTATTCAGGAAAGAAAAAGCGGCATTGAAATAATTGGGGTAAAAACAAAAGCCTCCCGTTAGGTTGGGAGGCTTTTTGATAAGTTTGGTTTTGCACAAAAATTAAATGGAAACACCAGCAGGAACACCATGACCATTTTCATGAATCTTCACCGGCACATAATCTTCCTTCATCAATTCATTCATTGATTTTTGTTGCTTGTTTTTTGAAAATCTGGCTATGATTCTATCAAAAATGGCATATACCACAGGCACAATCACCAGCGTTAAAAACAGCGAGCTTAATAAGCCACCAATGATTACCCATGCCAAACCATTCTTCCATTCAGCACCTGCGCCTTTGGCAATGGCAATGGGTATCATACCAAACACCATTGCAATCGTGGTCATTAAGATGGGACGCAAACGCGCGTGGTTGGCATCTATCAAAGCCTGGTTGGTGCTTTCGCCTTCGGCTTTTCGCTGGTTGGTAAAATCAACCAGCAGAATGGCATTTTTACAAACCAAACCAATCAACATAATAATACCCATAATAGTAAATAAAGAGAGCGTTTGATTTGCCAAAGCCAATGCCAGCAAAGCTCCGATGAAAGAAAGCGGGATAGAGAACAACACCACAAAGGGATACACAAAGCTGTTGTACAAAGCTACCATTACTAAGTACACCAACACAATGGCTGCAATCAATGCGATGCCCAAAGTACCAAAGCCTTCAGTTTGGTTTTCCATTTGTCCGCTCCACACATAACCTACGCCTGTTGGCTTGCGCAGCTTTTCAAACTGAGCCTGCCATTCGGAGGCAACAGTTCCGGTTGGTCTGCCCACCGTTTGTGCGTTGATGGTTACCGAAGGGCTTTTATCGCGGCGTTCCAACTGGCTCGGTCCGCTGCCTTCGCTTACGGTGGCAAACTGGTTTAATTTTATTTGCCCGCCTCCATCGTTTACAAACAATAAGTTGCGCACATCTTCAACGCTTTTGCGGTTGAAGTTTCCATAGCGTGTATCAATGTCGTATTCATTATCGCCTGCCCGAAACTTGCTGTCTGTATTGCCGCTAAACGCCGTTTGCATGGTAGCACCCACGGTTTGCAAATTCAAACCCAAAGCAGCCATTTTATCGCGGTCAACCTGCACGTCAATTTCAGGGTTGCCGGCTTCAACAGACAATCTTACTTCGGTGGTACCTTTTATTTTCGTCAATAAATTCATAGCGTTGTTGGCAAACAACATTGCGCTGTCTAAGGTTGGCGCCGTAACAGTTAGAGAAAGCGGTGCCATATCGGCGGTTCCCATAATGTTTACCGGAACCGTTTTTACTTTTGCACCTACCAATACTTTTGCCAACTCGCTTTTTGTTTTTGCCGCATAAACATACGAGTCGTCGCCACGTTCATCGCGCGGCACGAGCTTTACATCTATCTCCGATTTGTAAGCCGTTGCCTGCGTTGCGCCAAAGCCTTCACTCGTTTGCCCAACGGTGGTAATCAAATCAGTTACTTCTTTTTTAGACCGAAGAAATTGTTCGGCGCGTTGCGTCATTAAATTCGTTTGTTCGATGGCAGCATCTTTGGGCATTTCTATTTGTACTAAAAACTCGCCTCTATCGCTCTGCGGAAAAAATTCAGTTCCGATAAAACCACCTGCCAATAAAAATATGGACGAAACAAAAAGTAACAATACAATTAATAAAGTCCAGCGTTTATGTCCCAAACACCACGTTAATAAACCTGTCATCCAGTTGGTGAATTTGGAAAGACCTCTTTCAAAAGAAAGAATGATTCTTCCGAATAAATTTTTCCCTGTTATCAACTCTAATTTTCCAAACCGCGATGATAGCCAGGGAACGATGGTAAAAGAAGACAGCAGCGATAAGGATGTGGCGATGATAACCGTTACACAAAACTGTCGCAGGATATTTGACACCAAACCTGTACTGATTGCGATGGGGAAAAACACAACGATAATAACCAGCGTGATAGCAGATACTGTAAAGCCAATTTCGGCTGTGGCATCGTAAGCCGCACGCACCCGGTTTTTGCCCATTTCCATGTGACGATAAATGTTTTCCAACACCACAATGGCATCATCAACCAAGATACCCACCACCAGCGAAAGTGCAAGCAGCGTCATTAAGTTTAAGGAGTAACCAAACAGCTTAATGCCGATGAACGTTGCAATTAACGATGCCGGAATAGACACCATTACAATCAACGAATTTCGAATGCTGTGTAAAAAGAAAAGCATTACAAAAGCCACAAGAACAACCGCCAAAAGCAAATCATGAATTACTGCATCGGCAGCTTCTAAAGTGAACACAGAGCTATCGTTGGCAATGGAAAGATGAAGCCCGTTGGCAGCATAATCCTGTTGCAGTTTGGCAACTACTTTTTTGGTTTCATCGCTTATTGCAACCGCGTTGGCATCCGATTGTTTAAGCACTTGTAAAGCGATGGCAGCCTTGCCATTTACACGCGCAATTTTGGCTACATCTTTTTGTGCGTCCTGCACATCGGCAATATCGCTCAGCCGAATCTGGACGCCGTTTTTAGAGGATATGACTAAGTTGCGGAGATCATCAACGCTTCTGTATTTGCCTTGTAAGCGAATGGTAATTTGCTGCTGCCGCGTTTGCACACTGCCTGTTGGAAAGTCGAGGTTGGAAGCGGCAATCATTTGTTGCACTTGTGGTACACTTAAGCCATACCCTTGCAGCTTATTGGCATCTAAGTTTACTTGTATTTCGCGTTCCTGACCGCCTATCAAGTTCACCTGCGCTACGCCTGTTATGCGCGATAAGGCAGGCGCTACACGGTTGTCCATCAAATCGTAAAAAGCCGCTTCATCCATGTTAGCAGAAGCTGATAAAGTGATGATGGGTAAATCGTCTAATGAAAACTTATTCAACGATGGCGTTTTGGCATCTTTTGGTAAGTTGTCAATGATGGCATTTACTTTTCGTTGCGCATCGTTTAACGAGTAATCTACATTGGCATTGTCTGTAAGTGTGATAACAATGTTAGACAAACTTTCATACGATTTGGATTCAATCTTTTTGATGTTTTCCAATGAAGACACCGCATCTTCTAATTTCTTAGTAACGGTGTTCTCAACCTCGCCGGGTGAAGCACCCGGATACAGTGTTATAATGGAAACCACGTTTTGAGAGAACTTTGGAATCAGCTCATACGTTAACGATGTGTAACTTAACAAGCCGCCCAAAATCAATATAATGAACAACACTATAATGAGTGTAGGTCGTTTAATGGATACTTCTGCTAATTTCATAAATTATTTTTTGTCTGAACTGGGATTAATGTGATGTTTGGGATTGATGAAGTTTGGTTTTGCCATAATATTCATCCTTATCTCATTATCCCATCCATCCCGGTTCCGCTTAATGAATCACTTGTATCTTGCTGCCATCAGTTAAATTCACCTGACCACTGCTAATCACCAGATCGCCTTCATTCAAGCCGTTGAGAATTTCTACTTTATCGCCAACAATTCTACCAGCAACCACTTTATGCAAACGCGCTGCGTTGTTTTCGGCAACAAATACATCGTTGCTGCTAACACCACCAACAAATGCAGAACGCGGAATAACAATAAGCGATTGTGCCTTTGGCATGGCAAACACTGCTGTGCCGTACATGCCTGCTTTCAACTGATTGTTAGGATTGTTAGCCACTTCAATTTCAAGCGGGAAGTTGAGTGAATTATCGGCCTTTGGCGCAATAAAAGTAATCTTGCCCGTAAAGCTTTCGTTGGGGAAAACAGAGGCTGTTATTTTTACATTATCACCCAGCTTTAAAATGGCTACCCCATTCTCATTTACCGTTACTTTCAGTTTCAATTTTGAAACATCAACAATATTAAACATTTGCGTAGCTGCAGCCAACACAGCACCCGGTTCAATGTAACGTTTGTTTACAATGCCGTTGATGCTGGAACGAATGTTAGCATCGCCAATGTTGATGCGCGATACATTTACTCTTGCCTGCGCGTTTTCCAAAGCCAGCTTTGCCTGATCGAGTTGCTGCTGTGTAACACCGCCACTTTTAAACGCATTTTCGTATCGTTCCAAATCTTTTTGTGTATTTGCAAGGTTGGCTTCGTTGTTTTGCAAATCAACCGAAAGCTGATCGGTTCTTACTGTTGCCAGTGTTTGACCGGCTTTTACATAATCGCCTTCATTAACAAACACCTTTACCACACGGCCTGGTTTTTCTGCTGAAAAATTCATTTCACGGTTCGGCTCAAAAGTTCCGTTGGCGCTGAAGTCGAGATTCAAAGTTTGTTTTTGCACAGTATCTACACGCACAGCAACTGCATTGCTGTCTTGCGCTGCAACCACTGCGGTTTTCGCGTTGTTCGATTGTTTGTTTTTGTTCAAAACAAAACCAATCAAAGCAATAATTCCAATGATGAGCAAAATGGTAAGTATAGTTCGTATTGCTTTGTTCATAGCTATTTTTGATTGAGAAGCGTGTTCAGTTGTCCTTTCGATTTTATGAGTTGTATTTCTGCAACTTTATAATCGAGCAGTGCCGATGAATAATTGTTTTGCGCCTGCACTAACGAGTTTTCAGCGTCCAGCAGATCGGTAAGCGGCGCAAGACCGTTGTTGTAATTGTTTTGCGTGTTGAAGAAAATTTCATGTGCCAGTTGCACATTGTCTTTTTGGCTATTTACATTAATCAAACTGTTGTGAATTTGCGTTTTCGCGTTCTCATAATCTAAGCTCAACGACAATGTAGTGTTTCGAATGTCTGCCCTGTTTTTTTCCAAACTTACATTGGCTTGCCGCACGCGGGCACGGGTAGCAAAACCATTGAACAGAGGAATGTGCAGGTTTAAGGCAACATTGCCATAATTAAACCAATAGCCATTGTTTTCTTTACCGCGAAACAAAATAAACTGATTGCTTACCCCATTTAACGAATGCGCCGCAGACAGCGATAAGGTTGGATAATATTCAGCTTTGTAAGCATCGCGGTTGTATTCGTACAGTTCGTCCTGCTTTTTCAAAATGCGGTATTCTGTACGTTGCGTCATATCGAGCGAATCCTCTGATAAAATGTCCTGCGGATGAATGCTGTCCAAGGATGTTTGCGGTATGATTACCGAAGCAGCAATGTCCATTCCCATATAATATTTCAAAGCGTTTTCCTGCTGTGATACAGCGTTTAAAAGCTGTTGCCGTTGCGCTTTTAAATTAGAAATGGCAACCTGTGTTCTGTCAACATCAATTTTTTTCGCCAGGCCATTTTGAAATTGCCCGTTAATGATGTTATACACTTTGGTGGTATTGCTGATGTTACTGTCAATCACCACAATATTTTGCCGTTGCACCATCACCTGGTAATACGCTGTTGCTACTTGCTCGATGATTTGTTCATCGGTTAATTGTGCAGCCAACTGGTAGTATTGTTGGGTAGATTTAGCAGCTTTCAATCCTGTAAAAACAGATTGGTCGAATATTTTTTGGTCGAGGTTCGCTGTTGTTAAGCTATTCCAGGTTGTGCCCGCAGGAACCAAAAGCGTTTTGCCCGGTTGGCCAATAAACGAGCCATCAAACACAATACTTTGTTTTTTGTATTGGTCAACCAATGTGCTGTTGATGCTCAGTTGCGGCAAAGCGCGGGCGCGGGTTTCATCAATTTTATAATTGCCGTTTTGCACGTCCAGCGCGGCTTTGCGGGCGTTGCTGTTGTTCTTTAATGCATACTGCAAAGCATCTTGTAAAGAAAGCGGTGGTTGAGCTTTTGCATTAAAAAAAATGAGCAAAACAAAACCTATTAAAATAGAACTGCGATAAAATTTCATTGTATATAAAGCCTTTTTGGTTATCAGTAGTCAAATGAGTAAAAGAAAATTTGTTTAGTTCAACGCTGTTTGTTTTTCAGACATCTCTGTTATGTATTTTTTTAATATTCTCGCGCCTTTCGGCGTAACAATGCCGTTTAGAAAATGGGTAACGATCTCCAATTCAGTATCGGCCATGCGGAACTGATGTGACGGAAAAATTTCAATATTGGTTCCCAATAAAAGGGTAGCCAGCCGCAAACGCGTTATAATTTCCGGCTTGATTTCGCTGCGATACACTTCTTCTTTGATTCCCCGCTGTAAATTTTTTAAAATACAGGCATGAAGAAATTTGTTTTTAAATTCTGTAAATTTTGCAAATACATCCGGATGATATTTTTCAAGATCATACATCACATTCGGATTAATATTTTGCATAATAGCGCAGTAAGCTTCTAAACTTAAAAGCACTTCGTGTATTGCATTTTCCGACTGATCCAATGCTTTAAAACAATCATCGCGACTCTGGCAAAGATGCTGAGTGAATATTTGCAATACCAGTTCGTTTTTATCAGCAAACGATTGATAAATTGTTTTTTTTGAAATGCCCAGCCGCGCGGCAATTTCATCCATTGTGATACTTTTGATTCCGTATTTCTTGAATAACTCTTCTGCCTTTTCCAAGATTCTTTCCTGCACCATTCCCATATCGGCAAAACTATGGAAACGTTTTTTGTTGGCAGAGTTTCTGACAATTAAATGAAGATTAAAACATGGGTTTTACACCAGCGGTAATTAATAGAGACAATAATTCGTTTTTTACTGTTGCTTATCCAACTATGCAATTACTACCAACGAATGGTTCTGCAAACTTGAAATAACTACCGCTTTTCTGGTATTTATAAATAATCTTTAGTAGAGTTGATAAGGTAACATACAAAAGCATTTATTTTTATGAAAAATTTTTATGAAAAAAAATCTACACCTATTGCTGGCTGTTTTATTTATCTTTATTTTTCATTTTTCCTATGCACAGGTAACGTTGGTTTCAACTAATACCCATCTTTCTCAAGGCATAATTTTACCGAACGGAATACCTTTATTGCTAAACGACTCTTCCGGCCAGCTTTATACTACCGATGGTACAACTGCTACATTAATAACTCCAGGTGTAATTGTCACTTCCGCCGTTTCCGATTCAGGTTCATATATCGTTTATAAAAACCAGCTTTATTTTTCAGGTGAAAATGCTTCTCACGATGTTGAACTTTGGGCAACAGACGGAACTGCTGGTAATACGAGATTAATTAAAAATATATCGGCTTCAGGTTCCTCGGGTCCGGATAACTTCTTTGTGTTTAATAATACACTATACTTTACTGCCGACGATGGTGTGCATGGTCGTGAACTTTGGGAAAGCGATGGCTCGGCAAATAATGCCAGCCTTGTAGCCGACATTGACGGCGCCTCTACAAGCAGTCTCAAAAACAATGTAAGCTTTTTTCCAAACGGCAGTAATGTTTTTTTCACTGCCATTAAAAATAACGTCAATGGCTTGTATACACTTACTTCCTCTGGGGTATCTTTAGTAAAAAATGATTTTACCGGCCGTATAAATATAGGCACCTTATATACAACCGCTGCTATTGGCAACAAAACAGTGTTTACGGTAGATACAACCAAGTATATACCATCATTAAACGGTGGTTTTACTATCACTGATAGCACTGCGTTACAAATATGGTCAACTGATGGTACAACCAGCGGCACTCAATTATTGCATACATTCATTACAAATGCTCCTGCTGGTGGATTATTAGGATTTATTACACCCGTATTGTTTAAAGGATTATTGTATTTCAGATATGCAGACACAACAAGTTCGGCTTTATGGACAACAGATGGAACACCTGCTAATACCGTTTTATTTAAAAACTTTGATGTAGATCAAAGTGACAGTTCATTATTTGGTTTATTTTACTCTGTTGTAATTAATAATAAATTGTATTTTACTGCATACTCAAAACAAACAGGTGGCGAATTATGGAGTACAGACGGTACAGCGGCTAATACAACACTATTTAAAGATATTAATCCAGGACCCGGAAGCTCCCTACCAACTTTCTTAATAAATACAGCGAGTCTCGAAAAATCTTATCTCAAAGGCAATTCGGCAGGCATTACCAGTCAACAATATTTTACTCCTTTTAATGGAAAATTTTATTTCACAGCTTATGATGGCACACATGGCAATGAAATTTGGAGTACCGATGGAACAGTAGCCAATACAAGCCTTTTGAAAGACATAAATCCAGGAAGTAAAGATGCAGCAGCCAGTCAATTGATTGCGTATTACACGAGTTCTGGTATTTATTTTACGGGAAACGACGGAAATACCGGCAATGAACCCTGGATGACCAATGGAACAGCAGCCGGTACCAATCTTATCTCCAATATTAATCCTGACAGTTATACAGTTGGTGACACACTTATTAATAATTCTAATCCTACTTATCTATTTATTTACAACAACCATCTTTTTTTCAATGCCATTAGTGGAAGTTCTTCTAACTTGTATAAACTTGATGCTTCAAGTTCTGCTTTGCCGGTAAGCTTACTTAGCTTTACAGCTTCCAAACAAACTGCTTCTGTATTGCTTGATTGGACAACTACCAACGAAATTAATACGCATCATTTTGCTGTTGAACGTAGCACTGATGGCGTTCATTTCAGTGCTATCGGCACTTTGGCAGCAATGGGTAGCAGTACATCCAAACACAGTTATCAGTTGAATGACGCAAGCGCAATGCAAGCCGGCTCATCCATTCTGTACTATCGTTTACAATCCGTTAATAAAGATGGCTCGCACAGCTATTCGAATGTGTTAACGGTGCGGTTACAAAACGGTGAATTTATATTTACACTATCGCCAAATCCGGTACACAACCAGCTTACAGTTTCATTCACTACCAATACCTCAACGCACACGATGTTGCGCATCGCCGACGCAAATGGAAGACAGCTTTATCAGCAAGGCTATCATTCATCATCACAATCATCGGTACAACAAAACATCAGCGTGGCTAACTTACAAAGCGGCACCTATTTCATTCAACTCATCACCGATAAAGAAACAAAAACCCTCAAGTTTATTAAGCAATAAACAAAGTTTCTTTTTCACACAAAAACATCCGGCAGGAAAAAGCTTCTGCCGGATGTTTTTATTTATTACCATTTCATTTTTTGCACAAAAACAAACCATCGTGTTGCTTAAAAACAAATAAAAACGACTACTTAAATGTGCTCTGTTTTTTAAGCTTTAATACGCTTGCATTAAACAGGCTTAACTTAGGCTTAAATGTAATCCTATTTGTTTTACAGCAATCAATGCCGTTCTATCTTAGCACTGTTATCGCTGATAAAACACAACGTTTATAAAGCGTAACATCAACCACAAATAGTTCTCATGTGTTATACAGCCGGATGCAGTTTCTACTGTGTCCTTTTTTCTTTTGTATAAAGAAGATGCCCTATTTTTAAACCGTAAATCAAACTTCGATATGCGGCAGCTTCTTCTTCTCTACTTTTGTTTTTGCACTTATTTATTTTCCTCGGCACAAACCGAAAATAAGTTATGGTATGAACAGCCTGCGAACGTATGGACTGAAGCTTTACCGCTTGGCAATGGAACCTTTGGAGCAATGGTTTGGGGTGGTGTAAAAGATGAGTTGCTGCAACTGAATGATGCCACACTTTGGTCGGGCGGCCCGGTAAAGCACAACGTGAATCCGGAAGCCAAAAACTTTCTACCAAAAGCAAGAGCAGCTTTATTTACCAACAACCTTGACAGTGCAGAATATTATACTAAACAATTGCAGGGTGTTTACTCGCAAAATTATTTGCCACTTGGCAATGTACTCATTCATCAGCAACTGGCGGAAGCCTTGCCCACAGCGTATTACAGAGATTTGAACATAGCTGATGCAACATCAGTTACAACATTTACCTCGAATGGAATTTCTTATAAAAGAGAAGTGTTTATTTCCCATCCGGCAGGACTAATGGTGATGCGCATTAGTGCTTCTAAACCAAAGCAGCTTACATTAGATATTGGTTTGAAAAGTTTATTGCATTATCAAAACAAAACCGTTGGTAACAACGAACTGATTTTGCGTGGCAAAGTGCCTGCTCATACAGATCCAAACAATGTAAACGTTGGTACAAAAGCCATCGTGTATGACGATACAACCGGCTGCAACGGAATGCGCTTTGAACTACAAATGAAAGCTTCGGCAGAAGATGGAAATATAACAGCAGACACAAGCGGATTGCACGTTAAAAACGCATCGGAAGTGGTGCTGCTTTTTTCGGAAGCGACTTCTTTTAACGGCTTTGATAAATGTCCTGATAAAGATGGAAAAGACGAGCACAAAATAGCTTCTTCTCTCCTTTCAAAAGCATCTTCTAAAACATACGACCAATTGTTGAATGAACATCTTGCCGACTATCATCGCTTCTACAATCGCGTATCACTTCACATCAACGACAGCAGTTCCCAATCCTCTTCTTTACCAACCGATAAACGCCTGATGGCTTACACCAAAAGCAATGAGGACAATGGTTTGGAAGCGTTGTATTTTAATTATGGTCGCTACTTGTTAATTGCTTCTTCCCGAACGCCCGATGCACCTGCTAACCTGCAAGGCATCTGGAGTAAAGACATTCAACCGCCGTGGAGTTCTAATTATACTACCAACATCAATGTGCAAATGAATTATTGGCCCGTGGAAGAATGCAACTTATCTGAATTGCATCAACCTTTATTGAATCTGATTGAGCATCTGTACAAAACAGGAAGCGCAACGGCTAAGGAATTTTATGGTGCAAAGGGTTGGGTGGTACATCACAACTCCGACATTTGGGCACTTTCAAACCCGGTGGGCAACAAAGGTGGCGGCGATCCCAAATGGGCAAATTGGAGCATGGGCGCGGACTGGTTGTGCCGTGATTTGTGGGAGCATTATTTATTCACGCAAAACCAAACTTTCCTGCGCGATACAGCTTACCCGTTAATGAAAGAAGCGGCACGTTTTACATTTGATTGGCTCGTACCGGATAGCAGCGGTCACTTGGTTACCGCACCTTCTGTTTCGCCCGAAAATGTATATTACTATTTGGATAAAAACGGTAATAAGAAACAAGGAGGCATTTCGGTTGCCACCACAATGGACATGAGCATCATCCGCGATCTGTTTCATCATGTAATCAACGCCTCCGAGTTGTTGAATGAAGATGTTTCTTTCCGCGATTCTGTAATGCAAACAGAAAAGCAACTCTATCCGTTGCAAATTGGGGCAAAAGGAAACATTCAGGAATGGTACAAAGATTATGAAGATGTAGAGCCGCATCATCGCCATACTTCGCACTTGTTTGGCTTGTATCCCGGATCAGAAATATCGCCTCTTACAACACCCGAACTTGCCCAGGCCGCAAAGAAAACATTGGAGCTTCGCGGCGATGACGGCACGGGCTGGAGTCTTGCCTGGAAAGTAAACTTTTGGGCACGTTTGCTCGATGGCAATCATGCTTATTTATTGTTTAAAAAATTGCTTCGCTATACAAGTGAAAGCAAAACCAATTACGGCGAAGGCGGTGGTGCTTATCCTAACTTGTTTGATGCGCATCCGCCGTTTCAGATTGATGGCAACTGGGGCGGAACAGCAGGCATGGTTGAAATGCTTTTGCAAAGCGAAAGAAACGAATTGTTTTTATTGCCTGCCCTGCCCGATGCGTGGAAACGTGGCGCTGTAAAGGGCTTGCGGGCTCGTGGCGATTTTGAAGTAGCCATAAATTGGGGTGAAAACAAACTCACCAAAGCAACCATCACATCATTCAACGGCAATCAATGCAATGTGAGAACAATGGGTCCTGTATCTGTGCCATTGCTGGGTATTCACTCACAAAAATCAAACATTGGTTATATGCTTTCATTTAATACGCAGAAAGGAAAAACGTATGAATTGAGGAGCGAATAATGAACAAAAAGAAATTGATTATCGGCTTTGTTTTTGTTCATTTTTTCCATCCTCCAAACGATTACAATGTTCTTCAATTCTTTGCAAAAAAATCTATTGTTCCTATTGGTGATAACGCTCGTTTTTACGAAGCCTGTTTCGGCGCAAACAACGTTAACGGTAAAGCCGATGTTGCACGAAAAAGGTATTATCATACCTAAAGTTTATTCAGGCATTGCTTATGAAATAAGCGAAGTAACGCCTGTTAATGGCAAGTACTACTTTGGTCCCCATAACATGCCATTGATAAACATGGTAAAAACGCTCGGCATTACTACCATTCGCATTGGCGGTAACACGGCAGATTTAACCTCATTTCCGTTTCCAACAGAAGAAGATGTTGACAGCTTATTTCAGTTTGCAAAGGCCGCAGGTGTAAAAATCATTTATACATTCCGGCTGCGCGATGGTGTAGTGAAAGACAACGTTTCGCTTGCGAAATACATTTGGAAAAACTATCGTAACGAAGTATATGCATTTGCCATTGGCAATGAGCCGGATTTGTTTCCTAACATCACTTATGAAAGCTATGCGAAGCAATGGAAAACCTTTTATGATTCGATACGAATGGCTACGCCAGGTGCGCCTTTTTGCGGGCCAAACATAACAGGTGGTGCTACACAATGGATGGCAAAATTTGTTCGCGATTTTGGCGATAATAATGACATCAAATTTCTAACGGTTCACGATTATCCAGGCGGTTCAGGCCCCGGCGTAAAAGACGCTGCGAAAGCCATTGACGATATGTTATCGGAACGATGGAGTCAAAAATATGAGAAGTTTTACAACGCTTTTTTGCCCTTGCAGCCGCAAAGAAAATTGCCGTATCGAAACGAAGAAATCAATAGCTTTTATGGTGGCGGTGCACTGCATGTTAGCAACACCTTTGCATCGGCTTTGTGGAGCTTGGAATATTTATATTGGTGGGCAGAACACGGCTTTAGCGGCATCAATTTTCAAAACGGCGACTCTGTAGCAAGAGGCACGGTGCTAACCAATTGCAAGTATGCAGCTTTTGTTACCGATAGCAACGGTTATTATGCACGACCCAGTGCGTACGGCATTAAAGCGTTTTCCATTGGCAGTAAGGGAAAACTGATTCCTGTTGCTGTTACAAATATGGACAAAAACAAAACCGATAGCATCAACGTGAAAGCATACGGCGTGATGGCTGACGATGGCTCGCTGTACATCACTTTATTGAACAAAGAACACGGTGAAAGGGGAAAAGCCACTGATGTTACTTTTAATGCCGGAGATAACAAATTTCGCTTTGCAAAACTGATGTATTTGCAAGCACCGGTTGATGATGTAACTTCTGAAAGTGGCATTACGCTTGGCAACAGCAGCATTACCAACAAAGGCATCTGGAACGGAAAATGGATGAATGTAAAAATGAAGGATAAACAATTTACATTGCATCTTTCAAAAAGCTCAGCGGCTGTTGTAAAATTATTCAGATAAATTCTTTGCATCTTATCTTTCAATTACTTTACGCACTCATAAAATGGTACAAAAGAAAAATACAGTTATGATAAAAACATTTGCTTTTTTGTTTTGCCTCTTTTTGTTCTTTTCTGTTTTTGCACAAAAACAAAACGCTCAATCCTTCTATCAGATTTCAGTTTATCATTTTAAAGATTCTTCGCAGGAGAAAACGATCAACCAATATCTGCAAAACGCTTTGTTGCCGGCTTTGCATCGGGCGAATGTGCAACCTGTTGGCGTGTTTACTTCGCTTTCCAACGATACTTCTGCAGATAAAACGATGTATGTTTTCATGCCTGTAAAATCGCTGGATGAAATTGCTTTACTTTCATCCAAACTCAATGCTGATAAGGCTTACAGCACTGAAGGCAAAGCGTATCTGACTGCTCCTTTTGACGCTGCGCCTTACACAAGAATGGAAACCATTTTATTGCAGGCGTTTCCTCTTGCACCAGCTATTCAGCAACCGCATTTACAATCGCCCAAAAAAGGACGGGTATATGAATTGCGCAGTTATGAAAGCGCAACAGAAATGATGAATAGTAGCAAAGTGAAAATGTTTAATGTAGGTGATGAAGTGGGCATTTTTAAGCGCCTGAATTTTAATGCAGTGTTTTATGCAGAAGTAGTGGCGGGCAGTCACCAACCGAATTTGATGTACATGACAACGTTTGAAAACATGCCCGACCGTGAAGCGAAATGGAAGCTGTTTATGAATGATGATGCTTTTAAAAAACTGTTGGCAATGCCCGAGTATCAGCACAATGTTTCCAAAGCTGATATTATCTTTTTGCGACCAGCCGATTATTCGGATTTGTAAATGATTGTTGGATTCAACTGACTTCTCAAACAATCTCTGGTTGCTAATTTGCGTTATACAACCAAATTCAAAGCAGTACCGCAGTTTGCACATGCGGTTTTCTTTTTTACGATTGAATATGAAGTATATAATTATGCTCAGCAGTTTGCTGATGGTGTTGGCAACAAGCAAAGCCCAGGACAAAAAAGATGCGATTATTGGAAAATGGATGAATGAAGACAAAGACCTTATTGTGGATGTGTACAAAGAGAACAATGACTTTAAAGCGAAAGTGATTTGGTTTCATGATGATAGAGATACAATTACACCTCTTGACCAAAGAATGGATGTAAAAAACCCTGACAAAGCCTTACGCAACCGCAAGCTGTTGGGCATGGAAGTGCTATCCGATTTGGTGTACGATCCCGAAGAAAACAAATGGGTAAAAGGAAAAATTTACGATTCCACTTCGGGGCGAACCTGGGATGCAAGCGTGTGGCTGAGCGACCCGCAAACATTGGAAGTGCGTGGTTATTGTATTTTTAAATTCATTGGCAGAACCATGAAGTTTACAAAGGTTTCGTGAGATTTGGTTTTGCGCGATTTTTTAACTTGAACCACAAAGACACGAAGAACACAAAGGCACACAAAGAGTAATAAAGAAAACTTCGTGTAACTTTTTTACTTTGTGGCTTCGTGGTTCAAAAATTCATTTCACTTCCGCTCCTTTTTCAGGTAAGTGTTTCCAGTATCGTTTGGGCATGTGCTGAATGTGCAGTTTTGTATTCTTTCTTGCCTTGATGTTGGCGCTTCCAAAGTAAGTTTTCCACAATGATTGATACAAAGGCTCTTCATCATCAAAAGCTATTTGCAAACTATTTTGTTTTACTTCATCTGTAAACTGAAGCTCAACCATTTCAACTTCATTCAAATCATAATAAATGCCCCATTTTCTTTTGCCGTCATAAATGAGCCAGCGCTGATCGGCATAACGATTTTTAAAATGAGTAATGAGCAAAGGCAGCACGTTATAATCAGGTTCAACAATGGCATAATATAACCCATCTTTCGTTAACTGAAAGCGAACAAACGCTTCCATGCGGTGCCGCTCGCGATGAACTTTTTTAACGGTTTGTGCAATTTTTAAAACAGCATTGTTGCTGTAATCCGACTCAACCGATTGTTTGGTTTTGAACAAATACTGAATGTATTGCAACAGGTATTTTTCAATGTTGGGCAATTCACTTAACCACGCATGATAAAATTGTTCACCCGTTTGTTTTTGTGCATATTTTACAATGCCATTCCACACGCGCAAAGCCTTGTCCGCATTTGTTTGTACAATATGATCTTTCCCAAATATAGAAGTGTGATAAACACTTTCTTTCACAATTTTTGCATCTTTGTACTTGTATTCATACACTTCAAAGATGGCTGTTAAAAAACCGCCGAATGTGCCATCGTACACCATTGTTTTCATCATCTTAAAACATCTTAATCTGTGGTGAAAAATTGGCTTTGTACTTACTGTTTTGCAACGATAAAATTTGCTCTTTGATTTGCGCCCCCGAATAATCGCGCAAAACAAAATCGGCACTTTTGGTGGTAATAAAATACTTCGCGCGGTTAAAAGCAATCCCTATCTTTTTCAGATGTTCCCAGGTAAGTTTCGTGAACCTTCTTGCACTAATAATTTTTGTTGCGGAAGCAATGCCAATGCCTGGCACACGCTTGATTAAAGCTTCATCGGCTTTATTTACATCAACGGGAAACAGGTGCAGGTTGCGCAATGCCCAACTCAATTTTGGGTCAATATCCAAATCTAAAAGTGGATTACCCGCATCTACAATTTCGCGCACATCAAAACCATAAAAGCGAAGCAACCAATCGGCCTGGTACAATCTGTTTTCGCGTATCATTGGCACAGGTGTTCCAATGGCAGGCAAACGGTTGTCGTTACTGATGGGCACATAACCTGAATAATATACCCGCTTTAAATTCATGTGTTTGTAAAAGCCGTTGGCAAGATGCAAAACCTGGAAGTCGGTTTCAGGCGTTGCGCCAATTACCATTTGTGTGCTTTGCCCGGCAGGCGCAAAATGAGGCGCATGTTTAAAAAGCTGCTTGTCTTCTTTGTATTGAATGATTTCATTTTTTAAGAACTTCATCGGATTAATTACATCTTCCTGCTTCTTATCAGGCGCTAATAATTTCAAACTTTCTTTTGTAGGCATTTCTATGTTCACGCTCAATCGGTCGGCATACAAGCCTGCCTGTCTTAACAACTCATCATTTGCGCCCGGAATAGCTTTCAAATGAATATAGCCGTTGAAATTGTGCTCGGTACGAAGTTTCTTTGCAATGCGCACCAAACGTTCCATCGTGTAATCGGCATTTTTAAAAATCCCTGACGAAAGAAACAACCCTTCTATGTAATTTCTTCTGTAAAAATTGATTGTTAAATCCACCACTTCCTGAACGGTAAAAGCAGCGCGTTTTACATCGTTGCTTTTGCGACTTACGCAATAGGCACAATCGAAAATGCAGTGGTTGGTAAGTAATATTTTAAGTAGCGAAACACAGCGCCCATCTTCTGTGTAAGCGTGGCAAATTCCGGTGCCGGTATCGCCCAAACCTTTGTTTTCATTTTTGCGGTTGCTGCCGCTTGAAGCGCAGCTTACATCGTACTTTGCGGCATCTGCCAGTATGCTTAATTTTTCGGTAATCCGGTCGCTCACAGGTTCATTTTTACAAAGCAAAATTATCTCATTTTACTAAATAAATTAGCATTGAGTTATACACAAATTATGAAGAACAAACTGACTATAAACCTTGCTGGTTAATGCTGCAAAAAATGAAACTGATGAAGAAAAAACGGGCAAAACCAAAAGAAGTTAAGTAAAGTTTAAGGTTGAAATTAGAAAGCTTATGCAGGGTACACACATAAGATGCATTTTACCATTTACCGTAAAACAATCTTTGTTTGAGACAATAAAATTAGAGAAACAAAAAAAGTTGTGCAATACTCATATTGAGTAGAGAAATATTGGAGCCGTGTTTTTACAAAATACCTACCATTTTGCAATAGGCAACCAAAGCAGTTGTATCTAAGCAGGAAGTTTTAGCCAATAAATTGCGGCGATGCGTGTCAATGGTGTGCGGGCTTACTGTCATTTGTTCGGCAATTTCTTTGGTTTGTTTTCCTTTGCTCAACCATTGCAAAACATGCTGTTCCGTTTCGGTAAAAGGAGTTATTTTTTCTAACCTTTTTTCAGCAAAACTGTACTTCCACAGATAAGCTTTTTCGGGTTTTGTAAATACCAGTGAGGAAGAGTGAGATTTTTTTATATGAGTGATGTTTTGTGCATAGCTTAAAAATAAAAACGGATGACCGCTATCATCGGTTTCAACCGGTACAACTTGTTGCAAAATGTGTATGTAACTGCCATTTTTAATGCGGTACAACGCATCTACATTGCCTACCATTTTATCGGGCGAAATATGGCTGTTCTCTCTATATAAATCGTGCATACACCGGTTGATGTGTTGAACGGCCTGCAAGTGTTCAGGATGAAAATTGGAAAGCGAAAAATCAACTCCGTTTTCCGACGTGTAGGAAGAAGTATCGTACCCTGTTATTTTTCTTTCATCAAAAAAAAGAATAAACCGGTTGATGGTAACATCCCATAAAAAAATACAAAGTGAGTTGTGATAGGAAATTTGCTGAAACGTATGTGCCTGGCTCAGCCATTTTTGATGAAACGAAGCAGAGGATCGGGGAAGATGAATGTTCTCTCTCATCTCGTTCCATTGCTGCTTAAGCTTATAAATAGTATGTTGTATGGGTGTGCTGTACGGTATGCCAGACATAAGCTTTTCAGTTTTGCAGAACAAAATTGCGTAAAACTAAACATTTACTTTCTTCTCTTTCAAAACAATATATATCAGACAATAGACTTCTATTTTTTCGGCAGAACCAAAAACCACTTTCTTCTCTTTAACATCACATCGCCATTTATTTTTGCACCTTTGTTTTTATATTAAAAGTCCTTTACGGCAGTTATATTTATTTTATGCAATTGTATTGTAACTCTTTAACCGAATACAGCCGTTTGAAAACGCGCGAAGTAAAAATTGGCGATTTGCTTTTGGGCAATTTTCATCCCATTCGTGTGCAAACAATGACTACCACCGATACGATGGACACACAAGCCACCGTTGAGCAAAGTATTCGTTGCATTGAAGCGGGTGCGGAACTCGTGCGCATCACTGCACCATCCAAAAAAGAAGCGGAAAATTTAGGCAATATCAAACGCGAATTGCATAGTCGTGGTTATACAACACCGCTCGTTGCCGACATTCATTTCACACCCAACGCCGCTGAAATTGCAGCGCGTATTGTTGAGAAAGTGCGCATCAATCCAGGCAATTATATTGATAAAAAAAAGTTTGAATTGATTGAATACAGCGATGCCGAATATGCCGAAGAAATCGAGCGCATTCAGCAACGCTTTACGCCATTGATAAGGATTTGCAAAGAGTATGGAACGGCAATGCGCATCGGCACCAATCATGGCAGTTTAAGTGATCGGATTATGAGCCGCTACGGCGATACGCCAATGGGAATGGTAGAAAGTGCGATGGAATTTTTGCGCATTGCGCGGTATGAGAGTTATCACAACATTGTGTTGAGCATGAAAGCAAGCAACCCGCAAGTGATGGTGCAGGCGTATCGTTTATTAATACAACAGATGAATGCTGAATTTGGCGAATGTTACCCTTTGCATTTAGGCGTAACCGAAGCCGGTGATGGCGAAGATGGTCGCGTAAAAAGTGCCGTAGGCATTGGCACATTACTCGAAGACGGCATCGGCGATACCATCCGCGTAAGCTTAACCGAAGACCCTGAGTTAGAAATTCCGGTGTGTAAGGATTTAGTGAAAAGATATGAAGAGAAAGATTCAAGATTCAAGATTCAAGATTCAAGCAATGAGGAAAGCAACAAGCCTCAAGCCACAAGCTTCAAGCAAGAAAAGACAATCAACAACACGACTCATTTTGATGCTAACCAACCATCATCGTCAGTTCCCTTCTCCACTCGTGGAGAAGGGTTAGGGATGAGGTATTCCCCTTTCACTTATCGCCGCCGCGAAACCTTTGCTGTTGATAACATTGGCGGGCATCAGGTTCCGGTTGTCATTGCCGATTTGAGTAAAATAGAAAACATTACACAGCAGCATTTGCAAAGTGTGGGTTATACGTATGATTATGTAACCGACAAATGGAACATCAGCGATGCCGCAGCCGATTATATTTTTACCGGGCATCAAGTGTTAAACTTTGCCTTGCCCGGCACATTGAGAGTAATTGTGTATCCCGCAACATGGGCAGAGGCTGTTAACACTCCCCTCTCCACCCGTGGAGAGGGGCTGGGGGTGAGGTACTTCCCCGTTTATGAAGCGGACGGCTTTGCACAGTCGGATGTGGTAAGTAATGAACTCAATTTCGTGATGTTAGATTGTTTCTCCGATGAAACGCCCATCAACGATTTTACTTATTTAGATGCTGTTGCCAATAAACCGAATGTAGTGCTGTGTTTTTTCAGCAAAACCAAACATGCGATGTTAAACGTAAGACGTATGTTTATGGAACTGATGAATCGCAACATCAACAATCCGGTTGTGTTGCTGTGTGATAGCTACTGGCAAACGGCAGATGAACATCTCATTCATTATGCCACCGAATGCGGTGCTTTGTTGCTCGATGGTTTTGGCGATGGTTTGTGTTTGGGAATGACAGGGGAAAGCTACAAGTTACAAGCGGCAAGTTACAAGCAAACAAGCGGAAGAAATTATTTGAACAATGCCACCGCTGAACAGTTTATCAATAACACGGCGTTTACCATTTTGCAAGCCACAAGAACACGCATTTCCAAAACGGAATACATCTCCTGCCCTTCATGCGGCAGAACCTTGTTTGATTTGCAGGAAACCACCGCAAAAATCCGTTCTTTTACGGCCCATTTGAAAGGTGTGAAAATTGCCATTATGGGCTGCATTGTAAATGGTCCAGGTGAGATGGCAGATGCCGATTTTGGTTATGTGGGAAGCGGCGTTGGAAAAATTACTTTGTATCGCGGCAAAGAAGTGGTAAAGCGCAATGTTGATAGCACCATTGCCGTGCAGGAACTCATCAATTTATTAAAAGAAAGCGATGCGTGGGTTGAACCGGTTGCGGTTGAACAGTTGGTTGGATAGACGAATGGTGTGTACTTTTTTCAATAAAAACAAACTTTGAAAGAAACAACCAAATGACACAGTTGCAATTCCAAAAAATGATTGATACCAAAACTTTATTCTTAACCAAAGAGCAAACCTTCTGGCATTATTCTATTATTCCTTTCCTGCTTGTTGCACCTGCAATGACGACTATCGATGCTTTCAAACTTTATATAACACATACTTATAACTCAAATAAACCAATTGATTTCACATTTGGGTATACATGGATTCTTCCTGCTATCATTTTTTACTTTATTCAAAGGCGAAGGTTAAAGTTTAAAATAATAAACGTTTCGGTTAACAGCAATACTTTTCATCAAGCAGCTAAACAAACAGCTAAAGAATTGAAGTGGGTAATTACGCAAACAACAAATGATTTTATTATTGCTAAAAGTGTTTTCAATTGGAGAAGTTGGGGTGAACAAATTACTATCGTACATAACAAGGATAAAATTCTGTTTAACATTATTTGCAACCCAGACAACAAACCTTCAATTGCATCATTTGGAATGAATAAACTTAACAGAAAGACATTTGAAAAAATACTTAATCAAACCCGCATGTAAAGGACTTACAAGAGAAGTAGTTACAGAATACAACATACACAAGCATTGCAAAAAGGCAAGACAATTTATTCTCCACTCCCTACATTTGTCCTCTCAATTGTTTGCTTATGAAAATGAAATCCACGCTTTTGTTTTTGCCTCTTTTTTTTCTTACCCAATTATTTGCACAAAAACAAACATTACAGCCGATGCAAAGATGAACGCCTTCATCAACAAGCTCATGAGCCAAATGACAGTTGATGAAAAAATTGGTCAGCTCAACCTGGTAACGCCCGGTGGTGCCGTTACAGGTTCGGTGGTCAGCAGCGATGTGGATAGTAAAATTCGGGCAGGCAATGTGGGTGGTTTATTCGGCATCACCGGTGCAGCCACCGTTCGCAAGGCGCAGGACATTGCAGTGAACAATTCAAGGCTGCACATTCCGCTTTTCTTTGGATTGGACATTATTCATGGTCATCGTACCATCTTTCCTATACCGTTGGGCATGGCTGCGAGTTGGGATACGGCATTGATAGAACAAAGCGCTGCCATTGCTGCGAAAGAAGGCACAGCCGATGGTTTAAACTGGGCGTACTCGCCAATGGTTGACATTGCCCGCGATCCGCGCTGGGGGCGAGTTGCAGAAGGCAACGGTGAAGATCCTTATCTGGGAAGTAAGATAGCGGCTGCTATGGTGCGTGGCTATCAGGGAAAGAACTACGACAGTGTTACCAAACTGATGGCTTGCGTGAAGCACTTCGCGTTTTATGGCGCTGCCGAAGCAGGACGCGATTACAACACAGTTGACATGAGCCGCATTAAAATGTATGAATATTATTTGCCGCCTTACAAAGCTGCTGTTGATGCGGGCGTTGGCAGCGTAATGAGTTCGTTTAACGAAATTGATGGCATTCCGGCAACGGCAAATAAATGGTTGATTACCGATTTGCTGCGCAAGCAATGGGGCTTCAAAGGCTTTGTGGTGTCGGATTATACAGCCGTAAGTGAAATGATGAATCATGGTTTAGGCGACCTGCAAACCGTATCTGCACTGGCTTTGAACGCAGGACTTGATCAGGATATGGTGAGTGAAGGATTTCTTTCTACACTAAAAAAATCTTTAAGAGAAGGCAAGGTAACAGGAGCGCAAATTGATGCCGCTTGTCGCAGAATATTGGAAGCGAAATACAAGATGGGTTTGTTCCAAAATCCTTACAAATACATGGATTCAAGCCGTGCTGACAAAGGATATCTTAACACCCGAAAATCGTGCATTCGCAAGAACGCTTGCGGCACATAGTTGTGTGTTGTTAAAGAACGCAAACAATGTATTACCACTGAAGAAAAGCGGCACCATTGCATTGGTTGGTCCGTTAGTAGAAAGCCAAAGAAATATGTTGGGCACATGGTCGGTGTCGGGCGATTTTAATCAGTCAGTAACCATTGCGACGGGTATAAAAAACGTAGGTGGAAATGGCGTGAATGTTTTGTATGCAAAAGGCTGCAACCTTTCTGATGATACAACTTTTGCAAAACGTGTAAATGCGTTTGGAACCGAGATAGATGGGGACAAACGCAGCCCGCAGGAGATGATAGATGAAGCCGTAAATCTTGCAAAAAGCACTGATGTAACCGTTGCAGTGTTGGGCGAAGCGGCGGACATGACGGGCGAATCGAGCAGCATGACAGACATCTCTTTGCAACCCAGTCAACACAGATTATTGGAAGCGTTAGTTGCCACCGGTAAGCCTGTGGTAGTTGTGCTGATGAGTGGCAGACCGATGGTGTTAAATTATGAAGATAAAAACGCAGCAGCCATTTTGGAAACCTGGTTTCCCGGAACGGAAGCCGGCAATGCGATTGCTGATGTGTTGTTCGGCAATTATAATCCTTCAGGAAAATTAACGATGAGCTTCCCGAGAAATGTAGGACAAATACCCATTTATTACAATCACAAAAACACAGGCCGACCTTTTCATGAAGGTGATTATCCAAAGTTTAAATCGGATTATTTGGATGCGCCGAACGATCCTTTGTATCCGTTTGGTTATGGCTTGAGCTACAGCAACTTTTCTTATAGTGATGTTAGTTTAGATAAAACGGCTGTCAGCGGCAATGGCACTTTAAAAGCCACTGTAACCGTTACCAACAACAGCAATGTTGCCGGTGAAGAAACGGTGCAATTGTACATCAGTGATCCGGTGGCTTCTGTAACAAGAGCCGTTGAAGATTTAAAAGGCTTTCAAAAAGTAATGATCAACGGTGGTGAAAGCAAACAAGTAACGTTTACCATCACTACAAAAGAACTCAGCTTTTACAACAGCGATTTAAAATATGTTTGGGAACCGGGTGATTTTGTAATTCGTATTGGCGGCAATTCAAGAGATGTGAAGAGTGCGAGTGTGAAATGGATGAAATGATTTTTGTTGAACCACAAAGACAGGAAGAGCATGAAATTGCACTAAGATTTTGTTTTGCGAGGCAACAAGCTCATGGTAATCATCATGCTAAAAAACAGTAATGATTCACCGCTTCAATAGAAAATTGCGAAAGAATCTTATTCATCAATGCAACGGTTACAACGCGATTTACATCATTAGCTAAAAAGAATAAAATGAGAAAAATCGGTTTAACCATATTAGTGCTTTTATTTATGGTAGGTTGCTCGAAAAACAAAAATGCAAATCCACTAATAGGCACATGGGAACTAAGGCAAACAAGCGGCGGATGGACAGGAATTACAAATTATCAACCAAGCAATGGAAATACAGTAACATTCAGAGATGACAATCAATATACGCGCAAAGTAGTAACACACGATACATCTTATACTCTACTTTACAAATACAGTATTGTAAAATTTGATGAATGTAGATTGAATTTAGCTTTTATGTCGAGTAGTAATATGATCGAAAACAAACAACAATACAGTATTGTTCATGACAGTTTGTTTATGTCTGATGGTTCATGCATTGCAGATGGCGGTTCATCTATCTATATAAAAAAATAACAAGATAGTATCGAATCAAACAATCATCTCTATTTCAAACAATAATGATTCACCGCTTCTATCGCTGTTTCCAAACGCGCATCGGCATCACCTTTCAATTCAATCCATGGTACGTTTTGATTCACTAAAATGTCTTTGTAAATATGAAACAATTCGAGCCTAACTTTTTCATCGGGATATTCGCGTAGCTCGTCTTTCACCCAGGGTAAATCAGTATTGCAAAGCAAATACAAATTATACTTGCGCGAAACAATTTCGTCCAAAATAAACTGATGACATCTGCCAAACACATATTCGCACCAAACTTTCATTACATACATGTTGGTGTCAATGAATAAGAGTTGCCGGTTGACAGTTGACGGTTGACGGTTGGCTTCTGTCATCTTCCATCTGTCATCTGTTATCTTATCTTCCAACGCCAACTGCCCTCTACCAATCACTTCCAAGGTTTCAAACGTATAATTGGTGCCATGTTGCAATAAATATTCTCTTGCATATTCAGCGCACCATATTGTGCTGAAATGCTTTGCCAGCAAGGAACACAGCGTACTCTTGCCCGTACTTTCAGGACCAATGGCTACTATTTTTTTAATCTCTTGCATATACCACTTCTTCTCTTTTGTGCAGCTTCGCTTTTTGCATCCAAGTTATCAATCCGGCTACTGCCATTATCAATAAAATAATGTATTGAACCGATGTAAATGCATAGCCTTTTATGTAGTACAATGGAATAGATGCCACGTTCGTTGCTATCCACCAAATCCAGCTTTCCACTTTCTTCTTTGCCATCAGCCACATACCTGTGTAAGCCGTTGCTGAAGCAAACGCATCTGCCAGCGGTATGGTGTTGGAATAAAACACATTCTTTAAATAAACCAATGCGAAATAAATACCAATGTAAAAGAGGGCAAAAAACAACAGCTGGTACAACCATTCCTTTTTGTTGCTGTACGTGATTTGCAAAAGGCTCTCTTTCTTTTCGTTTCGCCGGCTCCACAATATCCAGCCATAAATACTCATAATGGTGTAGTACAAATTCACGCTGGCTTCTCCATACAAATTGCCTTCAACAGAAATGAAAATATAAATGACGGTGTTGATTAACCCCACCGGATATACCAGGATGTTTTCTTTGCGAGAAAACCAAACTGATGCAATACCAGCTATCACGCCAATAAACTCGGGGAGGCTGGTTTCCCGTAAATTATTAATCAATTGTTGTAAGAAATGATACATAGAAAAGGTGAAGATAAGATAGGCTATCTTTATTTTTCATCACTAAAAAATGAACAAAAACAAAACAATAAAAGTAGGCTTAATTGGCTGGGGCATTTCGGCAAAAGTGTTTCATGCACCATTTTTAAAAGCATCGCCACATTATGAAGTAACACATGTATTGGAACGGCACAAACAGGAATCGAAAGCGATGTTTCCCGATGCTGATATTGTTAGAAACATAGAAGATTTGTTACAAAAAGACATAGACCTTGTTGTTATTACTACACCCAACGATACACATTATCCTTACACATTACAGGCATTGGAAGCTGGTAAAAATGTGGTGGTTGAAAAACCATTTACCATTCATAGCCGTGATGCTTTACAACTGATAAATACGGCGAAACAAAAAAGACTTCTGCTTGCTGTGTATCACAACCGGCGTTACGTATCGGATTATTTTACCATCAAGAAAATATTGGATAAAAAGGCATTGGGTGATGTGCACACGTTTGAAGCGCATTACGACCGTTATCGCGCAGAAGAACGTCCTAATGCATGGCGTGAAAAGCCCGTTGAAGGAAGTGGCATTTTGTATGATTTGGGCGCACATTTAATTGATCAATCGCTCACCCTGTTTGGCTTGCCAAAAGAAATAACGGCAAAAACAAAACTGCAACGTCCACATGCAAAAGCAGTGGATTGGTTTGAAGTGAAATTGGATTACAATTTTTTAGAAGTTACTTTAAAAGCGGGCATGTTGGTACGTGAACCTGGACCGCGTTATTTGGTTCATGGAACCAAAGGTTCGTTTATAAAAAGCGGTGAAGATCCGCAGGAAGCGAAGTTGCGTGCTGGCGAAATGCCATCGGAAGATTTGGGAAAAGAAGATGTAGAAACCTGGGGCTTGCTGCACACCGAAATGGATGGTAAAATCATAAAAGAAAAGCTGCCTTCTGAGAATGGAAATTATGGTTTGTTTTATGAAGATCTGTATCAATCCTTACAAAATGGGAAGCCCTTTCCTATCAAGCCTGAACAGGCTTATAATGTGATCAAACTAATTGAACTATCAGAAGAAAGCAGCCTAAAAAAATGTACGATAGAATGCCAGGGCTTAATAAGTGAATAAAAACAAATCCCTGCTGCTAAACTTATTTTTATGTTCTTATTTTTCTACTCCTCCCGCTTGTTTTATTTTACCCATTTTGTTTTTGATTGTTTTTTTATCCATTGCAGACCGGGAAAGATCCAAGGCATTTTGCAAACAAAGCAGTGCTTTTTTATTATCAATATCACTGTACAATTCACCCAACAACCAATGGTACAAAGGCTGGTTGGTGAGTGCTAATTTTTCGGCTTCTTTAATGGCTTCGCATTTGCCCCTTACTTTAGAAAGTGCATACGTTCGATTCAATGCCGCAACGGGCGAATAAGCAATTTGCAAAAGCTGATTGTACAAGTGTAAAATGCTTTGCCATTTTTCTTCGCTGTCGGCTTTTTGGGTATGCCAATAAGCAATGCCTGCTTCCAAATGATACTTGGAAATATGATTTCCTACGGATGCTTTATTTAAAAACAAAATTCCTTTTCTAATGAGTTCGGCGCTCCAAAGCGATTCATCCTGATCGTCATATAAAACAACTTCGCCTGTGGCATTGGTTCGGGCTTCAAACCGCGAGGCATGAAAGCACATGAGCGAAAGCAGCGCATTAACCTGCGGTTGGTGGGTGAGTTCCTTCTCCAATAACAAATAAGTTAACCGCATAGCTTCTCTGCACAAATCTTTACGAAGCACCGAATTTTTACCGGCAGAATAATAGCCTTCGGTAAACATCAAATACAAGGTTGTCAGCACCGTTTCTAACCGTTTGGTAACTTCATTTTCGGAGGGCAGCTCAATGCTTATGCCTTTGGTGCGCAAGGTTTCTTTAGCTCTGAACAAACGCTTCTTAACGGTTTCACGATTCATTAAAAAAGCATCTGCAATTTCATCAACTCCAAAACCGCAAAGAATACGCAACGATAAACTGATTTGTGCTTCAGCAGAAATAGAGGGATGACAAATGGCAAACATCATTTGCAACTGGCTGTCGGTAATGGCTTGGTTCGATAAATCAATGTCAGGCTCTTCTGTTTCGGCTGTGTGATGCGTTAGCTGCGAAGCAATTTTTTGAGTGAAAATCTGATGATGCTTATAATAATCTTTTGCTTTGTTTTTCGCAACGGCGTAGAGCCATGCGGTTGGATTTTGAGGCACTCCGTTGATGCCCCAAAATTCAGCGGCAGTTACAAACGTTTCGCTTGCAATGTCTTCAGCAATTTCAATATGCGCAATGCCAAACAGCTTGCTTAATACACTTACAATTTTTGTGTATTCGGTACGAAACAAATGTGGCAGTAATTCGGTTTGCATCATTATAAAAAAGCCTTTGGGCAAGCTGCACAAAGGCTTTTGTTTTCATTAACTATTATCATCCATACTCACAACAGTACGCACTTCTACGTTACCGCCGATTTGTAATATCGGGCAGCCTTTTGACATTTCGGCCGCTTCATCAATGGATGTTGCTTTCACAATAATATAACCGCCGATGGCTTCCCGCATTTCAACATACGGTCCGTTGGTAACAACCGCATCTTTATTCACCACACGTCCTTCCGATGCCAACCTGTTTCCCGAACTTACCAGCTTGTTTTGCGCCGCAATGCTTCCCATCCAGTTTTGCCAGTCGGGTATCATGCTTTGCAATTGTTCGGGCGAAGGCTGGACATTTTTATTAATAAAATCTCTTCGAAAAACCAATAAAAACTCTTTCATAAAATTTGTAGTTTAATGATGAAAAACAAATAACGATTGAGTGATGAGAAAGAGGACAAACCTAAAAATATTTTATTCTTATGGAAAGAATATTTGCCAAAAACAAAAAGCATCCTCTTATAAAAAAGAGAACGCTCTTCCGTTGTTATAATGTTACTTCTTGAATGTAGAGGATCAGTTAAAAGCTAACAACTTGATATTAAAAATCAAATTTGAATTTGCCGGAATCGGGCCTCGTCCGCTGGCTCCGTAAGCTAAACTGGGTGGCAGGTACAACGTCATTACAGCATTGCTTCTCATAAAAGGCACAGCTTCCTGCCAACCCAATATGGTACTGGAAAGACTAAGCGAAAGAGGCGTATTGGCTCCGCTGCTGTCAAACACCTTACCATTTAGAAATGTGCCAGTGTAAACAACGCTTACGTCAGAGCAAATGGTGGGATGTCCGCTTATAGATGCCGTGGCAGAAGAATCAATGGTGTAAAAAAAGCCGCGGCTGTCTGCCATTGCAGTGATGTGGCTGCTGTCGAGAAAATTTTTCAAAAGGGTTACTTCACTCGTTGGTGCTGTTGTATTTACCGGTGTGCAGGTTTGTGCAGGATTAGAATTTGAATTTTTAATACACCCGCTCACAACAATAATTCCTGCGAAAACAAACGCCATTATTTTTTTCATTACAAAACAATTTGGTGCGCAAAATAATGGGCAACTCTGTAAATGCAGCTTTTGGTTTTGTATCATTTTGTAAAAAAATGTGCAAAACCAAAAGCTGGCTACAATTTATATTTTAAAACCAACCGTTAGCAACACATTGCCACGATTGTTTTTATAGGTTGCAAAAGTGTTCGCTTTATCTTGTAAACGATAAGGGAAGTTCACATCTTTATTGAAATATTCGGCGTATGTTAAATCAATAAAAATGCCTTTGTTACGATACCCCAAACCACCGCTCAGTTGTGTAATGCTTGATTTTAAAGCGGCATCGCTGTAAGGGTTTCCGTAGTAGCCGCCACCCAATCGCACCGCAATGGTATTAAATTTCAATTCGCCACCCAGCCTGAAATTAAAAGCGTTTTTATAATACTGCTTGATTACACTGTTAAGGCTTGTGTAGTATGTATCATTGCTGCTTTGCTCGTAGTGACCGGTGCTTTTATAACGTGCAGAATTGTAAGTGAGATATTCAACATCAGCCGTAATAAAACCACGTTGTTGCTTTACATCGCCTGTTTCGTGCAATACATAAGAACCGCTGGCTATAAAGCGCCACGGCGTATTGGTTAAGTAGCGTGTATTGCCAACGCCACCATCCGTAAAAGTGGCACTGGTAACATTGTACTTATCGCCGTTTGTAAAAGCCGTTGTCATGTTGCTGCTTTCTTCATCGGTAAGTGTATAAAACGTTGGCGTATGAATAGCCAATCCAAGCCGTACAAAATTGGTTGGCTTAAAAATCAAGCCCAGCTTCGCATTCACGCCGTAACCGCTCGTTTTTAATTTATCGTTCCATTCCGAATAAGCAAAGTCGTTATTAGTAACAGTAGTTCCGGCTCCCTCTCTTATAAAATTATTTCGGTTGTATGAAACGATGGGAATACCAAGTGTCAATCCGTAATAAAATTTATCGTTGGGGTTGGCAGCATACGAAAGCGCAACTTCGTAAATACCGCCGGTTGTGTTTATGGTTTTGGTTTGATTGAGCGATCCTCCTGCTTCTAAAATAGACTCCGGCGCTCCTTTAATGAGGGTTTGTCCGTTTACCGTTGTTGTATCTACAAGATAAGTATAAAATGCAGGCGAAGCGCCAAATGGAGCCGGCGATGCATTGCTTAATAAATCGCTTGTATTATAGCCATTGGCATGTACCTCTTCTACAAATTGCTCGGAATAACTACTCAGATTATTTTGCCCCGAATAAGAAAGCGTATTATTGAAATTGGCGGTTTGATTCACTGCAATTCCAAACGCTTCACTCCGGTTGTGGCCGTATTGATTCTGCGAGCCAAACACAGCGCCGGTTAAGCCTAAATCAAATGCCGTTTTGCTGGAGGATAAGCTTGTTCCGCGAAAAGCCGCATTGTTATTATTGAGCTGAAACGCAGGACTGATAACGATTTCAGAGGTTTTGTACAAACCCAAACCGGCAGGGTTTACATACATCGAGCTGATGTCTCCGCCCAGCGATCCCATTGCACCACCAATGGCTACGTTTCTTGCCGAGCCGTGTTGCGGAAAATAACTGTATTTCAAAATATCGTCGGGTGCCTGTGCAAAGCCATTCATCAAAATAAAAAACAAAAAAAGGGAAGTCAGGAGTTTCTTCATAGTGATAACGATTCAAAAACAGCCAGCCTGTTGGGGGCTGGCTGTTGAGTATAAGGTAAATATCGGCAAAAACAAACCTTAATGTCTGCCGGGCCGGCTTACACTTCCGCCTCCGCTACTGCTTGGAGAAGATGAAGGTGTATAGCTTCTTGCGGGTGCAGATGGCTGAGAAAAGGTATTGGTGTTTGTATTATTATTATAACGCAGGGAATTGTTGTTTGTATTGTTGTAACGGCTATTGTTGTTATTATAGCGATTAAGCCCAGTTCCGGCTGGCACATACCGATTGCCTGCACCGTTACTATAATTATTGCGGTTGTTGTAATTGTTGTTTACATAGCTGCCCAGCATCGGACGTGATGTGCGCGTACGTACAGGAGAATTGACAATTACGGTAGATGGTGTATATCCATAGTAACCATACCCATAACCATGGCTGTACAAACCTAATGAATAAGGCGAATAGCCAAACCCAAAACCATAAGAAGGATAATAGTTACTGAACCAGCCATAAGGCTGCAAAGAGGCAAACGGGCTGTAATAATAACTCAATCCCCAACTGTTAAACGTGTAAGGATTGAAGCTGTTGAAGCCATAAAAATTGTTGTACGCATAATTGGGGCTGTACCAGTAATCATTGTTATCAAGAGCATCCCACTGGTAGCGGTTTTGCACTTTCATGCGCAGGTAATTGTCTTCGCTGCTGCTGGTATAATTATCATAGCCGCCGCCGTTGTCGCTATTGTTATTTACGCTCGCATATTCTCTCATTTTGCCCGGAGAATAATATACATCATCGGGCGTTTGCGTTGTTTTATAAGCCGACGAACAGCTTGCAAAAAGGCTCACCGAGAGTATTAATGGCAATAGATTCTTGTTCATAAACCACCTTTCTTTTAAGGCACTAAATTACTACTTTTGCGCTGCTTTAAAAAACATATTTTGTTATTCAAATCTTACATTGCAAAGAACCTTCCGGTTTTTGGTTTTGCATGAAAAAGAGTTGAGAGTCCAACACTTTATCTTTCATTATGAGCAAAGAAATTACGCCTCGCGAACAAGACTATTCTCAGTGGTACAACGATTTGGTTTTAAAAGGAAACCTTGCCGATTACAGTGCCGTGCGCGGCTGCATGGTGATAAAGCCTTATGGCTATACGCTTTGGGAAAACATGCGCGATGTGCTGGACAAAATGTTTAAAGATACCGGCCATGTGAATGCTTATTTTCCTCTTTTTGTTCCGAAAAGCTTGTTTGAAGCCGAAGAAAAAAACGCGGAAGGCTTTGCCAAAGAATGCGCTGTTGTTACGCATTATCGGTTAAAAACAAACCCTGATAAAAAAGGTGCGCTGATGGTTGACCCGGAAGCCAAACTGGAAGAAGAACTGATTGTTCGCCCTACCAGCGAAGCCATTATTTGGAGCACTTACAAAACATGGATACAATCCTATCGCGATTTACCCTTACTCATTAACCAATGGGCAAACGTAGTACGTTGGGAAATGCGTACGCGGCTATTTTTGCGTACCACCGAATTTTTATGGCAGGAAGGTCATACGGCTCATGCAACAAAAGAAGAAGCAGTAACAGAAGCAAAACTAATACTGGATGTATATGCCGACTTTGCCGAGAACTACATGGCAATGCCCGTGATAAAAGGAACCAAAACAGAAAGCGAGCGTTTTGCGGGTGCCGAAGACACGTATTGCATAGAAGCGCTGATGCAGGATGGCAAAGCGTTGCAGGCGGGCACATCTCATTTTTTAGGACAAAATTTTGCCAAAGCCTTCGATGTAAAATTTAGTGATAAACAACAACAAGTTAGATTATGTGTGGGCAACCAGTTGGGGTGTAAGTACGCGACTGATTGGAGGTTTGGTAATGGTGCACAGCGACGATCAGGGTTTGGTTTTGCCTCCTAAAATTGCACCGCTGCAAGTGGTAATCATTCCTATTTACAAAGGCGAAGAACAAAAAGCAAACATTGACAACAAAATAAAAAACGAGTTGCTGCCTGCGTTAAAAGCATTGGGCATTTCAGTAAAATATGATGATAATGATAACAGTCGCCCGGGCTGGAAATTTGCCGAGTATGAACTGAAAGGCGTACCCGTTCGCATTGCCATTGGTGCCAGAGATTTGGAAAACGGCGTTGCCGAAGTGGCGCGGCGCGATACGAAAGAAAAGAAATCGTACCCACTTGATGGATTAGCACAAACGCTGAAAAATTTGCTGGACGATATTCAGCAAAGCATGTTTGAAAAAGCTAAAACGTTTCGGGATGCACACGTCACGGAAGTGAATTCGTGGGAGGAGTTTATGAATGTACTCGACAACAAAACCGGCTTTGTTTGTGCGCACTGGGATGGCACTGCTGAAACTGAAGAAAAAATAAAAGAAGAAAGCAAAGCTACCATTCGCTGCATTCCGCTTAACAACAAAGAGGAAGAAGGTGTTTGTATTTTGACCGGCAAGCCGTCTAAGCAAAGAGTGTTGTTTGCAAGAGCGTATTAAGTCTGAACTGGGATGGATGGGATAAAGATGAAGTTTGTTTTTACATTAATATCCCACAAATCGCATTCATCTCATCAATCCCGGTTCAGACAATCCAAAAAATCTGTGCATGAAATCCGTGTCATCCGTGTTCTATTTTCCTCTGTGTTCTATTTCACCGTGTCTTATTAATCAATATTTTCGCCTTAAATCTTTTTTCATGTTCAAAACTAAATTTACCCCTGCAAGCTGGCTGCTTCTGATGGTTGTATTCATTGCTTCCTGTAAATCATCGGCACCTAAACAAACCAAATACATTCCGAAAGATGCTTCGGTAGTGCTGGCAATCAATCCTAAAAAACTAAGCGATAAATTAGCGGATAGCAAAGTGAGCTTAGACTCTATCATGCGCTCCGCAGTTGGCAACGACACATCCATGATGATAACGTCGAAAGACATTGAAAATTCAGGCATTGATCTTTCCAAAGACATTTTCGTATTTGTGAATCAAACTGGCAGTATGATGAGCGGCTCATCGGTTACAACCGGTGTCGTTGCTGTGCTAAACAAACCTTCTCAGTTTGAAGATTTTTTAAAGAAAAAAATGCCATCGGCACAAATCAAAAAGGAAAATGATTACAGTTACGCAGCGTTAAAAAATGGCTTTGTAGCTGGCTGGAACGATGATATTGTTTTGATTGATAACGTAACCTCTGTTAACACGCAAAACGGTGATCACGCTGCTTCACCAGATGCCGCGCACCAACAGCTAACTTCATTATTTGCACAAAAAGAAGATGCTTCTCTCGCTTCCGTAAAACAATTTAAAGATGCAAACGATGGCAAAGCAGATGTTTTCTTTTGGTCAAATTCAAACGGAGCTTTATCAACTATTCCGATGCTGGGCATGAGCAAGGCTTCCGATTTGCTGAAAGACACGTACACAGCAGGTGCCATCAACTTTGAAAATGGTGAAGTGGACATGGATTTGAAATCGTATCCCAACGCAACACTTGCCGATACATTGAAGAAATACGCCGGACCTAAGGTTGACATGGATTTGCTGAACAAATATCCGGGTAACGTAAATGGATATGCCTTGTTTTCTTTTGACCCGAAATTGATTGTTGCCATTTTAAATTTCACCGGAGTGTTGCAAACCGCCAATCAGTTTTTACAAAACCAAGGCTACACAGTGGATGATATTGTAAGAGCTTTTAAAGGCGATTTTGCTGTTGTGTTTTCAAATGTGGGTATGCAGCAAAAAGAAGTGCAGGGTTACAAATATTCCACGCCCACCGCTAAACTAATTATTGATGCTACCATTGCCGATAAAGCGAGCTATGATAAGATTATGGCTTCTCTTGCCAAACAAGGTTTGATGGTGCAGAAAAACGGGCAGTATGTGCCTGCTCAACCCGACGAAAACCCTATGGGATTTACGATGTATGCCGACAATAAAAATGTTGTGTTTTCAAACGATTCAGCTTTACTGAAACAATACAATGCGGGCAGCGGAAAAGTAACTTTACCGTCTGATATTTCAGGCAAAACCAAAGGCACAGCGGTTGCTTTTTATGTTGATGTTGCCAGTATATTGAATGCAATACCCAAAGATTCTTCTTCTGCCCAAATGATGGATGAAGCCAAAAAAACTTTTAAAGATGTAATTACCACTTCGGACAATTACAGCGATGGTTCAGTAAAAGGGCATTTGGAACTGCACACAGTGAATGAAAAAGAAAATAGCCTGGCAACCTTAACGCACTATTTCGGCTCTTTATCACAAACCATGAAAAGAATGAAAGAAGCTACCGGCACAGATGATGTAACCATACCAGAGGCTACTGATTCTACTACCGCAACAATGACAGATTCAACGGGTAAATAAATCATCAAAAACAAACCTTTGCAAAGCCTCATTCCGGTGAGGCTTTTTATATACCAACCATCATTTATTGTTCAATACTTATTTTTACATAAATATCGCATACATGGAAATTACGCCCGGCACACTTTTGCAAAATATCAATACACCTGCCGATATAAAAAAGTTGGATAGAACGCAGCTTCATCAATTATCCGATGAATTGCGGCAGTACATTATTGATGTGGTAAGCGTGCATGGCGGACACTTTGCCGCAAGTCTTGGTGTGGTAGAATTAACGGTGGCATTGCATTATGTTTACAACACGCCTTACGACCAGTTGGTGTGGGATGTAGGCCACCAGGCGTATGGACATAAAATACTCACCGGGCGCAGAGATGTGTTTTATACCAACCGTAAATACAAAGGCATCAGCGGTTTTCCAAAACGCAGCGAAAGTGAGTATGATACGTTTGGCGTAGGTCATTCTTCCACTTCAGTATCGGCTGCACTGGGTATGGCAATGGCGGCAAAATACAAAGGGGAAGACAGAAAATCAGTTGCTGTCATTGGCGATGGTGCGATGACGGCAGGTATGGCTTTCGAAGCCTTGAATCATGCCGGTGTTGCGGATGCAGATATGCTGGTTGTGTTGAATGACAACGGCATTGGCATTGACCAAAATGTGGGTGCGTTGAAAGAATATTTAACCGACATAACCACTTCTCAAACGTACAATAAGCTGCGCGATGATGTGTGGCAACTGCTTGGCAAACTGCCTGTGGGCAAGCGTTTCACGCGCGACATGGCAAGCAAGCTGGAAGCCGGAATCAAAGGCATGGTAAGCAAACGCAGCAATTTGTTTGAAGCTTTGAATTTTAGATATTTCGGGCCGATTGACGGGCACAACATCACTAAGTTGGTGGATACTTTACACGATTTAAAAAACATTCCCGGTCCCAAATTATTGCACATTGTTACGGTAAAGGGAAAAGGTTATTCGCTTGCGGAAAAAGACCAAACCAAATGGCACGCACCCGGCTTGTTTGATAAAGTAACCGGCGAAATTTACAAGAAAAGATACGACACGCCGCAGCCGCCCAAATACCAGGATGTGTTTGGCAAAACCATCATCGAACTGGCGAAAGAAAATAAAAAAATTATGGGCATCACGCCCGCAATGCCAAGTGGTTGCTCTTTAAAAATGATGATGGATGAAATGCCCGACCGTGCTTTTGATGTGGGCATTTGCGAGCAACATGCGGTTACGTTAAGTGCGGGACTTGCCACGCAAGGCTTGCGACCGTTTTGCAATATTTATTCATCGTTTATGCAACGCGCTTTCGACCAGGTAGTACATGATGTTGCTATACAAAAATTGCCCGTTATTTTTTGCCTTGATAGAGCGGGTTTGGTGGGTGAAGATGGGCCTACGCATCATGGTGCTTACGACATTGCTTATTTCCGTTGCATTCCGAATATGATCATCAGCGCGCCGATGAACGAACAGGAATTGCGCAATTTGATGTACACCGCACAATTGGACGAAACCAAACTGCCGTTTGTGATTCGCTATCCGCGTGGCGAAGGTGTGCTGCACAACTGGCAAACGCCTTTTGAAAAGCTCCAAATTGGACGGGGCCGAAAGCTAAAAGATGGAAACGATCTTGCCATTTTATCCATTGGTCATCCTGGCAATTTTGCAACGGTTGCCATTCGTCAATTAAAAACAGAAGGCATTGATGCTGCGCATTACGACCTGCGTTTTGTAAAGCCGCTGGATGAAGATTTATTACACGAAGTATTTGCCAAACACACCAGAATTATAACTGTGGAAGATGGCTGCATCGAAGGTGGTTTTGGCAGCGCGGTATTGGAATTTATGGCAAAATATAACTACACCGCCGAAGTAAAGCTATTGGGCATTCCTGATAGAATTATTGAACACGGAACGTTGAAAGAACTTCACGCCGAATGCGGCTACGATGCAGAAGGCATCGCTAATGCAGCAAGAGAAATGATGAAAGAAAGCGTGCAGGTAAAGGTGGGATTGTTGGGCTGAGGCAACTTTATCTAAAGTTTGTTTTTGTGCGATTTTTCATAACAATTATTCGGTCGGAATTAAGTTGACTAATACGGTTGTCGTCATTCCGCAATTGCCCTCAACACGATAATGAACTATAATCAAATTACCGGGGGCTTTGTGCGGAATCTGCTATTGTAAATATTCTGAGATTAATTCTACCTTCTGTTCGATATGATTTGCAGCTTTTGTTGGCTTCATTTCATTCTGTTTAAAGCCGTAAATGTCTTGCTCACAACCTATACAATAAGTGTCAATATCATTGGTTTTTCCACATTCACAAATCCAAACTTCTTTTTCTTTTGATAATAATTGCTTTTTCGTGGTGCGTTTACCACGTTCAATAAAAATCGCTTTAATATAATCTCTTATCTTCTTCAAATCTTGGATGTCTTGCTTGTTATAAAAAGGTTTATCATAAGTAATAACACGCAAACCCCTTTTTTGAATTTGAAAATTATTACTCTTTAGCAACTCTACACTCCGGCTAAAATCTAATAAGTCAAGTTCCTTTATTATTTCGGAGAGCTTTAAAGCAATCTGTCCATTTGGTTCTTCTTTTATATTGTTGTATAGTAGGTCTAATTTTTTCTCATCCGGTAAGGCATCAACATAGTCAATAAGCGATCTGTAAAACTTTTCCGAACTACTATTACTTGTACTCATTTGTTCATTTGCAATTACAATTGAAAACTTCTTTAAAAGAAACGGAAATATCTCATCAACTTGGTTTGATGTTATAAAATTCCAAACATCATCATTGAGTATTAAATCGCCCGAATTCGCTTTTTCTATAATGGCCTTTTTATTTCTTAAGGTATTAATCTTTTCTACATCCACATTCTCAAACTTATTATTGGAATCTGGCAATATTGCTTTTGTATTTGCTTCTCCTTCGAATATCACTGCAGTTCCAACCGCAGTAATCATAAACATAGATTTACCTTTACCTGATATTTCATCCATGTCAACACTTAATCCAACAATACCATTTGCACCAATTTCATAAGCTGCATATTTAATTCGCTCAATTGCTTCATCATAAAGCGAAGTCAATTCTCTTTGATATGTTTGTGAACGTCCTCCAAAAACATCGCTTAAAGAAGCGAAGAAGTCACTGAATAAATTTGTTCCAGCAACGATATGGGCTGATACTGGTTTTAAATATCTCTTTATTTTAAGCCCTTCTACTGCTGATGTTGTTACCACTAAAACGTCTTTGGGAATTGCCATATTGAAATTTTGGCTTGAAAGTTAAGTATGAACGATTAAAATGTAGTACAACTTTAAAATGGCTTATAACTTTTTTCAAAATCAGTCTTCTTCCCAAAAACTTCCCCCCTCTTTCCAAACAATCTTACATTTGTTAATTAGCGCAAATGAAAAAGTTGCGACTAATCAAGCAAACTTTCATTTCCCACTTGCATTTGTATTCTTCATTTTTATCAATAAAAACAACAATCTATGTCATCTCCCTTTGGTTCTTTGGCCGAACGTTTCGAAACGCCACAACCGCGCAAGATGCTGGCGCTGGATGGCGGCGGCATTCGCGGCGTCATTACGCTTCAAATATTAGCTGAAATGGAAAAACAATTGAAAGAAGAATTGGGCAAAGACGACGATTTCCGCCTCTCCGACTATTTCGACTACATTGCCGGAACCAGCACTGGTGCTATCATTGCAGCAGGGCTATCGCTTGGTATGTCGGTGCAACAGTTGCTTCAATTCTATATTGACAAAGGAAAAGCCATGTTTGATAAAAACTGGCTATTGAAAGAATGGAAATCGTTGTATCAATCGGGTCCTTTGCTGGATGCGTTGCAGGAAACATTTGGTGCCGATACCGATATGCACTTTGATAACGGCAAATTCAAATGCCTCCTGATGGTTTGTACCATGAACCGCAGCACCGATTCGCCGTGGCCCATCAGCAACAATCCCTTAGCAAAATACAATGATAAGCTGCGTGCCGATTGCAATGCCAACATCAAGCTGTACCAATTAGTTCGTGCAAGCACCGCCGCGCCGGTTTACTTTCCACCCGAAACATTGCAATGGAATCCTAACGACTCAAATGAGACTTTTGTTTTTGTGGATGGCGGCGTTACGCCTTACAACAATCCTGCGTTTCTGTTGTACCGCATGGCAACGCAACCCGCTTATAAACTGGCTTGGGAAGTGGGCGAAGACAAGCTGCTTTTGGTTTCCATTGGCACCGGCGCATCGCCTTCTGCTGGTGAATATCATAACCTTGTGAACACTCTCTCTAATCTTCCTACTAACCTCATGTATGCTACGCTAACCGACCAGGATATTAATTGCAGAACCATTGGCAGATGCACGTTCGGCGCAGCGTTAGACAGAGAGTTGAACGATATGATTCCGATGGATGCGGCTGGCAATGTGATTGACTTATCGCAGGATACCAAACGGCATTTTTTATATGCCCGATACAATGTTGATTTAAGCCCCGAAGGCTTGTCAGCATTGGGTTTGAGCAATATTGACTCTGATCATGTACGGCAGATGGATTCGGTGCAATACATTAACGATTTGCAAACTGTTGGCGCAGCCGCAGCGAAGCAGGTTTCGATGAAACACTTCGGTTCTTTTGTATAATATTTTTTGCCACGAAGACATAAAGGCGCAAAGTATTGTTTTACTGATTTTTTGTGGCTTCGTGTCTTCGTGGCAAATTCCTGCAAAAACAAACGCTCATGTTATTCAACGCTTTTATTGTTCGCCCGTTTGGTATAAAAGACGAGGTAGATTTTGATAAAGTGGATGCCGAATTAATTCAACCGGCTTTACGTCAAACGAGTATTACCGGCAGCACCACAGCTTCTATTTTTGAAGCGGGCAACATCCGCGAAGACATGTTTGCCAGGCTGCTTACCGCCGATATTGTTATTGCCGATGTTTCCGTTCACAACGCCAATGTATTTTATGAATTGGGCATCCGTCATGCGCTGCGCGACAAACGAACGTTTTTGATTCGTTGCAACAAAGATGAAATTCCTTTCGATTTAAAAACCGATCGTTATTTAAGTTATGATGCAGCAAACCCGGCTGAGTGCGTACCCAATTTGGTACGAGGTTTAACCGATACTTTGCAAGACAATCGAAAGGACAGTCCTGTGTTTTACATGCTGCCCAATTTAGAGCCGCAAAACGCAGAAGCCTTTCTTGCCGTGCCGCCCGATTTTGATGAAGAACTGGAAGTTGCCAGCACGTGCAAGCAGGAAGGCAAGCTGGCACTATTGGCTGCGGAAGCCGAATCTTTTGAATGGGAAATTCCGGCTTTACGGTTGGTAGGTGATGTGCAATTCAATATTAAATCGTACGATGTAGCACGGCTTACCTGGGAAAAAATACGCAATTATAAACCTGATGATCTGGATGCGAACGACAGGCTGGCAACCATTTATCAACGATTGAGTGAAGATGTAATACACCGGCACTATGAAGAAGGCATTGAATTGATTGCCCAATCAGATGCCTGCGTGCATCGCATCTTACAAAATTATCACCAGTTGGACGATAACAAGCGTGCAGAAGTGTATGCTTTAAAAGCACGCAATTATAAAAGCCGTTGGGTGAATGCCTGGAAGCGAGGTAACAAATCAGACGATGCTTCAGATGCATTAGAATCGTCTTACCTATATCAATGTTATGAGTGTTATGAACAGGCTTATAATGAAGACCTCAACCATTGTTATTCGGGTTTAAATGCGCTGGCAACGCTCTCGATTATTTTATCGCTCATCACGCAACTGCCCGATGTGTGGGAAGAGATGTGGGAAACGAAAGAAGAAGCCGATGCAAGGTTAAAACAATATGAAGAACGACATGCGCAATTGTTGGTTTTGGTAAAAGCTGCTTTGTCTGCACAGGAAAAAAGAACAGCTAACGAAGATAGCAGAGATCCTTGGCTGAGCATGTCGGAAGCCGACTACGCACTGCTGGTAGCATCTAACCCAAAGCGGGTAGAAAACCTGTACCGGCAGGTGATGCAATCGGCAACTGATTTCAATTATGAAGCGAGCCACAATCAATTGGTTTTGTACAAAAGCCTGAACGTGCTGCCGCTCAATACAGATGCGGCTTTGAAGGCTTTTGAAAATGTACATTTCTTGCACAAAGCCAATAAACATTATTTACTGTTCACTGGGCACATGATTGATAAGCCTGATAGAACAGAGCCGCGCTTTCCACCTTCGAGAGAAGCGGAAATTCGGGACAAAATAAAAGCGGCTGTTCAGCAGCAACTCACTGATAACAACAACGACAAAGACAAGTTAACCGGCATTGCCGGTGGCGCCTGCGGTGGCGATATTTTGTTTCATGAAGTGTGCAAAGAATTGGGCGTTAAAACGCATTTGTACCTGGCAGTGCCCGCCGAACAATTTGTAGTCGAATCCGTGGCTTTCGCAGACGCCAACTGGGTGGAGCGTTTTTATAATTTGTATCACACGTTAGACAGGCATGTGCTTTCGCAAAGCATGGACTTGCCCAACTGGCTGCAAAAAAAACAAGGCTATACCATTTGGGAACGCAACAATTTGTGGATGCTGTACAGTTCGTTGATTTGCGGTGGCAGCAACACCAGTTTGATAGCCGTTTGGAATGGCAAAGGCGGCGATGGACCGGGCGGCACGCAACACATGATTGATGAAGCCAAGAGCCGAGGCGCGGAGGTTAATGTGATTTCAATTTGAGATTTGGAACACGGATAACACGGACTTCGTGCACGGATGAGAAGGATTTGTTTTTGCTACAATTTCAATAAAAACCTGTCAGGCTTGTAAACCTGGCAGGTTGAATAAAAATTAGTGCCGCTTTTGTTTTTGCCCAATTTATTTCTGAACGTTGAAGAGTGCGACGCAACTATGTTCAATCGGAGTTACAAACGCCCGGTACATAAAACTGTATTTTGTATTTCTTACTCGTAGCTCACGGCTCGAAGCTCAAAGCTTTGCTCCTTACCATCCCAATAAATACGCAAACACCAACGGTGCAACAATGGTAGCATCGCTTTCAATGATGTATTTAGGTGTATGTATGTCGAGCTTGCCCCAGGTTATTTTTTCGTTGGGTACGGCGCCACTATAAGAGCCATAGGATGTAGTGCTGTCGCTGATTTGACAGAAATAAGTCCAGAACGGAATGTCGTGCATTTCCAAATCCTGGTACATCATGGGCACTACGCAAATTGGAAAATCTCCTGCAATGCCGCCGCCAATCTGGAAGAAGCCAACACCTTTGCCGCCGCTGTTTTCTTTGTACCAATTGCTTAGGAAAACCATATACTCAATACCACTGCGCATGGTGGATGGTGCCAGCTCACCTTTAATGCAATAGGAAGCAAAAATGTTTCCCATCGTGCTGTCTTCCCAGCCCGGAACAATGATGGGCAAATTGCGTTCGGCAGCTGCTATCATCCAGCTATGTTCAACGGGTATTTCATAGTTCTCTTTCATCACTTCGCTCAACAATAATTTGTACATGTATTCGTGTGGAAAATAACGCTCGCCCTTACTTTGCGCCTCGCTCCAAATTTTATGAATGTGCTTTTGAATGCGGCGAAATGCTTCTTCTTCCGGTATGCAGGTGTCGGTAACGCGATTGTAGCCGTTTTCCAATAAATCCCATTCTTCCTGCGGACTTAAATCTCTGTAATTGGGCACGCGTTTGTACGAATTGTGCGCTACCAGATTCATAATATCTTCTTCCAGATTGGCACCTGTGCAGCTAATGATGTCAACCTTTCCCTGCCTTATCATTTCGGCAAGCGAAATACCCAACTCGGCAGTACTCATAGCCCCGGCAAGTGTTATCATCATTTTGCCACCTTCCAATAAATGCTGTTCGTAACCTTTTGCCGCATCAACTAAAGCTGCTGCGTTAAAATGTCGGTAATGATGCTGTATAAATTGTGAAACAGGACCTTTGTTCATAGCTTTCTTTTTAAAGCCGCAAAAGTAAACGAATGCTGCGCACAAAAAAGCCTTCCTGTTACAGAAAGGCTTTGCCATTGTTAAGTAAGGGAAACGGCTTATTGTTTTTGAAAGTTGCTTACATTACCAGCCATGTCAGATTGCAAAATAATGGTTTTTGCACTGTTGCCATCGAGTTGTACGTAGTAGCTTTCGTTGCCGTTGGCATCAGTGTAATCTATTACCGAATTGATCGTTTTATCACTGTATTTTTTGGTGAGAGTACGTTGTGTAGCTTTGGGTAAATCCTGTACGGTAATCTCTTTTGAAACAGCAATTAAGTCGTTCGCAGTATTATAAAACACAGATGTTTTTTCGCCATCAATTGTAAAGGTAGCCGAGGTAAAGTTGGAAGTTGTTTTCCAGGTTACATGGTCGGCGTTTTTGAATTGTTTTTGAAATTGTTTCATTAAATACTTGCTCACGTCGCTTGGTTTAGCAAAAGCGCTCATGGTAAAAGCGATGAAAATAAAAGCAGAAAGAACGCTTCCTTTTACAATAGTTGTTTTCATAAAATTGATGATTTAAAAGTTTGTGATTTAATTTTTGTCTTTATTTGACGATGTAAAAGTAGATGGGGAAACAAACGGTGAAAAGGGAATTGGGACAGGATGAAAGGCTTGTATAAACCATTGTGATGAGTGGTAAGCTCATATAATTGTATGAAAGCAATAGCATAGCTACAATTCAACAGGGATAAGCATTGTAGTTGTTTTATCTTCAATTATTAAAGCTTTGCCAAAATGAGGATGAACAAAAACAAACGGATAACGGTGAAGTGATAAACGGCAAAAACAAAAACGGATGAATTACTTAGCACATGCTTATTTATCGTTTGGAAACGCCGATATTTTGGTTGGCAATATGATAAGCGATTTTGTAAAAGGTAAACAGAAATTTGCTTATACAGAAAAGGTACAAAAAGGCATTACCCTGCACCGGATGATTGACACTTTTACTGATTCGCACGAGGCCACACGCGCTGCAAAACAATACTTCAAACCCGCGGTAGGTTTATATTCCGGTGCTTTTACCGATGTTGTGTATGACCACTTTTTAGCGTTAGATGAAACCCAACATACGCAACAACAATGGCTATCTTTTACTATTCAAACTTATCTAACATTGGACAGTTATATTGATGTTATGCCGCAACGTTTTGCTTTAATGTTTCCTTACATGAAATCACAAAACTGGTTGTACAATTACGGAACGGTTGATGGCATCAATAAAAGTTTTGGCGGTGTTGTGCGAAGGGCTGTTTATTTGAACAACAGCGTTGCAGCTTTTGATGCATTTGTAAAACATTACGATGAATTGAAAACCTATTATGAAGCGTTCTTTCCCGATGTAAAAAAATGGGCAAAAACAAACTTTGATTTGCTGTTACGTGACAAGTAAATGTATTCTTGAATTTTGCTTCTTGTTCCTTGTATCTTAAATCTTATATCTTCACATCATGTGCGGCATTGCAGGCATTCTCTCTCCTCATTCATCATTCATTCAACAACACAAATTGCAACTGATGGCAGATGCGCTGCGCCATCGGGGTCCGGCAAGTGAAGGCTTTTGGAAGAATGATGATAATACGGTTGGCTTTGCTCATCGCAGGCTTTGCATTTTAGATTTATCTGATGAAGCAGCCCAGCCATTTCATTACCTGCATTACACGATTATCTTTAATGGAGAGATTTACAATTACATCGAATTAAAAGAAGAGTTATCCGGCCGAGGTTATCAATTTTCTACTACAACCGATACTGAAGTGATTCCGGCGGCTTATGATTGCTGGGGCGAAGATTGTTTGCATCATTTTGATGGCATGTTTGCTTTTGCCCTTTTTGATGCAAAACAAAAAACAGTGTTCATTGCGCGTGACAGGTTTGGTGAAAAGCCCCTGTATTATTATCCGGTTTATGCGGAAAGAGGAAAGTTTCAGCAAATCATTTTTGCGAGCGAAATCAAAGCTTTGTTCGCAGCGGGCGTACCCAAAAATCTGAACGGAACAATGATGTTGAACTACATTGCTTTAGGTTATGTGCAAAATCCAATCAAGAAAACAGCTACCTTTTATAACGACATTCTATCGCTTCCACCGGGCAATTGTTTATCTATCATTCCTTCGGCTGGAAAAATAAAGTTGCGAAAGTGGTATGTGCCCCAAATGAGCACCCTTTCAATTGATGAAAAGAGCGCGATAGAACAATTTACTTACCTCTTTTCTTCATCTATACAAAAACGTTTGCGCAGCGATGTTGCTGTTGGCACCAGTTTAAGTGGTGGTCTTGACAGCAGCAGTATTTTAGCAGCTATTTATGGGCAAAAACAAAAAGGTTCGCAATGGCGCAATGCTGCATTCACAGCGGGCTTCAGCGGTTTTGAGCGGGATGAAACAGCTTGGAGCAAGGAAGTAGCAAACGCTTTTGGCGTTCAGCAATATTTGATAAAACCAAACGCTGATGACTGGACAAATCATTGGCAACAATTGATGTACTTTCAGGACGAGCCGGTGCAAAGCAGCAGCGTGCTTACACAATTTTTGGTGTATCGTTTGGCAAAAGAAAAAGGCATTACCGTTTTATTGGATGGGCAAGGTGCAGATGAAGTGTTGGGCGGTTATAAAAAATATGTGCATTGGTTTTTGCAGCAATTATTAGTAAGCAATGTTTCTCTTTTTAAAAAAGAAAAAAGAGCATTGCAGAAACATGATTTCTTAGAGCAATGGAACATCAAAAATTATATCGCTGCATTTTATCCTGAACAAACTGCCAAACGCTTACAGCGGCGTGCTTTTACGCAATTACAAAACACGCCTCACATTAACATAGAATTTGCGTTGCGATACACCAATGAAAGCACATTATACAAGCCGGTGGTAAAGAGTTTAGAAGACATTTTGCATTACAACACCTTTACCTTCGGGCTGGAAGAATTGCTGCGCTATGCCGATAGAAATTCGATGGCGCATTCACGCGAAATCCGCTTGCCGTTTTTGCAACACGATCTGGTTGAGTTTGGTTTTGCACTGAATTCAACATTCAAAATTCGGGATGGTTTTACCAAATGGATCTTGCGCAAAAGCATGGAAAACATTTTACCTCATAATATTGTTTGGCGGAAAGATAAAGTAGGTTATGAACCACCGCAACAACAATGGATGCAAAACAAAAACATTCAGGAAATGATTATGGAAAGCCGGAAGAAGTTGGTTAATAAAAACGTTTTGGATAAAAATATTTTGACAAAAAAAACAGAGCCAAAAAGTGCGCACGAAAAGAATAATTTTGACTTTAGATATATGAGCGCAGCAGCGATTGTCTGAACTGGGATGAGATGAGATGTAAGGGATTTTTGGGATATTGATGAAAGAAGAAGTTTGGTTTTGCCATAATATTCAATCTTACATCTTAAATATTAAATCCTGAACATCCGTGCATGAAATCCGTATCATCCGTGTTCCCATTCACAATTAACAATTAAACATATTCAATGAACAATAACATGGGTTTAGGAACAAAAATGATTCATGCAGGCGTGGAACCAGACGCTTCTACTGGCGCGATCATGACGCCGATTTATCAAACATCAACATACGTGCAGCAAGCACCGGGCGTGAACAAAGGTTATGAGTATGCCCGCTCGCAAAACCCCACGCGCTTTGCGTTGGAGCGTGCAGTGGCCCAAATAGAAAATGGCAAACATGGCCTCGCATTCAGCAGCGGTGTGGCAGCAACCGATGCCGTGATAAAGCTGTTGCAGCCGGGCGATGAAGTGATTGCAGGGAGCGATATGTATGGCGGCACGTATCGGTTGTTCAGCAAAATTTTTCAAAAGTTCGGAATCAAATTTCATTATGTGAACATGCAGGATGTAGCCAACATCCAGCCTTTCATCAACGAAAAAACAAAACTGATCTGGACAGAAACGCCTACCAATCCATTGATGAACATCACCGATATTGAAGCGGTAGTTAACCTTGCGAAGCCGCACGGTATCTGGGTTTGCGTGGATAACACGTTTGCTTCGCCTTACCTGCAAAACCCGTTGGATTGGGGCGCTGATATTGTGTTACATAGTGCCACCAAATATTTAGGCGGCCACAGCGATGTAATACAAGGCTGCTTAATTATGAATGATGATAAATTGCGCGACGACTTGTATTTTATTCAAAAAAGTTGTGGTGCCGTTCCTGGTCCGCAGGATTGCTTTTTGGTTTTGCGCGGAATTAAAACCTTGCATGTTCGGATGCAGCGGCATTGCGAGAATGGTGAGCAGATTGCCCATTTTCTAAGAAACCATCCAAAGGTTGAAACTGTGTACTGGTGCGGGTTTGAAGACCATGCAGGTTATGCCGTTGCCAAAAAGCAAATGCGTGGTTTTGGTGGCATGATGAGTTTTGTTTTAAAAGATGATAGCATTGAAGCGGCTAAAAAAGTATTGACTTCAACCAGGATTTTTGCATTGGCAGAAAGCCTGGGTGGTGTAGAATCGTTGATCAATCATCCGGCTTCCATGACACATGCTTCGATTCCGAGAGAAGAACGTTTAAAAAATGGTTTGACAGATTCTTTAATCCGGTTAAGTGTGGGCATTGAAGATGCGGAAGATTTGATTGAAGATTTAAGAACCGCTATCGGGTAATGGATAATACATTCGAATCTCAATGATTAAAACGCATTTGAATTTTATTATTTTAGTAAAAAGAAATAACATGATTAACAAAGAAGAACTTTTTGCTTTGCCTGCAAAAGAGCGGAAACAGTTGGCAGTTGATCTTTTAAACAGTATTGATGAAGAGTTGGCTGATCAAATTCCTGAATGGAAAAAAGAATTGATTAAAGAAAGACTTCAGTATCATGAGACACATTCAGGAGAAGGAATTGAATGGAATGAATGGAAGAAAAAATATGAACAATGAGTTGGCAAGTGATCATTGAATTACCGGCTCAGATGGATATTGATGAAGCTTTTGTTTGGTATGAAGAACAATCTGTTGGTTTAGGTTATCGCTTTATTAATTCAGTGAATAATACAATAGAAAAAATCATCCGCAATCCTGATTTTGCTTTTGTTTTATTTAATAATATAAGAAGTGCTTCACTATCAGTATTTCCTTATGAAATTCTTTATTTAACAGACGCAGATAAAAAAATAGTTTTCGTTTTAGCAGTAGGTCATTTGCATAGACAACCAGGTTGGTTTGTAAAAAGATTAAAATAAACAATTTGTCAAATTATTCGGTTAAGTGTAGATATTGAAGATGCGGAAGATTTAATTGAAGATTTGAAGCAAGCAATTGGATGATGTGTATGTTTATTAATTTTCTAAGCTGTTTGAATGAACAAAAATCAATTGATTCATGACACACGATTCGCTTCTAAAAAATATTGCTAAACACATCCATCTGAGCAGTGAAGAAGCAGAATATGTTACCTCACTGTTCACATTCAAACCAGTATCTAAAAAGACTCTCCTTTTAAAAGAAGATCAGGTTTGCCGACACATCAATTATGTTCATTCAGGTGCTTTACGGGCTTATCATGTTAACGTTGAAAGCAAAGAAACTACGGTGATGTTTGCAGTTGCCGATTGGTGGATAACCGATATGTTTTGCTTCGCAAATACAAAGCCGGCAATGATAAACATAGAAGCCATTGAAGACAGTTGTATCTTTCAATTGAGCAAAGAAAATTTAGACAAGCTGTTTGAAACACTGCCCAAATGGGAACGGTTTTTTAGAATATTAATGCAGAACGCGTATATCAGGGAACAGCTTCGGATGATAGAACGTTTATCGTTGCCTGCTGAAGAAAGATACGATAACTTTTTAGCGAAATACCCACTCATAACAAAGCATATCAGCCAAAAACAAATTGCTTCTTATCTGGGCATCACACCTGAATTTTTAAGTTCCATCCGAAAAAAGAAAATGAGCAAAACGCTTTCTTAATCTACCTTAATATTTTTTGTTTTTATCTACATTTTCTTTGTGTGAACAATAAAAGAAATTATGCTGATTTTAATTGCAGGTCCGTACAGAAGCGGCACCAACGACGATCCCGCACTCATGCAGAAAAACCTTCATGCACTTGAATCTGTTGCTTTACCCTTGTTTAGAAAAGGACATGTTCCCATGATTGGTGAATGGATAGCTTTGCCCCTAATTCATTTGGCAGGTTCGCAACAGCCCGGTGATGAAGCCTGGGAAGAAATTCAATATCCTGTTGCGCACCGGCTGTTGGAAAAATGCGATGCGGTGTTGCGCATTGAAGGCAATTCTAAAGGTGCTGATAATGATGTAAAGCTTGCTAAAGAACGCGGTCTGCCGGTTTATTATAACATAGATGAAGTACCCGATGTAAAATGAAAATAAATGGTTCGTAGTGTTAGAATGTTTTAGAGGAACCAAATCTCTTTAGAAGAATATTTCTCGATTATTTGATGAAAAGGTAATCTGGTAAATACAAAGCTATTCGGGCTCTTAATAAAAGAGGAGAATGCTGAAACCTTAAAGTGGTGTGCAGACGTTCAAAGAAGATAGGTACAAGCGACCGCTTGCACCCGAGGAGAAAAGTATGCCTTTAAAAGTCTCGTCAAAATCTGTCTTTAAATTATCCGAAGTTGTAAGCTGTCTTTCTACACTTGAAGTTAAGGCTGCAATGGCTTAGCTGTCCTGCTAAGCGAGACTTATAGTGCAGTCAGCTTGCTAAATAATACGCATAGAATCTATTACTGCTGACTAAGAGAGTCAGCCGCTATGCCAAGCATTGTTGCGGCTGATTTTGTCCATCAGAATCATCATACAGTTGTCGTTCAATTTTGTCAACTTATAGTCTAAATTTGATACTATCAATAATTCTTTGTCATACAATGAAAGCAAAGATCAATGAAAGATGTTTTACTACCTTTTTAATAATAATTGCATGCGTTGGTTGAAGCAATCACTTTTGTAATAGTCTTCTGTGACCGGTAAAGGTAAGTTAAGATAAAAATCAGATCGTTAATACAGTTATTTTGTAACGATTATTCTTTTATAACAACGATTATCGTAAAGTGAATCTTCACAAATAAATCAGGCAAGTTATTACTTCATTGTCCGCACTATCAAGTCATACTATTAGTTGCAGAAATCATGCTGTCACTTATCAGTCAATATAGTGTTCATGAAGTTTTCAATTGACGTGTAAGAACTGCTATTGAGAAACAGCAACTCTGCCAAGGAGATATTAGTACAAACAAGTATTATAGCTCTTCTATTAAGTTATGTCATAACTCAAAAGTATACAAACCCTTATTTACAAACTTATATTGTCTATTGCAGTTACTGTCACTCATACCATTATGACAAACACAAAGATAAAACAGTTCCGCAAACACATCTTGCAGCAATATATCGCAAGTTTTTATACAACCAAACTTGCGCACTTTCTGCTTAATCTTTTCACAATCAAATACAATACAAATACGCACAAAACCAAAACTTGCGTCAATACAGCTTTTGCGCTTTTTTTATTGTTTACATAATAATTTTACATTACTACCACAAAGTAGCTCAATCATAACAAAAACGACCGCCTCCTACTTCCAATTAGTACTCTTTTTTGCTAAACCTTTACGCAAATTGCCATTATCTTTACCCTCATGGCAACGGCTAACAAACGCAACATTCAATTACAAAAATTCAACGAAATTTATAGTAAGCTCAACGCGCAGCAAAAGCAAGCGGTGGATACCATTGAAGGTCCGGTGATGGTAATTGCAGGTCCCGGCACGGGCAAAACACAAATCCTTGGCGCACGCATTGGAAAGATTCTTTTAGAAACTGATGCGCAACCCGATAACATCCTTTGTTTAACTTATACTGATGCCGGCACCATCGCTATGCGCAAACGCTTGTCGTCGTTCATTGGTTCCGATGCTCATAAGGTTCACATTTACACGTTTCATGCGTTTTGCAATGAAGTGATCCAGGAAAATTTGTCTCTGTTTGACAAAACTTCACTCGACCCGATTACCGATTTGCAACGCATAGACATTTACCGCGAATTGATTGATGGTTTTGGCAAGGCTCATCCGCTCAAACGGTATCGCGGCGATGTGTATTTCGAGATACACAATTTACAAAATTTGTTCAGCGCTATGAAGCGCGAAGGCTGGACGGCTACTTACATTAACAGTCGCATTGATGCTTATATTGATGATCTTCCGGCCCGCGAAGATTACATTTATAAACGCGCTTATAAAGGCTATAAAAAAGGCGATGTAAAAGAAGACAGGCTTACCGAAGAAAGACTAAAAATGGACAAGCTACGCGCTGCCGTGAATGAGTTTGAAACCTTTCAAAACAAAATGCACGAGCGCAAACTGTATGACTTTGATGATATGATTAACTGGGTGATTAAAGCCTTTGATGAAAACAAAGAATTACTCAACCAATATCAGGAACAGTACCTGTACACTTTGGTGGATGAATACCAGGATACGAGCGGCACGCAAAACAAAATTGTTGAGCTGCTCATCAATTATTGGGACAAGCCCAATGTGTTTGTAGTGGGCGATGACGACCAAAGTATTTATCGCTTTCAGGGCGCGAGTGTTGAGAACATGCTGCGCTTTGCCGACAGCTACAAAGAAGATTTATTGAAAGTTGTTTTAACCGATAATTATCGCAGCACGCAGCCCATTTTAGACATTAGTAAAACGCTTATTTGCAACAATGAAGAACGGTTGATTAAACAACTGCCGGGTTTAAGCAAAGACCTCATTGCATCCAACAGTAGCATCAATCATCTTACCCATTTACCTTCCATCAAACAATACAATTCGCCGCGCGAAGAAATGATTGGCATTACCCTCGAAGTGGAAGACTTGTTGAAAAAAGGGGTAAAACCGGCCTGCATCGGCATCATCTACCGTGAAAACAAATATGGTGACGAATTGAGCAAATATTTCAAGCTGCGAAAGATTCCGCAATACAGTCGCCGCAACACCAACTTGTTGCACGAACCTTTGGTGCAAAACATTCTCACCGTTTTAAAATACCTTGCTGCGGAGCACGACATTCCATATGAAGGTGATGAAATGTTGTTTGAAATTTTGCATTACAACTGGTTTGGCATTCCGCCGGTAGAAATTGCAACCATAACCATTGAAGTGGCAGAGCGGCAATTCACGCAAAACAAAACTTCCATCCGAAAATTGTTGTACGACAAAGCAAACCAGCCGCCGCGCGATTTATTTGCCAAACCGCTGAATGCTAAGCTGCGTATGGCTTCCAGCTTTCTGGAAAATTTAATTGCTGCTGTTCTCAACCTTACATTGGTGCAATTGCTGGAACAGCTTATCCGTGAAAGCGGTGCATTAAGCTGCATCATGCAAAGCGAAAACAAACATTATGAAATGCAGCTTCTCACCGGCTTGTATGATTTCATTAAAGAAGAAACCAGCCGCTCGCCCCTGCTTTCGCTGCAACAACTGGTGAACATTTTTGAATTGATGGAACGCGAAAACATTACACTGCCGTTGGTGCAGGTAAGTGGAAGCGATCGCGGTGTGAATTTAATGACGGCGCATGGCAGCAAAGGCTTAGAATATGAATACATTTTTATTGCCGGATGCAACGCTGCCGGATGGGAGAAAAAGCGCAAACCTGTGGGCGGTTACAGCTTGCCCGATACCTTGTTTGTAAGCCTCTCGCCCAATGCGGAAGAGGAAGAATTGCGGCGATTGTTTTATGTGGCGTTAACGCGTGCGCAAAGGCAGTTAACAGTATCGTATCCCAAAACAAAAAGTGATGGAAAAGAAACGGAGCCAAGTCGTTTTATCGGTGAAATTTTAGATGAGCATACGATACCAATTGAAGAAATTCAGTTGGATGAAAATATGGTTACTGAGTTTCGTGCGTTGGAATTTGAGCGTTTGGAATCGCCCGAAATTATGAAGATGGAACGCGATGTAATTGCGCCACGCATTGATCGTTTTGTGATGAACGTATCGGCCTTGAACAATTACTTGCATTGTCCGCTTGAATTTTATTTTCAGAAACATTGTAAATATTCCAAGCCCACGCAACGAAGCTGCTGAATTTGGTTCTGCCGTGCATCATGCGTTGCAACGTTTATTTGAACAAGTGCAGCGATACAACGAGTTTCCTTCAGCGCAAAGTCTTGGTGCAGGACTTTGAAGGTTACATGCACCGCCATCGCGAATTGTTTACCAAAGAACAGTTTGAACGGCGCATGGAATATGGTCCTGAAATATTAATCAACTATTACAATACTTACATCAGCAAATGGAATACGGTCGTTGCAATTGAGCGCAACATTAAAGGCGTTGTGGTAAACGGTGTTCCGTTAAAAGGCAAGATTGACAAGCTGGAATTTGATGGCAGCGATGTGAACGTGGTGGATTATAAAACAGGCGATTTGGAGAAGGCAAAACCAAAACTGATGCTGCCCAACGATAAAGAACCGGCCGGCGGCGATTACTGGCGGCAGGCAGTGTTTTATAAAATTTTACTGGACAATTATGCCGGAAGAAAATGGAACGCCGTGTCCTTTGAATTTGATTTTATTGAGCCTGATAAAAAGGGCGAATATCATCGCCGCAAAGTGCGTATTGAGCCGGAAGACATTACCACTGTTACGCGACAAATCACAACAGTTTGGAACAAGATACAGCAGCACGATTTTTATACCGGCTGCGGCAGGCCCGACTGTCATTGGTGCAACTTTGTAAAGACAAATAAAATGGCGATTGCTCTGCATGAGATAGAACCGGTGGTGGAAGAGGAATGGAGATGATTTGATTTGTAATTGCAATTTTATTAATAAAAACAAACGCCTATGTTTATTACCAATGCGGGCGTTTGTTTTTACCGCTTTTTTATAGCTTTACCCACCTCACCGCATGACGCCAATCCGACACATACAAACTACACTGCAAACGGATGAAGAATTGTTGCATCAGTTTCAGCAGGATGGCGATCAAAATGCGCTGGCAGCCTTGTATCTGCGTTACACCGATTTGCTATACGGCGTTTGCCTCAAATATTTATCCGATGCCGAATCTGCCAAAGATGCCACCATGAACCTTTACACCGAATTATTGCAAAAGTTGCCGTATCAGCAAATTAGCAATTTTAAAAGCTGGTTGTACGTGGTGGCAAAAAATTATTGTTTGATGCAGTTGCGTAGCCGCGGCAAACACCGAACAGTAGAACTTCAGTTGAATGATGTGCAATCGGAGGAGTTTGTGCATCTTGATTCGGTACTGGAAAAAGAAGCCGAATTTAAAAAACTGGAGCAGTGCCTTGCAGGTTTGGGTAAAGAGCAACAAAAGGCAATCCGGCTATTTTATTTACAAAACAAATGCTACAACGAAATATCAGGCGAAACAGGCTGGGAATGGAACAAAGTAAGAAGCCTCATTCAAAATGGAAGGCGAAATTTAAAAACCTGTATGGAACAAAATGACTGAAAAAGAGGCAAATACAAACTATGGGTTCAGCGATATTCATCGCTACTTAAACGGGCAGATGACCGCTAAAGAAATGCACGAGTTGGAACGTGCTGCGCTGGGAGATCCGTTTCTTGCTGATGCGATAGAAGGTTATCAAAACAGGGATAAGCAAACATCAGAAAAGCATTTGAATGAGATAACTGCGGCGGTGCAAGGCAATCAGCAAAACACAAAAATTATTACCCCTGCCAAACGCAAACGATATGGATGGCTGGGGGCCGCTTCCGTTGTTTTTGTTCTTGGCACAAGTGTGTTTGTTCTTTATCAAAACAAAAATAATAAAAGGCTTGCAACGGTAACCAGCAACAACGTAAAAAGGGATGAAAGAAATGATTCGTTCCGTAATGAAAATAACAGTCCGATCACCTTGCAACAAGATTCAGTAGCAGCTACAATGCAGAACGCAAAAATATCGGCAAAACCAAAAAAGGAAGAAAGCGCTGAAACTGCTCTTTCAAAAAAGAAAGAACATGAACACGATAAAATCGCTTCCACCTTGCCATCTAAAAAAGATTCAATGCTATTGGCTGCTGCACCTGTGGCTGCGTTATCTTATCGTAGCAAAAAGATGCCTGCACAGCCATCTTTATCAACAACGACCGACACATTGCTCAATGATAGTGTGGACAAAAATGCAGTAACCGGATACACAACACGCTCAATGGCATCTTCACGCCAACCTTCATGGACAACCGATAAAGGCAAGCCGTTTCGTTTGTCGGAAGTGGAAATAATAAATATGGGCAAAACCAAAAAGAAAGCGGTTGATACAGCAACCATAAAACCTGAAGGCGGATGGCTTTTTTTCCAAGATTATTTGTTTGGCAAATTGAATAAAAAAGATTCATCGGCACTTGCCAACCAGTTGAATAACTTAGTCAATGTAGAGCTTGAATTTTCGGTGAATGAAACAGGCTCGCCTTATGATGTGCATGTCATTCAGGCACCTGATTCTACTACGGCAAACAAAGTTGTAACTGCTATTGAACAGGGACCGAAATGGATTAGTACCGATAAAAAAGAGAAACGATTGAAAATAAAATTTTAACTCCAACTGGTATTCAGTTCGTTCACACACTGCTAACCATTTCTTCGCATAATAATTTCATAAAATAATCCGCTTATCATCTTATGCTGCCATTTATACATCAAATTTGTAGGTAACAAAATTTAAGTTCTAATCATTTCATTCATGAAATTCAATTTCTTCTTTCTTGCCATCTTTCTCCTTTTTACAAGCACGTTTGTTTTTGCCCAAAATAATTTAAAAGGCTGGCAATATCTCGATCCAAAAGCAGATGGTTATAACGGCATCAGTTTGCAACAGACTTATGATTTTTTAAAAGGGAAAAAATCGAAAACGGTAATTGTGGCTGTCATTGATTCGGGTGTTGATACCACCCATGAAGACCTCAAAAGCATTCTTTGGCACAACCCGAAAGAAATACCGGGCAATGGCATTGACGACGACCACAATGGTTATGTGGATGATGTGTATGGCTGGAATTTCCTGGGCAATAAAGATGGAAAAAATCTGACAAAAGATATTGATGAAAGGACACGTGTGTACTACGATTTCAAAGACCGTTTTGCGGGTAAGGATATTGACACTTCAACACTCAATTCGTTTGAAAAAGAAGAATACAAAACCTGGCTGAAAGCCGCGCGGGCTATGCAACCCAGCAGTGAAGACCAGATGGAAGTAAGCATGATAGAAATGGCGATGAAAGTGTTGAAAAGAAACGATGAAGTGTTGCAAAAAGAAACCGGAAGAACCGAATACACACCGTCTGATTTGGAAAAGATAAGCCCCGAAACAAAAGAAGGCAGGCAAGCCAAACTGGCTTACCTAACTTTTGTAAAACTGGTAAATGTGGATGAAGACATGAAGAACACCACATTGCTTAACGAACTGCAAAGCGAACTGGACGGTAAAAAGCAAACCATAAATGCGTTAAAAACAAAGCCGCCCCGCTATCGCGATTCGATTATTAAAGACGATTATTACAACATTAACGACAGGTTTTATGGCAATGGCGATGTAATGGGAAGCGCTCCTATGCACGGCACGCATGTAACCGGCATTATTGCCGCAGAGCGTGATAACAATATTGGTGTACAAGGTGTAGCCGACAATGTAAAAGTAATGATGATCCGCGCGGTGCCCGAAGGTGATGAGTATGATAAAGATGTTGCACTGGCAATTAAGTATGCAGTTGACAATGGTGCAAAAGTGATCAACATGAGCTTTGGCAAAAGTTATTCGCCGGAAAAAAAATGGGTAGATGAAGCTGTGCATTATGCCGAAGCGAAAGATGTGCTGATTGTTCATGCAGCGGGAAATGAATCAGCAGATGTGGATACAACAGACAATTATCCCAACCCAAACCTGATAGAATTTAAAACCACAGCTTCTAATTTTATCACCGTTGGTGCCAGCAGTGATCAGCACATCGGCAATGGCGATTTGGTTGCATCCTTCAGCAATTACGGACCCAAACAAGTGAACGTGTTTGCACCCGGAACCAAGATTTATTCAACCTTACCGGGCGGTCATGATTATGGCTTTTTGCAAGGCACCAGCATGGCATCGCCGGTGGTGGCTGGCGTTGCGGCACTTATCCGTTCCTATTATCCGGCTTTATCGGCAAAGCAGGTAAAATATGCCATTGAAAAATCTGCACAGCAAGCTTCCGATTCAGTAAAGATAATGGTGCCAGGAACCAATGGCAGTTTGTGTTCTATGAGCAGCCTGTGCAGCAGTGCTGGTTTTCTAAATGCGTTTGCTGCGGTGAAGCTGGCTTCCACTCTGCAACCTGAAGCGCCTAAAAGCAAGGAGCAGGAAGTACCCAAATTAATCTTTGAAAATGCACCGTCGAATAAGTAGATGATAGATATGAGTTGACAGGTTACAGATAACGATAAAAACAAAAGAGGCAAACTTGATTGAAGTTTGCCTCTTTTGTTTTTGTCCAAATTTTATTTTACCGTAAAGCTGGTAACTATATTTCCCCAGAACAAATAAACCATACCATTGGGGTCAATCACGTACTTCAAACGTTCATTGTAATAACTATCACCTGTTGCTCCTGTTGCCTTTGCCTGCAAAACATCCTGCGCTTTATTTTGCTTATAACTGTAAGCGCCCCATGTGTTCCAGGTTTTATTAAAAATAAATGTCCAATTGTTGCCATGTTTAATGGCAAACAGGGCGTATCTGCCGGCAGGTAGCTTCTTACCGTCAATGGTTACATCTTTATTCACAGCAAATGTGGTGGCTTCATTGGCACCGGCGCGCCAAAGGGTGTCATCATAAGGGTCTAAATTCTTACCAATGGTTCGTCCTTTAATAGCTGGGCTACCATATGTCATAGTAATGGTAACGCCTGTTGCTGTGGTAGCAACAATGCTATCACGCGGGCTGGCAATGGGCGGGCGTTTTGCAGTATCGCTAATGTTAGGTGTTGGCTGCGCAACGGCTGTAATGGCTATACATAAAGCCACGCAAGCCATCATGGTTGTAATAATTTTTTTCATGAATGATGATTTTGTGCAAGTTTAAGGTAATGTTTTTAAATGTTGGGATGCTAAGAAGAACTTTTGAAAAAGAAGGCAAAAACAAAAGTCTAAATATTTTCTTATTGTATTTTTTATCGTCATTTTGTCGTATCAATGTGTGAGTATTTTTTGTAACAACATTTTGTACCTTTTTTGGTACATTTGCTTGTACGAAAAGCAATACAATAATGCAAGCAATATCTATCTCTCAATTGAGAGGCAACATAAAAAAACATCTTGACAACGTAACAGAGTCGGGCGATATTTTAATTGTTCCAAGAAATGGCGAAAACGATGGAGTAGTCATCATGTCAATTAAAGAATACAATTCATTACAGGAAACAGGACATTTGTTATCTACTGCTGCTAATAGACAACGATTGAAAGAATCTATTGAGCAACTACACAACAAGAAAACTCATAAGTTCAATTTGAAATAATGGCATCGAATGAATTTTGAGTTTACACAAAATACATGGGAAGAATTTGAATACTGGCTTGAAACAGACAGTGAAGTAGTTTTAAAAATCAAAGAGCTTCTGAAGGACATTAAGAAATCTCCATTTCAAGGAATAGGCAAACCCGAACCTCTTAGGTATGATTTAAAAGGTTTTTGGTCAAGACGAATAACAGATGAACACAGATTGGTGTACAAGGTTGAAGGTAAAAAAGGAATAGACCCAAAATGCTTTATTATTCAATGCCGTTTTCATTACGATTGAATTATTATCTCTCTAACTATCTCTTTGCCTTTGCACCATTTTTTATCCAAATAATAAACCCATTTTACACACTATATTCAAAACACTTTCTTTTTATCCTTTATTTTGCTCTATAAAACATCAAAGTCTTCGCTGTATGAAAACAAAGCACTTTCTTTTTTATTCACTTTTACTAACCACCATTTTCATGTCTTGTAAAAACAACACATCCGATACAGGCACTACCGCATCATCCGATAGTACACTATCTTCAAAGCCAGGTGTTACAGTAGGCAACTGGGGAACGTTCGATGGCAAGCCGGTTCACTTATTTACCTTAACCAACAACAATGGCGTGCAGGTAAAAATATCTGATTATGGTGGAACGATTACTTCGTTTATTGCGCCTGATAAAAGAGACAAAAATAGCAGCATCGTAATTGGCTTTGATAGCTTAAGCAGCTACACTGCCGGCGTGCCTTATTTTGGCGCAACTGTGGGCAGATATGGCAACCGCATTGCCAAAGGCAAGTTTACACTGGATGGCAAAACCTATTCGTTAGCTACGAACAACGGACAAAACCATTTGCATGGTGGTAAAAAAGGCTTTGACAAACAAGTGTGGACGGTGTCCGATACTTCCTCTAACAAACCACAAATCACATTAACTTATCTGAGCAAAGATGGCGAAGAAGGTTATCCTGGCAACTTAACTTCTCACATAACATTTTCGCTTACCGATGACAACCGTTTGAAAATTGAATACACAGCAACTACCGATAAAGCCACGCCCATCAACCTTACCAATCATAGTTACTTCAATTTAACCGGCGATGTAAGCAATACCATTTTAAACCATTCGGTGATGATTGACGCCGACCATTATACACCTGTAGACAGTACATTAATTCCCACCGGACAACTGGCACCCGTAAAAGGAACGCCGTTTGATTTTACAACACCACATTTAATTGGCGAACGCATTAAACAAACCGGCGGCAACCCCGTTGGCTATGACCATAATTTTGTTTTGAACAAAAAAGATACTTCGCTTACCAAAGTAGCCGAAGTAACCGATAGCCTGAGCGGAAGAAAATTAGAAGTGTTTACCACACAGCCAGGCTTGCAATTTTACAGCGGTAACTTTTTAGATGGATCTATTAAAACATCAGCGGGCAAGCCCATCAATCAATACACAGGTTTTGCTATGGAAACGCAACACTTTCCCAACTCGCCTAACACACCTTCTTTTCCATCTACTATCCTGCAACCAGGTCAAACGTATCATAACATAACCGAATATAAAATTTCAGTGAACAAGTAAGCTGTAAGCGGCCTAAACAACGGCGGGCAAGTGATTTCTTGCCCGCTTTTTATTTTACAACACTCAGCCAATCTTTCTTTGCAAAAAATAGGTTTTGGTAAATAAGCTGTATCAAATTGGCTATTTAATATTGAATGCTTTTCAAACCAAAAAACCATTACTTTTAATTCCAAATCTTATTTTGATTTTGTTCCTCTTTTATGACACATACAACTTATCAAAACACCTCACAACCGCTTCCCTCTTTACCAAAAACACAAACCGGCATTAATGGACTTGATGAAATTACATTAGGCGGTTTGCCAACTGGTCGCCCTACCTTAATATGCGGTGGTGCAGGTTGTGGCAAAACTTTGTTTTCGCTTGAATTTATTGTGCGCGGTGCCGTTAATTTTAATGAGCCTGGCGTGTTTATGGCGTTTGAAGAAAAGCCGGAAGACCTGGCTGCAAATGTGGCTTCGCTAGGTTTTGATTTAAATCAATTGCAGCAGGATAAAAAAATAAAAATTGACTATGTTCACGTTGACCGCAGCGAGATAGAAGAAACCGGCGAGTACAATTTAGAAGGTTTATTCATTCGCTTAAATTATGCCATTGATAGCATTGGTGCAAAACGCGTGGTGCTGGATACGATTGAAAATTTATTTTCGGGTTACGATAACCAGGCCATTTTGCGGGCAGAGCTGCGCAGGTTATTTCAATGGCTAAAAGATAAAGGTGTTACCGCTATCATAACAGGTGAGCGTGGCGAAAATTCGCTTACCAGGCAAGGCTTAGAAGAATATGTTTCCGATTGTGTGATTTTGTTAGATCATCGCATCATCAACCAAATATCCACACGCCGCTTACGTGTTATAAAATATCGGGGCTCGGTGCACGGAACCAATGAATATCCATTTTTAATTGATGAAGATGGCATATCCGTTCTTCCGATTACATCACTTGAATTAAACAAACCAGTATCAAGTGAAAGGATATCGTCCGGCATTCCTTCACTTGATGGCATGCTGGGTGGCAAAGGTTTTTTTAAAGGCAGCAGCATATTGGTTTCCGGCACCGCCGGTACAGGCAAAACCAGCATTGCAGCAAGCTTTGCCAATGCAACTTGTAACAGGGGCGAGAAGTGTTTGTTTTTTGCATTTGAAGAATCGCCGCAACAAATTATCAGAAACATGCAGTCAATCAACATTAGTCTGCAAATGCATGTTGATAGTGGAAGGCTGCACTTTCAAAGCGTGCGCCCAACCATGTATGGTTTAGAAATGCATTTGGTTTCCATCCATAAATTAATAAAGAAATTAAAACCGGATGTTGTTGTTCTAGATCCCATTACCAACCTCGTTACGATAGGTTCGGTAAGCGAGGTAAAAGCAATGCTGGTAAGGCTTATAGACTTTTTGCAACATGAACAAATTACCGTCATATTCACAGCCCTTTCATTAAACACAGTGATAAACGAACAAACTGACGAAGGCGTATCATCACTCGTAGATGTCTGGCTAATGGTGAGAGATATAGAAAGTAATGGCGAAAGGAACCGTGGCATCTACGTAATGAAATCGAGAGGCATGCAACATTCTAACCAGGTACGTGAGTTTGTAATTACTAACAATGGCGTAGATTTAATTGATGTATATCTTGGACCGGAAGGCGTATTAACCGGCTCTGCACGGGAGGCTCAAATTTTGCTGGAAGAAACCGGCACTGTACTCCATAGCAATGCCCTTAGCCGCAAAGACAGAGAACTGATACGCAAGCGAAAAATGCTGGAAGCGAAAATTGACAACCTTAAAACAGAGTTTGAATCAACAGAAGAAGAACTGAACAAAGTGTTTTTAGAAGAAGAAATAAAAAAGGAAATTACGGAACAGGCGCGCCAGAAAGTAATTGAGTTAAGAAAAGGCAGTACAGGCAACAACGAAAATAAAAAAGCTGAATAAGTAATGAGTAAAATCAAATATGAACTGCGGTTATATGTGGCTGGCAAAACACCCAGATCGGTTGCCGCCCTGAACAATTTAAAAAAGTATTGCGAAGAACATTTACAAGATGAGTACACCATTGAAGTAATCGATTTATTGGTACATCCGCAACTGGCAGAGGGCGACCAGATATTAGCTATTCCCACACTCGTAAAAAAGGTACCCGAGCCGGTTCGTAAAATCATAGGCGATCTTTCTAACAAAGAAAAAGTTTTAGTTGGGCTTGATATTCGCACGCTGTAAAAGGGAACACAAAACACATGCAGGATTCAAACACCGATGATGTATTTCCAAACTGGAAAGAAGAAGATGAGTTTTATACTCTTCGTCTTTTTGTTACTGGTACTTCACCTATATCTGTACGTGCTATCAGCAATATAAAAAAGATTTGCGAAGAACATTTGCACAACAGATACGAACTCGAAATTATTGATGTTTACCAGCAACCGCTGCTGGTAAAAAGCGAAGACATTACCGCAGTTCCTATGCTTATTAAAAAGTTTCCACTTCCCAAAAAACGTATGATTGGTGATATGTCTGACAAAAACAAAGTTTTAAAAGGATTAGGGCTTTTATAATTGTAATAGTTTGGAGCAAATAAAAACATACGAAGAGTTATTGCAGGAATTGGCCACCGTGCGTATGCAGCTTGAAGAAGCGAACGATACCATTGAAGCCATTCGTTCCGGCGAAGTAGATGCGTTGGTGGTGAAAGAAAAAGACGGCATACAATTGTACACATTAAAAAGTGCCGATCAAACCTATCGCATTTTTATTGAGCAGATGACCGAAGGAGCTGTTACGCTTAGTGAAGACAATCTTATCTTATATTCTAATTCTCAATTTGCTTCATTGGTGCAACTGCCGTTGCAAAAAATAACCGGGCAATCTTTCTTTCAATTTATACCACCCGATTGTAAACAGGAATGTATTCAGCTCATTCAAAAAGCATGGAACGAAACTATAAAAGCAGAATTGCTTTTGTTAGCCGCTAACGGCAGCTTTGTGCCGGTAATCTTATCGTTTAAAGCCTTGCATTTGGATGAGGGTTTGTCAATGAGTCTTATCATTACTGATCTTACAGAGCAAAAACAAACCGAGCAGCTGCTTAAGCAAAACAACCAGCAGTTAAAAAAAGCACAAGCCATCGCCCAACAATTGAATACCAACCTTGAATTAAAAGTAAAGGAGAGAACGCACGAATTAGAAACATCAGTACATGAAAAAACAAAATTGAGCGAGGAGTTGCGCAGCAACCAGGAACGTTTAACGCTCATATTGGAAACTATGGCAGAAGGTGTTTGTATTGTAGATTTAAAAGGAAAGGTAACCTATGCCAACCCAATGGCGCAAAAAATTTTAGGTGTGCAAAGAAGTGAAATTTTAAACCGCACATACAATGATGTAAAGTGGAAAAACCTGCGCATTGATGGTACACTTTTACCTGAAGAAGAGCACCCGATGACATTGATGATGAAAACAGGAGTGCCGGTTTATGATTACGAAATTAGTGTGCAGCCGCCCGATAGAGATAAGTTCTATATATCCATCAATGCGGCGCCTATCCGCGATAGTTACGGTATGCTTATAGGTGGGGTAGGTACCTTTATGGATGTTACCAATCGCCGCAAATCCATCCAGCAGCGGGATGAATTTATCAGCGTAGCCAGCCACGAATTAAAAACACCAATGACAACATTGAAAGCTTCGCTGCAGATTTTAGAGCAAATGATGACAACGGAAAAAGATTCGCCTATGCTTCCTGTTTTTTTAAACAAGGCCAGCAGCAGCTTAGTTAAATTATCGGGCTTAACCGATGATTTACTAAATGTATCGCGGCTTGAAAAAGGGCAGCTTGTTCTAAAAAAATCGTTGTTTAATGTTTACGAGATGGTGAAAGAAAATGTAGAGAATTTACAATTTGTAAATAAAAACATGGACGCCGTAACAATCAGCGGCGTTCGGGATGTTTCCATCATGGGAGACAAATATCGCGTGGAACAAGTGCTTGCCAATTTGCTAAACAATGCGGTAAAATACTCACCTTCCTCATCGCGCATTGATATTGCCATTGAGCTAACCGAACCTGACTGCGTTAAAGTATCGGTACGCGATTATGGTATTGGCATACCCGAGGAAAAACAACAAAGTTTATTTGACCGTTATTATCGTGTAGATCATTCCGGTAATCAATACTCTGGTCTCGGTTTAGGTTTATACATTTCCAACAGCATCATCACCAAACATAACGGAACCATCGGCGTACATAGCCAGCCCGGCGAAGGCAGTACATTCTGGTTTACATTGCCAATATCATAAGCTTTGTTTTTATCCCTTTTTATTTTACAATTAATGTTGCAATAGAATGTGGGCGACTTGTGGTTTCCGCTGCTTCGCCTTTTATCCATAAGCGGTAAGGAATTTCAGCATCCGACAAGTTCAAAACCACCACAGCAATACTTCCATCTTGAGTTTACAAATGCCGTGGTTTGCAGCTTATCGCGGTTAGAGGAAGCGGCAATTCGTTGCGCACCGGGACGAATGAATTTTGAAAAATGACCAATGTAATAATAGCTGTTGGTGTAAATAAGCTTGCCCGTTTTGGTATCGGCATGAATTGGGGCAAAACAAAAATTGCCCACATGATTGGGACCGCCTTTTTCATCCAATAAAATGTTCCAATCCGTCCAGGCAACGGTGCCGTTATTAAAATCATTCACCATCGAATTGCCATAACGTTCACCCAATGCCCACTCGTGAAAGCGCGATTCTTTAAACGATTCGACACTACCTTCCGTAAAGGCTAAATTGATGTTTGGAAACGCCTCTTTTACGCGGCGCACATTGTCAAACTCCATTGCGCTGCCCGTCCAGGTTTCATACCAGTGATAAGCTACGCCCCACACATATTTGGCAGCATTCGCATCTTCTAAAATGGTGCTCGCACGCTGATAAATCAAATCGCGGTTGTGATCCCAGCACATCAGTTTTTTATTTCCTAATCCGCTTTTGGCAAGCGTAGGTCCGAGATAATTTTTAATGAAATCACGCTCATCTTCTGCGCTGAAACTGCACGATTCCCAGGTTTGTTTTGCCATCGGCTCGTTCTGCACCGACAAGCCCCAAATAGGTATGCCTATGGCTTCGTAGCCTTTTATAAACTTCACATAATAGTTTGCCCAGCTTTGCATAAACGCAGGTTTCAGCTTGCCGCCCTGCGTCATGGTATCGTTCTCTTTCATCCATGCTGGCGGGCTCCAGGGCGTTACAAATAAGGTAAATTTACCGTTGGCTGCTTTGCGCACTTCTTTAATAAATGGTATCTTATATTTTTCATCATGAGCTAAGTTGAATGTTTTTAGCTCTTTATCGTTAGGCGCAACATACGTGTACATATCACTGCTGAAATCGCAACTGTTGATGTTTGTTCTTCCCCATGTATAACCAATTCCGTTAGCAGTATCGTAGTAAGCTTTTAATAATTCCTGCTGACTTTCTTTTGGCAACTTATAAAACGTTTCGGCAGAAGCATCAGTTAACGCGCCACCAATGCCAATGAGCTTTTGAAACTTTGCTGCCGGATCAACAAACACACAAACCTGCGTTTCTACCGGCTGCGCCAATGGTGCAAAATGTAATGTATCAGTAAGCGAAATACGGTAGTCGGTTTTATCGGCCGTTGTATAAACAAGCACCTTTTTATTGGCTGCTGAAAAAGGCTTTACAGCAGTTTGAGCATGGAGAGAAAAATGGGCAAAAACAAAAGCAAAGAAGAGCAATCGTTTCATGTATTTTCTTTCAAAAGTAATGAGTAGTCATGTATAAGAAAAGAAAGAGAAAGGGAAACGTGCTTATCACTTATCTTTCTACTTGTAATAAACAACAATTCTGTCCGAACCCTTTAGCCTTTGTGAGTGTGCGCCCTCTACACCATGATCAGTATAGCTTGCCGTTAAGAGATAAGCACCTTTTTTTACAACAGAAAATTTTCCCTCTGTGCCGGTGTAATATGTAACCTCGGGCGAAGAAGCAGACTGTTGTATCCATTGCACCATGGCAAGGGCTTGTTCCTTTGTTAACTCGGGATGCGATGGCATATTTACATTACCCCATACGCCAACAGAGCCTTCTAAAATATGTTTTTGTAACAGGGCTATATCAGCAGCGGTGGCACTGTATTTTTTACCAATATCAGTAAATGACGGACCCGCAAGCTTGCTGTTGAAGTTGTGGCAGTTGAAACAATTTGACGATTGAATAGCCACTAAACCAGCAGCATCATTTATCACAGGTTGATTTAGAGTTGATGTCAATTTTGTTGTGTCGCCTACATACATTACCTGCAACAGCACTTCTTTCGTATTGATTTCATCGTATTTGGAATCGCCATCTTCTTTATCTTTTACTGAAATAAAGTAAGCCACTGAAGAGGCACTGCTAACAGTACCTTTTTTAGGATTGGTGATGGTAACCACAGGTGGCGTATTGCTTTGCTTAAAGATGCGGAATTTGTTTCTTGCATACACGCTGATACAAAAAAGAAACAGAACGAACAAACTAAGAGAAGCCTCTTTTCTTTTCATACACTTTTACACCGTTATGCTTTATCAATTTCACCTGCTACACGCTGCGCCGAACGGATGCAGGATTCCATACCGCGACTCATGTTATCGGCGTAGGTACCTGCAAAATAAAGCCTGCCTTCAGGCATTAAAATTTGTGGCCAGAACTTATGCATTTCACCAATGGGGAAGGCTTCCATTTCGCAAACAGGCGCATATTTATCTTTCGACCAATCTTTTGTAAGTGCCTGTTCAATGGTATCTCTTTTACCCGGATAGACTTCCCGAAACGCAGCCAGCACGCGTTGCGCCGATAAGCCGCTCGGTCCGTAAGCTTTCAACACCACTTTATCAGTAGGTACTTCATTTGTTTCTACCCAAATAGAAGAAATATCCGGATGTTCAAACTCCATGTTGATGGTTTTAAAACCATCCTCCAGCCAAAATTGAGTAGCCGCTTCAAATACATAAAACGGATGCGATGAGTATTGCATATTATCAACCACGTATTGCTTTTCAACCGATAAGGCTGGCGTTACCGGAATGTTTTTAAACACGGGCAGCGTAATGCAGTTGACAAAGTAATCAGCAGTTAAGGTTTCTTCTTTATCACGGTAAGGTTTGTAAGTAACCATTACACTATTGGAATCATGTTGAATGGCAGTAACCGGGTGATTGAGTTTAAGGCGATTGCCTAATGCTTTAGCAAAAGCAATGGGCATTTGCTCGTTGCCGCCTTTTAAATGATAGGTATCGCCTTCGGAAAGAGGAATGCCTCTTTCTTTCATAATGAATAAGCGCCAAATAGCATACAATGCCGATACATCTTTTCCACCTAAAAAACGAAGCGCAGCATCAGAAGCACCTTCTTTTTTGTAAAGCTCATACACCGATATTTTATCAAGCTCATCATATCCAACTCCGAAGGGTTGATACGCATCTTTGAATTTGCCCGTATAACTATCTATGTAAAGCGAGCGAAGTGCATAGAAAGGATGGCGCGACAAAAACTGTATCTCTTTTTCGGTAAAACCAAAGCCTTTGAGAACAGTAGCGTCCTGGAGCATTTCGGATGAATAAAACTTGCCCTCAATCATTTTTAATGTATGGCTGTCGGGCGCTGCTTCCGAACCTTCGGCATGAGGATAAGGAATCACCGTAAGATTGAACTCTTTTACATAATCGAAGAACCGCTCGTAGCCAGGCTTCGTGATATGGTCGGCACCATAGTCGGCATACAATCCGTCTGATAATCCATCGCGACCTGTAAAAACATGGCCGCCATAACGTCCGCTGGCTTCCAGAATGGTTACTTCATGTCCTTTCTTTATCAATTCAAAACCACAGCACAAGCCGGTAATACCCGCGCCTGCTACAATGATTTTCTTTTTGCCTGAAAAAGGTATTGTGCCATTTTTATTATTTTCATTTTGCAGTAAAGGAGTTGCCGATAATAACTGCGGCGCTAAGGATGCGCTTACGCCCGCCAGCAATGTGTTTTTGATAAACGTTCTTCGTTTCAGATCGCTCATTATACTTCCTATGTGTTATTCAATATGAAAAGCTTCGCTATTTACAAATATAAATTTTGATTGAATGAAAAGATTTGTTGCATCAATATAATTTGGAGTTTTTACTCTGTCAGCCATGAAGCAAAAGACGGAACAAAAAGGCTTTACAAAAGTAAAGTTGCACAAAGCATAACAAAACCTGCTTCGTGCAACTTCATTGCTTTAAGGTTTAGTAATCTCTGTTGAAAAAATGTAAGCAGCTACTCTTAATTTGCCTTTTTAAAATGGTGATCAAAGCCATCGGTAATGTTGTAGTCGAACGGTCTCAGCTATTCCACATAAGCCATTCTGCGAAGACCCTGCTGCAACCTAAACAAACAGAAATAACGAAGGCATGTTTCATCATTGAGGACACTGATTAGTAGAAGAAATACAAAAGCCGGATCATAGTCCGGCTTCATCATGTATAACGATTATTTTCTTATTTCTGCACAAACAACTCATCAATCATTTGTTGATGAAAATGCTCAACAGGATCGCCGGTTACATTGTGATACAAAGCACTGATAAATATGCTTCGTGCTGCACTCATAACGGACAGTACAAGCACAGCACCAATCGCACCAATAACAATAGCAGCAATAGGATGTATAAACGATGCAATTAAAAACACCAATGCTCCCAGTAGTAAAAAAGCAACCAACTGCACCAAACCAAAGCTAAATGTTGCACCTACTTTTTCGCCCCATTTTTCTTTCATAATTTGAACAGACCGCTTGAATGCACCGATGGCATTTTCGTTTTCGTATGCAATAACAGGCACTACAAAAAACGTAGCTATGTTCCATACAATTCCAATGAGTCCAATTACAATTTTACCAATCTTGCCTAAATAATCCTGCACTATACGAAGCAACGTGCCTACTGTGGCAGCAAACAATGCCCACGAAAGGATAGCTCCAATTCGACTAACACCGAAGTTAATACCGGCTTTAACGCTTACTTCCTCACCCTTAAAGTAAAGATGGGTACAGTGCATAAGGGCAACATTAAAGAACACAATAACGAAGTAATTAATAAAGTAAAACAAAAACAAAAGGCTGTACTGTGCCACCTTGCTGTAATCATCCCTCATTGCATCTAACTGCCAGCCTGCATGTGCAAGAACGCCGGTAAAGAAAGAGGCCGATACCAGAAGTAATGAAAAGCCAGAGAGAATAGGGAAGATGATCAATTGCTTGTTGGCTTGCAATACCTTAAAGCTGTTCATGGCAATTGTCCAACCATTGGACAAGCGCGAAAAGAAATTCATAAGACTGTTTTTTGGTTTTAAATAAATAATGGTTCAATATAAGTAGGATTGTTGTTTTGAGCAACGACTCGATAAAGTTTTCTATTTCCGCCTATATTAGATTTCAACATGTAAAGCACCTGTTCTACTGTTCTTTTTCAAACATCATTTGTCACAGATGGCAATGCACGGAATCGAAAACGTTTATTTTAGCTCATTTATTATTCCCTAAATGATATTCGACCATCAGCGCTTTCAAGTTGACAGAGAGAGAATGAACACCCATATAAGCATGCGCCTATAGTTTTATTATTTCATATACATGAAATCATTTTTGAAACATCATTTTTAAATTCATTATTTCAATACATTGTATTCATTTTTCAAAACACGATTGTATGAGTTACCTGAAAGCTTTGTTGATTGCCTTTGTTTTTGCATGTATTTTTTGTACACAAAGTGGTGCGCAACAAAGCGCTTTGCCACACAGCACACCGGAAGCAGAAGGCGTTTCGGCAACCGGTATTGCAAAATTTGTTGAAGCCGCCAGCAACAGCCAAACCGAGTTTCACAGCTTTATATTATTGCGCCATGGTAAAGTCATTGCCGAAGGCTGGTGGAATCCCTATCGCGCCGATTTAAAGCATTCTTTGTACTCATGCAGCAAAAGCTTTACGGCTACGGCGGTTGGCTTTGCCTTGCAGGAGAAAAAGCTTTCGCTGGATGATAAAGTGGTAAAGTTTTTTCCAAACGATTTGCCTGACACAATAAGCAAGTACCTTTCTGAACTAACGGTGAAAGATGTTTTGATGATGTCGGACGGTCAAAGCCCTGACCCTACCTCTACCGTAAATAGCCGGGATAGCAACTGGATAAAAGGCTTTCTGGCAACGCCTATTGTGTATGAGCCGGGCACTACTTTTTTATACAACTCATTGGGCACTTATATGCTAAGCGCTATTGTGCAAAAAGTAACCGGCCAAAAAGTAATTGATTATTTAAAGCCACGATTATTTGCACCGCTCGGTATACAAGGTATAGATTGGGAAACTGATACCAAAGGCATTAACACCGGCGGCTGGGGCTTGCGTTTAAAAACAGAAGACATGGCAAAGTTTGCCGAACTTTTTTTGCAGGAAGGCAAATGGAATGGTAAACAAGTGATTTCATCAGATTGGGTAAAAGAAGCGAGTACGGAAAAAATAATGCAGGACCCAATGGCGCCGCAATCAAAAAAAGATTCGAGCGATTGGCTGCAGGGATATTGTTATCAGATGTGGCGTTGCAGGCACAATGCGTATCGTGGCGACGGAGCGTTTGGACAATTTATGATTGTTATGCCCGATGAAGATGCTGCGCTTGCCATTACCGCTGAAACGGCCGATATGCAGGCCGAAATTAATTTGGTGTGGCAGTATTTATTGCCCGCATTAAAAAAGGATAAACTGCCTGCCAACAATGCTGCCGATGCTGCGCTTACCCAACAATTGAAAACACTTGCCCTGCCAGTTCCAAAAGGTGATAAAGAAACTACAACATTGCAGAATAAGACGTTTACTTTGGATACCAACAAGCTGCATCTTCATCAATTGTCGTTTCAATCTATAAACAATAACACGTACGCTGTAAAGTTTGTAACTGATGCAGGTTCTTACACGATACCTTTTGGAAATGGCAAATGGAGTTTATCTGAAACAGACAAGCCGGGACCATCACTTACTGCCACTGCTATTGAAAATACATCCATGATTTATCCAACAAAAGTTGCCGGCGCCTATACATGGAAAGATCCAAATACAATACAGTTCGTGCTGCGGTATATTGAAAGTCCGCATACAGAAACATTTACTTGTCGTTTGAACGATAATAAAGTAACCGTTGAAGAAACGAAAAGTGAAGATTTTGGAAAGGTAAAAACGGTAATGAATGGCGCGGTGGTGAATCAGTAAAAGAAGCTCGTTTTTTCTTTTTACGTCGTTTTGTTCAGATCATTTAACAAGCGATGGACAACTAAAATATTTTCCTTTTTATTTTCGCAGCGGAGTCTTCCAACGAAGACAGGTTATTGTACAACCCCGAAGAACATAAGGCTATTGCCGATCGCTATACTTGTGCCGGCACTTTCTTTCCCGGTAAGAGTTTTTTTGTAAGCCACTTTCTAACCGGCAAGTCATACAGTTTTAAAAACAAATAAGCCAGCGCAACAGCACTAACCAATAGAAGCAAACCATAAGGCCATCCTTGCGCAACTGTTTTGTGGCCATCTACTACCCATGCAAAAAATATGTAAATAAGAGGATAATGAATAATGTAAACAGGATAGGAAATATCCCCTAAAAAGCGGCAAACGGCTTCCACCCTTTTATTTTGCAGGCTACCGCTGGCACCGAGATAAACTATGATAGGAAAAATGATGATAATACTCAATGCTTCATACAGCCCATTCATCCAAAAATATTCTGTGTTGCTGCCGCCGATTCTTGGAATTGAAAGGATAACAATCAACAATAAACTGCACGGGATAAATGTATTGCCCATATTGCCCGGCTTTATAACACGTGCCAATAACATACCTGCAAGAAAAGGATAGCACAATCTTGTAAAACCAATACGCAACTGTTCCGGCGTAACAGACCAACCACCAATTATATCTCCGTTCTTGTTAGTTACCTCATATTGTAGTAAAGCTGCGGCTGCAATCAGTACAAGTATCGTGAGCACCGTTCTGGATGTTCTTCTTAAGACGAGTGCATACATTATGTTGGCAATGTATTCAAAGAAAAGTGTCCATGCCGGACCATCCAGCGGATGCATTTCACCCCAGCCTCTTATATCGAGAGATAACGGAACCGGTATCAGTGTGTATCCAATCAACATTACCAATATCAGTTTCCAAACCGGTGTGCCGCTGATGGGTGGAAACACAACATTAGATGCACTAAAATAAAAACAAATCGCGCCGATGGTCATACCAATAATGATCATCGGGTGCAACCGAATCAGCCTGCGTTTAAAGAAATCTTTTATGCTCATTTTGTTCCACCTGTCATCATAAGCATGCGCAATTACAAACCCTGATAACAAAAAGAAAAAATCAACTGCAAGGTAACCGTGATTGATATACATTTTAGTGGCATCGCCGCCTGCAAAAGGTTCCATTACATGCATACAAATCACCATAATGGCAGCTACGCCACGCAATCCGTCTAATATTTTATAATGACTTTTTGAATCGGAAAAAACTGAACTTACTGTATTTGTGCTCATAAACAATCGTTGGCTGTAATATTACATGTTGCAAGCCTTTTATTGGCTTTGCGAATGTTAGTATTCTTCATCACAGGCGTTGGGCAGAGATGTTGAAACCATCATTGCGAGTAAAGCGAAGCAATCTGTGGTACACATGTGAACCTATTTACGACTCATAAAACTGTTTTTCTACTACTCAAAATTTGCTTCGCTTTGCTCGCAATGGCGTACCCGTTTTATTCTTTAATTTTTGTTCCCAATACTTGTTGTGTTCTTCACCAACAACACATAAGACAACACATTATTTTACTCTTATTTCTTTCGCAAGCTTTCCTGGTATTGGTCTAAAAACTGAAACTCTTTATCAGCTGCAATTGGCTGCATGGTTTGCTCCTCATCTTTCAAAACCATCACTTTATTGTCAGCCGATGAATAAGCTTTCCATGCTGAAACCGAAGCTCCGTTTGGGCTTCCGGTCTTTGCAAAATTAGTCCAGTAGTCGCTCATAACAGCCGCCAGTTTTTTATCGGCATCACTCCAATTGTTCTTCCAGGTATACAAAGTATTTAAAGCAAATGGAATTTCAGACGAATGAAAAGCACCATATTGTTCCTCGCCCGGCGCGGTTTGACTGAACAAATACACATACACCGGATGATGCCCTTTTGTTGTTTGCAGCCTTGCCCATGTATAAGCCTGCCACGCAAACAAATTGTCGCGGTTCAAAGCAAACATTGATTTACCAATCACCTCTTTTGAACCTGCGGGAAAGGCTTGTAAATAAGCATCTGCCAATGAGCCATATTTTTCTTTTGCATTGGCAACATAAGCGGCACTATCTACAGGCGCAGAAGGAAAGCCATCATCCTTGTTCCAGCCGGTAATAATGGGCACATCGTTTTGCTCATCATTATTGAAAATGGTATAAATATCTTTCGGCAACACATAACCATCAATTACAGGACCTGCAGCAAAGGAAGCTGATAATTTTTGCAATGAGTCAGCAGATAATTTTCGCAACTCATCAATCGAAGCAAAGCCTGTCTTTTTTACAAACACCTCACCATTGTTCTCGGCGGTTTGCAAGTTGATAGTTCTGCCATCAGCACTAAACATACCGCCACTTTCCGCAATGGCTTTGCTGAACAAACCTTTCGCCAGCGGCGATGCCACCAATGCATTCACACTAAATGCTCCGGCCGACTGACCGACGATGGTAACATTGTTTGCATCGCCGCCAAAAGCATTGATGTTTTGCTGCACCCAATGCAAAGCCGCCAACTGATCGAGAAAAGCATAATTACCCGATGCTTTGCCGCCTGATTCCTTTGTCAACTGCGGATGTGCCAGAAAGCCAAACACGCCAACACGATAAGGAATGGAAACAAAAACAACACCTTTCTTAGCCATGTTTTCGCCATCATAAATAGGACAGGCAGTGCCGCCTGAAGTAAAGCCGCCACCATAAATCCAAACCATTACAGGTTTGTTTTTGTTCAAATTTTGTGCGGGCGACCACACATTCAGGTACAAGCAATCTTCAGAGATGGGTGATGCCGGAATCAAATAGGGCGCGGTGTACATGGCAAAGGGCACCGGTTTGTTCTGCATCGGGCTGGCAGCAAACGCAACGCACTGCTTCACGCCTTGCCAATGCGCTACCGGTTGAGGTGCTTTCCACCGCAAAGTTCCTACCGGCGGTGCGGCAAAGGGAATGCCTTTGTAAATGCGCACGGTGTTATCAGCATTGGTTGTGCCGGATATCTTTCCTTCTTCAGTTTGAACAATGTTGGCCTGTTTCTGTGCGAAAATTGAGGCAAAAACAAAAGCAGTAGAAACAATGAACAGCAGCAATCTTTTCATGTAAAATGGTAGTGGTTTGTGAAGATGAAGATAAGCAAAGAGAAGCAATGATTACGCCTCGCCTGTTATTGAGAAAGCCTATGGTTCTTATGATTTGTTTTTGCCCGAAATATTATACAATCTTCCATTGTACAATTTTATTCACCCATTCTTTTTTGTACGGTGCAGTAATGCGGATGTAGTTATCGGTGTAACCTTCCATCATGCTATTTTTATCTGCTTCTTCAAACAAAACGCTTCTCATTTCACCGGCGTGTTGTTGCGTGAAGTGCTGCAATTTCATGTATGATAAATTGCGAAGTATTTTATTACGCTGATGTCTTATGCTGACAGGAACAACGGGGCCTATTTCTAAGGCTTTGGTATTGTCTCTTTCCGAATACGTAAACACATGCAGATAGCTTACATCAAGGTTGTGAAGAAACTGAAACGTCTCTTCAAAATGTTCATCCGTTTCAGATGGAAAGCCAACAATTACATCCACACCAATAGCACAGTGCGGCATCAGTTGTTTTATAAGATCTACTTTTTCTGCATACAACTCTCTGCGATAACGCCTGCGCATCAAACCCAATACCGCATTGCTTCCGCTTTGCAGTGGAATGTGAAAATGAGGCATGAACTTCTTGCTGGCTAGCTACAAAGCGAATAATATCTTCCGACAACAAATTGGGCTCGATAGAAGAGATACGGAAACGCTCAATTCCATCTACCTCATCTAACTTTTGAATCAAATCAAAAAAGCTTTCTTCGTGCTGTTTATTACCATCGGCACCTTTGCCAAAATCGCCTAAGTTCACGCCGGTAAGCACAATTTCTTTTACGCCTTTTTGAGCTAATAACCTTGCATTGGAAACTACGTTTTCAATCTTATCACTGCGGCTTTTACCACGCGCCATCGGGATGGTGCAAAACGAGCAATTGTAATCGCAGCCATCCTGCACTTTTAAAAACGTTCGGGTTCTGTCGGTTACGGAAAAGGAAGAATGAAAGCCGCTTACTTCTTCAATATCGCAGCTGCTGATTTTGGTAGAATCGCCTTTGGTAAATTCTTTTAAATGCTGGCTGATATTGAACTTTTCAGCAGCGCCGAGCACCAAATCAACACCTTCAATTCCGGCAATTTCTTTTGGTTTTAATTGGGCATAACAGCCGGTGATGACAACAACGCTTTCCGGCGATTTGCGTTGAATGCGGCGCACCAACTGGCGGCATTCTTTATCTGCATTGTCGGTAACAGAACAGGTGTTGATGACATACACATCGGCTATATCGTCAAACCCTTTTTTTTCAAAACCATCTCTCTCCAACTGCCTTGAAAGAGCTGATGTTTCTGAAAAATTGAGCTTGCAACCCAACGTATGAAATGCCACCGAACGCTTTGTTTGCATAAGCGGGCAAAGATACAAAGCGATACATAAATTGATGAGATGATAAAATAAGGAAGATGTAAAGATTGAAGCACAGTTTGAAGGTTTACCGAAAGAATACATTTCTATCAATGTAGATAGATGAAATATAGCGGCATTGATGGGAAAATACATGTGAAGCTGTCTACAACGAATGTCGAATAGTCTGCAATGCCCATGCTTTTGAATGTATTAGTTATGCTATTGAATGTAATGGCTATGCTTTTTAATGTCATGCTCATGCTATTATGTGTAATGCCCATGCTATACTATGAAATGCTCATGCTATGCTTTGCAATGCCTATGCTATTGTTTGTTATGCTTTTTGGTTTCAGCATTATCGGGAGAGGACGATGCGTTACTATTGAGGTTGCTGATTTTACCCGCATCGTCACTTTCAGGTTTAAGTTAACCTATAAAAATGGAAGTGTATCAGTTTAAAAACGCAGTGTTTCGTCATTCCGCAAATGCCCTCAACACTAACTCAAACCTTCATCGTAATTGGGAGGGCTTTGTGCGGAATCTGATAATCAAATAATGATTTTATTGAAAGGGAGTAAAGAATGTTTACAATCGAGCAACAGTATTATATTTTCGAGATCAGATTCCGCACAAAGCCCTCGCAAAAATGATTATAATTTCTATCATCGTGTGAGGGCAATTGCGGAATGACGGCGATACTCCGTTTATTTTACAATATGTTCTGCTTTTAATTTTTTCCTGAACGCTTTTAATACTTCTTTACGGTTTTTTTCTGTTACCATTATCTGTTCAGCACAAATATGTGCCTGCGGCTCGTGCTTTGCTATCCACTGCCTTAGTTCAATAATAACCGGCAATAAATCAATTCCTTTTTCTGTAAGAAAATACAAGTTTCTCCTGCCATTTGCCGGATCAGTCGTTTTTCGTATAATACCTTTTACTTCAAGTGCCTGCAGCCTGGCAGCCAGTATATTGGTAGCAATCTTTTCGTCAGATGATTGCAACTCGCCGTAAGTACGTTTGCTGGTAAACATCAGGTCGCGAAGAATGAGCAACGACCATTTATCGCCAATGCATTCTAATGCCATACTAATGGCACAATGCGAACGACTGTATATTTCTTCATTTCCCTTTTTCATAAATTATACTTGCATTTTACAAGTAATACACTATGTTTGCACTTGCAATTTGCAAGTAAAAGTAACACTTTGCTTACACTCTTTTAAGCTTTTATTCAACTTAGAAATTAAATAAAAAACAAAATTTATTATTATGACTTCTACTTATCCGCTTCTGTTTAGCCAGTACAGATTAGGCAACGTTACATTGCGAAACAGGATTGTAATGGCACCGATGACACGCAGCCGCGCCACCGGCAATATTCCCAACGAAATGATGGCAACTTATTATGGCAACCGGGCAACGGCCGGCTTAATTGTTACAGAAGGCGTTTCACCCTCACCAAACGGACTTGGTTATGCACGCATTCCGGGTTTATACAGTAAAGAACAAACACAGGCATGGAAAAAAGTAACGGATGCAGTACATGTAAACGGCGGTAACATTTTTGTTCAGCTTATGCATACGGGCAGAATTACCCATCCGCTAAATCTGCCTGATGGCGCAGAAGTTATTGGTGCTTCAGCCATTGCAGCAGCCAATACACAAATGTACACAGATCAGCAGGGAATGCAGCCATTGCCGGTTCCAAAAGAAGTAGTACAGAAGATATACCTGCATTAATTGCGGAATTTGCTCACAGTGCAAAATGTGCTGTAGAAGCTGGTTTTGATGGTGTTGAATTGCATAGCGCTAACGGTTACCTGCTCGAGCAGTTTTTAAATTCGGCATCCAACCAACGCACTGATAAATATGGCGGCTCGCCCCAAAACCGTAACCGTTTTGTACTGGAAGTAGCAGCGGCTGTTGCTGAAGTGATAGGGAAAGATAAAACCGGCATTCGTTTATCGCCGTTTGGAGTGTTTAACGATATCATACCGGATGCCACTACGCAGCAGCAATATACTGAGCTTGCTAAAGGACTTAAAAAAATTGGTATTGCTTATATACACATCGTAGATCATACTTCAATGGGTGCGCCCCTTGTGCCGCAAAGCATCAAAGAGGCCATTCGTGAGAACTTCGGCAGCACAATTATTTTGTCTGGCGGTTATGACGCTGCCCGTGCTGAAGCGGACCTCGAAGCAGGTAAAGGCGAACTGGTAGCGTTTGGTCGTTCAATTCTTGCCAATCCTGATTTTGTAAAGCGTATTGAGATTGACGCTGACCTCAACCAGCCCGATCAAAATACGTTTTATACACCGGGCGAAAAAGGATATACCGATTATCCTGCACTCGCGGCACAACTGCAGGAAAGTTAGCTGCTTAACATAATAACGTTAGTAAGGTAAAGCTGTTTCATGTTTGTGAAGCAGCTTTTTTGTTGCTATGAATACATTGAAAAATGAAATTTTGGTTCCGGCATCATTTCTCAATGACTTTCAGGAGACGATTCTGAAACCTTAAAAAATTGTTTAGGAAAGAAAATGAAGAGCTATTCGAAATTTGATAAAGCACTATTTAAAAAGTATTGTAAAGAGCGACAGGGGTTTGAAAGAAGCTGCGAATTTTATTGTGAAAACAATAAAGTAGATGTGATGATTGCAAATCAGGAGATTTGAAGACAGAGAGACGTAGTCGGGAGACTACGCCTAGCAGAGGCAAATATTGTAGATAAAATCTACTTCAGAAGTCGTCCATAGAAGAATTCTACGGACAGTGCAGCCGGTTTATTGGTTGGGATAAACTACGATGAGTTCGAACAAACTTCACGAAAAGTAAGTAAGATTTATTAATTTGTTTTCAATTCCATCGTGACGTTGCTTTTTAAGATACTCAACAAGATGTCGAATTAATGCTTTTGATTTTGCCATTTTTTTATTAAAATAGATAGTATTATTTTCAAACAACCATTCATTCTCAAACTTTTTATAGTCAAATGTATCCATATCAATTAGCCATTCATAGTAAGGATGAAAGTCTTTAAACTTTTTAAATCTTTCCTGTTTTGTATCGATTTTGTATTTAAAACAGATATTGAAAAGGTTTCCTAAATAATGATCTTCATAAGAGCGACCTCCGAAGAAGCTTTTTATGCTCTCCTTATTTTTATCTATAGTGTAAAGGTCAATTAGATCAAAAAGTTTATATGAATTAAGCGGAATAATTCCGTGGATAGCAGATAAATTGAACACTTCAAAATCGAATTGACTTTCTAAATAATCAGCAATCTTATTCTTTATAAAACGCTTGTGTCTGTTAACTATTTTATTGTGAAGCTCAATAACAAAATGTACATTATATATTTTTTGACCCTCTTTTTGACCTAAAATAGATTTAGATATAACTTCTCCTATATCAGCTGCAGACAACCAATTAATCGAATTCTTTTTAAATGCGTTTATAATTGTAAGAAAAATATTGCTATCACTTATTTCAAAATTATACAGGCAAGAAATAAACAAATCCTTTAAAAAGTCTTCCTTTAACAAACGCTTCTTTTTATTCACAAAAAGCTGAATGCTTTCTATAAGTCGGCTACTAATTATTGCTTCCTTTTTTATGAATTCTAATAATTGATGAGCAAAATCTTGAATAGTGTCTTCATCAAGATCAAATAGCGAAATTAAAGTTATACAGTTTCCTAAATATCTCTCATAATGAGAAGAATAAAATATTTCATTGAAATATTCAAACTGAAAACTATTTTCTTTTATCTTAAATCTACTTTCAAACAGATTTCTTGCAGTAATTAATATTTGAGAACAAGCTGCGCTATCCGATTTATATTTAAGTTCTTGAACATTATAGCGGCTACAATATTTCAATAAGGATTTCCTATGCCCATACAACACTATTTTATTAGTCAAGTAATCATTAAAAAATAATAATCGTGAATCTTGACTTTCACCAATTGCATGTGAGGCTATTAAAGATTCTAAGAAAATCTCGAACAGCTTTTCAAAGTTTGAATAGAAGTCAAACACTATATAATTGCCGTTGAGAAAACTATCTAACTGAGCAAATTCACAAATCAATTGACTAACATGTTGGTTAGAGCTCCAGCCTCCATACAATTGTGAATGATAATGGTCAATAATTTTACTTGAGATGTCTTGAACTTTTTGATAAGAATCATTAAAATAATCTTCTTGTGCAATAAAGGTTAAGAGATCATAATTAGTGCACCCTTTAAGCTTAAAAGCTTCTTCCAGAAGATCGATTTGTTTTAACTCATTAATTTCTTTTTCATCGACTGTCTCATTATACCAGAAGTTTCCCAAAAAAGAAGAAAGGTGTCTCAAATTGTATTGGGCAATAAAGTAGGTTGTATATTTATGCTTTTCCCACGCTTCCGCTTTAATTTCTTCATAAGTAAGTTTTGCTTTTCTATAGTTACCTAACTTGTAATTATAGTAAGCTTGTTTAAGCTTTCCATTTAAATCAGTTTCAATTTTATTTATTGAAATAAAAGCATTAAAAAAGTTGAAGTTATTGTAAGAGCATTTATAACAATCGCATTCCTTTTTATCAATGAATATCGTTTTTATACCTTCCCTATTTTTTTCTCCTTCTACATTATAGACAAGTTGAACATTCAATTGCTTTATTACGGCTTCAGTCTTAAATAAATAATTAGAGACAGATTTATAAATACTACTGTCAATTATTGAAATTGGCTTGTCCTTTTCTATTTGTAGATTCTTAAGAAAATCAAGTAGTTTTTCGTTGGCATAAGAAATATGAAAATTACTATAATAAGCTTGCTTTTCTTCATTAATTGCTAAAGGATAGTGCTTTGTAAGTATATGTAAAGGAATAAAATTTATCTCTTCATACAATTCAAAAAATAAGTAATAAAGACTCTCCAAAACTGTTTTTCTAATAGTTCCAGAAAAACGATAACGTGCATCAGGAATGAATTTATAAGATGCCAGTCCAAGTTGGTTAACAATACTATCGTTGATAAACTCAAAGAAATCTTGGTATTCTTGGAAATACTCAATTTTAATTTTTTTAAATCTTTTTTTGAAGTCAGGATGAATAGACCTTTTGGTGTCATCTATGTCAGCATATTGTTTAGTATTTTTCGAAATAAAAAAAAGAGTATCAATTCCATGTGTTTCGCAATATTCTCCTGCAGCCCCTAAAATTTCCCAATCATTTTGACTATTTTTTTTGATATGAAATGGAGCTAATCCTTCCCTATACCTAAAAGCAAATTCGTTATTAATAATTGGTTGTGTTTCTAAAATCAGTTTAGCTTCCTTTAAAAACTTATCAATTCTTTGAAATTGAAGTTCTAGATGTTCATCATTTATCGGGTTGTATTTTACAATTGCCTTAGAAACGCTTTGATTCTTATTCTTTTCTTCAAACGATATTCGTCTTTGTTTATCATGATAGTGTTTATTTTTGTGTTTATTCCATTCTTCGATTACCAACTTGTGAGTAATAAAATTGATACTATTATTGGCAGTCAAAGTTTCTATCTGAAGCAAATATTTATTATAACCATTTGCAGAAACCAGTTGGAGTAGTGAACAATTATCAATCAATAAATAAATCATTATAGCTTTTTTTTAAAAAGTTATAGAGACAGGTATAAAATTCCCGTAATCATTATCTGTGATATTTGAAGTTAGCCACATTCTAAATCATTCAAACCGTTCATTATGCCTCCTCAAAAATTCTTTACTCGGGTAAAAACTTATCAGGCAACTGGATTATCTTTCCTTCCCATTTCCAAAAGTTTGCATCCATACTTTCAATACTTTCTTTACTCTTCAATTTTGATGAGATATGAATGGTATAATCATCAGCCGAAACAGTAATTAAATGTTTATCAAAAGCTTTATCGTGCAAGGCATTTAAGCACAAACCATTCATTGGGTTCAATCGGTTCTTTTCATCTTCACTCCAAGGTATAATGTGGCTGGCAATCAGCAAGTCGGTGTTGGTTATTGTAGTAATACAACAAGTATTGTTATAAGCAGCTAAAATCATCTTTCTAAAAAGGGATTGGTTTACGCGCACTTTTACCAATCGTGCTTTGGTTATCCCTTCTTGTAAGGTAGCTTCTATATTTATCTTCATTCAATTGTTCAATACTCGTATGCTTTTTATTTGCTAAAAGCTTTTCGCTTTCTAATAAAGCAGCATCCCAATTGTTGTAAAACTCATTCCATATCTCTTTATCTAATTTGCTCCTATTACTCGCACCTTTAATGCCTCTGGCTTGTAAGGTGGGATCGAAGCTGGCTAAGTTGCCAAGCTTCAAAGCTACTGAGGAAGGTGTTCTATCAATGATCCTTGCAAGGTCTTGAATAAGGGGGTTACTGGCGTGCATTTTACCAAATGGTAGTTTGCAGTATAAATTAATAGCAAGTATTAATTCATCGCGAGTCCAGAGCCGTTGCCCTTCTTTCATAAACGTTAGAATTGGATGGTAAGATAAGTATCTTCTTCAATAAAAATAAAGGGATGGCTTCTCATTTAAACAGCGCGTAATATTTTGTTTCGCAAGGGTATGCATAAAGCTGGCAAGAACTTCACAACGTGCGCCACAGTAAGGGCAAGTTGTAGGTTGGTCTATCATTAGGAAAATGGGAAGTTCTTCAAACATGATGCAAAGTTGCAAACTTCTTATGCTTATACATTTGCTTATAAGTCACCTAAGCATTTCGGGCTTTGTATTCTTGCCCTTATGCGGCTCATGTTATAGCTTCTTACTTCTTTGCTATGTACATCTGCCATACAATGTAAAATGCAAACAGTGTGCAGGTTATTTCCTACTATTCTTTTTCTTTACACGGTGCAAAAAGAATTGTATTTCCACATCAGCACAGAAGAGAGCGGTGGCAGCCTGTACAGGATGCGGGATAAGACGGGAAATGCCTCATTTCGTTATGAGCAAAGCACCCGTTTTTGATGCAATCGTCTCGCTTGTGCCTTCCACTATTGAGCGTCCGCTCATAATCTTCCCTCCACCAAATAGTCTATCAAAAAAACCATCCCTTCAACCAGGCGAAGTTCCCAACTTATTCTCCGGCTTACACCGTATCCATCCAACAACACTGGTTACGCAGCCACACCCAACCCATCAAGGCTGCAACTGTTTTTCATTACAGTACAATAAAAGCTAAATCAACGAACCGTGCACGGATGGGCTGTATATCATCCGTGCTTGAATTTCTTTGTTACTTTCTTTTTTCAAGAAAAGAAAGTAAACGAACAATTAAATTGTCTTAGTAAAGTAAATGCCCTACCGCAAACCAGCAGAGCATTTCTTATAAAAATGCACAGCAATCATTACTTCTTATGCTGCGCCAGGTACTCCTTCAGTGCATAATGATACACGCTCTGCCCTTTCTTTACCTTTTGCAGATACAATGCTTTTTGTTCCGGATTCCGGTTAATAGCTTTAGCGTAAGCCACCGCTTCGGCAAACAGCTTTCTGCCTTCCTTTTGCCCTTCGCTCTATTTCACTTTACTCATATCCGGGTAGCTGGTAACCACTGTCTTATCACCATACTTCTTAAACACCAATTGCTTGCCGATTCCTCCCTGAATAGTTCCTAAAAAGCTTTTAGATAGTCTTGCCATGGTTCCTGTTTGGTTATGGTCTTCTTATGGGTAAAGCCGTCTTTCCTTCGTTCATCTTACGTTCATCCTTCGTTCACCGTTCGTCTTAAAGATTGTAATACTTTGCCGGAAGAGGCAATTAACCAGAGGAAGAAAAGGGCTTTACGGACAACTGTAAAAATAAGGAATACAGAAATGCATACTTCTGTTTAAGCCTTTTTTAATGGGCAGACGCTATTACCCATTCATAACCACAAAAGAGTTGTTTGGCAACACACAATTTATTAAAAAATATAACCCATACACGAGGCGGGCCCGCACTTGCACAATCGCAATCTTCTGCTTCATTTATGAAGCGGTGCAAGTTTGTTTTTGAGCACAACATTATTGGTTCAAGCATCGTCTCTCAACGAGGACGATGCGCTACGATTGAGCTTGTTGATTTACCCGCATCGTCCCTTTCAGGAGACGATGCTGAAACCTTAAATATCGGCAACTATCTCCTATTTCTTTTTATGCAAAAAATGTTGAGCTATTTTTATCTACTTCGGTTTGTATTTCGCTTCCGTAAAAATTTGCTCCGCATCGGTTTGCAACAACTCTTGCATGTTTAGAGAACTTCCTTTTTCATCCATCCATTTTTTTACAATTTGCCAGCCTACAAACAAGCCAATATTGCCGGGCGAAGCCTGCCCCAACGCTTCGGTTCGCGGTGCGTCGTTGGTGTAATCTCTTATCTGAGAAGGATCGTTGCTGTACAGCAAATTGTTTTCAATAAAATAGTTCCATATTAGGGCTTCATTGTCGTAACAGCCTTTTAATTGTGTAGCAGTATATCCCGTTTTTAAAGTGTCTTCTGTCTCGGGTAAAAGATGGTCGAGAACATACATGCGCTTGCCTTCTTCCACCATTTGTTCTATCAGGGTTTTAGTGCCTGATTGGTGCGGATAAATATCATTGATGATGTTGGTAAGGCTGCTTACCGGAATATAAGCTTTATCAAATTTGCGGGCCTGGTAATCGGGATACACTTCTTTAAAAAAATCGGTTTGATAAGCCGAAAAATTCTTGCCTAAATACAACTGCAAGCCAACAGCAATGCCACTTTCAGTAAGCACATTGCTATACCCTTCAAACGGTCCGATGAATGTAATAATCTGCTTAGGCAATTGGTATTTTGGAAAATAATATTTGGTAAACTGCAAGCCTCTTCTTGATTTCTTTTTCCTCTTTATCAAAAGAAGAAAACTGTTGCTCTGCCGAATCATATACTTTCTTGTAATCGTGCATAAACAACTTCACATTTCTTATCACGCTATCGGGCACAGCAGGTATGGAAAGAATGTTGTAAAAATAATCGTTTACAAAAGTTCCATATTGTTGTTGCAGCTTGTTGAAAGAAGCTTCGATATGATTCGTATCTATTGAAAAGAAATCCTTTTCAAAACGCTTTACTGTTATATCAACTTTGTATATTGGACACATCGGGACTATTCTTTTTGTTTTTGCACGAAAAAAGAGCAATGACAGAAATTGCTGCAATACAAAACCATTTGATTCATTCTGCTAAAATAAAGTGTGCATTTTTGTTTTTGCCTGATAAACAGATATTTTACTTTTCCTTAGTTACTAAAAGGATGATTTGTTTTTGCACAAATTGTAGCGTCATTCCGCAAATGCCCTCGGCACGATGATAAAAATAATAATCAAATTCGCGAGGGCTTTGTGCGGAATCTGATGATTGAACAATGAAGATGACTGAAGGCAGTAAACAGTTTTACAACATAATAACTTGTTTAAACTTGTAAGAGCAGATTCCGCACAAAGCCCTCGCTGTTACGATGAAAGTTTGCGTTCGTATTGAGGGCATTTGCGGAATGACGCCGACCATTTTCATACAACCAAATTTATACTTTCCCTTTCGTGGCATAACATTTATTCATCACTTTTGTAACACCAACAAAACACCATGAAAATATTTTTAGCGCAGCAGAATTATCACATCGGGAACTTCGAAAGCAACACAAAAAAAATCATAGAAGCGGTTGAAAAAGCAAAGGCACAAGGCGGCAATTTAATTGTGTTCAGCGAGCAAAGTGTGTGTGGCTATCCGGCAAGAGATTTTTTAGAATTTGCCGATTTTATCAGCAAGTGTTACGAAAGTATTGATGAGATAAAAGAACATGCTGATACCATTGGCGTATTGATTGGCGCACCGGTACGCAATCCCTAAAATCGAAGGCAAAGATTTGTTCAACGCCGCTTTGTTTTTGCACCAAAAACGGCTCAAAGCCGAAGTGCACAAAACCTTGCTGCCAACTTATGATGTGTTTGATGAATACCGCTATTTTGAGCCTGCTGCAGAATGGGATGTAATCGAATTTATGGGAAAGAAATTAGCCGTTACGGTGTGTGAAGACATCTGGAATATTGACGACAATCCTCTCTATCTCACCTGCCCGATGGATGAATTAAAACATCAGCAGCCCGACATTATGATTAACCTGAGCGCATCGCCGTTTGATTATTTGCACGAAGAAAACCGGCGCGATGTGATTCGTAAAAACGTGCTGCATTATAAGCTGCCTATGATTTATTGCAATGCCGTTGGAAGCCAGACGGAGATTGTGTTTGACGGTGCTTCAGTAGCGTATAATAAAAGGGGTGAAGTGTGCAAAGCCTTGCCTTCATTTAGGGAAGCATTGGACTTTGTGATATTTGATAATGATGATATTGTGGCTGAAGAAACAGGAAGCAGGAACCAAGGAACAGAGAAAAAAAAGAGTTAAGAGACAAGACTGAAGAATATAAGCAGCAAAACGAACCGGCAAACGTTACTGGTTTTCAGGCTTCGCGCAACATTGTACAAGTGTACCAGGCTTTGGTAATGGGCATCAAAGATTATTTTACCAAGATGAATTTTAAGGAAGCTATCATCGGCTCTTCGGGCGGCGTTGATTCGGCAGTAACGCTCGCTTTAGCTTGCGAAGCGCTGGGAAAAGAAAACGTTCGTGCAGTGTTGATGCCATCGCCTTATAGCACAAGCCATAGCGTTGACGATGCAGTGAAACTAAGCGAGAATTTGCAAAATCCTTACGACATTATCCGCATTAACAATGTGTATGAAACGTTCCTGCAAACGCTTCATCCCATCTTTGGCAATCTGCCTTTTTCTTTAGCAGAAGAAAATTTACAAAGCCGCACCCGAGGTAATATTTTAATGAGCATTGCCAACAAATTCAATTTGATTTTATTGAACACCAGCAACAAAAGCGAACTGGCAACCGGCTATGGAACTTTGTATGGCGATATGGCCGGCGGGCTTGGCGTGTTGGGCGATTGTTATAAAACGCAGGTGTATGAACTGGCAAAATACATCAATCGAAATGGTGAAATTATTCCTGCCAATATCATTGAAAAAGCGCCCAGCGCTGAGCTTCGTCCCGACCAAAAAGATACCGACAGTTTGCCTGATTATGATGTTCTTGATAAAATTTTGTTTCAATACATCGAGCGAAGACAAGGACCGGCAGAGATAAAAGCGCAGGGCTTTGATGCGCATATAGTTGACAGAACCTTATCTCTCGTAAATAGGAACGAATACAAACGAAACCAGTTCTGCCCTATCATCCGCGTATCGCCAAAAGCGTTTGGTGTAGGAAGGCGCGTACCGATTGTGGGCAAATACTTAAGCTAAGAACGTTTTTTTTGAAAAAAGAGACAATGCTTTTAAAAACTTAACATAGGCTGACAGCAGCCAATATTATTTTTGTGTTATGATTTTTAAACAAAACCAAATGGATAACAAAAACATGCCTAACCAAAATCAAAACGGAACATTGGGCAAAAAAGAATTGAGAAAACAGCTGGCTGATAAAATTGAAGCTGCCATACCAGAATTAAAAACAACATTGGGTGAAAAGAAATTTCACCATCGGGTTAAAAAAGCGGTGAAGCACATTACAGAAGGACTTCATAAAAATGAAGCTGTGAAAGCTGTAAAAAAAGCAAAAGCAGTTGCAAAGAAATCTTCGCCTAAAAAAGCGGCTGCAAAAAAAGCAGGTTTATAAATACAATATTTTAAAACAAGCCTTGCATAACAAAACAAAAGAACGACAATTGGCTGTGGTAACCCTACACAAAACCACACACAAAGTCATTCTTTTGTTTTTATCATTTTTTTCAACACTTATACCCTTTTAAGTTTAGCACGCAGCACAGGTTGGTTTTACTGAAAGCCTTTGCCATTAAGGGTTACAGCCATCATATATCACACATCCAACATCGTATATCGTATTACATAGCCACGCCTTCCAACTTTTCAAACCGACCTGTTTTCTTGTTAAGTTTTATTTGGTAAACAATGCCTTCCATCTCATTAAAATCGCTTGGATAAAATGGGTATTCAGGAAGCAGCTTTGCAGTTTTACTGGCTACTACGGGTATATTTTTAAAAGCCAACAATTTAATAGCTTCCACGCGTTCTTCTCCTGCCAGTTCTTCAAACGTTCCCCAGCCAATTACACTTTGCCAGTTTGAAATATCAGAAGTATCATCTACTTCAAAGCATACTTCCGGGTTTTCACGCATCATGGTTATTTTCATTCCTTCCAACGAATGTGCATACACCGATGTGCCATCATAAGCATAACCAACGGGAACTACATACACAACATGATTGGCAGTACATCCAATTCTGCCCACATACTGGCGTTGCAGCAACTGTTCAATTTGTTCTTCATTCAATTGTCCGAACATAGAAATTGTTTTGTGTAAAACTAAAAGCAGTTTAGGGTTTGATTGCTGACACGCGTTGCTATGCTACCTGATTGATTGCATATAAAAAACAACCCAATCCTGACAACAATCATGTTCTCTTTTCTTCATGCTCATGTATAAGCTAAGGCGCAAATAAGAATTTTGTTGTATGCCTTCAAACATTATTTTATGAAAACCATTATTGCCGCTACCGATTTTTCAGACATTGCACACAACGCTGTGTATTACGCTGCTCATTTATCGGCTTCCATAGGTGCCAGGTTGATTCTTTACCATGCAGTAGACACGAATGCAATGGTTGCGGAATCAACCATGATGAATTTCGGCGAATATTATTCTGACAAAGTGCTTATCAACCTGGAACAACTTAAAGATGAGCTCATCCAATTTACCGACAATTCGATACTATAGAAACGAAATTGAGATGGGGCAAAGCCGATGTTGAAATAGCTCAACTGTGTTGTGAAGAAAAACCTTTTGTGATCGTAATGGCAGCAACCAGGAAAAATTCTTTGGATAAATTCCTTACCGGCAGCCGCACGGTGAACGTAAGCCGGCAATGTGAAGCGCCTCTGTTGCTGATACCCGAAAATGCTTCTTTTACAACCATCAGTACCATAGCCATTGCGACTGATTTTAAAGATGTGGCAGATTCGATGCCTCTGGAGGAACTAACACACTGGGTAAAAAACTTTAGAGCCAGTATAGAAATTGTAAACGTAGCACCTGCTAAAGGCATAAAAGCAAATAGCATGGCAGAAGCCGTTGCAATGGAAACGCATTTTCATGAATTCAATCCGCAATTCCGCTACGTTACCAGTAATAATCCGCTGGTTGGTTTGCACGAATATGAAAAGAAGTATCAGCCGGATCTTTTAATTGTAATTCCAAAAACGCGCAGCTTGTTTTATAAGAGCTTGTGCAAACAATTGATTCTGCATCCTTCTGTACCTCTGCTGGTAATGGGCAAACACCTGCACAATTACAACCCATAGTAAAAAAGCCACCATTACAAGTGATGATAAAACTCATACCATCACCTGATTTGTATTTTGATTGAAAGAAACAACAGGAGTTATTTTCGATATTACAATAGCATTGGCAATCTCAAATCATTGTACATGACATTACAGATAAAAAAGAGAATACCGTAAAAGAAATGAAGCAGTACTTTACTACCATTTATCCTTACCTTACTATTGAGTTAATTAAAAAAGGTAGTGGATAAAGAAGAAGCAATGCAATACAATGAAGTGTTCCAAGTTTCGGCTGCAATTATCAACATTAATAAAGAGCAAACGGTTACCCGTTTGGAAGAGGAATTTCTTGAGTAAAGCAGGACTGAAAGTAAAAGTGTATCGCCGCTTTTGCAATGTTTGGATTGAAGCCACTCTTACCGAAGAGTGGACCTTGGAACAACAAAACACCGAAGGACAATTGTTAAGCGAATTGAACGGAGCAGCCGTTTAGTAAGGCAGATTGCCAAGTTTGCTTTTGTGCAAATAATACACCCTTTATTCCTAACCTTAACCCACAAGTTAGTTTGCCTGTATCTCCCAAATACAACCACTGCTCATGCAATAGATTTCAAATTAAAAAGCCTGCTAAAAATTCGCAGCAACGGAAACAAAAAAAAGAGCAGATAAAACCAACTAACGCCGTATAAAGCCAGCAGACCTGCTGAGAACAAAATACAAGCATGTACCAATGAATAGGTTTTCTGAATACTGTTTTCGTTCTTAGCTTTTAGAGTGGAGAACTGATTCTTTTTGTGAAAGACAACGAGCAACATCAGGTAAAACATAAAATTACACAATGCCAGGTTGGTGCAAAGCACAAAAACACGCAGTGGGAGGGGATTGTTATCTTCAAAAGAAAAAGAAATAGACAGTGGCAGCAGGATAATGGTTAGCAGAAAATACAGGTTAATTCTGACAAGCTGTTTGCTGTAATTGTTGATGTGCTCATACAATTCATGATGGCGCACCCAGAGGTTGCCAATACTTGCAAAACAAACACAAAGCGCAATGAATTGTATAAAAAGTGTGTGCCCATATTGCTGCCCGATTTGCCGCCACGTGGCATCTTTGCCCAAAGGAGGAATTTTAATTTCCAGCACCAGCAACGTAATAGCAATCGCTATAACAGCATCACTAAAAAAGGCAATGCGGTCAACCTGAAACTGAGTGCGGCTATGTGTTGCCTCTCTTTTGGCAGGATACATGCAAAGATGATTTGCTGCAAAACAATAAAGAAAAGAATAAACAAAACGATTTTTATTTGGATAGAAAAGGATGTCTGGCAATCAGGAAGAACAACTGTTAAGCGAACTGTATAAAACAGCCATTTAATAAGGCAGGTTACGAAGTTTGTTTTCGTTCAAAATAATAATCTTTCCTGCCTGCATGTCTATCAGACCTTCTTTCTTAAAATCGGCAAGTGTGCGGATGAGCGATTCGGTTGCAATGCCAATGGATTGTGCGGTGTGCTCGCGCGACAGATGAATGACCGTTGGTTTGCCATCATTGCTTTTGTATTTTTCCGCCAACCGAACAATGCCATACGCTACTTTTTTGCGCAACGAATTATAAGCAAGGTTTACCAAATCTTCTTCTTTCTCCAGCATGTTGTGCGTTATCAACTGGATAAATTCCTTTGCTGTTTGCGCATCGGAAGTTACTAAGTTTTTAAAATCATCGCGTGGAATAAGCATCATTTCTGCATCCTCCAGCACTTCAGCATTGTCTTTATAGTTTATATCCTGCAACACCGGCAGATAGGCAAAAAAATCGCCGGTGGTAAACATGTTTGCAATTAGCTCCTTGCCATCTTCGCTGGTTTTATACACTTTAATTTTACCTCTGATAATGTAATACACAGCTTTGGGTTTTTGCCCTTCGTTGTATAAAATGTGGCGTTTTTTATAGTTATAAATAATGCTTTCGTTGCCGGTTAACTGCATTAAACCTTTTTGCCTTGTGCCATCAATAAAAGCTGTTACCTGTCCCGTTTCTGCGCTCCATTTTTGTTTGGCAGCGGCGGCTTTTTTCAATCTCACTTCTACTGCGTTCAGCAGTTCAATGCCATCAAAGGGTTTGGTTAAATAATCATCTGCGCCCATTTCCATGCCTTTGCGCAAGTCTGCTTTCTCGGCTTTGGCAGTTAAAAAAATAAATGGGATGGTAGCGGTTTCCTCATGCTTGCTTAGCAAATGAAGCACGCCATAGCCATCTAAAACGGGCATCATAATATCGCATACAATCAGGTCGGGACGCTGTGCCAGCGCCACTTCCACGCCTTCTTTGCCGTTGGCTGCGGTTATTACTTCATAATCCGAAAGCATCAGTATTTCAGCCTTGTTCTCTCTTACTTCATCGTTGTCTTCTATAATTAATATTTTACTCACGTGCATTAGTAGCAATTGTGAATAATTAAGCAGGTTTGTTTTTGCCAGGTTGTAAACCATGACGAATACACCTGCCAGATAAATGGCTCCGCCCACAGCACGCATCAGGTAAAACGGTTTTAAATATTGCACCGTTTCCAAAAACTGATATTTCAATTGTCCTTCGGGAGTGAACGCTTTCCACATGGTGCTTTGCGTAAAGCCTGCGAAGTATATAGGCAATGTGTAAAGCAGAATGCCGATCACGCCGATCCAGAAATGCGTATTGGCAAGCTTCTTTGAATACAATTGTGTATTGAAGATGCGCGGAATGATGTAATATAATACGCTAAAGGTGAAGAAGCCATTCCAGCCCAATGCGCCTACGTGCACATGCGCAATCGTCCAGTCGGTAAAGTGCGAAATGGCATTTACGCTTTTCAGGCTCAGCATGGGTCCTTCAAAAGTTGCCATGCCATAAGCCGTTATGGCAATCACCATGAATTTTAAAATGGGGTCTTCTCTTACTTTATCCCAGGCGCCGCGCAGCGTGAACAAACCATTAAGCATACCGCCCCAGCTTGGCGCAATCAGCATGACACTAAATACTACACCGAGACTTTGCGCCCAATCGGGCAAAGCAGTGTATAACAAATGGTGTGGACCTGCCCAGATGTAAATAAAAATGAGCGACCAAAAGTGGATGATAGACAAGCGGTAACTATACACCGGGCGGTTGGCTGCTTTCGGCAGAAAATAATACATCAAACCGAGGTAAGGCGTGGTAAGAAAGAACGCCACCGCATTGTGTCCGTACCACCATTGCACCAGTGCATCCTGAACGCCGGCATACCAGCTATAGCTTTTTAAGAGGGAAACCGGCAGTTCAAAAGAGTTGACAATGTGCAGCATGGCAACCGTAACCTATGTAGCAATGTAAAACCAAATGGCTACATACAGATGGCTTTCGCGGCGTTTCAAAATGGTGCCAAACATATTAATACCAAACACCACCCACACAATAGTAATGGCAATGTCAATAGGCCATTCCAGTTCAGCATATTCTTTGTCCAAAGTGGTCCCATCAGCAGCGTGATGGCGCCTGCTACAATAATGCCTTGCCATCCCCAAAAATGTATTTTGCTCAGCTTGTCGCTAAACATTCTTGCCTTGCACAAGCGTTGCAGCGAATAATAAACGCCCATAAAAATGCCATTTCCTACAAAAGCAAAAACGACGGCATTGGTATGAACCGGACGCACGCGCCCAAATATGGTTGCGGGCAGGGTAAAGTTGAGTACAGGATAATAAATCTGCAACGCTGCCAGCAAGCCAGCCAGCATACCCACCACACCCCAAAACATAACTGCATAGGCAAACATTTTTACGATTTTGTTATCGTAATAAAACCGCTCCACAGCAAGCGTTTCAGCTACTTCGCCGGGCAGTGTGGTCACTTTTTGTTTTAGCTCTTTTTCTATCATTCTTTATTCATTTTCAGTGGTTGTTGAAGAAGGTTTATCGTCGAAAAGCATTCTGATAGGCGGACTCTTTTCATCGTCAAACTGCCCCTTTTTTACACTGTATAAAAAAGCACCCAGAAAAACGGCAGCTACGGTAATACTTGCAATGAGCAAGATGAATAAGACACTCATACTATAGTAAAATAGAAGGTGTAAAAGTAAAAGTGGAACAGAGCGTGTGAAATGACAAAGAGCAGATGAAAAAGTGATTATCGTCAGGTTTGAGGTGGTTTTCTGAAGACGGTAAAGACGGAAGTTTAGAATGATAAAAGGTTACAACATTTATATAACCACTTTTGTTTTTAATGCATTAACTGATGGTTGAACTTTCTTCAAAATAATCTTTACCTAACTTTAGGCTGGTTTTTATATTATAATGAAAGACATTATATTTTAGGGCAAAAGCAAACGAACGCAAACTCCGCTTTTAATTATTTATTTCTTTATTTTTGACTGCATACTACTCAAAAACTAATTTTAAAAAACGAAAAACATCTTATGAAGAAAATAACTAAAGTTCTGTTTATCATTCTGTGTGTAGGATTGCCTACGATGTTTGTTTTTGCCCAAAATAAAAGGGTGATAACGGGCAAAATAACTGATATGGCAGGCGCAACTTTATCGGGCGTTTCCATTACTGCAAAACCATCGGGGAAAGGCGCCGTTACAGCAACCGACGGAACATTTAGCATCGAAGTGAAAGACAACGACAAGCTTTACATCAGCAGCATTGGTTATGCCGATCAAACAGTAGATGTGCAAAACCAAACGAACATCAACATTCAATTGCAGGCGAGCACAATGGAATTAACACCGGTAGTAACGGTAGGCAGCCGCGGAGGTGGCCGCATAAGAACCGAAACGCCTGTTCCTGTTGATTTGATTAATGTGCAGCAAACGGCGCAAACAACCGGCAAAACCGATTTGACTTCTTTATTAAACATAGCTGCACCATCTTTTAATTACAACAAACAATCGGGCAGCGATGGCGCCGATGCTATTGATCTGGCAACGTTGCGCGGATTGGGTCCTGATCAAACGCTGGTACTTATAAATGGAAAGCGCCGACACCAAACCGCTTTTGTGGCTCTTTTTGGAACGCGCGGTCGTGGAAATTCAGGAACCGATTTGAATGCTATACCGGAAGCTTCTATCAACCGTGTGGAAATATTGCGCGATGGTGCTTCGGCACAATATGGCTCGGATGCCATTGCAGGTGTTATCAATATCGTTCTCAACAACAGCGTAAAAAAGTTAAGCATTAATGGTGGTGTTTCGGGATATTACGACAACCAGTTTAACACACTCAACAGTGTTGACAAAGCCCAGTACATTACCGGCAATTGGCTTGATGGAAGAACGGCTACATTCGGTGTGAATTATGGTTTGCCCATTGGAAAAAATAATGGCTTTATTAATTTTTCAGGCAATTTTTTAAGAAGTGGAAAAACCTTCCGGCAGGCGCCCGATACCAATTTGGCAGCCAATCCAAAAGCGCTTCCTATCAACACAGGCAGGCGGGCAGCAGGCGATGCTTCGGTTACTACATTGGGCGGAATGATCAATTCTGAAATACCCATTGCCAACACCAACACTAAGTTTTATTTTTTTGGAGGATATAACTACAAAATATCGAATGCTTATGCCTATTCAAGAAATTTCGGAAGTAGTCCTGCCCGTTTTCCTACTACCAGCAATGGCAATTTAATTTTTGTACCCGGCATCATGCACTTTGCTTCGCCGGGCGATACCAGCAGTGTTTACTTTAATCCATTGGAAAATGTACATATTACAGATGCTTCCTTAGCCTCCGGTTTTAAAGGCATTACAAGAGGTGGATGGGACTGGGACATTAGCAATACCATTGGCGGAAACAACTTTCATTATTTTGGGCAAGGCACTTTTAATGCTTCTATAGCCGGGCAGCCGGGAGCCGACATCAACAATTTCAACGACGGTGGTTTTTATTTTTTACAAAACACAACCAATGCCGACATCAGCAGGCATTTCAAAACAGTTGCGCATGGCTTTACGTTGAGTTTTGGCGCTGAATACCGATATGAGCAATATGGAATTTATGCGGGCGAACCTGCTTCCTATGCCAATTATGACATTAGCAAAGGGAGCGGCGCACAGGGTTTTCCTGGCTTTCAGCCGGCCGATGAAGTAACCGCCAAACGCAATGTGTTTGGGGCTTATGTGGATGCAGAATTGGATGTAACCCGAAACTGGTTGATTGGCGCAGCAGGACGCTTTGAGCATTACAGCGATTTTGGCTCCCTCGCTACTTATAAATTTGATACGAGATATAAGATCACGCACAACTTCAATCTGAGAGGCTCTTTTAGCACGGGTTATCGTGCGCCTTCATTGCAGCAAATTAATTTCAGCAACACATTCACCAATGTGCAGGGCGGAAGATTGTTCCAGGTAAAAATTGCACCCAACAATAACCCCATTACCAAAGCTGCCGGCATACCTAATTTAAAACAGGAAACGTCAGTAAATGCAAGTCTCGGATTTTCGTGGAAACCTGCCACCGACTGGACGGTTTCAGTTGACGGATATATGGTAAAGATAAAAAACCGTGTGGTGCTTTCCGGTCAGTTTGATACTTCGGTAGCTGCTATTAAATCTATCCTGACACAGTTGAATGTGTCGCAGGCTCAGTTTTATGCCAATGCCGTAAACACCACCAATTATGGTTTGGACGTGGTGCTTTCTTATTCAAAAAATTGGGGCAAAAACAACTTCAGAGCTTTACTGGCTGGAAATGTGCAACACATGACAATTGATAAGATAAACGTACCTGCCGCACTGAATGATACTTACCTGCACCAACAAGCTTTCTTTAGCGACCGGGAAAAAGATTATGTGTTGGCCTCTGCGCCTCCGCTAAAAGGTGGTTTAAGTCTTGATTATGGCTTGGGCAAATGGGGCATTGGTGCGCATTTTACTTATTATGGTAAAATCACCATTTTGGGTTATGGCTACGACCAGGCTTACCCGCCACTGGTTACGTTAGATGGGGGTAGCAAACAAGTGTTGGAACAATTCAATTATAATGGCAAAGTTGTAAGCGATGTGTATATCTCCTACAAGCTTTTCAAAGGCGGCACTTTGTTTATTGGTTCTGATAATTTGTTCAATGTGCATCCGAATTATGGCATTGTACCCGGCGCGCGTTTATCGGCTTACGATGGTGAAGCCGGTGCTGCCTGGGATCCTGTGCAGATGGGCTTTAACGGAAGAAAGTTGTATGCGAAGGTGGCTATTAACTTGTAAAGAAATTATTACGCAAAAAGCAGTTGAATGAAATTAATTCATTCAACTGCTCTTGTTTTGAACATAGTTTCTTCTATTAAAAATAACCGATCCCTTATAACAATAGAAATGCGCGGAAGTTGTATGGGCGCAGTTGTTTGGTTTTGCACGTTTTTTTGTTGTGCTTGATTATAATTTGATTGTGTCAATTGCGCGCAGTTTTGTGAGATAAATAATAGCGCATATTTTTGAGTAAGCAGAAATGCAATTTGCTTTTATCACAATAAGACTTTTAATGCTAAGACTAAAGACTGTTACAATTTTCTTGACAATCATTTTAGAGTTAGCACTTTCAAGTTGTTATTTGACAGAAAAAACGAAAGGCATTGCATATCTACGGCCCTATAAATCTGACTCGTTAGAAATTGAATTGCCATATACTATAAAGGGACGAGGAAGTGTTCACAACTTCTCTTTTGAAAAATATAATGGTCATTCTGCGGACTGAATTTATATCTCAAAAATTCAAAAAACAATACCTTCGGACAGCATTAATTTAGTTTATACCAAAGGTTACAGCTTTCAAAGTAATTTAAAAGGTGAGATAGATATTAAAGATTCATCACTTATTATAAATTTCAAAATCCCACGATACAACAATAAAGATGTTGTAAAAGGTTGGACAAATTACAGATTCAATGGGAGTTATAATTTGAGTTTTCTAAAGTAGACTGCACTTCTGCTTACAAGGGTTTGGCGCAAGTGGGTCAGACAAATAAGTGCCGAATAATTAGTTATATATTTGGCTTTAGGCCAAAGGTTGGGCTGGGGTAACACAGAATGCCCCACCTGCAGCCAAGCCCAAAACCGTTGGCTGTAATGCGCCGACGACTCGCAATTCACAGATATTTTATAGTTTTGAAAAAAGATTTTATGGCAACTGCATTAAAATATATGGTTGACGAGAAAGGAGATAAGACTTCTGTTTTAGTTCCTTTAAAAACCTGGGAAAAAATAAATCAAGATTACTCTAAACTCCAAAATAAGCTTAAAGTCTTGACTGGAATAAAAGAAGGCTTAACCGAAATTCAAGACACGAAAAAATCTGGAAAAAAGTTGCAAACGCTAAAAGATTTTTTGCGTTAAAGTAACAGTTAACATTACGAGGTCTTTTAGTGCTGCTGCAAAACCACTTCTTAAAAAATATCATTCTTTATCTAAAGACTTGCTTACTCTTGAAAAAAGAATTAACGGTAACACCGAGACTTGGAACTTCATTAGGGCAAGACGCTTACAAAATCCGATTAAAAATTTCAAGCAAGGGAAAAGGTAAAAGTGGCGGAGCACGAGTTATATCTTTTGTTCAAACAGTTGTAATCGGAGTTACCGAGAAAATTTCTGATGAAGAGGTAATCGTTAGCCTACTTACTATTTATGATAAGGCTGACGTTGATAATATTTTTGACAAAGAATTGAAAGAGCTTATCAAAAATGTAAAAGCAAAATAAACAGAAGCACTACAGCCAACATTACACCAATTCTGAGAAAATGTAAACGTAGGATAAGTATTGCCAAAAGATGGGTTGACGGAAGCAGTGTTTCAGCATTTGTTTTTCAATTTAGCCGCATATTCAGCTCGACGTTATAAATTTGGCTAATGAATAAATCATTCATTAGCTTCGGTTGCCGGGAGACTGAAGGAATTCTATTACCCACCCTTCAGCAATATCGGAACATTAGGCGCAATAATGAACAACAAACAAAATGACAAGTTCAAAATATACATTTCTCGTGTTTGGTGCAACAGGAAGAACAGGAAACCACTTTGTTTCAATTGCACTCCAGGAAGGACATCGTGTAATAGCTTTCGTTCGAAACCCTGAAAAAATGAACATACAAAATCCCGATCTGAAACTGATTAAAGGTTCTATCACTGATTATGCTGCTATGGATGAGCTTTTGAATGGGGTGGACTTTGTAATTAATATGGTAGGAGATGCCCAAACACAAAAACTGGAAAACATAAATACCGCGTTTACTAAAAAACTAATTCCAGCTATGCGTCGCCAAGGTGTAAAACGTTTATTGTATCAGGCAGGAGGCTTTAGCCGTCCCTATAAAAAAAGACTTCCTTTTATGTTTTGGGTTTTAAAAAATACACTGGTTCGGTTCTCGGGTCTTCTTGGACAACACAGAGACAATGAAGCGGTAATCAATTATTTGACTGAGGAAGCAAAAGACATTGAATGGATGGTGCACCGGGCAAGCATAGTTTCTGACAACCCTTCAAAAGGCACTCTGTTGAGGTCAAAGACGAAAAACAGCCTTGCAACTTTTGTAGATTGTGCCATGTATAATTACAGACTTCTGACAGATGTTTCTGCTATACATACGTGTGATTTGAGCTATTACCAAAAATGATTATAGGATAAGCGAAAGTAATGCGCCTAACAGGATGCCTGCTGCCATAGCGGCTGACGGAAGCTAATCAGCAGCAGTTCTCTTTTCATCTTTTTGTTCTACTTTTAGGCTGATGTGCACGGAATACCGCTCCGGCAGCAGGCAGTGGAGCGTTGTACGTCATGCTGGAAATAAATATAACTGACTACTAATTAATTGACTAACTAAAAATGAAAAATGGAAAAAAAACTTTTTTATGCGACACTCTATATAATGTTATGCATTGTAGTTATTAACCCACAAAAAGTTTTGGCACAAACAGACAGCTATCAAAAAAATGCCAATGACTCTATTCAACAAACGATTTTAAGGTTCTCAGACAGTTGGAACATTCATGACGCTAAAGCATTTTCGATGCTGTTTGCTGAAGATGCTGATTTTTCAAATGTTTTTGCTGAGTCTGCAAAAGGACGATTAGCAATTGAAAAATTTCATGCTCCTATGTTCTCAACTATTTTTAAATCCAGTACACTTATAGCCGAAAACAAAAAAGTGCGGTTCATAAAACCCGATGTGGCAGCCGTTGATATTGCATGGAGGATGACAGGAGCAACATTTCCTGATGGCAAGCCGTGGGCAGATAGAAAAGGACTTGCAAATGTTATTATGACACCACAAAAAAATGGACAATGGGTTATAGTTGTCATGCATAATATGGACTTGCCACCAATGCCCTCCAAATAAGGAAATAACACGAACGCACAACAGTGGGTTTATAAAATTTTCTTATGTCGTAGCGGGGTTTTCATAGTCAAGCCTTTTGTGCGATGGCATGAGACCCTGCGGTAAATAGATTCACTACTGCAATTCCTTATAGTGCATTAGCACAAGATGTATTCTCTTAGAATATCTACCGCAGGGTCTCATGCTAAGGCGCAAGCCCTTGCTATGAAGCCCCCGCTTCGACAAGGAGAAATTTTCAACCTGCAGCCATACTCCAACGCTGAAAATAAATTCCTGCAAAACCAAACTCCATCATTCCACCGTCCATTCGTGTATGCCCGAAGCATCATTTTTTGGCAACTGAACAATCATGCGCAAGCCTGTTGTAGTTACCGGCTCAAAATGCACGGTGTTGTATTTATCTTTTGCAATTTCGTAGTCGCCGGTATTCTTTACCGGGAGCCATTCGTCCTCTTTTTTATAATACAGTTTCCAGGAAGCGGGTAAGTTGCAACCACCCCAGGGCTTATCATCATACCAATACACTTTGCTTTCCGAAATGGTATAAGGCTTGTCAAAATCATACTGCACCCATTCGGTAGTGTCTTTAGCGGGCCACCAATGCAAATAGTTGGTGCTTTGGTCTTTGCTGTCGGCAGGCTCAAACTGATCGTTCAGCGCTTTCACCATCAGCTTATTATGAACGGAGGAAGAAGCTTTTGCTTTCGATGCAATGGTAGGTTCCCTTTTTGGTTTTGCCTTATCGGCAGAATAAGGAATCCACACTTCCATTTCGCCAGCACCCCGGTTGTTCCAGCTATAATAAGGAATGGCAGTGATGGTTTGTTTTTGCCCCAATTTCTCATTGCCGTTTTTTTCTTTTGCAACCGTATAACCCTGCGTTGAAAGTTCTGTAATTCCGTTAAGAACCTCAGGCTTATAAACTGCGTTGATAACCGCAGCCGTATCAATCACGAGACTTTGCACAGTGCTGTCTTTCTGGTCAACACCTTCTAAGCAATACACAAGAGGGCCTCGCTGCAAAGCAAATCTGCCTTCATCAGCTTTTACCGAATCAATGGCTTTTACTTTTTGCACTTCCATTGGAAAATAAACCGTTACCACATCTCCCTTTTTCCATTTGCGGTTGATAACAGCATAGCCATTTTCAGTTGCATAGTCCTCTTTTTTACCATTAATAAAAACCGGGATGGATGGTTCTTTATTAATGACAAAAGAATACAAATCACCCGGCACCGGCTCGTTCTGCGCCCAACCCGGAATGCGGATGCGCAAAGCAAAACTGGCTTCTTTTACAGGGTTAACCGATATAGCTACTTTTCCCTGCCAGGGATAATCGGTTTGTTGTGTAAGTTGTACTTCGGTTTGCGGAAGGGCGATAGTAGCATTGTTTGAAACAAACAAATTGATAAACACACCCTTTTTATCTTTTGCATAAATATAGCCCGGCATAGAAGGCAAAAAGCGCGTCATGTTGGTAATGCAGCAGGCACAGCTAAACCAAGCACTACGCTGATGCTGGCCAACCGATGCCAATGGATTGGGATAAAAAAAACGGTTGCCGCTTAACGAGATGCCACTGAGCAAACCGTTGTACAGCGTGCGTTCCAGCACATCCATGTACTTAGCATCGCCATGCAGGAGAAACATGCGCAAGTTCCAATACACGTTGGCAATGGCGGCGCAGGTTTCGGCATACGCGCTCATGTTGGGCAATTCATAATTGGCGCCAAACGCTTCGCCACCGCCGGTTGCACCAATGCCTCCGGTGATGTATAACTTTTTATCTACCGCACTTTTCCAAATGGTATCAATGGCTTTCAGGTACGCTTTATCGCCGGTAAGCGCAGCTACATCGGCCATGCCGGTGTACATATAAGCTGCTCTTACAGCATGACCTTCGGCTTCGGTTTGATCAACTGGTTTTACGTTTGCCTGGTTGTACACATCACCGCCGGGGCCACGCACATCCAAGAAAAATTTGGCTAAATCCAAATATTGTTTTTTCCCTGTAACGCGATACATTTTTGCCAGTCCCAATTCAACAATCTGATGACCGGGATATTCATGCAATTTATCCGGACCAAATGTTTTGACTAATAAATCGGCATTCTTGATAGCAATGTTTAAAAACGTTTTTTTACCTGTGGCTGCATAATGTGCAACGGCTGCTTCGTACAGGTGCCCGCAGTTGTACAATTCGTGGCTTAAGATGGAATCTTTCTCCCAACGCTTGCTGCCAATCCATTCGTGCGGGTGCGCTACATGTGCCGTGCGAAACGTGTAGAGATAACCATCCGGCTCCTGTGCATCGCCAATGATTTTGATGAGCGTATCCATCTGCCTGTCGAGCTTTGCATCGTACTTTTCCTGCAAGCTGTAAGAAGCTCCTTCCAGTAATTTGTACAGATCCGTATCATCAAAAGGAAACGCACTCAGCTTGCCCTTTTTTTTACCGGCTGCGATGAGAAAGTTGTCAATCCTGCCTTCGGTGCGGCATTTATCTAAGATGTAAGGGATGGTAACTTTGGCATTGGTATCTAAGCGCGGCCGCCAGAATTTATCGGTAAGATGCACCTTTGTAAATGACACCGGCTGAATGGGATAATCGGTGGATGACTGCTGCGCAAAAAGAGCGCAAAACCAAAAGCCGGTTGCGCTCAAAGCCATCCATTTTTTGAAATGTCGTTTTTTCATAATCGTAATTTTATGATAGCCGATGAGGATTTGAATTGTTGTTTTTGTAAGATAAATGATTTCACTTTGAACCGTTTCATTAATCGTTTTTACTCTTTATTTTTCGGGTAAAACCAAATCTGCAACACGATACGGATTCGAAAGAATTTAAAATCCCCGTAGGGAAATGTGTTTGTAGCAAAGTGATTGAGTCATCAATGAACCGGCTCCATCGGAGCCACGTAAGTAGTGTGTTTTCCTTATCATTACGCGGCTCCGATGGAGCCAGTTCAAAACATAATCGTAATTCTTCTACAAACACGTGAACCCGTCGGGTTCAATACAGAATACTTTTTATGCAAAATGGAACATCTTTCCAACACCTGTACCTATAACACCTGGAAGCCATACGCATACGGATCGTCTTCGGGATCAATGGAAATGGTGTTGTAGCCGTAAATCCTTGCCCAGCCATCAATGCCTGGGCGAATGGCTTTTTTATCGCCCACCATCACTTCCTCTTCAATCGTTCCGATAAATTTTGAACCGATAATGCTTTCGTGTATAAATGGATCGCCCCTCTTCAGCTTTCCTTTTGCATACCATTGCGCCATGCGTGCTGATGTTCCGGTTCCGCAAGGCGAGCGATCAATGGCTTTGTCGCCATAAAAAACTGCATTGCGTGCGGTTGAAGATTTGTCCAACACATCACCTGTCCACAAGATATGAGAACAACCTTGAATCGTAGAATCATCGGGATGAACAAAACTGTTCGCATTATTAATGCGCTGGCGCATTACCCGACTCCACATGATGAGTTTATCAGCACTGAAGAACTCCAAGCCGGGAAAGTTTTCCTGCACATCTACGATGGCATAAAAATTACCGCCATAGCTTACATCTACTTTCAGCATACCCAGTTCAGGACATTCCACTTCTATTCCTTCGGCGGCTAAGAAAGAAGGCACATTAGTAAGCTTTACCGATTTTACTTTCGCCCCTTCCTGTTTGTATTGTATCAAAACCAAACCTGCCGGTGCTTCCATGCGAACGGTGCCCGGCGTTTTGGGTTGAATCAATCCTTCTTCAATGGCAATGGTAATGGTGCCGATAGTGCCATGCCCGCACATAGGCAAACAGCCACTCGTTTCAATGAACAAAACAGCCACATCGTTTTGCGGATCGTGCGGCGGATAGAGAATGCTTCCGCTCATCATGTCGTGCCCGCGTGGTTCAAACATCAATCCTTTTCTTATCCAGTCGTATTCTTTCAAAAAATGCTGGCGTTTTTCGCTCATGTTCTTTCCTTCTAACTGAGGTCCGCCACCTGCCACCAACCGTACCGGATTGCCGCAGGTGTGTGCATCCACGCAAAAAAAATTCTTCTTCATTCGCTTGTTTCTTGAAACTTGTTTTTATAGCTTGGTTCTGTTAGTATTTACGTGTTTCATCAAAACTTATCTAAAGAAATCAAAGTGGCGTCATTCTGTCCCCACAATACTGTGAGGGACCCTCGGCACCATGCTGCACCTTTACGCTTCTGCGAGGGTTTTGTGCGGAAGTTCAGTCATCAGGTTCCGCACAAAGCGCCTGCAAGCTTGATTACAGTAAAGTCATCGTGTTGGCGGCAATTGCGGAATGACGCGCGCTGAATAACTCTCATCGAATTCTTATGACATTCCCATCTTGTTCCTTGTATCTTCTTACTTGCAGCTTGTAGCTATCAGCTCGTAGCTCATAACTCATAACTCACCCAATCGCTTCTCTTGTATAACCATTGTTTACCAATCGCAGGATGCCCAACGGATTCTCATTTTTCAATTCATCGGGCAACATTCTTTGTGTAAAATTCTGAAAGCAAAGCGGGCGCACCCAACGCTTAATAGCAGTGGTTCCTACCGAAGTAAAACGTGCATCGGTAGTAGCCGGATACGGACCGCCATGCACCATGCTGGCACAAACTTCTACGCCCGTTGGCGCACCATTCAAAAGAATTCTTCCGGCTAAAGTTTGCTGTAATTCTATTACATCGGAAAACTCTTCAACGTCTTTATCGGTTGCAATAACGGTTGTAGTTAATTGCCCTCTCAAATTTTGCAAAGCCTGTTTCAGTTGCTCTTTATCATCGCAAATCACAGCCAGTGAATACGGTCCAAATACTTCTTCCGTAAAATGAGGATTTTGTAAAAAATCGTCTGCATGAACTGAAGAAAGCAATGGCGCCCCTTCTCCTTCTTTCGCTTCTGTTGAAGATTGTGCAATCACCTGCAAACCATGCCCATTCAGCATTTGAGCCAATCCGTTTTTGTATGAGGCGCAAATGCCGCTGTGCAGCATGGGCTGCGGTTGCACCTTAGAAATTTCTTTTCCCAGCAGGTCCAAAAAGTTTTGAAATGCGCTATTTTTTAACCCTAATAAAATGCCCGGATTGGTGCAAAATTGTCCTACACCCATAGTAATAGAACCTGCATATTGAACCGCCAGCGCTTCGCTGTTTTTATTGATTGCATCGGGATAAAAAACAACCGGATTAATGCTGCTCATTTCAGCAAAAACAGGGATAGGAATTTCGCGCTGATTCGAATACTCAACCAGCGCTCTGCCACCGGCAAGTGAGCCTGTAAAGCCAACACTTTTTGTCAATGGATGCATCACCAATGCTTTACCAATCGCATTCCCAGTTCCTGCCACATGCTGAACAGTATGTTGCGGAACGCCACTCACAGCGATGGCTTTTTCAATGATTGAAAACACAGTTCAGAAGTATGGGCATGAGCCGGATGACCTTTAATAACCACCGAAGAACCGGAAGCCAATGCACTTGCCGTATCGCCGCCGGCGGTGGAAAAAGCAAACGGAAAATTAGAAGCGCCAAACACAATAACAGGTCCAACGGGCACAAGCATTTTTCTTATATCGGGCTTAGCGGGTGTAAGAGTTGCATTGGTGGTATCAATGGAAGCTTCTACCCAACTGCCTTCTTTGATGAGAGCTGCAAACATCTTCAATTGGTTGGTGGTACGCGTTAATTCGCCATTTAATCGGGCTAACGGAAGATGGCTTTCTTCATGTGCTGTTTGTACCAGGGCTTCTCTCTCTTCCTCAATTTCATCGCCTATGGTTTCTAAAAAATGGGCCCGCTTTGCGGAAGACAATTTTTTGTATTGATTGAAAGCTGTGGAAGCATTTTGCATCACTTCATTTACAGTTACTGCAAGGTTTGTTTTTGCCTCTTTTTCAATGGTTTCGTACATAAAAAACTTGTATTTTATGATGATGATTTTATCGCAGAGAAGGAAGAAATATGAGTTTTCGCAGAGATAGAAGTTGCGCAGAAGTGAGGCAGGATTTGTTTTACCACGGAGTTGAAAGAGTGAACTACGGAGTAGCTGGATGTTCAGTTTATGATCTCTTTGAAACTCCGTGCAAGCCTCCCTTCACTCCGTGGTTACTACCTACTTTAATCTCGTAACTCCTATGCTATTATTTCTCTTCGAAAACTCCTTACCTTATGTTCTCTGTAGTAAAGTTTGTTTTTACAATAAAAGGCTCTATACAGCAAAAGCTGCTTTTTCTTTTAAAGAATGATATTCGGGCAACGAAGGACGGTTTGCCAATGCCTCGTTGATGATGTTTAATATCGCATCTCTTTCTTTTCCAATCAGCGTTAAGCGGGGTGCGCGAACGTACTCAGTACCAATGCCAGCGCCGGTTTCAGCCAGTTTGATGTATTGCACAAGCTTGGCATGAATGTCCAATTCAAGCAACGGCATGAACCAGCGATAGATGGCAACAGCTTCTTCTATTTTGCCTCCTTTTACCAGCTTGTAAATGGCAACCGTTTCAGCAGGAAAAGCGCATACCAACCCCGCCACCCAGCCATGCGCGCCGAGCAACAATTCTTCCATTGCCAAAGTATCTACACCGCATAGCAATTTAAAACGTTCGCCGAAGCGGTTAATCATGCGGGTTACATTAGTAACATCGCGGGTGGATTCTTTTACTGCCTGAATGGTAGGAACATCCACCAATTCATCAAACATAGCCAGCGTAATTTCAGTTTTGTAATCAACCGGATTGTTGTATAAAATAATGGGCAGATCGGTGGCATCAGCAACGGCTTTAAAGTAAGTAACCGTTTCGCGGTGGTCGCTTTTGTAGCGCATCGGTGGCAACAACATCAAGCCTTCTGCGCCCCACTTTTTGGCACTCTTTGCCGCCTTCACAGCCTCACGGGTAGCGCCTTCTGCAATGTTCATTACAACGGGTACAACACCGGCTACTTTTTCAACGCAAAACTTAACCAGCGTTTCTCTTTCTTCGCCGGTGAGTACGCTGCTTTCACCAAGCGTACCCCCTAAAATAATTCCTTCTACACCGGCCTCTAACTGTGCAGTTAAGTTTTTTTCAAAAGCAGGAAGGTCAAGCTGATCGTCTTTATCAAATTTGGTGGTGAGTGCAGGAAACACACCTTTCCATTCGATTGCCATATTTTTAGTTTTACCCAAAATTATTCTTTCTTTCTGCAAGCCAATAAATGTTTATTAATCATTCCTCAACAGATATTAACCGTTCTTTTTGTTTAGAAAAATTTATGAAGGAAGAATTTTAGGCTTTCCCCGAATATAAATAAATATTGACAAAAACAAACCGGATTCTAACCTTCCCCATTTACGATTTTGAAGTTTGAAGATAATATCTGTAAATTCGGGCATTGAAATAAAGGCTGAATTTACACTTATTACAATCAATTGCCATGAAAATTCTCCAGTTTACATTGCCGGTTCCTGAAAACAAAACCATCATCACTAAGGAAGAAACCTTGCCTTATTTTTATCCTCATTTACACCGGCATAATGAAGTGCAGCTAACCTGGATTATCAAAGGAGAAGGCACTTTGGTTACTGATAATAATATGCACGCTTTTCAAAGCAATGAAATTTATTGGATAGGTGCGAACCAGCCGCATGTATTTAAAAACGACCCTTCTTATTTTGAAGCAGCCGGCAAGAAAGAAGTGCAACACATTGATATTTATTTTAGCCCGAATTCGCAATTGGCTTCGTTTTTTTCTATACCTGAAATAAAACATTTACACAACTTCATCGAACAACACAACAATGGCTTTTGTATTCCCCAGGCGGCAGTAAAGAAACTATCGGAAAAAATGCTTTCTGTAAATAACACAAGCGGTGTTGAACAGTTTTATCAGTTCATTAGTTTGCTAAAAGAAATGGCGCAAATCCAAAACCTGCAACCACTGTCAAGCGGAACAGAAAACGCCAGTTACAGCGATACGGAAGGCATTCGCATTGCTACCATTTACAATTATGTGATGCAGAATTATCATCAGCCCATTACGCTGGAAGAAGTAGCGAGATTAGCGTACATGACGCCACAGGCATTCTGCCGCTATTTTAAAAAGCACACACACCATACACTCGTTTCTTTTGTGAACCAGGTACGCATTAATGAAGCCTGCAAACAATTAGTAAATAAAAGCTTCGACAGCATTGCTTCGGTTGCTTACAATACAGGCTTTAACAGCATTACCAATTTCAACCGGGTATTTAAAAGCATTACTAAAAAGTCGCCGAAAGAATATGTGGATAGCTATTTTCACAACACGCATCCGGTGTATGAAGTTGCATAAAAAGAAAAGCATACAAGCCGGATTCTCGTAGGATGTATGAGGTTAGATGTATGATTTACAAGGGCTGGAAACCCCATCAGTAAAGGCTTTGCGCAAAACAGCAATACAACTTCTGCTGAATAAAAAAGGCATTTCAAAACATTGGCTTCAGCTTTATCCAAACCGTTCTACTTCAAATGCTTTTAAAGCTACACCCGGTGCTTGTTCGTTTACCAACTGACTTACTAGCTTTCCGGTGCCTGCTCCAAGGCTTAAACCTATCATTGCATGCCCGGTAGCAACAACAACGTTATTGTATTTTTTGATTCGGCCAATATAAGGCAAGCCATCCGCCGAAACAGGACGATACCCATACCAAATTTGTTCCTTCGCTGGCATTGGAATATTGAACTGTGGCAAGAAATCTTTTATCGCTTTCACAATGCCTTCCACGCGATGATAACGTGGCGGCGTATTCGTGCTTACCACTTCCATGGTTCCGCCATAGCGCATCTTGTTGCCATCCATCGGCGTGATGGCAACCCTGCCTTCCATAAGAATAGCCGGACGGTTGAGTTGATATGGCGAATCTTCTAATGTAAATGAATAGCCGCGTCCCGGCATCAAAGGAATCTTGGTATTTAACAGGGCAGCCACTTCCCGGCTCCACGATCCTGCCGCCACCACTACTTCATCACATTCATATACCTGCTCACCGGCAAGCACTTTGGTTATTTTATCATTCTTTTTTTCAAAGCCATTTACCTCTCCTTTTGTCAACTGTACGCCTTCACTTTTTAAATACGCTATCAAAGAAGACATCAGTTTATTGGGATACAAATGCGAATCGCATCTGAAATAAATAGCACCTCTTGCATTCATACTGGTTTGCGGTTCCAGTTCTTTCAAACCTTTATCATCTATCAGTTCTACTTCTAATCCAAGCTTTTTACCAGCGTTAACCGTTTCAGCCGCATGATGACCAACCGCTTCTGTTCTAAAAATTTCAAGGATGCCTTTGCTTTCGAAAGCAAAACTGAAGTGAGGCAGTTTTTCCCATTCGCGGTATTCGTTCTGGCTGAACAAGGCAATATCCCGCAACGGAACAGCGGCAGCTTCTACATTCTTCCGGTTGGCGCTTCGCATAAATTTCAAACCCCAATCCATTAATGCAGTATTCAGCGAAGGCTGCACATAAAAAGGACTTCGGTTGTTGAACATCCATTTTAAACCATTCCAAACAATGCCGGGCGCTGCCAGAGGAATGAAATGACTTGGGCATACATAACCCATGTTTCCATACGAGCAATTGTCGGTAAAGCCGTTCTTATCCAACACAATAACTTTGTGTCCTGATTGATGCAAGTAGTAAGCACTGCTTAACCCAATGATGCCTCCGCCGATGATGATTGTTGTTTTCATTTGTTTTTCCTGCTATTGAAAGATGCCGGTGATTTGTGTTGCATTATAAACCGATGCTTTCATCGTTTACTTCTATCAATGATAGAAGCCATAAAACACAATTGTTATGCAACAAAGATGTTTGGTTTTGCACCAATTTTTTTATTGAAAAATTGGTGCAAAACCAAACTCTCTTCCTTCATCACCCTTCCTATTTCTTGTCAAACTGATAAAATTTCCAGGCAGATATAAAATCTTTTGCCGGTGGTTTGTTTTCCAAAATGGCGCGTTCCATTTCTATCGGCATTTCGTTTTGCTGAAGAAACGCATCATGAAACTCTTTGTACGTCATCTTCTTTGTATCTACCAGTTCGTGCTTCAATTGCATGATTTGCAAACCACCAATCATATAAGCAACCTGGTACAACGGACCATAACCACCTTCAAACGAACGGCGCACTTCACCTTCTGCATTGGCTCGCTCATGTCCTACTCTATCAACCAAAAAATCAATGCACTGTTGCGGTGTCCATTTACCAAGATGATAGTTTAATGAAAAGATGATGCGCGCACAACGATGCATGCGCCAGAACAGCATACCAATGCGGTCTTCAGGCGATTGTGGAAAGCCCGAATCCCACAACAACATTTCCCAGTACAAACTCCAGCCTTCAATCCAGAACGGTGTATCAAAATGACGATACGATTTATAACGGTTCATCATGTAAAATTCAAGTCCATGCCCGGCTATCAATTCGTGATGCACCGTAGCACGTGAAAAATGCGGGTTGTTGCCGCGCATACTCATCAGCTTATCATCCTGGCTCATGGTATTGGTAGGATACGAAATGATAAACTCTTCACCGCCTAAAAAGAAAGGATTTACACGTTGCCGTTCGGGCGACATCATGCTCATGCGCCAAGTTTCTTCTGCCAGCGGCGGAATGGTTATTAAATCATGTTGTTTGATAAAGCCAACCGATTCATCGTATAATTTCATCATTGCAGTGGGTTGCTCACCAGGTGGCACATAAGTGGTTTTTACTTTTTCCAAAGCCGCTTTCCAGTTATCACCGAAACCTGCGTCTCTGCTGGCTTTCAGCATTTCTTTATCGCACCAGGCAAACTCTTTATTGGCAAGAGCAACCAGTTCTTCCGGCGAGTAAGGAATCATTTCATTTTGCAGTTGCCGTTTGATTTCGGCTTCACCAATCGGGTTGCCCTTAATACCGCTACTATCCGGTTTTTGCGGAGAAATGCTTTGTTCTTTCTTTTTGATGGAATCGGCATACACCGTCAGCACACTATCCAATTGGTGATACGGCTGCGGCACCCACCAGGTGAACAAAGGATCGTAGCCATTGTAGAAACCATAAATGCTTTTGAGTGCATCGCGCAAGCCCGCAATCGTACCTTCTGCACGCCTCCCGTTTTCAAACGAAATGAAGTTTTCTTTTGCCCATTTTTGTTGCAATCCTTTTACTTGTTTTGCCATGTTGTTCAGGTCATTCGCCATCTTTTGCGCATCGGGTATGGCACCGCGGCGGCGCCTTTTTTCCATGGCATAAATGCTATCGGCAAACGGCACCCATTGCTTGATGGCATTGTATTCTTTTTCTTCTTTTTGCAGGTTATATTGCAGGTCATGCAGGTCGCGGTTGAAGAGAACAAAATCAACCTTTGTTCCGGTGTTGTAACTATCGAAGGGAAGTTGCTGGAGCTGCTGAATATAATCGTTCACAACCGACAGCAAACGTTGTCTTCGTTCAGGCGAATTTTCAATTACATAAAATCGCTCGAGGTTGCCCCAATCGGCGTAGAACTTCGTCATTACGTTGTTCACTTCGCTCGTTTGCTCGTACAAAGGCGGTACTTTTTCGGGTTGCGCAAGCCCCCATTTTGAAGTAAATAAAAAGAGGCAAAAACAAAAGAAGCGAACGTTCAATTCAGGCATAACCAATTTGATTTCTTTTGAAGAATAAAGAGCTTTGCAAAGCAACACGAATGAATTTGCTCAACCGCATTTTTGTTTTTGCCGTTATTTGAAGCCCTGTATCGGTTTGAAATATTTTTGTACCGATGAGAAGTAAAACTACAGTACCAACTGCAATGGCTCTTTCCATTTCTTAACTAAAGATGATTTGATAATGATTTGTTTTTGCCTCTTTTTTCTACTATAAAAAATGGCTACCACTTATCTTTATCAGCTCAAACATTTCCTTACCGCACATTCAAAAAAGCTCTATGAACAAAATTTGTTTATTCATTATTGCCTTATTCAGTTGTCATTTGTTGTATGCCAATGTGAGTTTACCCAAAATTTTTGGCGATAACATGGTGTTGCAAAGAAACAAACCCATTCCTGTTTGGGGTTGGGCAGTGCCCGGCGAAAAAGTTACGGTTGGCTTGGAAGGGCAAACAGCCACAGCAACGGCAGACGGCAAGGGTAAATGGACGGTAACGTTGAAACAAACGGCTGCCGGTGGTCCTTACCAATTAACAGTAAAAGGAACGAACAACATAACATTTAACAATGTAATGGTCGGTGAAGTATGGATTTGCTCAGGACAATCGAACATGGAAATGCCTATTGAAGGCTGGGGAAAAATCAACAATTACGAGCAGGAAATAGCGAATGCAAACTACCCGATGATACGGCATTTTAAAGTGCCGAATGCCATAAGCTCGTTACCAAAGGAAGATATTACAGGAGGCGAATGGAAAGTGTGCAGCCCAGCTACGGCGGGCGATTTTACAGCAGCGGGTTACTTCTTTGCAAGGGAGTTGTACAATAAATTAAAAGTGCCCGTTGGCCTGCTCAATACATCGTGGGGAGGCACTATTGTAGAAACGTGGACAAGCCATGAAGCGTTTGAAAACAGCCCTGAATTTAAGAGTATGATTGCTGGTATGCCGCTGCTCAATCTCGATTCTTTGGTAAAACAAAAAGCGGCTGCCGCTAACCAGCTAATTGAAGCGTGGCAGGGTTCTTCCAACAATCAAAATACATCGTTGTGGAAAGAAGCCAACATGGATGATAACAACTGGCATCAGATACACGTGCCCGGTCTTTGGAGCGAAGCACCTCTTTCAGCAATTGATGGCGTTGTATGGATGCGCAAAACGGTTAATGTACCGGCAGAAGATGCAGGAAAAAAGGGCGTGTTGCAATTGGCAACCATTGATGATAATGACAGCACTTACATCAACGGCACACTGGTAGGTGGCACCAATGGATACAATGTAAAAAGGAAATACGATGTACCCGCAGGTTTGTTGCAGGCCGGTAAAAATGTAATTGCCGTTCGTGTAGAAGATACCGGCGGTGGCGGCGGCATTTATGGCGACAGCAACGAAGTGAAACTAACCATTGGCGAACACACACTTTCTTTGACCGGCAACTGGCGTGCGCAAATTGAAAAGACAAACATCAAAATATCAGTAGGCCCGAACGATTTTCCTACCTTGCTTTTTAATGCAATGGTAAACCCTTTGATTCCGTTTGCAATGCGCGGTGTCATCTGGTACCAGGGAGAATCGAATGCGGATCGTGCTTATCAGTATCGCAAAGCTTTTCCTTTACTGATTAACGACTGGCGCAGTCGCTGGCACGAAGGGGCTTTCCCTTTTTATTTTGTGCAATTGGCTTCTTTCAATTCCGGGGGTGGAAACAGTGCTAAAGGAAGCAAATGGGCAGAGCTTCGCGAAGCACAAACCCAAACGTTATCATTGCCTAACACCGGCATGGCTGTAACTACCGACATTGGCAATGCCACAGACATTCATCCTAAAAACAAGCAAGATGTTGGCAAACGCCTCGCTGCCATTGCGCTGCACAATGTGTATGGAGAAAATAATATTTATAGCGGTCCCGCTTTTCAATCTATGAAACAAGACGGGCAGAATGTGATTGTTACATTTACAAATGCGGGCAGTGGGCTGATGATAAAAAGTGGCGAAAACAAACTCGACGGTTTTGAAATAGCCGGTGCTGATAAAATATTTCATCCTGCTATGGCAACTATTAAAGGCAACACAGTGGTTGTGCATAGCGATGATGTTGCAACGCCGGTTGCTGTGCATTACGGCTGGGCAGATTTTGCAGGAGCCGATAATTTATTCAATAAAGAAGGCTTTCCGGCTGCGCCTTTCCGAACCGATAACTGGAAGGGCGTTACGGATGATGTAAAATATAAGATTGGTAATTGAGAGTAGGATTTGAAACACATAGAAACAGTAGAAACAAAGAAAAACACATAGACGATTTTATGTGTTTTTCTTGAAGTTATTTTGGTTGTATGTATTTGATGATGTCAGTAAACAAATGGAAAAATATCCATTTTTATAACAATGGTGATTCAGTAAAAGAAGTGAATAACAGTGCCATCGGCACTTGCAGTTTGCGGAAGAATATGATAAGGTGAATGCGTTTAATACTACGAAGAAGGTTTGGTTTTGCTTCTTTTTTTATTAACAGATGGCAACAAAAAAGCAGCGTTAAAAACGCTGCTTTTTTATAATCATTAATTGATGAATTTTAGTTCACCATAATTCGCGATTGCGATGCATTTCCGCTGGCAGAAACAATCTTAACAGTGTAAATACCTGACGTTAAACCAGAAGTTGCAATGTTAAACTGACCGTTTGAATTGATGCGCTGTTGTTTTACCAGTCTGCCTGTGCCATCAAAAACATGAACAGTTAGATCACCGGTTTCAGAGGTTTTTACTGTAATGTTCTGACCTGCTTTAATAACAGTTGGATACAACAACAATTGACCCTGACCGCTAACCGTGGCAGCTACTGAACTACTGCTTTTGAAGGTTCCGCTCCTATCTAAAATAACCAAACGATACAAGTATTTGCCATCGGTAACGCCATTGTCGTTATAAGCATAATTGATAGCTGCATTGTTGTTGCCTTTTGCTGCCACCATTCCTACTGGTAGATAAGTGTTACCACCATCGCTGCTTCTTTCAATGCGATAACCTTTTACGTTGGTTTCGGTGAGCGATTGCCATGTTAAGCCAACAGTTTTACCAGATACGGCGGCTTTAAAATTAGCGATTTGTGCAGGCAATGTAACGTCAACGGAGCCATAGCCATAATAAACATCAAATTCAAAGTTGTTATTCAATTGAGTGATTCTTGGGTCAACCGACAGCTCTAAATCGTTCATTGGTTTAAGAGTTGTGAAATGGATGATCCAGGTTTGTCCATCGGGGCTGGGGTCTAAACCCTTACCTTTTAGTGAATCGCCGGTTCTGTACTCCTGAAATGTGAAGCTGGAGTGATCGCCATGAATATCAGCGAGCAGATAAGTGCCAATTACAATGTATTTACCCAAACTGTCTTTGCTGATTCCGGTTGGTACTTTTATTTTAAATCCAACATCTGATCCGGCGTCTAAAGCATTCACATTAGAAGGCAAATTTAAATTCACGTGAAATTTATAATTATCAGTACAATTATAAGGAGTGGTAATGTTAGCTTTAAAATAAGCAAATGTATTGTCCTGATCGTTGCTGCCTGCATTATCAGCTATGCCAACTCCATTCTGGATAGGCATTGCCGTACAGCTTCCGCCTGAAGGATTAAAAATAGCATAATTGTAGCCTGCCTGAGGAGTAGTAAACTGCGAATAATACGTTTGTGCATGTGATGTATTCGGCGCTAAAAAGCAACCGGCGGCACAGCCGGATACGGCGAGCAATCGTAAAACAGAATTGTGTTTTGTAAAAAGTCTCTTCATGATTTTATGTGTTTCTTTTTTGTGTGAAATTGTTGGTGAATATAGTAAAATAAAAAAAGCTCTTTAAAACAAAGCAATCAGGAACAATTGCCGGTAAACACTTCATTCTGCTTTGACGTTTACAGTGGCGACAGGACAATATTATGACTTTTGGAATAAAAAAAAAGCTGCATGAAAATATTTCTTTTTATGCCTTGTGCAACAGATTGTTTACAGGACTATATAATGGTAAAATTCAAAGACACAACAACATTTGTTTTTGTGCTCATTTATCTCACTTACTTCTATAACTTTAAAACCAGCGTAGTGTGTTCCCTCACGCTATGCAAGAGCTGGTCATCGTTCGCGAGCGATGTTCCAAAAGAGGGTATCATTTGTTTTAATTGAGTTGTCCATTCTGTTGATTTCATTTGCTTCGGAAAGCATTTTTGCAGTACCGTTATCATGATAGAAACCGCTGTTGACGCTCCCGGCGATGCACCCAATAACGCTGCCAGCGAGCCATCAGCAGAATTGACCACTTCGGTTCCAAACTCAAGAATGCCGCCTTCTTCTTCATCTTTTTTAATTACCTGTACCCGTTGACCGGCAGTTTCTAAGGTCCAGTCTTCAAGCTTTGCAGTAGGCACAAATTCCTGTAAGGCTTTTAAACGGTCTTCATCGCTTTGCGCTACCTGCTGAATCAAATACTTTGTAAGCGGAATGTTATGAATACCCGCCGCCAGCATGGGTTTGATGTTGCTCGAACGGAGCGACAAAGCCATATCGAGCAAAGAGCCATGCTTTAAAAATTTGGTGGTAAAACCTGCATAAGGTCCAAACAACAATTCTTTTTTTTCTTTGATAATGCGGGTATCCAAATGCGGTACGGACATGGGTGGCGAGCCTACCGGCGCCTGCCCATACACCTTTACGTTATGTTCTGCAATGATTGCCTCGTTGGTACAGCGAAGCCACTGTCCGCTTACCGGGAAGCCACCATATCCTTCACCTTCGGGTATGCCTGATTTCAAGAGCAAAGGCAATGCGCCGCCGCCCGCGCCCAGGAACACAAACCGGGCTTTTACAAACCGGGTTGTATTGTTGGAAGTGTCTCTAACTTTTAAGCGCCACGAGCCATTTTTTCGTTGTTCCAGCGTGCGCACTTCGTGATCAAAATGCAGGGTTACGCCGGGCTGATTTTTTAAGTATGTGAATAAGCAGCGCGTGAGCGAGCCAAAGTTTACATCGGTGCCAATTTCCATGCGCGTGGCAGCGAGCTTTTCAGCATCGCGTTCTCTGCCTTCCATCATCAACGGCATCCATTGGTTTAACTCATCAAAATCTTCCGAGTATTGCATGCCTTTAAACAAAGCATTTGCAGTTAAAGCATCGTATCGTTTGCGCAAATAAGCTACGCCCTCATCGCCATGCACAAAACTCATATGCGGCACACGACGAATGAAAGTTTCGGGTTTATCCAAAACGCCTTTTTCGGTTAAATAGCCCCACAGTTGTTTCGATACTTCAAACGAATCGGCAATTTTAAAAGCCTTGGTGGTATCAATGGTTCCGTCTTCGTTTTCGGGTGTGTAATTGAGTTCGCAAAATGCGGAGTGGCCAGTACCGGCATTGTTCCAGGCATCGGAGCTTTCGGCAGCCGCTACATCGAGCCGTTCTAAAATGGCAATTGAAATATCGGGTTGCAGTTCTTTCAGCATGATGCCCAGCGTGGCACTCATAATTCCGGCACCCACAAGCACCACATCGGCGGTTTGTAATTGATCAGCCATAGTTGTTGCAAAGGTTAATGAATACAACAGCAAAGCAAATGTTATGCTTAATTAAGAAAGCTGAGAGCTGTGGGCAGCGAGTAAAGAAGCATTTCAAATAATCAATATTCAACAACCAATGATCAACACTTGTGGCTTGCAGATAATAGCTCACAGCTCATAGCTCTCACAGGTATATTTGTTGCATTTTAAAACTCAAAACATCATGGCAGATTTACAGGCAGAACTGGAAAAATTACTCACTGCTTATGACGAAAAATTCAGGTATTACGATGCGTACCTCGATACTTCAAAAAAGCACAATGAACTCATTTTAGGATTGGCTGAAACGCAACCGATAAACATTAGAGATTTTGAAAAAGCGGAGGCGATGTACGACGATATGTTGCTGAGTGAAAAAACGTATCGCATACACAAAGAAGTGTTCGACCGTTACCGCGAGGAAGTGATTGCCAAACTGGCGCCGGTGCAAAACATAAAAATAAAGTTTTCTTATACGGCTGATAGAAGCAAAGGCAACACTGATTATTATGTGTGGCTGAAATACAATGCCGAAGCACCTGATGAATCGCAACTGGTGTTGCAAAAAATAAGTGATACGGATAACGAGCCACTGCTGATATAGTTAAATATCTACAAGAGTTTGAGATCTGTTTACAATATCTTTTATCTGTACCTTTTGTATTGACACAAAAGGTACCCAAAAAGTCAAGCACGGATGATATACAGCCCATCCGTGCACGGTTCCTTGATTTATCTTTTATAGTAGGGTAATGAAGAACAGTTGAGCCTTGATGTTTGGGTGTAAGAGAGCGATTGCTTTGCTAAACTTATCTCTATAAAGTGATGTTTCCTACGATTGTAGCTACCAATGTTCTCATAAGTGGGGAGCCTAACGGCTGTTCACTCACTATTCACTACTTACTACTCACTATTCACTACTTACTACTTACTACTCACTATTCACTACTTACTACTCACTACTCACTACTTACTACTCACTATTCACTACTTACAAAAAAGCTTTTATGAGAGGGCATCTAATATCTTCGCCGCCGTATGGCACAAAAAAAATTACAACGTTTTGCCGACATTAAAGCCTTTCCTAATGTGCTGGAGTATCCGCAGGACGTGCAGGGCAGCTGGAATTCTTTCTTTAAAAATGATAACAGCATTGTGCTGGAACTGGCTTGCGGTAAAGGCGAATACACCGTTGAGCTTGCAAAATTGCACAAAAACAAAAACTATATTGGTGTTGATGTAAAAGGCAATCGTTTGTGGAAAGGCGCATCCAATGCGTTGGGCCTTCAATTAGTAAATGCTGCTTTTTTAAGAACACAAATCGGGCTGATCAACACCTATTTTGGTAAAGACGAAGTGGCAGAAATCTGGATCACGTTTCCCGATCCACAGCTTCGCGTTTCAAAGCAAAAGAAAAGATTAACGCACCCGCGGTTTTTGTTTTTGTACCAACAATTTCTTTCGCCCAATGGTTGTGTACATTTGAAAACCGATAGTCCTGCGTTGTATCAGTTTACGAAGAAAGTGATTGAGGTTTACAACCTAATGTTGCTGCATGATAATGATGATGTATATGCTGATAAAAACATAGCGCCGGAACTGCAAATCAAAACGCATTATGAGAAATTGGACATTGCCCGAAGCGGGCGCATTTTTTATCTTTGTTTTCGGTTGAATAATGATGTATCGGCTGATAAAGAAGATGAGCTAAAACAATGGGAATATGAAACGATTGATGGACGATGATGAAGCTTATACAAACAACAATGGCTTGGTTGTGTTTACTGCTGACTATCTGTTGCAGCGCGGCTATTGCTGCGGCAACGGTTGTAGAAATTGTCCGTACGATTACAAAGCCGTTCCCGAGCCACGCAGAAGTTTGTTATTGAAACAAACAAATGATTTGAACTACAAAGATGGTTTGAACCACGAAGACACGAAGTAATAAAGTTACACGAAGGCCTCTTTTATTCTTCCCTGCCTACCGGCGGCAGGTTTGTGGACCTTTGTGTTCTCTGTGTTTTTGTGGTTCAAACCCATAAACAAGTTGTACTAATGAATAAAAGCAAAACATCAATGCCTGAAATAGCGGCAAAACCAAACGCTTCTTTTTTTGAAGACGTGTGGGAAGTAGCGCGGCAAATTCCCGCCGGACGTGTTACTACTTACGGCGCCATTGCCTCTTATCTCGGAACGAAGTTGAGTGCACGCATGGTAGGCTGGGCGTTGAATGGGGCTCATACTGCGGTTCCGCCGGTGCCTGCGCAGCGTGTGATTAACCGTTTGGGAATCTTAAGCGGCAAGGCACATTTTAATCCGCCTTCTTTGATGCAGGAGTTGTTGGAGAAGGAAGGCGTGGTAGTGGAGAATGATGCGGTAAAAAACTTTGATAAATTGTTCTGGGATCCGGCGGTGGAGTTGGGGTTGTAAATGTTTTCTCCTTTTTTCCCCTTACTATAAAGAACATAACAAAAAGCGCCTTAGGAGTAAAGGCGCTTTTTGCAGTTGGTTAAATGCTGTTTTGCCCTTTCTTGGTTGCGTTGTGCTTTGCACCGCCCGACTCGTCTTTTGTGTGTTTGCCAGTATCTTTTTGGCTAACACTGGGAGCACCTTTCTGATGGCTTTGCTGGCTTTCTCCTTTGTGCTTAGTGGTGCTGCCATCATTCCCTTCACTACCGCTGTGGTCTTTTTTGTTGTTGCTCATAGGTTTGTTTTATGAAGTCTTACTTCAAAATCTGTGCTTTTTATTTGATGATGACATGGAAGATAAGATTTGGAATTCTGTTGTTGTGTTGAATGATGGGATGGGTGAAACGGTGAGAAAAGAATCAAAGGGTAGCTGAAAGCTACTTCAGAAGTGCGGCGTAGGTACAACTTACGCTGAGTTGGGGGAGTACGCATAGCAGGGGCTTGAACCGGAAAACCTATTAAGTTTTTATTTTGTCATGAATCGCATCAGCAATAGCATCATACCAATTTATATTTGAAGCAATTAAATCTTTGATACTTTCAATTTCTGTATAAGAAAGATTTCTATAAATTTCTTGGGTTGCTACTGTTTGAATGTCTTCTCCATTTAGAGAGAAGAAAACAGTATTTACATTCTGTTTCTTCATAGGTTATTTTTTATTAAAAATGTGCTCCCGATGCCATTTAATTGAATTTATGTGCGGGTAAATATTCTTGTGAGAAGGCAAAGATATTTTTTGGACGGATTGAGTAAGCGCTTTTATAACGTCATAATTATCAAAGCTAGCAAAATCATCTTTTAAAGTATCTGCTTCTGGAGAAACAATAATCGTGTAATCATCAAAAATGCTGAACCAACCTACATCAAAAGCCCAATGGTGGAAATGGCAAAGCGACAATCCATTGAGAATGTCATCTTTGCCTTTAGAACTATGGGGTACAATATGTGCGGCTTCTACTTCCCATACTTTTCGCTTCGGAGAATTAATTTTCAATCCGCAGACAGCACATCTGAAATCATAAGCTTCAACAACTGCTTGTCGAAAACCTCTTTTCCTAATAGAAATCTGTTTTGTTACTGTGGTTGAAATTCTTTTTTCTTCAATTGGATAGTAACTAATGGGGCGAGGTGCTTCAATTAATTTATTTATAACCTTTTGAACTTCGTAAGAGCGAACAGGCAATACTTCTTTTTGTTCGTTTGGAATATGCAGTAGATTTAACGCAACATCATAACCATTTTCAGTAAGCATCCACTCTTCCGATTAATCAAATTATAAGTAGTGCTTGGATTAGAGATTAATTTCTTTATTGACAAAGAATTTGCTGCACGATATAATAGCCTGTGCCATAATGGTGATCTGACAATCCTATTCTCTTTTCGATAAATTCGTTCTAATACTACTGTTCTTTGCTGTTCATTAAGTTGAAAGTAATTTGCTATTTCATTTACGATTTCATCTCCTGTTGCAAATTCTTTGATTGTTCCATTATGATTAAACAGTGAGACTAATAATGCGTTTTCAATCTCTTCAAGAGAAGGCATATTATGTTCATCCCGCATCCTGCCTTCATAGCTCATTCTAAGCAGCTTTATTTATTCTATTAAGGATAAAAGTAGAAAACTCAATAGAAAGTTCCTCCGGAAATGTAGCACTATGATTTTTGTTGTTACATTCAGTAGCAAGATGTAAAACATTGCTTGGATAAGCTTTTTCTCTTTCAACCCAATTAGAAATATTTTTACCAAAGCCACTTCCAACTTTAGAAGCGTCTCTGATTTTATCAGTATCAGAAAGATTCTTCAATCTTGATTTTGCCCAATCACCCATTGGAACCATTACTTCTTCCTGATACATGTTGAACTTTCTATCTTTATTGAATTGCAACAGTCTTTCCCATGAATCTCTAAAACGGTTTGGCCATTTGCCAGGATAAGAATTCTTTTTATGCCAAATAAATTCTTCCGTCCACAACCATCCTTGCTTTCTCATGGCAATTATAAGTTCCATTACATAAGTGCTTCGCTCTCCTTCAACAACTTTCTCTTTTATATTTAAAATAAAAGTTCCGGTAGATTTAAGAACCCGGAAAAGTTGCTCTGAAATGGGTAAAAACCAGTCAACATATTTGTTGTGGGAGATACCACCGTAAGTACCTTTTCTTTGGTCAGCTAAGGAGGAGAAGTTATGATAAGATCAATACTATCATTAGGGATGTCTAACAGCTTTTCTTTACAATCACCTAATAGTATTTCAGTTTTAATTTCCATTTCTGTATCTAAAATTACAAATTTATAGTAAGATAAAATTATAGCTTCCACCAACCTGGCAAATCTTTTTTGCGCACTTGTTTGTGTTCTTCGTCAGTTTACGTTCATCAAACATTCCCGTACTTCTATCTTACTATTCTTTTTCTTTACACCATGCAAAAAGAATTGTATTTCGACATCAGCACGGAAAAGAGCGGTGGCAGCCTGTACAGGGTAAAAGACGAGGCAGGCAACGATACTTTTCAATACCAGCACAGCACCTACGATGATGACCGGGATGAAATAAAAATATTTGAAACGGCGTATGCTTCTTTTGCACAATTCTGGCAAATGCTGGTAAAAGACCCGCTATGGTATTACCAGCACCCGATGTATGTTCATACCGAGCAAAGAGCTTTTGTAAGAGATCAGTTAGCGAAGGTAAACTGGGCGGTTCATCCCGATGCCAAATGGAGGGAGAGCCATCAGCGCCAATGGAAAAAAGTGTTGACAGATAAGGATGATTATTACCGTTCTAAAATATAACTAAGCCCTTCTTCTGCTGCAAGCGTCCCGCTCCTGCCTCTCTTTGTAAAGCGTCCGCTCAATAAAAGAACTCAACAATTATTCTGCAACTGGACAGAAGGGTAGCCCATTTGTATTACTTTCATCCTAAAAAGCTGTATGAGAATCTACTTTCTACTTTTTGCGCTTGCTTTCTTTGTATTACAATACCGTGCCACTGCACAACAAGATCGCTTCAGTAAAAACCAATACATACGCAATGGCGATACATTAAATTATAGGCTATTGTTTCCCGATGCAGATACACTTCGCAAGTATCCTTTGGTTATTTTTTTACATGGTTCGGGCGAAAGAGGCAGTGATAACGAAGCGCAGTTGAAATGGGGCGTTCAAAACTTTGCGTCAGATAAAAATATGGTAGAGCATCCTGCCATTGTTATTGCACCGCAATGCCCGCTGGCTCAATCCTGGTCAAATACAAAGCGTACCCCCAATAGCACAGTGATAGAGTTGCTACCCACACCGAGCCAACCTATGCAGTTGTTGATTGAACTCATCAAACAAACCGTTGCTAAGATGCCGGTAGATAGCAACCGTATTTATATAACCGGGCTATCAATGGGTGGCTACGGCACGTTTGACGCTATTGAGCGGTATCCCCATTTATTTGCTGCGGCTGTGCCGGTTTGTGGGGGTGGCGATCTTTCAAAAGCATCTCTTATTGCACATATACCAATGTGGATGTTTCATGGTGCGGAAGACCCTGCTGTAAATACAGCGAACTCGGTTGAGATGAATGCAGCTTTAATGAGAGCCGGTGCACATCCGGGGCTTACCATTTATCCCGAAACCGGGCACTTTTCATGGCTTGCAGCTTATAGTGATGAGCATATGATGGAGTGGTTGTTCAGGCAGCATAAGTGAGTGGAAGTATGAATAGGAATTAGGAATGAGGTATTGGGAGTAACTCATCTTAAAACAGGTTGCGGGGTATTGTCATCCTATGTTTGACAATTGGAATAGGAGGAAGAACTTTGTCAGGATCAGCATTCATTACTTTTCAGACGGAAAGGGAAGAAGGGATAAGACTACGCTTCGTCATTGGTCGAAAGAGACTGCGCGGAATAGCCAGTGCCTTCTTCCTTTACTGCAGGTTACCCCTAAGTTCATTGGGCGCTTTTCAGCAACAAAAGCAGCCTGCAAGAAGGATTGATAACAAGCCATGCGGTAAGTTTTCTGTCTGATGCTAATACTCAACCACTATAACAATATTAAGCACTTTAGCGGGCATTGACATCAGTAAGCTTTCCTTTGATGTCTGTCTGCTCAACGAAGAAAAAGAAAAAGACAAACACAGACAATTCTGTTATGACAAAGAAGGCATAGAAGCTTTTGTGCAATAGCTTCCCGCTGACTGTCACTGCATCATGGAAGCCACCGGGGCTTATCATCTCCGGCTTACCTGCCACCTGTCCCAAAAGGGAATCGCTGTCAGCATTGTTAATCCACTGGTGATCAAACGCTTTTCCCAGATGCGACTCAGCAGAGCTAAAACCGACCAATCGGATGCCCACCTGTTTGGCAGCTTACTGTAAAGCAGAGCAACCCCCGCTCTGGCAGACTCCGAAGGCGTATCAAATCAAACTGCATCAGATGGACGCCATGGTGCAGCAGTTGAACAAACAACACACGGCTCTTCTCTGTCAGCAGGAAGCCTTTACGGCAAGTGCAATGATGGATAAAGAAGTAAAAAAATGGCTGCACTAAACGATTGCCTATCTTGACAAACAGATACTGAAAATAGAAAAGAGAATAGAATCCATCGTAGAAGAATATCATAAAGAGATGACACAGAACATGAGTTCCATACCGGGAATCGGCAAAAAGAAGGCTATCGTGCTAATGGTCTTGAGTGATGGCTTTACTAAGTTCAGCAACTACAAACGGCTGAGTGCTTACGTTGGTCTGAGCCCCCGGATTCACGAGTCAGGCACCAGTGTTAAAGGCAAGGCAAAAATCTGCAAGATGGGTATGAGCCGCATAAGAGACTTGCTTTATATTTGTGCCTGGAGTGCCAGCCAATACAACAAAGCCTGCAAAGACTCGTATAAAAGACTCATAGCCAGCGGCAAGCCTAAAAAACTGGCTCTGATCGCTGTATCCAACAAACTCATCAAACAGGCCTTTGCTATCGCTACCAGCAACACAATCTACCAGGAAAAGTATTCAAAAATTATTTACTCGTAAACACAGTTCATTCCGCCCCAACAGTAATTGTTGGGGCGGAATGACGCGACGATGCACCATAAAAGAGTGCAAAAACAAACTTCAAACATCAAACTCGCATTCCCAACATTACATCTAACCTCCCACATCCTACGTCGTACATTGCCTCATCTCCCCTATCTTCGTCAACAAAATAAAGCAACATGAATCTGCATGAATACCAGGCAAAAGAATTACTCAAAAAATACAATGTTCCTGTTCAGGAAGGCATTGCCGTAGATACCGTGATGGCTGCCGAAGAAGCGTATCGCCAGATAAAAGGACAAACCAACAACAACTTTGCGGTAGTGAAAGCGCAGATACATGCAGGCGGGCGCGGCAAAGGCAAAATTGAAGGTACCGAACAACGCGGTGTCGCCGTAGGTAAAAACGTGGATGACATCTCGAACATTGCGAAGAATATTTTGGGTGGTACACTGGTAACGGTGCAAACCGGACTTGCGGGTAAAAAGGTAAGCAAAGTGCTCATTGCACAAGATGTTTATTATCCCGGTCCCAATCCTGTGAAAGAGTTTTATTTGTCTATTTTATTAGACCGCTCCAAGGGCGAAAATGTGATTATGTACAGCACCGAAGGCGGTATGGACATTGAGCAGGTAGCACACGAAACACCTGATAAAATTTTCAAAGAATGGGTGCATCCATCAAGCACTTTGCAACCGTTTCAGGCACGCAAGATTGCTTTTAATTTGGGCTTAAGCGGAGAAGCGTTTAAGAGTTGTGTGAGGTTTGTAACCAACTTATACAACGCTTATATTGGTTTAGATGCAAGCATGTTGGAAATCAATCCGCTTTTCAAAACCAGTGATGAAAAAATCATCGCAGTGGATTGTAAGATGAATATTGACGACAACGCCTTGATGCGTCATAACGATATTGCTTCGCTGCGCGATACAACCGAAGAAGACCCAACCGAAGTGGAAGCCGGACGATACAATTTAAACTTTGTAAAATTGGATGGCAATGTAGGCTGCATGGTGAATGGCGCAGGGCTGGCAATGGCAACGATGGACATGATTAAATTGAGTGGTGGTGAACCGGCGAACTTCCTTGATGTGGGTGGCACTGCCAACGCGCAAACGGTGGAAGCAGGTTTCCGCATTATTATGAAAGACCCGAATGTAAAAGCGATTCTGATTAATATTTTTGGTGGCATTGTGCGTTGCGACAGGGTTGCAGCTGGTGTGATTGATGCTTATAATAAACTAGGCAACATCAACATTCCTATTATCGTTCGCCTGCAGGGAACCAATGCAGAAGAAGCAAAGAAACTGATTGATGAAAGCGGTTTGAAAGTTGAGTCGGCTATCTTGCTAAGTGAAGCAGCAGAATTGGTGAAGAAAGCGGTAGCATGAGGTTTTGTGATTTTGGATTTATGATTGATAAAAAAGCGCAAAGAGCATTACGTTCTTTGCGCTTTTTGTTTTTGCCCATATTTTCATGGTTTACGTTTAGTAAAGTTGTCAAACGCCATACATCAATCACAAACCCTAACTCATAAATCCAACCTCACCTCCACCGCTCTCGCATGTGCCTGCAAGCCTTCTGCCATCGCCATTTGTGTTACAGTTTCAGCAATATTTTGCAAACCTTCTTTGGTTGCTTTTTGAAACGTAATCTTTTTTACAAATGCATCTACGCTTACGCCGCTGTGCATTTTAGCAAAGCCGTTTGTAGGCAAGGTATGATTGGTGCCGCTGGCATAATCGCCCACGCTTTCCGGTGAATAAGCCCCAATAAACACAGAGCCTGCATTGATAATTTGTTCTACAATTTCATCTTCGTTTTTACAAGTAATAATTAAGTGTTCGGGTGCATAAGAATTGACAACATCAATAGCATCAGTAATATCTTTCACCAATACAATCTTACTGTTTTCCAAAGCGAGTGCAGCAATGGTTTTTCTTTCTAAATACTCCAATTGATTGCCAATTTCAACGGTTACATTTTGTATCAACTCTTCACTGGTGGTTACCAACACAACCTGGCTATCAGTTCCATGTTCTGCCTGCGATAATAAATCAGCCGCAATGAAAGAAGCGTTTGCTGTTTCGTCCCCCAGCACGCACACTTCACTCGGTCCGGCAGGCATGTCAATAGCAACACCATCTTGTTGTATCAGTTGCTTTGCACAGGTAACATACTGGTTGCCCGGGCCGAAAATTTTATACGAACGGGGCACCGTTTCCGTTCCATAAGCCATTGCAGCAATTGCCTGTACGCCACCAATTTTATAAATATTGGTAACGCCTGCAACCTGCGCCGCATATACAATCGCCGGATGCAATTTGCCCCGTTTATCGGGCGGAGAACACAGACTAATTTCCTTACAACCGGCAATTCTTGCCGGAATGCCTAACATTAAAATGGTTGAAAACAAAGGTGCTGTGCCACCAGGAATGTACAAGCCTACTTTTTCGATACCTACCGATTTGCGCCAACAGCGTATGCCCGGCGTTGTTTCAATCATTTCGGATGCAACAATTTGGTTTTGATGGAATTTACCAATGTTGGCCGCAGCTGTTTGTATGGCTGTTTTTAATTCCTTACTTACCTGTTGTTCAGCTTCGTTTTTTTCTTCTTCGCTCACCAAAAAATCATCCATCTCAACACCATCAAATTGCTTTGTGAAAGCCTTTACTGCAGCATCGCCTTTCCCTTTTACTTCATTCATAATGGCTCTTACTTTTTCGTTCAGAGAAGCCACATCATAAGCGGGACGTTTCAACAATACTTCCCATCCGCCGGGGGGCAGCGTAGCCAAATCTCTTGCATCTATCAATTGCATGGTAAGTTATTTATTATAAGCTATTTTGTAATCGAAAATCTGTGCTCGTCACAAATTTGTCCATTCTTAAAAATTGATTTTTTAAACACTCCATCTTTCTTATAACCATTTTTTTCCAATACCCGCATCGAACCAATGTTGTACTCAAATATACCTGTATGAATCCGGATAAAACCCAACGAATTCAATCCATATTTTGTTATCAATTTTACAGCACTGGTAGCTATGCCTTTATTCCAAAATGGCTCGCCTATCCAATATCCAATTTCAGCAGTTTTTTTATATACATCTTGTTGCGGTACCAATCCAATAACACCGCAGAATTGTTCTTTATAATCAATGCCAAATTTGGTTTGTAACTTTTCGTCTTTTACAAGACGAATAAAAGTTTCAGCATCTTTTTCGGTATAGGGCGAAGGCAAGAGGTCTCTCATATTGTTCCAGATATTTCGGTTATTGGCAAGAACAGCCATCGGCTTTGTATCTTCTTCTGTAAGAGGCCGAAGCGTTATATCTTTTTCTGATAGTATCATATACAATACTTAATAATAAAAGAATAATCAATGATGAGCAACTATCTAATTATTATTTCGTTGCATCTCATCTCTTGATACTTATAAAATCATTTTCTCAATCGGAATCACCAAAATGCCTTGTGCGCCCCGCTCTTTCAGTTGCTCAATGATGTCCCAAAACTGATCTTCACTCAATACGCTGTGAACACTGTGCCAGCCTTTCTCTGCCAATGGAACAATGGTTGGACTTTTCATGCCGGGCAACAAGGCAACAATTTCGTTTAATTTATCATCGGGTGCATTCAATAAAATGTACTTGTTGTTGCTTGCTTTTTTTACAGCTTTGATGCGAAACAACAAGCGTTGCAAAATGGCTTCTTTGGTTTCATCTAAATTTTTGGTTTTGATTAAAACAGCCTGCGATTGTAGGATCACTTCGGCTTCTTTTAAGCCGTTCATAAACAAGGTGGAACCGCTGCTTACCAAATCGCATATCGCATGAGCCAAACCTATGCCTGGAGCGATTTCTACGCTGCCGCTGATTTCATGAATCTCAGCAGTAATTTGTTTTTGTGCTAAAAATTGTTGCAGCAAAACCGGGTAGCTGGTAGCGATGCGTTTACCATGTAAAAAATGGGCATTTGCATAATCTTCATTTTTACCAACAGCAATAGAAAGACGGCATTTGCCAAAGCCTAATTTTTCAACTACATCTACTGCTTTGCTTTTTTCAAATACCACATTTTCGCCCACAAAGCCAATGTCGGCAACGGCATCTTCCACGTATTGCGGAATGTCATCATCGCGCAAAAAAAACACTTCCATCGGGAAGTTGGAAGCTTCACTTTTTAGCTTGTTGATGCCATTGCTTATACCAATGCCGCATTCTTTCAGCAAGCGCATAGAATCTTCATACAGGCGACCCGATTTTTGTATCGCTACTTTAATCACTGTGTTGGTTTGATTACTCATTTTATAAAAAATAAAAAGGCTTACTGTGCAGTAAGCCTGAATGATATGATGATGCATACAAACATCTGCTTACACCTGGGAAGCGATAGCGTGATGATGATTGTGATGCAATGGTTTCATGCCGCAAAAGTAATGGGCGCACATCATCAGCCAAATTATTTATTTGTTCTTTTTGTGAAAAACATTTTTAAAAATTGAGTTACATGTAATTTATTCACAAATCAACCGTTGTTGTTTCGTTACCTATTACTTTAGCGCAAACCTTCACAGGCATGAGTTTTTTTTTATTGCAAGTTGCCGACAGTACTGTAAATAACATTACACAAACTTCATCTGAAACATTGGGCGGTTTGTTAAGCAAAGGCGGGTGGATTATGTATCCGCTGTACCTTTTGTTCGCGGCTTCTATTTTTGTTTTTTTTGAAAGATTGATAGCCATCCGCAAAGCCGCGAAAATTGAACCCAACTTTATGAACATCATTCGCGACAATATTTTAACCGGCAATCTTGTCAGCGCTCGTAACATGGCTAAGAATACCGACAACCCGGTTGCACGTATGATTGATAAAGGCTTGCAGCGCATAGGCAAACCCATTGATAACATTGAAAAAAGCATGGAAAATGTGGGCAAATTAGAGATGTATAAAATGGAACGTAACCTTTCGGTTTTGTCGTTAATTGCAGGCATTGCGCCGATGTTTGGTTTTTTGGGAACCATTGTTGGGATGCTGCAATTGTTCTCTGCCATTGCCTCGAAAGGAGAGTTGCAGTTAGGCGAAATTGCAGGTGGGATTTACACCAAAATGATCACTTCTGCAACGGGTTTGATAGTTGGCTTGCTGGCGTATGTAGGTTATAATTTTTTAACGGCGCAGATTGACAAAACCGCTAATAAAATGGAAGCTGCGAGTGCAGAATTTTTGGATGTATTGCAGGAGCCAACAAGGTAGTTATTTTTAATTTTTTATTGTTAGTGATTAATTGATGAACGTAACTGTCATCTGTCATCTCACAACTGTCAACTGAATAATGAACATTAGAAAAAGAATCCGGTCGCACGGCGAAATACATGCAGGCACATTGAATGATTTGCTGTTTATTTTGCTGTTCTTTTTTTTAATTGTTTCTACACTGGCCAATCCGAATGTTGTAAAGGTGAATAACCCGAAAGGAACGAAGGATGCGAAGGCAAAACAAAACATTGTGGTTTCCATTAACAAAGAACAAAAAATATTTTTAGGACAGCGTGCAGTTGACATTACCCAAATTGATTCTTTATTGAGAGAAGAAGTCGCTAAAAACCGCAGCACGATTGATACACCTTCCGTAGTTATCAATGCTGATACATCGGCTTTTTATGGTGAAGTATTTCACATCATGCAAAGCGCAAAGCGAGCCGGAGCAAGGGTTGTAGCCAATGTAAAATGAGGGGAACCCAAGCCCTTCCGCCCCTAAAGGGGAACTCTGAACAGCGTAAGTAAAATTTATTTTGATTTTAAGTCCAATAAAGAAAACTAAAGTAATTATCGTGCTTCTAAACTCCCCTTTAGGGGTTGGGGGCATATTCTCCCTTCTCTCCTTTTACCATCCTGTTTTTGTTTTGCATATCTTTTTTCAATTCGATGTTTTGATAGCCTTTGGTCCATAACAAATGCACCACTTCATCGCCATACCATTCATTGATCTCAAAAAATAATTTGCCTCCATTTTTTAAAGAGCGCCAGCCGAATGTACTGATGGCTTCGTAAAAAAGCAATGGGTTATCATTGGGAACAAACAAGGCAAGATGCGGTTCATACTTCAATACGTTATCGTTCATTGCATGGGCTTCGCTTTGTGCAATGTAAGGCGGATTGCTAACGATACAATCCAGTGCAGGCAAAGCTTTCCACGCTTCTTCATCCAAAGCATTCATCTTTACAAATTCTATTTCAGCTTCATTATTCAACGCATTTTGCTTTGCCACAAGTAAAGCTTCTTCAGAAACATCGGCTGCCAGCACTTTTGTTTTTAGCAGATTTTTTTTCAACGCAACAGCAATGCAGCCACTGCCTGTTCCCATATCCAACATCGTACATCCCACATCATACATTGTGTTTCTTACTTCCTCAGTTATCCAACTGACCAACTCTTCCGTTTCCGGTCGTGGAATCAAAACACGCTCATCAACATACCACTTCATTTTATACCAATGGGCTTCGTGCAACACATATTGAACCGGCTTATGATTCAACAATTCAGAAGTCATTTTTTGCAATTCATGCTGTTGTTCACCGTTCATGTTTTCGTGTTGATGGATAACACGTTCACTACCGCTAAAGCCTGTGATGTTTTCAAGAACAAGATTAGCCATGTTCCGCGCTTCGCGCGGCTCACAAACAGCCTGCAACAAGAGCGATAATTGTTTATAAGCTTCTCCTATTGTCATCTTGTTGCAATGATACTTATCTCTCTTTACATTTGTCTAAATCATTGTTATCATATCTCACGAAACATACATGCAGCGCTGCATTGGGCTTGCACAATTGGGTGCAGGAAATGTTGCGCCCAACCCAATGGTTGGTGCAGTGCTGGTGCATAACGAAAGAATTATTGGTGAAGGTTATCATCAGCAATATGGTTTTGCACATGCAGAAGTGAACTGCATAAATAGTGTAAGAACAAAAGATGAGGAACTGATTTCAACATCAACTCTATACGTATCACTTGAGCCTTGTGCGCATTGGGGGAAAACGCCGCCCTGCGCTGATTTAATCATTCAAAAACAAATACCACGTGTTGTGGTTGGCTGTCGCGATCCGTTTAAAAAAGTAGATGGCAAAGGCATCGAAAAATTAAGGGCTGCGGGCATTGACATAACAATAAATGTTTGCCGGGAAGAAAGCGAAAATTTAAACAAACGCTTCTTCACTTTTCATACCGAACATCGTCCGTATATTATTCTCAAATGGGCGCAAACAAGCGATGCGAAAATGGCTGCTGCGAGTGAAAACCGTTTACTCATCAGCAATGAATTTACCAATGCTTTGGTTCACAAATGGCGCAGCGAAGAAGCTGCCATTTTAGTAGGAACCAATACAGCTTTGCTTGACAATCCAAAGCTTGATAACCGGCTTTGGAGTGGCAAATCGCCGGTGAGAATGGTGTTGGATAAAGATGTAAGATTGCCCAAATCGCTATATCTTTTTGATAACACAAGACGAACCATTGTATTCAATCATTTAGAGCAAAAAGAAGAAGGCAATGCATTGTATTTTCAAATAGATAAACAAAAAAATATTGCTGCTGCTATAAGCGATGCCTGCTATGAACTGAGCATACAAAGTGTGTTGATTGAAGGTGGCGCACAACTGCTGAAATCCTTTATTGGCGCGGATTTGTGGGATGAAGCGAGAATCATTACAAATGAAAATTTATTGGTTGGAGAAGGTTTGCATGCGCCTTCTTTGCACCATCATCAACTGGTAAAAACGGAGAGCATCTTTTCGGATCGAATTCAATATTTTATTCATGAAGCCTGAGCTATCTTTTAAATAAAAACAAACGTAATCATTCAATTTAATCCGATGGAGAATGAAGTGATGAAAAACCTTCTTCCTTACGATGGTGAAGCCTACTATTTTGAAAGAATTGCTTCTGCTGACGAGGTGGATTGTTTCTTTCATCAATTGCTCACCAACATTGCCTGGAAGCATGAAGAAGCGATTGTTTACGGCAGGCGCAGCATCACCAAAAGAATGGTTGCCTGGTATGGAAGCCAACCATTTGCCTACACGTATTCAGGTGTTACCAAACAGGCTTTGTTGTTTACAAATAAACTGCTTCAACTGCAAAAAATAGTGCAAAAACAAACTGGCAAAACATTCAATTCCTGTTTATTAAACTTATATCACAATGGTGAAGAAGGCATGGGTTGGCACAGCGATAATGAAGCTACTTTACAACCAGGCGCAGCCATTGCATCAGTAAGTTTAGGCGCAGAACGAAAGTTTTTATTCCGGCACAAACAAACGGGTGAAACGGTTTCTGTTTTATTAAAAAGGGGAAGTTTATTGTTGATGGCAGGCAGCACGCAAACACACTGGCTGCATAGTTTGCCAAAAACAAAAAAAGTGAAAGAAGCCAGAATCAATCTTACATTTCGAAGTATGAAAGAAGAGATTGGATAAATTTTTAGTGCAAAAACAAATGTAACTATGAACGGAAATAACATCGGCATAAAACAAAATTGCATCTTCCTGCTTTGTGGTAGCATTCTTTGTTTTGCTTCTTTTTTTACCTTCTCTCAATCACAAAAAACCAAGTTTAAAGTAATTGCTTTTTACACTGCAAAAAACGATTTGGCGCACATCTCTTTTGTGCATGAAGCCAACCGTTGGTTTGCAAAAACGGCAATGCAATATCATTTTACTTACGATTCAACCAACAACTGGAACTACCTCAACGATTCGTTTCTTGCACAGTACGATGTGGTGTTGTTTTTAGATACGCGTCCTGATTCTCTACCACAACGACAGGCCTTTGAACGATACATGAAAAGGGGCGGCGCGTGGATGGGATTTCATTTTGCTGCCTTTGCATTAACGCCATCCGATTATCCGCAAAACTGGAATTGGTATCACAACGAATTTTTGGGCTGTGGCGAGTACAAAGGCAATACGTGGCGGCCAACTTCTGCCGTCCTTCATGTAGATGACAGAATGCATCCGGCAACCCGAAATTTACCCGATACATTTACATCGGCGCCAAACGAATGGTACAGTTGGAAAAATGATGTAAAAACAAACCCAAACATTACTGTTTTACTTTCTATTGATTCGTCTTCCTTTCCTTTGGGTACAGGTCCGAAGCCTTATGAGATATGGCACAGCGGCTATTATCCTGTTGTTTGGACGAATAAGAACTATCGCATGATTTACTTCAACATGGGGCATAACGATATGGATTATGAAGGCAAAACCAACCGGCAGTTGTCGTCAACATTCAGCAGTGCCTATCAGAATGGGCTTATCATCAACAGCTTGTTATGGTTGGGAAATAAGGGCAAAGCTCCTGCCCCCTAAAGGGGAACCATAAACAACGTAACTGAAATTTATTTCGTTTATGATTTAAAAAGAGAACAAGTTAAAAACAATGAAGGTGCTTACTGACTCTCCTTTAGAGGTTGGGGGCTTCACTCCCGCTGTTAGACTTTTTTTCCATCAATGACTTTGTAAATGGATAAATTTTCAAAACAACGCAAATTGATGACTTTTTTGTTTCCTGCTCATTATGAACGAGTTAGTTCTTTTTATAAAGAAAAGAAGAGTGTCATTTTTTGTTGGTACAACGATTGCCTTTCAAAGCTGCCCTCTAAAAGGTAGAGCAACCATCGAAAAAATAAAGAATTTAGTAATTACCTTTGTTTTGTTGTAAACCGACTATCAGGATATCACGTTATTAATATTGAGCAAAACCCGGCCCTTTTGGTTTTGACACATTTATTAACTTACTTAATACCAACTCATTTCTATGGTTACGAAAATATCAGAAGGCGTACAAATCAGCGTCGAAACGTTTTACCAAACAGAATACAGCAATCCGGTAAACCACGAGTTTATGTTTGCGTATCGCATTACTATTAAAAATCACAATCCGTTTGCAGTAAAGTTGCTCGACCGCAAATGGAATATATTTGACAGCGACGGACAAACCCGAGAAGTAGAAGGCGAAGGCGTGGTGGGTGTGCAGCCTGTAATTGAAGCCGGCAAACAGTTTCAGTATGTAAGCGGTTGCAACCTGCGCACCGAAATGGGCAGGATGCACGGCTGTTATAGGATGGAAAATGTAAACAACCGGAAAACATTTGCCGTTAACATTCCGCCGTTTGAAATGATAGTGCCGTTGAAACTGAATTAAACTCTTTTGTTTTTGCCCCATTTGGAGCAAATAAAAAAGCCATCGCTACAGTACTGTGGAGATGGCTTTTTTATTTGTACTTTTTTGTTACTCCGGTGTGCTGTTCGTTGTATCGTCGGTGGTGTTGTTATCAATGCTGGAAGCCGGGCCGTCGTTGGGCGTTTCCATTGGCGATTCGTCCCTGTTTGCCGAAGAAGTAGATGGCATATCCATATCTGTCAGTGCAGATTGCGACGTTGAGGCAGGCGCCGATTTTTTAGCCGCTTTTTTTGGTGTTGAGGCTGCCTTTTTAGTGGCTACTTTCTTAGTGGCAGCTACCTTTTTAGTAGCTGCTTTTTTTGTTGTTGCTGCCTTTTTCGTAGCTGCTTTTTTAGGGGCTGCTTTTTGCTGCTTTTGCTTTTTTTAAATTTTTAATCGCGGCTGCTTTCTTGGCTGGCGAAGCACTTTTTTTAGCAGCGGCTTTCTTAGGAGCGGCTCTTTTTAGGGGCCGCTTTTTTAGGAGCGGCCTTCTTAGCTGCTTTTGCTTTCTTCAAATTTTTAATCGCTACTGCTTTTTTTGCTGGTGTTGAACTTTTTTTAGCAGCCGCTTTCTTAGGGGCTGCTTTCTTTGCAGTGCTGGCTTTCTTCGTGTTTTTAGAAGCCGCTACTTTTTTAGTTGATTTTGCCATGTGATGGGATGTTTAGTAAATAATAACGAAAGTTATAACAATTCTAATGTCAAAAATTATTCCGGTAAAAATTTTATCTCTTTGAATTGCACGAATGTGCATTATGTGTTGATGAAGAAGCCGCGAGCGGCGAGCTTTGAGCTACGAGCCCGGGAAAGCTATAGGCTGCAAGCAACAAGTAAGGAAGGAAGAATATTTACGGTTGAATGCCTTGCAGCTAAAGTTCAGCTCGAAGCTCATAGCTCACAACTCATAGCTATCTTTACGTATGCAAGCATTTCTCACCGCCTCATGGAATCATTTAATTTTTATCAATTATGAAGTAGATAGTAAAGTTCTTTTGCCTTATTTACCAAAAGGAACAGAGCTTGATTTTTACAATGGCAAATGCCTCGTAAGTTTAGTAGGCTTTCTGTTTGCAAATACAAAAATTAGGGGCATTGGCTTTCCCTTTCATCGCAACTTTGAAGAGTTCAATTTACGTTTCTATATAAAAAGAAAAGAAGGCGATTCTTACAAACGCGGCGTTGTGTTTGTCAAAGAAATTGTACCGCGAAGAATGATAAGTTTTGTAGCTCGTCTATTGTACGGAGAATGCTATTTTTATCACCCGATGAAGCACCGGATAATTGAGGCAAAAACAAACCTTGAAGTCGCTTATTCTTTTCGTGTAAACAAAAAATGGAATGAAATAAAAGTAGTTGCCGGTAAAGAAAAACAGCCCATTTTTACCAACACCGAAGAAGAGTTTACTACCGAGCATTATTGGGGTTACACGAGGTTAAAGAACGGCGCCACATCGGAGTACAATGTGCAGCATCCAAGGTGGAATGTATATCCGGTGAATAGTTATGAAGTAAATGTTGACGCAAGTGAACTGTATGGCGAACAATGGCATGAATATTTATCTGTTCAACCTACATCGGTATTGCTGGCAGACGGCTCGCCGGTTATTGTTTTTACCCGAAATATTTTAATGTAAAATCATGAGCAAAACAATAAAGAAAACGGTTGTACTGGGTGCATCAGAGAGCCCGATGCGTTACAGCTTTCTGGCAGTAAGAAGATTGAAATCGTACGATCACCCGGTGGTTGCAATTGGTAAAAAAGAAGGTAATATTGATGATACTAAAATCATCACCAATAGTCCCGAAATGAATGATGTAGATACGGTTACTTTATACCTGAATCCAAAACATCAGCAGCAGTATTACGATTATATTTTATCGTTGCGTCCCAAGCGCCTCATCTTTAACCCAGGTGCTGAAAATGCAGAGCTGGCAAGGCTTGCAGAAGACAACGGCATCAAGGCTATGAATGCCTGTACACTGGTGCTGCTGGGAACGGGGCAGTATTGAAGAAGCTGCAAGGCGTTAGCAGGAAAAGATTTTGTTTTATTCACTTTCTAATATTTGTAGCTAATGGCTTGTAGCCTCAGTTCAGGTATCGCTTGCAACACTCTTTTGTTGTTCGTAGCCTACGCTATTGTTTGCCCTTTTTTTGAGAATTAGTTAAATAACTGTCTAAACTCTAACGGCGATAGTTTTGTTTTTATCTTAAACAATTTACTGAATGACTGCAAATGTTCAAAACCCAATTCATAAGCAATTTCACTTACCGACAGGTTAGTAGTAGATAATTTTATTTTGGCTTTTTCTATCAGTTTATCGTGAATGTGTTGCTGTGTATTTTGTCCTGTTAATACCCGTAATAAACTGCTTAGATACTTAGGCGAAAGATTGAGATGTCCGGCAATATGTTGAACCGTTGGTAATCCTTTTTTAATTAAATCGTCACTGTTGAAATAATCAGTAAGTAATGTTTCCAAACGGTCAAGGATTTGGTGGTTCGCTTTTTCGCGTGTTATAAATTGACGATTATAAAAACGTTCAGCATAATTGAGCAAACTTTCAATTTGCGAGATCATAATTTGTTTGCTGAACTTATCAATATTCGCCTCGTATTCCTGCTCAATGTTCTGAATAATGTTGTTGATAATCACTTCTTCTTTTGGGGAAAGAAACAAGGCTTCATGCAAAGAATAACTCCAGAAGTCATAACCCTTTATCGTTTTGGCTAATGGTGTATTCCACAAAAAATCAGGATGAATGTAGATCACCCATCCTGTTTGTTTTATTTCTTCAGCTTTATTTTCAAGAGCGATACTAAACACTTGGTTTGGCGCCATGAAAGACAAAATGCCTTCATTGAAGTCAAACGGTTGCTGCCCGTATTTTACCTTGGCATTCTGCATTCGTTTGATGCCGATGCTATAAAAATCGAATGCCAGTGTCATCGGTTCATCGGCATGTAAATGCTTTACATTTTCAACATTGATAATGCTGATGAGCGGGTGTTGCGGTTTAGGCAAATCCCTGAACTGGTGAAACTCGCTTATGGTTTTAAAATGTTTCATGCGGGCTCATCTTCCTTTCTTATTTCTAATACAAGCTTGCCACGCACATGCCAGGTTTCACTTTCCCGATGTGCATCTGCAACATCTTCCAACGGATACACTTTGCTAATAACAACCTTCACTTTGCCTTCATCAATTAACTGCGCTATTTCCTGCAGCCAGTCCTGTTTCATCTGCACCGCAACCTGTTCACCTTTCGCGTTCTTCTTTTGGAGTGCCGCTGTAACCTCCTCATCAAAAGGAAAATCAATGTTGACGCTTACCAATACACCTTCTTCGTTTAGCACCTTCACACACTTTAATCGCTCGCTGTTATCACGATGCGGTGCGGCATCAAATACCACATCTATGTTGTGCACAAGATCATCGAATTGTTGACTTTTGTAATCAATTACCTCATCGGCGCCAAGATCCTTTAAGTAACCGAGATTGCCGGTTGACGCTACTCCTATCACATACGCGCCTTTTGCTTTTGCAAATTGCACTGCGAAGCTGCCAACGCCGCCGGATGCGCCGGTAATCAAGATGCGTTGTCCAGCCTGTAGCTTTCCCAATCCGAAGATGCCGGTCCAGGCAGTAAGAGCTGCCAAAGGCACACCGGATGCCTCGTTAAAGCCAATGCTTTTGGGTTTTAATGCGAATTGAGTTGCTTTGGCAACGCAGTATTCGGCATAGCTGCCGTCACCGGGAAAGTTAGGAATACCATACACTGCATCGCCTTTTGTAAAGTGTGTAACGCTGCTGCCAACTTCTTCTACAATGCCCGCGGCATCCCATCCCAGCGTCAGAGGCACCTTTAAAATCGGTCTTAAAAAGTCATTGCCGCCATTGCGGATTACCCAGTCGGCAGGGTTTACACCACTGGCATATAGTTTCACCAAAATTTCATCAGGTGCGGGAACAGGACGTTCTATCTCTTCTAATTTCATCACTTCCGGTCCGCCAAATTCATGAATTCTTATTGCTTTCATAATACAACATTTTTTGTTTTCTGCTACTGCAAAGGTTAGAAACAATTCAAGAAAGGGTTTAGCCAAAATGCTCTTTTGTTTAGCCGAAATGAAACGTCCCTTTGTTAGTCTGAAAATTTTTCAATCTATTATATCCTTCCAAAGCATAGGAAAAGCCATCTTACCAAGGTTGATTGAATAGTTATTTATACTATTGGCTAACAGCTGCATCAGCCGATTATTGAAGCATCAGAAGAAGTTTACTTATGGCTTTATAATTTATCAGATTGTCAGCAGGTTTAATCTTGCTGCCACTCTTTTATCCACCGCGTGTTCATAATATTATAACATGGCGATAAATACAATACAAAGTTTCCTCTGTAATTTTCAGAAAATTTTATTGTATGCGTTGGAGAAAGTTTAACGGCGAAACCATCACATTGTCCATTAAAGATGCAGTTGAAGAAACCATCAAACGGGAAACAGAAAAAGGCGTGCGCCTCAAAGTGTGCATTGGTACCGACAGCCAGGTGAAAGGTGAAGAAACAGAGTTTGCCACCGTCATTGTTTTTTTGCGCGAACATGCGGGCGGCTTCATGTACATTCACAACGATAAAACGCGGCAACAGTTTCACATCAAAGAACGAATGCTGGTAGAAGTTGCCAAGAGCATTGAGATTGCTTATGAGTTGTGCGATTTGTTTATCAAGTACAGTGTAGAAATGGAAGTACACGCTGACATTAATACCAATCCGCAGTTCAAAAGCAACGATGCTTTGAAGGAAGCGATGGGATATATTTTAGGAATGGGCTTCGCCTTTAAAGCCAAACCGGAAGCTTTTGCCAGCAGTTGTTGTGCAGATAAGGTAGTGAACTAAGCTACCTTTTTTTGTGCCCTTTATTTACCACAAAGGCACGAAGAACAAAAAGTTTCACAAAGGAATAGTAGGATGTATTTCCACAGCATCTTATAGTAACTTCTTTTCTTACCCCTTATGGGTTGTGAACATTCATCTTCTTCAACTTCTCCCACATTTCAGGAATGCGTTTTATCCAAACAAGTTCTTTCTTTTTTATCATTGCATCTTCTGCCGGAGAACCAAAATAAATTTTGCCGCCTTGTAGCGAAGCAGGCACGCCGCTTTGCGCCAGTACCACCGCATTTTCACCAATGGTTAATGTCTTACTCACGCCCACTTGCCCCCACAGCGTAACTCCATCTTCGATGTTCACAGCGCCAGCAATGCCTACCTGTGCAGCAAACAAACAATTTTTACCGATGTTGCTGTCGTGCCCAATGTGCACCATATTGTCCATCTTTGTTCCGCGCCCAATTCTGGTGGATGCTGTAACGCCTCGGTCTATGGTGCAAGATGCTCCAATTTCAACATCATCTTCTATCACTACATTACCACAACTTTGCATTCGCCTGTACCAAACTTCACGGTCTTTTTTGGTATTGTAATAAAACGCATCGCTGCCAATCACAGAACCGGCTTGTACCACTACATTATTACCGATTTGTGTGTAATCGTTAATAGTAACATTGGCACCAATGATACAGTTGTTTCCAATCTTCACATCCTTGCCAATAAACACACCCGGCATCATAAAAGTTCCTTCACCAATCACTGCGCTATCGCTTATATTTTTTGTTGCCTGAGTTAACGGACGGAAATGATTGACGATGGTGAGATAAGATTCAAAAGGCTGCTCTGTAACCAGCAACGTTTTGCTTCCACGTTCAACATTTTTGGTATTGATGATAACAAAAGAAGCAGCACTTCGCAAACAGGCATCGTAATATTTTGGGTGATCAACAAACACTACATCGCCTTCTTCTACTTTGTGTATTTCGTTAATACCTGCTGCTTGTGCATTGGCACTGCCAATCACTTCAGCATTTATCAAGTGTGCAAGCCATTGTATGCTTACCGGCGCAGGAAATTTCATGCGTGATTGTTTTACTTTTTTCAAAGATAGCAGCGATGAAAGAGAAGACGATTACAAAATATTTTTTATTAGGATGATGATAACAACTTGCTGGCTGCATTCCAAACATCATCACGACACAAACGCTGAAAGTCTTGCTGGAAAAGGGTTACAGCACTTATATAAATTACCGCAAAAACAAATTTTGTTTCGATTAAACAATACTCATTATCGCAATGCACATTTGAATATTGAATTTGTGTATAAAAAATATAGAAAAATTTTTTGCATTGGTAAAAACTCTTTTTAATATTGTGATGGGAATTGCATTCCCGTTACTTACTAACCCATCTACATAGTAAATCCCGCTCTTAATTGCGGGATTTTTTATTGCATGAATCGTTACTTCATCATCTACAAACCATATCTCGTTTTGTCGCAGTTCACTTCGCAAAACGAGCAGAAAAATTTGTCTCACTTCTTCACTGTTCCCAAAGATGTGTATGCGGTTGGAAGATTGGATTACGACAGCGAAGGCCTGTTAATTCTAACCAACGATGCAATATTGAATCATCGTTTGCTGCATCCAAAATTCGAGCATGAAAGAGAGTATTGGGTGCAGGTAGATGGCGCGATAACAAACGAAGCTATCCAGCAATTGCAAAGCGGTATTGAGATCAATGCAGATGGAAAAATGTACAAAACCAAACGGTGCAAAGCAAAGCGATTGAGCGATGACATTGTTGTACCACAACGCAACCCGCCGATCCGCGCTCGTAAAGCCATTCCCGCGCCCTGGATAAGCCTGATTTTAGGGGAAGGAAAGAACCGGCAAGTGCGAAAGATGACAGCCAAAGTTGGTTTCCCTACTTTGCGTTTGATACGACAGCGAATTTTAAAAGTTGAACTGGGAAATTTAGGGCCGGGCGAGATGCTTGAACTGAGTAGAAAAACGATGTATGAAAAGCTGAATTTACTTTAGCCACAAAGTATCAAAGCCGCGAAGGAAAGACTTTGCTTTAGTGATATTCTATGCTTGTTAGCTTTTCATTTTTTAAATAAACTTTGTGTCTTCATGCCTTTGTGGCTACTACTCTGCATTGCCTCATCGCGTTTCACTTTCTCCCAATATCTTTTAGCGACCATTAAAAAACCGAAGCTTTCACCGTCTTCTTTTTCTAAATGCTTGTGGTGCATTTTATGCGCCCACCGGATCACTTTTACATAACGGCTGTTGCTGCGCGTAAACCATTTAAAACGCTGATGAATGATGACATCATGCACTAAAAAATAAGCGGCTCCATACAGCGCTAATCCAATACCAACGCACACTACCCAGTAATTTTCATACATGCCACCCAGCATCATACACAGCCAGCTTGGAATGGCAAAAATGAAAAAGAAAGCATCATTTTTTTCAAAGAAACCGGGCTGCTTTTTATGATGATCTTCATGCAAATACCACAAAAAGCCATGCATCACATATTTATGAATAAGCCACGTGGCACCTTCCATCAAAAAAAAGGTAAATAACACAATGAGTATGTACGGAAGCCATGTCATAAATTTATTCTTAATAATAAGAAAAACAGAACCTGAACAAGGAACAAATGTACTGCCAGTTGGTTGCTTTTATCAAAAGGCAAGAGCCTGAAAATCGTTAATAATAAAGCCGAAACAACAAACCAGCAAGCATAATTGTAAAACGGAATGTTGCCATGAATCCATTTCCAATAGCCCAATTTAACAGCAACCGGCTCGATGATAACATCAAAAAATGTAGCGAGTAATGCTCCATCTATCACCAATGAAATAAATTGTAAAGCAGGCTTTATATTGGCTTGCACATCGGCAAATTTCGCATTCATCTTACGGTATAATTTATCAGTAGCAACACCGGTACAATAAATAATGATAAACCAGTTGACACCAATTAGTAAAGGCACATTTCCATATTGCCAACCCAACACTTTTCCATACTCATAATTGCCGAACAATACACCCGTGTTAACCCCAATCCATTCTACAAAAAAACCAATAAAAAAAGAGGCAAAAACAAACCCGAAGAAAGCTCTATTCCTTTGCCGTTGTGTAATGATGAGTAGCAATGTCATCAACACTAAATTCAAGGGTGTATTTTGAATGAACCATTCTTTATATGGCGAAAACAAAATGCCGATGGCACCGCTTACATGAAACAGCAACACAATAAATAAAGCTATCTTTTGAAGCATTGAATTATCAGTGCGCATGTTTCCATTTTTGTTTGTCAACAGCTACCAGCTCACTCATGATTTTTGCGCTTTTTAAACATAGCGGAATGCCACCGCCGGGATGCACGCTGCCGCCCACGAAATACAGTCCGGATAAGGCTTTGCTGAAATTGGGATGACGAAGAAAAGCTGCACTTTTGCTGTTAGAACTGGTACCATACAGCGAGCCCATAAAAGAAGATGTGTTGCTTTCAATCATGACCGGATTTAAGATGTGTTCGGTTTCAATGAGCGGTTCAATATCAGTGTGCAAGATGCGGTTTAGTTTTGCAATAATATTTCTTTTTAACTGTTGTTGCCATTGCTCTGAATATTGCCCAATATTAGCAGGTGCGTTCACCATTACAAACCAGTTTTCTTTGCCTTTTGGAGCTTGCACGTTGGGCTCGCATTTGCTGGTGATATTGATATAAATGGTGGGATCATTGTACAAGATTTTCCTTGTGAAAATGTGATCAAATTCTGCTTTGTAATTCGCACTGAAAAAGATGTTGTGTAGTTCTACTTGCGGAAACGTTTCATTTATTCCCCAATAAAAAATAAAGGCGCTGCTACTGCGCTCCTGCTTCATGATTTGCTTGGCTCCCCTTTCATCGCGCAGCAAATTTCTATAAGTAAAATACACATCCATGTTACTTACTATAACATCAGCAAAATAGTTCTCGTTGTTAGCAACAAAACCTTTTACGGTATTACCATTGCAAATGATATTTTGAACAGGAGTATTGAACTGAAATTGAACTCCCTTTTTCACTGCCAGTTTGTACAAAGCATCAGCAATGCTAATCATTCCGCCTTTTGGATAATACACACCTTCGTTATACTCCAAATGAGGAATTACGCTTAACATGCCCGGCGCTTTGTAAGGATTGCTGCCATTGTAAGTAGCATACCGGTTGAACAATTGCACTGTGCGCGCATCCTTAAAACTTTTTTGATTGATAGAATGAAAAGATGAAAACAAATAGCGCGGAGCCGTATGCAGCAAGGCTTTCAAGATGGGTGCTTTTACAAGTGTGCTTCTTTTATGCAGCGAATAATTTAAAAAAATGCTTCCTGTAGTTTCATACAATTGTTGCGAACGTGTGATGTATTGTTTTACTTCGTCTTTGTTTTCGCCCATTTTTTCGGATAACTCTTTTGCCAGCAAATCAGCGTTTGCAAAACCATTAATAATCGTTCCATCTTCATAAAAATATTTGCAGGCAATGGGCACTTGTTGATATTGAAAATACTCTTCTATCTGTTCATTCGCCAGCTGAAACAACTCTTCAATATTGTGCGGTTGCGTAAATAAACTCGGTCCGCCATCAAAGCAATACCCTTTCTCAGTAAAGAAATTAATTTTACCTCCGGCACAGCTATTTTTTTCAAACACAGTTACGGCAAAGCCTTGCGCTGCAAGCCTTACAGCACTTGCCAACCCTGCTACGCCTGAACCGATAATGATGGCTTTTAATGGATGCGACATAATTGAAAAAGAGTTTCAAAGATACAGGGTTGATGAAAGCCTTTTGCGCCGTTACAACCGTTTTGAAAATCTTGGTAAAAACAAATCCGTAATGTTCTTTAGCTTTGATAACTGATTGTTGTTTGTCATGAATATTTTTCAAACTTTATATGATGAAGTGTTTTCCTTTCTTGGTATCGGGCACGTAGTAGAAGTTGTTCGCAGCGGCGATTACAGCAGCCTGCTCACATTCGATGGAATACTTTCTGTCATCGCTCCTTTTATTCCGTTTTTATTAATTATTGAACTGGTTCGCGCAGCCATTTACAAACGCTTTAAAATTGATGATTACCGCATACCTTTCTTCATTTTTGTAGCCAATCGTTTTGTTTCGCGCTTTATTTCCATTGCGATGGTTGCGCTTTGCATTGGCTTGTTTGAAAAGCACGCCATCTTCACCACAACCTTTGCGTGGTATTGGCTGATTTATGGTTATGTGGTATGGGAGTTTGCGCATTTCATTTATCATTTTTTAGCGCACAAGGTTAGAATTTTATGGTGCCTGCATTCCACGCATCATGCGCCCGAAAACATGAACCTTTCTGTTACGTATGCGCATTTTTTTCTCGAAGCACCTTATGCTGATTTCATCCGTACTTCTATTTGCATTTTGCTGGGCGTCAATCCACCGTTGTTGTTCTTTATTATGTTTATTGATGGTACCTGGGGCGCGTTTATTCATGTGGGTGAAAATGTAATGAAAGATGCGCGGATGGGCTTTTTAAACAAGTTCATTTTAACGCCTTCGCACCATCGTGTACATCATGCAAAAAACATTCAATACATTGACACAAACTTTTGCAACCTGCTGAACATTTGGGACCGCGTGTTTCATACTTTGCAAAAAGAAGAAAGGAACATACCGATTGAGTATGGCATTACGCGCAACATCAATCCGCGCAATTTTTGGGATGTTTATTTTGGCGAGATTTATTACTTAGCAAAAGACATCCGGCACGCACCGGGATTGAAAAACAAACTGCTTTACATCATCATGCCACCGGGCTGGAGCCATACCGGCGACCACAAAACGGCAAAAGTGGTAAAACAAAAATGGGTAGAAGAAAACACAATGCAACATGATGAGGAAGCCGTTATTGGTTCATAAAAATGTTATGATGTTTTAATATGCGTATATTTCTAAAGCAATCCATTCCTCCTCTCTCGTTTACATTTGCACTGCAACAGCACAGCTATGAATCACCTTATGTCTCTTGCCAGCGAAAACTATGCGGGCGTTCATCCCATTATTTTAGAAGCCATTATCAAAGCCAATGTAGGCCATGTAAAATCGTATGGCGATGATGAATATTCTTTACGTGCCATTGAACAAATCAAACAACATTTTGGCGATGATGCAGAAACGCATTTCACTTTTAACGGCACAGGCGCGAATGTGTTTGCATTAAGTGTAATGACACGTCCTTATCATGCCATTGTTTGCTCTGATGTTGCGCATGTGTATGAAAGCGAATCCACCGCTGTAGAAGCTTTTACCGGCTGTCGTTTGATAAGGGTAGCAACACAACATGGAAAGATTCTTCCTGATGCTTTGAAACAATCTATCATCAGAGTTGGCGATAAACATTACCCGCAGGCAAAGGTTCTTACCCTCACACAACCCACTGAATATGGCACCGTTTACACGCCTGAAGAAATGCAATCATTAATAAATATGGCAAAAACAAACGGCATGTATGTACACATTGATGGTGCTCGTTTGTTTACTGCTGCAGCGGCTTTGGGCACTACTTTGAAAGCAGCAACAGCAGGTGCTGATGTTGTATCGCTGGGCGGAACAAAAGCCGGAATGTTGTTTGGTGAAGCGGTTGTTTTTTTAAACAAAGAGTTATACAACGATAGTCAGTATTTTTTAAAAAGAAGTATGCAACTGGCTTCTAAAATGCGCTTCATTGCCTGCCAGTTTGAAGCAATGTTAAGTAACAATTTGTGGCGCGATATTGCGATGCACACCAACCATACAGCGCAACTGCTCTCCAGCCGTTTGCAACCGTTTTATCAAATAAAAATTACCCAGCCTGTTGATACCAACGCCGTGTTTGCAACAATACCTTTTGAGTGGAATGAACCTTTAAAAAAAGTGATGCCGTTTTATGTTTGGGATGAAAGCATCAATGAAGTAAGATGGATGTGTTCGTTCGATACGCAGCCCGAACAGATTGATGCTTTTGTGAGGAAAATAGAAGAATTGTCAAGGGGCAATTGACAATTGTTTAACCACCTTAGCTTTTGTTTTACCGTATATTTATTATTCAATAAAATAGTACAAAAACAAACTTTATTATGATGAAATACAAATTAATTACAGCCTCGCTTTTTTCCCTTTTGCTGTTTAGCCAGTGTACGCAGGCACAAACGAAAAATGCAAATTATCCGACTCCGCAAACAACAACGGGTAGAAACAGCTTCCCGGTAAAACATACCGATGCTGAGTGGAAAGCCATGCTTACGCCTGAGCAATATAATATTTTGCGTGAGCAGGGAACAGAACGCGCTTTCACAGGTAAGTACGATCATTTTTACGAGCCTGGCACTTATTATTCAGCCGCATCGTTGCAACCGCTTTTCAGCAGCGACACCAAATTTAACAGTGGCACTGGCTGGCCTTCTTTTTATGCACCCGATCAATCCGGATGCAGTGAAGCTGGTAAAAGATGAAAGCTTTGGCGAAGTACGCTGGGAAGTGGTTGATAGCAAAACCGGCTCGCACCTTGGGCATGTGTTTGATGATGGTCCGGCACCTACCGGAAAGCGTTATTGCATGAACAGTGCAGCCATGATATTTGTTCCGAAAGGTGGCAAGCCGCCTGTGAGTGCGAAGCAGTAAAGTAAGCAAAAACAAACCTGTTAAAAGAAGCCGTTTCAAAACAGAAGCGGCTTTTGTTTGTATTCAATTTTAGAAATGACGTAGAACAATCTGTTCTGCGTCACTTCTTGAAAAATAGAAATCAATTTAAAAAAGAGGTAAAAACAAAAGACCGGCTTTATTGCCGGTCTTTGTATTTGTTTATTAAGAGCTATGGGAATAATTATTTATGATAAATGGAGCCGGCGTTGCGATATCCAGCCGTATTTTTATACCAGTCTTTATACTGCGTGCCGCCAGATTGCGCCCATTGTAAGAAGTAATTATAGGCTCTGTTAATGGAAGTTCCTTCAACAGGGTAATCAAATTGTTCAACAAAGCTCAACGCCCAAGGCCATGCGTTTCTGCTCTTATAGTAATAACCTTGTGAAGGATGCGTATAATCTTGCTGAGTGCCGAACAATTTAATATTGGCAAGATCGGTTTGTGCATTACCTGGCAAGTGTACTTCGTAGCCCCTGCGCAGGTTGCTGATGAGGAACGGATTGAACGGCGCTGTACCAAAAGTAGCTGGTGAAAGCGGAGTGGTAAAGCTTACATATACCTTCGCGGTATCGCTGGTTACAATTGGTCCGGCTTGCTGCGTGTTAATTAAAAATCCGTTTGGCTTGGTAGCGAGCGCCTGGTAATTATCAAACGGAATAATAACCGCTTTACTTTGTCCTGCTTCTGTACCATTAGCACTTTGTGTGATGTAACTGGAAACCAATCGTTGACCCGTTACCTGCTTAATAGCGCTGGCACTGAATGGGAACTGAATACCAAAACCATTTTGGAAGGTAGCACCGGCTGCTCTTACATAATAGTTGCCAAACAATTCTACCACATTGCCTCTGCCATTGGTAACATAATTGTAACGATAGTTAACCACCAAGTCGTTCATATCATAATCACCAGTGCCAGGCCATAAATCTTCGAACGCCAGTGTACCCCATGCTGTTTGAGAAGGATAATAGTTGTTGAAAGCGCGTGCCGGATCGCTGGGGTATTGATCAAACTGGTCGCTGACACCATCATGGTCAGAATCTTTGGTTGAATCAACAACCTGAACATTGTTATTGGAGATGGCAGTAATAGGATTTGAAGTCGCATAAAATACTACATCATTAAAATCATGGTCGCAACCAGGATTTTGACGGTTCTGATCTTCAAACCCAATTAAAAACTTGCTTTCTTGTGGATAGGACAAAAGTACAGTGTGCTGTTGAAGGTTTGGATCGGTTTCAGGGTTTAAGTTTGCATCTGTAAATAACTTCATAGCACTGTTGTTTATCGTATGCGAATTCGCGTTCCAGGCATTCGACAACAAAACAAATCCAATAGAAGTACCGGCATTATACCTTCCCAGTTTTACTTTACTGCCCGCTTGAAGATTGCCGCCAGAATTAGGTAATGAAGCATTTGGAAACATGTAGTGTATGGTGTCTATATCACTTATCTTTTGAGGTATGCTTCCGGTTGGGTAAGTATAATAACCAACCGAATTTAAATAACCGGCTCCTTCGCTTACAAAGGTTATCCACACGTCAGCAGTTGCAGTTATATTAAGGTCAAGAGCATTGCCGGATTTTAAATATTCAGGGTGTGTAATAGCTACGTTCTTGGTTTCAGGAAGGGAAGAATTGACATACGACAAGAGTTGAGCACTGATAACATCTTTTTGTGGTTCTAAATAATTAGGAACACCACTATTGTCGTAAGTGCCCATATACGAATACACGGTACTACCTGTTATATTCGATGAAAGCCCTAAGGATTTAAATTTAGAATCGGCAACTCTGTAACTGCTTTCTAAAATGTTAACTCCGTTGCTGCTACCACCAATGGTTGCAGTAACCATGTCGTTACTAATCAATGTTTTTGCGTAACGCATCAATCCTACATATTGAGGATCAATGGTTAAAGTGTCCACATACTGCGGTACACTTATGCTTCCGGAAACAGCACCGTTGGCATCAGATATACCTGTAAAAATAGGCGAAGTGATTGTGGGATCGCCTGCATAAAAACGTACCGGAACACCAGCAATGGCTTCATCTCCATTGGTAGCCAGCTTTACATTAACGGATACCGTTTTGGTAGTACTGAAATTGAACGATATAGGTGCAATACTGCTATCACCCGTTACCGGTGTTGGATTTGGATTGGCTTGCTTATCAGCGTACTTGTTACAGGAGCTTGCAATAAGAGCGGCTACAACCGCAAGACAGGAAACATATTTCTTCATGATATTGAATGGTTTGTCAATAAGATAACGATTTCAATACCAAGATTTCTATAGGTGATAATCAACCAATTGCACAAGCTTATTTCAGTAAAATGTCCACCATATAGACATTTGTCTATGTGGTAGACACCAAAAATCTCTTTTATAAAAAAGATGCAAAAACAAAAGCCAGTAACTACTGGCTTTTGTTTTTGCATCTTTGATAAATCTATCTTTTATGCTTGTGCCTTGAACCGTCAATCTCTCATTTTATTGTACCAACGTTTTATCTACGGTAATGTTGGTGTTCAATAGCTTGCTGATGGGGCAATTGGCTTTTGCATCGTCAACACATTCATTCCATTTTTCTTCCGAAATACCGGGCACTTTTCCTTTTAAAATCAAATGCGATTGTGTAATCGCACCATTATCAAGTGTTACTTCAGCAATGGTTTCTAAATAATCCGGCGTGAATCCTGCCGCACCGATCGAAAAGCTCAATTTCATATTAAAGCAGCCCGCATGAGCCGCTGCAATTAACTCTTCAGGATTGGTTCCTGTTCCTTCTTCAAATCTCGATTTATAAGAATACTGTGTATTGTTCAGCACAGTGCTTTGTGTGGAAAGACGACCGCTGCCGTCTTTACCGGAGCCGTTCCAAACGGCTGTTGCTTTTCTTGTCATAACAAAAATTGTTTTTAATAATAGGTGATTAGTTTTAGCTAATTTTATACCAATGGCAATTATCAATTACGCATATTATAAAAGTCCGATTGGCGTTGTAAAGATAGTGGCTGAAGAAAACTTTATAACAGAACTGGTTTTTAAAGAAGAAAATGAAGCTGTTGTAAACAATGACAACATCATTCAATCTTTGCCTTTGCAACAATGCTTACAGCAGTTAGATGAGTTTTTTAACGGTAAAAGAAAAGACTTCACGATACCTGTAAAGCAGGCTGGCACTGCATTTCAGCAAAAAGTATGGAATCACCTGATAACCATTCCGTTTGGAAAAACGGTATCTTATTTACAATTGTCCAAACAACTCGGAGATGCCAAAGCCATTCGTGCCGTTGCCGCAAGCAATGGCAAAAACAAAGTGAGCATCATTGTTCCTTGTCATCGTGTGGTGGGCAGCAATCAATCGCTCGTGGGTTACGCCTGGGGAAACTGGCGAAAGCAGTGGTTGCTGGAACACGAAGCCAAATGGGCAAACGGTGTTCGCACTTTATTTTAAAATATAGGCAAAAACAAACTATTTTGCACCCGATGCAACTTTCCTTCCTCCATAGCAATCTCGACTTTCTCGATCATCCGAAAGGTATCTAATATTGAATATCGGTAATAATTAATTGCTGTTTCTATCTCCAATCAACAGCAAACAATAACCATTAACAATCATCCATCCACAATAGTAAATATTACCTCTTACTTATTACATCTTTATGCTTACTCATACAACTTTGTCTGAACGAACACAATATTTTTTAGATTTAGAAGAACAATACAGTGCGCACAATTATCACCCTTTACCGGTAGTATTAGAGCGTGGCAAAGGCGTTTTTGTTTGGGATGTGGAAGGCAAGCGTTACTACGATTTTTTAAGTGGCTATTCGGCTGTAAACCAGGGTCATTGCCATCCGCGCATCATTGAAGTTTTAGTTCAGCAATCACAAAAGCTAACGCTTACTTCACGCGCTTTTCACAGCAATTTATTGGGCGAATATGCAAAGTACATCACCCAATATTTTGGCTATGATAAAGTGCTGCCCATGAACACCGGCGTAGAAGGCGGCGAAACCGCTATAAAACTTGCACGCAAGTGGGCTTATGATAAAAAAGGTGTTGAAGCAAATAAAGCCAAAATCATCTTTGCAGAAGGCAATTTCTGGGGCAGAACGTTGGCTGCCATTTCTTCTTCCACCGACCCGAGCAGCTATAAAGGTTTTGGTCCTTACATGACGGGTTTTGAAATCATTGCTTATAATAATTTGCCCCTTTTAGAAAAAGCTCTGCAAGACAAAAACGTAGCGGCATTTATGGTTGAACCAATACAGGGCGAAGCGGGTGTGGTGATACCGGATGAAGGTTATTTAAAGGGAGCGAAAGAATTATGTGCCGAATACAATGTGTTGTTTATTGCCGATGAAATACAAACCGGCTTAGCCCGCACAGGAAAGATGCTTGCCTGCGACCATGAAGGTGTTCGTCCTGATATTTTGATTTTGGGCAAAGCCTTAAGCGGCGGCACTTTTCCGGTAAGCGCTGTGCTGGCAGATGATGAAATTATGCTTTGCATCAAGCCCGGTGAACATGGCTCTACGTATGGTGGCAACCCGCTGGCATGTGCGGTGGCTATGGAAGCCTTACAGGTGTTGAAAGATGAGGATATGGCTGCCAATGCAGAAGCGATGGGCAGTTTGCTTCGCGATGAACTGGCGAAACTGAACTCACCGTTTATCAAAACAATACGCGGCAAAGGCTTGCTGAATGCGATTGTAATTGAACACGAAAACAAAGAAGCTGCGTGGGACTTATGCCTCGCTTTGAAAGACAATGGCTTGTTGGCAAAGCCAACGCATGGCGATAAAATCCGGTTTGCACCACCGCTTATCATCACTGAACAACAAATTAAAGAATGCGTTGGTATCATAGCAAAATCGCTTGCTGTTTTAGAAACATTATAATGGCATTTTTATGTCAAAACCAAAAGAGACGATGTTTGTTGCATCGTCTCTTTGTATTTAATCAGTTTTACTCTGGCGTCATTCCGCAAATGCCCTCAACACAATGATAAAACCATAATCAAATTTGCGAGGGCTTTGTGCGGAATCTGGTGATTGATTTACAAACTTGTTGAAGTGTAATGAAGAACTTTACAACAGATAACATTCTTCAAACTTACAAGAGCAGATTCCGCACAAAGCCCTCGTTGTTACGATCAATGTTTGAGTTCGTGTTGAGGGCATTTGCGGAATTACGACAAAATCAAACCTGTTTTCTACTCAGCTTTATTTCTCACTCCTCACCTTTTGTTTTTGGCTCATTTTTTATACAATAATAGCCATGAGTTTAGGATATGCCTGCATCAACATCGGTTTGGCTGAAGGAGGGATTTCATCAACGCGCAGCATGATAAAACGCACTTTTGGAGAAAAAGGAATTCAGTATGCTTCGCAATTGGCACTGCAAAATGTAACTGACTTACTAAAAATTTTGCAATGGAATGTTGAACACAATGTCAAAGTGTTTCGGGTAACCTCTGATCTCTTTCCCTGGGCTTCGGAATACAAGATAGAATCACTGCCCGATTTTACCGAAATCCGTGCTGTACTCCAAGAAGCGGGTAAGCAACCCGTGCGCATGAGCACACATCCGGGACCGTTTAATAAACTTGCTGGTAGCGGCGCAACCTTACAAAATACAATCAAAGACTTAGAAATTCACGGACAAGTATTTGATTTGATGGGTTTGCCCAAAACGCACATGCACAAAATCAACATTCATGTCGGCGGGGCGTATGGCGATAAAGGAGAAACCATTAAACGATTTATAAAAAATTTTGACCTGTTATCGCAAAGTGTTCAACAAAGATTATCGGTTGAAAATGATGATAAATCTGGCTTGTACACCGTTGCTGATTTGGTTCCTATACATGAGCAAACCCGCATTCCTATTGTGTTTGATTACTTTCATCATAAACTGAATCCGGGTGTACAAACCGAAGAAGAAGCGTTTTTAACGGCTTACAACACATGGGATGTAAAGCCCGTTTTTCACTACTCAAGCTCACGGAAAGAAACGGAAGATGCTACCTGCAAAAAAGAAGCGCACAGCGATTGGGTGCATGAAAAAATAAACACTTACGGCAAAGACATTGACATCGTTTTAGAAACCAAAATGAAAGAGTTGTCACTTATGAAATACCGCGAACAATTCGGGATGGAAAGTTAGCCCACCATACCGTTTTTAATTCATCAGTCGCAGTTTATAAAGGCTAAAATCCTTGTAAATGTGGTTTTCCTAAATCACAAATCTGAAACCTGTCTGCCGACAGGCAGGTCATACATCTAAAATCATTCGCCGTTGTAAGCGGCTTGCAACACATTCATGTCTAACTTCTTCATGGGCATCATTGCCTTCATTACACGACTGGTTCTTTCTGCATCGCCGCTTGAAAAGAAGCGTCCCATATTAGCTGGTACAATTTGCCACGACAATCCAAATTTATCAGTAAGCCAGCCACATTGTATTTCTTTTCCACCTTCGGTAAGCTTGTTCCATAACTCATCTATTTCTTCCTGCATTTTGCAATTGACCATCAACGAAATGGCAGGTGTAAACTGATAATGCGGGCCGCCATTGAGTGCCATAAATTGCTGTCCTTCCAGTTCAAAATTCATAACCATTACGCTGCCTTTAGGTCCCGGGCCAGCATCGCCGTAACGGCTGGTGCTCGTAACTTTTGAATTTTTAAAAACAGAAGTGTAAAAATTAACGGCTTCTTCTGCATTGTTGTTAAACCATAAGAAAGTAACAATTTTTTGTGTGTTGCTCATAATACAATAATTTGTTTGTTGGTGCAAACATAGGATGGCTTTACAAAGAAGATGGTGTACAATCCCGACAATTGAGCGGGCGGTTTGCGGCGGTTTATTTTTAGTGCAAAACCAAAAGCCCCGTTCCTACAGTACTGTTGGGGACGGGGCTTTTAAAATATCGTCAATTCAAAACTTAAATTCTAAAATGCGAGAAGGCTTTGTTAGCTTCTGCCATGCGGTGTGTATCTTCTTTCTTTTTAAAAGCAGCGCCTTCACCTTTGCTTGCAGAAACTATTTCGTTGGCTAATTTATCAGCCATGGTCCTGCCGTTTCTTTCACGGCTGTAACGAATGAGCCATTTGATGCTTAATGATACTTTTCTGTCCTGGCGCACTTCGGTTGGTATCTGAAACGTAGCACCACCAATGCGGCGGCTGCGTACTTCTACAGCAGGCGTAACGTTTGACAAAGCACGCTTCCAGATTTCGTAACCATCTTCATTGGTTGTTTTGGCAACTTTATCAATGGCATCGTAAAAAATATTGATAGCCGTGCTTTTTTTGCCATCCCACATCAGGTTGTTTACAAAGCGCGTTACGAGTTTATCGTGATATTTAGAATCGGGCGCGAGCGGAATTTTTTTTGCTTGTGATTTTCTCATGGAAAGAGACGGTTATGATAACTTGAAAAAATTATTTTTTGCCTTTTGTCGGTGCAGCAGCCGGTGCGCCAGCTTTGCCTTTTTTAGTACCATACTTCGAGCGGCTTTTCTTGCGGTCTTTTACACCAGCCGTATCTAAGCTGCCGCGCACAATGTGGTAACGCACACCTGGTAAGTCTTTCACACGACCACCGCGAATCAAAACGATGGAGTGTTCCTGCAGGTTATGACCTTCACCCGGGATGTAAGCAATCACTTCTACTTTATTGGTTAACCGAACTTTGGCAACTTTGCGAAGCGCAGAGTTTGGCTTTTTAGGAGTGGTGGTGTACACCCTTGTACAAACGCCACGACGTTGCGGGCAAGCATCTAACGCTCTGGATTTGCTTTTTGACCGGATGATTTCGCGACCTTTTCTTACTAACTGCTGTATGGTTGGCATTCTATACCCGTAATTTTTAGGACGGCAAAGGTAAGCGGCTATCTATAAACTTCCAAGAATAAAAGTTTAATTTTTGTGAATGAAGAAATAGAACACGGATGACACGGAGTTCCTGCACGGATGTTCAGGATAGTTGGAACTGGGATGAATGGGATACTTGGGATTTGTGGGATATTGCTAAAGTTTGTTTTTACCCTAATATTCAATCTTACATTTTATACATAAAGTCCATAAAATCCGTGCACGCAGTCCGTGTCACCCGTGTTCCATACTCATGCGTGTTCTATTCTCATCCCTGTTCCATTCTTTTTAATTCATTGTCAAACATCTTTCTCTTTACTTCCGGCTTTTTTCCAAAATTCAGTAACAACCCAACTTCTATATGCGTTGCTTTTAAATAATTGAGAAGTTGATTTTCATGCTCAGTTAACAAACATTCATGGGCTTTTACTTCTATGATAACAATATCGTTTACTATTAAATCAGCATAATATTCGCCTACTCTTTTTCCTCCATAATAAACGTCAACAGACTTTTGCTTTTCAACAATACAACCAGCACAAATCAATTCAACATACAACGCATTTTCATACACTTTTTCCAAAAATCCATATCCTAAAGTATTGTACACTTTGTAAAAAGCTTTCAATATCCCATCTGTCAAATCGCTGTATCTCATGTTTGGTTTTGCCAGTTATTTATCTAATATAAAATCCTAAACATCCGTGCACATAGTCCGTGTTATCCGTGTTCTATTCTCATCCGTGTTCTATCAAATCGCCATCAGCCAGCCGTATTTGTCTTCGGCTTTACCTTCGCGGATGTCGTTCAATCTTTTTCTTAATTCCGGTGCCACTTTCCATTTAGCGGTATCAAAATACATCGAATCATCTTTATAACGCAATTCCCTGATGTAAGAAACGGTAGCCGCGGTGCCCGTACCAAACGCTTCTACATATTTGCCCCCTTCATAAGCCGCAGTGAGTTCGTCAATGCTGATATTGCGCTCTTCTACTTCAATACCCATATCATTTAAAACCTGGATTGCACTGTCGCGGGTAACGCCGGCTAAAATGGTTCCTTCATCAAGCGGTGGTGTGATGGCTATATCATCAATCACAAAAAATACATTCATTGTTCCTACTTCCTGTAGCCATTTGTGCTCAAATGCATCTGTCCACAACACCTGGTCGTAGCCCATTTCTTTTGCTTTGTGTGCTGCTTGCAGACTTGCTCCGTAGTTGCCTGCGTTCTTCGCAAAACCAACGCCACCAGGCGCTGCACGCGTATAAGTTTCTTCTACCAGTATCTTCATGGGCGCACTGTAATAAAAACCAGTAGGACTTAATAAAATAAGAAATTTATAGCTGTTGGAAGGATGCACACCAATCACTTCATCGGTGGCAAACATTACCGGGCGGATGTACAAAGAATGATCCGGCTTCGTAGGAATCCAGTCTTTTTCAAGTTGTACCAATTGCCTTAATCCATCAATAAAAATTTCTTCAGGCACTTCGGGCATTTGCATCCGTTTTGCCGAAATATTAAAGCGCTTGAAATTATCGTACGGACGAAATATATAAGCGCTGCCGTCTGTATGTTTATAGGCTTTGATGCCTTCAAAAATAGCTTGTCCATAATGCAAGGCCGCCATTGACGGATAAAAAGAAATGGGCCCATAAGGTTTAATTTCAGCATTGACCCATTCACCATCAAACCAATCGGCTTCCAGCATGTAATCGGTAAAATATTTACCAAAAACAAGATTATTAAAATCGGTTGTCTTCAATTTGCTTTCTGCAACTTTTGTAATGGGGAACGTGTCGAATGCTGTTGTCATAGCTTACATTTGTTAGCAAAAATAAGAAACAAGGATTGTTTAAAATGTGATAGTTTATGAAAATTCAGTTGCCTCCTTTTGTGCTGGCAGATTTGTATAAAGAATCGTTGGTGATAGTTGATGATGTGCTTACATCGCATGAAAATACTGACGAAACCAAACCGTACCAAAGTAGCCAGGAAACAGAGCCCAAACCCGCTCCATTTTTAGGGCAAAATAGAAAAGGAATTGCCGTATTGGTGAAAGATACACTACATCGCTTTACAGATGATGAAAGCCTGCAATTGCTTGCTAATATGCTGGGTGCATTGCACATGACAATGGATGATGTGGCCCTGATAAATATTGATAAAACCAAAATGACTTACAAAGAAATGCAGGCAACCCTCCAAACCAGCGTCTGTCTTATGTTTGATGTATCTACACAAAGCATTGCATTGCCGTTTCAAATGCCCGATTACAAAGTGCAAACATTCGATAATTGTAAATTTTTGTGCAGCGCATCCTTACAAAAAATGAAAGGCAATGGCAAAGAAGCCAAGCTGGAAAAAACAAAATTGTGGATGTGCCTGAAAAGCTTGTTTGAATAATGTTTTTGAACCACAAACCTGCCTGCCGGTAGGCAGGGACACAGAGGACATGAAGATTCACAAAGTATTTTTTCTTTATTTTTTATGGTAAAAACAAATCAATCAACCACGTTCATCTTTGCTACCAATAACCAGCATAAAGTGGATGAAATCAAACACATCATCGGCAATCAATATCATATCATACCACTACAAGAAGCGGGCATCAACATTGACATTCCCGAACCGTTTGATACCATTGAAGAAAATGCCATCGAAAAGGCAAGAGTAATATATCAACTTACCCAACAAAATTGTTTTAGTGAAGATACGGGATTGGAAGTAAAAGCCCTGAACGGCGAGCCTGGCGTGAAGAGTGCGCGGTATGCTGGTGAGGATAAAAAATTTTCAGCCAACATTGAAAAGCTCTTAAAAAACATGCAAAACCAAACGTCGCGTGTTGCGCAGTTCAGAACGGTAATTTGCTTGTTGTTGAATGATGAACAGCATCTGTTTGAAGGCATTTGCAAAGGTACGATTACTGAGCATCCCAGTGGTGAAGGCGGTTTTGGTTATGATGCTGTTTTTATTCCCGAAGGAAGTAATCAAACCTTTGCGCAAATGACGACAGATGAAAAAAATCAATTTAGTCATCGCCGCAAAGCGACTGATCAATTCATTCAATTTTTGAAAGAAAAAAAATGGCAGTAAAAAAGGAGCAAAAACAAAAACAGATTCAAACAGGTTTTCAATGAGCATCATTACCGAACGTTCGTCTAACAATTAACAATTAACAATACATGCTTTCTTATTTTTGCCGCCGCTAAACAACAACGAATGAATTTTCATCTGGCGCAAATTCCCGAACGCACACAGCAACCACGCACATACGGCATCACAATGGTGATGGACAAAGGATTGAGTTTGAACGATGCCAAAAATTTTTTAAGCATTGCGCATCCTTATGTTGATATCATTAAGCTTGGCTTCGGAACTTCTTTTGTAACACCTAACCTTCGCGAGAAGATTGACATGTACCAATCGTACAACATTCCTGTTTATTTTGGTGGTACTTTATTTGAGGCCTTTTTAATTCGCAATCAAATTGAAGAATACATTGCGGTTTGCAAAGATTATAACATTACTTACATAGAAGTTAGCGATGGCTCCATCACCATCCCTCATGCTGAGAAATGCGGTTACATTGAAAAGCTTACCAAACATGCAACAGTGCTAAGCGAAGTGGGCAGCAAAGATGCCACGCACATCATCCCTCCTTACAAATGGATTGAACTGATGAAAGCCGAATTAGAAGCGGGTTCAACGTATGTAATTGCGGAAGCCAGAGAGGGTGGAACCGTGGGCATTTATCGTGGCAGCGGTGAAGTAAGAGAAGGCTTGGTGAATGAAATTTTAACCCAGATTCCAGGTGAAAAAATTATATGGGAAGCGCCGCAAAAAGAGCAGCAGCTTTATTTCCTTGAGTTGCTGGGATGCAACGTTAATCTTGGCAATATTGCACCTTCTGAAATGATACCATTAGAAACGATGCGCATCGGGCTTCGCGGCGATACTTTCCATTTGTATTTAGATGCTGAAACCAAACAAAGAATGTAATGGTGCAAACATTTGGCATTATCGGTTTTCCCCTGTCTCATTCGTTTTCACAAAAATATTTCACCCAAAAATTTTTGGATGAATGCATAGAAGATGCGTTGTTTGTAAATTTTCCGATTGCTGCCATTGAAGAGTTACCCAAACTTCTAACATCAGTATCCAATTTAAAAGGTCTTGCCGTTACCATTCCCTATAAAAAGCAGGTGTTGCCCTATTTGCAAGACTTTACAGACGAAGTAAAACAAATGGGTGCCTGCAACTGCATAAAAGTGGATAAAAACAAACTTTACGGTTATAACACCGATGTGATTGGATTTGAAAAATCGTTCGTTACACACTTGCAGCCACATCATACACACGCATTGATTTTGGGCAGCGGCGGTGCATCGGCAGCTGTAGAATTTGTGTTGAAGAAGTTGAACATAACCTATCAAATTGTATCGCGAAGCGCAACTTCTGATGGCATGATACAATATAAAAACATCACTGAAGAAGTGATGAAGGAATACAGCATTATTATCAACTGCACGCCTTTAGGAACTTATCCAAAAGTGGAGGAAGCGCCATCTATTCCCTATCATTTATTAACGCCAAAACATTACCTGTTTGATTTGGTGTACAATCCACCACTGACAAAGTTTTTATCGTTAGGTAAAGAACGTGGTGCTGCTATTCAAAACGGTTACGACATGCTAACCATTCAGGCAGAAGAAAACTGGAAAATATGGAATGAGAATATCTGAACTTGGATGAATGAGATATTTGGGATAAGTGGGATATGGATTACAAACAATTTAGCAAATAAAAAATTCCGAAGTTTTTACAACTTCGGAATTTTCTTTTGTCATCAGATTTATCCTAATCCCACTTAACCTAAAAATCACATTCACCCCCAGTTCAGATTACCGCAAAAACAAAATCTCACGATACTTTGGCAACGTCCATTTATCATCGTCCACTAAGTGTTCTAATTTATCAACGTGATAGCGGATTTCATCAAAGTATTTGCCTTTCACATCATCGCAGTAAGCAATGGCTTTTTCGCGTGTATCGGTCATATTGTTCGCTACTTTACGCGCTTCTACCATCTCATTCACTTTGGTGTAAATGACCTGCACGTGATCGGCTACCTCTTTCAAAATTTCCATTTGACTGCTGAATGAAGATTCAGGCAAACCGGCATCTTTTAATCTTTTGATGTTTTCTGCCAGTGTATTCTGATAATTAATCGTTGCCGGTATAATGTGGTTCAAAGCTATATCACCCATAATGCGGGCTTCAATCTGCACTTTCTTAAGGTATTTTTCCAGTTCAATTTCGTGGCGCGCTTCCAACTCCAGGTGGTTATATACATGGTTGCTTTCAAACAAATGCTTGGCTTTATCGGTAAGCATAGCATCCAGCGCAAGCGGTGTTGTTTTTACATTGGGCAAGCCGCGCTTTTCAGCTTCCTGTGTCCATTCTTCGCTATAACCATCACCTTCAAACAATACCTTTTTGCTTTCTACAATGTATTTCTGAATCACGTGCATAATGGCAATTTCCTTCTTCTCATTTTTATCAATGAGGCTATCCACTTCAGCTTTAAAGCTTTTCAGTGTTTCGGCTATAATTGAGTTCAACACAATCATTGCATTGGCACAATTGGCAGAGGAACCTACCGCGCGGAACTCAAATTTGTTTCCTGTAAAAGCAAAAGGTGAAGTACGGTTACGGTCGGTATTGTCCAGCATCAGTTCAGGTATGCTGCGATGCAAATCCAGCTTCAAAATAGCTTCGTCCTGCTCATCAAATTTATTTCCCACACGGGTTTCAATATCAGATAAAACCTTGGCGAGATATTGACCTACAAACACCGAAATGATCGCTGGCGGCGCTTCATTGGCACCCAAACGATGGTCGTTCGGCGCAGAAGCAATGGCTGCGCGAAGCAAATCGGCATAGTCATGCACCGCTTTGATGGTGTTTACAAAAAAGGTAAGAAACATCAGGTTTGTTTTTGGCGTTTTTCCGGGCGCCAGTAAGTTTATACCTGTATCGGTTGCCATACTCCAGTTGTTGTGCTTACCGCTACCGTTGATGCCGGCAAATGGCTTTTCGTGCAGCAACACCACAAGGTTATGACGCTTGGCTACGCGCGACATGATATCCATCAGCAACGTATTGTGGTCAACTGCAATGTTTACTTCCTCAAAAATGGGTGCACATTCGTATTGAGCAGGCGCAACTTCATTGTGGCGGGTGCGCAACGGAATGCCCAGCTTGTAAGCTTCTGTTTCATAATCGCGCATAAACGCATACACGCGTTCAGGTATCGAACCAAAATAATGGTCTTCCAACTGCTGACCTTTTGCAGGAGCAGCGCCAAATACGGTGCGACCACATTGCACCAAATCGGGGCGGGCATTCGCCAAACCTTCATCTATTATAAAATATTCCTGTTCCCAGCCCAGTGTAGGCGTTACTTTGGTTACATTTTTATCGAAATAATTGGCTACTTCAACGGCAGATTTGTTTAATGCTTCCAATGCCTTTAAAAGGGGAGCTTTATAATCAAGCGATTCGCCTGTGTACGATACAAAAATGGTAGGAATGCAAAGTGTTTTGCCATTGCCAATTTCCATAATGAACGCCGGTGAAGAAGGATCCCATGCAGTGTAACCACGGGCTTCAAAAGTAGCCCGCAAGCCGCCGCTTGGGAAAGAAGAGGCATCAGGCTCTTGTTGTATCAATGCTGCGCCATCAAATTCTTCAATGGCTGTTCCGTCGCTTTTTATGGTAAAAAACGAATCGTGCTTTTCTGCTGTGGTTCCGGTAAGCGGCTGAAACCAGTGCGTATAATGGGTAACGCCCATTCCTTCTGCCCAGGCTCTGATGCCGCTGGCGATTTGATTGGCTACATAACGGTCAATTTTTTTGCCTCCTTTTACGCTGCCGACTAAGCTTTTGTAAGCTTCATCACTCAAAAACTCACGGGCTTTTTTCAAGGTAAAAACATGGTCGCCGAAAATAGCAGTAATCTTAGCAGATTTCTCGGTTGGTGTTTGGAGATGGCTTGTCAAGTTGTTGATTGCCTGAAACCGTAATGACATAGATTTGAATAAATTTTTATAATGGCAAAACAAATACTTTTAATCCAATTTTTCTATATAAATTTTTAAAGCTTAAAAAATTTGTTTATAGAAAAGGAGAATAAAGATTATTAATCAACTAAAAAAACAAATTATTATTTTCTTAATTTCTTTAAAAAGAACTTTTCAAAATTTATAGTCAATATAAAGAAGAGAAAAAAAAGTGGTAATACCAGGCTTTTGTATCTCGCCACTGCACCTGAAAAAGGAACCGTATAACCACACAGCAACCATACAGAAAAGCTGAAAAAGAGAAAGCAAATTAGCAATGGATGTATGGTTTGTAAAGGGCGATGAAAGAATAACCAAAACAGCAGTAAAATAATCACAAACCCATTTTCAAGAAAGGAGAGCATTGATGGAAAGCTTTTTACATCACTCCAATGCGGGCGCAGAAAAATAAGGTCTAAGGCATAAGGGAAAAATCGGGAAAAAGAAAAAATCGTTGGTTGCAATAACGGCAAGCTAACTTTTGAATTTCCCTGTAATGCATTGAATTCTGCCTGCTTGTTAATAATGTATTGCGGGAAGTTTAGTGTTTGCGAAAAATGGGGCAACACGAAAAACAAAAGAATGGCAGCACTATAAAAACCGGCAAAAACAAAAAACTGATAACGTTTTGTTTTTGCACTAAAATAAAAGCAAGTGATTGCCGGTAACAACAAGAAAAGTATTGCATTTCGCAAAGCGAATAAAAGGACAAAACAAAGCAGTATAGTTACGCTATGTTTCCACGAAAAACGATGTTGCATTACTTGTGTGTAAAAGCAGTATATGCTTATCATCAAAGCAGAAAATAGAAGCCCATCTTTATGAATGCCGCTGCACCAAAACAAAAATGAGGGCAATCAAAAAAGTGGCTGCTATCAACCACCATTTATTGTGTTTCCACATGGGTTGAACCAACCGATACAATGCAACCGGACCAAAGAAAAAAAGGAAATTAAAAATGATGATGTTGGTGTAATAACTTTTATTGGTGAACACATTTATTACAGCCATCAGCTTAATAAAAACATTGTCTTTTAAATCGTTCCAGTAGGATGAAACGCCCGAAAATAAATTGCCGCTTTTGCCGTAAGGCGAGTAAAATAAATCTTTCATAAAACCAATGGGATCGCGCAACAGCCAGGCGGTTTCTTTCAAACTATCGTTATAAAAATGCCAGGTATCAGCAGTAGCAATGTATTGTGGCCTTGCGTACAACCACGCATATGCAAAGCCTGCAACAATTTTAATGATGAACAAAAGGATCAAACCGGCCTTACCAATGCCCGATTTTGTAAAGAACGGAATGATAGTAATGAGCCAGCAAAAAAGGAAAAGATAAACAATAAAAATTACGCTTTGCAAGCCGTTGATTTTAAGAGCAAAATAATGGCTTTTCTAAAAGCCTTGTTTTTTTATTCTGCATCGTCTAACATATTTTCATCGGGATTTGTTATGACTTGTTCGCCAGCCTGCACATCACCAAACACTTCTATTTTATTTTCACCCTGATTGCCGGTGGTTACGTTGATCTTTTTTAGTTTGTTTTCGCCGCTTTTTACTAAAATATATTTCCCTTCCGTTGTAGTAAGAACTGCCATCTTTGGAACGATAAAAGCATTCGCGCTACCGTTCGATGACAGCATCACATCTGCATACATGCCGGGCGATAATTTCGCATCGCGGTTATCAATATCAGCTTCTATCAATTCGCTTCTCAACTGCGATTGAATGTTCATTGACTTGCGGCTCACAATGCCGGCAAATTGTACACCGGGCATTGCGCTGGTAGTAAAATAAATACTGTCTTTGCTGTTAAGAGAAGCCGCAATATTTTCGGGCACCTGAACTTGCAAACGCAGGTGTTTAATACTTTTCAACTCTAACATCGGCGTGCTTTTGTCAACGGCATTTACCAGTGCGCCGGGATGAACATTGCGTTGTGTAATTACGCCGTTAAAGGGTGCTGTTACATTCAAATAGCCTTGCACCGTTTGCTGCATTTGCCAGGCCATTTTTTGAGCGTTGGAAAGCGCACTATCGGCCTGCATGGTAGATTTGGCAGAAGACAAGTCGTAAGGCGAAATAGCACCCGCCGTTGCCGATGCCACTGCCAGTCGTTGGTAGCGTTCTTTAGCGATAGCAAAATTGGATTGCGACTGCAAATATTTTTCTTTTGCTCCAATGGTTTGCTCCTGCATTTCGGGTGCTTCCAACGTCATTAATAGTTGTCCTTTTTTTACTTCCGAACCAATGTCAACGGCCACCGTTTTTACATAGCCATTCACTTTCGGAAAGATGCTTACTTCTTCGTAAGCCGCAAGTTGTGCAGGCAGTTTTAAGGTAGTTGCCAAACCACCCTTTTCAACCGTTGCCATTTTGTATTGCGTTGTTGTATTGGTTGATGAAGTCGTTTGTTTTTGTTTCGTTTGAGATGACGAACAAGCTGTCATCATCACTGCTATAAAAAAGTAATAAAAAGAAGAAGCGTATCATAAAAGAAAATTGAAAGAAGTTAATTAAATATTAAGTTGATTAATGAACCACGAAGAAGGAAAGAAAGGAAGCTTGCCTACCGGCAGGCAGGTTACACGAAGTAATCTTTTATTATTCTTTGTGAACCTTTGTGTTCTTTAGTCCCTGCCTGCCGGTAAGCAGGATCGTGGTTCAAACCATTGCTTTTTCAAAAGCACTCATGTTTGTTTTTGCCTCATTTTCTTCAGGCAAAAGCGATGGCGAGCCAAACCCTTTTTTCTGTTGTATCCAACCATATACCAGCGGCACAATAAACAAAGCTGCTACCGTAGAAGCTGCCAACCCGCCAATCACAGCTCTGCCGAGCGGCGCTGATTGATCGCCAGCTTCGCCCAAACCGCTTGCCATCGGTATCATGCCGGCAATCATGGCAAGACTCGTCATTAAAATCGGTCGCAACCGGATGCTGGCACTGACTGCCGCAGCTTTAAACGGATTCTTATATTCCAATCGCAACGCTTCGGCATTGGTAACAATTAAAATGGCGTTGGCAACCGATACACCGGTTGACATGATGATGCCCATGTAAGATTGCAGATTTAATGTTGAGCCAGTGGCAAACAAGAGCAGCATGGCACCCAGCAACACCGCCGGAACTGTTGCCAGCACCGAAATGGCCAGCCCGAACGATTGATAATTGGCTGCCAGTAACAATAAAATCACCACAATGGCAGCCAGCAAACCGGTTTGTAGCGAGCTAAGCGTTTCGTTTAGCAATGATGACATACCACCAATGCTTGCCACCAAACCTTTTGGTTTTGCCCCTATTTCTTCAATTGCTTTTTGCACCGCGCTGGTAGCCGAGCCTAAATCTTTCTTATAAATATTGGCACTTACGGTTACGTATCGTCGCGGGCCTTCACGGTCATATTCACCCGGCATTTCTGTGGTTGATAATTCAGCCACATCAGAAAGCACAGGTCTATCTTGTCCTTTCACTAAGGGAATGTCATTCATTTGTTCGGTTGAGTTCATCATGTATTCCGGAACCTGCACCTGCACCTGGTAGGTGTAAGCATTGCGCTGATCGAGCCACAATACTTTCTGTGTAAAGCGGCTTGATGAAGTAGCTTCGGTAATGCTTCGCGAAACGTCAGCCATATTCAAACCCATCTGCGCCAGCCGGAATCTGTCCACATGAATGTTGTATGTTGGAAATTCCAACGGTTGCTCAATCTGAACATCACGCAAAAAAGAAACTTGCTTCAGTTGGTTCTCCAGCTTTTGTGCATAGCCGGTAATGTCTGAAAAATTGCGTGCCGCTACTCGTATCTCAATCGGCGTTTGTGCGCCTTGCGCCATTATTTTTTCGGTAAGTTCTATCGGTTCAAATGAAATGGCAACACCAGGATATTTTGCCTTGATAACCTTGCGAAGCTTCTCTTTTAAATCATCCATTTTTACTTTGTACTGTTCATCTAAATTGATTTGCAAAACCGCTTCGTGCGTGCCACTGTTGAACACATACAAATTGCTGCTGCCAAATGAGCTTGGCACCAAACCGACATACGCCGAACTAATGGCGATGTTTCCGTTTACAGTAGAATCAATGGTGTTTAAAATGCTTTTTACCGCACGCTCAGTAATTTCAAGTCTTGTGCCATCGGGTTCTTTAATGCGCAACTGCATTTGCCCAACATTGCTTTTGGGTAATAAATCTTTACCAATCAGGGCAAAACAAAACGCTGCCGCACCAATGGTTGCAATACAGTAAATAGAAACAATCCATTTCCGCTTGGGCATCCAACGTTCTAACCTTTGCAAAAGCCGGATTTTCAAACGCTGAAAGAAGTCATTTTCCTTAGGTTGTTCTGTATCTTCTTTTGTATGAAGGGCGATTTCATCCTCTTCCTGTTTATCCAAAGCTAAACCTGCATGAGCATGTTCAGGAGCGGTATGATGATATTGAAACTTCCTTTCGTCCAGCAACCAATTACAAATAATCGGGACCAAAGTTTGCGCAGCGACGAACGAAACAATCATAGCAAAACCAATAGACAACGATAGCGGAAGAAACATGGCTCTGGGCACGCCCGTCATAATAAACGATGGCGCAAACACCGCCAGAATACAAAGCAAAATCAACAACAAGGGAAACGATATTTCCTCGCAGGCATCTAATATTGCCTGCCGTTTGTTTTTGCCCATTTCCAAATGTTGGTGTATGTTTTCGATGGTTACGGTTGCCTGGTCAACCAACACGCCGATTGCCAATGCAAGCCCGCTCAACGTCATAATATTAATAGTTTGACCAAAAAGGCGCAAAAACAAAACGGCACTTACCACCGCCACCGGAATGGTAATGATAACCACCACACTGCTGCGCCAGTCGCGCAAAAAAAGAAGTACCATCAAGCCTGTGAGTATCGCACCTAAAATGCCTTCTGTCATCAAACTTTTTACGGCGTTGATAACAAATACCGACTGGTCGAATTCATAACTCACATTCACATCATCAGGCAGCAGGCTTCGCATGTCGGGCAGCTTTTGTTTTAGCTGTTGCACCACACCCCATGTTGAAGCATCAGCCGTTTTTACAACAGGAATATATACGGATCGCTTGCCATTTACCAGCGCATAATCAACCGTTATATCGGCGGCATCAGCAACAGTTGCTACATCATGAATAAACACTGCGCTGTTACCCGAAGTTGCTATCGGGATGTTTTCAAACTGACTCTACATTTTGCTCTAAGCGAATTTACTGTGGTTACATACATCAAACTGTCCACACGAAGATTGCCTGATGGCGTCATCGCGTTATTTTTGGTAATGGCATCCACCACCTGGTCGGGCGATATATTGTAACGCCGCAATTTTTCAGGGTCAACATTTACTACTACCGAACGCGCATTAGAGCCAAATGGTGGTGGTGCCGATAAGCCGGGTATCGTGGCAAACATAGGTCGGATGCGGGTTGCAGCGAGGTCGTAGATGTCTTTTAAAGATTTTGTTTTGCTGCTAAATACCAGCTCGCCTACCGGCAGCGAAGAAGCATCGAAACGCACTACCTGTGGCGGCAATGCGCCTGGCGGAAAGAATGCCGAAGCCCGGTTTACCTGCAATGCAACCTGGGCTGAAGCTTCTGCCATGTTTGTCGTTTCGTAAAAAGAAAGCTTGATAAGTGTTAAGCCCTGTATGTTTTTGCTTTCAATGTTTTTAATGCCGTTTACATACAAAAACTGGTCTTGCAAACGGGTGGCAAAAAAGCCTTCCATCTGTTGCGGCGACATGCCGCCATACGATTCAATTACGTAAATGGTGGGAAGGTTCAACTGCGGAAAAATATCAATAGGAATGGAACGGATGGCGATGATGGAAAATAAGAGCAAGCCACCGAACAACACCAGCACGGTGATGGGTCGCTTCAATGCACCTTTTAACATATAAGGTCATTTATTTAATGATTGAATAAAGTTGTCGAGCCTGCCTGTAACAGCAGCTTTGTCTACGTTTGCCAGGAACCAATCGTTCAGTGCCTGTGCATATTCGGTTTGCGCACGATACAAAACATAAGTAGCGGTAGTTAAGATCAACAAGGTTACTGATACCAGCTTTGTATTGTGCCGTTTTTTGATTGAAGGCATCGCTTGCCGCACTCAACTGAACCGGCAACTGAGCCAGGTTCTCTGAAGCAATACGAATGGCTTCATCAGACTGGTAATTTATATTTTGAAGCGATTGTTTTTCCCCTTCCAATTCCTCAGCGCCCCCTTCGCTATTGTAGCGACTCGCTGCTAACCGGCTCTTTTTTTGAATGCCGCTGAACAGGTTGTAAAAGATGCTTACGCCTACCAAATAATTGTATCGCTGGTTATCGAATACCGAACCTAATGACTGGAATTTGTTGCTCGCATCAATGCTTGAACCGCGTGCCCATGCCATGCCGGTCAGCATCAGGTGGGGGCGAAAACTCGTTTGTACAAGAGCTTCAGCCCTTTGCAACAATTGCTGCTCAGCCGTATAATAAGCCAGCAACGGATTGGCTGTTATATCAGCACCGCTTTGTAACAACTGCGTAATGGATTGCTGATGTTGTTGCTCAGAAGTATCTATTGCAATGCTGTCGGCACGAATGCCGGAGAGGTAAGCCAGTTCCTGCTTCAGCGTTCCTGTTTGCTTTACTGCATTGTTCAAATCCACTTTGGTTTTTGAAAGCTCGGCCAATGCCTGCGATGAATCGGCACCCGGTTTTAAACCGCTTAACGCCACTGCACGAACCACGGTAAATAAATCTTCATACCGCTTTGTATTTTGCTCTTCAATGCTTTGCTGCAACTGTTGTTGAAGCAGCGTAAAATAGAGTTTACAAATGCGCCATTTTAATAAATAGGACTCACGGTTTAAATCGCTGTTGCGCAGGCTTACTTCCGCTTCTGCATTTTTAATTTGCGCGTTTTTATAACCGAATGAGGCAATCTCGTATTGGCTCATAAAAAGAGCAAAATTGCCGGAAGCAGCTTGCGTTGTATTGTGGGGCCGGATGCCCGATGAAGTGGAAGGAATAACGCCCATAGAAAGATACGAGCCCGGCAACGAATTGTCGGACGCAATCAGGGCTTCATCGCCTACAACTGCTGTTGGCAGATAAGCATTTCTCGCGCTAATTACATCTTGCTCAGAACTTTTTATATAGGCATGCCTGCTTTTCAATACAGGAGAATATTTCAAAGCTGAATTCACAAGCATTTGCAGTGAAACAGCCGGTTGCGATGGTTGTGCATAAAGAGATAAATGGCACGCAAACAACAAAGCGGTTGCGCACAACTTAACGGTTGCTTTTACCAAACGTTGGTTCATATCATTTGCTTAATTGAATGGTGGTTTCAATTTGTTTTTGTTGAAATTGTATTGTGAGAATGATGCAAGCACACAGTACTCAATGAATATGAAAAGCGGTTCATTACAGTTGCATTTTATCAACAACAATCAACAAGAAAAAGAAGAAATGGAGCACAAAAAAATGTGCAAAAACAAAAGAGATTGTACTAACAAAAAGATACAGGCGGACCTCGAAGTGAGAATGTGTGTTGGTAAGAAGTAGTAAGGAAAGGTTGTTGGTAAATTAATTTAGGGGAAGGAGAAATGGGATACTGATGAGCAACATTAGGCACAGATGAAAGGACAAACAAACTGCTTACCGGATAACGCTTATTGAGCTTGGTATAAGAAGTGGAATGGCTGTTATCTCGCTGTACAATTTTTGGTTTTGCCACATTTTCTGTTGCCTTATTTACAACAGTTGTTTTGCCATACTCATTGCCATAAGCATACTCAATAAACTTCAACTGAAGCTGGGCAAAAAACAGGGCACCAATCATGATTGTGTGCGCCAGTTTTAACCAGCTTCTGTTATCTTTTCTTTTATTGAACATAACTTTTATGGAATAAAAGTGGGTGCAAAAGTAAGTCAGTTTACAAAGTTCTTCCGTTTTGCAAAAACGATTTCACAAATGATTGAATAACCATTAACAACATATTGTTTCTCTAAAATGACTCAAAAACAAATACAAATCAAATATTAGGAAGCAAATACAAAACCAATAAAACGCTGCCGATAATAATGCTCACCGTAACCGCCATTGACAGCCATTGCGAGGAAAAATAAGAACCATTGTTTAATTGCTTTTCTACATTGCGATAACGCACAAATGACAACGCCGCTATTACTGCACCAAACGCTACCATGATAACACCAATAACCCCTGAAAAACCTGTGTTTGCGTTTATATTGGGTTGATGTAATACCGCTGTTAGTTGCCGGATGAACAAAGCGAATTTTACAATTACGAAACCGAAGCCCATCATGGCAATGCTGGTTCGTATCCAGGCTAAAAATGTTCGCTCATTGGCAAGATGATCGGAAGCACCGGCTATCTTTTTATAAGATTCGTTGCTTGCTGTATTTGCTTCCAACTGTTTTTGTTTTGATAATTCAATTATAATGCCTTACTGTTCAAAAGATAATAACGGTCTGATCTTGGTTGCCTTATAAAAGCTGCGAGCTATAAGTTATGAGCAGGGAAGATGGCACGTTGCCAAATCAAACCTGGTATCGGTACAAAAAAGCATAAAAAGAAAAGGCTGCATTGTAAAATGCAGCCTTTTGTATCTTGTATTCTTGATACTTGAATTCTTGTATCTTCTTTAGCTATGCTTCCACCTTTTCTTCCTGCATCAATTCGATGTTTCGGTTAATGAAATTGGTTAAGTCGGTTCCTTTTAATAAACCCTGCGAAAGCAAAGCCATATCTGCCAGCGTGCGAATTTGTTTTTGCACTCTTTTTTCGTCTCCTTCTTTCAACAGTGTTTGATAAATCGGATGATTGCCATTTACTGTTAGCGTTACTTCATCGGGCATTGTAGCATAAAAAGCCGTCATGCCACCGCCGCCCATGTTCGCCATGTCTTTCATGCGACGCATAAATTCAGGACGTGTAGCTACAACAGGCGCAGTATCTGTGCTTAAACCTTTCACTTCAACCGCTACATGCAATTGCGGCACTTCGAAGGTGAACAATTCTTTCAGTTTTGTTTCTTCATCTTTATTCAATACGCTTTCTGTTGCATCTTTTTTGTCTATTAAATTATCAACAATGTCAGCATCAACCCGAACAAAATGAACATCATTCCATTTCATTTCCATGTTGTTAATGAAAGCCGCATCTATCATGGTTTCCATCTTCACAACAATATAGCCTTTGGCTTTCGCGGCTTGTATGTAAGCATCCTGCTGAACAGGGTCGGTTGTGTACAAAACAACATGTTTCCCTTCTTTGTTTTTCTGCAAAGTTTCGGTAGCCATTTTGTATTCGTCAAGTGTATAAAACTTGTTATCGGTTACACTCTGCAGAATTAAAAACTTCGCTGCTTTATCTAAAAACTTATCATCGGTTATCATTCCATACTTTACAAACAAACCCAGGCTCTCCCATTTTTCTTCAAAAGAAGTGCGTTCGTTTCTAAACATTTCATCCAGCTTGTCGGCAACTTTTTTGGTGATGTGCGCGTTTATTTTTTTCACATTCGGATCGCCCTGCAAATAACTACGGCTTACATTCAAAGGAATGTCTGGACTGTCAATCACGCCATGCAACAACATCAAAAATTCGGGGACGATGTTTTTCACTTCATCGGTTACAAATACCTGGTTGCTGTACAACTGGATTTTATCTTTCTGTATTTCGTAGCTCTGTTTAATTTTAGGGAAATACAAAATGCCGGTTAGATTGAACGGATAATCTACATTGAGATGAATCCAGAACAACGGTGTTTCACCAAAAGGATACAGCTCACGATAGAAATTCTGGTAATCTTCAGCCGTTAATTCAGAAGGCTTTTTAACCCAGATGGGATGCGTATTGTTGATGGGCTTTTGCTCTTCTTTTTCCTCACCTTTCTTATCTTCTTTGGCTTCAGCAACGTCAGTAAAATAAATAGGAACTGGCAAAAAACGGCAGAACTTTTCTAAAATACCTTTAATGCGTGACGCTTCTAAAAATTCGTCGCTGTCTTCATTAATATGAAGGATAATTTTTGTACCACGGTCTCTTTTCTCCACTTCATACAATTCAAATTCTGGGCTGCCATCGCAACTCCAATACACTGATGGCGCTTCTTCATTGTAGCTTTGTGAGAGTACTTCTACGCGGCTGCTCACCATGAATGCGCTATAAAATCCCAATCCGAAATGCCCGATGATATTGGCATCTTTGTATTTGCTTAAAAACTCTTCAGCACCACTAAAAGCAACCTGGTTTAAGTATTTATCAACTTCTTCCTTCGTCATTCCCACACCACGATCGCTGATGGTAATGGTTTTTTCTTTTGCATCTACAACCACATCAATGCGCAGTTCGCCCAAATCGCCTTTGGCTTCACCAATAGAAGAAAGTGTTTTTAATTTTTGTGTGGCATCAACTGCATTGCTTACTAACTCACGCAAGAAAATTTCATGATCGCTGTATAAAAACTTTTTAATAATCGGAAAGATATTTTCCGTTTGTACCCTTATCTGTCCTTTTTGCATAACGATAGGTTCTTTTTATAGATAAATTGTTTTTGTTTTAAACCATGCAGCTTGAACAAAAGCAATACCAGAGCCGCTTCAACTGTCAGGTTGGCAAGGAAATGAAAATATAGGCAAAAACAAAGCCCCCAATAATCGGGGGCTTTGTTTTTTATCAGAAAAACGGTTGTTTATTTCTTATTCTGATATTGTGGATGAGGAGCCGGAACATTGTTTGGACCTTCATCAGTAGTGCCTTCCAAATCTACTACGTTTGGATCACCTTCCTGACCAGATACGAAGATGAAACGGCTTTCAGAAATACCTTGCTTATTTACCATGTATTGGATAACAGCGTTTACTCTGTCCCAGCTACGTTGTTGAGCACGCTTATCGGAAGCGCCATGGCCAGTTACACGGATATGGCAATTAGGATTATTCTGAATTTGTTGAGCAGCAGAGGCTAAAGAAGCTTCGGCAGCTTTGCTTAATGTAGCTGCGTTGCCTTTAAACTGTACGCTTGGCAAACTACCAACGTGACAGGCTTTTGCAGAATCTTCCATCCTTAAAGAATCGCAGCAGGTTGGAGGACATTTGCCTACACCGTCAGCATCAACAGGGAAACATTTTTGTGGAGTGAGCAATTCCTTGTCTTTGTAGTCAGGAACACCATCACCATCTGTATCTCTTGCTACACCATGTGTATCAACCGGAGCACCGGCAGGAGTATTTGGTTCCTGGTCAAACTGATCAGTTACGCCATCACCATCTGCATCAGGCAATACAGGCGTAGGTATTTTCATATGTTGAGGCGCATTCAACTCGTTGTAAGCGAAGTTCAACGGATTTTGGAACCATAATGGCTCAGTGCGTTTTGTTTTGCTACCCAGGTTAAATCCGAATGTTACATCACCAGAAAGCAATTGGTCTTTACCAGATGTTAAAGAGCCATTGATTTGGCGATATACACCATCCAAATAAGAATCGTTGATCAAGTAATATTTCGCTTCCAAACCTAAGGTAACAGCGCTTCCCAATTTAAATTCGTAGCCACCGCCAACAAATGCGCTGTGGCGGAATTGCCATGCAGTAGAGTTACCATTGTCAAAGTTTTGACTACGGGCTCTTACTGAAGCGTCGGTTTCGTACTTACCATCAAGCATGTTCTTTATAGCTTTCTGAATATCTGTACGCTTTGCAGTAAAGTCAATTGAACCGAAGTTGTACGGATTTCCACTAGCATCTAAGGCGTCTATCTTTGTATGATAAACAAATGGAGTATAACCAGCAGTGATATATACGTTGTGCTTAGGATTACCATGATGGAAAAGAATATTGCCAAAAGAAAACATCATTTCCACCGAAGGAATTACCGCCTGCATTTTATAATTAGGAACATAGGTAGTTAATCCGGCAGCTGTATATTTGGCAGCTACATCAGCAGGAAGGTTACCCAAATTTGCATAAGGGCGGTATTCATATCCTTTTGCTTCGCCGTATTCGATGCCTGCCTTTACAGATACTGTATAGCCTAACGATTTTCTAATATTCAAACCTGCATGCCAGCCTGGAAACTGAGCGTTGGGTACACTAAAGAGAGGCACTAAAACGCCACCCGTAACGCCTAACTGCCACATGTCGCGTGGCTTTGCGGGATACGGATACTGGTTGTTTCTAAACTCGTTGTACTGTGCCATGTTCTTCGTAGCAATTTTTGAAGAGTCATTCCAGTAGGAATTTGCGTCGTTCGCAGTACCCATCGAACTCATTGTGCTCGTTGAGCCCGTTGGTGTTGATGATGAACTCGTAGATCGTCTCGTAGTGGTGTCTGAAGATCTTGTTGAGTTTGTTGTACTGTCTTGTGCAAAAACCCCATGAGCTGCGAAGAGCAAGCCCATCATTACTGCATACTTTTTTACCATAGTTGGTGTGATTTAATTTTTTGTTTAGGCTTTACTATTACAAGTTAATCCTTGCTAAAGACTTAAAAATTTCAGCAAAAGTATAATTTGATACTTAATTCACAAATATTAATTGCCGCTTTTAAATGATGTTAAAAATTCGAGAACTGAAATAGCAATTGCAATGCCAACGCGCCCTAAAATTAACAACAATCTTTACACAGGCAATCAATAGACAATCATTGTTCAATAAATGTTGCCTCTGCTTCCTATTATTTTTACACTATTACTCTTTTTACTTTACAATTTATGTGTGAGGTTTGCACACTTGTGTTTGATGTGTGGCAACATCTGTGGAATTTACTGCTACACCTTCATCGGCCATTTTTAGTGTAATAAAAGTGGTTGGTGCGAACGAGACATACCACGAAAGGAGCAATGGAAAAAGCAAACAAAATTATCAGTAAGCAATTAACAGAGTTTGAAGCTTATTTTAAAGAAGCTGTAAAAAGCAGAGTGCCATTGCTCGACAGAATTATGGGTTATATTGTAAAGCGCAAAGGCAAGCAGCTGCGCCCTATGTTTGTGTTATTGAGTGCGCGTTTAGGCGGGGAAATTAATACAGCTTCGTATCGCGCAGCTTCATTAGTGGAACTGTTACACACAGCTACTCTTGTACATGATGATGTAGTGGATGAAGCCTTTGAACGGCGGGGGTTTTTTTCCATTAATGCGCTGTGGAAAAACAAAGTTGCCGTGCTGGTAGGAGATTATTTGTTGTCGAAAGGTTTGTTGCTTTCATTAGACAATAATGATTTTAAAATACTGCAATTGATGTCCCGCGCCGTGAAGATGATGAGCGAAGGCGAATTGCTGCAAATGGAAAAAGCCCGCAATTTAAACATTGACGAAAGTATTTATTACGACATCATCAATGGCAAAACCGCCTCACTACTGGCTTCGGCTTGCGCTGCCGGTGCGTCCACTACGTTTAGCAATGATGACGATATAGAGCAAATGCGTTTGTTTGGTGAAAAAACAGGAATGGCTTTTCAAATCAAAGATGATTTATTTGATTATGGCAACGAAAAAATAGGCAAACCAACCGGTAACGACATTAAAGAAAAGAAACTGACCTTACCACTTATCTATACATTGAATCATGTAAACGCGTCGCTGCGAAAGCAACTTATTAACATTGTAAAAAATGAGGGCAAAAACAAACACAAGGTTCGGTTTGTAATTGATACCGTACAGCAAACCGGCGGCATAGCGTATGCCCAGCAAAAAATGCTTTCGTTTCGTGATGAAGCATTGGCTATCTTGTATCGTTTTCAGCAAGGTGAAGTGCGAGATGCACTGGAAGATTTAGTAAGATATACAACCGACCGTACTTATTGATGATGCAGAAGAGATGGAATATATTACCAACGGATAACAAGAAAACACAACGATTGCAGCAGGCTTTAAAAATCAATTATACGCTTTGCTCTATTCTTGTGCAGCGGGGTATTGCAACGTATGACGAAGCGAAAGATTACTTTCGCCCGCAGTTGTCTCATCTTCACGATCCCTGGCTGATGAAAGACATGCTGAAAGCTGTAAAGCGCATCATTACTGCATTTGAAGACGGCGAAAAAATTTTGGTGTATGGCGATTATGATGTGGATGGCACAACATCGGTTGCCAGCATGTACCAATTTTTAAAAAGCGTTTATCCTAACGTTGATTATTACATTCCGCATCGTTATAAAGAAGGATATGGCATTTCCAAAGCAGGCATTGAATATACAAAAGACAACCATTTCTCTTTAGTCATCTCTCTTGACTGCGGCATTAAATCGGTTGATTTAATTCGCTATGCAAAGCAGCAGGGCATTGATTTTATTGTGTGCGATCATCATCTCCCAGATGCTGTGTTGCCTGATGCAGTTGCCATTTTAAATCCAAAGCAAACCGATTGCAATTATCCGTTCAAAGAACTGTGTGGTTGTGGCGTTGGCTTTAAATTGATGCAGGCATTGAGCGAAGAATTGCGCTTGCCAGCCGAAGCTTATCTTCAATACCTTGACCTTGTTGCTACTTCTATTGCTGCCGACATTGTTCCTATCAACGGCGAAAACCGCATCCTTGTTTACTATGGCTTGCAAAAAATAAATACGGCTCCAAGCATGGGCATTAAAGCATTGTTGCAACTTGCCAATATGCAGGGCGAACTTCACGTGAACAACCTTGTTTTTATTGTAGCACCCCGTATCAATGCTGCCGGCAGGATGGACGACGCGAAAAAAGCAGTGCAATTGTTTATTGAAAAAGATTACGATAAAGCTTTGCAATACGCTGAAGCATTACACAACGATAACAACTTTAGAAAAGAAGCAGACAATACCATCACCGAAGAAGCCATTCATCTTATCAACAGTAGCGATGCAATGATTCAACGCAAGACTACCGTTGTGTTTAAAGATCATTGGCACAAAGGCGTAGTGGGCATTGTAGCTTCACGGCTGGTTGAAAATTATTATCGTCCAACGGTAGTCCTTACCCAAAACGGCAATATTGTTTCGGGTAGCGCACGTAGCGTAGCAGGTTTTAATTTGTATGAAGCCATTCATGCTTGCCGTGAACACTTGTTGGGATATGGAGGACACTTTGCCGCCGCCGGTATGACGATGCTTCCAGAGAGTGTAGATGCCTTTCAAAAAAAGTTTGAAGAGATTGTTTCTGCTACTATCACTGAGCAAATGCTCACGCCGGAGATAACAATAGATGCTGAAGTCAGCTTTGCTGAACTTACGTTTTCTTTTTACAACATTTTACAACAAATGGAACCGTTTGGTCCGCAAAACATGCGGCCTGTTTTTATTGCACGCCGTGTGTATGAAAGTGGTTATTCAAAAATTGTAAAAGAACAACACCTGCGTTTTGTGTTGAAGCAAGACAATGTAATGCTTACCGGCATTGGGTTTGGCATGGCTGACAAGCTTTACTTACTGCAAACCGGCGTACCGCTCGATTTTGTTTTTACCCTTGATTTGAATGAATGGAATGGTACAAGAAGCATTCAAATGAAAGTGATAGATATCATGCCTTCGATGAGTGGAAATTGAGATGATGGTGATGTGATTCCAACTAAATCATATTCTTATTATATATGCAATACCTCTTTTCGTGTCATTCGATTCACATTCGGGTTCGCTCTTTTGCAAAAAAGTTACAATGTATTAAAAGGTAAAAAGAGGCAACTTTGATTTAACTACTGAAATAAAATACCGTGAAATATTACTTATCTAATCTAATACCAAGAGTAAGTCGATATAGTCAAGACTTAGATAAAAAAGAAATCTTTGTAGACGTTCCTTGGGTTATTGTTGATGAGCAACAAAATCAGCAGAAATATATTTTCAAACGCAATGGAGAATTATTAATGTCTTTAAACGGACAGGTAACAATCGGGAAGTGGGAATATTTATCTGCCGCTAAAAGTTTACTTACAGATCGAATTGCTGACAAGATTTTATTAAACCAAAACTTTATAGATTCTGCTGTTATGGTTTTAAAGAAAGATGGATTAAAGGATGAAAACTTAGTTTTAGCAAATGAAAAACTATTGCCAGATTTGGATGTTGTCTGGTACTTAAAAAATCTCTTTTATCAAAAGAACAACATCCGTGTTAGTTTGTTGAAAAGTGGAGAAACTCTTGAATTCAATAATTTCGAAGAATTTATTAACGGAAATAAAGTAACAATTGATGGCGATCCTGTACCTGATAGAATTGTAGAGCTTGCAAAATCAGAAAGAAAACTCGTAATTAAAAATAGTAAAATTGTAAAAATTTTAGTGAAAGAAATTTATGATACAAATCATGGAAAACTAACAATTGAACATGAAGAAAACTCTTCTCCATCCAAAGGTGATTTTGTTTATACAGAAGATAATATACTTGCACCTAATGGTAAATATAGATTAGGATTTATGAAACATATTACAATTGAAAATGGAAGAATCATCAAGTAACTTTTATAAATATCATGTTATTCTGCCAAAAACAAACTTGCCACTAAGATACAAAAACACAAAGTTCCTTTTTGATGAAATCTTTGTGTCTTCGCGCCTTCGTGGCAAAAAAGGGGCAAAACCAAATTTATTGCTTCACATACGATGAAAAGTCTTTGTGTTCTTTTTTATACAAATCATCCATCGTTAACGACTTAAAATATTCATACGTTTTCTGCAAACCTTCTTCTCCTGCCCACTTTGGGTTCCCAGCCCAACAATTGTCTTGCCAAAGTAATATCAGGTTGGCGTTGTTTAGGATCATCGGTTGGCAAAGGCTTATAAATGATTTTTTGATTTGCACCTGTTAGTTTTAATATCTCTTCTGCAAAATCTTTTATAGTAATTTCAGATGGATTGCCAACATTTACCGGGCTTGGATAGTTGCTGTGCAGCAAACGATAAATGCCTTCCACCAAATCATCAACATAACAAAACGAACGCGTTTGCGAACCATCGCCAAACACCGTTAAATCTTCGCCCCGCAATGCCTGCCCAATAAATGCAGGCAGCACGCGACCATCATTCAAACGCATACGAGGACCATACGTGTTGAAGATGCGAATAATGCGCGTTTCCAAACCATGATACGTGTGATACGCCATGGTAATAGCTTCCTGGTAACGCTTGGCTTCATCGTACACGCCACGCGGACCCACCGGATTTACATTGCCCCAATAACTTTCTTTTTGCGGATGAACACTTGGATCGCCATACACTTCAGATGTAGATGCTACAAGGATTCTGGAACCTTTATCTTTTGCCAAACCCAATAAATTGTGTGTGCCATGTGCACCTACTTTTAAAGTCTGGATAGGTATTTTTAAATAATCAATCGGGCTGGCAGGCGAAGCGAAATGTAAGATATAATCGAGCTTGCCGGATACATGCACAAACTTGGTTATATCGTGATGATGAAATTCAAAATCAGGCGAAGGAAATAAGTGCTCGATGTTTTGCAAATTACCTGTGATGAGGTTATCCATGCCAATAACATGGTACCCTTCGGCAAGAAACCGGTCGCACAAATGAGAACCTAAAAAGCCAGCCGCGCCGGTAATTAAAATTCGTTTTTTCATTGGTTGATTTTAGAAAAGATGATCCCGCAGGATTTGTTCCGACATGTCGGGACAAATCCTGCGGGCATTTGTTTTTGAGCAATTATCGCAAGATTACTTCCTGATCTTCCTGCAAAACTTTAATTCCATTTGCATACCTGCCAATACCGAAATATTCAAAGCCATTCTCCTTCATTTCTTCAACGGTATAAATATTTCTGCCATCGAAAATTACATGACCTTTCATGTTGTTTTTGATTTCGTCCCAATCGGGCAAACGGAATTCAGGCCACTCTGTAATCAGCAACAAAGCATCGGCACCTTTGGTAGCTTGCGTTGCATCTTCAACAAAAGTGATTTTATCACCAATCATGTGTTTCGCTTCAGGCATCGAAACCGGATCGTAAGCCTGCACTTTCGCACCGGCTTCCAGCAACATATCAATAATTACAAGTGATGGTGCTTCGCGCATGTCGTCGGTTTTGGGTTTAAAAGATAAGCCCCACATGGCGAATGTTTTGCCTGCAATATCACCGCCGTAATAATTTTTTATTTTGGTAATGATTACTTTTTTCTGGTCTTCGTTTACTTCTTCTACTGCATTTAAAATGCGCAAATCATAACCATTTTTTTCCCCTGTTTTAATCAAAGCTTTTACATCTTTCGGGAAGCACGAACCGCCATAACCAATGCCCGCATAAATAAAGCGGTTGCCAATGCGCGGGTCGGAACCAATGCCAGTACGCACATGGTTGATGTTGGCGCCAACCAATTCACACAGGTTGGCAATATCGTTCATAAAAGAAATTTTTGTGGCAAGCATGGCATTAGCTGCATACTTCGTCATTTCAGCGGAAGGCACATCCATAAACAAAATAGGATGACCATTCAACAAGAACGGATTGTACATCTGCTGCAACACGGCTCTTGCGCGGTCAGATTCTACGCCAATTACAATTCTGTCAGGCTTTAAAAAATCATCCACGGCAGCGCCTTCTTTCAAAAATTCAGGGTTCGATGCTACATCATATTCAATGTCTTCATCACGGTTCTTCAACGCCGATGCAATAGCAGCATTTACTTTTGCCGCAGTTCCAACTGGCACGGTACTTTTTGTAACCACAACTATGTAATCTGTCATGTATTTACCAATGGTGTCGGCTACCTGCAACACATATTTCAAATCGGCGGAGCCATCTTCACCCGGAGGCGTTCCTACGGCAATAAAAGCTACTTGTGCGCCGCGGATAGAATCAGCCAAATCGGTGCTGAAATGCAATCTTCCTTTTTTGTAATTGCGTTTTACAATGTCTTCCAGTCCTGGCTCATAAATGGGAAGAATGCCCCGCTTTAGGTTTTCTATTTTTTGCTGAAGAACGTCAATGCAAACCACTTCAACGCCTACTTCCGATAAACATGCGCCGGTTACCAAACCCACATAACCGGTACCTACAACTACTATTTTCATATTCTTGTTTTAACTGTTGATTTTGATTAAAATTGATGAAGAATGTTTATGAGATTCTATGTTTGTTTTTGCCTGATTTATTGATACCAAGAAATGTTTTGCTGTTCTTTTATCCGTTTGATAAAAACCGACACGTTGCAGAATTGTATATTGAATAGAACAAAACAAATGGTGCTGGTATTGCCATTGCGGCAAAAAAATTATTTTTTATTGAATAATTTTCTTCGGGGGTAAAAATATTTCAGAATTTGTAAACCGATAACTTAAAAAAAACTTAGAGGAGCTTAAAATATGGTTTAAGACAAAGCTACAAGCTGTTAGCCAAGCTCCAAGGGAGAATAAATAGGTGCAAAAGCAAAAACCACAATCCTTATGCTTACAACCAAAGTTTATCGCTCCAATCTTATAGCTTGCAGCTTCCCTCACTCTACAATCATCCCTGCCGCTACCGTTTCGTTGGTGGTTTCATCGATTAAAATTAAAGAGCCTGTTGAACGGTTTTTGCGATACGGATCGTAAGCCAATGGCTTTGTAGTTCTGATTTTCACACGTGCAATATCATTCATACCAATGGTGGTTTCTTCTTCCATGCGGCGCAGCGTGTTGATGTCCATTTTATACACCACTTCTTTTATCACACAACGCACTTCATTGGTCGTTTGCCGTAAATAGTATTTGGTTCCCGGCTGCCATTTTTTTGCGTTGAGCCAACACATCATAATATCCAAATCCTGACTTACCAGCGGCTGATTATTTTCTTTTACAATCATATCGCCACGACTTACATCTATGTCATCTTCCAATGTGAGAGAAACCGACATCGGTGCATAAGCTTCCTTCACCGTTTCTTCCAACACATTGATGCTTTTTACGGTTGATGTAAAGCCCGATGGCAACACCGTTACCGCATCGCCGGTACGAAAAATGCCACCTGCAATTCTGCCTGCATAACCGCGATAATCGTGGAATTCGGTTGAGTGAGGGCGAATGATGGTTTGCACCGGAAAACGGGCATCAATGTGATTGTAATCGGAACCAATGTGTATGGTTTCCAACTCATGCAACAACGTTGCGCCATGATACCAGGGAGTGTGTTTTGAATGATTTACTACATTATCACCTTTCAATGCACTGATGGGAATGTACCGGATGTCGTTGATGTTGAGCTTGGAGGCAAACTCAGTATAAGCTTCCACTATTTGGTTAAATACATCTTCTGAATACTCTACCAGATCCATTTTGTTTATACATACAATTACGTGCGGTAATTGCAGCAGCGATGCAATGTAGGAATGGCGGCAGGTCTGCTCAACCATGCCTTTGCGGGCATCAATTAAAATCAGCGCAAGGTTGGCGGTTGATGCGCCGGTTACCATATTGCGTGTGTATTGAATATGTCCCGGTGTATCGGCAATGATGAACTTGCGCTTAGGCGTTGCGAAGTAACGATAAGCCACATCAATGGTAATGCCTTGCTCACGTTCGGCACGCAAGCCATCCGTTAACAAGGATAAATCAACATGTTCCAGACCTTTGCGCTCGCTGCTCCGCTTTACCGCTTCCATCTGGTCTTCAAAAATAGATTTGCTGTCGTATAGCAATCTTCCTATCAATGTGCTCTTGCCATCATCAACGCTACCGGCAGTTGTAAATCGTAAAAGTTCTCTTGTATTTGACATGATTTGTGAGTGGTGAGTGGTGACTTGTGAGTGGTGAATGGTGAGTTGTGAGTACAGAAAGCAACTTACCATTCACCACTCACTTTTATTAAAAATATCCTTGCTTCTTTCTGTCTTCCATTGAGGTTTCGGAACGTTTATCATCGCCGCGATTGCCGCGTTCGGTGCTGCGCGTGGCGGCCACTTCGGTAACAATTTTTTCGAGTGTATCGGCGTCCGATTCAATACCGCCGGTAATGGTAATATCTCCCAAAGTTCTGAAACGCATGTATTTGGTTTCAACCGTTTCGCCATCGCGTAAGGTTAAAAATTCTGATAAGGAAGCCAGGTATTATCACGATAAATGGCTTCGCGATAATGAGCAAAATACAAAGAAGGAATGGCGATATTTTCTTTTAATATATAATTCCAAACGTCCATTTCCGTCCAGTTGGAAATTGGAAATACACGAAAATGTTCGCCCTGATGTTTACGGCCATTGAAGATATTCCACAATTCAGGTCGTTGGTTTTTGGGATCCCACTGACCGAAATCATCACGATGGGAAAAGAAGCGTTCTTTCGCGCGGGCTTTCTCTTCATCGCGGCGTGCGCCACCAATGGCGGCATCAATTTTATGTTCCTCAATGGTATCCAACAACGTAACGGTTTGCAGCGCATTGCGGCTTGCATTCAGTCCGGTTTCTTCTTTTACACGACCTTTGTTGATAGATTCCTGCACGCTGCCAACAATCAGTTGTACGCCTAAATTGTCTACCAATTTATCACGAAATTCCATCGTCTCTGGAAAGTTATGACCCGTATCAATGTGGATTAAAGGCAACGGAATTTTTGCCGGATGAAACGCCTTTTTTGCTAAGTGTGTAATCACAATAGAATCCTTACCACCACTGAATAAAATGGCAGGACGATCGAACTGCGCAACCACTTCGCGGATTACAAAAACGGCTTCTGCTTCTAACTCCTGTAAGTGATCGAGATAATATTTATGCATGTTTGAATTAAGTAAATTTTATTTTAGGTAACACAATATCAAGTACAGCTTGCACACTTTCGTTTACGGTTTGCTTATCGGTGTGCAGATGAATATCGGGATGCTCAGGTTTTTCAAACGGCGATGAGATGCCGGTAAAATGGCTGATTTCGCCTTGTTGCGCTTTTTTGTACAATCCTTTTACATCGCGCTGCTCGCACACTTCCAATGGCGCATCTACAAAAATTTCTACAAAGCTATCACCCATTAGCTCACGCAATAGTTTACGGTCTTTTAAAAATGGCGAAACAAAAGCAGCCAGTACAATCATGCCGGCATCCATCATTAGTTTAGCAACTTCACCCAACCTGCGGATGTTTTCAACACGACTTTCTTCTGTAAAATTCAAATCTTTACTCAAGCCTCTGCGAATGTTATCGCCATCTAATATATACGTTTGAAAATGATGAGCGTGCAAGTATTGCTCAACTGCATTTGCCACTGTGCTTTTGCCGCTGCCCGATAAACCTGTAAACCATAAGCAAACGGCACGATGACCGTTTTTCAACTGGCGATCTTCCTTTGTTATTTTAAAACTCTGTGTTATGATGTGCAGGTTTTCTTTCATTATCCTTTCCCTTCATGCCGTAAATGATGGCTGATACCCTGTTTGGTTTTGCACAAAAAATGAAGTGCCTGTCATATCGGGCAAATTTACTTTGAACAACATGTTACGTCAGCTATTTGTTACAAGTAAAAGGTAAGTTACATTTTTGAAACGCGCAAGATACAGGAATAGGGATAAAAACAAAGGTTATGTCTATATATTTGGTAGAATTTTAAAAATTGAGAGATGGATTAACGCCAATATTCATCTGACAATACATCATCGCATCATTCCGCCCCAACAGTATTGTTGGGGCGGAATGACGCCAACTCTAAGCAACTTTTTAATTGAGACGCTAATCCAATAACATTTCTTTTTACATCGTAACAAATAGTTTTGTTTTGCACAGATTTTTTATGAAGAAATACAGTCAGTTCAAAGCCATGCTTGCCATTGCCAAAGGAAGTTTACGAGCGATTTTCCGAAGCCCGTCAACAGTGGTTTTTAGTTTAGGTTTTCCTATAATTTTCATTTTGGTTTTTGGCTCCATCGGCGACAATGGTTTTTCGATGAACATTGGTTTTAAAAAGGGCAGCGACACTACCAATTCCATCTACCAAAGCCTTACACACATCAAGGGCATAACCATTTACAGCAATCTTAGCGACAGCTTGCTCAATGCCAATTTGCGGAGCGCTGCCATTACTGCTATTGTTGACATCCAAAAGCAAAACAATAGCTACAATGTGCAGCTAACCAGTTCAGACATTGTAAAGCCGCAGGACTTGCAAATACTGCAAGCCATTTTAAATTCAGTTGTTCTTCGCAGCGATACCAGTTATCACATGGCACGCATCAACCCAAACATTAGATTTATAAAAGGCAGGGAGTTTAAAGAAATTGACCGCATTCTGCCGGGCATGTTAGGCTTTTCGTTGTTAGGAACAGGCGTGTTCAGCGTTGCGTTCTTGTTTTTTAATTTGAGAAATCAATTGGTGTTGAAGCGCTTTTTTGCAACGCCCATCCGGCGAAGCACCATTATTTTGGGCGAAGGGTTGAGCCGCATTTTGTTTCAATTGCTTTCGGTGATTATCATTATGTTGTTTGGCTATTTGTTCTTTCACTTTACGTTTGTAAAAGGCGTTGCCACGTTTGTAGATATGCTCTTGCTATCGTTTATAGCGTGTGTGGTGTTTATGGGTTTTGGGTTTGTGGTAAGTGGCATTGCCACAACTGATAATGTCATTCCGGTTTATTCCAACATCTTTGTTTTTCCCCAATTTTTATTGTCGGGTACTTTCTTTTCAACTTCTGTGTTTCCGGTATGGATGCAAAAAATCTGCAACCTGTTGCCGTTGACTTGCTTCAACAACGCGATGCATAAAATATCGTACGAAGGTTTAGGTTTGATGAGCACGTGGAAAGACTTAGGCTTATTAGTAATTTGGGGAATTGTGATTTATGCCGTTGCTGTAAAGGCGTTTAAATGGGAATGAGCATTTGATTTGTGATTTTGAAATGATGCTTGATACTTGAAACTTGATTCTTGAAGCTTGTAACTTGTATCTTGTCTCCTGTAACTTATACTTTTATGAAACGATTGATCTATTCATTTTTGTTTTTGCCCTTTTTTTTATTTATGAAACAAAATGTTGCTGCGCAAAAAACGGCGCCGCTTTATACGGATAGTATTCCCAACAGCAGGATGACGCCGGATGAAGAAACCACCAGCAACAACGGTGTGCTCATCATCAACAAAGTAAGCCGGCCTACGCTTACTTCTTATCTTCCGGTAAAAGAAAAAGCGACCGGCGCGGCGGTTATTATTTGTCCCGGCGGAGGCTATTCTGTTTTGGCTGCCGCACACGAAGGAAGTGATGTAGCAAAAGAATTTATGAAGAATGGCGTGGCAGCGTTTGTGTTGAAGTATCGCATACCCGATGATAAAACAATGGTAAATAAAGAAATAGGCCCGCTGCAGGATGCGCAGGAAGCCATCAAAACCGTTCGCGAACATGCTAAAGAATGGAACATAGATACAAGCCACATTGGTATTATGGGGTTTTCTGCTGGCGGGCACTTAGCTTCTACTGCTGGCACGCATTACAACAAAGCAGTCATTTTAAACCCAAACAACACCAGTTTGCGGCCTGATTTTATGTTGTTGATTTATCCCGTGATTTCATTTGATGACAGCATCGGGCATCGCGGATCGCGAGATAATTTGATTGGCAAAAATCCATCTGAAGAAAAGAAGAAATATTATTCCAACGAGCTACAGGTAACCGCTGATACGCCGCCTACTTTTTTGGTTCATGCAAGCGATGATGAAGGCGTTTATCCTGAAAACAGCATTCGTTTTTATCAAGCTTGTTTGCAACATCATGTGCCTGTTGAAATGCACTTGTATCAAAATGGCGGACATGGCTTTGGAATGCACCTGCCCAAAAACAAAGACCTGTGGATGGATCGTTGCCTGAACTGGATGGCAGCCAACGGTTGGATGAAAGGTGCCGATGTGAGGGTGCCAATAAAATGATGAAAAATGTTTTAAACAGGCGTTAGTGTATCATATACGCCACGAACGCTGTCAAGGTTTTAAACCCTAACAGCATTATATCTAACAGTCAATTGAAACTCGTATAAAACCTTCCATGCTAACGCTCAAACCCATATTGATTGATGAAGACCCAACGAAAGAAATTTATGCAAATGAGTATTGCAGAGAGATGTTCAAATCGTATCCTTCTTATTATTACAAAACCGGCTACAACCCACCGTGGATTGGATATTTTGTAATGCAGGATGAAAGAGTTGTGGGCGTCGGCGGTTTTATTGGTAAGCCCATTAACGGCAAAATTGAAATTGCTTATGGAACACGAAAAGAATGGAAAGGGCAAGGCATTGCTTCATTTACCTGCAGTCAATTAATTGCTATCGTAAAAATTAATGATCCAACTGTTATCATTACCGCCAAAACATCACCCGAACACAATGCTTCTACAAAAATTTTGCAACACAACGGGTTTGTTTTTGCCCAAATTACGCAGGATGATGACATTGGCGATGCGTGGCTGTGGGCGTTGATGGAAAACAAAAACGATTAAGTTTTTTAAACTAAAAAGTCCGAAGCAAAAACAAACTTTACGCTTCGGACCTTTTATTTTCTTATTGCTTCACCAAAGGTACCGTTTGCGGCTTGCCATTTTTGGGTAGCCATTGCAGTTCATATTTACCCGATGCCAGGCTGCTTACATCCAAGGTTTGCGATGAAGTATTCGCGCTGATTTGTTTTTGCATCAATTTTCTGCCGCTCATATCAAACACATTTACAACGCTTCCCGATGCGCTGGCTGGCAATGTTATAACAACCGTATTTTTTGCAGGGTTGGGATAAACATGCAGTGCGGTTGCAAGATTACCAAAACTAACTTTTGCAACAGAAGAATAAGTGGCTATGCCATCAAGGTCAACTTGCTTCAATCTGTAATAATCAACTCCATCAAGTGGGCTGTTATCTGTAAAGTTATATTGTTGTTCAATGGCTGAAGAACCATATCCATTTATTTTTCCAATTGCGGTAAAAGACACACCATCTGCTGAGCGTTCTACCTCAAAATAAGCGTTATTGGTTTCGTTGGCAGTTTGCCATTTTACCAATGTGCTTTTGCCTTGCGCCTGCGCAGTAAAACTGAGTAAGGAAACAGGAAGTGTGCTGCCATCAAGATAACACAAGCTCCCAACATTGCCAGTTACAATACCACCGAACTGCATGTATAATAAATTATTGAAAATAATGGGGTAACCTAAATAACCGTTGTTTCCTGAAGAGCCATTATAATATCCTCCGGGGTTATTAATAAGACGTAAAGATGTTCCATTAAAATATCCTAACTGAAAAGTTTTTCCAGCATTGTAGTATTGAAAGAAAAGATTGTTGTCATACACAATTGGCTGATCCCAATAACCCAAACCTGCATCGGGATTGGGAAAAATTTTTAAGCTATTAGAAGCCGTTTGGTATAAAGTCAAATGATGTATGCCATCGGGCGTTACATAAAAAATATAAAGGTTGTTATTGTACACAATGGGTGTGTTGTAAAAACCATAGGAGCTATTATCTGGATTGGGCACTAAGCTAATAGAAGTGCCGCCAAATTTGGCAACTTGCAATGCATTAGCCGTATTATAATATTGAATGAATAAAGTGTCATTATAAACAATTGGAAAACCTGCATAACCACCATTGTTGCTGCTTGCATCAACCGGGTTTGGAATGAGAGTTGGGTTATTTACACCATCATACTGCAGAAGTTGAAATTGATTGGTAGCACTGAAATATTTAAAATACAATTTGTTGTGATAAAGAACCGGAAAAGCCTTTACCAAACCATTGGCTGTATTATCAGGATTGGGCAGCAGTGCCCATGAGGTTCCATCGAAAACGGCTAACTGCCTGACGCCTGATGCTGTTACATAACGGGAACATAATTTTCCGGCAAAAACAAACGAATAATTATAATAATATCCTATTGTACTATTGTCTGGGTTGGGAATGAGTGTAATGCCCGTGCCGGTGAACTTTCCTAACTGTGTTGCACCGGCTGCATTAGAATAAGCAACATACAGAGAATTATTAAAAATTCTGGGTGAGCCGATATAGCCAAGTCCGCCATCAGGGTTGGGATACAGCGTTACCAAAGTGCCATCAAAAGAGGCAAGCTGTTGAGTGCCTTGTGCATTGAGATAAATGTAAAATACTTTGTTATTAAAAACAACTTGCGGCGCATTAAAATAGCTACCTTTTCCACCATCTGGGTTGGCTGTTTGATGAATGCTCCCAGAATAAGCAGCTTGTTGAAGTATGTAATTGCTATCAGAAGAAAAATTGCTGCTGGCAGGCTGGTATTGTAATGACAGCGAACCGTTTAGTATAATCGGGTTTCCAGTATAGCCGGAAAGCGGACCGCCAGAATAAGCAAAGATATCCGGTGCATCAGGATTGGGAACCACCTGGATGGTTTGTGCCTGAAGCGAAAAAACAATACTGAAAACGAATACCAGAGGAGTAACGAAACGAAGTAAATTTTGCTTCATAATTAGCCAGTTTGATGTTCCTACAAATAAAATGGTTACTCTTTGTAAGAGCAATACTTAATTTGTATTATCAAACATAGCCAATGGAAAAATAAACGGCTAAAGGGCAGTTGTTTCTCCATTTTTAAATAAGGCAAAAACAAACGCAACGAAAATGAAATTTATCTACACGTTATTTCTTTTTTAGCCCTTCTAAATACTCTAATAAATTCGCTAAATCCTGCGAAGACATACTTTGGTACAAGCCTTCCGGCATCATGCTTTCTTTCATTTGCGTCATGGCAAGTACATCAGCCGTTTTCAATTGCTTGCGGTTGCCACCGGGCATTTTCAGATCAATATCCGTTTCAGTTTTGCTTGCAAGGATGCCTGATAAAGTAGAGCCGTCTTTCATTTTTATCGTCCATCCTTCAAAGCCGTAACTAATGCCTGCCGATGGATGCTCAATCGCTTCCAGCAATCCTTCTTTCGGCAACTTGCCTCCAATTTCCGACAGCTTCGGACCAAAATCGTTGCCTACATTATTCACCTGGTGACAAACGCTACAAGTGCTTACAAATAGTTTAGAACCTGCATCACCATTGGGTTTCAGAGCAGCCAGTTCTTTCATGGTTGGTGCAGGCTTTGCATTTGTTTTTGCACCATTATTTGGCAGATAAGTAGCGGCTTCTGCACGCACCGAACCGCGCCACGCACCGGCTACACTGGCAACCACATCAGGTATCAATTCTGCCGGAACTTTTTTGGCTTTTAAAATTTGCAATACGCGGTCTTCACCACTGCCGCTGTTGCCAATGCTGTGTGCTGCTCCCTTGCGCAAAGGCATACTGTATTTGTTGGATAAAGCAACTGTCTGCAGCATGTTTACAGACTCTGTACTTCCTACTCCTGCAAGTGCTTTTATCAAACGGAATTGTTGCGCTGTATCTTTTCCATTCAAAATATTCCATGCCAGCTTATCGCCATGCAACTGCAACAACAAACCGGCTGCATTCTTACCAACGTTTTCTGTTGATTTATTGACTGCCAGTTGCACAAGGTTCGGGTTTTGAGAACTCACTTCGTAACGATTCACCAACTCAATGTATTCATCTGTTCCGTTGATCGAATGAAGAACATTGGCTAACACTTTTTGCGCAACAGGAGATTGCGCAACCGTTTTGTTATTAAGTGCATGAAGCACCAGCTTGTTCACTTCGTACTGTCGGCTGAATTGTCGGGCAGCATGGAGAATAAAATTCTTTCTTTCAGATAGTCATTGGTAAAATCAAATGCACGGAAATATTTTAACCGGTTGGTTAATGCCACCTTGTTATCGAAAGCCAGCTTGCTCAAATAAGGCAATGCCAGTTTGGTACGTGCACGCCACACAATATCACGCGAAGCATCGGTAGCCAATGGATCTTTGGTTTTACCCAAATAGGCTGTAAAAAACTGATCCCATTGTTTATCAGCACCAATGCCCAATGCTTCTAAATACCAACGGTCTTTGCCATCGTATTGCGAAGCCAGATTTGCCCACAATACTGCGGATTCCGGCGAATGGTTGTGATGTAACGCCAGCGCACATTCGCGTCTTACACTTGCATCGGCATCGTTCTGTAATGCAGATACAGCATGGGTTACATCATTTTTTAATTCAACCGCAGCTCGAATGCCGGTGATGCGCAAATCAGGATTCTTATCTTTTATCGCTTCATCAATATATTGCGTTGCATTCGCATCTTTCCTCTTCACCAATACCCAAAACGCTCTTGCCCGCATACGCGGATCGGCGTTGTTATCATGCCATAACTTCTCCAATTCAGGCACTGCGTTTTTGCCCATGTTTTGCAATGCAGTAAACGCATGATAACGCACCGATAAAGTTCGGGTTTTGTAATGCTGCAATGGCACCTTGCGGCGTGGTATAATCTTGTTTGACAATCTTGTATGATGAAGAAGCAGAAGGCGGTGCTACGCGATAAATTCTGCCACGCACCTGGTCACCTGCCTGGTGCCCGCCTACACCCGGATCATACCAATCGGCAACCATAATAGAACCATCGGGTGCAGTGCAAACATCGGCCGGACGAAACCAACGGTCCCGTTCTCCTTTTAAAATATTGATGATACTTGCCTCATAGCCCGCGCCATTTGTTTTTACCGTATAACTGCGCACCACATTGGGTCCGGCATCGCAATGAATGAGTTGATCATGAAATTCTTTGGGTAATAAAGCTCCTTCATATACCAATATGCCTGTTGGCGAACCGGCAAAGGTTTGCAGTAAATTCGGCACAACACCCGGGTCGTTCAAATGCCAGTGGCGAAAGGAATCGAGTCTTCCATATTGGTGCGGTTTGCCTGCCAGCCCGCGCCCGTCATTTCATCAGTATAGCCATAATTTCCGTACTGCATTACATAGTTGATGCGCGTGCCGCGGTTACCATCATCGTCATTATCGCTTTGCCACAATCGTGCCATAACTATCCACTGCCACTTCATACGGATTGCGAAAGTTCTGACCCAAACATTCAACATGCGAGCCATCCACATCGCAGCGAAACACCAAACCTTGCCTGTATTTTTTCTGACTGATCACATCACCATCCTGGTCAAGAACAGGCTTATTGTTTTTATCGCGCAACTGCATACCGGCGTTGCCCATATTGAAGTACAATTTGCCATCTGCACCGAACGTAAACGCATGTACGCCGTGGTCGTGTTGTTCACCGCTGATGCCCTGAAATAAAATTTCTTTGCGGTCGGCTTTGTCATCGCCGTTATCGTCCGTAAATACCCAAACATACGGACTTTGCGACACAATTACTTTATTGCCGAGCACGCAAATGCCAAGCGGCGCATCTACTTCAGGACCTTGATAAAATACTTTTGCTGTATCGGCTTTGCCATCGCCGTTGGTATCTTCCAAAATCATGATTCTATCGCCCAGCGCATTCACAGGATTGCCATTGATGGCAGGACGATAATTGTAAGCTTCATTCACCCAAACTCTGCCAAGCTCATCAACATCAATGTTGGTTGGATTTTTCAACATCGGCTCGGTAGCAAACGTGTGCACTTCCAAATCAGGTGCAACCGTTAAGCCCTTTAATGCGTTTTCAGGAAGACGTTTTTGTGCATCGGTTAGCGAATCGGTTTTCGCTGTGGTTGTATCAGTGCTGCTTTTGGTTTTGTTAGAATTGTTTTGGCAAGAAAAAAGGCACAGTAAAATTGTGGCAAAAACAAAAGTGGAAAGCAATCGAAATCTGTTCATTGAATGGGGCGTTTTGAAGCCACCAAAATAAAGCAATTTGTTTTTACAGATATTTATTCTGCTAACAACTTTTCAATGGCTGCATGGTAAGCATCAAAATGGAAACTATCTATCGCTTTCTGCATGTTCACCTCTATCTTGTCGTTGCATAAATTGCCGATGCTGCCTTCGTGCGTATGATGAATTTGAGTTGAATAATTGAAGTTATTTTCTTCAATGTCCAACCCGATTTTTTTATACGCATCGCGAAAAGGAACGCCTTGCAGAACAAGTTTGTTCACTTCTTCCACGCTGAATAAATACTTGTATTTTTCATCTTGTAAAATGTCCTTTTTTACCTCCATATTGGTTATCATCAAATGGGCCATTTGGATGCAGTTGCGAAGCGTTTGGAAAGAAGGGAAAAGATGTTCTTTCAACAATTGTAAATCGCGATGATAACCGGAGGGAAGATTGGTTGTCATCATCATTATCTCATTTGGCAAAGCCTTGATGCGATTGCAATACGAGCGTATCAGTTCAAATACATCCGGATTTTTTTTATGCGGCATAATGCTGCTGCCCGTTGTCAGCTCTGGCGGAAATGAGATAAAACCAAAATTTTGGTTCAAAAACAAACAAGCATCCATGCTTAATCTTGCCAATGTATCAGCCACGTTTGCTAATGCAGAAGCCACAATGCGCTCGGATTTACCGCGTCCCATTTGCGCATACACAACGTTGTAATTCAAATCGGCAAAGCCTAAGAGTTGTGTGGTTAATGTACGGTTGATGGGAAACGAAGAACCATAGCCAGCCGCAGAGCCAAGCGGATTTTTATTGACCACGTCATAAGCCGCTTTTAAAGTTGTTACATCATCTACAAGGCTTTCAGCATACGCACCCAGCCACAAGCCAAATGATGATGGCATCGCCAGTTGGAGATGCGTGTAACCTGGAAGCAAATCATCTTTTAATTCATTGCTTTTATCAATCAATAATTGAAAGAATGATTGAATAGAAAGAACAGTTTGTTCGATTTCGCTGCGTAAAAACAACTTAATATCAACCAACACCTGGTCGTTGCGACTTCGGGCTGAATGTATTTTTTTTCCTACATCACCGAGCTTTTGCGTGAGTATAAATTCGATTTGTGAATGGACATCCTCTATGTCATGGTGAATGGTGAATGGTGAGCGGTGAGTAGAAGAAGGCTGCGTGGTTTTATAGATTTCGCGTAGTTCTTTGATAAGTTGTTCACCTTCTTCATTGGTAAGTAAACCAACAGATGCTAACATCTTAGCATGTGCAATGTTTCCCAACACATCAAACGGTGCTAAGAGCAAATCAAAGTCGCGGTCGTTGCCAACCGTGAAGGTTTCTACTTCGTGTAGCGATGCAATGTTCTTTTGCCAGAGTTTCATGTTAGGATGTAAGTAAGGTTACAACAAAAAGCTTATAACAATTATAAAAGCTTATTCAACAAAGCAATATAAGTTTCAATCCCGTTCTTGATTTCATCAAGATAAATGTATTCATCGGCAGTATGGCTTCTGGCGCTATCACCGGGCCCCATCTTTAATGCAGGAAAAGGCATTAATGCCTTGTCACTGGTAGTTGGCGATCCGTAATAGCCATGACCTAACGCAATGCCAGCCTGCACCAAAGGATGATTGATAGGAATAGAAGTTGACCGCATACGCGTGGTGCGTGGCTTGAACGTGCTTTGCAAATTCTCTTTGAGAGCATTCAATATTTCTTCGAAACGTGTATAGCTCATTTACTCGCACATCAATTACAAGTTTGCATTGCGATGGCACCACGTTGTGTTGCTTGTTTTCAGTTTCAATAATGGTTACGCTGAGTTTGGTTTCGCCCAATAAAGGGCTTACCTTATCAAACCTGTAATTGCGTATCCAGTTGATATCATCCACAGCTTTGTACAAAGCATTCTCGCCTTCATTGCGTGCAGCATGACCCGCACGACCTTGTGCTGTGCAATCAATCACCATCAAGCCTCGTTCCGCTACTGCCATCTCTAATTTGGTGGGTTCGCCAACAATGCCAAAATCAATCTTGCCAAGAAAAGGCAACACCAGTTCTATCCCATTCACGCCGCTGATTTCTTCTTCCGCACTGGCTGCAAATACAATGTTGTGATTGAGATTTGGCTCGTTATAAAAGTAAAGAAACGTAGCCATCAGAGACACCAGGCAACCACCGGCATCGTTACTTCCCAAGCCAAACAATTTGCCTTCTTTCTCAATAGGTGTAAACGGATCCATGGTGTAGCCTTTGTTGGGCTTCACCGTATCGTGGTGAGAGTTGAGTAAGATGGAAGGTTTGGCAACATCGTAATGTTTGTTTTTGGCGTAAATGTTATTGCCAACGCGTGAACAGGGAACGCTGTTGTTTTTGAAGAATTCAACAATAATTTCTGCTGTATCGTTTTCTTCTTTGGAAAAAGAAGGCGTGCTGATGAGTTGCTTTAACAACGCAACAGCCTTTTGGGTTAATATATTTTGCGTGTTATTCATTGATGATGCTTGTGCCGGATGCGCCTGAAATGAGTTGTTCCAACTGTTCTGCTTTGCCAATCACAACGCGATGAACGCCTTTATTTAACGCAGCAAAAGCGTTGTGGAGCTTGGGTATCATACCAGCGTAAATTATGTTTTGTTCTTTGAGTTGTTGGTAAGTAGAAGGATTGATGGAAGGGATAACCGTTGTATCATCATCAGCATTGGTTAATACACCAGTTTTCTCAAAACAATAGATGAGATGTACTTCGTAAAATGCGCTCATTGCCTGTGCTATTTCCTGTGCTATGGTATCGGCGTTGGTGTTTAACAACTGACCTTCTTTGTTGTGTGTGATGGGAGCAACCACAATGTTTATGTTTTGCGATAATAAGTTTTGTAAGAAAGATGAGTTAATAGTATCAACATCGCCTACAAAACCATAATCAATGGAAGCGTGAACCCGTTTGTGCGACTGAATTAAATTGCCGTCGGCGCCGCATAACCCAATAGCAGTGCAGCTTTTGGCCTGTAACTGAGATACAATGTTTTTGTTGATGTAGCCTGCATATACCATCGTTACTACTTTCAATGTTTCGGCATCGGTTATACGCCTGCCCTCTATGAGTTGCTGTTTAATTCCTAACTGTTGAGCCAGTTTTGTAGCCAGTTTACCGCCTCCATGAACCAGGATTTTATGCGATTTTACTGATGCAAAAGATTGGAGAAAGGAAGAAAGCTTTTCTTCATCGTCTATAATGTTGCCACCTATTTTTATGACGTAGAGTTTGTTCATGATAAGCCAACGAGTATTTCACTAATTACGGCTTGCGCCGCCCACACTCTATTCGCCGCTTCCTGTGTAACAATGCTGTTTTTGCTGTCGAGCACTTCATCGCTTAACTCTACATTTCGTCTTACAGGAAGGCAGTGCATCACTTTAGCATTATTGGTAACTTCCAGCTTTTTGTTGGTGAGCATCCAGCGTGGATCGTTCTCGTATATCTTACCATAATCGTTGTACGTGCTCCAGTTTTTTACATACACAAAATCGGCATCACGCAAAGCTTTATCTTGGTTATGTATTATCGTTGCACCCTTTGTAAACTGCTCTGCTAATTCATAATCTTCAGGATGCGTAATTACAAATTCGGCTTCGTCCCATGCGGTTATCCATTGGGCAAAGCTATTGGCAACACACTGCGGTAATGCCTTTACATGCGGCGCCCAGGTGAGAACAATTTTTGGTTTAACTCCCTTTTCCACAAGTGGAGAAGGGTTGGGGATGAGGTATTCTTGTATGGTTATAAGATCAGTTAATGATTGCAGCGGATGAAGCGTTGCACTCTCTAAACTAATCACCGGAACACCGCACCATTTTACAAATTCGGTAATGTACAATTCGCTGTAATCATCATCCCTGTTTTTCAGGGAAGGAAATGTGCGGATACACAAAATATCAAAATAATTTCCCAACACAGGAGCTGCATCTTTTACATGCTCAACGGTGTTGCCGCTCATGATGGCGCCTTCTTCAAACTCAAGTGCCCAGCCTTCTTTATCTACATTAAACACAATGGCTTCCATACCTAAGTTACGGGCTGCAATTTGTGTGCTCAGGCGCGTGCGCAGGGAAGGATTTAAAAATAACAAACCGATGCGTTTATCAGCACCAAGCGTTCTGCCTTTAAACGGGTTCGCTTTGTAGTCGAGTGCTTTTGCAATTAATGTGTTGATGTCGGAAACATCGTGAACGGAGAGAAATTGCTTCATAAGCCTAAGTCCTAAGAGGGAATTTGTATGATTATGAGTATCCATAGTTGCAGAAAACACCAAAACTGCAATTATAAATTTCTATAATTGCAGTTTCCAATTACTCCACTTCTGCTTCCTCTTCTACCCTTTTTTCTTCTGGCTTCATTTCGGCAATTGCTTCCCCCAACGCTTCTAAAAACTCATCCGATTGCTTGCGCGATAACGCCAGCGATGGTAATAAACGTATTACATTGGGTTTGGCTTCCCCTGTAAAAATGTTGAAATCGTACAATAACTTTTTACGCAAATCTTTCAGTTCTTCCGGCACATCAAAACCGATCATCAAACCTTTGCCACGCACATTTTGAATGCCGTCAACCGTCTTTAAACGGTTCATTAAATATTGACCCCGTTGCTTGGCAAATTCAATTAGATTTTCGTTTTCTATTACTTCCAAAACAGCCAATGCTGCTGCACAAGCCAAATGATTGCCACCGAAGGTTGTGCCCAACATGCCTTGCTTTGGTTTGATGTAGGACGCAATTAAAATTCCACCCACCGGAAAGCCATTGCCCATGCCTTTTGCCATGGTATAAATATCTGCATTCACACCTGCATGATCGGTACAGAAGAACTTGCCTGTTCTGCCATAGCCACATTGCACTTCATCGGCAATAAACAGGGCATCATTCTGATCACACAAGCGACGAATGAGTTGCAAAAAGCTTTCACTCCCCACGTTAATGCCACCCACACCTTGTATGCCTTCTACAATGACTGCGCAAACCTCTTTGCCATTTGTTTGAAAGTAAGTTTTTAAAGCAGCTTCATCGTTGAAAGGAAGAAAATCAACATTGTTAGTTTCATTCACAGAAGCTACGATACCCTTGTTATCGGTGGCTGCAACCGCAAGCGATGTTCTGCCATGAAAGGCTTTTGAAAACGCTACAATTTTCTTTTTGCCATTGTGAAATGAAGCCAGTTTTAATGCGTTCTCATTGGCTTCGGCACCACTGTTTACCAGAAACAACTGGTAGTCTTCTTTGCCACTTATCTTTCCTAATTTATCGGCAAGTTGTTGTTGAATAGGAATATGAACAGAGTTAGAATAGAAGGCAATTTTTTCTAACTGCTCTTCAATTCTTTTTACCCAATGTGGATGTGTATGTCCAATTGAGATGACGGCATGACCGCCATACATATCCAAATATTGCACACCATTGTCGTCCCACACGTAGCTGCCTTGCGCCTTGGTTATGGTAATATCGTTTAACTGGTAAACGTCGAATAATTTCATGATTGTTTGCTATTTTAAAAATAAGTTGATTTTAATTTTAGTCCCGTTGTTTCTTCAAAACCAAACATCAGGTTCATGTTTTGAACGGCTTGTCCTGATGCGCCTTTTAAAAGATTATCAAGAATAGAATGTACCACCAGTTTAGTGCCTACTTTTTCCAATTGAATGATGCACTTGTTTGTATTCACCACCTGCTTTAAAAAAATAGGTTCATCACTAATCAATGTGAATGCACTATTTGCGTAAAAATCTTTGAAGAGAGCAGTCAGTTCTTCTTTTTTGGTTTCACAATGAATAACAGAGCTAACAAAGATGCCGCGTGTAAAATCGCCGCGCCAGGGAACAAAGTTAATGGAACCGCCCGTTTCTAAAAGTGTATCTGAAGAATTGTTTTGCAATTGTTGCAGCGACTGAACGATTTCGCCCAAATGCTGATGCGTTAATGTTTTATAAGCCTGTATGTTGTTGGACCGCCAGCTAAAATGGGAGGTTGTGCTTAAGCTTTGACCAGCGCCCGTGCTGCCCGTGATACCGGTTGAATACACTTCTTCCATCAAGCCCCCTTTTGCTAAGGGTAATAAGCCCAACTGAATGGTAGTAGCAAAACAGCCGGGGTTGGCTATGTTATCAGCAGTTTTAATTTGTTCCCTATTCAATTCGGGCAAGCCATACACAAATTTTCGGTCTCCGAATTGCGAATGATGAGCGAGGCGAAAATCGTTAGAGAGATCAATGATTTTTACTTTGGAAGGTATTTCATGCGCTTCTAAAAACTTTTTGGCTTCGCCATGCCCGGTGCAAATAAATAAGACATCAATGTCTTCCAGGTTTGGTTTTGCCAATATTTCAGTGCTGCTGAAAACAAGTTTGGTTTCGCCCAGTAAATCCTGGTGCACCTGGTGCACATATTTACCTGCATTGCTCTTGCTAAAAACAAAGACAATGTTGGCTTGTGGGTGGTGAATGAGTAATCGTATCAGCTCACCGCCCGTATAACCTGCGCCACCTATAATGCCAATGTTGATGCTCATGTTGAGAATGATATTTTTATAAAAGATGGAGCAATCGCTTCAAATCTTCTTTGTAATTTTTTTCGTTGTTTGTATGCGCCGCAATAGCAACGCTGTTTATTCCTATCACCAGTTGGTAACACAACAGCCTTTCATGCATGTTTGGAATGGATGCACCTTTCTCCTGCACAAACTGCTGCCAAAGCTTGTTGTAATCAATACTCACCCCATTGAAAATAAGATAAGCCACATCGTACAAAAAATCTCCGATTCTTGTTTCTGCCCAATCTATGATACCTGTGATTCGCCTGCCATCGGTTAGTGCATTGTCAAACCCAAAATCGCCATGCACCAAATGCTTTGATGTGTTGCAAAAAGGAAGCAGCAACCGGATTTTTGTGAGCGCTTTTTGCACCACTTCTTCCGGCAGTTGCTTTTTGCGAACCAGGCCTTCGATCGTGTAATCCATTTTATCGTTTCCAAAATCGAGTAGCCCTTCCTGCCAGTCCTCGCCATTATCAATCAGCCGACTGCTGAGTAAACGACTTGTATCGGCCTGCTGCATTTGCCACAGGCATTCAAACAAACGCAAAGCATCCTCTTCATTAATATTTTCATCCGTCATCACATAGCCTTCACACCGTTCACTAATGGCATAATATAAGCCGTCAAAACTGCCTATTGCTGCGATGTCCGGTATCGGCAAACCGCTTCCCCCCAACCATTGTGATATCAATTTATCTTTTCGAAAATCTTTGTCATCGCTGCTGGTTCTTACCACATAGTTTTTATTGTGAGAAACAAAACTGTAAGCGGATGACCACCATCCCTTTGCCAGCGCTTTTACTTTACCCTCCGGTTCAAAACCGGCTTCTCTGCAAAGCTTTTTTATTACTGAATTTGCAATTTTGGTAGTCATTGATTGAGAAAACTAAGACGTTTTGTTTTGCACATATTTTTACTCCCGGCTCTCTTTCAATTGATGCCACATGGCAGTTTGATTACCGAATATCTTGCTGAAACCACGCACGTCTTCACCCGTCCAGCCGCTGTTCATTTCACCATATTTTCCCCACTTACTGTTCATTAAATCATACTCACTTTCAATGCCGGTGATTTGAAAACGATAAGGTTGCAGTTGAGCAAACACTTCGCCGGTTACGTGCTGTTGCGAGCTTTGTAAAAAGGCTTCAATGTCGCGCATAACGGGGTCGAGTATTTGACCTTCGTGCAGCCAGTTGCCATAAAAATTAGCGACCGTATCTTTCCAGCTTAGTTGCCATTTGGTAAGCACATGTTTTTCCAACGCATGGTGTGCTTTGATAATAACCATCGGCGCAGCCGCTTCAAAACCCACGCGACCTTTAATGCCGATAATGGTATCGCCTACATGAATATCTCTGCCAATGCCATAAGCACCGGCAATGCTTTGCAAATATTGTATCGCTTCGAATGGATGTGAGAATTGTTTATCATTTACAGCCGTCAGTTCGCCCCTTTCAAAATGCAATTTTACCTCTTCACTATCATGCTTGCTCACTTGTGTTGGCCATGCTTCTTCAGGCAACATTCCCTTACTGTTCAAGGTTTCTCTTCCGCCAACGCTCGTACCCCATAAACCTTTGTTTATCGAATAAGCCGCTTTTTCAAAATTCATTTCCACGCCTTTGTTTTTGAGATAAGTTATCTCTTCTTCACGGCTCAGTTTTAAATCACGTATGGGTGTAATGATTTCTACATCGGGTATCATAATGTGAAACACCATGTCAAATCTCACCTGGTCGTTGCCTGCGCCTGTGCTGCCATGCGCTACGGTTTTTGCGTTCAGCTTTTTTACATGCTCGGCAATGTGTAAGGCTTGTATCAATCGCTCGGCGCTGACGCTTAACGGATAAGTATTGTTTTTTAGAACATTACCAAAAACGAGGTATTTAATGATGCGGTCGTAGTAGCCTTTTACAGCATCAATGGTAGTATGCGTTTTTACACCCAGTTGATAAGCATGTTGCTCTATCTTCTTCAGTTCTTCATCACTGAAACCGCCTGTGTTTACAATGATGCTGTGCACATCGAAGCCTCTGCCGCCGGTAAGATATTTTACGCAGAAAGTAGTATCCAATCCGCCGCTGAAGCCGAGAACCAGGGTGTTCCCGTTCGCCTTAGGCGGAAAGCTTTGAGCCTGTTCATTATTTATAACAGCGTTTGATGATTGAGTGGTGTTTTGCATTAGTTGTAAAGAATGTTTTCAGTTGATTGCTTTGCGAGATGCTGATGTTTGTTTTTGCCCAATTATTTTCGGAACGTACAAGTGAGATTCTTTTTTCTCTTTACTTAAAAAAGAAAAAAGAACAAATCTCCAATTACAACACACGACGCTATGAAAAACGAATGCCTGTAACCAAAACTGTATTTTATGTATCTTTTATATTCTTACCCTTCTCCACTTGTGGAGAAGGGTTGGGATGAGGTTTATGCGAACAATGTAAACAACATACTTACCAGCGAACGCTTTTGCTTTTGTTCTTTTTCGCTTTTGTCCCTTTTTTTAAACACTTTTAAAAAACGGCTCTGCTTGCTTTCGAGCAAACGGTTGTATGCTTCGCTTTTTTCTTCAAAATGATCCTTGGTTTCCTTAGGTTCGTAATGATCAGCGGGATCGTACAGCATGGCGGTGCACAAACAATTCTTTCTCTCTTTCATGGTCAGAATATCATAGTTCACACAGCTTTTGCAGCCTGCCCAAAACGCTTCGTCCTGTGTAAGCTCGCTGTAAGTTACCGGCTCATAACCCAAATCGCTGTTGATTTTCATTACTGCCAAACCAGTGGTTAAACCAAATATTTTTGCAGTGGGATATTTTTCTTTCGACAAATTAAAAACTGCCTGTTTAATGCGCTTTGCCACGCCGCTTTTCCTGAATTGCGGTGAAACAATTAAGCCACTGTTGGCAACATATTCACCATGACTCCAGGTTTCTATGTAACAAAAGCCAACCCACATGCCATCGGTAGTAACGGCGATGACGGCTTTGCCTTCGAGCATTTTGTTTTCAATGTAGGAAGGATCGCGTTTGGCGATGCCGGTGCCACGTGCGGCGGCGCTGGCAGCCATTTCTTCGGTAATGATTTTTGCAAACTGTATGTCGCCAATGTTGGCTATACGAACGATAATATTGTCTTGCTGCTCCACTGTAAAAACGAATTAAAAATTGAAACGGTTGATTGACGAAAATAATGCCGGGCTTATTGTAAGCCTCGCATAACCATCCAACAAAAAGATGAAGGAATGACGATTAAATGCGCGGTCGTCGTGCCGGTCGGAAGCAGCAGGGATTGGGTAAAATAACAACACCCATCAACGAAGGATGGAAAGCATTAAAAATTGTATGTGTTGTGTACTGTTTCAACTTTAGTTCAAAATAAAAGATGAAAGGAAACTTGAGCCTTTAGAGGTGTAAAATTATAAAGGTTTACCATTACTGAGATTAATTTTTTTATAAAAAATAAATTGCAACAAAAGAAGCCTTGTTTTTTGGGCAAAAACAAAACCATTGGGGCTATCTTGCCTTTTTGTTTTTTGCATGAATGCTAACAGTTACATAGAAGTTGTTTTTTCAAACCTAAAATGGAACGAAGCCGATACTATTGTTGCGATGCTTGCCGCTATTGACTTTGACGGCTTTGAAGAACGAAACGACTTTATAAAAGCTTACACTGACCAACAGCAATTTGATGAAGCGGAGGTAAAGAAAATAGCCGAACAATTTTCTTTATCCTACAAAATCAAAGAAGTGCCTCAGCAAAACTGGAATGCGGTATGGGAAAGCAACTTTGAGCCGGTTATCATCGAAGATTTTGTGGCTGTGCGTGCTCACTTTCATTTGCCTATTTCCGCAGTGCAACACGAAATTATCATCACTCCGAAAATGAGCTTTGGCACCGGTCATCATGCAACCACAACCATGATGATTAAACAAATGCGCGACATTGATTTTTGGAATAAAAGCGTGTTTGATTTTGGCACCGGCACCGGCGTTTTAGCTATCCTTGCTGAAAAGTTGGGCGCATCTTCGGTTTTGGCAATTGACAATGATGAATGGAGCATTGACAACAGCATAGAAAATATAGGCAAAAACAAATGCAGTAATATAAAGGTTGAGCAAAGAAACGATGCCAATGTTCAGCAATGTTTCGATGTGATTGTAGCCAATATCAATCGCAATGTGATTCTGGATAACCTTTCTTTTCTTTCATCCGGATTAAATAAAAATGGTACTTTATTATTAAGTGGTTTGCTGGCTGAAGATGAAGGAATTGTACTTGCAGAAGCGGCTCGTTATGGACTCAAACATCAAGGCACACAAAATTTACATCAGTGGAGCCTATTGCGTTTTGGCAGTTAAAATTTTCCTGATAAACGGTAGGGAACGATTGTTGAAAAGAGAGATGTAATATATTTGTCGTTCTAACTTTTCTTTTGTCAATGCAGGAACTCATTTTAATTTTCATTGCTTATCTCATCGGCTCCATTCCAACGGCTGTTTGGGTAAGTAAATATTATTTTGGAATTGACATTCGTGATTATGGCAGTGGCAATGCCGGCGCCACCAACACATACCGCGTGTTAGGCGCTAAATGGGGAACGATTGTAATGATTGTTGACATGCTGAAGGGCGTAATTGCTACTTCACTTTACATCATTATCCCGTTTTATGTGGTGGCGGCGCACGATTGGGATAGAACCAACCTGATGATTGGTTTAGGGCTTGCGGCAGTATTAGGGCATATCTTTCCTGTCTGGGCAAATTTTAAAGGCGGCAAAGGCGTGGCTACCCTGTTTGGAATGGTTGTAGCAATGCAGCCGAGTGTGGCATTGTGTTGTGTGGCTGTGTTTCTTTGTGTTTTGTATTTAACGCGCTTTGTATCGTTAAGCTCCATTCTATCTTCTATAGCATTTGCAGTGTTTATCCTTTTTGTTTTTAATGATGATGTAACGCTGTATCGCATCTTCTCAGTTGCCGTTGCATTGATGGTTATTCTTACACATCAGAAGAATATCAACCGCCTTTTAAAAGGCACTGAAACCAAAGTTCCTATCTTAAAATACCGCGACCGGCGCAGACAAAGAAGGCGCAATGCGCATAATGATGATAATGACGAATAAAACTTACGTCATTACAGTAATTTCCCTCTTTTGTTTTTACCTTTTTTTTATTTTGTTTGATGCTTCACAACTTGAAATGAGGCAGGCGTTGTCGTCATTCCGCCCCAACAATTACTATTGGGGCCGCCGTTTGGTTTTGCACAATAATCGCTCTTGCAGGCGGCTTTGTGCGGAATATGCTCTTGACAAATTGAACGCGTTATTATATTCTAAACCTCTTCACTTCATTCAATCACTTTGATAATCTAATTATCAGATTCCGCACAAAGCCCTCGTAAAAGCGTAAAGGTGCGGCAGTGTGTCGAGGGCAATTGCGGAATGACGAGCCACTCGTTCCCTTATCGATCTTGTTGTCTCTTCAAAATGGAAACTCTGGTTTTCCTGCAAAAACAAAACAGCCACGGTGCAATTGCACCGTGGCTGTTTTTATCTAACAAAATCTTTTTAAAAAAGAAAAATTAGTTACGGCTTTTTCGTACCGCCGGTTGAAGGCCTTGCTGCACCGGTTGACGGTTTTCCGCCAGCTGTTGCATCAGGGTCAGGTCCCAAGTAAATCAACTCCTGTGGCAGTGAAGTCATCTTCAATTCTTTGGCAACCGGAATGAATAAATTATCAACCTGCGAGCCGTCTTCATACGTTTGCGGTTTGAGTATTAAGGCGTACTTATGAGAAGTCAATACTTTCTTGTATGCTTCCACTACCTTTTCGTAAAGAGGCTGTGCAAGCTGCTGCGTTTTAGCTTCCGATTTTTGCTGTGCATATTGTTGCCAGTACACCAGTTTAATTCCTACCTGCTGGCGCTGTTGTGCACTATAATCCAATACAGCTTGTGATTTTTTTGCAGTAGAATCAGCCCGATAAGTACTGTCTAATCTGTGAAACTCGCTGTTTAAAATCTGATATTCAGTTCCCAACGAATCTCTTTGATACAACTGAACCAGGCTATCAACTTTAGCGATACCGGGCATAGCTCGTACCATTAAATCTATGTCAAACACAGCTACCTTCATTTGTGCATTTGCCTGACTGCTAAAGCCAATTAAAGCTGCCAGTAATAGCAGCGAAACGAATAGTTTTTTCATTTTGTTTTTGCTTTTGTTGTGCGCTTCTTTTGTTGTCGCACGCTTTGTTTTTATTGTTTTTTATTGATAAAAAATGTATCTATTTGGTAATGCCCAATTCGCGAAGCACATCATCGCTTTTGTCAAGCTTCGGGTCGGCGAAGATAACGGTGATGCCTTCGCTTTTATCCAATATAAAATCGTAGCTGCGGGCGGCTGCAATTTTTTGTACGGCATTGTACACTCTATCCTGAATGGGTTTTACCAATTTCTGCCGCTCATTAAACAAATCACCCTGGTAACCAAAGCGTTTCTTTTGCAGATCGCGCACTTCCTTTTCCCTGTTAAACAATTCATCTTCGCGCTTTTTCTTCAGTTCATCGCTTAACATGTATTGCTCGGCATCATAATCTTTATACATCTTGTCCAATGCGGCTTGCCTGGCATCAATTTCCTTTTGCCACTGGTCGCTTACCTGTTGCAGCTTTGTATCAGCATCTTTGTATTCGGGCATTTTATCTAAGATGTATTTGGTGTCAATCACAGCGTATCGCTGTGCCGAAACGCCGCCTGCTAACAGCATTGCAGCAATACAAAACAGAAGTATTTTTTTCATGAATAATTTGTTTTTTCCGCAAGTTAAGGGTTTGCTTTTTTCGCTTCGTTGCAGTTGTATGTTTTACCTTTTTCTTTTCAAAATTAATCCGGCTCGTAGCCCAGCATAAATGTAAAGCGTCCCATGTCCTTCAGCGTTGCGCCCGGCTTGTAGCGGTCGAGACCAATGCCATAATCGAAGCCCAGCAAGCCAAACATCGGTAAATAAAAACGCAAGCCCACACCCACCGAACGCCGCAACTGGAATGGGTTGTAGGTTTTCAGGTTGTACCATCCGTTGGCAGCTTCAAAAAAAGTTTCTGCAAAAATGGTACTGCTCTGAGCAAGCGTTAGCGGATAGCGCAGTTCCAATGTGTATTTATTGAAGATGGTAAAATATTGCGGAGCCGATTGCTGGTCGGGGTTCACTTTCGGGTCGGAACTGCTGTACACTGGATAGCCGCGTTGCGAAATAATATCATAACCCAACAATGCATAACTGTTGCTTAAACCCGCATCACCTACCTGGAACCGCTCAAACGGCGAAATGTTCAACTGCGGATTGTATCTTCCTATCCATCCATATTTTACCGATGCTTTTAAAACAAATGTCTGGTTTTTATCGGTGCCGCGGGGTTTACCCAAAGGAACATACCACTCATCGGTAAAGCGCCATTTGTAATATTCAATCAGCTTGTACGGATTTTCGTCACTCACAATGCTTGGGTTGATGTACGACCACGGCGGTGTTACCTGCAGACTCAACAAAAAGTTGGAACCTTGTGTCGGGAAGATAGGCGTATTGGTTGATGTGCGCTGCAAAGCAAAACGCAGGTTTAAGTTGTTGGAATAACCATTGCGCAACAAAGTACCATCTCTCAAAGTAAGGTTTCTGTCTAACGCATAATTGTGAAGCTGGTAACGAGCATAGTTAAGCGTTGTGGTAAAAGTAAAATAATCATCGGGCCATTTTAATTGCTTGCCGATGCCAATGGATGCGCCGGTGGTTCGGAAGTAAGAGGTATCAGAATTCTTTTCGTACCTGCCGGTTAAATAGTTGTAACCGTTTGAATATTTGGTATCATAAAATGCAACGGTGAGAGAATTTCTTTTTTTACCACCCAGCCACGGCTCGGTAAACGAAACGTTGTAGCTGCGATAGGCTCGACCATTGCTTTGGAAACGCACACTTAATTTTTGTCCATCGCCAACCGGCAAAGGATCCCAAGCCTCTTTATGAAAAATATTTCTTATCGAAAAGTTGTTGAACGAAACACCCAGTGTTCCGGTCAAGCCAATGCCACCGCCAAAGCCAGCGCTCAACTCCAATTGGTCGCTCGATTTTTCTTCCACTTCCCAGGTTACATCCACCGTTCCATCTTCGGGGTTGGGAACAATATTAGGATTGATTTTTTCCTGGTTAAAAAAGCCCAGCGCAGCTATTTCCCGTGTAGAACGAATGACATCCTGACGACTGAATTTTTCGCCCGGTAAGGTTCTTAATTCGCGTCGAATCACATACTCTTTTGTTTTTTCATTACCTGTAATGCGCACCACTTTCCAGGTTGCCTGTGAGCCTTCGATGAGCTTGATATTGAAATCAATGGTATCGTTGTAAACAGCCGTTTCGGTTACTTCTGTATGAAAGAAAAGGTAACCGTCATCCATATACAAACCGCTGACGTCTCCACCTTCAGGCGATACGTTTTTACCTATTTTCTTGTTCAACAAATCAAGATTATAAGTATCGCCTTTTTTTATGGCTAATACCGCTGTAAGCAATGAATCGGGATACTTGGTGTTGCCGCTCCAGGTAATGTTTCCAAAGTAATATTTATGTCCTTCCGATACTTTGAAACCAATGTCCATATTGCCTTTGCTGTTGTACGAAATGGGCGTGCTTAGCAACACGGCATCGCGGTAACCAAGTGAGTTGTAATAATCAATTAATTTGTCTTTGTCTTCTCCAAACTTTTTATCATTAAACTTTCCGGGCGTTAAAAAGTTGGGCCGGAAATAAGGACGCAACACGCGCAAGGTTTGCGTTGGCATTAAAAAGCCTTTGTCGTGAAGATAATCGTGGAACGTATATACTTTAGGATTCAGAATACTGGAATCAGTAGGCGGATACAAAGTAAGCCTTCCTGCTTCTTTTGTGCCTTTTAATTGTTTTTTTAGCTTCGTATCAGTAATGGTGTTATCAATGAAATAAACGTCGCTGATTTTTACTTTGTTGCCTTTATCAATTACAAACGTAAGTACCTCTGAATTGGACAACGATGAATCTTGTTTGGTTTTGATGCTAACATTCACGCCGCGATAGCCTTTCTCTGCATAAAATTTATTTATAGCATCAATGGCTGTGCGCCGCATGTTTTCGGTTATCACCCTGCCTTTTACCAATCCGCTTTTCTTGGTTAAATCATCGGTTTCTCCTTTCTTAATTCCTTCAAATTTAAAATTGGAAAGACGGGGGCGTTCCTGCACCGCAATTTCAATATCAATTTTATCACCCACTAAACGCGTGATGTAAATTTCAACATCGCTGAAATAATTCTGCGACCATAATTTTTGAATGGCTTTGGCAAAATTATCACCGCCGGGTATTACTACTTCTTCACCAACCGTAAGAGTTGAAATGGATTGCAGCAACGCCTGATCGAAGTAGCGGTTCCCGGTAACGGTAATGCTACTGATTTTATATTTTTTAGGCGTGCGCTGATTATAAATATTAGCTAAATCGGCTGATACCGAAGTCGGTTGCTCGCTGGTATCGGCAAGCGGGTTCAGTGTAGTATCGGTGTTATGAGTATTGCCTGAAAGCGGTATCTGCTGTGCATTTGCACAATGAGCCGTAACCACAGACAATAACAAAAAGAGAACAAAAATTCTGAACACTTGGCGCATCCCGCTGTAGGTTTATTTATTGTTTGATACCTATTGAAACCAAATTGATTTTCACAAGCAGTTTCAGGCAAGGGCGGCAAATTAGACAGGCGAATGAAAACTGTTTGTTAAACTGAATTGTTGCTCCAAAAGGTAGGTTGGATTAACAAAATGAATAGACGAATGCTTGTGTGCGCGTTTGCGCAATGCAACCGTTTTTAAACCGATAACGCTTCGTTTGGTTTTGCCCCAAAAACAAAAAGCAATGCCATCATAACAAACCGTTGTGAACTCGGTTGAAGAACTTTTTTATCTTTCCTTAAATTTTCTTACTTATGAAACATCTTTTTGTGCTGGTTGCAAGCTGGTTGCCTCTGGCCCTTTTTGCACAAGTGCACACAACCAAAACAACTTCTCAAAACGATAGCGGCATTCATTTTCAGCATGGGCTTACCTGGCAACAAATTGGGGCAAAAGCAAAAGCGGAACATAAATACATTTTTATGGATTGCTTTACCACCTGGTGCGGACCGTGTAAATACATGAGCAAAACTATTTTTCCGCAAGCCGCAGTTGGCGATGCAGTCAACAGCCGGTTCATTGCTGTAAAAATGCAGTTAGACACAACGGCTGCAGATAACGAAGAAGTGAAAAATATGTATTCATTGGCGCACGCCATTGCCACCAATTACAAAGTGAATGTGTATCCAACCTATTTGTTTTTTGATGAGAATGCGAAGCTGGTGCATCGTGCCGTTGGCTCGTCGGAAGCGGATGCTTTTATTGCAAAAACAAAAGAAGCGCTCAACCCCGAAACACAGTATTATACATTACTCGAGAAATATCAAAAGGGAAAAAAAGATTCAGGCTTTTTGCACCGGCTTACGACCGCAGCTCTGGGAGCTTATGACATGCAAAATGCAAGCAAAGTAGCGAACGATTACATAGCCACGCAGCCAAATTTATATACAAAAGAAAACCTTTCTTTATTAAAAGATGTTACGCAAAATAGCAGCGATAAAGGCTTTCAGATTATGCTTACTACTGCCGGCAAAGTAGATGCAGTAATGGGCAAAGGAACAGCTGATGCAGTGGTGCAAAACATCATTATGCAGGAAGATATATATCCCATTTTATTTCCTAAAAAAGTAGCTTCCCGCAAAGACCTTGTTGAACCAAACTGGAGTGATGTTGACAATGCGGTGCAAACAAAATACCCGACGCAAGCGGCTTCTGTTTCGGCTTATTCAAAAGTGTTGTTTTACATGTACAAACAGGACTGGGATAAGTTTGGACCGGCTGTAGTAACTTACATGAAATCGTATGGCGAGAATGTGAGCAACGAGCAGTTGAATCAATTTGCATGGACAGTGTTTCAGAATTGCAACGATGAAACCTGTTTGCAAAATGCACTGGAATGGAGCAAGCGTTCATTTGAAAAGGATCAAACGCCCGGCTTTATGGACACTTACGCCAATATTTTGTACAGATTAGGTAAGAAAGACGAAGCTTTGCAATGGGAACAAAAAGCAATGGATACGGCAACTGAAGGAGAAAAAGCGGGCTACCAAGAGGTAATTGACAAAATGAAAAGAGGCGATAAAACCTGGAATTAAGGGGCAAGGTTCAAGGAACAAGAAAACAAGTCGAAGATTAGAATAAAATATGGGCAAAAACAAAAGCGGTCCCGACACATCTGGACCGCTTTTGTTTTATTCATTTTTCTTCAAAACCTATAGCTCGTAGTAACTACGGATTCACAACATAATTTACATTGTTGGTGATGTTGCTGAACAGTTGTGTTTGCTGCATAAAACCAACCTGGTTGAACACCAGGTTTTTACTTCCGCTGGCTGCTTGTATGCGCACCGCCGAAGTGGAAGAATACAATTTGGTTTTGTTCATAGTTACGTTTTGCACAATGCCTGTTCCACCGTAGTAGCCAAATGTAAAGGCACTGCTATTGCCTGTGGCTGCCCGTGTATCTAACGTACCGCCAGTGATGGTTACATTGCTTAACACCAAACCATTCCACGAACCCAAAGCCAATGTGCTGTTGTTGGTACCGCCACTGGCAACATTAGGATACAAAATGTTGATGTTGCCTGCATTTTTATTCGTAACAGAACCCGTTGAAATTGCCATGATGCCGCGCTTTACAACCGGATGATCAACAGTAAGATTGCCGCCAAACAATTCATAGCCCGAACGCTGACTACCTACACCACCGGTCATGTTGCAATAATAAAAAGTGGCGTTTGTAAAATAACCCGAAATGCCGTTGTTGCCATTGTTGGTATTATCAGTAAAATTACCATTGGCAATATATACGCTATCCACATTGGCAGCCGCACTTTCAATGGCAAACTGGCTTCCTTCATAACCATTGGTTACCGGCGATAATATTTGTACGTTGTGGCTGGCCACCGATTGAAATTGTATGGCTGGTGAAGCCGCATTTTGCTGTCCCCAATGCTGCAAATTGGGTTTGCTGATGACAATGTTATCAACACCACGACATTCAATTGCTGTACGCCCGGTACTGTTGGATACAATGTTTAGCAACTTGATGTTGCGGCACAGCGATCCTGTATAGCCTTTCACTTGTATCGCACCATAATCTTTTGCATTGTTTACCATTACGCCGTTGATGGTAATGTTGTAGCAACCATCGTCCATTTTTATACATTCCAACTGGCTGCCATTGCTATTGTTGGCCCCATTGGCATCTATCGTTCCGCCTTGTATAAACACATCATGCGTTCCTGAAGGCAAATACAGTACGGCTTGTTTTGTAACAGAAGGATTGAGCAACATGCTAAAGCCGCTTTGCATGATGATGGTGTCGTAAGAATGCACGGTAAGCTGGCCCGTAAGATATGTGCCACTTGCATTGAGAGGCTTTGTATTATTATTGTCAATCAACGATTGCAGCATCGCAGTGTTATCGGTTGTGCCATCTGGCACCAATGTGAGTGATTTGAATTTGATAGTTTTTGCTTTTCGCATGTCATCAACAAAATCCTGCTTTTGACTACACGAACCGAAAAAAGCGGCCATCAACGCAATAACAATCATGTGTTTTGTTTTTGTTATCTGACTTAAAGAAAGAGAGAAATTCATCATAGTGTTCGAAAGTTTTAGTAATGTTTTGGTAAAAGATGTTTGTATTGAATTTTAAAACATAGAAGCCCCAATTTCCTCTTAGGAAAAACGCTTGCTGAAAATGTTGTGTTTTCAACTCTCGGTTAAAATTGGCTTATAAGTTTCTGTCTGATCTCACACTTCTTTAAGTTCATTTTAATGTTATAGTTTATTTGACGATAAGCAGTTGGAAAAAGGCTTAAAAATGTCGCGCTCTTGGCAAAAACCGTGCAGCAAAGCTGAGATGGGAAAGAAAAAGCTCTGTTCCCTTACTTTTGTTTTTGCCATAATTTGTATTGCTCTGTTCATCACTTCAACAACAAACTTTCCATAAGTTCGTGTTTAAATTCATAAGATGATACCTTCTTTTTTGGTTGATGTTTTTAGTAACCAATCTTACGATAGCGATGCCTTTTTCTTGATCGCCGGACCTTGTGTTGTAGAAAGTGAAGATTTGGTAATGGAAGTTGCCGAGAAGGTTTCAGGCATTTGCAAACGTCTTGCGATACCTTATGTTTTTAAAGCCAGCTATCGCAAAGCCAACCGCACAAGCGCTAATTCATTTACAGGCATTGGCGATGAAGTCGCGTTGCAAATTGTAAAGAAAGCAGGCAGCACGTTTGGCGTTCCAACAACATCCGACATTCATGCTCACGATGAAGCTGCTGTTGCGGCTCAATACATAGACATCCTGCAAATTCCTGCCTTTCTGTGCCGGCAAACCGATTTGCTCCTTGCGGCTGCCGAAACAGGCAAGATTGTGAACGTAAAAAAAGGTCAGTTTGTAAGTGGTGAAGCCATGAAGTTTGCCGTTGATAAAATTAAAAAAGCGGGCAACGATAAAGTACTACTAACTGAGCGGGGCAATAGTTTTGGCTACCAGGATATGGTGGTTGATTATCGCAACATTCCCGCTATGCAACAACACCTTGTGCCCGTAGTAATGGATTGTACACACAGCCTGCAACAACCCAATCAAGTGAGCGGCGTTACTGGCGGGAATCCACAAATGATTGGCACCATTGCCAAAGCCGCTATTGCAACAGGTGCCGATGGTTTGTTTATCGAAACGCATCCCAATCCTGCCTATGCATTGAGCGATGGCGCCAACATGCTAAATCTTTCTTTGCTGGAAGGTTTGTTAGAACAATTGGTGAAATTGCGAAAAGCGGTTGTGGAGATTGGGAGGTGATCATTCTTTATTAAGGAATGAAACACATAAAAAAAGAGGCAAAATCCAAAACTGGTTTTGCCTCTTTTTATTTCAAGAAAAAATAAAAATTATTCTGCTGGCTTTTCTTCCGTTGGTGCTACATCTGTAGTTGGCTCACCGCTTGGTGTTTCATTCGTTACCATCGGTGAATCAGTAGTAGGCTGTTGCTGTGCAACAGGAGCCGCCTGTTGTGCAGCAGGAACATTGGCACCCGCTTTACCACCGCGACCGCGACGTGTTCTACGTGCCGGCTCGGTAGCTTGCTGAGCATTCTTACCATAAATTTCATTAAAGTCAACCAATTCAATCATTGCTTTTTCAGCATTATCACCAACGCGGATACCGAGTTTAATAATGCGCGTATAGCCGCCTGGACGGCTGGCAATTTTTGGTCCTACAACAGTGAACAATTCCTTTACCGCCGTTTTATCGTGCAGGTAAGAAAACACCACCCTGTGCTGATGGCTGATAACCGATTCGTTATCGGCTTTTTTTGTTTTGGTGATTAATGGCTCGATGTAGGTACGCAACGCCTTGGCTTTTGCCAAAGTGGTTACAATACGCTTGTGAACAATTAACTGACTACCAAGATTAGCAAGCAGCGCATCTTTGTGCGCTTTCTTTCTGCCGAGATTGTTGATTTTGTCTCCGTGACGCATGACGTTTAATTTGAAAATGGAGCCATTTGAATGTTTGAAAAGTGATGCTCAAACTTCAAATCTATCCGGTTAATAATATTTCCTGCACCGTGTCAAGGATTTGCAGAAAACGCTTTTGCTTTTGCAAAAGCTATTGTTTAAAAAACAAAAGTGGCAAGTAATAAAAACGATTACTTACCACTTATAACTTGCTAATTATTTATCAATATCGTCTAAGCCCATCTTGTGCAAATCCATACCAAACTGCAAGCCTCTTTCGTGAAGCACCTGGTCAATTTCGCTCAACGATTTCTGACCAAAATTGCGGAACTTCATTAGGTCTTCCTGTTCGTATTGCACCAACTCGCTCAACGAATTTATTTTTGCCGCTTTTAAGCAGTTGAACGCACGAACTGAAAGATCCAAATCTTCCAGCGGCGTCTTCAATACTTTGCGAAGCTGAAGCACTTGTTCATCTACCACATCTTCTTTCTTGTCTTCTTTCGTATCGAAAGTGATGTTTTCGTCGGTGATGATCATTAAGTGCTGAATCAAAATGCGCGATGCCTGTTTTACAGCATCTTCAGGGTTGATGGTACCATCGGTAGAAACTTCAAGCAACAGCTTTTCATAATCGGTGCGTTGTTCCACACGATAGTTTTCAACACCGTATTTTACATTCTTGATGGGTGTGTGAATCGAATCAATGGGAATGTATCCGAACATAGAATCTTTTACTTTGTTTTCTTCTGCCGGAACATAACCACGACCTTTGGCAATGGTTAATTCAATGTCTAATTTGGCAGACCCATCTAAGGTACAAATCACCAGCTCAGGATTCATTAAATCAAAGCTTTGCGTAGCTTCGGCAATGTTCGCTGCGGTAAATTCGGTTTTGTTGCGAATAGATAAAGAAATTTTTTCACTCTGAATATCCCCATCGCCTTGCTTTTTGAAACGCACTTGTTTCAGGTTCAGAATCATTTCTGTAACATCTTCTGTTACGCCTTTGATAGTGGCGAACTCGTGTTCAACACCTTCAATCTTGATGCCCACGATAGCGTAGCCTTCCAAAGAGCTTAACAACACTCTGCGCAAGGCATTGCCGATGGTTAAACCATAGCCGGGCTCAAGTGGGCGAAACTCAAACTGACCTTCAAAATCGGTAACTTTCTGCATTACGATTTTGTCTGGTTTCTGAAAATTTAATATTGCCATAATAACTTGTGTAAGGACGCCCTAAATCCCTAAAGGGACTTTTAGACGATTATAATTTAAGAACTTAATTTCTTTGCAAGAACTCTTTAATGTAAGCCTTTTCCAAACTTCCGCCTCAGGCGGATCGGGAGCTTACTTCTCTTCTTACTTGCTATACAATTCCACAATCAATTGTTCCTTGATGTTTTCAGGAACACTTTCTCTTTCGGGATAAGTAATAAAGGTTCCCTTTTTCTCTGCATCATTCCAGTCAAGCCATGTAAACTTCGGGTTGCGTCCACGAATCTGGCTGGTGATAGAAGTATTGTTCAATGCTTTTTCTTTCAGGCCAACCGTATCTCCTGGCTTTAACTGGTAAGAGGGAATGTTTACCACCCCACCGTTTACCATAACATGCTTGTGGCTTACCAACTGGCGGGCTGCCGGACGTGAATTTGCAATGCCCATGCGAAACACAGCATTGTCCAAACGCGCTTCCAGAATCTTAATCAGGTTTTCACCCGTTACGCCTTTCATGCGGTTGGCTTCTTCAAATGTGTTTCTGAACTGGCGTTCCAACACGCCATAAGTGTACTTTGCCTTTTGCTTTTCTTTTAGCTGTAATGCATACTCGCCGGGTGCTTTGCGCTTCTTTGTTGCGCCATGCTGACCGGGCGGATTGCTGTTTTTAGTCAGCCATTTTCCGTTGCCTAAAATTGGTTCGCCGAAGATGCGGCTTATCCTTGTTTTTGGACCTGTGTAACGTGCCATTTGTTTTTGCTTCTTTTTTGATTTTTTAATGACGACGCCTGATCGGTAAAAATCTAAAATGAATCAAGCGTCCTATTGTAAATGGATGACTAAGATATGGTTAATTGAATAAATTTACAATTGACCATATCTCAATTAAAAATAATTATACTCTTCTCTTTTTCGGAGGGCGGCAGCCATTGTGTGGCAGGGGTGTAATGTCTTTAATCATGGTTACTTCAATGCCGTTTTGCGTTAAGGCACGAATGGCACCTTCACGGCCGGCACCAGGGCCTTTCACATACACATCTACTCTCTTTAAGCCCGCGTCTACAGCCACTTTTGCAGCATCCTGCGAGGCTACCTGTGCAGCATAGGGTGTGTTTTTCTTTGAGCCTTTGAAACCCATTTTACCGGCAGACGACCAGCTGATAACTTGTCCTTGCTTGTTGGTAAGAGAAATGATAACGTTGTTAAAAGTAGCATTGATATGGGCATCGCCATAAGCATCTACTTTTACAATTCTTTTTTTTGCAGCGGCTTTTGCGCTGTTTTGCTGATTTGCTTTTGCCATAAAAATTTTAAAGGTAATCTTCCGCCTCAGGCGGACTGTTTTATAAAACAAAATCCCGCCCTTTCTGTGGGCGAGACCTGGCAAACCCTCCGCCAGTCTTATGCTGACATCCGGCGTTTTCCAGATATAACAAAACATCAGGCCGCAAAGCCTGATGCCTTAGTATTATTTCTTCACTGCTTTCTTCTTACCGGCAACCGTTTTGCGTTTTCCTTTGCGCGTGCGGCTGTTGGTGCGGGTGCGCTGACCACGAACCGGCAAGCCTTTGCGATGACGCAAACCACGATAACAAGCGATGTCTAACAAACGCTTGATATTCACTTGCACTTCGCTGCGGAGCTGACCTTCTACTTTAAATTCGTTGGTAACGATGTTACGGATAGCGCCCTGTTCTTCATCATTCCACTGATTTACCTTTTTGTCATAATCCACACCCGCTTTATCTAAAATATACTGCGCTGTTGAGCGGCCAATACCGTAGATGTAAGTCAATCCGATTTCGCCTCTTTTGTTTTTGGGTAAATCAATACCGGCAATACGAGCCATACATTTAATTTGAAGCTTCCAACCCCTGAAGGGGAGTTAAGAAAGCTTGTTTATTGTTTTTAAAATAGTGTTTTATTATAACCATCTGCCTCTTCCCCCTTTATGGGTTGGAGGCTTACTATTTATCCCTGGCGCTGCTTATAGCGGGGATTTTTTTTGTTAATTACATACAGCTTGCCTTTTCTGCGAACGATTTTGCAATCTGCACTTCTTTTTTTTACGGAAGCTCTTACTTTCATAATCTTTTTATTTCACTTGTAGCTTACAGCTATCTGTTATTTATACCTGAAAATGATTCTACCTCTCGATAAATCGTAAGGACTCATTTCAACACCCACTTTATCACCCGGCAAAATTCTGATGTAGTGCATCCGCATTTTTCCTGAAATGGTGGCTAAAATTTCATGTCCGTTTTCGAGCTTTACACGAAACATCGCATTGCTCAAGGCTTCCAGAATGACACCATCTTGTTTAATCAGCGGTTGTTTCGACATATTTTTTGGGAGCGCAAAGATAGTAGATTACAACAAAAAAAGGAAACTTTAATATTTATTTTGCGTTTGTTTTTGATGATATTTTGCCACGAAGACTTGAAGACACAAAGAGGATTTCTTAAAAAGTGATGTTTACAAATTTCATATATCTTACGTAAAACAAAATGTGGTGGTGCTCTGCAATGTATGACGGACAAAAACAAGAACAATTTTAGCTATCGGTCCTGTGTCCTCACAAACCGAAAAACGTTCTGGTCGGTGAGGACACCGGGCCAGTAGAAATTAGTCATCATACATTGCAGAGCACAACCCTAAATCTTAGTGCCTTTGTGCCTTCGTGGCAAAACTTCAGGCTGCTGTTTTTTCTTCACCCGGAACGAAAAATAAGTTTGGCTTACATAACTGAATGTGACCACAAATACCGTAGTTACCATTTTGGAAGGCGTTGGATACCAGCCTAAATAATTAATAAAAAACCAGAGAAAGATATAATTTAGAAAGAAGCAAATAATCACAATTAAAAAGTAGCGCACCAATTGCGTTCTGCCTCTTACAGAAGATTCGGGAAACACTACATAACGGCTTAAATAAAAACCCGTAAAAAAAGAAATAAACGATGCTGTGATGAGGGAAGCCGTTGGCGCCGACATCACATAAAAGCCCAAATGAACGTCACTTTTTTTGTAAAGAAAATTATAGCTGAAAGCAAACAAGGCAATGTCTAACAACATATTGGCGCCGCCGCAGGCCGCATACCGGAAGGTTTGCAAAGGAATAAACCTTCGAAACGGCGGATAAAAAAAATCAACCGTTTGCAAAATGATGTTGCGGAGACTGTTGTGAACGGCGTACATGCTTTTTACGAAGCGGCGAAGGTAAGCGGCGAACAGGAAATTGTGAGTGGTGAGTTGTGAATAGTGAGTGAAGAGTAGTGAATGGTGAGTAATCAAACCATACAAAAGCTTTTTTCTCATCTCTCACCATTCACTATTCACGTTTACTTTTGCCCATATTTTATTGTATGAGTGTTGTTTTGCAAGTCAAACAAATTGCATCTGAAGCTTTGTCTTCTTTGTATAATATTACGGTGGATGAAAATGCCATTATTGTCAATGAAGTAAAGCCTGAATTTGAAGGTGATTATACAGTGGTTTTGTTTTCATTCATCAAATCAATAAAAAAATCGCCTGATGCTTTGGGAAAGGAAATAGGCGAGTATTTGGTGCAACAACATTCTTCTCTCATCAGCGGATACAATGTTATCAAAGGCTTTTTAAATCTTATCATTTCTGAAAGGTATTGGCTGCAGTTTTTATCTTCTCATCACAACAACTCTCGTTATGGAAGAAAAGAAAAAACGGGCAACCGCGTGATGGTGGAATATTCATCGCCCAACACCAACAAGCCCTTGCATTTGGGACATCTTCGCAACAATTTTTTGGGTTGGAGCATTGCACAGATTTTGGAAGCGGAAGGGGCCGAGGTTATTAAAACCTGCGTGGTAAATGACCGCGGCATTCACATTTGCAAAAGCATGGTTGCCTGGCTTCGCTTTGGCAATGGCGTAACGCCGGAAAAAACGGGCATTAAAGGTGATCATTTGGTGGGCGATTATTATGTGAGATTTAATGATGAATACAAAAAAGAAATCGGGCAATTAATAAATACCGGCAAAACCAAAGAGGAAGCTGAACAGCAGGCGCCTATTATGGAAGAAGCAAGGCAAATGCTAATTGATTGGGAGGCCGGAAAGCCTGCTGTGATTGAGTTGTGGAATAAAATGAACGCTTGGGTGTACAAAGGTTTTGACCAAACTTACCAAAAAATAGGAAGCCGCTTTGATAAAATTTATTACGAAAGCAACACGTATTTGCTGGGCAAACATTTGGTAGAAGAAGGCTTGCAAAAAAGCGTGTTTTATAAAAAAGAGGATGGCAGCGTTTGGGTTGATTTAACAGCCGATGGCTTGGATGAAAAAGTAGTGCAACGCAAAGATGGAACATCTGTTTATATAACGCAGGACATCGGACTTGCTGAGCAAAAAGAAGAAGAATGGGGCATGAAGCAAAGTATTTATGTTGTAGGTGATGAACAGAATTATCATTTTAAAGTTTTAAAACTCATTTGTGAAAAATTGGGTTTGCCCTCGGCTGATGGCATTCATCATTTGAGTTATGGAATGGTGGAACTGCCAACCGGCAAAATGAAAAGCAGGGAAGGCACTGTGGTTGATGCTGATGATTTGATTGATGAAATGATAAACATAGCCAAACAAAAAACAGAAGAACTTGGCAAGGTGCAGGACTTTACACCGGAAGAATTGAAAGAGCTTTACAACACAATCGGTTTGGGCGCTTTAAAGTTTTTTATTCTTCGCGTTGATCCCAAAAAGCGAATGGTTTTTAATCCTGAAGAAAGCATAGATTTTCATGGTTTTACAGGTCCGTTTATTCAATATACCCATGCAAGAATCAAAAGCATTTTAAGAAAAAACAATGCAACAATAGAAGCAGCAGTACCAAATACATCTTTGTTTTTGCTGGAAAAGGGAATGGTTATTTTGCTGGAACAGTTCCAAAGCATTATTGAAGAAGCGGGCGAAGAATACGATCCTTCAAAAATTGGGGTGTATGTTTTCAATCTTTGTAAAACCTTCAATTCTTTTTATACTGAACATTCAGTGAACAACGCAGAAAATGAGCAAAAGAAAACGTTGCGTTTACAAATTTGTTTACTCACGGCAACCGTTATTAAAACCGGAATGCACATATTGGGCATTGAAGTGCCGGAGCGTATGTAAGTATAATTTCGTTTACATTTGACGTGTACTCAATCAAAACTTATGGCACAGCAAAACGCCTTTCTCGGCACCGAAGAAACGCCTCCCCTTGCCCCTACTGCCGATGAAAAAATAATGGCTTTGTTATCGCATGTTTTAACATTGGTTCCCGGCGTTGGTTTCCTGGCTCCGCTTATCATTTATCTGATAAAGAAAGAGGAATCTTCGTTCATAGCTGCTCACGCGAAAGAATCATTGAATTTTCAAATTACATTGTACATCGTTATTTTCGGATTGCTTATTACCATCGTCGGCATTTTCCTGATTTGGATTGTTGCTATCATTGCGCTGGTGTTGGTAATTATTGCTACGCTGCGGGCCAATGATGGAAAGTTGTATAAGTATCCACTGAATATTCGTTTTATTAAATGATGTTGGAAGAGTTTGAACCACGAATACACTAAGAACAAAAAGGTTCAAAAATGAAACAAAGCTTTGTGCAACTTCTCTTCTTCCCTTCTTAGTGGTTCAAAAGATATAAATCGCCTCTTTATTTACCCGTAAGCGTAGCTATTGCATCGCGATAATTTTCGCCGACCGGCAATTCCAAATCACCCAAAAAAACACTGCTCTTGCGCACGGCAGTAATGTAGTCAATGGAAACGATGTACGACTTATGAATGCGGATGAATTTGGAATTGGGCAAATCATCTTCCATCGCTTTCATGTTCATGCGCGTAACAATGGGTTTTGAAGTATCGGAAAGATGAATTTTGATGTAATCTTTCAAGCCTTCAATCCAAACAATGTTTGAAGTAACAACCTTCACCAAACTGTATTCAACAGGTACAAATAAAAACTCTGTGGTAGCTTCTTTTGTTGAATTGTCTGCTTTTGTTTTTAACCCAAAAAGCTCCCAAGCTTTGTTACAGGCTTTGATAAATCTGTCTAAAGAAACCGGCTTTACGAGGTAATCAATTACATCTAAATTATAACTGTCCAACGCATATTTTTCATACGCTGTAATGAGGATAAACATCGGCTTTTGCGCCAGGCTTTGAATAAACTGTAAGCCCGTTAAGCCCGGCATTTGAATGTCGAGAAAAATCAAATCAACCGTTCCATTTTGCAGTATTTTCATGGCTTCAATCGGGTTGGAACACGAAGCCACCAATTGCAAATACGGAACAGTACTAATGTTGTCTTCCAGCAGTTCAAGCGCAAGCGGCTCATCGTCTATGGCAAGGCAGCGTAGCATTATAGTAAGTTTAATTGAAGTGAAGTTACAAACCAGCCGTTTTCATTATTAATTTCTAAAGTATGGCGGTTGCCATACAACAAATTCAATCGTCGTTTTACATTGGTTAAACCGATGCCTGAGGTTTTGTCTTTTACTTCTTCGATGACTGAAGAACTGGTTTTGTTTCGCACCAAAAAATGAACTTGTTTGTTAGCGGCTTTTAGTTCAACAACAATGGTCGGTTCTTCTATCATTCCGGTGCCATGCTTAAACGCATTCTCTACAAACGGAATGAGCAACATCGGTTCTATTTCATAATGGGTATCGCAGATTTCAACGTTTGTTTTTACCAATAAATTTTTACCAAAACGTTGCTTCTGCAAATCAATGTAACTATGCAGATAATCTACTTCTTTTTGCAGCGGCACTTTGTCTTCATCGGTTTCGTATAACATATAACGCAGCAGTGAGGAAAGCTGTATGAGCGAAGGTTCCAAAAGGTCAGATTTTTTTCTTGCCAGTGCCACCATATTGTTCAGCACATTGAACATAAAATGCGGGTTTACCTGCGAGCGCAGAAACGACAATTCTGTTTTTAAATTCTCGGTTTCTTTTTCTTGTGACAGCTGTTCAGTCCTCATTCTGTCTTGTATCATTCTGTAAGCCGTACTGCACGCCAGAATGAAGAGGTAAGGAAAAATATTATACAAAAAGAAACCAATAATGCTAAACCCCATTTGAATGATAAACGAAAAAAACAACCACTGAAACAAAATAAATGAACCGATGATAAACAGTTGCACAAGCACATACAAAAGATACTTTTGTTTGTATATCAATTTTGGAATAAGCACAATAGCATTGAAGTAAAACAATGCTACCCAAAGCACATCGGTAAAAAGGGAAAGGTAAGTAAACAGGGTTCTGTCAATTTCGGTGTGTTTTTCGTGAGCGTTATGAACCGACTGTTGCAGCAAAATGGGCAACAAAAACAACACTTGCCAGACGGCAATATGAAGGAGAACAATCACCCATTTCTTTTTGTACCAGGAGGTAGTCATTGCGTAAAAGTATACCGCTTCTCATTGCGATAAACAAATGTTGCGACAAAAGGGGAAAATGTAGAGAGGAAGTGGAGGAAGTCAAAAAGTTGGAAACTTAGTAAAGTCAAAAAATTGGGAAATAGGTAAGTAATAGCAGGAGAGAAAAATGAACAAAACAAAAAGCGATCGCGTTTCTTTCTTCTCGTCTCCCAGGCTTCCTGACTTGCTAACTTCCCGATTCCCGCGGCTTTTGCACTTCCCCGACTTTTCATCATATTTGCCAACGAAGTATTCGTAAACTGAAACTATGAAAAAAAAGTTTGTTTCGCGTGATGTGAGCTGGCTTGCCTTTAATGCAAGAGTGTTGCAGGAAGCGGCTGATAAAACTGTGTTTTTAAAAGACAGGATTCGTTTTTTGGGCATTTTTTCCAATAACCTCGATGAGTTCTTCCGTGTGCGGGTTGCCACTTTAAAACGCATGGTTGAGTTTGTCAACAAAAAGACGAACATGCACATGGAAAGCAATCCGCAAGCCGTGCTGGATGAAATACAACTAACGGTGTTAAAGCAACAAAGCGAGTTTGACAGAATCTGGAAAGGCATCTGCGCAGAAATGCAAGAGCAAAACGTGTTTTTGGTTGATGAAGAACATCTGGAAGACGATCAGAAAGAATGGGTAAAAAAATACTTTGTTGAAAAGGTTCGCAGCAACATTATTCCGTTACTCATTGAGGATGTTCCGCAAATGCCTTACCTGCGTGAGAAAAGCATTTACCTCGGTGTGGTAATGAGCAATACAGCTTCTGCATACACACAAAAATATGCGTTGATAGAAGTGCCTTCGCGCGTACTGGGACGTTTTGTTTTGCTGCCTTCCAAAGGCGGAAAAAAATACATCATCCTGCTGGAAGATGTGATCCGTTTTAATCTGCCTTATATTTTTTCTTACTTTAATTATGAACGTTACGATGCGCATATTTTTAAAATTACCAAAGACGCTGAGATTGATTTAGACGCCGATTTGTCTTCTTCTTTTGTGCAGAAAATTGAGAAAGGAATCCGCAACCGCCGCAAAGGAAAACCCACCCGTTTTGTGTATGACAAAGAGATGGACAGCGGCTTGCTGGAGTATCTCATCCAACGATTGCATCTTACCAAGCGCGACAATATTATTCCCGGCGGGCGCATTCACAACTTCAGGCATTTTATGGATTTTCCAGATGTGTTTCCCGCGCGCAGCAGTGCCCGCATTCAGCCGTTTACGCATCCGGCTTTGCAGCAGAGCGGGCGTGTAACCGATGTCATTCAGCAGCAGGACGTGATGCTGTATTTCCCCTATCATTCCTTTAGCGGCATTGTTGATTTGCTTCGCGAAGCAGCGATAGAACCCGATGTAATTTCAATTAAAATAACAGCTTATCGCCTTGCCGAAAATTCAACCATTGTCAATGCACTTATCAACGCGGCACGCAATGGAAAACAAGTAACCGTTGTGCTGGAATTGCGTGCCCGTTTTAACGAAGAAGCAAACTTGGAATGGAAAATACGGTTGGAAGATGAAGGCGTGAAAGTGTTGGTGGGATTGGAAAACATGAAGGTTCATGCAAAAATTTGTGTGATTAAAAAACGTGATGGGAAAGGCAGCAAAGAATATGGTTTTGTAAGTACCGGCAACCTAAACGAAAAAACATCAACGGTGTATGTTGATTTTTGTTTGCTTACATCCAACAAAGCCATCATGGCCGACATCAACCGCGTGTTTCGCTTTCTTGAAAACCCTAAAACAATGGCTCCGCTTACTGCCTGCAAAACCTTGCTTACTGCGCCGGTAAGCATTCGCAAGCAAATGATGAGTATGATGGACCGTGAAATAAAACTGGCAAAAGGGAAAAAGAAAAGCTTCGTCACTTTAAAGTTAAATTCATTGAGCGATGAAAAATTAATTACCAAATTGTATGATGCCGTGGATGCCGGCGTTCCGGTAAACTGCATTGTACGTGGTATTTTTTCGGCTTCGTTTAATACAGCGAAATCTAAATATCACATCACGGCAATCAGCATTGTTGATCAGTTTTTGGAACATGCACGCTTGTATTGGTTTGGCAACGGCGGCAAAGAAAAAATGTACATTTCTTCTGCCGACTGGATGGTAAGGAATTTAGATCATCGCGTGGAAGTTGCAGTACCCATTTATGATAAACGCATCCGGCACGAAGTGAGAGACATCATTAACATTCAGTTGAGCGATAACGTAAAAGCCCGCAACCTAAACGATGGTTTGCGCAACGAATATGTGGATGGCAACCCGAATAAAAAAGTGCGTTCGCAAATAGCCATTTATCAGTATCTGCTTCAAAAAACAAAGGAGCAATAGCGGTTTGTTTTTGCCATAAATTTTAATAAATTTTCTTTGGAAATACAGCATCGCGTCATTCCGCAATTGCCCTCAACACGAGTTTACACCTTTACTCTTTTACGAGAGCTTTGTGCGGAATCTGCTAATTGAACAATGAAGATGATGAAATGAAGTAAACACTTTTATAGCTTTATAACTCGTTCATACTATAAGAGCAGATTCCGCACAAAGCCCTCGCTGTCATGATGAAAGTTTGAGTTCATGTCGAAGGCAATTGCGCAATGACGGCATCTTCATCTTTTTCATTGAAACATTCTCTGTCTTAGTCATAAGTACCAACATGAACAAAGCTTACTTCTTCTCATTGAAGTACGCTTTTTTGTTTCCATTATTCAGGCAAAACCAAACCTTCATCCTTTTCATTTTTTTAACGAAGAGAAAAACAACTCATTGCTTCTTTTTTTATCTCATTGCTAACAAGCGATAGTTGGCAAACCATTGCTTCATTACTCACAAAATAAAACCTCATACTATGAAACCATTATTACCCACTTTTGTTTTTGCCGTTATTTTATTTTCATTTTCTTCCTGCATAAAAACATATGAAGCGCCACCGTCTCCACCTCCTGTTGATCCGCTGGTGGGTTCATGGTATTTGTACGATGCTTCTGAGTTGAATGGAAGCAACTGGTATTCGTTCACTGCAGGTATCAATGGTGTACTTTCTTTTTATCAAAACGGCACGGCGCAATACGATAATGGCAATACGTTGTTGCAGGGAAGCTGGACAACTACCGATGCATCAGATGGTTATTACGATGCGTATGGAAATTATTACACCAACCCGCACGAAACGTTTCAAACTTCGCTTTCAGCCAGCGGCAATGGCACGTTGAACTTGTATTTTGATGATATTTCTTTTTCTGGCACCGACCAGTTTACCGGCACTTATTATACGGGCAAAACCGTAGAACGATATACATTCAAAAGATACAACTAACAGGTTCAGTTGGGATGAATGAAAGCCTTACAACAATTGTGTTGCAAGGCTTTTGTTTTTGCCCGATTTTTTTGATTCATTCCACCGCATTCCATCCTTCACATTACTTTTATCTTTCATCATTACCAAACCATTTTTGTTTCCAATACATTTGTGCCTAAACTTTTTTACTACAATGCTTAAAAAGCTTTATACCCTTTCGTTTGCGCTGTTTCTTTTTTGTTTTTGCACAAAATTGACCGCACAAAATTTAGATGAAAAATTACCACTTGATACAGCCGTTAAAATGGGCAAGCTGGCAAATGGATTAACGTACATCATCCGCCACAACAAAACGCCCGAAAACAAAGTGGAACTGCGTTTGGTAGAGAACGCAGGTTCTATTTTAGAAGATGATAACCAGCAAGGCCTGGCGCATTTAACCGAACACATGGCGTTTAACGGCACCACGCATTTTGAAAAAAATGAGTTGGTAGATTTTCTGCAGAAAATGGGCGTTCAGTTTGGTGCTGATTTGAATGCCTATACGGGCTTTGATGAAACCGTTTATATTTTACCCATTCCATTAAGCGATACCGGAAACCTTCGCAAAGGCTTATCTGTATTGAAAGATTGGGCTTCGGCACTCAGTTTCGACCCTTCGCAAATTAGCGGCGAGCGGCCTGTAGTGCTGGAAGAAAGCCGCCTGGGCAAAGGCGCGGAAGACCGCATGTTTCGCAAGTTATATCCAATGCAATACGAAGGCTCGCGCTATGCGCAACGCTTGCCCATTGGTGTTGACAGCATTGTAAGAAGTACACCCGATTCTAACCTGATTCGTTTTTACAAAACCTGGTATCGCCCCGATTTGCAGGCAGTGATTATTGTGGGTGATGTGGATGTAAATAAAACCGAACAATTGGTAAAAGAATATTTCGGCGACCTAAAAAATCCGGCAAAAGAAAAAGAGCGTTTTTATGCTTCCGTGCCCGCAAGACAAACAAGTCGTGCATTGGTAGTTACCGATAAAGAAGCTACCAATTATATTGTGCAGGTTCAGTATCCTATCAGAAAAGAAAAACAGGAAATTACACTGCGCGATTACCGAGATGACATCGTTAAAAACCTATTCACTTCGCTCCTTAACCAACGGCTTGCCGATTTATCTCATGGCAGCAAACCTCCCTTCTTATACGCCGGCACGGGCTATGGCAGCGAAGCGCGCAATTATGAAAGCTTCAATGCGTTTGCAGTAGCAGGCGGGCAAGGACCCGACACAGCATTAACAGCTATGATGACAGAAGTGGAACGCGCGAAAGAATACGGCTTTACCCAAACTGAACTGGAACGCGCTAAGAAAGACCAGATGGCGTCAATGGAACAGGCTTATAACAATCGTGCTAAAACCGAATCGGGCCAAATAGCAGCCGAATACATCCGTTTGTTTTTAACGGCAGAACCGTCACCCGGTATTGCGGCTGAATACAATTATTACAAACAATTGATGCCTGGCATCACGTTAAAAGAAGTGAATGCATTGAGCGATTCATTAAAAAGCAACGAAAATATTTTTGTGACCCTGCAAGGTCCCGCCAATGGCAATTTTAAACTGCCTGACAGTACACAATTGCTGGCATTAGCCAAAACCATTTTAAACAGTACGGTAAAACCTTACGAAGAAAAAACGGTGGCAGCGCAACTGATGAAAACCACACCTGCTGCGGGCAAAGTAGCAAGTGAAAAGAAAAATGCAGAATTGGGCGTTACCGAAATTACTTACGCCAACGGAGCCAAAGTAATTTTAAAACCTACCACATTTAAGGACGATGAAATTGTAATGACATCTTTCCGCAAAGGCGGGCAATCGTTGTATGGCGTGGCCGACAAACAAAACGCAACCTTCGCAGCCAGTGTGGTTCAACAAATGGGCATTGGCGATTTTTCTCCCACCGATTTATCCAAAGTCTTATCAGGAAAAACAGCTTCTGCTTCGCCAAGCATTGGCAGGATCAACTCCGGCATCAACGGCAGCAGTAGCGTGAAAGATTTTGAAACGATGCTGCAATTGGTTTACCTGTATGCTACTTCGCCACGCAAAGATGAAGCACTCTATAATGCGTGGAAAGAAAAACAAAAATCGGCTACACAATTCGCTTTGCAGGATCCGCAAACCGCATTTATCGATACGTTTATAAAAGTGCGTTTTGCCAACAATCCGTTGGCTCCTATCGCAGTGCCTACTGCTGCTGATTATGAAAAAACGAATCTCGACAGAATGCTTTCTATTTACAAAGAACAATTGGGTGACGCGCAGGATTTTACGTTCATTTTTGTAGGCAATATTGATACGGTAAAAATGGAGCCGTTGCTGACGAAATATATTGGCGGCCTGCCTTCTACGAGGAAGCCCGCCGCGTTTAAAGACAATGGCTTGCGCCCTACAAAAGGTGATGAAAAGTTTACGTTTAAAAAGGGTACTGAACCTAAAAGTTTAATCATCAATGTGTATTCGGGCGATGTGCCTTACAGCGAAGATTTGGATTTAAAAACCGCTGCCCTCACCCAAATTTTAAACATTAAAATCACTGAAGACATCCGCGAAAAAATGAGTGCTATTTATGGCGGTGGCATTTATGGCGGTTTGCAAAAGTATCCGTACAACAGTTATTCATTTGTGATGCAATTGCCTACAGGTCCTGAGCATGTTGACACCGTTTTAAAAGCCGCGCAAATGGAAATTGACAGCATTAAACAATTTGGTCCATCCCAGGTGAATTTAGATAAGGTGAAAAAAACCTGGCTGGAGCAACACAAAGTAAGTGTGAAGGAAAACGGTTACTGGAGTAGCAAACTGCAAGGCATTTATTTTAGTAATGATGCGGCACAACGCCTTTTCAATTATGAAAAATTGGTGAATGCAATAACAGTTGCCGACATAAAAGCAACAGCCAGCAAATTGTTTGATAACAAGAATGTGTTGGAGGCAATCTTGCTGCCGGAGAAGTAAGTAAACAATCACAAGTTTGATAAGGTAAGCTTATAAGCTTACCTTATTTTTTACCAATAAACTGAAAACAATAGTATCACAACAAGTAACTTTTTATTTGTTGCAAATACCAGTCTTTGTCATCATACATAATAAAATGCAAACCTTTGGTAGCATACGCAATGCTTTTGTTTTTGAGTTTAGAAAATTGTTGCGCTATCTGCGAATCTGCCATTTTAAAAGAAGGCTCAAGTAGTAGTAAAACAGGGCATGCAATGCGCGAAAGCGTATCCCGCAGGTCGGTGTTCAAAAATTCACAATAGGTTTGTCCCATTGTTTTTCTGTCACTTTTTATACTCCAGGTAATTAGCGTTGGCAACATTGCAGTATCGGCACACATCATGGGCATCATTCTTTTTTGCATTGTATAAAGTGCGCTGTCGCTTGTATGCGTGTATTGATTAACAAACGCACTGCAATCTGGGTTTTGTTTTGCCACAAAATTGGCATGTTGCAAAGCTGCCAGACAAGGTAATGCATCAACCACTACAATTTTTGAAATGAGTGCAGGATGATCTGCCGCCAACCACATTGCCAGAACACCACCAATGCTATGACCAATAATAACGGGTTGATATAAATGTTTTTGGTTGATATAATCCGCAATGTCACCCATCCAGTTTTGCAAATGCGGATCGGCTTGTGCAGGCACACCTGCGTAACCGGCAAACGTAATAATATGGCAAGTATATTTCTGTGAAAGTTGCGCTACCGTTGCATCCCACACATCGCCCGAACAAGTAAAACCAGGAATCAAAATCGCTTGCTGCTTTCCATTTCCTTTTATATCAATATGCAAAGAAGATTGAGCAAGTGAATGGTGATAAAATATAGACAAAACAAAAACGAATAAAAGAATTACTTTTCTTTTCATAATCAATTTGATCTTAACTGGAATGATTGGATTACAGCAAAATTGAAATTAAAAAATATCCTTTTTACACAAAACCAAAGCCTTTGTTTTACTGCGAATTTTCTTTTTCCCGGATGGTTTCTTTGGTTTGCCGCGTTTGCAATTCAGTTTCCAAGCGCTCAGCTTTTTCCTGCGCTTCTTCATCGCTTCCGGCTTCAATGGTTGCCCAAATGGTTTCGCCGGTGGTTTCTTCTAAAAAGGTATCGTTGGATGGAGTATCTTGTTCGGTGCGGGTAACAGAAACTAGTTTTTTGTTATCAAATAAAACCCTGTATGTACTCATAAAAAAGTTTGTGTTGAAGTTTCAAAAACAATACCATGAAGAGATGTTAGCAATAAGCTACAAGGGAGAAGAAGCAAGATAAAAGGAACAAGTGAACAAGATTCGAGAAAACAAGACCCAAGAGGAGGAAACTAAGTTTGTTTTTACGCAATTTTTCCATTAGGCTCGGAAGGCAGGTGCGACTTAACCATTTGCAAGGCTTCCTGCAAATCGAATGGCTTGTGCAAAATGCCATCTGCATATCGTTCACTATACCCTTCCAAAGCCGGATAATTGGCCGAAAACAAAATAACCGGACAATCAGAAGTGATGTTTGTTTTTATGTGTTTACATACATCTCTGCCGTCTTCGCCCTGAAGGTTAATATCAAGCAAAATCAAATCAGGAACGGTTTGCTGCAAAGCCGCAAACAGGTTTCGCCCGTTTTCAAATGTATTCACCTCATAGCCCATTTTTTTGAACCAGATACTTAACGATAACAATATATCGTAGTCATCATCAACTATAAAAAGCTTCCTCACTGTTTATTGTTTTATCAATCATTAAAATACTATATATCGTGCCAAATCATTCGCTATATAAGAACAATATGATTTACCAATCAACCACATCACATCTTTTCAATTACTCTATAATCAAAAAGATTGCTGTCAATGCACATAAATAATTACGAAGTAAATGAATGCACCGGTTTATCGCCTTGTAAAAACAGTGAAAAAACAGCTTCGTTTGGCTCCTATTCATAAAAAAGAGAACCAACAAAGCAACAGTTGGATACCGTTTTGTATTCGGCAGGAAAACGTTTGCGCTTCGTCACGGCAAGATTGTTGTAAATTTATTGCCACGAACAATTACCATCATTATAAAAATAAAACCATGAAGCACTTTACTTTTTTTACATCCCGTATTCTGTTTCTTTTCATTGCAGCCTTTCTATTTGCTTCCTGCTCGCACAAAAGAGCATTTGAAAAATCGTTGGTAGTACCGTCTGCATCCGGTCAGGTAAAAGTGAAAAAAGACGCCAACAACAACTATTCAATCAATGTGTATGCAAGAGATTTAACAACGCCCGATAAATTAATACCTTCCAAAAAAGTATATGTTGTTTGGAACGAAGCGAGCAATGGCGTGTTTAATCTGGGACAGTTGGTAACATCGCGCAGCTTCTTTAAACGTGGTTATACAGCATCGCTTTCAGCTACTTCGCCCAACAAACCAAAGCGCGTTTTTGTAACGGCTGAAGACGATGCCAACACATTGTCGCCCGGCACTCAGGTTGTAGTTACCACCTCTAATTTTTAAAGTTGCATACAACAATTGCGGCTTTTGGTTTCGCCCCAAAAAATAGTTAATCAGAATTATGTTCCTCCTGCAACCAATACCTTTACGCCCTTTATCTTGTATTGATTGATGAGTCTTTTTGATAAATACGAAGCAGTAATTGGTTTGGAAATTCATGCGCAGCTATCTACTGCCAGCAAGCTGTTTTGCGGCGATAGCACGGCTTTTGGCGCGCCTCCCAACACACAGGTGAGCCCTATAACACTTGGGCATCCGGGAACCTTGCCAAAAACAAACAAAAAAGCGGTTGAGTATGCCATCAAAATGGGACTTGCCTGCAATTGTACCATAGAACGCTACAACTATTTTGCCCGCAAAAATTATTTCTATCCCGATCTTCCCAAAGGCTACCAGGTTTCGCAACACACAACGCCGATTTGCAAAGGCGGAACTGTGCAAATCAAAACGGAAAGCGGCTTGCGCACTGTGCACTTGAACCGCATTCATCTGGAAGAAGATGCCGGCAAAAGTATTCATGATGCGGATGAAAACTTTACCTGCATTGATTTGAACCGTGCGGGAACGCCTCTCATTGAAATTGTTACGGAACCGGATTTATTCAGTGCTGAAGAAGCCTACCAATACGTTACCGAAGTGCGCCGCTTGGTGCGCTGGCTGGGCATTTGCGATGGCAATATGGAAGAAGGCAGCCTTCGCTGCGATGCCAATGTTTCGGTGCGTTTAAGGGGCGAAAACAAACTGGGAACAAAGGTGGAAGTAAAGAATCTGAATTCGATTCGCAATGTAAAAAAAGCAATTGAGTTTGAGATAGAACGCATGTGCCATTCGCTGGAAGAAGGCAAGGCAATTGTTCAGCAAACACGCAGCTTTGATGCATCAGACGATACCACATTTGCTATTCGCGATAAAGAAGAAGCGAATGATTATCGCTACTTTCCCGAGCCTGATTTATCGCCGTTCCAATTGAGCGAATCGTTCATTCAAAAGATAAAAGAAAAGCAACCCGCCTTGCCTTACGAGTTGATGGAAAAATACAAAGGCTTTGGTTTAAGTGAATACGATGCCTCACAGCTTTGCGCAGAGAAAGATGTGAGCGATTGGTATGAAAAACTGATTGAATATACCTCGCATTACAAAGCGGCTGCTAACTGGATGAACGGACCTTTGAAACAATACGTAAATGATAAAAACATTTCTTTTGCAGAACTTTCTTTATTGCCATTGCAAGTGGCTGCTTTGCTACAAATGATAGAAGACAGTAAGGTAAATTTTTCTATCGCTTCGCAGCGCATTCTACCTGTATTAATGGGCAACGAAAAGGCAACGCCGGCGCAAGTGGCAACCGATTTAAACTTGTTGCAAACGGCTGATAGCAACGAAATAGAAAGCTGGGTGAATGAAGTGATTGCCAACATGCCTGAAAAAGTTACCGAATACAAGCGGGGTAAAAAAGGATTGATCAGCTTGTTTGTGGGTGAAGTGAAAAAGAAGAGCAAAGGCAAAGCCGACCCGAAAGTGGTAACAGAACTGTTGCAACAGAAATTGGTGTAAGCCCATAGTCCGCCTAAGGCAAAGAATTTTAAACAGTAAAAATTGAACAAAAACAAACATGAATAAAACAATATTATTAGCAGGTGTAATTGCATTTGCATTATTTGCCTGTAAGCAAAAAAACAGCAATGGAGCGTTTGAAGTAAGCGGCAAAATAAAAGGCGTAAAAAAGCAACTGGTATATCTGCAACAATTTCCCTACGAAGGCACACAATTGCAAATTGTTGATTCTGCCACGCTGAGCGATGACGGCTCGTATAAACTGCATACGATTGGCAAAGAAGAAGGCTTATACATTGTTGGCGTGACTACAGGACCTCAGGCAATTTTTGTGAATGATAAAGATGATATTACCATCAATATGGATTCGGTTAATTTTCGTCATCCCGACATTCAAAACTCGCCTGCTACAAAAAGCATTTACAGCTTTATGGATAACTACATAAAGAAAGATTCCATTGTGGGCGTGGCTTATGGAGCCGCAAGTGCGCCTGCTGCAACCGATTCAGCTAAGCAAGCCTTTCAACAACAATTGACTTCATTAAACAGCTTTATTAAAGATTACATCAACAAAGCAACAAGTCCTGCGGCTGTGTATTTTGCCATAAGCCAGGTGCCTGCCGGCATGATGCCACCCGAAGATTTGGTAACGTTGGTAACCTCAGCTTCCAACCGCTTTAAAGGCAGTACCGGTTTGCAGATTTTAAAGCAAAAACTAACCGAGATGGCAAACAAAAGTCAACCTAAAAATTCCCCGCTTATTGGCAAGGCTGCGCCCAATCTTACGATGCAGGATGTGAATGGTAAAAACGTCAGCATCAGCGACTTTAAAGGCAAGTATTTGCTGGTTGATTTTTGGGCAAGCTGGTGCGGCCCTTGTCGGGCCGAAAACCCCAATGTGGTAGAAGCTTATAATAAGTACAAAAACAAAAACTTTACTGTCCTCGGTGTATCGTTGGACAATGATAAACAAGCCTGGAAAGATGCCATTTCCAAAGATGGTTTGGCTTGGAACCACATGAGCGATTTGAAGATGTGGGATAGCGAGGCAGTAAAGGCTTATGGCTTTGATGGCATTCCGTTTAATGTGTTGATTGATCCACAAGGAAACATCATAGCCAGCAGTTTGCGCGGACCGGCTTTAGAAGAAAAATTAGCGCAGGTATTACCATAAATTTTATTCATCCATTACATTATAAAATGGCTTCCGGAAAGAAACCATTTTTGTTTTTGCACCAATTTATCAAGCCGTATAACTACAAGTGTTCAAACATTTCAAAATCCCCACAGGGGAAACGTGTTTGTAGCAAAGTGATTGGATTATCAATTATAAGCCTCCATCGGAGCCGCGTGTTCTTTCCGTCTGCTTAATTACGCGGCTCCGATGGATTCGAGCTATAAAAGGTTATAAAATAAATGGGGTGATGTCGTCATTCCGCAATTGCCCTCAACACGAACTCAAACATTCATCGTAACTGCGAGGGCTTTGTGCGGAATCTGCTCTTAATAGTTTAAACAAGCTACAAAGTTGTGAAGTAGTTTATTTCATTTCAACACATTCATTAATCAGTCATCAGATTCCGCATAAAGCCCTCGTTAAAGCGTGAAGGTGCAACATCGTGACGAGGGTAATTGTAGAATGATTGGAAGCCTTCAACATTCTCTTTATTACTTTTTATCGCGCGAACGTAATAGAGCCGGATTAACAAGCCATAATATTTTTTCTACAAACACGTAAACCCGATGGGTTCAATGCAGAATACTTTGGTGCAAAACCAAAACATCCTCTGACCGCTTGCGGTAATATAACCTCCTAATTTTTTTGGCATATTCTTGCTGTTGTCAATTTTACTCATTTTCTACAAGTTCACAGTTTTGAAAAAATATACCAATGTAATTTATCCATTCAATGCCAAACCATTTTATCAACAGGTGAATGTGTATATCTTTTAGTGCAAAACCAAAAAATGCTTCAAAACCAATTATTTACATGAATTACAAACACAAGAGAGTTTCTTATCCACAGGGCGTTATTATCTATTGCTTCTCTTTCATTTCTAACCTTCGTAATCTTGTATCCGCTTTTCTAACGGAGTAAAACGCTAAGGAAAACCACCAAAATAACACAGCATATAGCTTCACTTTCAAGTAACATAAATCTGTTATAAGAAGATGTCGCCCAAGCTGTTTATCGCGGTTCATTTTATAAAAACAAAACCTTTTGTGTATGCAGGAAAATGAGATTTTATTACAGGAAAACAAAGACCGCTTTGTAATCCTTCCCATCAACTATCCCGATGTGTGGCAGATGTACAAAAAGCATGAAGCCAGCTTTTGGACAGCGGAAGAAATTGATTTGAGTTCTGACTTAAAAGATTGGGCGAGCCTGAATGATGGTGAGCGTCATTTCATCTCTCATGTGCTGGCGTTTTTTGCGGCAAGTGATGGCATTGTAAATGAAAACCTTGCCGTGAATTTTATGAGTGAAGTGCAACTCCCCGAAGCACGTTGCTTTTATGGCTTTCAGATTATGATGGAGAACATCCATTCTGAAACATACGCCTTGCTGATTGACACGTATGTAAAAGATCCGGTGGAAAAAGACAGACTGTTTCATGCCATTGATACTGTACCTGCTGTAAAGAAAAAAGCGGAATGGGCGTTGCGCTGGATTGAGAATGGAAACTTTGCTGAACGCCTCGTTGCTTTTGCTGCTGTGGAAGGTATTTTCTTTAGCGGTTCGTTTTGCTCTCTTTTCTGGCTAAAGAAAAGAGGTTTGATGCCGGGTTTAACGTTCAGCAACGAACTCATCAGTCGCGACGAAGGCTTGCATTGCGAATTTGCGTGTTTGCTGTACAGTATGTTGAACAATAAAATGTCGCAGGAAGAGGTATATGCAATTATTGCCGACGCTGTAAAGATTGAAAAAGAATTTATTACCGAAGCCTTACCGGTTGATTTGATTGGTATGAACGCCAAACTCATGCAGCAATACATTGAGTTTGTTGCCGACCGTTGGTTAGGCGAATTGGGTTATGATAAAATGTTCAACGTTACCAACCCGTTTGATTTTATGGAAATGATTTCCTTACAAGGAAAAACCAACTTCTTCGAAAAACGAGTGGGCGATTATCAGAAAGCCGGTGTGATGGCAGGAACAAAAGAAGTGCAATCCTTCTCACTCGAAGAAGATTTTTAAAACAATACTTACTAAAAACTTATAACAACTACCAACTAAAAAATACTCGTTATGCAAGTCATTAAAAGAAACGGAAAAAGAGAAAGCGTAAAGTTTGATAAAATCACCGCACGCATTCAAAAACTATCTTATGGTTTGAGTGGGCTGGTGAATGTGATTGAAGTTGCCAAGAAAGTAATGGATGGCATTTACGATGGCGTTACCACAACCGAACTGGATAACCTCGCTGCCGAAACCGCGGCATCGCTTACCACCACGCATCCTGATTATGCGGTGCTGGCTTCGCGCATTGCGGTAAGCAACCTTCATAAAAATACAATCAAGTCGTTTTCGCAAACGATGAAGAAAATGTACAATTATGTAGATCCAATCACCGGAAGAAAGCTTCCGTTGCTTGCAGATGATGTGCATGAAATTATCCAGGACAATGCCGAATTATTAGACAGCACCATCATTTACGACCGTGATTTTGGTTTTGATTATTTCGGTTTTAAAACGCTTGAAAAATCGTATCTGCTTCGCATGGATGGCAAAATTGTAGAACGTCCGCAGCACATGTACATGCGCGTTGCCATCGGCATTCACAAAGAAGATATTGAAAGCGCCATTAAAACTTATAATTTGATGAGTGAGCGTTGGTTCACTCATGCTACACCGACCTTGTTTAATGCAGGAACGCCCAAGCCGCAAATGAGCAGTTGCTTTCTTTTAACCATGAAGGAAGACAGCATTGACGGCATTTACGATACTTTAAAACAAACCGCAAAAATCTCGCAAAGTGCCGGTGGTATTGGCCTCGCTATTCATGGCATCCGTGCAACAGGCAGCTACATTGGCGGCACCAACGGAACAAGCAATGGCATCATTCCGATGCTGCGCGTGTTTAACGATACCGCGCGTTATGTTGACCAGGGCGGCGGCAAGCGCAAAGGTGCTTTTGCTGTGTATTTAGAACCCTGGCATGCTGATGTGTTTGAGTTTTTGGATCTGCGCAAAAATCATGGTAAAGAAGAGATGCGTGCACGCGATTTATTCTATGCCCTGTGGATACCCGATTTGTTCATGAAGCGCGTGGAAGAAGGTGGCAACTGGAGTTTGTTTTGTCCCAATGAAGCACCGGGTTTACACGAATGCCACAGCGGGGAGTTTGAAGAACTGTATGCAAGATATGAGAGAGAAGGCCGTGCGCGTAAAACCATCAAGGCACAGGAGCTTTGGTTTGCCATTGTTGAAGCACAGATAGAAACCGGAACGCCGTATTTGTTGTATAAAGATGCAGCCAACGCAAAAAGCAACCAGCAAAATTTGGGAACGATTAAGAGTTCCAATCTTTGCACCGAAATCATTGAATACACAAGTCCTGATGAAGTAGCGGTTTGTAATTTGGCTTCCATTGCTTTGCCTTGCTTTGTTCGCGAAGGGAAATTCGATCTTGAAAAATTATATGAAGTAACCTACCAGGTTACACGCAACCTGAACAAGATTATTGATAACAATTATTATCCCGTTGAAGAAGCACGCAACAGCAACTTGCGTCATCGCCCGATTGGTTTGGGCGTACAGGGTTTGGCAGACGCCTTCATCATGTTGCGTTTACCTTTTGAAAGCGAGTACGCCAAGATGCTGAACAAAGACATCTTTGAAACCATCTACTTCGCTGCCATGACGGCGAGCAAGGATTTAGCAAAATTGGAAGGCGCCTATTCAACGTTTAAAGGTTCACCACTTTCAAAAGGTTTGTTCCAGTTTGATTTGTGGGGCGTTGCACCAAACCGACCGTCATGATTGGGATACACTTCGCAAAGAAGTAATGGAATATGGCGTAAGAAATTCATTGCTGGTAGCGCCGATGCCAACGGCAAGCACTTCGCAGATATTGGGTAATAACGAATGCTTCGAGCCTTATACCTCCAACATTTACACACGCCGCGTGTTGAGTGGTGAGTTTATTATTGTAAACAAACATTTGCTGAAAGACCTTATCAGTCTTGGCTTGTGGAGCAATAGCATGAAAAACAAAATCATTGCTGCCAATGGTTCGATTCAAAAAATTGAAGGCATACCGAATGACATTAAAGAGTTGTACAAAACCGTTTGGGAAATCAAACAACGCAATCTGATTGACATGGCTGCCGACCGTGGTGCTTATATCTGCCAAAGCCAGTCGTTGAATTTGTTTGTAGAGAGCCCCACTGCCAACAAGCTTACGTCAATGCACTTCTACGCATGGAAAAAAGGTTTGAAAACGGGCATGTATTACTTGCGCACACAAGCTGCTACACAAGCTGTACAGTTTACCATTGAAAAGAACAAAGCTTCCATACCGGAAGCGGTGGCAGGCAATGATACCGTAGCTGGCGCAACATCTGCAGCTACCGCCGCTGCCTCTACACCTGTCGCACCAACTGTTGATCCGGAAAGTGGTGAAATTATTGGCGCAGTGTGTACTATGCAGGAAGGTTGTTTGGTTTGCGGTTCATAACGTCCAACGCTTACTTACTAAGCATTTCCATAGCCAAAGGCTGTTCTCGCAAGAGACAGCCTTTAGTATTTTGTTACTACAAGCTTTATCTTCATTACTGTAAAAACTAAACATGAAACAAACAATAGCGCATATCGCTTTGGTAGTAAAAGACTATGATGAAGCCATTGCATTTTACACAAAGCAATTGGACTTTCAATTGATAGAAGATACCAAATTGAATGATGATAAACGATGGGTTATAGTTGCACTACAGGGTGCAAAAGAATGTAGCTTGTTACTTGCCAAAGCAGCCAATGAAAAGCAGGCAGCCAGCATCGGCAACCAAACAGGAGGCAGGGTGTTTCTGTTTTTATTTACTGACGATTTCTGGAGAGATTATCAAAAAATGAGTGAAAGAAACATTCACTTTGTTCGTGATCCTAAAGAAGAAGAATACGGAACGGTTGCCGTATTTGAAGACTTGTATGGAAACCTTTGGGACTTGATAGAACCGAATGAAAACAATAAAGGCTTGCTTAAAAATTGATAAAAATGCGATAAATAAAAACAGGCAAAAACAAAACCTTATCAATGCGCAAAGTGCATCTGGTAATCACCTTTGATTCTCTCTATCGGAGGATTGAAGTAACCAAATTTTACCTGCGGAAACTCTTCCTGAAGCAGTTCCATCATTTGTTTGATACCAAGCATTTCGCCGGTTTCGTGTACGCCAATCAAGCCCAAATACCAATCGGGGTCAATATTAAAATTGCGCCATTGAATCATAGATAAATCTGTTTCCTGTATCAGTTTGCGCAAGGCTTCATATTCATTCACACTGTCGGTCATACCGGGAAAAACAAAATAGTTAATGCTTGCCCAGCCGCCATAACTTCTTACTATTTTTAAGCTTTCAACAATGTCTTCAAACCCGTAATTATTCGGACGATAGTAAGGCGTATAGATTTGTTTTTGTGCAGAATTGGTGCTGACGCGAATGCTGTTCAAACCTGCATCACACAAGGCTTTTACGGCATCAGGCTTTGAGCCATTGGTGTTGATGTTGATGCTTCCGTTTGATGTATGTTTCCTGATTTCAACAATCGCTTCGCGAATGGTCGGCCACATCAGCAACGGCTCTCCTTCACAACCTTGCCCGAACGAAACAATGGGATAAGGCGCGTTCATCAAATGCGGCACCGTAAACTCAACAATTTCTTCGGCCGTGGGTTTAAATTGCAAACGGTCTTGCGTAGAAACAATGCTTTCTTCTTCAGGCTGAAACGAAATGCAGCCAATGCAATTGGCATTGCAGGCAGGCGATGATGGTACCGGGCATTCCCATCGCCCGAGCGCAAAATTCCTTGCCGCAGGGCAATGGTACGTGTTACAGCAATTGTTCATCAAATGGTTCACCAAACGGTTGTGCGGATAAGCCTCTAACAAATGCTGAACGCCGCTCTGGATACGGGTTTCATCGTACCCTTCACTCTCCTGTCTTACGTCCTGCTCGATGCGTACAGCAGGCACATAAAATTCATTGTTAAACCAACCCACAGCCGTATAACAAAAAAGGGGGAGTGTGGGTGCATCCGGCTCACTTTCAAAAGCAGCCAAAAACAAACCTGTGTGTGCCGGCGGAATAAAAGCCGCTACCGCCCAGCCTTTGGTGCACAATCGCAGCTCGTTTGTTTTTACATCAATTCCAATGGCTTTTCTGGCGGGCAATTCATACAAGTTACCGCCGTTGGGCAAGCGTATCCAGTCTTCTTCGGGAATGGGCATTGCATCCCAACCGGCACGACCAACGGCATATAAAGACGTGTCTTCAAAGATCTTGCCTTTTCCATCAGAATACAAAAGATAGGGAGAAGAAGGTAATGACATAATGATGAGAATATTCAAACGCTGACAGGGTATGAAACCTGTCAGCGTTGTGCCGTTGCCAGCTTTGTTGTACAATATTGATTGAACTCACGTTCCAAAGCAGGATTAACATCCGATTCAATTTCGTGCTGAAACAGTTTGTTGTTTTTATAATCTACCGTAAGAATCCCTTCTTTCAACAAAACGTTTTTAATGTCTTTCCATTCATACTCTTTTTGTGGCAATGTATTAAACGTAATGCCCCGTTCATCTACACCAATTTCCTGCGGAAACTTTACCTGCCGTTCCAGCAAAGCAGCTATCACAAACAAACCAGTCATCCAATAGTTACTTATCGGCTCGGCAAACCAGCCAATAGCGGCTGCAAAGAGAGCCAGCCGGTAATAAGCCACTTTGTTTTTTTGTTGTGAAGAAACAAAAGTATAAACGCTCCACAATAGGATGAACGCAGCAATGACAAGATACAGGATGGCCGCGTTATGATACTTTGTAGCCCATTGATGTACCGCCACATAAACAAAAAAAGCAACCGCAAGCAACAGCATTAAAAATGTAATTGCATTTGCCTTTTTATAATCAGGCTCTTTAATGGTAATTACATAATTGTACTGGCTCATTGTCGCTGCTTCTATTACTGGCAATTGCTTTTGATAAGAAGGTTACAAAGTCGCCACAAAAGAATAGCGCCTACATTGGCATCTACACAATTTTCGCCCGTACCTATTTCTACCAAATCAAAGCCAATGAGTTGTTTGCCTCCTGCAATCATTCGTTTCACGATGTATAAAATCTGCTCCATGTCGTAACCACCGGGAACGGGCGTTCCGGTATTTGGGCACAGCTTTGGATCCAGTCCATCAATATCAAAACTTAAATATACTTTTTGAGGCAAATGCTGGATCAATTCATCTACAATCGAACGCCAGTTTTCACCTTCAAACATACGCTCCTTCACATTCTGGTCGAGGTAAGTAATCACCCGGTAATTGCTGTTGCATACATAATTCCATTCTTCTTCGGCATAATTGCGAATGCCAAACTGCACAAGCCTTTCCACCTGCGGAACCTCACTCAGCACATTGTACATTATGGAAGCATGAGAGTATGTAAAGGCTTCATAGCATTTGCGCAAATCGCAATGCGCATCAATTTGCAAAATGCCAAAGCTGCTGTGCTTTTCTGCCAGCGCTTTTATCAAACCGAGGCTTACGCTGTGATCTCCGCCAAGCAAGGCAACGAGTTTGTTTTTGTCCAATAATTCTTTGGTTTGCTCATACACCCAATTGTTTATAAACAGAGAACCTTCGTTAATGTCTTTCAGGCTCTTTGTCATAAACTTATTTTGCTTCAGGTCGTTGCCTTTGGTAATGTAGTCAATGTACAACTCGGCTTCTTTGCGCAAATAATCACTTTTCATCAATAATTTGCGATTGATTTCGCGCATAAAAAAACCTTGCTTCCAGCCATCGCACACATCCATATCAAATACATCTACCTGTAAAGATGAACGAAAGATTTGCTCTGCCGTGCGCGATGTGCCTGCATTTGCGCTCACCGTTACTTCCCACGGAACAGGCAGTATCACTACTTTCGATTCTTCTTCGGTAAAAGGCAACCCGAATATATTGTTGTCAGGATTACTTGCCACATTGGGGTCGTAATTCTTTAAATCTGTCATGCTCAATTGTTCTTTTAAAAACAGTGCAAGTTAAGCGATAGTTGCTTGAAAAAAGATAGCCGGAAAGTGATGGATAAGAGAAGGCAGTGATGATTAACATCTTGTTGAAGGATTTGTTTTTGCACAAATTTCAATACAACGACAGCATTAGGTTGAATAGGATAAAAGATGGGTTGAATACAAATACTTGTTAATTAGAATATCGGTTTCAGGCACGGTTTTATTTTAAAGTAATTTTGAAACGATGTTACAAAAAATCACACAATTTATGATGAGTAAAAAAGTGCTGCCAGTATTGTTGATACTGTTGGCAGGCGGCTTGCTTTGGGCGTTTACCAGCAGCGGAAAAAACGGAGATGATGCAAAAGCACGCCAGGAACGCTTGCTTACAATGGTAGGCTCTATTCTGGAAAGAAATCATTACGATCCGAAAAAGATTGACGATAACTTCTCGAAAGCAATTTTCAAAAATTTTTTGAATGATTTAGATCCTGACAAGAATTTGTTTTTGCAAAGCGACATCAATACTTTGAAAAAATATGAAACTGAAATTGATGATGAAATTCATGGTGCCGACTTGCAATTCTATCCGGCGGTGATTGCCATTTACAAACAACGTTTGGCAGAAACACCGGCTGTTTATAAAACCATTTTATCAAAGCCATTCAACTTCACAACCGATGAAAAAGTGCAGCTTGATCCTGATAAATTATCTTATCCGGCTAACGATGCGGCGCGCAAAGAGCAGTGGCGCAAACGCTTAAAATATCTTACGCTGGAACGCTTTGTTGATTTGCAAAACCAACGCGCAAAAGCAGGTGAAAAAGACAGCATCAAATTAAAAACAGACGCGCAACTGGAAGCCGATGCCCGCGATAAAGTGATGCAGATCATGAACCGCATCTACGAGCGCCAAACCAAAGCCTTCAGCGATGAAGACCAGTTCAGCATGTTCATCAACACCATTACGGATGAGATGGACCCGCACACCAGCTACCTGGCTCCCGTTGCCAAGCGCAGCTTTGATGAAGATATGAGCGGCCGGTTTTATGGTATTGGCGCACAGTTAAAAGAAGATGACGGGCAAATAAAAATTGCAAGCGTAATACCGGGAAGCCCTGCCTGGAAAACCCAGAAAGTTCAGGAAAATGATGTAATTGTAAAAGTGGGTCAGGGAGATACTCCACCGGTTGACGTTACAGGTTATGCCGTTACCGACGCCGTAAAACTCATACGCGGTGGTAAGAATACAGAGGTACGGTTAACCTTAAAAAAAGCCGATGGTACATTGCAGGTAGTGCCTATTACCCGCGATGAAATTGTGCTGGATGAAACATTTGCCAGAAGCCTTGTGATTAACAAAGATGGTAAAAAGATCGGCTATATTTATTTACCGGAATTTTATTTGGATGTAACCCGCGAAGATGGTGCACATTGTTCACGGGATGTGGCAAAAGAAGTAATCAAGCTTAAAGCAGAAAACGTTGATGGCATTGTGATTGATCTTCGCAACAACCCGGGTGGCAGTTTGCCCGAAGTGGTAAATATGGCAGGTTTGTTTATCCCATCGGGTCCTATTGTTCAGGCAAAAGATAAAAATGATGCACCGATTATCTGGAAAGATAACGACCCTTCGGTTTTGTATAGCGGACCTATGGCTGTGATGGTGAATGAATTCAGCGCTTCAGCATCCGAAATATTTGCTGCCGCCATGCAGGATTATCATCGCGCCATTATCATTGGCAGCACATCAACTTATGGTAAAGGAACGGTGCAAAAACCCATCCCGTTAGGTACGCCGAATTTTTCAACTGGAATTGGCGAATTGGGCGCATTGGTACTTACGTTTGAAAAATTTTATCGTGTAGATGGCGGATCTACACAATTAAAAGGTGTAACCCCTGATGTAGTTTTACCTGACCAGTATGAGTACTTAAAAGGTAGGGAAAAAGACAATCCAACGGCTTTACCCTGGGATCAGATTCAAAAAGCAGATTATCAAACCTGGGTGGGTGGCGTTAATCTCAAGCAGGCTGAGGACAAAGCAAAACAAAAGGTGTTGAAGGACAGCGCATTTGCTATCATTCATAAAAACACAAACTGGCTGAGTGCCAATGTAGATAAGGAGTATGAATTAAATATCACCAAATACAAAGCTGAACAGGATGCTTTGAAGAAAGTGATTCAGCAGAACGACACCTTATCAAAACTGAAAACACCAATAAATGCTGAGCCATTGTCGGTTGACAAAGACAACTATTACAACAATCCCGATAAAGCGAAAATGAACCGCAACAAAACATGGCTTTCCATCGTACAAAAAGACATGTATTTAGATGAAGCGGTTGACATTATGAAAGATATGATTGGCAGCACTACTGGCAGCAATGTGGCGATGGAGAAGAAATAAAAAATCAAGAATCAAGGTTCAGGTAACAAGAAATACAAGTAAAAACAAACAGCCGGTTGTAGTAAGCCGGCTGTTTGTTTTTGTTGATTTTTTATTATGGCTGACATGACCAAATAGTTTTTACACGTTTGGCTTCTGAAAGAAAGTTATCAAACCTATACGTTGAATCAGATGTAATCTGCTTTCCGGTTTCATCATAATAAAGAACAACACAATCGCAAGCTGGTCCTCTGCAGCTCCACACATATGTTGTTTTGTTTCTCCATACATATTCATCAACATACGGAAGGCAATCACAATTCTTATTTGAATCAATGAGTTGTTGAATCGTAAGCGGAAGTTGCTGTGTTTTATTTTCTTTTGAACAAGAAAAAAGAAAAGAGCCAAATATGGTCAAAAACAAACCAATTTGTAAGAGCCCTTGCAAATGTTTATGCATCGTACTTTTTACGAACATTGATGCTTGATTCATCAAAACCGTTGCATGAGGCACAATATTCTTTACATACTCATTTCATAAACAACTTCTCCAGAGATTCTCTTCCCCAAATTTAGCATAAGTCGGGTTGCCGCCGGCGATGTATTAGGCATTTTACAAGCAAACAAAAGAGCCGGTTAGCTACAATCAGCTCTTTTGTTTTACTGGTATTCTTACAATTGCTTTTACTCTGTCAGTGGCAATCCCAGCGCTTTCTCCATTGGTTGAATGTTGGGTTTTCGTCCTCTGAAATCAAAGAACATTTTATTCAGATCTTCCGAATTGCCGCGCGACAACACCATGTCTCTGAACCGCTGCCCGTTGGCTCTTGTCAATCCGCCATGTTCTTCAAACCAGGAATACGCATCTTCCTCCAGCATTTTTGTCCATTGATAAGCATAATAACCGGCTGCATAGCCATTGCTCCAGATGTGAAGAAAATAAGAAGAGCGGTAACGGGGCGGCACCTGTGGAAGGTCGAGTTTGGTAATGTGAAGAGCCGACGTTTCAAAGCTATCTGCATTTTGCACGGTTTCATCAGCCGGTAATTGATGCCATTGCATATCCAGCGAAGCCGCGGCAATGGCTTCGGTAAGGGTGTAACCGTTGTTAAAAGAAGAAGCTTTTTTTATTTTATCAACTAAGCTCTGCGGAATGGTTTCTCCAGTTTGGTAATGCACTGCATAATGCTTCAATACCGAAGGATACAAGGCCCAATGTTCGTTAAACTGCGAGGGAAACTCTACAAAATCGCGGGCTGTGTTGGCGCCGGAAAGCGTAGGATATTCCTGGCTGGCAAACATGCCATGAAGTGCATGACCAAACTCGTGAAACATGGTGGTTACATCATCAAAAGAAATGAGCGCAGGCTTGCCGGGCGCTGGTTCGGTAAAATTGCAAACGTTGTACACCACCGGCTTCCTATTCAACAAATGCGACTGGCCTACTAAGTTGCTCATCCATGCGCCACCTTGTTTGTTATCGCGTTTAAAATAATCGCAGTAAAACAAAGCCAGCGATTTCCCATCATTATCAAACACTTCAAACACGCGCACGTCAGGCTGGTAAACAGGAATATCATGTCGTTCTTTAAAGGTTATCCCATACAGTTGATTGGCTGCGTAAAACACGCCATCGTGTAAAACTTTGTTGAGTTCAAAATACGGTTTTACTTCAGCTTCACTTAAATTGTATTTTGCTTTGCGCACTTGCTCGGCATAATATTCCCAATCCCAGGGCTGCAAAGCAAAACCGCCCTTTTGCTCGTCAATCACAGCTTGTATGTCGGCAGCTTCGCTTTTTGCTTTTGCCGTTACAGCGGGCACCAGTTTCGACCAGGAATTGATCTACAGCATCAGGTGTTTTGGCCATCTGGTCCTGCAGGTTCCAGGCAGCATACGAAGCGTAGCCCATCAGTTTTGCTTTCTGTGCCCGGATGGCTGCAATGCGCAGAATAGTCCGGCGCGTATCATTCGAATCGTTGTGCTCTGCGCGGTTCCACGAAGCGGCAAAAATTTTCTCCCGCAGTTCGCGGTTCGATAAGGATTGCAATACAGGTTGCTGCGTGGTGTTTTGCAAAGAAATCAGCCATTTGCCCGGCATGTTGTTGTCTTTTGCTTTCTGTGCAAACGCATCCATTTCGCTTTGCGAAAGACCGGCAAGCTGCGCAGAATCGGCAACGGCAACGGCTCCGTTTTTGGCAGCACCCAGCAACTGGTTGTTAAACTTCGCCGTTAGCGAGGCTTCTTCTTCATTCCATTTTTTTAAAGTCGCTTTATCGTGTTCCGACAACCTGGCGCCAGCCAGCACAAACTGCTGATACACTACTTCTATCAAACGTTTCGATTCTGCATCTAAGTTTGGTTTTGCCCCATTTTTATATACCGCTTCTACACGACTGAACAACTTTTTGTTCAGGTGAATGGCATCCTCGTGCGCTGCCAGTAAGGGAGCTATTTCTTCCTGCAGTTGTTGCAATGTATCGTTTGTGTTGGCGCCGGTTACGAGGTTGAATGCTTCATTTACCCTCGTCAGCAATTGCCCGGTTTTTTCCAGGGCTACCAATGTGTTTTCAAACGTCGCTGGCGCAGGGTTGTTAGCAATCGCTTCCACTTCTGCCAATTGCTGTTTCATGCCTTCTACAAATGCAGGTTTATAGAAGGCATCGTTTATCTTATCGAAAGGTGCTGTCTCGTAAGGCAGTGTGCTTTTCTCGCTAAAAGGGTTGGAAAGCGGGAGTGCGCCGTTTTCTTTTTGTCCGATCGCAAAAGAAGCAATCAAGCCAGAACACAATACAGCCATGATTTTTGTTTTCATCTTTTATTTATAATGAGCGTTATCAAATTGAGTTACTTAACAAACATTCTTTCCAAACTGTCTTCGCCAAATTCCGCATAAGTTGGATTACCGCTTGGTGATGTATTGGGCGTTTGGCAGGCAAACAATTGTTCAACTATCAGCCTCATTTCTTCATGGCTTAATGGCTTGCCTGCTTTGATGGCTCCCTGCCTTGCAAGGCATCGCATTACTTTTTCGCGGCGGCTTACTTTCATATCGCTGCTGAAATGTTTAAACTGTTCCAACAGCAATTCAATCACTGCTTTTTCGTTGCCTCCTTTCATATCAGCAGGTACACCCTGAATAATAAATCCATCCTGACCAAACGGTTCTATTTCATAACCAACTAAACTCAGTTCAGGTAATAAATCTTCCAACAAAATAGCATCGGGTGTAGATAGCTGTAAAGCTGATGGAAACAGGTTCTTTTGGGTTGCCGCGGGTTTGCCACCCATGGCTTCGCTGTATCGTTCATACAAAATCTGTTCGTGCGCCAATTGCTGGTGAATGAGAAGCAAACCCCCGTTTTCAGTGGCTGCAAGAATATAAGTGTTGTGCAACTGAGACAACACTTTTACTTCATTCAAAAACGCTGAAACGCTTTCCAGCAAAGGCTCGTAGCTTGCAGCTTGCACCTTGTCGCTTGTACCTTCTTTTGGTTTTGCATAAAAATCTTTCCAGTGTTGAAGATTGCTCTTCTCATTCGCTTCAATAAAATGTGATTGATGTTTTTGTGTGAACGTAGTAAACAAATGAGTTGAAGAAGCCGTTTCTTTTTCTCTTTCTCCAAAAGGCTGATTGATGGCTTCTAACTGCTGAATATCGGCATTCAAAGTAAAATCCAACGATGGCGAAATACTGAATTGTGCCAACGCATGTTTTACTGCCGATTGCACAAAAGCATACACAATTTTTTCGTCTTCAAACTTGATTTCCTGCTTGGTAGGATGCACATTGATGTCAATTTGCGCAGCATCCAATTCAATAAACAAAACATACAATGGAAAACTATCTTTCGGCAAAACATCTTCCAACGCGCTGCTTACGGCATGATGCAAATAAGCGCTTTTAATAAAGCGATTGTTTACAAAAAAATACTGGTCGCCACGCGTTTTTTTGGCTGCATCGGGTTTTCCTATAAAACCAAAAATGTTCATGTAATCGGTGGCTTCACCCACACTTACCAGCTTCGTTCCATACTGGTTGCCGAGTATTTGCACAACGCGTTGCTTATGGTTTCCGGCTTCTAGATAAAATACTTGCTGACCATTGCTTTGCAATGAAAAAAAGACGGCCGGAAATGCCATTGCTACACGGATAAATTCTTCTACAATATGGCGCAATTCAGAAGCATTGCTTTTTAAAAAATTGCGGCGCGCAGGTACATTGAAAAATAAATTTTTCATGCAAATATTGGTATCCCACAGGGCAGGCGCAAGGTTGCTGTTTGGTAACAATGCTGTTTTCAATATCAATGGCGGTTCCCAGTTCATCTTCAGCGCGGCGTGTGCGAAGTTCTACCTGCGCAACAGCAGCAATAGAAGCCAGCGCTTCGCCACGAAAACCCATTGTGGCAATGTGAAACAGGTCTTCTATTTTTCGTATCTTACTGGTGGCATGTCGCTCAAAGCTAAGCCTGGCGTCGGTTTCACTCATGCCTTTTCCATTGTCAATTACCTGAATTAAACTTTTGCCAGCTTCGTTTACAACCAGTTGAATGCTTGTTGCGCCCGCATCTACTGCATTCTCCAGCAATTCTTTTACAGCGCTAGCCGGGCGCTGGATGACTTCGCCTGCGGCAATTTGATTGGCAATGTTATCGGGCAGCAGTTGAATGATATCAGCCACTTAAAAGAATTTAATTGATAAAAGTGTAAAACTAATTTTTATTTAAGGGAAAGATAAAATGTGTGAAATATTTTTGGGTCATCCAAGCAATCCAACGGGGCGAATAGAAGGCTTACCCGTTTCGGAATCCAATATCAAACTTTATTAAGAGGCTGTTCAAACTTCGAACAGCCTTTTTGTTTTTGCGCCTTTTTTGAACCACAAAGACACGAAGAAAGGAAGTTACACAAAGTATTTCTTTTGCCTATATTCTTTGTGAACCTTTGTGTTCTTCGTGTCTTTGTGGTTTAAAGAATCTATAAATCAGGTTTGTATTTATCGGTTTTTACGGTAGCTTTTAATTCATGCAAAATATTGTACAATCCAAAGTTGGTGCGGTTTACATAAATAAAATGCTTTACACCACGCGCCTGTTTAAACTCAGGCATCTTTGCAATTTTATCGCCATAATCGTACAAGCCATCAAAAAATTCATCCTTGCTAAAATCGAAGCTTTCGCTCGCATAAGGCTTTGCAAACATGCCAACCATTTCTTTGTACCATTTGTAATAGAATTCTACCTGCGAAGGCAGTGTCGGTTGGTAATATCATTTCCAATTTCCGAAAGGCTTCGATGGTTTTTTGTTTGTCGTCCAAAACATTGGCAGATACTAACGAAAAGAACGGATAATAAAAATCATCAGGCAATGTTTTGATACAGCCAAAGTCAATCACACCAAGCTTTTCATCGGGCGTTATCAAGAAAGTTTCCGGGATGCGGGTCGGCATGAACCCTGCGCAATTTGTGTTGCTGAAAATTATAAAAATCCCACAACGCCTGTCCTATTTTATTGCGCAATTCCTGCGAAGGATTCGTAGCCAAAAATTCTTTCAAATGCAAACCTTCAATCCAATCCATGGTGATGATGCGATGCCCAGAAAGCTGCGGATAATAATGCGGAAACACAACGTTGGCAAGCTCTTTACAAGCTTCAGAAATTTCAATGGAGCGTTTTATTTCGAGTTCATAATCGGTTTCTTCCAGCAGGCGCTCTTCTACTTCTTTTACATACACCGTAAATTCGGCTTCGTTCATTCCCAGCAAACGAAAAGCAATGGGCTTTACCATTTTAATGTCGGAAGAAATGCTGTCGCCAACACCGGGAAACTGAATTTTTACAGCTAATTTTTTCCCATCTAATTCTGCCTGGTGAACCTGACCGATAGAAGCTGCATGAGCCGCACTTAAATTAAACTTGTCAAAAATTTGTTCGGGTGTTTTGCCAAAGCTTTTTGTAAATGTGCGAACGATTAACGGACCCGAAAGCGGCGGTGCATTATACTGCGATAACGAAAATTTATCAATGTAGGCTTGCGGTAGCGTATTCTTATCCATGCTTAGCATCTGCGCCACTTTCAGCGCGCTGCCCTTCAGTTCGCTTAGCGATTTATAAATGTCTTCCGCATTGTCTTCATTCAGTTCATCACGTGTCAACTCAGGGTTGAACAATTTTTTAGAATAATGCTTGATGTAATTGCCGCTAATTTGAATACCTGTTTTTACAAACTTCGCCGAGCGTGCCACCTTACTGGTGGGAATGCTTTCCTGTTCTTTCATAAATTAGTTTTCATCCAATCTTTAAAACCTCATCTTCTCTGTAAAGCTGCGGTTGTTCCTTGCAAAAAATTTTCCGTAATCAATTAAGTTATCAAGCGTTGAGCGTTCAAATAAATCGAACGTAAGATTGATGCCTCTTTCGATGGCTTCATCTGTTTTTTCAAAGCCGGTACTGTTATCATTCACCCAAAAATTCAGTATCACGCCGAACTGCACCCAAAGCGCATCTTTGTATCGTTTAGAAAAGAATTTACGGTCTGCCAGTTCGCCTTTGTTCAAGCCTTCACGAATGGTAGCATCAGCAAAATTTTCAAAGATGTTTTTGACATCTGTAAGAACATCAGGCGTATGCAGTTTGAAAGTATTTTTATACCGGTTCAAACTAAAAATAATGAAGCTGCGCCTGCTTTTCAGCAGTTCAATATACGCATAAAAAAAGGCCAGCACTTTTTCGCGTGCCGAGTAGCTTGCCCACACTTCCTGTCCTTCTATTTCGGCAATTGTTTTTGTTGTTAAATCAGCCCATACCGCTTTTTCAATGGCGATAAAAGAGGAATAAAATGCGTAAAATTCGGGTTCAGTAATGCCGATATTTTTTGCAAAAATGTACACCGATTTTGGAGGCTCGTTGTTCGTCAAAACATAATCAATATAACCATCCTGAATTTGCTGTGCGGTTGCCATAAAATATATTGTTGAAGTAGATAGTAAAGATACAACAGGAGTGCTGTTTCTATTAGTTGTGTGATGTTAAAACTAAAAGCAGCAAAGAGTTGTTTATTCAATTAAAAAATGGGCAAAACCAAACTTTACTCCCGACAATTTTTGTTTACAATTTGTATTCATCCGCCATTTTGTGCAATTCTTTTATCTTGCCGCCCTTTGGCATTTCTATTGACTTGTACAAGTGCCCAACTCATCCTTTTTGCTTTTGCAGGAAAAATGACAGTTTGGCTTTCAACATCATACGTTTATCAACATGAATAAAAATACATTTCAGTTCAGCAGCGATGAAGATGCTGAATTTTTACCCATTATTCCCATTAACGAAAACGATTTAGAACAGGATAAAGACCTTGTTGTTCCCGACATTCTTCCATTGCTTCCCTTACGCAATACAGTGCTGTTTCCCGGTGTTGTATTGCCCATAACGGTAGGCAGAGACAAGAGCATTAAAGCTGTTCAGGATGCTTACAAAGCCGATAAGCTGGTAGGTGTTTTAGCACAAAAAGATTCTAATGTGGAAGAACCAAATGTTGATGATTTATCGAGGATTGGAATTGTTGCCAAAATTGTGAAGCTGATAAAAATGCCCGATGGCGGCACTACAGTTATCATTCAGGGAAAGCGAAGATTTGAGCTGATAAGCATAGTAGAAGAAGAACCTTATTTTAAAGCCCGTATTCAATTATTAACAGAACAGGAAATACCGGATGAAAAAGACTTTGAGGCTTATATAAGCACAATAAAAGATCTGGCTACGCAAATCATTCAGCTATCGCCTAACATGCCTGCCGAAGCTGCCATCATTCTTCGCAATATCGAAAATGCTTCTTTCCTTATCAACTTCGTGAGCAGCAATCTGAACAGCGATTTGGTTGAAAAACAGGCCCTGCTTGAAATTATGGAAGTAAGAAAGCAAGCCGAGAAACTGGTGGGCTTGCTGCAAAATGAACTTCAATTTGCTGAATTAAAAAACAAAGTAACTACCAAAACCCGCACTGAGATTGATAAGCAGCAGCGTGAATACTTTTTGCAGCAGCAAATCAAAAGCATTAAAGAAGAACTGGGCGGCGAAGGCAACGACCGTGAAGTGGCTGAAATGAAAAAAAAGGCCGAAACCAAAAAGTGGCCTGACGCTGCGAAACAGGCTTTTAAAAACAATATCGCCAAGCTGGAACGAATGCACCCAAGCACGCCGGATTATTCTATTGTGTACAATCATTTGGATTTGTTGCTCGATTTGCCCTGGGAAGAATATACTTACGACAACTACGATTTAGGACGTGCCGAGCAGGTGTTGAATGATGACCACTACGGCATGAAGAAAATAAAAGAGCGCATTTTGGAATACTTAGCCGTACTAAAATTAAAGGGCGATTTTAAAAGCCCGATACTTTGTTTTGTGGGTCCTCCGGGCATCGGCAAAACATCGCTGGGCAAAAGCATTGCTCATGCCTTGGGAAGAAAATATGTGCGCTTAAGCCTCGGCGGCTTGCATGATGAAAGTGAAATTCGCGGACATCGTAAAACATACATTGGCGCCATGCCGGGACGCATTTTACAAAATCTGCGCAAAGTGAAATCGTCAAACCCCGTAATGATTTTGGATGAGATTGACAAGATAGGAAATGATTTTCGTGGCGATCCTTCTTCGGCTTTGTTAGAGGTTTTGGACCCTGAACAGAACAACACTTTCTATGATAATTATCTCGAGCTGGAATACGATTTAAGCAAGGTATTATTTATTGCAACGGCGAACGATTTGCAGAACATTCAGCCCGCCCTGCGCGACCGTTTGGAGATAATTAATTTGGGAGGTTATGCAGTAGAAGAGAAAATAGAAATTGCAAAACGGCATTTAGTGCCCAAACAAAAAGAAGCGCATGGCCTGGATAAAGTAAGTCTTCGGATTGGCGATAAAGTGTTGGAAAAAATGATCGAAAGCTATACGCGGGAAAGTGGTGTGCGCGAATTGGACAGGCAATTGGCAAAACTGATGCGCAACCAGGCAAGAGATTATGCTACCAAAGGAAAAGTAAAATCGCCATTAACCGTGCAGGATATAGAAGACATTTTAGGCACGCAACGTTATAGTAACGAAATTTATAAAACCGCCAACATGCCCGGCGTTGCGGTTGGTCTTGCGTGGACGTATGTAGGAGGTGATATTTTATTTATTGAAACGGCTTTGAGCGATGGTAAAGGCGAATTGAAATTGACCGGAAACCTGGGTAACGTGATGAAAGAAAGCGCCACTACGGCTTACAGTTACCTGCAGGCAAATGCAAAGAAGTACAACATTGACGGTGATTTGTTTAACAAAAAAAACATTCACATTCATATCCCTGAAGGTGCCACGCCAAAAGATGGACCGAGCGCAGGCATTACCATGTTGACTTCATTGGCTTCAGCATTCACGAGCAAAAAAATTAAGTCATATTTAGCGATGACCGGAGAGATTACTTTACGTGGGCAAGTGCTTCCTGTTGGTGGCATTAAAGAAAAAGTATTGGCTGCTAAACGCGCCGGCATCCGCGACATTATCATGTGTTACTTAAATGAAAAAGATGTGAATGAAATTGACAGTGAGTTTATCAAAGGCGTTAATTTCCATTATGTAAAAACCATGCAGCAAGTGCTTGATATTGCGATAGCGTAAGCGATTGTTAATGGCTAATGATTAATTGCATTTATGATATTCAATCTTACATCTTACTTATTACATTTTCAATTAATTATTAACCCTTATTAATCTAAAATAACAAAGCCCATCTTAAAAAAGACAGGCTTAAAAAGTAAAGCAGTAAAATTTTGGTTGCGGTTCTTAGTATAAAACAAAAAAGAATCACATGAAAAAGGACACAGTGAATAGCCAATCGTAATGCCAAATAAAAAGCAATTGTAAATGAATGCTTTAGGAAAGCAAAGCGTTGGTTTCCGTTTCAAAAATGGAATGATTGTTTTTAAAAAAGGAATGAACGCGAGTGTTGATAGAACACAGATGACACGGACTGCGCGCACGGATGTAGAGGATTGAATATTAAATAAGTAAGATTGAAAATTATTGCAAAAACAAACTTCATTCATTTACATTTTATAAATCTCAAACATCATAATCATCCCAGTTCAGATTACCTCATCAAATACATCTTTCCATATCCTTTATTAAAGTATTGCGAAGTGTTTACAGTATTGCCATTGGCATCAATAATATTAAATTTATCCAATGATTTACCATCCAAATTGGTAAGCACTCGATACAGGTAAACGCCGTTTGCCAGCTTCTGTCCGTATTGGTCGGTGCCATCCCATTTGTAAGAAGTAATGTTTCGTCCAATGTGAACATCGCTCAACTCTTCTTTCGTAATTTCTTTTACAATTTTTCCCGTGATGGTAAGTATCTGGATGCGTATATTTTGCGGCACCTGGCTGCCTGTAACTGTAAACACAAATGCAGTAGATGTGGTAAACGGATTGGGATAATTGAACATATCCGAAATCATCGGCTTATTAATCACCTGGAAGCTTACACTGTATTGCGTGTTGCCTGCGGTGTTGCCGTTTCTATCTTTACCGCTTACAATCAATTTATATTGACCATCGGTTTGTAAATGGGGCAAAAACTCAACCGAAGCCACGTTGTTAGTGCCTGAAGTGGCGGGTGTAAACCGAAGAGTATCGTTGTTGAAATGATAACGATGCAAAGAGCCATCAGGATACTGAAGCTGAACCATCATTAATGATGTATCGTTCAACAACAAGAATTTCGATTCATCGGTAAGCTTTGCAATGATATAAGGCTTTGCCGAAACAATATCGTTGTTCAAAATGTGCACGCCATCAAACGTTACATCTAACAGTGGATTGTAAGTGTCTGAGCTTACTGTAACACCTTTGTAAAAAAAGTTGTTGATGTGCGTTTGTTCAGGCTGTGCAGCGTTTGGATTCACGTCTAAATAAAACGTGTTGCTACCGCTGATTTGTTTTGAATCTATGGTAAAATAAATGGTTGCCGTATCGCCGGGCGCCAGCTTTTTCAGTGGGGCCGGATTTACCGGAATTTGCGTAGGCACATTGTTTTTATTGTACAAAATTGCAACTACTTTTATGCTATCCGAGAACGCAACATCACTCACGTTTTTAAACCCGATTTTTCCATTGAGCACTTCACCAACCGACAATGAATCTTTGTAAGCATAAGCCACGGTAGCACTCAGGCCGCCTTCCGGCACGGGATCGTACAACACGCGCCAGTACTGCAATTGATAAGGTGTGTAATGAAGGCTATCGGCATTGCGCATCTGCAATTGAATGGATGGATACTGGCTTGCACTTACGCTGCTGATGTCGAAATCCTGTTGCAAAGAAGAAAGCGTAAACAAAGTTTGTTTTTGCCCATTTATTCCAACGCCAATCACATCAACCGTAGCTTTATCTCCCGCAGAATTATCAATCGTTTTGCCTCTCCATTTTACCAAATGCCAACCTTTTGCCGGACCAAAAACGGGCGAAGTAATAAAGCCCAGACTATCAGGTGAAGCCACGTTTCTGTTTACTGAAATGCGGTCGGCCAATCCTACGCTGAACACTTGTGTGGCGATAAACGATGGCGTATTTTTCTGATAAATCAAAGCCCATATTCTTGGGTAGGAAAACGAATCAATGTGCGTAAAACCAACCGATACCAATCTATCATACCAACTGTTGCCAACGCCATACGTTTGCTCATCTTTTTTATAAGCCGATGCAAACGGAGCCTGATTGTAATCGCCATTCACAGGGTTTAAAATGATGCGCGCTGTTACTAACAATCCTGAAGGAATCCAATCCATAAAGTCCCGCATTTTGCGGCGGCTTGCCGTGTCTAAATAACTAAACTCAAAGTTGTACAAATTGCCCTTATGACCGCATTCCTGTGCGCTTCCCATAAACGATCCATGCGTGCCACCGGCGTCCACAGTGGAAGGAATGGTTTGATTGATGTAAGGTTGCAACGTTACCGGATCAAATAAATTGTAAATGATGGAAGAACCCAAACAGGCACTTTGCGTGATGATGTTTTCATTCACCCGGATTTCAAAATCGCCATCCAGCGTGCCACTGATGGGATACACCGAATTGGTGATTTGCAAAGTAGATTGCCGGTTGATGAAGTTCCATACACGGCTGGTGCTGTCGAGATAAATGCGGCTCGTGCTATCAGCCAGGTGCTGATACAAATGCGATTGATTATAACCGAACGAAGAATTATGGATAAAAACAAACGATGCACCATTCCAGCGATACACATTGCCAGCCGAAGGCACAGGCGCAACACGCCAGTAATAAACCGTACTATCGGTAAACGAAACACCCGGATCAAACTCCACCAATCCACCCAACGAAGTGATTGTTTTTGATGATTTAAAAGAAGAATTGAACAAAGCAGTAGTGTCTATCTCCATTACGTATTGACGCGCAGGCAACGTTGGATCGGCGGTGGATGCTGCGAGCTTGAAACCCGTTTTATTTACGATGGAATAATTGTAAGGATAGATAGGTGTTAGCGCATCTTCATAAATTAAAAATGCTTTGCTGGCGGTGTTGTTGGTTTTGCTCAGCTCATCGTATTGATTCAAATAATCTATCGTAGCGATGATTGTATTCTGACCTTTATCTTTCGAAGCAACAACAGGCAATGTAAGCGAAACAGAATCTAAAAAACGAACAGAGTGAATTTCATTCGACAACACCGTTTCTATTGTGCCATCAGGATGCTGACGTTTAATGCTGATGGAAACCGAATCGCCGGTGGCTTTGCCAATGTCATAAAAATAAACCTTCACATTAAATGAACTATTGGCGACCGAAACTACAGTTGGATTGATAACAATTTGCGGCTCTTCCACTGCAAAATCAGGCTTCGCAAATGCATTGATTTTGATGGCCGGATCGCCATGCAACACCACCTGTTCTGCATGAAGATAACGCGTTGAAGAATCGAAAGAACCATACGTTTGCGCGAGCAAAGCCTGCGTACCACTTGCCATGCTTACTCCAACATTTTTATTGTAACCTGCATTGGAAAAGGTTTGATAAAAGCCAGAGTTGTAAGTATCCAAATAATCGCCCACACCGAAGTTGGTGCTGCCCAACAACGCAATAGCACCACGTTCCGGCGCTAAAACATATTTTTCTGCAATAGAACTTAACACGCTGAAGCGCGTGGTATCGTACTCAAAAAAATCGCCCGCATCGCAACCGCTTGCTACAAAAAAAGGATACTTGCTTTGGTTGTTGTAAGAAGAAGGATCATTCAAATTATAATTCAGTGTAGTAGAAGACGAATGCCCAAAATAATTGATGATGCTTACACCATTGTTAATGAGTTGCGTTAATGCTGCATCGGTGATAGGCGTGGCTTCGCCGGTAGTGCTTTTATTAAAGCTATGCACATCGCCACCAAATAAAGTGTCTTTTAAAATTGCAGCATATTTGTTCAGGTAATAACTCAACTGCCCATCTTCCGCCACAGTATTGGCGCCGGTAACGTTCACCACTGTTTTCATCCAGGCTTTGTTTTCTATCGTTTGCGTGGTGTTGGCTTGCTGCTGTTCATACTCTTTTATTTTTTGCAGATAATCTTTTACTTCGCTTCCTTTTATCACCGATAACCGTCCGATAGGTGTTGTAGGAATCGGATCAAATGTGGAAGAAGATAACAACACATCGGAAGCAGGCCAGCCAAACGTGGGCACCAAATTTAATTGCGCCGCAAGTGGCGAAGATTCGTTGTAACGATACGTATCATACTGCGTTCCTCTGCCTATGATAAAAACAAACTTTGGTTTTGCACCAAAAACAGTTCTTGCATACTGTAAAAAGTTCTTGATGCCCAACGGATGTTTTTTAATGCCCCAGGCAAACTGGTCAATCAGTTCATCAGCATCATAAACTTTGGCGTTGTAGCCACCGCCTGCTGCACTGGCGCGGTATTGCCGGTATTGTTCAACCGGGTTATCGCCCGCCATTAAAATCTGATTGGAAATGATAAGATAATCGCCTTGATTGGCAGCCGTTGCAAAGTTGGTAAAGCTCTTCGTGGTAAAAGAAGTTAACTGCGTGATGTTCGACGCATCTTCACTTACCAACACCAACGAACGAGGCACATTGCTACCCGCCAAAGCAAACTTCAAAACGCCCGCTGTTGCTGTGTTTGCAGTGTAGCGTGTGTTGTTGGTGAGGTCATACAAAACAGGCGTACTGCCGTTGCTGTTGAAGTTGGTGATTTGCAAATAATTGCCGTTGGCATTGGGGGGCAACGTAAAAGCAAACGTAGCTGCACCGCCCATATTAAACGAATGCGGATAGGTAAGATGCACCATTCCCGCCACGAGATAATCATACTGACTGTTATCGCTGCTTTGGTTGGCAACCACAATGTTTGCCGCGTTAGAATTGAGTAACGATAAAGGAATATTGCTTCCTGTGAATGTACCCGCATTGTAATTGGGCAACGATTGATTGATGTAAGAAACATTGTTTACACTCACCACCAACTTGCGGTTACTTCCCCCCGATGCATTGCCTGCCGCTGTAACGGATAGCGTAGCTGCAGGTCCGGTTGTTGCGGCATTCAGGTTGCTCATCGTTACGGTTTGCGATTGATTATCGGCAATATCAAAAGAGCTCCAAAACTCACCTACATCGTACGTAGATGAATAAATGTTTTCGCCATAATTAAACCCGATGCCACGGTTTATTTTTTGCCTGAAATCAGATTGATATGTGTATAAAAAATAAGATTCCGCCGGCAGCGTGTTATTTTGAACATTGTTGGCAACATCAGCAAAGCGAAGATTGTTTCCGTTCGTATTTACGGTTAAAAAATAAGCTGATGTATCGGTGCTGAAACTGTATGTGGTGTTGAGATGATTTGCAACGTTTTTATACAACTTATCATCCAATGAGCCATCGTTTATTTGCCCATAAAATTCAAGATAACCGCCCGCCGGCAATATGCCCGATGCAACGGAGGTGTACATAGCCACTTGTTGTCCGTTGCGCCACAGTTGAAACTGCTCGGCAGGCACGGCGCTCAAACCTAAGCCCGATAAGGTTTGTACGCTGATACGACACAAACCTGTTTGTCCCACTTTGCATTTGTAATACGTTTTCGAGTAGTCAATCCACTCATTGTTGTATTGCGCATGAGCGGCAACGCAACTCAGAAAACACACAAGCAGCAGCCATGTTCTCATCTTCAATTTTGTTTTGCTTTTGGAAATGCAACTATTTTTATTAAAGCAGTCTCTTCGTCATTCCGCAAATGCCGCCGTTTGGTTTTGCACATATTTGGTGATAGAAGGCGGCTTTGTGCGGAATCTGTTCTTCAAAATGCAAACAAGTTATCATATGTAAAACTGTTTCTTTTACTTAATCGCATTAATTATCCAATCATCAGATTCCGCACAAGGCTGCCATGAAAACCTAAATATGCAAGTTTGTGTTGGCAGCTTTGCGGAATGACGAAACCAGTTCACCTCTCCTTCTTTACCAAATCTACCTTCAGCGAAAAAATATGCGTGTACAAAGGATTGCTTTGATTGGCAAGATTGGTAAACGCATAATCAATGGTTACGTTACCCACATGAAAACCTGCACCAATGCTGGGCTGGTAAATCCAAACCTTTTTTTGATTCAAGGTATCGCCATCTTTCAATGCCTGTTGAAAGTTTGAAATGCCTGCTCTTATAAAAACAAGGTTATGAATGTTCGCTTCCACACCAACCTTCGGGTCAATGCTAATGGGGCTTGAACTGATTACCGTGTTGCGCTTTCCATCAAATGTTACATCGAAATTCGCTTCGGCAAGCAAATGAAATTGATCAGTAAATTCAAAATCATAAGCACCGCCCAACACCAATCGCGGTGCAGTGAGTTCTGTTGATTTTACCGGAATCTCATTATCGGTTAAATACAACACTTGTTTTTGTTCATCGGTAAAACTAAACTTCCACGCATTGAACGTGGTAGTTACATCGCGTGCTGCCACACCTAACCTCCAGTTGCCCGTGCGATACATCACACCAGCATCAAAGCCAAAACCCACCGCATTGGCAAACGAACCTACTTTTCGATAAATGATTTTGGCATTGCCACCAAAGCTTAATTTCCTGTCATCCTCATCAATCACAGATTGTGCATACGATAACAAAAAAGCATAATCGGCAGAAGAAAAAGTGGTGATGTTATTGTAGTTTAAGCTACCATCGGGCTGCACCAAAAACAAAGTATTCGGTATATCATCCACACCAAAGCGAATGGCTGAAATGCCCAGCGTGCGTGGTTTTTCGCCACTGATGGGGAAAGCAGCCGAAACAAAATCGTACTTGCCGATGCCCGAAAAATACTCGGCGTGCATGGCTGAAATGGTTGGGTAGTCTGTAACATTGGCAAGCCCTGCAGGATTCCAGTAACCGGCGTACGCATCTGACGCGGTAGCCACCGATGTGCTGCCCATACCCAGGCCGCGCGCACCAGCGCCAATGTTCAAAAATTCATTGGAGTAAACACGGAATTGCGCAGCCGCACGCCCGGCAAACAAGCAGCCACACAGCATCAGAAGCAGCCATTGGTATCTCATATCAAACAATTAGAACGAAGATAAGTATTGCTTATTTTGAGAGGTTTGTTTTTGCAGGAAATTTACTTGCGGGGTTTGAACCACAAAGGCACGGAGAACACAAAGGTTCACGAAGGACAATAAAACTTCGTGCTACTTCTTTCCTTGGTGTCTTTGTGGTTCAAAATTCATAATAATACCAACGGCTTCCTGCTCTTATTATCCCTTAAACGTATAATACGAATTTGCCTGCGCTGTGCAGGTAACCACTACATCGTTAATGCAAACATGCGGTGGCAAAGTAGCGCAATAGTAAACCACATTGGCAATATCTTCCGCTGTTAAAGGTTGATAGCCTTCGTAAACGGCGGCAGCTTTTTTATTGTCGCCTTTAAACCGCACATTGCTAAACTCTGTATCAGCCGCACCGGGATGCACAGCCGTTACTTTTATTTTATGAGGCAATAAATCAATACGCTGCGCTTTGCTGATGGCTTCCACCGCCGACTTGGTGGCGCAATAAATATTGCCGTTTTGATACACTTCTTTCGCTGCCGTTGAACCGATGTTAATGATGTGTCCTCCTTTTTGTTTTACCATAAAAGGAAGAACCGCTTTCGACACATACAACAAACCTTTTACGTTGGTGTCAATCATCGTTTCCCAATCGTCGAGCGAAGCCTCATCAAAGGGTTCTCTGCCTAAAGCAAGACCTGCATTATTCACCAACACATCAATGGTTTTCCATTCATCGGGCAGCTTTTCTATCGTTGAAAAAACGGCTTCCTTATTTTGTACGTCAAATACTAATGGCAGCACTTTTACACCATGTTGTTCGGTGAGTTGTTTGTATAAATCCTGCAAGCGGTCGGCTCTTCTGCCGGTGATGATACAATTCCATTTTTGCGAAGCAAATGTTTGGGCAATGACTTCTCCAAATCCTGATGTTGCGCCGGTGATGAATATTGTCATAGGTTAATGTAGAAATAAATATGGATGAAAACAAAACTATCATTTGCAATTTGTAAACCAGCCATCATTACACCCGCACATAAATCTTTCTTTTGTTCAACCAATAGCCCACACTCCAGCATAGGAGCATATAACAAACAGCTTGTAATAACGAGCCGATGTAAGGTGTAAAATAAGTAAAGAAGTGCTGGAACAACCAACCATATAACGAAACATGCGGTTGTGGTTGTATCATGAACATCACCGTTACCAACAGTTCAGACAGCAAATAAATAAAGAGCGGATTTCTGCCAAACACCTGAAAAAAGTGAGTGCCTTTTTGAACACCGCGAAAGTCAACAATGTAAATGATGAACGACAAAATCATGCAATCCAAAGCCACTGTGTGAAGAACAAACGGGCTTGTCCATAATTTTTTATTGATAGGAAAAACGTAGTTCCAGAAGTGTGCAATAACGAGCAAAACAAAACCAGTCAGCAGCAGTTGCGTTACCCCTTCGTACGTGTTTCCTTTGCGGCGAATGAATTGCCCTACCACATAACCAGCCACTATATTTCCGATGGAAGGAAAGGTGCTCAACAAGCCTTCCGGATCGAACGGAAAGCCTTCGCCCATGTATAAGTGATCCGTGCCGATGAGCCAGATATCCAATTTTAAAACAGCATTGTTATGAATGCTGTACGGGTCGCCGGCATCGCCAAAATAAAACATCACAATCCAGTACAAAACCAAAATGATGCAAGTGATGATAACAGTAGTTCTTGTTTTAAAAAAATACAACATCAGCGAAGCAAAACAATAGGCTAATGCAATGCGCTGCAACACGCCAAACACACGGGTATGAGAAAATGGGTTCAATACCAAATGTCCTGTTGCATCCGCATGAAAAAACGGAAACCAGTACATTAAAAAGCCAAGTAAAAAAATAAGAATCGTACGCTTGAAAATCTTACCCAGCACATATCCGGTTGATTTATCCTGCCATTTTACCATTACAAAACTCATTGCATTACCAACCGCAAACATAAAGGAAGGAAATACCAGATCAGTGGGCGTAAAGCCATTCCATGCAGCATGTTGCAAAGGTGCGAATGTGGTAGCACCATTACCGGCTGTGTTCACAATAATCATGAAGCAAATAGTAAGTCCGCGAAACACATCAAGCGCAATAAATCGTTGTTGTGGAGCGGTTGTAATGGCAGCCATACAGTATAAAATTGAAGAACCAAAGTAACGGAAAGGCTTTAGGTTATTGGAAAAGAAGGAGAATATTTTTTGTCAAAACAAAAAGCCTCCGTTTCCAGAAGCTTTTAAGAAAATACTTTGAGCCACAAAGGCACGAAGCACACCAAGGAGCACGAAATTTTCTTTTATAATTCTTTGTGCATCTTCTTTCCTTAGTGCCTTCGTGGTTCAAAACAATCAAAAGCAATACTTATTCTCTTCAATCATCTTATCAGCAATTCTTCTTCTTGCATCTTTAGTGTTAAATGGTTCTACCTTGGTAAAGCGTTTTAAGCCAATGTGCATCATGCGCAGTTCATCGCCTTCGGCAAAACTGTTGATGGCATCTTTACCCGCTTTATTGATGCGTTCAGCAGCATCATACAAAAACGTATGAACAATGTCTGCCTGCAACGATACAGCTGCTTCACCTTTTGTTTCAGCAAGTTTCATTAAACGCAGCAAAGCACTTTCTGCTATGTAGGTTTCAATGGTCATGTCAGCAATGTTCATCAGCACTTCCTGCTCTTTATCGAGCTTCATCATCAGCTTTTGCACCGCAGCACCTGCTACTAACAAAATGGCTTTTTTAAAGTTGTTGATGTTCTTCTTTTCTTTTGCGAATGGAGCTTCATCTTCATTGCCAAAATCAGGAATGCTCATCAGTTCTTTCGATACATTGGTAGCCGCAGTAAGCAAATCCAGCTTGCCTTTCATGGCGCGTTTTAAAGTCATGTCAACAATCAGCAAACGGTTGATTTCGTTGGTGCCTTCAAAAATGCGGTTGATGCGGCTATCGCGGTAAGCACGACTGATGATATACTCTGCACTAAAACCATTGCCACCATGAATCTGCACACCTTCGTCTACACAAAAATCAAGCGATTCTGAACCGAACACTTTTAAAATAGCACATTCAATCGCATACTCTTCTGCAGCACCCAGCAAGGCTTTGCTGAAAGGCATTCCTTCTTTTAGCAGTTCCTGCTCTTTATCATCAATCCATTTGGCGGCACGATACACACCCGACTGAGACACCCAGCTTAAAATTGCCATCTCTGCCAGCTTGTGTTTGATGGCGCCAAAGCGTGAAATGGAAATTTTAAATTGCTCTCGGGCTTTGGCATATTGCACCGACATTGTTGTTGTGTTTTGAGCAGCACTCATAACGCCCGCGCCCAACTTTAAACGACCAATGTTTAAAATGTTGAAGGCAATAATATGGCCTCGGCCAATTTCACCCAATACATTGTTAACAGGCACTTTGCAATCCTGGAAATACAGCTGCACCGTTGATGAACCTTTGAGGCCCATCTTGTGCTCTTCGGGTCCGTTGGTAAAGCCTTCATAGCCGCGCTCTACAATAAACGCAGTGAATTTATCGCCATCAATCTTGGCAAAAACAACAAACACATCGGCAAAGCCGCCATTGGTAATCCAGCATTTTTGTCCGTTCAAAATATAGTGCTTCCCATCATCGCTTAGCTTCGCCGTTGTTTTTGCGCCTAAAGCGTCGCTTCCGCTGTTGGGCTCGGTAAGTGCATAAGCACCAATCATTTCACCGGTGGCGAGCCTGGTAACATAGTTTTGTTTTTGTGCTTCGGTGCCGAAATATACAATGGGCAAAGTGCCAATGCCAGTGTGCGCCGAAAAAGCAACGCTAAAAGAAAAACCACCGCCCAGGGCTTCGTTAACAATGGTTGCGGTTACAAAGTCTTTTCCCAGACCACCGTATTCTTCCGGTATCGAAATGCCGAGCAAACCTTGTTCGCCAGCCTTTTCTAAAATGCTGCGCATCAAGCCGGGTTCCATGTCATCAATCCGTTCAATGTTTGGAAATATTTCAGCAGATAAAAACTGCGTACACATGTCTTTTATCATGATCTGCTCTTCGGTAAAATCCTCAGCAATGAATGTTTCAAAGGGTTGTGATTCTTTCAGCAACCATTCGGCTCCTTTTATTGAACTGGCTTGTGCGATGTCAGTATTCATATCATTAATTTATGTTTTGATAGAAAGAATAGGGTTTGTTTTTACCAGAAAAAATAATAAGTAAAATATGCCCAAAAACAAACGTTAGTTTTCAAAGATAAAGTTCTCTTCATTTAAAAAAATCAATCCTATAATTTTAATAAATCCTTACTGTTATATCTGTTTAAAAATTGTTATCGTCATTCCGCAAGACTTGTTCTGATTCATTCAGGCAACCGTCCAAACCAAACTACTATTTTCAAACAACATCCATTGCAAGAGGAGTTTGGTTTTGCCCCATTTTTGGACAAAATCAACGCTCATTGTTTCGCTTTCTATATTCATGTTTGTGATGATGATGTTTTGTTTGAAATCAATCTTACCTTTTCCCCACCATTTATAAACGGCTTCTTTCGCACACCAGCACAAAGTGTACAATTGATGATGCAAAAACAAGAGTTTCATATTTTGCTTCAAAGCTGTTGATGTATGCCTGCTCATCCTCGCTTAGAAATTTATCTTTTACTCTTTTGGTTTTATCCGAAAATAGCTCAACATCAATCCCACAGGCATTTTCAGAGCTAATGATAACGGCTGCATAATCGCCGCAATGTGAAATGGAAAACTGATATTGACCAGATGACAGATAAGGCTTTCCGCGCTCGTTTAGAAGCAAATCATCGTAAGGAAAATTGAGGAAATCAAAAACGATAACAAATATCTTCCTGCAAGATGTTGAAGTCGTTTATGCGGATGATGAATTGCTTGTTGCAGGTTTATTTTTTTTATAAAAAAATCTTCCTCTTCTTCTATCTTCCACAGAGCCAGTTGCGTAGTACTATTGATATGTTTTTGAAAAAGAAGCGGCAAAAGAATTTGATGTTTGATTTGCCAGATTTACAATTTATTTGCAGAAACAGAGCCACATGATTTTATCAGACAAACGCATACTGGAAGAGATACAAAAAGGCACTATAAAAATTGAACCTTACGACCGCGAATGCCTGGGCAGCAACAGCTATGACGTGCATTTGGGCAAGTGGCTGGCTACTTATCGCGAACATATCTTAGATGCAAAAAAGCACAACGAAATTGAATACTTCGAAATACCCGATGAAGGCTTTGTTTTGTATCCGCACATTTTTTATTTGGGCTCAACCATGGAATATACTGAAACAATGGAGCATGTTCCTTTTCTTGAAGGCAAATCTTCCACAGGCCGCCTGGGTATTGACATTCATGCAACCGCAGGCAAAGGCGATGTTGGTTTCTGCGGTTACTGGACGCTTGAAATTTCGGTGAAGCAGCCTGTTCGTATTTACAAAGGAATGCCTATTGGTCAGTTAATATATTTTCCGGTTGATGGTGAAATTGAAGTAAAATACAACGAAAAAAAATCGGCAAAATACAGCCAGCAAATGGGCAAACCTGTTGAAAGCATGATGTGGAAAAACAAGTTTTAATGTACCCTTTCTTTTTTCTTTTCTTCATCATTTTCTTCCGCATCTTCAATAGAGTGCGAGGCTTGTATATCTTTTTCGAGCTTTGCTTTTTCTGAAAGAATGCCGTAAAACCTTTTTAGCGTTTCTAATTCCTGCCCGGTTAAATCTTCAGAAGAAATCAAACGGTTGCTGGCTCCTTTTGCCGAAGCAATCAGTTCATTCAACTTTAAATGCAAAGCAGTCATGTCTTTATTTGCCGATTGCTGAATAACAAATACCATTAAAAAAGTGATGATGGTTGTACCTGTATTAATTACCAGTTGCCAGTTTTCGGAATAATGAAAAATAGGACCCGTAGCTCCCCAAATTAACACCGTTGCGAACGCAATGATAAAAGCTGCGGGGCTACCGCTGATTTTCGTAATTTTTGTACTAAACTTTTCAAACCAGCAGGCAAAGGCACTTTGTTTTGTTTCCATAATGTTTATTTGATGAATGAATAACTAACATACTGCAATTTGCATAATATAACGAAACGGTTTACCAACAATGTATAAACATTTACGAACGCTTTTCTTTTTGTTAGATGCCGAGCGGGCGCATTATACTGCCATGAACGGGTTGAAGTTTTTACCAGGCGCAAAAACAATAGCAAAGAGTTTATTTCAATATAAAAACTCATCATTAATCAAAACCGCTTTTGGTCTTTCTTTTCAAAATCCGGTTGGATTAGGTGCAGGCTTCGATAAAAACGCAATGTATCTGGAAGAGTTGTCCTCATTGGGTTTTGGCTTCGTAGAAGTAGGAACCGTAACGCCATTGCCGCAGCCCGGAAATGATAAGCCAAGATTGTTTCGTTTGCCCAAAGACAAAGCATTAATCAATCGCATGGGCTTTAATAACGATGGAGCAGAAGCTATAAAAAAACGATTGATAGAATGGAAAAGCTCGCAACTTAAAGCTCAAAACTCGCAGCTTATCGTTGGTTGTAATATCGGCAAAAACAAACTTACTGCGAATGAAGATGCTTATAAAGATTACAACATTGGCTTTACCAAATTGAATGATTGTGCTGATTATTTTGTGGTGAATGTAAGCAGCCCGAACACGCCGGGATTGCGTGCTTTGCAGGATAAAGATGCGCTGTATAAAATACTTTCGGAATTGCAAAACATCAATTGGGGTTTGAAAGAAAAAAAGCCCTTATTATTAAAGATTGCGCCCGACCTTATGCAACCGCAATTGGAAGATATTGTTGCTTTGATTGATGAAACAAAATTGGATGGCATTGTGGCAACCAACACCACCATCAGCCGTGAAGGTTTACATACATCGCAGCAATTAATCAGCAACATTGGTGCGGGTGGATTAAGTGGCAAACCGCTGCAACAATGTTCCACCGATGTACTTTTGTTTTTGCACAAAAATCTTCCTTCCACCATTCCCATCATTGCAAGTGGTGGTATTTTTAATGGAAGAGATGCAAAAGAAAAATTAGATGCCGGAGCCGCACTGGTTCAGGTTTGGACAGGTTTTATTTATGAAGGTCCATCTATCGTAAAAAACATTTGTAAGCATCTTGGAGAAGATGAATAAGACGCCTTTGAATAGCTAATATATTTGCAAAAATCAAACATCCCTCATGCATGATTTGTTCTCCGCCGAAAGCATCGTTTCGTTTTTTGTTTTAGTGATTTTAGAAATTGTTCTGGGTATTGACAATGTTATTTTTGTAAGCATCATTATTGGCCGGGTTGAAAAATCAATGCAAAAAAGAGCACGTATTATTTGGATGATTGCAGGCATGATTGTTCGTTCATTATTATTGTTAGCATTGAGTTGGTTGCTGGCCCAGAAAGGCAAGTACATCATTCCCGAAAGCTGGTTTGGCAAAGGGTTCGACCTTGCCAGTCTTGTGATGATTGGCGGCGGTTTGTTCCTCATTTACAAAACGGTAATCGAAATTCATCACAAGCTCGAAGGCAAAGATGAACATGCCGAAGGCGCAGGAAAGCAACTCCATTTTGGTAATGCTGTGGTGCAAATTATTTTAATTGATACCGTATTTAGTTTTGATAGTATTATCACAGCTGGCGGCACGGCAAAGCATGTTGAAATTATGATTGCTGCCGTTATCATTGCTATGATTATTATGTTTTTGTTTTCGCCTAAAATTGCATCGTTTATTGAAGCGCATCCCACCATTAAAATGCTGGCATTATCGTTCTTGGTGATGATTGGTTTTATCCTTTTGGTGGAAGGCTTTGACAGTGAAGCAGCAGAAGCGTTACACTTAAAAAATTATGTGTATTTCGCGATGGCGTTTTCGTTTTTTGTTGAATTATTAAACATGCGGATACGAAAGAAAGGCGCGCCGCCGGTTCATCTTCGCGACACAGGAAAAGATAGTTTTTAAATTGTATCATTTTATAAATGGAACCACATGAAACCAACCGTTAGCTGGCTTATGCTTTTTATCTTTTTTTTCTCTTGTAAAAATGGTACAAAACCAAACACATCATCCATTGCAGGAACGTGGCAATTGATTGCTGCCACCTCAACTGAAGGTAACAAGACCACTTCTACTTTTGACACAAGCCACACGTTTATAAAAATCATTAACAATACGCATTTTGCTTTTTTAAATCATAGCAAAAACAGTAACGACACCACCGCATCAGGGTTTGATGCAGGCGGAGGAAAATACACCTTGCAGGATAGCAACTACACCGAGCATCTGGATTTTTACAAAGACAAAAAATGGGAGAACACCAGCTATAATTTTACAGTGAAAATGTTTAATGACACGCTGGTTCAAAAAGGCGTTGAAAAGAATGAGAAAGCCGGCGTTGACCATATTATTATGGAAACGTACAAGCGAATAAAGTAGAGAAAGCAACTTGTAACGCAGTCTCCTTTCAAATACAGAAAGCTATATTTCAATAGCTCCGCTGCGACTTAAAAACTTTTATCTTTATACAAACAAAAGTTGTATGAAACCAATATTCGCTTTGCTATTACTTGTGGCAATTTTTACGCGTGGTTTTGCACAAGTGAACATGACTTACCAGGAACACAGTTATTACATGGATGTGTATGATAATTCGGGTAAGAAGATAGATGCCGATGGTCATGCTTTTTTATCGGGCAGCCCAATGCTAAACAACAACTGGGGAACGGGTTCCGTTGCGTTTACCAATGGTAAGCAATTATCCGGTTTACCCCTGCAGTTTAATGTTCAAAAAAATCAATTGTATTTTAAAAGAGATTCTACTGTGTTTGGTTTTGCCGATAAAGTAGCTGCTTTTACAATGACGTATAATGATGATGCCGGAAACCAACATGAAGTATATTTTAAAAGTGGTTATCCCAACAACCGCGGAGAAGCTACTTCTTTCTTATACCAGGTAATCAATGATGGTCCGAATGTGCAGTTATTAAAAGCATTGGAATCGAATATTGACCAGCATTATGTGTATGGCGCAGCGGCGAAAGAGAGTTACGTAGTGAGTGCAAAACTGTACATATACAATGTAAGAAAGAACATATTGTTCAGTGTCGGTCGTAATAAACATTCGCTCGAAAGAGCCTTGCCCGAATACAAAGATGAGATAGAAAAATATGCAGCTGATAACAATGTTTCTTTTAATGATGAAAAAGAAATCAGCGAGTTGATTACAAGTTTGAATAAGGTAAAGTAAATGATGTAAAAATAAAAACGCTGACAGGGTTTAGAACCCTGTCAGCGTTTTTATTAATGCGCTTCCAGCCAATTCACTCCCACTCCCACTTCCGCCTCAACCGGCACGCCATTAGGCAATAACAATGCAGTTTTCATGTTGTCTAAAATTAAAGGCTTAAGTGTTTCTACTTCGCTTGCCAACGCATCAAACACCAACTCATCATGCACTTGCAAAATCATACGGGTTCCCAAATTCTTCTCTTTAATGGCGGCATGAATTTTTATCATCGCCAGTTTTATCATATCTGCCGCTGTGCCCTGTATGGGTGAGTTAACAGCATTGCGTTCGGCAAAAGCACGCACCGTAAAGTTGCCAGAATTAATATCGCGCAGCCAGCGTTTTCTGCCCAGTAAAGTTTCGGCATAACCTCGTTCACGAGCCAGCTTAATCATATCGTCCATGTACTTCGTAATGCCGGCAAATTCTTTTTTATAATTCTCAATAATTTCTTTTGCTTCGGCGCGGCTGATCCCTAAGTTATCGGATAAGCCAAACGCACCCTGACCATAGATAATTCCAAAGTTTACGCTCTTGGCTTTATAGCGCATTTCTTTGGTTACTTCAGCCTCTGGAACGCGGAACACTTTGGCTGCGGTGGCGGTATGAACGTCTTTGTTCTGGGCGAATGCTTCGCACATGTTTACATCGCCGCTAATGGCAGCAATGATGCGCAACTCTATCTGCGAATAATCGGCACTAACCAACACATGATTCTCATCTCTCGGTACAAATGCTTTGCGAATTTCACGTCCACGCTCTGTGCGAATGGGAATGTTTTGCAGGTTCGGCGCGTTGCTGCTTAAACGTCCGGTAACAGCAACCGCTTGTGCGTAAGAGGTGTGAACGCGACCTGTTTTTTTATTGATCATTAAAGGCAATGCATCCACATACGTTGACTTTAATTTGTTTAATTGCCGGTAAATTAAAATGTCGTTTACAATGAGGTGCTCGTGTGCTAATTTCATCAGCACATCTTCGCCGGTAGCATACTGACCGCTTTTTGTTTTTTTTGCTTTAGGGTCGAGCTGCAGTTTATCAAACAAAATTTCACCCAATTGTTTTGGTGAACCGATGTTGAACTTTACACCCGAAGCATCGTAAATGCGTTGCTCGGCAGCCAGCGATTCAATGTCTAACTGCAGGCTGTATTCTTTTAAAAATGCCTCATCAATGCGCACACCGTTAAACTCCATTTCGGTAAGCACTTCTACCAGCGGCACTTCGGCTTCGGCAAATACTTTTTCAACGCTGTATGTTTTTAATAGAGGTTCAAATTTGCTTTTCAACTGTAAGGTGATATCGGCATCTTCAGAAGCATACTCTTTTACTTTTTCAAATGCCACATCTCGCATGTTCAACTGACCCTTGCCTTTTTTACCAATCAGTTCTTCAATGTGCACCGGCTCATAACCCAAATATTTTGCACTTAGCAAATCCATGCCCCGTCTGCCTTCTGGCTCAATTACATAATGGGCAAGCATCGTATCCCAAATTGCGCCTTTCAGTTCAACGCCGTACCACTTCATGATGAGCATATCGTACTTTATGTTTTGCCCTACCCAGGTGATGTAAGGATTGTCAAACAAAGGTTTAAAATGCTGTAAGATTTCTTTTGTCCGCTCACCTTCAAAAAGGGGAATATAAAAAGCTTCGCCGATCTGGTAACAAAAGCTCATGCCAACCAGTTCTGCATTGTTGGCATCAATGCCGGTTGTCTCTGTATCAAAGCAAATTTCAGTTTGTTGAGAAAGTTGTTGAATGAGGTCTTCTATTTTCTCATCTGTATCAATTAAATGATATGTGTGCGGCGTGTTGCTGATGTTTTTATCAGCCACCAAACCAACCGGTTCAGTCGTCTCTTCCCCATCGGGTGAGGAAGGCAGAATCAATTCGCTCGCATCTTCTGTATTGCCAAACAAACTTTGCTGCAAAGGCTGTGGTGGCGGTGCTGCAAACGCATTAAAATCATCGCCCAAAATACGTCTGCCTAAAGTTTTAAATTCCAGATCTGTAAACACATCAGCCAGATCTTTGTTGTTCCATCCTTTCAGTCTATAATCTTCTTCATGAAACTGCACCGGCACATTGGTAATAATGGTTGCCAGCTTCTTGCTCATAATAGCATCTGCCTTTCCTTTGCGTATTTTTTCGCCCAATGAGCCTTTAATGGTATCAGCAGCCGCAACCACATTTTCCAGCGTATCATATTCTTTCAAAAGTTTCGCTGCTGTTTTCTCACCAATGCCTGCAATGCCGGGAATATTGTCAACCGCATCACCCATCAAACCGAGAATGTCCACCACTTGTTCAACACGCTGGATATCCCACTTCTCACAGATTTTTTTAGCATTTAATATTTCCGTTGGCGAACCTTGGTAACCAGGTTTGTAAATGCACACATGCGGATGAATGAGAAGCTGCCCGTAATCTTTATCGGGCGTTACCATGTACACGCTGTAGCCCACATCAGCAGCTTGCCAGGCAAGCGTTCCAATTACATCATCAGCTTCATAGCCATCCACTTCAACCACCGGAATATTAAAGCCACGAATGATGCGTTTGATGTCGTCAATGCTATCGCTTAAATCTTCGGGTGCGGCTTGCCGGTTGGCTTTGTAGGCAGTGAAATCAATGTGCCGTTCGGTGGGAATGCCGGTATCAAAACACACGGCTAAGTGCGTGGGCTTTTCTTTGTTGATTAAATCAAACAACGTGTTGGTAAAACCAAACTGTGCATTGGTGTTGCGACCTTTGGAAGTGATGCGCGGATTGCGGATAAGCGCATAGTACGCACGATAAATGAGAGCAAGCGCATCGAGCAGAAACAATTTTTTTTCCATTGAAACGAAGATAGGAAAAGAGGTGGGAAGAGGATGATTTGTTGGAGGTTACCAAGGCTTGTTGAATTGAAACGGAGGATTGCCGTCATTCCGCAAATACCGCCGTTTGGTTTTGCACAATAATTCTCTTGCAGGCGGCTTTGTGCGGAATCTGATGATTGATTAATGATGATGTTGAATGTGGTGAAGATGTTTACACCATTATAACTTGTTCGAACTGTTAAGAGCAGACCCGCACAAAGCCCTCGCTGATTTGATTATTATTTCTGTCATCGTGTTGAGGGCACGCGGAATGACGAAGACGTGAAAATCTTTTCAAAAACATTCATAGTTCATTTAGAAAATCTTTTGCATCACGACCTTGTAACTTGCGGTCTTCTATTAAAGTCATTTCATCAACAGCATTTTTTATATTTTCAAATATTTTAGCTTTATAAGAAGAGATAGGTTTTATTTTTACAAAATCAAAGTGTTTTAAAACTCCCCTAAGAAAGGAATATTTTTTATCTTCTACGCTCAATATTACCTGCTTCAAAATATACATTTTCTGTTGTAACGTAAATACAAAAAAATGGACTGAACAATTGCCAAAATTTGTTTGAAACAACCCTTACTTTGTGAAGCATTCCTTCTTCAATGGCAATTAAATTTAATTATAAAAAACATTTCTTTTCTGCCATTAAAAAGCGGCATTACATCAGCGTTGTTATTTTAATTTTATTATACGCCGGCGTTACCATTTGCACGGCTTTTAATAACAAATCAACAAAAACAAACCCTCCCACTTACACCGATTTTATGGGCAACGAAGCCTGCGTTTCGTGCCATAAAGAAATATGCGAAAGCGTGATGCACACGGCGCATTATCACACCTCCTCACCGGCTTCATCAGACAATATAAAAGGCAGTTTTGCGCCAGCCGAAAACAAGTTTGTGTACAATGCTTTTATGCAGGTAGAAATGGATACGGCTGATGGCAAAGCTTACCAAACTGCGCTGGCAAATGGAGTGGCTTACCAAATACAACCCTTTGATATTACGGTAGGTTCGGGCAGAAAAGGACAAACCTATTTGTATTGGAACGGTGCTAATTTATATCAATTGCCGGTATCGTATTTCACGCCGTTGAATACTTGGTGCAACAGCCCTGGCTATCCCGCCGGTTTAATAAAGTTTAGCAGAAATATCAATGCACGATGTTTGGAATGTCATGGCACTTATGCAAAGGCTGTAACAGTTGATAGCGCAACGGTTTTCGATCAATCGCAAATTATTTATGGCATTCAATGCGAGCGTTGCCATGGCGCAGCCGCGCAGCATGTTGCTTACCAAAAAGCGCATCCAAACGATACGGCTGGCAGATTCATTCTTCACATTAAAAACTTATCGCGCCAACAAAAGTTAGATGCCTGCGCGCTTTGCCATTCGGGCGTTCGCAACAGCGTAAAGCCTCCGTTTACTTTCGTTACGGGTGATAGCCTGAATGAGTTTTTAACGGCGAATTACAAGCAAGATTCGGTGTCGATGTTAGATGTGCATGGCAACCAATATGGCTTGCTCACAAGCAGCAAATGCTTCCGGCTTTCGGGGATGGATTGCTCTTCGTGCCACAACACGCACCAAACCGAACGAAATGATAGAGCTTTGTTTTCGCAGCGATGCGCTACCTGTCATAGTGATGTAAAACATTCATTCCTAACGGCGCAAAATAAAACGGTGGTAATGAACAATTGCATTGATTGCCACATGCCGTTATTACCTTCATCAAAAATTACATTGCTGGTGGCTGGCAAACAAAAATTGGTACCCGATTATGTAACCACGCATCATATTGCTGTGTATGATGAGCAAACAAAAGCCTTTTTAAAAGCATTGAAGCAGTAAATCAATTTCACTTCAATTCAAAATAAGAAAGCTTGCAAGGAACGCCGGGCGGGCGACCATCTACCACCAACAAAACACCTTGTTTATAAGGCAGAATTCCTTCCCAGTTATCGGATGAATAAGAGATGATCTTTTTCGTTTGCCAATCTATTTTATTATTATGAAAAGAGATCTGAACAACGCGTGTAAAGTAAGCCTGCTGTGGGTTTGCGTCCATTTCTTTCTTTGCTTGCGCAAGATGATTCGCCACATAATAACAATACTCGTTCTTCAACGTATTGGCACCTTTGGGAACAACGCCGCAGGTTAGCGTATCTAGATAATCTCTGTAATAATGATTCAAGCCTAATAACGAATTGCCTTGCAGAAAATTCATATCCGTTAAGCGAAACAATAATGGCTTTGTAAAAGTTACGGCTCCCTTGTTTTGTAAATCAGTTGTAAAAGTAAACGCCGTTGGTGCGGATGTGATGGCATTGTTCTCGTACGCCGCTATCAACTTCTTTTGTTGCGGCAAATAGGCAATGCTTTCAAAGCCGGCGTTGCCAAATGTATAATCGGGTTTGGGTAACGACATTGTATCGTTAGGATTAAAGTTGATTTGCATGGTTGCATCATCAATGGTTCCTTTTACCACAAAACACAAGCTATCGGTTTCCACGGTAAGAAAGATAGCATTATTCACCACAACTGCGCCTTCAAAACCACCAAAATCGGTACGTGGTAAAATAGCTTGCTTAATAGAATTATAAACAGCTTCAAGACTGTTGCTGAAGACTAATTTTGTTGCTTTTGTAGCAAACAATGTTTTGTGATTAATGACCGAATCAATGCTGGTGGTATCCACACAAACAATATGATAACTATCGGTTGCAGAGCGATGTTGCGGAATTAATAAAACATAATTTCTCCATTTGGCAATGCCTGAAAATTCGTAGTAAGAATTGTCAATGCTATCGGCCAAATAAATGGAATGTTCCTGTGGTAAATTAGTGCGCTGTGTATAAGCATTATTGATACAAAGAAGAGAGGCGACAAAAACAAAAAGGAGTTTCATAAGAGGAATAATTTATTCGGCAAGAGCTTGTTCTACTTGTTCGTAAAACCAATTGCCTAAAGCTTTCGGTGATGGTTGTGATTTCTTCCTCGGTTAAAGGTTGGTGATAGAGTTTGTTTATTTTCTCATCATTGCCATTATATGTTATTTCATAATTGTTCTCAAAAAAATGACAAATAAGTTGCCCGGCTGAAAGTTGGTTTTTGTTGTTAGAATTACGAAGTCCTGTGAAGTATGCGGAAAAGACAATTGGTTCAAACACATTTACTTTACTAAACAATAAATTAAGATTATTTAATAATGTTAATGCTAAATTCACAATATTTATATCCGCTTGTGTATGTAATCCATAAGTAAGTGTATAAATGCTCGAATTAAATAATGGATCAAACTTCTCTAATTGTATTTTCCATGCAGCAGCTAATGGAATTAATGTATGTTGTATCAATTGTTTTATTGCTTCTTCAACATACTTTATTTCAACCTTCGCATCTACATCCTCTCCCAACTTCTTCTTCAATAAAAACAACTTTTTATCCAAATCGCCCGGTTCATCTAAGCTTTCGCCTTTGGCAGCTTTTAGGTACAATTGTAAACTCCAAACCAATTGTTCAGCTATGTAATTAATAAACGCTTCTATGTTGCCTGTATCGGCTCTATTCAAAGCAAAGAGGTAACTCTTTTTATCAGAAGATTTGATGATAACCGGCGGCAAATTGTTCTTTATTAAAACATAGTTCATCAGCAAACGGCTGATTCTTCCGTTGCCATCATCAAACGGATGAATGCGCACAAACTTGTAATGCAGCAAAGCCGCCAGCGCTACCGGATGCAGTTCTTTCTTTTCTTCTTCATTTCTATACCACTCAATCAACTCACCCATTTGTATCGGCGTGTCTGCAGGTGAAGTATAATAGAATATTTCTCCGTTTTGCAGTTGCACATGGTTAGCATATTTTTTATAATCGCCTACTTTTATTTCTCTTCGGGTAAGTTGTCCATCAGGTGTTATTGCTTCTTTCCAGTAAGGCTTTACCAATATGATTTCATTCAGATTTTTGATAGCCATTTCGGTTAAAGGTTGTTCTTTATCCGATGCCCATTCTTTTATCGTCTTGAAAGCAACATCATGTGCCTCCATTTCTTCATATTCACGCAGTTCGTGCTGCCCTTGTGTTTTACCAAAAATCAGCAGCAATTCTGTTTCACCATAAGTTAATGTATTGCCTTCAATATGGTTGGAATTATAGCTAAATTCCAAGCGTAGTTTTTTATCAAGATTCCGTTGGGCATCATCTTTTATTTGAACAGCTCTTACCTGCGCCAATAGTTCATCTACAATGTGTAATATCTGTTGCATGATGTTGTAAAAATAAACGCATTATTATAAACAAAACGGCTTCATGCAGCAACAGAATTCACATGGCATAATTTCTATATAATAAAACTGCAATCACGCATTCAATACATCCAGCCTATTCAACACAAAGTTTTTTCCGTTTTCAAAAAAGAGGCCGTTAGAAAATGTCTTTATATCAAAACCATCCGGCAAGGGCACATCTGAGTTGTTGGCAAAGAACACGAAATTGTTTTCAAACCGAATCTTGAAATCCTGCAGGTAAACAGCCGTTTCGCAACACCATAAGGGGTTTATTAGTCCATCATAATCACTACCAATGCAAAGCTGTTGCAAGGCTGTTGTTACATCGTAATTGTTCTGCTTGGCTACTACCATTACATGCACCACATGCGCCATAAAATGGCGCAAATGATAATCGCTTAACGCAGGGTCAACAACACCGCCGCTTTCTAATTCATTCCATGTTATTACCTTACTATCATCGCCAAACGCACCGCTTATTTGTATATTTCCGTCCCCTAAAAAGATGTTCTCTTCCTTATTAGAAATGTATTCGGTTTCCAAAGGAAAATCATCTCTGCCAGCGGTTTCCTGCTCAAATTCCTGATAGCCCAAAATGCGTTTGTCTAAACTAAAGCCAATCATGCCGCCAGAACTTAGAATTGCTATAATATCTTCATCATACAAATTAATGCTCGATGCATTAAAAGCTGGCTGCGGACTGTCGCCATATTTCATTGGCTTGCCTTGCCACAATACTGTATAGCCTTTTACATCAAAGCTTCGCATTGCAAAAACATAGTTCGGAATTTCTTTTGCCGAGATGCCCGTAAAGCCTGCATGAGTGCAAACAATGGGTTGATTGATGTTTATAAAATCAGGCGTAGTTCTTAACTGGTACAAGTGCTGTCTTGAGCCAAGACTCAGGTGCTTAATATCAATCATGATTTTATTTTCATAGCAATGCTTAATTACCGCAATGCCACCTTCAGTTAAACGAAAGCCGGTGGGACGAAAGCCTTCATTGCTTAAAAACTGCATTCCAAAAGCATGATTGCAAAGCGGCGATTGCTCCATGTGCGTAAGATTGATAGAGAGCAGCGAAAGGTTCTTTCGTAAGTCGTCAATATTGGTAAGAATGGTAGGCACATCAAAATTCTGAAGTTGTGATGAAAGCGTATGACAGCCTTCTACACTAAACACGACATGAATGGTTGAAGTATCATTTTCATCGTAATCGCCGCGATGTTTTTATCGGCTTTACTTTTTTAGTTGGTAATTCCAAACTGCGTCTGCATCCGTAAGCGTTGCCCAATCATCGGTTCGCAATAGCTGGTAAGGGTTACCCTTGATAAGGGTGTTGACTTTATCCATTTGTAAATACACACTCAGAGGTCCGTCCGTACTGCTTTGAATGAGATCATCAGTAAGCATATCTTTCTCAGGAATGTACAAGGCAATGCACACTAAGTTACAATCACTGGCGGTCAATTCTGCTAAGTTTCCCTGCGATTGGAGAATGTAAGCGAACTCGGTACAGCAACGAAGCAGAAACGGAATTTTGCTTTTGTCAATCGGCGTCCAGGGACTTAACTTTTTAGCACCTGTTGCGGCATTGTTGTCTGAAAACAAACTTTTTAAAGTCGGATGCAAATGAAAATCGAAGAATGGCATAGAAGGGGTATTTTATGTTATTGTTTTTGAATAGAAAAAAGGGATAAAAACAAAAGTAGGCCATTTGATTATTAGACGAAAGTTTTGTGCTGTGGGTACAGGGTGAGGCTGTTTATCAAGTGCTTGTTGTGATCGAATAAGATGTTTTTATTTGAATGAATAATATTGAGTAGTGTTTCAGATTTATGGCAATTACACTCATCGTTATTTCATTCAACAGCTTTACATTCATTTACTTTTACTCCGTGGTATCGTCTTTAACAAGGATGTGTTGAAATTGAAAGTTATAACCAGCAAGCAATAAAAAAGCAGGTATCGGATACCTGCTTTTTTCTCTTCTGTTATGGATGTGGTGGTGGCGGTGGTAAGGCTGGACGCCCGTTTGCATGGTGCGCTACATGATGCCTCTTATGATGTCTGTGATGTTTATGATGATGTACACCTGCCTGTGCAAAAGAAGAACCGGCAAATAAAAGCATTACTGCTACGGCAATTGGCTTGATAACTGTTTTCATTCTTTTTTATAGATGACAACTGGAAAATGAAAAGGTTTAAAGAAAGAGAATAAAAAAATTTGGTTCGGATATCTTCTTCTAAAAGGACGATGCGCCAAAGTGTGCCTGTTATCTATCGTATCCTGCTTTGTCTTCAAAATGTTAGCGAAGCGCATTCTGAAGGAAGAGAGTAGTCTTATACTTGAAACCTATGTTTTTGTCCGCTTTGATGATTCGGAAAATCATATTATTTCTGCTTCGGGGTGCACTGCGCATCCCGAAGAAAGAAGTACAATGAATGCAGTTTACGCATTCTTATCATGTAAAATACGACTTTCTACTCCAACGGGATACTAACAGAAATTGGCGCAAAAACAAACCTGCCTTCCCAAAATTTGTTCCTGCAGGCTTACCTTTTTACAGAAAAGAATACATTTACTGAATCTATTATTGTATAACATTTGAACATGTCTTCTGTTCTCAAAACACCTAGCGATCCTGATTCTATCATTATTTCTTACATGACGCTGCGAAAGGTGATTGGCTTTTTTGGTATTCTACTGGTGCCTGTTCTTCTTATTGGATCGTGGGTTTTGGCCTGCCCGGCAGAGATACAGGTTTCGGTGAGTGCCTATTATTACACCTGCATGCGCAATTTGCTGGAGGGCATAATTTGCGGAATCTCCTTGTTCCTGCTTTCGTATTATGGCTACAAATGGTATGATTCGTTAACCAGTAAAATAGCCGGCTTGTTTGCCCTCGGCATAGCTTTCTTTCCTACTTCTGAAACCGATGATAAGACTGATATCATCAGTAAGCTGCACTATATTTCTGCGGGTATTTTCTTTATAGCTCTTGCCTTTATGTCAATCTTTCTGTTCACTAAAAGTTCAGGTTACAAAACACCCCAGAAAAAGAAAAGAAACCGCATTTATAGAGTGTGTGGAATCATCATGATTATTTCTGTTATCGGTATTCCGATAGATAATATCAGCGTGGTACACGAACGCATTGGCTTTCTGAAACCCACCTTAATTTTTGAGAGTTTGGCTTTAACGGCTTTCGGTTTTTCATGGTTAACGAAAGGGGAGTTTTTGTTGAAAGATTACACACTTACTTAAATATAGTAACAACAATAAAATTATGCGGCAGCAGGGTATTTACAGCAAAGCCTTGTGCGGCAGAATGAGACCTTGCGATACACATTTTATTGTCAGTTGGCATCTGCACAAAACAATAGAGAAAGCTAAGCTGTCAGTTTTGAGGAATTCCATAAACAAAAAATCACCACCCGATGGCAGCATTTTTTATTTTATAATTAAAACTCAATACTTCTGGTAAAAGAATAATAAAGTAAATTTTCTATATATAGAAGAGATCTGCTCCTACGTTCCTTGGCAACAATATTAGCTTTCTATTTATAAAGAGCTCGCAAGTTGGCGGCTCATTTGCTTTAGGGAAATGGTACAAATTAATTGTAAAAACATTATTAAAAATGAAACTATTTATTGCGCTTGCTCTGGCAGCCGCATCAGCCACCGCAATGGCGCAAACAACAACGCCTCAGCAAAAAACCACTACGCAAAGTTCCGCTTCGCAAACAGGCAAAGCCACCAGCACCGCATCTGCTGAAGAACGTGGCGCTATTTACAGCAAGCAGCTTAAAAAAGAACTGAACTTAACCGACGATCAATACAACAAAGTATTGGCCGTAAACACCGAATGTATCCGCCGGAAAGATGCAGCAAAAAGCAGTGGCGATAAAGAGGCAACCAAGAGCATAAAAGCCTATCGCAATCAGCAGTTTCAAACCATACTTATGCCCGACCAGATGACGAAGTTAAAAAGCATCAATGCGCAAGGCGGAAAAGGTGGTAAGAATGGTAAAATGAATGCTGATTCTACCGATGCTGGGCAATAATTGTTTTTAGAGTGGTGTTTTTGTGTCGCAGGTAGTCTTCATAGCATGGCTTTTTATGTAATGCGTGAGATTTTGCGGTACACCAGACAATGAAGCATTCTTTTTACAGAAGCTAAACTATATTCACTTAAATTCGGTAAGAAGCAAGTACCGTTTGGTTGCCGATAGGAAGGGATATGAACATAGGAGCGCAGGTTTCTATGAACTACAGAAAACGATCTATTTTGTATCTGTACATTATGAGGAGTTGCAATAACATCTTGGCATTGGTAACCCATCTACCGCAGGGTTTCATCCGGACGCACAAGACTATATTATGAAGACCCCGCGCGATATATGAGGTGCGCAGTGCTAACACATGGAAGAATATAGGAGAAGATAGGTTCTTGTTGAATAAAATAATTATTGAGATAGAATAGAATTACAATGTTAATTCTCACGCTTCGCTAAACTAAAATTTTCATATTTGTCTATTACAATACCATCACTAAAATAAACTTTTGCCTTGATTGGAAATGTTCCCCAAACAGCTAAACTTAAGAAGAAATTTTGATCTGAGTTTTGTAATGTCATAATTGAATCCTTAAAAGTCTTATCTAAAAAATAAGTCACGCTATCTATTTTGAGTTTAGAATTATTTAATATTTCTAAATTAACATTATAGCGATTTTTTAATCTAAGAGTTTTCCTTGTATTTATATTAAACAATATATTTCGTTCTTCAACTTTACTTGTATTAATTTGGTTTTGAGCGACTATGGTTGAATTGCAATCTTTTAATTCCCACACTGGATAATATTGTATTGTTGTTGTACTAGTCATATCCCAGGTGTATTGTTTAGCTTGATTAAGAAGTTTATTCCAAGTTACATTTTGTGTATCTTGTATATTAATATATTCATTGATTGCTCTTAAAAAGCAGTTTGTAAACATTGAACCTTGAGAAGTAGCCCAGGTATTTTTCCCGGGTTCGCCTGCTGTTATGATGATTTCACAAGGAGATGAAAATAACGTTTTTATATTTTCAATCTGAATCTGTGTCAATCCCTGTATGGTTTGGCTGGTTACAGACTGCTCATAAACAAATGCTTCTTGCGGAGTAATGTCCTCGTATCCACTGCAAGCCTCGATAGCAGTTATAATTAGTTTTGGTTTTTTTGCAAGGAGTAGCTTATGCTCCCCGTATGCAGATACTAATGAATTAGGTATATCGATCTGCGGGAAAATATTCGAGTCATAGGTAGACTTAGCCCCGTGCGTGCTAAAATATAAAAATACTACATCACCTTCTTTTACATCAGCTTTTTCAATTGCTGTTCTAACATTTTGAACATTAAAATTAAAACCTGTAACCGAATGCTCAATAAAGTCATAGTTGAGAGCAAAAGCAATCAATTGGAGTTCCTCTCTCATGTTCTCATAATTTATCCTTACAGAATTTCCAATTTCATTATCGTTTGTTTTACAAAATAGAAATGCATGGAATCTTTGTGCATTAATTTGATTTATACACAACGAACTGAATGCTAGTAAGATTACTGTCTTCATTATTAATAGATATTTATTTTGTACTTATATTCCAAGAAAGTCCTAGTCCTACACCTAATTTCCACGCTCTAAAAGTGGGAACATTGTTAATAGTTTCAGAATACCAATAATCAGTCTTATAAGGTGATGAGAGTCTGTCTACTTGAGAAAGTATAATAGATGGATTAATATTAATTCTTTGCTTTTTTCCTATTAGTATTGTCGGTCCTAAAGAAGCAGTCCATCTTGATTGATCATTAAACAAAGCTCCGATTCCCAAAGAAAAGCCATAGTTAAATTGATGATTATAGTTAAGCGTATGTGCATGCAAAAAAAGCATTCCACCAAAACTTAGTTGAACTTGAGATTGTTTGCTTAATGATGTAAACGCTTGGTTAATTAAAGTATCTCTTACTATACCATTTGCTAAATATTGCTTCGAATAAATTGAATCCTTAGTATTTCTAGTATAGACATTGTCTGTTAACCCACCGAAAAAAATACCACCAGCGATATCCAATTTCCATCCTTTAGTGGGACTAATTTTAATTACATCAACTAATTCCTGCGCTTGATTTTTTTTTGTACCAAAAATGCTGACTAATGTCTCATCATTTTCAATGCATATAGTCTTACTGACAAACGGTGATATAGATGAGGCAAAAAATTGAAGATTTGAAAAGATATTAAGCGTATTTTGAAAGTCATTATGAAGTTTGTCAGCATGATTCGATTCCAAGTCTTGAATACTTGTTTTTAAATTTTCTAAGGCTTTTGTGACTTTTTTAAAGTCATCTGAGCAATCAGATGATATTGTCAATGCATTAAGGTCGTCAGAGAATTGATCTAAATCTTTTTTATCATCCTCAATTTCGTTAAAAAAAACATCTTCCAACTGCTCTATATCTAAATCATATACTTTTAATGGATCAGTATTGAGTAATGCTGGTTTGGTTCGTAAGGTTAAATTACTTTGTAAAAAAGAATTCAGTAGAGAAATAAAATTTGAGAGTTCTGTGCGTACATCTGCAGATGTTATTGAGTTTCTATTTAAATTTGAGAGCCTAGCATCAATTGAGTTTATTATATCAATTTTTGAAACAAAATTTTTATAAGCACTAATATCATCATCAATCTCATTTTCCTTTTGACCAAAGTTTTGTTTTAACTCAAATAGTTTCTGACTACAATCAGACAATATAGACTTTGTTTTAGTATTAGTACCAGTTCCATTTTGAGGGTTTTGTTGTTGAACTGGTGATAAACCACTATTTTTTGGTATGATTATGAGATTTGAAAGCTTTGTAGTATCATATAAAAAAAATTGAGAAGATGAATCACTAATTGAAACTTTTGTATTTAACGGATTATAATTATAAACTTCTATTTTTATACAATTATTTGCCTTAACATAGATTGGCTGATTTTCATCTACTGTACTATTCTCTTTTTGTATTTTTTTAGTTGAATAGTCAAAGCGATAACGTTGTATATCTGAAGACGTTTTACAACTAAGGAAGGAAAGGATTAATATTGAAAAGATGGCTATTTTCATAAGAAAGGATATTAAATGGTTATTTTGGATATATGGTTGCTACAAAGGATTTATCTGTCTCTGACAGTGTGTAATTGTCATTTGTATGAAACCCATTTGTTGTCAAAGATGCTGGGATACCATATAACATAATTGACGCCGTATCAAAAGCAGTTGCATAGATTTCCTCCCTATTATAATGTGCAAATATGTTTTGGTCTACCATAGTTTTATCCCAATTATTTGGAGGTGCATTATAATATTTATATACTTTTTCTTTATCCCAAGGTATGTTCGCATTTGGTTGCATATGTTCATGTATAAATCCTAAGGCATGACCAAATTCGTGAAGAACTACTCTGTTGTATTCCGAATCTGGTGTTGCTTTATCAAGCCAGCCAAAATTCATTGATGGTCTAACTTGGGTGGAATATGATCCTATGTAAGACCATGAGCCACGATATAAAAAAGATATAGTAATATCAGCATCCGCGTAAGCACCAAATAAAAATTTTATACTACATACATCCTCCCATTTTTTTACAATATTTATAATCTTGCGTTCGACAACTGGGTCTCCGTCTAAGAAGGAAACCGTTAAATTATTTTTTCTCCAATAATAATTCTTTGCAAGAGCTATTTCAACGTTTTGAGACATAGGTACAACAGATTGAATGCTTGTATCTAAGTGATCCTTTCTTTTAAAATAAAATGTATCGGTACTTTGCAATGCTGGTTTCAACGGAGGAAACAGTTCAGTACATAAATGAATGTCTCTAATTCATCAACATTATAGTTCGATTTACTGGAATCAGTAAATGAAATACCAGAATTTGGTTTTTCAGAAGTAGAATCTGAAGCCCTTTCGTTATTATTAGTTTTGTTGTTGCAAGCTAATACCACTGTGATAAATGAGTAAAATAGAAATTTTTTTTTCATATAGTGAGCATTTTGGTACTTTTTGGTTGGAGCATCATCTCTCAAAAGGGACAATCTTAAAGTGAGTTAACTAATTCCCTACTACATTGTCTATTTTGTCAGAGGATACTGAACTGCCAAATACTTATTATAAACATATCTTCTCACAAGCTAATAACAACGTGAAAAACCACATATCTCACACCATATTTTCCGCAACAGAAAATAGTATCACAAGCAAAGCACATCAATAAATACAAGCATCACAAATGCAGGTGCATCAATAAATAATAAAAGAAATGGGGTATAATTCCGGTCTGTTGGTTATTGTGATTCGTCTATGAAGGTCTATTGGCTTAACAGAATACTAAAGTAAACTTCTTTTTAATACTGCAAAAAATATTCGGCAATTTTTTTACATTATCTATCATCACTTACATAAACTTATTCATTCTCTTCCTCCTTTCCCAAATCACCAACACATTGTGCAAGGTCTTTAATGCCATTGTAAATGTCTTTCGGGTTCAACTCTAATATAGCAGTAGCCAAACTAAAACAAGCGCCTGCAATGTTGATCCACTTCTGAACATTCTCCAATGTTTTTACAATGTTGTTGATCTTCTGCGTGGCAGTGGTAAGGTTTTGAATGGAGGTTTCGGCTTCGTCAAGCGCAATGTTAACCGAATAGGCAATTAACTCACCGGCAGCATCTGCTAGGCTGACAATTGTTTTTCCAAAGAATGCTTTTTCGTCGTCGCTTAAATTGTTGTAGTTGGCTAATTGATAATCGGCAATGTTGGCTTGCAATTGGCTTAAGTCTCTGCCCATCTGAAGGCATTGCACTGATGTGAGAGCATCCATAAGTTTGGTTTTACAGCTTAGTTATTCTTTTTCAAATTTTGAAATTGTTCTTTCAGGTCGGCTAATTTTTCATCTGCTTCTTCTTAATACCTTTTTTAAATAGGAAGAAGTAAGGCTATTGGCAGATGTGGCTAACTCCTGATGTCCGCTTTTAATTACCTGTAACGATTGTATATAAGCATTGATGCTTTGCTGAATCTCCGCCATTTCCCTTTGCTTTTTACGGTAATCGTTTACGGCTAAAATTTTAATAGCATCATCGTGCGATGTTTCTAAAAAATGATAGGTGTAAAGTGTTTTATAATTTACAAGCGCGGCACTGTCTTCTGCATTCAGGGCTGTCATTCCAAAAATGTAAGCATTCATTACGTTATTAAAATCTCCTTTTGTTTCCAACAATATGTCTTTTATTTTCTTCTTTCTGTATGCGTTTAAAGAGGCATTCAATAGTTTGGTTACAATGTTTTTTGCCGAAGTAATTTGCCCGCTTTCTAACGTAAACCCTAATTTAGATTGCAAAGTGGTTAAGTAATCTACCGTTGTATCTATGTTATAAGTTGCCAGGTCTTTATCTGATACTCTTCCCAAAGCTTCAATATACAAAAGCAAAACGTGGTGAAGGATATTCAATGCGCTATCTGAATTTTTGAATAAAGAACAATCGGGCTGAGGTAAATCTTTTATTTCGGTTTGCAAATTGTTGTTGATTGCAACGCTACTGTATTGGGTGCAAAAGCTGTTGAACGAAAAAGGTATATCATGAAAACATTCAAGGCTTTCTGCCGATTTGTGTGCGTATCTGTTGATGTGCTCAAGACTAACACAGGAGCTAAACAACAGGAGGGTTATTATTAGGATACCGTTTCTTTTCATTGCTATTTATTTTCGGAAAAACCATTTTTATAGATGAGCTGTGCTTACGCTGTTTGCAAAAAGAGATTCAATATTATTGATTTATATGATTGTTCACACATACGATTCTCCTGCTTCAAATAAATTACAAACAACAGCTACATCATCGCTTACGGCCGTTAGCTGGTAATGCGGATTGTCAACAATCGAGTGCCAGTTGCCACCCCATTCAACGTTGCTCATTTGTGGCAATACCTGGTGGGCAAGTGCTATGTAATCCCTATCGTTTTGGTTGTAGCTGCCATCTTCATCAAACAAACCAATGTCCCAGGCAATACCAAAATTATGGTTGCTTTGTCCGCTACGTGCATTGGTTACTACATGTCCTGGCGTGGTTCTGCCTTGTGCATACAATACATCCTGTTCGGCAAAGGTGCGTGTGCCGGAAATAATGCGCACATCAAAACCAGAGCTTTCGCATTGTTGCAAAAACAAACGTGCTTTTTTTTGTGCAATGGGCAAGAGCGTAATAATGTTGCTTTCGCTACGGGCATCAAATAAGCCCAATTGTTCGGCAATAACAGCGCTTTGTGCGCTAAAATCGGCATCGGCCCCATTGGTATGAGGTCCCCAATTTCCATCCAATGTATCGTTGTAAAAACCTGCGGCTCGTAAAAATCTTTGATAAAATAAAACGTCTTGTTTCAATAGTTGGTAGCTCATAAATGAAAGGTTTGTTTTTAGTAAAAAAAAAGAAGTAAAATAAAGAAGGAGGTTGCCGTTATGCCTACTTTTCGGGGAATTTAAAACCGAGATAAGTACCTGCGGTTAAGCCTTGCAAAGCAAGCAAAGTGGCATTGAAATCGGGCATGGATAAGCTTTTCCAAACCGAATAAATAAATATCAACCCCAGCACAAATGTCCACACAAACATTTGCAGCCTGTGAAAACTAATACCGTTGGCATCTGCCAATACATCGTTTAAAAATCCTTTTGATGACTGTGGCGTTAGTAACGCTTTGTTATTTGCAATGAGGGTTGGAATTTGTGCAGCTCTTGCTTGCTGCGTGGCCAGTTGGCTTTGCAAATCGGCAACAATTGCACCAATAGGCGGGTTGGCAATCGAGCTTTGCAAAGCAGGAATGCTGATGGTTAGTTTTGCTGCTTCCTCCTGCACCGCAAGGGTTTGGTTAAGCAGATCAGTGCTTTTGTTATTGTCAATTACAGCCGCACTTAACGAGGTTCCCGCACTAATGCCGATCAGCGCCAATACGGTTGTTGAAATGATATTGTAAGCATCGGTAATGAGCCAGATAAAAAAGAAAGAAACTACAGTAAGCGTAAACCAGAACGCCATTTGGCATCTGCCCAAACTGTATGGATTTGATGAGCCGTTATTGACGATTCCAATGGCGCTTAAGTCAATACTTCTGTCTCGTAACAAGCCTCTTTTTTGCACCATCGAAATAAACAGGTACAGGTAAAGAATAACAATAACACTGCACGCCCAAAACCAGCCATCGTGAATGCGGATTAAACTAAAATCAGTTCCGTCTTCCATTGTAGCGCTGTTGGCAATTTTAATGGCGTAACCGTTTTCCAAACCCACGCTTACTTTCACATGCTTTTTAAAAAATTCCTTTCCTATTGACGGCGAGCCTAAAATATCAGCCCATATTTTATCATTCGTGTTATTTCTATCGAGCTCGTACTGAAAAGTGCTGCTGTCACGATCTGGCGCACCATCGGTGGGCTGAATACTGGTTATCTTTCTGCCATCTATAAATAAACCGATGTTTTGATGATTGGTTTTGGCGCTTTTTAAAAGGTTGTCAAAATGAAGAACCGTAATTATAATGTCATCGCCTATGCCGGCAGAAAGGCTGTTGTCGTTTGTTTTTTTTACATTGCGAACGCTGATTACTTCAGGCTCGTTGTAGTTAGGGTAAGATAATTCGGCAACCGAAGTACCGGCGGGCTTTGCTCTTTCGTTTTGATTTGTTTTAAATGGGTTTGCACTGTTTTTTGTTGTATCAGCAATTGTTTTTTTTGTCTGATCGCCTGAATCTGCCTCTGTTTGAGAGTAAGTGTTTATCTGCACAAAAGCAATACAGAAGAACAGGAGAATTACATTTTTCATAAATAATTTTTTGAAGTGTACATAAGTTGTGATTGTATGCGCCTGCTTAAAGTTTCCGTTTCTGGCTTACCAGCAATTACAAGTTGACGTTGTAAAAATATATTTACTTGCAGTTAAATTGCAAGGGGAAAAACCCCATATCTGCTACCGTATTTCTCACAATGAAAACGTATATCGTAGTCATTTATAAAGGGAATGAAAAGAAAAACAATAGAAGCTGAAAGTAGCTTAGCAGCATTGTATCAGCACAAGATCGCGTATGAAGGTTTGTTTGCTAAAACTATAATAAAAAAACAATTTCATTTCATTACAAAACTATTTTGCAAATCATAATAAAACAAAACGGCACAGCCGGAGCCATACCGTTTTACGTTTTTTGATTGATGAAAGATTGTTATTAAACCCCACAATGTTTGGTTTCAATGAACTAAAAATTAGGAGCCGTTTGCCAGTTGTGCCATACAGCACCGTCTCCACCCCTTGCAAACACTTCAATCCGTCCATCTAAATTGTGGCTTACAGAAAGTCTGTCAATCCAGCCACCTAAACTATCCCAGCCGCTCCAGCCATTGCTTGGTGCAGTTTGCCACATGTGCCACACTGCACTATCGCTGCCTCGTACAAATATCTCCATACGCCCGTCCAGGTTTTGTTCAACGGTCAGCATATCAATCCAGCCGCCCAGGGAAGCCCAATCACTCCAGTTACCATTAGGTTCTGTCTGCCATAAATGCCACACAGCGGCATCGCTGCCTCTTGCAAATAATTCCATCCGTCCATCAGCATTTTGTGATACTGCCAGCATATCAATCCACCCACCTAATGAAGCCCAGCCGCTCCAGTTACCATTAGGTTCTGTCTGCCAGTTATGCCATATGGCTGCATCGCTTCCACGTGCGAATAATTCCAGTCTGCCATCGGCATTCTGACCTACTACCAGTCTGTCAATCCACCCACCTAATGAAGCCCAACCGCTCCAGTTACCATTCGGTGCGGTTTGCCAGTTGTGCCACACAGCTCCATCTCCTCCTCTGGCAAATATTTCCATGCGTCCGTCCTGGTTCTTACCAACCGTAAGGATATCAATCCAACCGCCTAATGAAGCCCAACCGCTCCAGTTACCATTCGGTGCGGTTTGCCAGTTGTGCCACACAGCTCCATCTCCTCCTCTGGCAAATACTTCCATTCTACCGTCTTGATTCTGGCCGACTGTTAACATATCTATCCAACCACCTAACGAAGCCCAACCGCTCCAGTTACCATTCGGTGCGGTTTGCCAGTTGTGCCATACAGCACCGTCTCCACCCCTTGCAAACACTTCCATTCTACCGTCTTGATTCTGGCCGACTGTTAACATATCTATCCAACCACCTAACGAAGCCCAACCGCTCCAGGGCGCAGGAGCAGGAGTTCCGATCGTACACATGCCATCTCTATTTGACCATTCTTTTTGAACTGTATAACCGGCTATTACATCCGTTTGCCAGGCGCATATATCACCAATTTCACCCTGGCTGCTATTCCAGCCCGTCCAGGGATGCGGATCGGTGATTGATTCGCAAAGCTCATGGGAGCTAACAGACGTTAATGACTGTATCTGAGTAAGTCCACCAAGACAGCCGTTACAACCCGGAAATGGCATAGCAGCATAATATACTTCTGGATTAGTGCCGGCAATAAACCAGTGATAGCCGCAGAAATCTACGCATGAAGTACCCCCGCCACCCGCGGCTGGTCCTGTTAAAGTAACATTGGGAGGAAGATAAACAAAATACAGTGTGTTAGCAGTAGCAGCGGGAATACTTCCATTGGCAAGCAGAGTTTGTATTTCCTGTTGCAACTGAGCATCACTTACTTGTCCGTTTCCACCAGGTTCCGATGCCAGATTGGTAAAGCTGCCTATGCGGCTTCCGTGACCAATGATTTTTCCAGGAACGCTGTATTGTCCTAACAGATCAATGAGCTGACTCGTAAGAACCATATCAAAGAATTGATTGATTTGGGTAAGCAAATCGGTCTGTGGTGACTGATTCCAAGCCGCCCCCCAGAATATTGTATAAACTTCAACATTCGTTAAGAGAGCTCCGTTCCCATACGTTAACATGGCAGGAGGAGCGCCGGTTTTGTCGGCTGCCTTTTCTTTGTACAAAGGAACAATTACCTTTGGCTGTCCTGCAGAAGCTTTTTGTTTTTCGACTAATGAAGACAAAGGAAGCTGCTGTTTATCCATTTTAAATTCCGGCATCTTTCCTGTGGAAGAAGCTTTTGCGATAGCCGTTTCGCCATTTTGCATTTTTCCATTAGTAACTGTTCTTGTAACACCCATTTTCGGCGTTGGCATGCTGGTTTTTGCCGCTGTCATTTGGCTTGTCATTTTTGCGCCCGGCATTTTCGTTTTTACCATTTCTGCGCCGGGCATAATTTTTACTGTAATACCATCTTCTGAAGATGCTTTTTTTGTCATACTACTGCCCGGTACAGGCATTGTTTTTTTCGAGTTTTCCATTTAAATTCTTTTTATTTTGCCTACTCTTTGATCGGATTTTCGGCGTATTCCGCATTGTATTCTACTTTCATTTTAAAGTTGTTTCATATGCTTTGTTTTAATGAAAAAAGAGATGTTATGAAGTTCAGTAAGTGATTACATAGCAGGTATTGATGTTGCATTGGATAGTAGCAACACAAGGCAAACGATAGAACAGCCTGTTTTTGATTAAAAATTCTGTAATGAAGAAACGGGAATTTTTTGTAACGGAAAGGAGCTTTACCAACAAGATGATACTTGGATAAGACGATGCTTCCCATATTCATAAGCTCGGCGAAACACTACATCTTCAATGAACAGCAAATCAGCACTTCGTAGGTTCAGGTTAACTACATTGTGTTTGTATTTGCGTTCTGATTGATCAGACCGATAGATAAAACCGGCTAATAAATCAATGCAGAAAACGGCTGCCGGAATAATCGGAATAAAAAGATTAAGCATACGTTGGGGTTATTTATGAAGAGAAAAAATGCGCTTAAAAAGAAGGTTAAACTAAAGCCTTACTGATGTCGAATTCCTGATAGAAAATAGATTTCAAGCTTTTGGAAAACGGGACTACAAGAAAAAAAGAGGCTCAGCAGAGATATGTCAAATATGTTATCGTTGAAGAAGTACGTTTGCCAAACCAAACTAAAGATACATAGTTTGTATGCCGAAACAAAAAATTTACGATTTCTTAAGGGAACAAAACGGTACAGCCGGAGCCATACCGTTTTTTGGTTTGTGGTCTATGAAGGCTACGCTGTAAAGGTTATATAACATACAGCAACGGGTAATGAATGATGTTTATGAAGGCCGTCTTATTATAAATTACTCAGCACTCCCCAGCCGGTACAGGCATCCCAGCCAACACCAGCCTTATAGCCTTGTTGAGTTGTAGTCGTAATATTATCTCCTTGGGTAATATCGCGGCACAAATTAGGAGTGGTGTATAACTTAGGATTGATAAAGCCCGCATGACTGTTATTTTTTTGATTTACGCGGGCTATTAAGCCAGCCATCAAGAGGCGCTACGGCGCTGGTTCCACCAATTACCATATTTTGTCCATCTACTCTTACATTATAGCCCGTATTGGGATCAGCATCAGCAGCCACGTCAGGCAAGCCTCTACCTTTGAATTTGGTGCTGATTGACACAGGTACATTGGCATTTGCCTGGTAATCGGGCAAAGGAAAATAATCGCTTACGCCACCGCCGGTAGCCGAATCGTTTGAATCATGCCACACCGTTTCCGAAGCAATTTTGTTATTGCTTACTTGTAATGAAGTACCGCCGCAAGCCAGCACATATGGACTGGAAGCAGGAAAATCAGCATGTACTTTACCATCACTTTCATTATCGCTTGAACCCTGATCGCCGGCAGCGCAACATATCGTAACACCCAGTAATGACGCGGCTTTGAAGGCTTCGTTGAAGTTATCGAGCGATTGCGGTGTCCAGTTCACTTCCGCCGCGCCCCAACTAATAGAAATAACCGAAGGCTTGTTGCGGGCATCATGTATTGCCGTGGTTACAGCATCTAAAAAACCTTTGTCAGTATTTGGACAAAAATAAACCACAATCTTAGCGTCAGGCGCAATAGCACCCGCCACTTCAATGTCCAGCATCACTTCGCCATCGGCACTATTGGCGGTGGTTGGTGTGTTCTTTCCGCCATCAACTGAAACAGCTTTCACCGAAGGATTTTTAATACTGAGGGAAGCAAAGTATGATTTTAAATCGGCAGTTTTATATCCGCCACCCAACTCAATAATACCAATGCATTGCCCCTTGCCGGTAACGCCGGCAGGAAAGCCATAAATATTGGCTAAATCGTTAGGGTTAAAGCTTTGCGATGCGCTATGAGCAATGATATGACCTTCTTTGTTTCGCGCAATTTGAAACATAGGCCGCAGGTGCGGGCGGTCATCCAAACCAAACACACCATCCACCACATCTTTCAGTTCTTCAGGAATGTTGATGTCGCCGGAACGACCCCGAAATGTGTTTCCGTCAGAGCTTTGATAACAGGCTAATTTTACCTGAAAGGCATCTTCAAAATCGCTTACCTTACCACGAAGTATTACACTTCGTCTGCCCTTTTCTACGTGCGCAATAGAGAGGTGATGCTCGTGTGCAAACTCTTCTACTTTTTCAATGTCTTTATCATCGGCGCCAAATTTTTCTGCATACTCTTCGCGGCTGTATTGCTTGCCACTATTGAGTTCTGGCTCAATGGAAGCTTTGCGGCGCACACGCACGGTTACTTCCATTGTTTGAGCCGGATCAAGGTTTTGGGTATCTGTTCCGACAGGTATTGTTTTTTTGCTGCCTGCCAGTGGCACGTATGCCTTTTTGTTTTCTTTTGCCATAATTGTTAGATTTTATAAGCCGGTGGGTTCGGCTTCAGATGAGTGTTTTATGAGATGAAATTATAAAGAAGACAAGTGGTTGATGATGATTCCTGTTCTATAAAATAAATCTGTCGGAGAAAAAATCAAAACGAAAACAACCGGGAAAAATAAATTGAGCTATTGGTTACATGTTGTGGTGTTGATTACTGCTGTTACTACGATAAAGGTATAAATGTTTGTGATGATTGCAACTTTTGTTTTTGCTCATTTTTTATATACGAATAGAACTTTCAAAACATACGCCCATTCTCATTTTGAGTGATGGTTGATGATTCCATATTTTGTTCCTTTTACCCTTTCTAACTTCTATAAGCAAATAAATTTTTGAAAGAATTTCAGAACAGCCAATACCAACAAAAATAAAAGCGTCTGTTTCGTGATATCAATCGTTGTAAAAAGTTTAAAATAAAAAAGGCACAGTTCAATGTGCCTTATAAATGTAGTGAGTTAAAAGCAGCGCTAAACGGTTATCCAAACTAACTCTGCTAACATATTGATAGCCTTACGCTGTACGTTATTTTTTTCCGGTTAATGATTTGATCAACATCGCTTCCTCATCACTGTACGGCGAACCGTCTTTTCTGAAAATTTCATGAAACCAAACCTTGGGTTCATCGCCCGATGGCATCGGCGTGTCCCACGCATATTTGGTGTTGGTTTTTCCTTCCACCAAACCCCAATTAATGGCAGCTACTTTTTCTTTTTTCAACATCGGCATTACCGTAGCAAAAGTGCTGTTGCGCGGGCGTGCCATGTACTCGGTACAAAGCAACGGGCGGCTGTATTTGCGCAGCGTGTCAATTGTTTTTTGATGCACATCAACGGTGTTGTAATCGTGATAAGTAATCACATCAGAATTGGCAAGCTGATACTCGTTCATCTCTGGTAAATCTTTATTCCAGATGCCCGCACTCAATGGTTGTGAAGGATTGATTTCTCTTGCCCACATAAATTCTTTTTCCAGCAAAGGCAAACTTTTGGCACCATAGTTTGAATTGCCTGGCTCGTTGTATAAATCCCACAACAAAATGCGTTTATCGTTTTTAAAAGTAGAGAGCACATCTTTTACATACATTTCCAAAGTGTCAACCAGTTTGGGTTCATCATACAACAGCTTTCCCGGATCGCGAATCCAGCCCGAATTGTGAATGCCGGTTTTAGGTTCGGGCTGCTTGCCGGCATGATACGTTTCGTTCCAACAATCATCAAAAAATACAAACAGAGTTGTAATGCCGTGCCGGTTGGCAATGGTAAGGTATTGGTTCATTCTGTCTTTAAAACCCTGCTTGTCTTCCTGCCAGGCAACATGATGCAAAAACACGCGCATACAGTTTAAGCCAATAGATTGTGCCCAACCTAATTCTTTATCAATGGTGGCCGCATCGAAAGTTTGTTTTTGCCACATTTCCAATTGATTGATGGCAGTGCTGGGAATGAAATCTGAACCGCGCAGCCAGCCTTTGGTTTTGTACCATTCGGCTGCTTTTTGTTTTGTCCAAACAGGTCGTGCTGTTTGTGCATTGGCAATGGCTACGGCAACAAATAGTGTGAGAAGAAAGAAGCATTTTTTCATTGCAGGTATTTGTTTGTTTTTGTATAAAAAATTTTTTGGTTTTGCTTTATTTTTTAATGACCGGGAATGATGAAATGCGCAAACGCGCAGCACCCATTGGTATCAAAGTAATGTTGTCGGTTGATGTTGCAACTGTTACCGGACCTTGTGGCAGCGTGTCGCACAAACCGTATTGATCAATTTTCCATGAAGGAATTTGTTTTCCTTTTGCTTTCAATTCGATGGGCACATTTTGCTGCGAAAATGGAAAATCATCTTTGGGCCATTTTTTTCTGATGACTTCAAAAGAAGAAGCCGTATCGTTGTTTAGCAGCAAGCCATAATTCCACGCCGAAGCCGGATAAATTTCGTAAGCGGGCCATTTGCTTGCATCAGCATTCGCCTGCCATTTGCTATCGCCGATAGCCGAGGCTTTGCTGTCCACTTTTTTATAATCTTCTTTAATTAAAAGCGAATAAGTAAGCGGCCCATAATTGATGCTGACACTGTTTTTATTCGCCGTCCAAACCCTTGTTGCAATGTGCATAGGAAGTTCCAACTCCACCACATCTTTATTGTTCCAAACGCGTTCGATGCGTGTATAAGTGTCGGGCTTGCTTTCATGATTTTGCAGAACGCCGTTGATATAAATTTTCGCTCCATTGCACCAGGCTGGTATGCGCAGATAAAAAGGAAATGAAATGGCTGCTTCGGAAGAAACAGAAAACTTTATTTTCTCATTAAACGGATACCTGGTTTCTTCTTTAATGATAACTTTTTTGCCGTTAGCAACTTTTGCCGTAACAGTTGCTTCGCTGTATAAAATGGCAGCCACACCATTGTCAGGCGAAGCCATAAACAATCGCTCGGCATAATAAGGCCAGCCTTGTGAATGGTTGTGCTGGCAACACCGGCTGCTGAATGGATTCATCATTAAAAAAGGTCCGTCGTTTTGTATTCCGGGGCTATGATTTTTACTATCGCTCACTACCATATTGGGTGCAGTGAGATAGCGAAGCCCTTTAAAATCGGGCATTACAGCCGCGGGGTAGGTGTTAAAGGCAACATCTTCGCAGTTATCTGCCCACATCGGATCGCCGGTAATGCTGTTTAAAATTTCATCACTTGCCATCTGCTCTACCATGCCGCAGGTTTCTACCGCCTGCCGCGGATCGGTATAACCTTTTCTTGCATTTTCATCAGCACCAAACATACCGCCCGGCACTTGCCCGTACCTATTTCTGATTAAATAAAAATTGTTGTAAGTAGCTTGCAGATCATCATTGTTTTTGGCTTGCATATAATAAGTAGCCGGCTCGCGAAAGCATTGGGCTATGTTTACGTTGTGCCAGTTGGGAAGGTTATCTTTCTGCATCCAGTTAGCAGTATTGCGATGAATTTTTTGGGCTAAATCCAAAAGCTTTTTTTCGCGCGTAATGTTGTACAGCCAATACACACTGTAAAGGTTATCGCCACCCCGACTGTTTTCCCAATAAATCTTCAAAAATTTTTCATCGGGCAACTTCGCTTCCCAATCAAAATATTTATCCATAAAAGAAAGAACGCGCTTGTCGCCCGTGTATTCGTAATACGATTGCATACACCAAAGCATAAGCATGTTAGGCCACAAATCGGGCGAACTGCCCTTGTTGTCCTGGTGTTCAGTTTCGCGGATAGCAGGACCGAAATAGCCATCCGGCTGTTGGCTTTGAAATGCCTTTTCAAGCCAGCGGCCGGTTTCGGCAATAATCGTTGTATCGTGCAACACATAACCTAAATCGCCGTAGCCTTTTAGCCAATAAGGCACTTCTTCCCAGCCATGATCGCCGGTGCCATTACCGCTGTACCAGGCATTGTTGTTTTTATCTAACCAGGCACTGATTTCACCTAAATGGCCGGTTAAGCCATCGCGCTGCAATTGCAAATATTTTTTCACCCAACCTCCGGGCTGTATGTCGCCAATTGGAAGTTTGATAAAATGCAGCGGTAACAACGGCGCCTGGTTGCCTGTATAATTCAGATTTGTTTTTGCCGTAGAAGTTCGGCTTACAGAACTTATACTTGTTCCAGATGGTTTTTTTCCCCAACCGATAAATAAAAATGATACAACAATAACAAGTAGAATGGCATTGAATCGCATAACAATTTATTGAAGCAAACGATTACATAAAAATTTAAGAGAAATAAAGTTTGATGCTGTGTTTTATTTTAAAATCAGTTCTATCATGTCATCTGTAAAAAGGCAAGTATATACTTTCAACAGGTATTTCATAGTTATTTTTCATAGCAATTCACAATACAAACGTTTGCACAAATCTATACAGTTCTTTCAATGCACCAAACTTTTCTTTATCAATTCCTGTAAAAATTATACTCGTTCATTTCAACCCAACAAACTGGTGTGTAGCTTATAAAAATAAACAATTGTTGAGAGCCATCATCACTTCAATAATACAATACTTTCACGATAAAAAATCTTACAAAAACAAAAAGCCAGCTTCAATAATTGAAGCCGGCTTTCTCTTTTTCAAAAACCAAATGAACAAAAACCTTTTTAATCTTCTACTCTTAACGCTTTAGACAAAGCATCATGTTTTTTGTTATGCCAGTTCAAAAGTAGAGTGACCTTCTTTTACTGCCAATTAAATAAGACTTTAAATGGCTTAAAATAAAATGAAAATAAAAAGCTGAAATTCGGGTAAAAACAAACTTTAGTATTTGAGTTACAACTTTCTTTTACCATACCTCGCACGTAAATTTGCGCGGAATAAAGAGAGCTATGTTAATTGGATTGAACAATGTAACTTTTGAATTTGGTGCCCGTGTGATAGTGCAGGATGCAACCTGGCATATTCAACCCGGCGAGCGAATTGGTTTGATTGGCTACAACGGCACCGGAAAATCAACCTTGTTAAAAGTGTTAGTGGGCGAATACTCGCCATCTGCCGGAACGGTAGAACGCGGCAGAGGCGTGAGCATTGGTTATCTGCATCAGGATTTGTTGAGTTTCGACACTAATGATTCAATCCGCGAAGTGGCGATGGGCGCGTTTGAACGGGTAAAGCAATTGGAAAAAGAGCTTGAAACCATTGGCAACGAATTAGAGAGAACCGGTGATGAAAAATTGCTCGAAAAATATACCGATGCTTTGCATGAATTAGAAGTGCTGGGCGGTTACAACATCGAACACAAAACGGAAGAAGTGTTGCAGGGTCTGGGTTTTGAAAACGAACAGTTGAGCAAGCCTTACAAAGAGTTCAGCGGTGGCTGGCGAATGCGTGTTTTATTAGCAAAAATGATATTGCAACAACCTGATGTGCTGCTACTTGACGAACCTACCAACCATTTGGATCTGCCCTCAATTGAGTGGCTTGAAAAGTATTTGATTCATTACAAAGGCAGCGTGGTAATTGTAAGCCACGATAAGTATTTTTTAAACCGGATGGTAACAAAAATTGTTGAATTGTATCAGCAGGAACTGCATATTTATTCGGGCAATTATGAATACTATGAAAAGGAAAAAGAACTGCGCATCGAGATGCAGCAACGCGCTTTTGAAAACCAGCAGGATTACATCCGGCAGCAGGAACGTTTTATAGAACGCTTTAGAAGCAAAGCCTCCAAAGCGGCGGCTGCACAAAGTGCTATTAAGCGGCTGGACAAATTAGACAGGATAGAAAATGTAGAGATAGAACGACCTAATCTTCGCATTAATTTTCAGGTTGATAAACAGCCCGGAAGAGTGCTTACTACGTTGAAAGAGGTATCGAAAAGTTTTGGCAAATTAAACATTGTAGAACACACGAGTGCTGAGATTGACCGGGGCGATAAAATTGCATTGATTGGTGCGAATGGCAAAGGCAAATCAACCCTGCTGCGCATTATTGGCGGAACGGATGAAAGCTTTGCTGGCGAAAGAGTTTGGGGGCATAACGTAGAAGAAAGCTTTTATGCACAACACCAGCTGGAAGCACTCAACGTTAACAACACCGTGATTGAAGAAATGCAGGAATGCGGCAGCGGCAAAACCGATTTGGAACTGCGCTCGTTGCTGGGTTGCTTTTTGTTTAGCGGTGATGATGTGGAAAAGAAAATCCGTTTGCTAAGTGGTGGCGAAAAGGCACGCGTTGCGCTCGCAAAAGTAATTGTAAGCAAAGCTAATTTTTTATTGCTGGATGAACCTACCAACCATCTTGACATGCACAGTGTTGAGTTGCTTACCGAGGCATTGAACAAGTATGAAGGCAGCCTTATCTTCGTAAGCCACGACCGTTATTTTATTTCCAAAGCAGCCAATAAAATCTGGGAGATTGTAGATCATCAGATTAAAGAATTTAAAGGCAATTATGAAGAATATGTAGAGTGGAAAGAAAGAATGGCTGATAACAAAATAAAATCTGAGAAAAAGGAAGCTCCTGTTGAAAAAAAAGAAGGGCCTGCAAAGCCTGTTCAGCCGGCAAAACAATCTTTTCTATCGAACGAACAACAGAAGGAATTGCAGAAACTGCAAAAGCAATTCAGCAAAGTGGAAGGGGAATTGGAACGGATAAAATATCGGCAAAAACAAATCGAGACTGATATGGCTGCGCCACAGATTTATGCCGACAGGAATGCGTTTGTAAAATTAGAAAACGAGTACACCAGCAATACACAAAAGATAGCTTCGCTGAATAAAGATTATGAAGATTTGTTTGAGAAAATTTTAGAGCGCGAAACGCAGTTGCAGGGATGAAACAACAATTCCTGCAAAACCAAACGTTTGTCAAATCAATTCTTATCTTTCATCAATGAATCAACAGATGAGTAAGCCGTTGCATAGAAAGCGTCTTGTTATAACACTTTTGTTTTTATCATTTATTTTCCTGTCAAAAATTGCTTCCTCGCAGCGCGAGCCGGATGCCGTTTTCATGGATAACATTCATACGCCACAACTGTTCATCAGCGGCAATCAATATGGTTATCCTATCATTGCTTTGGGCGCTACCAACGCAGTAGAACTTCATTTTGACGACTTAGACAATTCCATAAAAACATATTATTATACTTACCAACTTTGCAATGCCGATTGGACGCCAGTTGATTTAAGTCCGTTCGATTACCTTGATGGCTTTTCGCAAAACCGTCTTCTTCAATATCGCCAGTCATCGCTTGCCAAAACAAGATACATTCATTACCAGGCAATGCTTCCGGAGCGAAATTGTTTGCCTAAAAAAAGCGGCAACTATTTATTGAAAGTGTTTTTGAATGGCGATACTTCGCAACTGGCTTTTACCAAACGGTTGCTGGTTGTTGACAACAAAATTTCGATTGCTTCACAAATTTTACAACCCTTCAATGCGGAGTTGTTTAAAACGCATCAAAAGCTGCAATTCAGCATTGATGTTACCAAACTCAATGTGATGAACCCGCAACAACAAGTGAAAGTAGTGGCATTACAAAATTATCGGTGGGACAATGCTGTAACCAACGCGCAGCCTGCATTCCTGCGCCAGAATGTGTATGAATACAATGGTGAAAGAGACTTCGTTTTTCCTGCCGGAAAAGAATACCGCTGGCTCAATTTAAAAAGCTTTCGTTTTTTAAGTGATCGAATCAAAACCATCAATCGCGATGTGCAACCGTTTGATGTTTTCATGGCGCCCGATGGCGAACGCAATGCACAACGCTACATTGCTTATGCCGATTTAAATGGGTTTTATCAGATTAATGCTACTGATGCAGATAATCCGTTTTGGCAAGGCGATTATGCCAATGTTCATTTCTTTTTTGTACCGAACAACCGGCAGCCTTATGCGGGTAAGGATATTTATATTTTAGGTCAATTTACCAATTACAAAACGGATGACAACAGCCGGATGAAGTGGAACGATAGCCTTGGTGTTTATGAAGCCACTATGTTGTTGAAGCAAGGTTATTACACGTATTTGCTGGGCACGAAAGACAGCAATTATCCGCAGATGCCGCCGCAGTTAGATGTTACTGAGGGCAACTATTGGGAAACGGAAAACGATTATACTGTTTTGGTATATTATCGTTCGTTCAGCGACAGAAGCGATGAGTTGGTGGGTGTACGAACCATCAATTCTACTGCATCGCGCACGGGCTTTTAATTTTGCATTGTTTTTTATTCGCCCTTCATTACTTTTGCGGCGGCAGGTCTTACACGACCAGCTCCTGTTGAACCCTCCCAGGGCTGGAAGGCAGCAAGAGTAAACGGTTGTAGCGGTGCGATGTGAGGAGCCTGCCATTTTTTATTTTCTTCATTTTTACCATCTTTGTTTATCAGGCTCATCATCTTGAGTTTAAATATTATCAACTATGAAGTTTTTTATTGACACCGCAAATCTTGATCAGATACGCGAAGCCAACGACCTTGGTATATTGGATGGCGTTACTACCAACCCATCGCTTATGGCGAAAGAAGGCATTACAGGAAGAGATGCCATTATGAAACATTATGAAACCATTTGCGGTATTGTAGATGGCGATGTAAGTGCCGAAGTAATTTCGGTAAAGTTTGATGATATAGTGGAAGAAGGTAAAAAGCTGGCAGCCATTCATAAAAACATTGTAGTAAAAGTGCCGATGATAAAAGACGGTGTGAAAGCCATTAAATGGTTTACTGATAATGGGATACCTACCAATTGTACGCTTTGTTTTTCTGCCGGTCAGGCAATATTGGCTGCAAAGGCAGGCGCACGTTACATTTCACCATTCATTGGTCGTATTGATGACAGCGGTTGGGATGGTGTGCAACTTATTCAGCAGATTGTTGACATTTATGCTATACAAGGTTTTGAAACGCAGGTATTGGCAGCTTCCATCCGCTATCCGAACCACATTGTGGAGTGTGCCGAAGCCGGTGCGCATGTAGTAACATCACCGTTAGAGTCAATTCTTGGTTTATTAAAACATCCGTTAACTGATATTGGTTTGGCTAAGTTTTTAGAAGATGCAAAGAAGTTAAGTTTGTAATGATTTTTCTTATAAAAACAAAAACGGCAGGTAAAAATTACCTGCCGTTTTTGTTTACGCTTGTAATCAGAATAATATGTAATGGGTAATGTCGCCGTCATTCCGCAAATGCCCTCAACACGATGTAGCACTTTTACGTTTTCACGAGGGCTTTGTGCGGAATCTGCTCTTTACGGTTTTAAGATTTACTATGTTGTAAAGCAATTCATGTTATTAAAACAAGTTTAATTTTCAATCATCAGATTCCGCACAAAGCCGCGTGCTATCAGCAAATATGTGCAAAACCAAACGGCGGCCCCAACAGTATTGTCGGGGCGGAATGACGAAATACTGTTTTTGTTTAATTGCCTCTTCGTTTTTTGCCAGTTTTCATCTCATTCATTATTTCAGCTTCCGTTTTTAATTTCTCATCGTCAGGCTTCTTCTTCATGTAAATTACTACCGTTTTTTGTAAAGAATGATTGCTTTTCAATTGCGCAGTTACGGTTACCAACTCTTTGCTGAAAGACGGCTCTAAAATTAAATTGTTGCCTATCCATTTGCCGTCGGAAGAAGTGAAAAGAACCTGTGTTGTATCTAACGGAACATAGTGCCCATTGCTTAACAAGCCATCTACATTAATGTAATTGTAAGTGCCTTTTTTCAGGCTGTCGGTGTACAGGTGAAAGTAAATGCTGTCAATGGTTTGAGCATTTGTTTTTGCAACAAAAAAAGCGATAAAAACAAGAGTAATGGTGCAACGTTTCATGATCCGGTTTTTGTTTGGATAGAAAGAAACAAAAAGAGTTTATACAAATAAAAAAGAAAAAGCTATGCCTGTTTGGAAGAGTTTGTTTTTGCCCAAATTTCATTCAGTCATTTAACAAAAAGCCCCCGACATGTCGGGGGCTTTTTGTTAAAAATCAATTCATTTTACATTATCGCAACGGAATAAAAATACCGGCATGAAAATTCAACGTGTTCAAATTTTTATAACCGAAATTATTGTAAGGAACGTAGCTGTAATCGGCACCAATCTGCACGCCGCTTTCGCTCAATCTTCCAAACGGAATCATCACACCGGCGCCACCTTGTGCAGTAAAAGAAGCACTGTTTTTTGAAGTGTTTGTAAACTCACCTAAGTACTGATTGTAATTGATGATAGAAGCACCTGCGCCCACGGTAATGTAAGGCTGCACAAAACCTTTATCAGCCAAAGGCTTAAAGGTTGTTTTGGCTATAACCGGCGTTGCATCTACCGTGTTGGTAAGCACTGCAGAAACCGTTTGCGTTTTGCTTAAGCTGTACAAAGCCCGCTGATTTTTTTCTTCGTAATACTGAAAGCCAGAACCTAAACCAACCGCCCATTTGTTGTTGATGTAGTACTGCAAACTTCCCATCACACCGGAAGGCGAGCCTTTGCTGATTAAGTCATTTTTAAAGGAGCCAAGCGGCAAGCTGTAATTGTAATTCAAATCAAATTTCAACAGACCTTTCTGTGCATACGTTGCGCAGGTGCCAACCAATAAAAGCACGGCAACCGCTAAACTATATTTTATCGTTTTCATACTCTTATCCATTTGTTTTTAAGTAAGGAGATTGATCGAACAAAGCCTTTACCTGGCTGTCGGCTGAAGTAACGTCAGACAATCCTTCACCACGAATCAAGCCCGTCCATATCACTACAATTTTGTTATTGGTAGCTGCATTTTTTAAATCGAGCATATCAATGGAAACAGCACCTTGTGTAATGCTGTACACACCGTAGGAATAAGGTGTGTAATAGTCATATCCGCTATATCCCCAATAGTAGGGATCCCAATAGCTGCCATACGAACCATAATAATCGGGATAACTAATAACGCCGGTTGATGTGCTCATAATGCGGTTCACATCAATACCTACATCCGGCTTGCTGCTTTTATCAACCAGCGTGTAGCCTTCTGCCGCCATGTATTTTTTTACGGCAGTAATGTAAGCCCCATCGGCAGGCGTTGATTGCTTAACGCTTCCATTATCGCCAATCACAGCTACCGAATCGGAAATGCTGTACGTTTTGTAAGCCATAAAGTTTACGGTTGAATCGTAATCGGTAATATAAATCCGCGATTCCTCATTGCTAAGGTTGCTCACAGGGTCTTTGCTGCAGGAGGCAAAAACAAATGCCAGCAAAGCCAATGCAGGTAACCATTTTCCACTTTTCATCATCATAGTTTTTGTTTTTAAATCTTTATCAAGAAACGTTCTATGAGATGAAAAATGAACCCATTTGTTTAATAAAAAAAGGAATTTAGGAGTTTTTTAAACCGATGTTAGTAAAACGATAAATGAGGAAAAAAGGGCAATACCAAACATTTGATTGAACCCCTAAGACAGAAGATAAAGAAGCTATACAAAGTGCCGGTTACACTGTACAAAGCCAGACTTTGAAACCCATGCCACGAATCAAAATAAGCTTGCCCGCATCAAATGTTTCGCTACTTGCTCAAAGCTCATAGCTCGCAGCCCATTACTGCATATATTTTTCTACAACCGAAAGCAGTATCTTCATATCAAAAGGTTTTTCCAGGTACTCATTCGCTCTGGCTTCTTCGGCGTACAATTGAATATCGCGGTGAGCAGAAATAATCACCACCGGAATGTGCTTTAAAGCTTCATTATTTTTGATTTGCAGGCAAATGCTTTTGCCATTCATATCTGTTAACCATAAATCCAGCAAAACCAAACCTGGCAGATCACTCAAAATGTCAGCGAGGAAAGAATCGTCTGTAAACGACTCAACGCGGTAATGTTCATGTTCAAGAATAAGAGTAAGCACTTCTGCGATTGCAGCATCGTCCTCAACTACAATAATGCGTTTTTTCATAAGCAATAATTAGTTCTGATTACGATGTAAAGAGGTTGCCATTATGAAGATTGGAATATAAAGATAAGAGGAAACAGAATACCGGAAAGTATTTATAGCACTATCAATCAGAGGTTTGTTTTTGCTTATTTTTTAAGCATAATTTTTTCATAAACAGGAATAGTGCTTTTATTACATTTGCTCCCCAAACAGCTATTGATGCCTGTTGCGTTACAAAAATCATTTTGCAAACATTTATTTTATCATTTCCATCAATCTATAATTACAGACCAGATAACAATTTTGGTTGATGATTCACTTCTAAACAAACACGCTAATTATGCCTAACCAAACCGTAGCCGAACCGGCAACACAAATTGATGAGCTAAGTGTAAACACCATTCGCTTTCTTTCTGTAGATATGGTACAGAAAGCTAACTCCGGCCACCCGGGCTTGCCTTTGGGCGCTGCGCCGATGGCGTATGTGCTGTGGCAAAAATTTCTTCGTTTCGATCCTAAAGAATTTGCCTGGCCCAATCATGATCGTTTTATTTTATCAGCCGGTCATGGTTCGGCATTGCTGTACAGTTTGCTTAATTTGTATGGCTACGATTTGCCAATGGATCAGTTGAAACAATTTCGCCAGGTAGGTTCTAAAACACCAGGTCATCCTGAATCTATGCTTACCGATGGCATTGAAGTAACCACAGGCCCGTTGGGACAAGGTTTTGGAAATGGCGTTGGTTCTGCCATGGCAGAAGCTTTTCTGGCTGCGCGATACAACAAACCCGATCTCAAATTATACGATCATTATACGTATGGCATTGTTAGCGATGGCGATTTGATGGAAGGCGTATCTTCGGAAGCGGCTTCGCTGGCAGGTCATTTAAAATTGGGCAAGATTATTTATTTATGGGATGACAATCACATTTCGTTGGATGGACCAACAAGCCTTGCTTTCACAGAAGATGTGCTGATGCGTTTTGAAGCCTATGATTGGCACACACAAATAGTAGAGGATGGCAACGACTTGGATGCCATTGAACGCGCCATTATTTTAGCGCAAAAAGTAACTGATAAGCCATCTATCATTGCTGTAAAAACCATCATTGGTTTTGGCTCTCCGCAGGAAGGCACCAGCAAAGTACATGGCAGCCCGCTGGGAGAAGAAAATTTGCGTAAAACCAAAGAGAACCTGGGTTGGGATCCGAATGAATCTTTTTATGTGCCTGATGAAGTAAGAGAGCATTGCAGCGAGCCTGGTAAAAATGGTGCAAAACTAAATGCCGATTGGAAAAAGCTGTATGAAGAATATGGCAAAGCTTTTCCGAAAGAGCATGAAGAATTAGTTATTGATTACGATGGAAAATTGCCCGAAGGCTGGGATAATGACATGCCTGTTTTTAAAGCCGGCGACGGTTTAGCAACGCGGCAAGCTTCTGGTAAAGCATTGGATATTATTAAAAAGAATGTGCCCTGGGTATTGGGCGGCTCTGCCGACTTAGCCTCCTCCAACGAGATGCCCAAAGAAGGCGATGTTTCTTTTCAGCCCGACCATTATGGAAATGGAAACGTTTGGTTTGGCGTTCGTGAGCATGGCATGGGTGCTATTATGAATGGCATTTCATCGCACCGCGGTGTGCGCACCTATGGCGGCACGTTTCTTACTTTTTCTGATTACATGCGCGGCGCCATTCGTTTGGCTGCGCTTACCGAAGCGCCGGTAACATACGTTTACACGCACGATAGCATTGGCTTGGGTGAAGATGGCCCTACACACCAGCCGGTTGAGCAGGTAACTGCATTGCGTGCTGTTCCTAATTTAACGGTGATTCGCCCGGGCGACGCCAACGAAACGATAGAAGCATGGCGCATTGCCATGACGCGTATGAAAGGCCCTGTGGCCCTGATTTTATCGCGCCAAAAAATGCCAAATATTGACCAGGAAAAATATGCTCCGGCAAAAGGCAACGTGCAAAAAGGTGCATACATTGTAAGCGAAGCGGAAGGCGGAAAACCTGATGTGATTTTGATGGGAACAGGCTCTGAATTGAACTTGTGCATGTCGGCGCAGGAACAATTAAAAGGCGAAGGCATCAAAGCGCGCGTGGTTAGCTTTCCATCATGGGAATTGTTTGAACAGCAAGAGCAATCTTACCGTGATGAAGTACTACCGCCAACCATTCATCAGCGTGTATCGGTTGAAGCGGGCATTACCATGGGCTGGTGGAAATGGATTACTGCAGAAGGCGCTGCCATTGGTATTGACCGCTTTGGTGAAAGCGGGCCTGCGGAAGAATTAATGAAGATATTTGGTTTTACAGTAGAGAATGTGGTGAAGAAAGCAAAAGAAGTTTTGAAAAAGTAAACTAGTAAACTATCTTAGCCGCATAATTATAAAAAAACCAAACGCTTTACTGAACCAATAACCAAGATTGAAGCCGTCCCGACATGTTGGGGCGGTTTTTGTTTTTGCCGATATTTATAGAGGTAAGCAATGGCTACTTCTTAATTACATACGTTCCAGCAATCAAATCGTGGATGGATTGTTTTTTAGCATTTGATACCAGGCAAATGGCATCTGCCAGATATAGCACAAAAACAAAACCACTGAACAAAAAAGAAAGGATTTGAGAAGTGTCTAGGTCTCCTAAACCATATATTCTACCCGACCTCGTTACGCCACCATGTTGCAAAATATAAACAGACACTGAAATGGAAATCAACCCAACAAAAACATGAAAAATATTACGCAGCAAAGCTTCTTTCAGATTTATTTTTCCGTAAGCCCTATTTATTACCATTAGCGATACGCCTTTCTTGCCCAATGTAGCGCCGTATCTATATTCAAGCAATGGTTTATAACAAATGGCAGCAATACTTATAAAAGCCATTACCCACACGTTTCTCCAATGGAGAGTGTTATAATAATTGACAATGGTAAATGGCAACAACACCAGCCAGTCTAAAATAATAGCTCCGAATCGTTCCCAAAAGCCTGCATACGTTACCTGTATTTCTTCTTCAAAAATGGATGCCTCATAAGTTGGTTCCATGTATTTATTTTGATTGATAAAAGAAAGTAATTTTTGTCATAACAAACAGAGTTTGGTTTTGTCGTTATTTTATAGTTCGCTTCTCTCCTTTCCCATTCACTACTTCAATGCTTTTTATATTTTGATTCGCTTCAATAAACCTTGCCGATTGTGATAAAAACGAACTACCCCAATACAATTCCTGCTTTCTCTTTTTACCGTTGTTTAAGGTAATGTAAGCTAACTTATCGTCTGGCTTCACCGGCAGTAACTGTGAGCTTTTATTATTAGCAAATATTTTTACAGGGCCATTATTTTGCGAAGCTGCCAACAGCATATTTCCTTTTCCATTGCGCAAGGCTACCAACGCTTTAGCATCGCCCGGCACATAAAATCCGCTTTGTAAAATGGTTTGTGTCGTAAAGTTTCCGTCACCATTTCCAAGCAAAACCAAACCATTCATCGCATCATATCTTCCGGCAGATACTTCGTTGCCGTAATCATTGCCAAGCAAGGCAACGTCAAGATTGCCATCAACATTAAAATCGCCCACCTGCATTCCATTTAATGGAGCCATTTGTGCCAGCGGCGGCAAAGGCTTTATCGTAAATTTTCCGTTGCCATCATTTTGAAGATAGCAGCTCGCAAAATTATTTGCCTCTACCGTGTAAGCGCCTTTCAATTGCTCAGGTGTGAATATCTGGTGAATGTCTGCCGCAGCAAACGCTTTGTATTCGTTGAATTGTTTCTTTAAACCCGGCATCTGGCTCATAATGTCATCACGGTTCATAGCCGTGTATTCATGCTTTTCGCCTTTGTCGTCCTTCAGCCATAAGGTAAGCACCGCATCGGCTGTGCCGTTGTTATCAAAGTCTTTTGCGTACATCTTCACCGGCTCTTTTTCGCTGCCTTTGATAAAAGCATTCAAGCCCAGATTGCCAACCACATAATCAATATCCCCATCGTTATCAAAGTCGCCGGCTACAATAGTGTTCCACCAGCCTTTTACATTGCCAATGCCGGTTTGTGATGTTACATCCAGCAGTTTCCCACCCACATTTCTAAAAAAAGTTACCGGCATCCATTCGCCAGCCACAATCAAATCTGTTTTACCGTCTCCATCAAAATCAGTCCACACGGCATCGCAAACCATTCCAATGTTTTTTAAAGCCGGGCAAACGCTTTCTGTAACATCAGTAAATTTTATAACTCCGTTTTTGCTATCATTACGATAGATAAATGAACTCACCGGCATTGGATATTTACCCGGCAAACATCTTCCGCCTACAAACAAATCGAGATCGCCATCTCCATCAATGTCCGCTGCTTTGATGCAGCTTTTGCTGGTAACATTTTTGGGAAGCGCAGCCGTATCTAAAGTAAAGTTTCCCTTACCATCATTCACATAAAACCGGTCGGCATACATATCCGAATTGGCTTCGAAACGGTTGCTGCCATTGGCGCACCACAAATCATTATCTCCATCGCCATCTGCATCAAAAAATAGGGCGCCCATTGTTGCCGGAAGGCTTCCGTTTTGTGGCAATGTTTTTTGTACAAATTTACCATTGGGTTGCTGCAACAAAAAATTACCTGGCTGGCTTGTGCTGCCACCTACGAAAATATCATCTAAGCCATTGCCATCAACATCAGCAACAGATAATGCAGGGCTGAATTGCGATAGTTTGTGTGGCAGCAAACGCTCTTTATCAAAATCAATGTAATCGGTGCTATAATGAGTGTAATGAACGTCTGATGCAGCCGTAACATCGGTAAATAAAGCGCCATTATCAATGCCTGGCGTGCTCCAATCATCAGGCAGGTTTGCATTCTTACTATCAACTGTCAGGTGTTGGTTTGCTTTTATTTTTGTAAGAATTTGTTTGGTGTGATTGGGCCAGCGGATTATCACCGAATCCAATACAGCAACGGTATCCAGTCCAAAGAAAGCTTTTGTATCAACGCAGGAAAGATAGCCTTTGCATGGCTCGTTTTCATATACTTGTTCCATTTTGCCATAATAAATTTCAGCCCATGCACCAATGCCTTTTCTATTTTGCTTATCGCCGTTAAAAGCAATGGAGATATAATTTTTGTTGATCTTGCTTTTGGTATTGGTTGTATTTTCATACACAAACGCTTCATCGTTAATGTTATTAATCACATAATCCAAATCGCCATCCCCATCTAAATCCACTGCCACTGCACCATTTGAGAACGAAGGCTCATCTAATCCCCATTGCGTTGTAACATTTTCAAATTGTAAACTATTCCTATTTTTAAAAGCATAATTGGGTATTTTAATAGCAGGCATTTCAGCAATCAGTTGCTCTTTGCTGGCAATACCAACCGACTTGTTGCGGAACGAAATAAAATCGTGGTCGGTTACATCGCGCGGATAGCCATTGGTAATAATTAAATCACGGTTTCCGTCATTGTCAAAATCGGCGATAGAAGGGTTCCAGCTCCAGTCGGTTTCAGAAGTGCCGGTGTAATAAGAAATATCTGAAAAAATGGGCACGCCAATGGAATCGTTGCTGCCAACACGCGGCCCCATATTCAACTGCATGGTATTGCGCACGTATTGCAACATGGTATTTTCAAACATCATGCTTTGGTACTGATAATAATTATTACCGTCCATGTTTTTCTTTTTGCGGTAATTGCTTTCGGGGTTCATGTCAACGGTAAAAATATCGGGCATACCATCGTTGTTAATGTCTTCCACATCCGTGCCCATTGCGTTACGCGAAGTGTGCTTAAAACAATCTCTTACTTTCTCGCTAAATGTTCCGTTCTTGTTATTGATGTATAAATGGTCTGAGCCAAAGAAATCGTTGGTTACATATACATCTTTCCATCCATCTTTATTAATGTCTGTTACTGCGATGCCCAATCCTGAACCGTGATGGTTGATGCCTGCCTGTTTCGATACATCTGTAAAAACTGGATGCCCCAATTGTGCGTTCCAATCGTTGCGATACAGCTTGTCAAAATCCATTGTTGACGTGTCTTTTGTAACGAAGCTTGTTGATGAACGCTTTGCTAGTTTTGTGGTTACAAGGTACATATCCAGATCACCATCACCATCGTAATCAAGAAAGGCAGCCTGCACAGAATAACTGGTATCTGCCAAGCCATACTCGGCTGCCATTTCTTTAAACCGTGGAATGCCATCTGCTTGTTTGCCCTGGTTAATGTACAATAAATTTCTTCTTTGCTTTGGATCTTGCTTGATGGTGGTGCACACATAAATATCTTCATAACCATCATTGTTAATGTCAATAACAGATGCACCGTTGCTCCACATACCTTCGCCGCTTACGCCTGCTTTGGCCGTAACATCTTCAAATTGCAGGTTGCCTTTGTTTATGTACAATTTATTGCTGGTAGTGCTGGCAGTAAAATACAAATCGGGTAAGCCATCGTTGTTAAAATCGCCAACAGCAACACCACCTCCGTTATATAAAAATTCAAGATCAATCGGGTTAATGGAATCGTTTTCTTTTACCACATTATTAAAGGTAATTCCTGTTTTCGAAGAAGGCTGTTTTACAAACAAAGTTGTTTTGTTTTTGCACGAAAAAAGCAACAGGCAAAAGGCAGCAATTAAAATGATTTTCATTGACGAAAATGAGTATTGAAAAGTAGTTGAATGTTTTTAGAAATGATAAAGTAAAGCACTTTATCGAATACAATTTTTGCTAAGGCATGTTATTTCTTAGCAACAAAAAAGAAGGCTGCTTTCCCCAATCAACAGAAGAAGGAATAAAAGATGGGTAAGAAAAGTTTCCCAATACAATATCGGGTTTACCATCATTGTTTATATCGCCCACATCCATGCACAGCCACCTTCCATTTTTAGCTGCTGGCAGTGTGTAAGGCTTGAATTTGTTTTTGCCCATATTTTGTAAGTACACAAAGCCTTCTTCTGAGCGATGTTTGTAATCGGCAAAAAAAGAAATGACGGCAATATCGGCGTTGCTGTCACCATCAAAGTCTCGTGCCATTGCTTTAAAACAGCCATTAATGTGAAAAAAGTATTGCTGTTTAAAGTTATCATGCCCATCATTTGTAAAAATATAAACGCCATGATAAGGCTTTAGCTCAACTGAATAGTCAGCATTATCGCCGCAGGTGTAAATAATATCATCAAATCCGTCTTTATTTATATCATTCATCTCAAAGTATGAAGAGCCATACATCGGCGGAAAGCGAAGCAATTGCTTTGCTTCAAAGTTGCCATTGCCTTTATTTTCAAAACGTACAATTTGCTCATCCCCTTGTGCAAACAGTACATAAAAATCAGGCAAACCATCTTTATTAAAGTCCTTTACAACGGTTGCAATGGCACCAGGCTGTTCACGTATGAGGTGTCGTTCATAAGTATTACTGCCTTTATTTTCCAGCCAGGATAAAGCACCTTTCATATTTCCAAATTCACATACCAGAATGTCTTTTTTTCCATCATTATTTAAATCAACCACATCAATATGCACCGGTCTTCGCAAGCCAATGGCTAATTTTATTGGCTGAGAAAGAAATTTACCATTTTGAAACTGCACTTGCTGGATGCTTCCGGTTCGTCCATCATTAGGGTTGAGAATGCCAATGTTAGCGGTAGTAAGCGTATCATTTTGAAGCACCATGTTAACTACCGGACTTCTGTATTGTACCGAATCAATAAGTCCGGTATTTTTATCATGTGACGTGATAGTGCCTTTCACTAAATCAGATACCAAAAATGATCTTGTTTTTGATACAGTATCTACGAATACGCAACCGGTTACCGGTTCAAAAGGAGAAGTAAAAAAATTGTTGGATACAGGTTGAAACAATTGATTGGTGGCTGCAATAACAGAATCGTTTTTTGAAGCGATTAAGGTATCAGGCGATGAAGCTTTGTAATAATCAATTATATTTTGCCAGTCAACAAAGTTTAACGCAGGATGAGCAGGATAGTACAAAGCCCCGACATTAAGGTCATTGATTCGGGAAGGATACAATTGATTACCATAAGCAAAAATACCGAGCCGGGGCCCCATTTGTGGCAGCACTCCTTGTTCCCATTTATTTTTAGAAAGCATCGAAGGATCAGGCAGCTGGTGACAGGATTGACAATATTGAGCAGCCAATGCTTTTCCTTTTTGTATAGAACCATTTGAAACGTTTGCCTGTGCTTTATTTTTTGAAAATGAGTTACAAGAAACAGATATAATGAAAACAGAACCAACCAATAAAGTTTTCTGTAGCCAAACAATACACATCTGCTGTCTAAATTTTTTTATAAAATTAACCGTTTAGTGCCTAAAAGTTATTTATAAAAAAAGGTTGCTTCATTTAGAAGCAACCTTTTTTATGAACATTTTGAAGTATTAGTAACCAGGATTTTGTTTTAAAGGACCTGCTTCAATATCAATCTGGTTTTGTGGTACCGGGTAAAGTTCATTTTTATTTGCAGTAAAAGAATGACCATTTAAAACCGGGTTTGAGATGCGGGTATCAGCTTTTATGTAAGTATTTAATACACCCGCCATATAACCTTTTGGTTCAGGACCGCCGTATATGCCATCATAACGCTGTAAATCGAAGAAACGATGTCCTTCCATTGCCAGTTCAAGTTGCCTTTCCATATAAATAGCTTGCCGGGCATATTCCTGACCGCTAGCAGCAAATCCGGTTGCAGGATGACCGCCTGCTGCTCCATACAAACCAATTTTATAATTAGCAGCTGGTGTACTGGTAAAACCTTTTGAAGGATTGCTGTTATCTACATAGGTATGCACCCAGTATTCAGGATGTGCTGCCATTCTGTTTCTTACCATGTTTACGTCATCTTCTGCAGCCTGCAAGTTGTTTCCCTCTACTTCACATTCAGCACGCCATAATATTACATCAGCAAACCGTATCAAAGCGTAGTTATAAGAAACATCCTGATTGGGAGCCCAGCCTTGCGCATTAGGGCTGGTAGTAGAAGCCATCTGACTATGATAGAACACATTCTTAATAGGATTGTAGGGTACAACATCACCGCGAGACCAAGCTTCACCACCGCACAAGCCCCAATCCAAATAAGGAATGCCTCTGCGTCCCATCGTCCAGTCAATACGAGGATCTAACGCGTCAGTTGGAGGCGTAAAAGGAGCAGTGGATGCAATTCCATGATCATTCTTTAGGTTCACTACATCATACATCCTGTAACCTGTAGCAGGATCCGTTTGAAACATAGGCAGTCCGTTCGCATCTACTTTGTATGCGTTGGCCAAGGAATAGGAAGGCTGATAAAAACCGCAACAACTTGTATAAGGACCAGCCGGGAAATTTAAAACGTCCCCTTCATTTCCATTTTGACCTCCTGAGCCGTCATTCACGGTCATTTGTACCTGGAATACTCCCTCCGGCCCATTTCTTACAGACCCGCTAAAATTGTCTTCAAAAGCACCTAATGTGTATTTTGCTCCGCCAGATGTTGTTCCGTTATTGATAAGATCAGTTAATAAAGGCAAAGCCGTTGCATACTGATGATCAAACATATAGGCTTTCGCTAAAAAAGCTTCTGCAGCATAATAATTTGCTCGTCCAATTTGTGGTTGCGTTTTGGGTAATCCCTGCATAGCCGCCATAAAATCGGCTTCAATTTTATCCCATATTGGACCAGGATTACCTATTTTATAATCCCCAGCACCATAAGTTACAGAATCACTAACGTAGGGTACGTTCCTCCATAATTTGGCAAGCTCCAAATGAAAAACACCTCTTAAAAAACGGGCTTCTGCAATTACTTCTGCCGCGTATGCCGGCGTTACAGAACCGTCTTTTACAAGCGGTACTTCCCTGATAACATCATTTGCACGCTGGGTAGCATTATAAAAGAAGCCCCATTTCTGCTGAAGATATCCGTTCGATGCATCAAGAGAGTGATTTTCGATAGGTGCAGCATCAGGCTGGTCAGTGGTATTTGACCCTTTGTAGGCATCATCGGAGGCAATGCCCCCATATACCCAGTTGTCACTGCTCGACTCCCACGAGGTTGTTGTTGTTGCATAGCCATCCAAGCAGGAATAAGCCCCGATAAGCAATCCGTCGACCCCTGCTTTATTGGCAAGTACCCCCGGGCTCAAAGAGCCAACAGGTGGTACGTTAAGATACTTTTTACATGAATAAACAACTGCAAGAGCCAAAATCATGCAGCCAAAAACAATATACTTAAACTGAAATTTTTTCATAACTCTATTTTTTCCTTTTGATCCTTAAAATGATAAATTAACCCCTACGATATATGTTTTTTGATTGTTTGGATAAGCGCCATAATCAATACCAAAAGCAGCACTTTGATTATTACCGGTACCATTATTCGATAGGGAAGGAACGAGTTCCGGATCTAAACCAGAATATTTGGTAATAGTAAACAAGTTAGTAGCCTGAACATAAAGATGCAATCTATCGACACCTACTCTTCCGAGCAGTGCTGGCTTAAATGTGTATCCTATCTGGGCGACACGACATTTTAAGAAAGATCCGTCTTCAACATAAAAGGAACTTACAGTGCTTGACCCAAAAGCCTGGGCGAAAGAAGCCGCCGGTAAAGTGGCGCCAGGATTGGTAACAACGCCATTTTGAACAATAGCGGCCTTATTATATAGGTCAAGATTTTTACCTCCCTGGAAAGTGCTGTAGAAATCAGTCCAATACTTTACATAATTAAAGTCCTGGTTACCTTGTGATCCATATAGAACCAACGTAAGATCAAATCCTTTATAACCTGCGTTCACATTTAACCCATAAGTAAACTTAGGATTTGGATTGCCAATCCACGTACGGTCATTCGCATTGATTTTCCCATCACCATTTACATCTTTGTAAATGAATGAACCAGCGCTTGCACCGGAATATGTAGCACCTTTATGTGCAGATGCAGTATCCTGATAAATGCCCATGGTTTGGTAACCGAAGAATGCACCGATCGGATGACCAACCTGGTTTCTTACAATATCATTATCACGGGAATAACCAAAATCGAAATAACCAGGATTCGGTATGTTGGTAATTTTGCTTCTATATGTAGTCACATTTGCACCAACACTAAAGTTAAAATCCTTTCCAACTTTAGCTCTGTAGGTAGCAGAGATATCAACCCCTACGTTTTGAACATTACCTACATTTACAACAGGAGCACTGGCACCGCCCACCGTTGCAGGAAGAGGTAAGGGGAATAACAATCCGCTGATAGCTTTTTTATACCATTCCACAGTAAAATCGAGGCGATTGAACAAAGTACCGTCTAAACCAACGTTCGTAATTTTATCTGTTTCCCAGGTAACTTTGGGGTTACCTATCTGATTGTTGTAAAAGCCTTGAGAGATAGCGCTGGTACTTCCGGTAATACCATAATAAGAAATACCCGGGCCGGAAGCGAAAGTTGAATACGCGTTGTTTCCACCAATATTGCCGTTATTTCCCGCTTCACCATAGCTACCTCTCAGTTTCAGATCAGTTAACCAGCTGACATTCTTCAGAAACGCTTCCTGAGAAATACGCCAACCTAGTGAAACTGATGGAAACGTACCCCACTGCTTACCGGGATAAAAGATAGAGTATCCATCGCGACGTATAGTAGCTCCTAAAAGGTATTTATCAGCAAAGGTATAGTCTAACCTTCCAAAGAATGATTGTGTTCTGGTAGGCTGATAAATATAACTGGTAGGAGCGGTAGTAGGGGTACCAAATTGGACTTGAACATAGTTAGGGTCGAGTGAAAAATATCCTGCTCCGTAAGCGTCAACCTGCCGGCCGGAAGACTGTTTTAACTCATATCCGCCAAACACCTGTATATCATGCTTGCCAAACGTCTGTTTATATGTAATAGTGTTTGTCCAGTTCCAGTTGCTCGACATTTGATCATGTTCACCTGAACCATTGGGTGATGCGTGGCTTTCATAATTCTCGTAAGTGTTATAGCCATAATTCCAATAGTACTGATTGTATAGATTCACGCCGAAATTAGTGTGCAAAGTAAAATGTTTAGATAGATCAGCCTCTGCAAACATATTTCCCTGCACCAGTACAAAATGAGCCTTATTATTTGCCTGCCTTGCTAAAAGCGCATATGGATTACTTCCATTACCCAAAGGCTCACCTTTGGGCCCTGTATAACCACCACCATAATTGCCAGCAATATCATACACTGGAATGATTGGCATTTCACGGAAAGTATAAGCTATCGGACCACCTTCCTGTTGCTGTGTGCCATTGTATCCGCCGTTGTTTTCTCTGTAAGTTATATAGCCACTTTCGCCAAAGCGAATATGATCTTTTACATTAAAAGTTGTATTCAAGCGGGCTGAATATCTTTTTTCATAGTTATTAAGGAGCGTACCATTTTGGTCTAAATAGTTTACCGAAAACAGATAAGTGCTTTTATCCCCGCCGCCGCTTGCAGTAATGGTTTGCATCTGCTGAAAAGCAGGTTTGAAAACTGAATGGAACCAGTCGGTTCCCGCTCCCTGAGCAAATCTTTGTACAAGAAAATCGTTTCCTGGATTGGCCGCATCAAAATGATAATATTGTAAGATAGAATCGTTGTTCGTAACGCCTGCATCACCAAACGACCCTGGTGCAGATGAGCCGCCATGATACCCGTATTTAGGAATGACTCCCGCACCACCCGGATACAAAGCTTCTGTTCCGGCATCGCCTGCCCTGAAAGCAAGTTCTGATTGCTGTTTAGGATTCATCAAATGCCATACGTTGCCAGACAATGGTCTTTGCGTACCAAAGTAAGCATCATAGCTGATGGTAGATTTGCCCGATCTGCCCTTTTTCGTAGTAACCACTACCACGCCATTACCACCCGAAACGCCATAAATGGCTGCCGAACCCGCGTCTTTTAGAACGGAGATGCTCGCTATATCGTTGGGATTGACGGTTGACATATCTCCGACCTGAACACCATCTACAACATATAAAGGCTGCGTATGTCCAAAGTTAGAAATGCCACGTACAAATACAGTGCTTGGTGCTCCCGGAGCTCCGGAATTAATTACTGTAACACCAGCAGCCTGTCCTTGTAATAATTGTTCAGAACTGGTAGCGGGTATCTTTTTGGCATCGCCTACGTCCACAACCGCTACAGCACCGGTAATGTCCTTCTTTTTCTGTGTGGTGTAGCCTGTAACCACAATTTCATCCAAGGATGAAGTTCTTTCTGTCAACGACACCGTTACTGATGTTGTGCTGGAGATGTTTACCTCCTGGTCGTTGTACCCAACATAAGAAACAACAAGTGTGTTTCTGCCGTTTGGAACATTAAGGCTAAAAGCACCATTCGCATCGGTTGCTGCACCGATATTAGTTCCTTTTACTAAAACACTCGCGCCGTTAATAGCTGAATTGTCTTTCGCACTGGTTATTGTACCCTTAACTGTTTTTTGTGCAAACAAACCGGAAGAAAGCAGAATGAAAATAAAGGCTGTACAGAGTTTTACAGCCAAGCAGTCGATTTTTTTTCGCATAAGCAACCTGTTAAAAAATTTTTGCTAAGTTAGGAATTTGTATTTATTGTTCATAAAGTTAATTGTAATTTTCTTAAACTTTCTAAAAGTTAATATAATATTGATTTTCAAACTCTTAGCTCCTATTTATAAAAGTCAAAAAAACACTTTTGTAAAAATAAGGTTAAGATTAGTTAAAAAAGTATAAGCAATTAAAGCTTATAAAAGTTAAATGCCGTGTTGTAAAACAAATTGTATTACTAATTTTAAAGCAGAATGGATTTATGTATGCAAAAAGTTGCACAAAACTTTAATAGAAATTTGCACAAAGCGTTTGTAGATGAGAGTGTTCTTTATGAACAACTTAGCGCTCGAAAGATAAGGCGATAATAAAATAATTGTAAGCACCATTCACCAAATTCATAAAAACGGTGAAGAATCACACCTAAATGTTAGAAAGATTTATTGAACCAGTGCCTTTATATCATCATCGTTTTGAATGTTACTCATTTGTTTTAATATCCAGTCCTTCTTCCAGCTTACAAAACGGCTTTCGGGTTTTATGGTAAAAACTTTAGGATTGGGCAAACAGGCAATAATCATAGCCGCTTCTTTGCGTGAAAGGGCCTTTGCACTTTTACCAAAATAGGCCTGTGAAGCGGCTTCCACACCATAAATGCCTTTGCCCATTTCAATCACATTCAAATACACTTCTAAAATGCGCTGCTTACCCCAAATCCACTCTATCATTTTAGTAAAATAAAACTCCGGCACTTTACGAATGTATTTTAAAATGCCTTCGCCCTGCCACAAAAACACATTCTTAGCCACTTGCTGACTGATGGTGCTGGCAGCACTTCCCCGAACACGGCTTTTCTTTTTTGGATTCGTTGATAAACTTTTTTCAAGCGACTTCCAATCAAAGCCGCTATGTAATGGAAACAATTGGTCTTCTCCAGCCATAGCCGCCAGTTTGATATTCGGCGAAATGTCTTTATCGCTTACATAGCTTCTTTTCAAACCATCCCCACTCAACCAACTTCCAAGCTGCGTAAGCGTTAGGGGAGGCATTACCCATTTACAAATTAAAATATAAGCAAAAGAAGAAAAAAGCATGAAAACAAGCACACGCGTACACCAGCGCCAGAAACGGTAACGTTTGGTTTTGCCTGAAAAAGAAGCCATGCGACAAAATTAATTCATTTGCTTGCCTACCATGTGGCCCGTAAAAATTCCGTACATAAGTACAATACCAAAAATCATTAAAATGATTCCTGAAATGCGGTCAATGATATGAATGTTGTGTGGCGTGAGCTTCGTGCGAATTCTTCCAGCCAGCATTACCTTGCTTATATCGGCTGCGAGCACAAACAACAAGCAGGTTACAAATACAATCAAACGGTATTGACCGGGTTGCGCAACTGTTTCAGCATCTTCTAAAATGGTTGCCGAAGCTGCAAACCAAAACAATGAAACACCGGGGTTTAAAAGGTTCATAAAAAAGCCGGAAAAAAAACCTGCCAGCATATCTCGTTTTCTAAACACGGTAATCACTTTTACCTCATCGGGCTTTGGTACTTTTTTAAAGAAAAAATTAAATACGCCCAATAAAATTAAAAAGATGCTTCCCGCAATGCCAATGGTTTTTTCATGGCTCATTGCCTGCTTAAACAACTGCGAAAAAATGTTGCAAACCAATACCAATAAAATATCGCTGGCACTTACACCAGCTACAAAAGCGAAACCGCCTTTATGACCATTGTTTAAGCTTTGACGAATAATAGAAAAGATAACCGGACCTACCGATATACTAAGCAATAATCCCAACGCCAAACCTTTTAACAGGGCTGCAATCATCATTCTTACAAAATAAAAATTGACAACGAATATAAAGGTTTCGCGGATAGAAGCCTTTTAGAAAAGATATAAAAACAACAAGGTTTGTTTTTGCATCATTTTTTAACCAGTGTTGTTTTATCAATGTTCTTTTATTTTTAACAAGAATACTAAACCCCTTTTTGTTTTATCGCTTTCAACTTTATAGCTCGCACATTATCTTCATCGCGTTTTTAAAAAGAAAAAAGAACATGAGAAAAACAGGGATGTTACTGGCTGTAATTATGATGCTGGCAAGTTGTGTGGTGAAAAAAACCGTAACAGCACCAAACCCAACCGCCACGAAGGCTACGCCAAGCGGCGACACTGCTCACCGCCTTCCGCCACAAAAAATAGGCGTGCCGAAAGCTTACAGCGATGTGATAACGGCTAAAGCCATTACGAAACGGGGTTTGTTCACCGTTCATAAGGTGGATGAAAAATGGTATTTTGAAATACCCGATAGTTTATTGAACAAAGAAATTTTAGCCGTTACGCGTTATAGCCGCACGCCCGCCGGTGGCAATGTGTATGGCGGCGAGCTGACCAACCAACAAACGATAGAGTTTGAACGTGGACCGAACAATAATATCTTTCTGCGTGTTGTAACCATTGTGAATGTTGCTGATTCTTCCAATCAAATTTATAAAGCAGTAACCAACTCAAACGAGAACCCAATTGCAGCAGTATTTGACATCAAAGCGTTTGGAAGAGATACTTTGAATAACCGCGATTCGGCAAGTATCGTAATTGATGTTACCGATTTTTTCCGCGGCGATAATCAAATCGTAAGCATCAATCCCTGGGACAAAAGGGCTTACAATTTATCGGGCTTAATCAGCGACCGTTCTTACATCAACAACATCAACAGCTATCCGTTAAACACCGAAGTAAGAACTGTAAAAACATTTGGTTCGAGTGCCAGTTTTGGAGGTTTTTCTTTTAGCCCTTTTCCTTCCACTACGTTTCCTGCTGCCAATGCCGCGGGTGCGGTAACGCTGGAGATCAACAATTCATTCATCATGCTGCCTCCAAAGCCAATGGCGAAGCGGTCTTTCGACCCACGGGTTGGCTTTTTTGCTGATGACTACACAGTGTATGGAGATGAACAGCAAAAAGTAAAAAATGATGTGTTTGTTGTTCGCTGGCGCCTGGAACCGAAGCCCGAAGACATGGACAAATGGAAACGCGGCGAACTGGTGGAACCTGCCAAACCCATTGTATATTATATTGACCCGGCAACGCCAAAAAAATGGCGACCATATTTAATCCAGGGCATTAACGATTGGCAGAAAGCGTTTGAAAAAGCGGGTTTTAAAAATGCAATAATGGCAAAAGAATGGCCTGAAAATGCTGACACTATGAGCCTTGAAGATGCCCGCTATTCGGTGCTTCGCTATTTTGCTTCCGACATTGAAAATGCTTATGGTCCCAATGTTCACGACCCGCACACGGGTGAGATTTTGGAAAGCCATATTGGTTGGTATCACAATGTAATGAAGCTGTTGCACGATTGGTACTTTATACAAACTGCAGCCGTTGACCCGAAAGCAAGAACCATGAAACTGAACGACTCATTAATGGGTCAGTTGGTACGTTTTGTTTCTTCACATGAAATTGGCCATACGCTGGGTTTGCGACATAACATGGGAAGCAGCAGCACGGTTCCCGTTGATTCTTTGCGAAGCAAAAAATGGGTGGAAGCGCATGGACATACACCTTCGATTATGGATTATGCACGCTTTAATTATGTTGCGCAACCCGAAGATCATATTTCTGAAATGGGTTTGTTTCCACGCATTGGCGAGTATGATAAATGGGCGATTCAATGGGGCTATTCTTACAGCGGTGGAAAAACCGAAGAAGAAGATAAAAAGATTGTGAACAAATGGGTGATAGACAGCCTGAAAGTCAATCCCAGATTATGGTTTGGAACTGAAACCAATCCTTATGACCCGCATTCTCAAACTGAAGATTTAGGAGATAACAGCATGAAAGCCGGTGAATATGGAATCAGAAACCTGAAGCGCATTTTGCCACAATTGACGATCTGGACTAAAGAAGATGCGGATAAATACGATAATCTCGAAGACATGTATTCGCAGCTTGCCATTCAATACAACCGTTATGTATTCCATGTATTGAAAAATGTGGGTGGCATTTATGAAGTGCCCAAGAGTGTGGAGCAAAGCGGCGATGTATATTCACCCACACCAAAAGCGGTGCAAAAAGAAGCAGTTGCTTTTTTAAACAAGCAATTGTTTGAAACACCGACCTGGTTGTTGAATAAAAATATTTTAAACAAATTCAGCAACCCTTCCACAGCAGATGCCGCGGGCAACATTCAAACCAATACTATTAATAGCTTAGTGTCTTCTTCGCGGCTGGCGCGCATGGTGTACAGCAGTTACAGGTTTAGTGATCAAAATCCATACACTGCCGATGAAATGCTTACCGATGCTGAAAGCGGCATCTGGAGCGAGTTGCAAACAAAGAAACCGATTGATATGTATCGCCGCAATGTTCAAAAAGCTTATACCGAAGCATTGATCAATATTTTACAGCCGTCGGCTGGAGGCATCACTTTTTCATTTGGCTCGTTGGGAAGCCTGGGCAGCACCAACGTAAAATCAAACGATGTGGTTTCTATCGCAAGAGGACATTTGGTTAACTTGCGTAACAGAATATGGGTTGCCATTCCCGGTACTTCGGATAAGATGAGCAAATATCATTTGGAAGATGTTGCCGAACGAATTAAGCGGGCATTGGATCCGAGAATGTAATTTTTATACCGCGGAGACGCAAAGAAGCGAAGGAAATATTTGTTTTCTTTCGCGTCTTTTCTTTACAAGAAATAGCAATAAAAAGTGTTTTTTCTTTTCTCATAAAAAAGAGGCAAAACCAAACCAGGGAAACAACTCTACTATTGTGAATCACTTTTCTTCGCGTCTTAGTGTTCCTGCCTACCGGCAGGCAGGTTCGCTGTAAAAGATTGTTGTAGAGATGGCTGACATCTCCTGAAGAAATACGTATAAAAGCAAACTTCGCGTCTTGGAGGTATCACTCATCATCCAAAACATTCTCTTAAAACAATAGCTCAGTCTTCGTTATCACAGTTTTTTACCATACTTTTGCCACCCTTAATTTTGAGCTATGAATAACCGGAGAGCGTATGAGATAGCGTTTGTAGGATTAAAACCGGGTGTTCACGAATATCATTACAATATAGACGACAAGTTCTTTGCACTATACGGCGAGCAGGATTTTACCAATTGCAATGCACACATAAAGCTATCGTTAGATAAAAAAAACGGCTTTATGCTACTGAAATTTGATGTTGACGGAACGGCTAATGCGCTTTGCGACCGTTGCGGAAATACGCTCACTGTAAAGCTTTGGGACGAATTTAATGTTGTGGTGAAAATGGTTGATGAGCCGGACAAGATGAATGAACAGGAAGAAGATCCGGATGTATATTACATTTCGAAAACAGAAAGTCATTTGTATGTGGGCGACTGGATTTATGAATTCATCAACTTAAGCATTCCTTCGCAAAAAATTTGTGCTGATGATGTTGAAGGAAGGAGCACCTGCAACAAAGAAGTATTGAGCAAATTAGAGCAAATGAGAAACGAAACAGAGAAGGGTGAAAACCTCATCTGGAAGGGGTTAGAGCAATTTAAAAATTTACAATAATTATTTTAAAATAACAAGTCATGCCAAATCCGAAACGCAGGCATTCGCAGCAACGCAGTGCCAAACGCAGAACACATTATAAAGCTGAAGAAGTAACGCTGAGTAAAGACACTACCACCGGCGAATTGCACGTGCGTCATCGCGCTCATGTAAGCGAAGGCAAGCTGTACTACAAAGGAAAAGTAGTATCGGAAAAAGCGCCATTGAAAGCGTAGCTTGTCTTTATAAAATCAGTTGAACCACAAACCTGCCTGCCGGTAGGCAGGGACAGAAAGGAAAGAAGGTGCACGAAGTTTTTACTTCTTTGTGTTCCTTCGTGTTCTCTGTGCCTTTGTGGTTCATTTCATTTTTTAGGTTTCCCTATTTCTTATTAGCTTGCCGCCTATGAACATAGGGATAGACATGATGGGTGGCGATTATGCCCCGCTCGAAGCCGCATTGGGTTTGCAGTTATACCTGTCGAAAAGTTCAATACCGGCAACCCTTTTTTGCATCGGCGATGAGCCGCAGATACAAGCCTTATTCAGCCAAAACCAAATCTCTTCTCCATATACCCGCATCGTTCATGCGCCGGAAGTTATCGGCTACCATGAGCATCCTGTAAAAGCATTAAAAGAAAAACAGCAATCTTCTATTGCCATTGGTTTTCACCTGTTAGCTACGGGCAAAATAGATGCATTTTTAAGTGCAGGCAACACAGGTGCTATGCTGGTGGGAACGATGTACACCATCAAAGCTATTGAAGGCGTGTTGCGACCTACTATTTCTACGATTGTTCCCAAGATAAACGGTGCTACAGGTTTGTTGCTTGATGTAGGTTTGAACGCTGATTGCAAGCCCGAACAATTGAACCAGTTTGCTATTTTAGGCAGTATGTATGCCGAGCATATTTTGGGCATTTCCAAACCCCGTATTGGTTTGCTGAACGTGGGTGAAGAAGAAAGCAAAGGCAACATTTTAGCGCAGGCAACTTATCCCCTGTTAAAAGAAAATGCCGCTATTAATTTCATTGGCAATATTGAAGGAAGAGATGTATTTATAGATAAAGCAGATGTAGTTGTATGCGATGGATTTACCGGCAATGTGATATTAAAAATGGCAGAATCGCTGTATGATATTTCGGTGCAACGCGGCATTGAGAGGGACGAATACATGAGCCGCTTTCATTATGAAAATTATGGCGGAACTCCCGTTCTAGGTGTTGGTAAGCCAGTGATTATTGGTCATGGCATCAGCAACGCCAATGCTTTTAAAAATATGATTCTTGCGGCTGAAAAAATGGTGCAATCGAATTTCTGTGATACGATAAAAAGTGCGTTTGCAAATGTGGTTACTCAATAGGTTTCAGGTTTTGATATTTTTATTTCTTGAATGAAAGATGAAACTTACACACATAAAATACACTGACCTAAACAGTCGCCAAAAAGAAAGATACAATTTTCAAAAACTTGCAGGGTTATTAGCTGATTATGGTTTTTCATCAATCAAATTAGATGATGACTGGCAAGGGGCCGATTTTCTTGCACAACATATTAATGGCTCTACCTTTATTAAAGTGCAATTAAAAAGTCGTTTAACATTCGACAAAAAGTATATTGGCAAGAGCCTTTATATCTCTTTTCCCTATTTTACTTCATGGTATCTCTTCAATCATGATGAAATGATGAACTTGTTTATAAAAACATTCCCAAAAACTATGGTAGTCAGTTCATCATGGATGAACGATGGAATCTATTCTTGGAAACATTTAAGTAAACAAATACTGCATTTGTTAGAGCCTTATAAACTTATATATGTCCCGGATATTTTGATATCAGAAACAAAATCAAACATTAGTGGCTAATTAAATTGCTATGAAGATTTAAGAAATTCCTTACACCGAAAACTTATAAACATCTTGTACTTCGGTGCCGGCAGGCATTTCAAAAATGGGTTTTATTCTGCCATCTTTTAAACCATACACCCAGCCATGCAAATGCGGGCGTTGCTCTTCCTTCCATATCCGCTGAATGATAGAGGTGCGGGCTAAGTCTTTTACCTGCTCAATTACATTCAATTCCACCATCCGGTCCGATTTGGCTTCTTTATCTGCTATAGCATCCAGTTCATCTTTATACATGATGTAAACGTCTTTAATATCGCGTAGCCACATATTCAGAATATGGCCGTAATCAATATTACTAAGTGCAGCATTGATGCCGCCGCAGCCATAATGTCCGCATACAATCACATGCTTTACTTTCAGATGATTCACGGCATAATCAAGTACACTCAGCAGGTTCACATCGGTAGGCACTACCATGTTAGCGATATTGCGATGCACGAAGATTTCTCCAGGTTGTGTGTTGGTAATCCTGTCTGCCGGCACACGACTGTCGCTACAGCCAATCCATAAAAATTCAGGTTTTTGCAATTGCGCGAGACGATTAAAAAATTCAGGATCGTCTTCTACTTTTTGGTTTGCCCATATTTTATTTTCAGCTAATAATTTTTCGTACGATTTCATCTCTTTTTGTTTTATTGAAAATAAGTTTTTATTCAATTTTTGAATCTTCGTTTTTATAAAAAAGTTGTCAAAATTAAATGATAGGTATAAAAGCTGCTGCCTTTGGTTTTGCACTTATTTGTTAATTATGTACTACCCATCTCAACCTTCAGCAAAGATGATTGATAATGAGTTACCGCTTTACTGCTACACACAACAACTGCAGTAATACAATGGCAAAATCACTCTCCTACTTTTTTCCTATTTTGCGCATCTCCAAAAAACAAACCATGCAAAAAATTCTGGTAACCGGCGGTTGCGGATACATCGGCTCACATACGGTAGTTGACTTAATTGAGAATGGCTATGAAGTAATTTCGATTGATGACAATTCACGCTCTACCACTTACCTGCTCAATGGCATAGAAAAAATAACCGGCAAGAAGTTGAAAAATTACAAAGTGGATTTGAAAAATTTTGATGAAACGCTGGCTGTGTTTCAGGAGAATGAAGACATCAGCGGCATCATTCATTTTGCGGCATACAAAGCCGTTGGCGAATCGGTTGCCGAACCTATTTTATATTACGAAAACAACTTGGTTTCGTTGATTAATTTGTTGAAATGCGTGAAGGAATTTCACATTCCGAGCTTTGTGTTTTCATCTTCCTGCACCGTGTACGGCAATCCCGACAACATTCCTGTTACCGAAAATTCGCCTACCAAAAAAGCGGAATCGCCATACGGAGCTACGAAGCAAATGAGCGAAGACATCATCAAAGATTTTGTAAAAGTTACGCCCAATGTCAATGCCATTTTGCTGCGTTATTTCAACCCGGTTGGGGCGCACCCGTCTATAAAAATTGGCGAGCTTCCTTTGGGCAAGCCGCAAAATTTGGTACCTGCTATCACCCAAACTGCCATTGGCAAATTGCCGCAAATGACGGTGTATGGCGATGACTACGAAACCCGTGATGGAAGCTGCGTGCGCGATTACATTCATGTAAGCGACATTGCTCATGCACACACCTTAGCATTTGAATATTTGAACAAAAACAAAAACAAAACGAACTGCGACATTTTTAATTTAGGAAGTGGCAATGGCGTAACGGTGCTCGAAGCCATTCATGCGTTTGAAGAAGTATCTGGCGTAAAGCTCAATTATAAAATTGGTCCGCGCCGCCCCGGCGATGTGGTTGCCATTTATGCCAACAATCAGTTGGCGGTGGATGACCTGGGCTGGAACATTCAATACGATTTAAAAGACATGATGCGCACTGCCTGGCAATGGGAACAAAAAGTAAAGGAAGATGAAAAACTGATGACAAGCCAGAATGCAGTGCTGAATTGAGTTTAGAGTTGTGAATTATGATTTCATGAATTATGGTTTGTACTCCTTGCAATTCTTTAAACATCAAAATAATTACATCAAGACATTGCGATGGCAAGAAGAAAACTAAACTCGAATATCCCAACATTTGACGAACTACTCATTCCAACTATTTGTGCTTTACAACAGCTTGGCGGTTCAGGCTCGATTGAAGAAGTAAATGGAAAAGTTTACGAAATTGCCCAAATTCATGATGATGTTTTACAAATTCCGCATGGGGAGGACGGTACAATCAATGAGGTTGATTATAGATTAGCATGGAGTAGAACCTACCTTAAAAAGTTTGGTCTACTTGAAAATTCCTCCAGAGGTATTTGGGCTCTATCGCGTCCAGACATCAATATTTCAACGCTTGATCCAGACCAAATTAAACGTACAGTTAGAGAACAAACAAGATTGACTAAAATCGAAAGTAAAGATGAACGAGAAAGACAAACAGAAAAGGAAGTTGCACTTGAAATTGAGACCTCTGAAAATTGGAAACAGCAACTATTAAATACTCTCTATAACATTTCACCTTCTGCTTTTGAACGGCTTGCTCAAAGAATCTTAAGAGAAAGCGGTTTCTTCCAAGTAGAAGTAACAGGTAAAACAGGTGATGGAGGGATAGACGGAAAAGGGATTGTAAGAATAAGTGGATTTCTAAGCTTTCATGTTATCTTTCAATGCAAGAGAATACAGAAGTTCAATTACACCAGACAAAATAAGAGATTTTAGAGGCGCTATGCAAGGTCGTGCTGATAAAGGACTGTTTATCACAACTGGTACATTTACAAGAGAAGCAGCCAAAGAAGCAACAAGGGATGGTGCTCCTCCAATCGATTTAATTGATGGAGAACTGTTGTGTGATAAACTGAAGGAATTAAGACTTGGTATTGATACTAAATTAACAGAAACCGTAGAAGTAAAAACTGATTGGTTCAATAATTTATAGTTTAATGAAGCAAACTTTCTATACTTACTAAAACGTCTCTTACATTAATAAATTTCTAAACCAAGCCCTCGCAAAGCCATGAATAGTTGGCGATTCATATTTTTGCAAAATTCACAAATCACCAATCAAAAATCTAAACTCGCATTCATCCATTCACCACTTACCGTCATGCCATATTTCTTATAAAAAGCAACAGCCGGTTCGTTCCAATCCAATACTTGCAGCATCATTCCGGTAAAGCCCCGCTCTTTTCCTTCCTGAATAATTCTTTCAAACAACATCTTGCCAATGCCTCTGCCACGGGCTTCTTCGGTTACAATAAAATCCTCCAAATACAAACGCTGGCCTTTCCATGTAGAGAAGCGAATGTAATACATGGCAAAACCAAGAATAACATTGTTTTCCTCCGCCACAAATGCCCACCAGACGGGCTTTTCGCCAAAGCCGCTTTCGGTAAAATGTTCTAATGTAATGGTTACTTCTTCCGGGGCGCGTTCAAATGTTGCCAGTTCTTTTACAAGGTCAAGCATTCGGGGGCAATCTCCCTTTTCGGCTCTGCGAAGCGTTATGTTCATGCGGTAAAAATAAGGGTAAAAACAAAAGCTGGTTATCTTACACAACCAGCTTTTGTTTTGTTAATACATTCTCTTTTACTTCTACTTCGTTTGCCGCGTTTCTTTACTACTATCGCCGTTATCTTCTGTGTCGGATGTAATTTCTGTTTGCGTATCAGAAGTAGCAGGCGTTGATGCAACGTGTTTACTGTTCGCTTTGCCTAATGTTGTGGTTGGTCCGCCTTTGGCAGCCATATCTCTCTGCTGATCTGGATTTTCAGTTGAAAACCCTAATGAATCTGTTTTTTCGTTCGGCATAAAACTAATTTTTTATCGTTAGTGAATAATTGTACAAAAACAAAATACCATGCCATTTATAGAACACAGATTACACGAACTGCGTGCACGGATGATGATTGTCTTAACTGGGATTTATAAAACAAATGGGATGACAGAAGTTTACAATCAAAAAACCAACATATAAGAAACAATTCTGCACAATTATCGTCAAAAGCCCCTCTCCACCCGTGGAGAGGGGTTGGGGTGAGGGTTTCTATTATCTTTGCCGCCCTATGAGCAGTCAACAAGAAGGCAAGCTACAGGCAATCATTGCCCACGCCAAAGAATACGGTTTTATTTTTCCCAGCAGTGAAATTTATGATGGCTTAAGCGCTGTGTACGATTATGGTCCGTGGGGATGCGAATTGAAGAAGAACATTCGCGACCATTGGTGGCGCAGCATGACGCAATTGCACGAAAACATTGTGGGTGTTGATGCTGCCATTTTTATGCACCCGACAACATGGAAAGCCAGCGGGCATGTTGATAATTTTAGCGACCCGATGATTGATAATAAGGACAGCAAAAAACGGTATCGCGTTGATCATTTGATAGAAGGTTATGCAGAAACATTGCCTGCCGATAAAAGCGAAGCTTTGTTAAGCGATATGGATGCTTTATTAGCAAAAGAAGATTTTGCCGGTTTGAAAAAATTGATTGAAGACAACAACATCAAATGCAGTGTGAGTGAGACTTGTAACTGGACGGACATTCGCCAGTTCAACCTTATGTTCTCTACGCAATTGGGTGCGGTGAGTGGCGATGCTGAAACCATTTATTTGCGACCTGAAACAGCACAGGGAATCTTTGTAAACTTTTTAAATGTGCAGAAATCGGCACGTATGAAAATTCCGTTTGGTATTGCACAAATTGGAAAGGCGTTTCGCAACGAAATTGTAGCGCGGCAATTCATCTTCCGCATGAGAGAATTTGAGCAAATGGAAATGCAGTTTTTTGTGCGTCCCGGCACGGAAGGCGAATGGTATCAACACTGGAAAAAGGAACGCTTGCAATGGCATACGAACCTGGGCATTCCGGCGCACGATTATCGTTATCACGACCATGTGAAACTTGCGCATTATGCCAAAGAAGCTTGTGATATTGAATACAATTTTCCAATGGGCTTTCGCGAAGTGGAAGGCATTCATTCGCGCAGCGATTTCGATTTATCTCAACACCAAACATACAGCGGTAAAAAGATGACGTACTTCGATACGGAGATCAACCAGCATTACCTTCCGTACGTAATTGAAACTTCCATTGGTTTAGACAGAATGTTTCTGCTCATTCTTTCACATAGCTATGAAGAAGAAGTTTTAACCAAAGAAGATGGCAGTAAAGACAGCCGCGTAGTGCTTCATATTCCGCCGGTTTTAGCGCCTGTTAAACTTGCCGTTTTGCCTCTAACCAAGAAAGATGGTTTGCCCGATATTGCGCGTGAAATCATGAAGGATTGTCAGCCTTATTTTAAATCGTTTTACGAAGAAAAAGATACCATTGGAAAACGTTACAGAAGGCAGGATGCGATTGGTACACCATTTTGCGTGACGGTTGACCATCAAACAAAAGAAGATGGAACGGTTACGCTTCGTCACCGCGATACCATGCAGCAGGAACGCATCCACAAAGATGAGGTGCAGAAGAAGTTGTTTGCGATGATCAATAAGTTATAAAGCTACAAGCCGTTAGCTGCAAGCTACAAGCAAAAACAAAGGGTATATGCTCAATACTTGTAGCTTGCAGCTAACAGCTTGCGACTTTCTACCCATACAATTCCAAATGCACATCATACCGGCTGTAGCCATAAGATAAAATCCTTTCTTTGGCTTCGTCAATCATGTTTTTCCATCCACATAAAAAAAAGGCCGCAGGTGCTTTTTCTTTCTCGATAATGTCTTCATACAAACGATGCACATAGCCGTGATGAATGCTCGTATTGTTTTTGTTTTCGCGCGAAAAAGTAGGCAGATAATAAAAGCCTTTCATCTCATTGCTTAATGCTTCCAGTTCTTCTTTATACAAACAATCTGATAACGTTCTGCAACCAAAAATAAGATAGATGTTTTGGTGTTCAAGATTGTGTTGATGAATGTAATGCAGCATCGAACGAAACGGTGCTACGCCTGTGCCGGTGCAAACTAAAAACAGGTTTTTATCCAGTTCTTTCGGCAACACAAATGTTCCCTGCGGACCTCGCAATGTCAACTCACTTCCAACCTTTATTTCATAGAATAAATAAGTAGAACCTAAGCCGCCTTCCAGCAACACAATTACCAACTCAACCACATTGGTACCATCGGGCGGGGAAGCAATGGAATAGCTGCGCCAGCGTTTGTTTCGCTTTTCATGAATGGGCAAATCAAGGGTTACAAACTGGCCGGGTATAAAATCAAATTGGTCAACCTCCTGCACGGCTATCCAAAAGCGTTTGGTGTTGGCGGTAGCCTCTTCTATTTGAATGACTTTTCCGGTACGCCATGGTTCAAGCATCGTTTTGTTTTGTGCAAAAATATTGCAATGCTTTGCTGTGTTGGTATTCGTGCAAAAACAAAAGTGTTTTTTTACTTTTATCGAAAATAAAATGGTTGATATGCCCACCGTTCATTTGATGGTTAAAGGAAAAGTGCAAGGTGTGTTTTATCGCGCTACGGCAAAGAAAATGGCAGATGAAACCGGCATCACCGGCTGGGTAAAAAACACGCCCGATGATTGTGTTGAAATTGTTGCAAGCGGCTCGCAGCAAGGGCTACAGCAGTTTATAGAATGGTGCAAGCGGGGACCGGCAAGAGCTAAAGTAAGTGAAGTGAAAGTGAAGAAAATGGATGAGGAAAACTTCGGCGAATTTACAATCATCCGATAACATTTTATACCGTTTTCATTTTTATCACATCTATCAATGTTGCCATTCCGGCTTCTTCCAATACCAGGCGTTTTGATTGGTTCGTTTCATCGTATTTCCATTTTATCAACCGGATGCAGCCATTTTCAATTTCAATTCCGGTAATATCTCCATCACTAAAACAACAGCAACCGCTGTTAAAATAATTGGGTTTGTATTTGGTGAAATCGGGCAGCACTTCGCCCCGCTCAAAGCGATGATTGATGTGCGATTCAATATCAGCAATGGTTTTATCATCATTTTTTCTTTTGGCTTCTTCCAACTTTTGATATAAGCGTTCAAGCAAGGTAAGTGATTCAAAAACCGGCTGGTGTGTATGACCTGTTATCAAAGCCATGTTGTTATCACTGCTCCACTGATACATCATTTGGTTATGCGCGGTTTTTAACTGCGTATCGTAAGCCGGCGTGTTCGGATTGATTTCTAAATACGCCTGAATTTTCGCCCACACATTCGATACAAACCATTTGCTAAACCAGTTGCCATCGCTTTGCAAATCGCCCTGATGCCCATGCGTGAGATAAATTTGAAACGGCTTTTCGTTAATGGTTGTTTGCAAAATCGCACCTTCATAAATCTTCACTTCCTCACCATAAATACTTTTCAACTCCAAAGAGGCTAGCGGGTCGTTGTCCCAATACAAATCGTGGTTGCCAAAAATTTTTATGAATTTATTTTCCTGCAAAAACAAACTTTCTTTTTCAAACGAAGCGGTATTGTGCTTTTTTACCGGCGGCAGGGTGTTTTCCCAAAGCTCTTCGCTGTCGCCAAGGTTGATATAGAAGTAACCGTTTTGATAGTAATAATCGAGCGCCGCGAGATAATTGTTTTCGTTATCGGCAAAATCATCAAAGCCGTTTTTGGCGCCTTTGTGCTGATCGGATAAAACAACAAATTTATCTTCATTGATGTTGAACGGAACCATCAATCCCTTCTTTTCATTACCTGAAACAATATCGCTGTGAAGCTGTGTAAGTGCAGCAAACACGCGCTCTTTATCAGGACGTGAAGAAAACCTGTTTGCAAGATTAATAATCGGTTGCCGAAGCCATCGTTGCAGCCATTTTCGCATGGGTTAAAAGTAGAGAAGAAAGCGGAGTTTGGAAGATGTTTTTGGTTTAGTACGAAGAAAGATAGAATAGTAAAAATTGAACTGTATGAACAACTATGAAATAGGTTTACAATGGCAGATAAACAAAGAGCATTGCAAATAGAAACTTACTTTTAAAAGTTGCGAACCGGTTGCATTTTCTGCACAGTGTAGTTGTTTCATTAATTAAGATCAGCTACGATGAATTAAGGATAGCGATTTTTGCATTCCCGTTTTCTATTTATCATACAATGCTGAAGTTGAAAAGATATCACGCTTACATTGCACATAAAAACTTCGTCTAAACCTTTTGTTCTTTTGCAAACAGTTTGTTTTTACGCAATTTTACGAAGTTGAATGATGAAATTATTGTCGTCGAAGTTCATTATAAATTTTACCTTTCATGAATACTGAAAAAGAAAAACCCATTTCACCACTTACCTGGGTTATTATCTCTGCTGTTGGCTTTCTCGTGTTCGTTGGTGTAGCGTTGTTTTTTATTTTCTTTACTGATAAATTGAATAACATCAGCCTGCCGTTGTATTACTTTCTTTTGGTGATTGCGGGTTTCATTGCGGCAGCATTTTTATCGGGCGCATTAAAATCGAAAGCCAGGTACTCCGGTAAAGTGATGGGCGGAAACTTAGACCTGGCGGGACCTGTGGTAATCTTCGCTCTCATCATTTACATGGGATATTTATTCCGTCCTGTGGCATCGTTCACTTCCTTTAAAATAACCGTGTTTGGCGATGAAACAAAAAGCAATCTCATCAATACAGGAACGATAAAAATTCTGCTCAACAAACCCGACTCGCAAAACATTTATAACGGGTTGGCCCAGTTTACCGATGTGCCGTCTGAATTCATCAACAAAGAAGTAACCGTGATACCTTTTGTGGACGGCTATTACAGCGATGCAGTACCTTTAAAAATTGAAAACACTGGAGTACCTTCGGAAATTCATTTGCGCAAAAAGCCCGATTCGGTATCCATCAGCGGACTTGTTGTGAATAAAAAAGGAAACGGCGTACCCAATGCCATCATCATTTTTGAAAATGGCTTTGCCAGAGATACTTCCGATGCGTATGGTAATTTTCATATTTCGTTGCCTTTTAAAGAAGGGCATGAAAGCGATGTAAGGGTGTATGTGAACAATGCAATTGTGTACAACAACCAGCAAACGCTTTCATCGGGTTCTCCTCTTACTTTGCAAATACACAAGTGATGATGAAATGGTTAGCCTTCCTTTTGTTTTTACCCCTTTTTTGGAGTCCTTCTTTTTGCCAAACAATACAGTTTAAAGGGCAGTTGTTGCAAAACAATACCGCGGTGCGCAACTATACAATGTTGGTGGATGGTAAGCCTGCAACCACCAACGATGCGGGCATTTTTTATTCGCCGGTAAGTGCGACATCCACACAAATCAACATACAGGCATCCGACCGAACCTTTATTGTTTTGTATCCGCTTGCAGGGCGTACATTAATACCCAAAGATGCTTCGCTGATTACGCAGATTGTGGTGGCAAGTTTTCAATCGAACAATTACCTGAAAAGTTTTTTAAACATTTCCAAACAGTTAACCGATTCGATTGGCAAGAGCCAAATTCAAATCAATCAATTGCACAATGGGCTTGATTCGGTTGTGAAAGTGCTGCACAATCTAAGCTATACAGATAACGATTTGCGCACTGCGAAAGAGGTGCAGGAAGGCAAGGACAGGAACCTTTACGACATTACGAAAGACCTTGAAGATTATTCGAGAAATGCGCAAAACCTTATCAGTGCGTTCAAGTATATTTCTGATTATGCGTTCACCAATCCCAATGCCTTGCTGCAATTGTCTGAAGCTGTTACCAACTACAACAATAGCTACGACAAATTGGATGGAAAAAGGGCATATTACTTATCAACACTCAACAATTTTTGGGATAAAAGCAAAGCCGATTCTTTCAGCAACGTTGTATCGTTTGCGCTCGACACGGTTCATACAAAAAACATCTATCCCTTGCGGGATTTGTTGCAGCAGATCCGGAATTATTTTAATGCCGGTAAAAAAAGTGATGAATCAAAAAATTTGATACAAAAACAGATCGTGAACTTAGTTACCACCGACCAGCAATTGCTGAACAATTTAAAAAACAAAACAGATGACTTCACTCATTCTTTAACCGAATAATTTTGTTATGAAACGCACCTTTCAGCTTGTAGCCATTGCAGTATTCCTCTTCTTTGTTTCCTGTGGAAAAGATGGTGGTAGCAGTCCCGCCGATACATTGATTCCCGACCTCTCTGCAGCCTGGATTAACACCGCCGATGCAACCGACCAGTATTTTTTTGTTGACGTGCCCAATGCAGGAAAAGCGAGCAGTACATTCGACGGCAACAACAATTATCAAAACGCGCAGCACACCTTTTCAGGCAGCTATCAAAATTCTAAAATCAGTTTTACGTTTAATGATGGTCCAAAGAAAGGCCAGACGTACAGCGGTAAAATCAATGGCAATGCTGCCAATGCAACAATGACGCTCACCACGCCATCCGGAGGTATCACTTTAAAGAAGCAGTAGTTATTTTTAAAATGATTGAGTGCTCACATCGTCTGTTCTTTACCCGACGAAGTTTGAAAGCGACCTGAATAAAAAAGCGGCAAAAACAAACATCGAGATTAGAACCAGGAATAGCTTACTAATTTCTTAATGTTCAAGCATCGTCTCCTGTAAGGGACGATGCGATATAATGGGAAAGCTATTGATGATAAAGTGGTAATCTTCAACTTTCCAGCACCGTCCTCCTGCGAGAGATGGTGCTGGAACCAGGGAATTTATCTTCATTGATGTTGAACGGAATCATCAATCCCTTCTTTTCATTATATAAAATGATAGAGAAACAAAACATCGCCTGCATAAGCAAGCTTTGGCTGGTCTTTAATTTCTAACTGAATGAAAAGGGTTGCTTTGGTAATACCTCTTAAATTAATAATAGATTTTAGTGCTACCCTGCATCTTACTTCACTATCAACAACAACCGCCTGCCCAAACTTTAGTCCTTCCAGTCCATAATTAACCTCCATCTTAAGGTTTTGAACATCTACTACTTGTTTCCAAAAATAAGGCAACAGCGAAAGGGTAAGATACCCGTGTGCAATGGTTGTTTTAAAAGGACTTTCTTTTTTAGCTCTCTCAGGATCAACGTGTATCCATTGATGATCTAACGTGGCATCTGCAAAGTTATTTATTTGTTCCTGCGTAATTTTATGCCAGGCAGAAACACCCAGTTCTTTACCTAAGTAGGCTTCAAATTCCTGATGCGTTTTAATAATAACCATGGGTGCTAAGATATATATTTTATTAAACCGCATTGCAATCGCTATATCTACCTGGTTATGAGTGAAAGAGTTTAACGTTGCAATGTCTCTTGCCA